>JAEUTZ010000014.1 GCA_016787725.1 Cyclobacteriaceae bacterium | reverse complement strand
GGGATCACCTCTTCCCATTCCGAACAGAGCAGTTAAGACCACCCGCGCTGATGGTACTAGGGTAAAACCCGGGAGAGTAAGTCGTTGCCTTCTTTTTTTAACTAAAACCCATTCCAACTAGAATGGGTTTTTTTATGCGGTAATTTTAGCCCACACTCACTTCAAACAAAGAATCAACCCCCAGGTATTTCTGAGCGACTTCCTGAAGTGTAATTGAATCGGTCTCTTGCAGGTTAGTAAAGAGTTGGGAATAAAAATCAGTGGATAGTTGGTTTAGGCGTATTGTCTTAATCTTTTCCATAACTGCAAAAGGATTGGCTGTTTCCAATTGCAAACTGCCCAACAAGTGATTTCTGCCAAGTTCAAATTCAGTACTATTGATGGGTTTTTCGCTCAGTGCAGCTACTTCCTTTCTGATTTCTTCAAGCGCTGACTTCCGGTTTTCCTTGTTAACATCCGTGCCAATCACAAAAAATGCATCGTGCTTTAATGCACTGATGGATGAATGAATTCCATATGTCAATCCCTTTTCCTCCCGAATGTTTTTCATCAACCTTGAACCAAAATATCCCCCCAGAAGATGGTTTAAAAGAGTGATTGTTGGGTAATCGGGGCTGCTGCGATTGATAATCTTTTTACCCAGACGCAATGAAGATTGAATGCTGTCTGGTCTTTCACTGTACAGAGAATGATTTCTTTCTGTGCTTTCATTCACAATTCTGTTGATTCCATTTGAGCCTTTAGCAGAATAACCCAACACCGCTTCTCTAACCCTGTCGTATGACGCCCTTTCCAATTGACCGGTAAGGTAGACCTCGTGTAGCCGGAACTTGCTGTTGAAAAATTCAATCAACTTGTTTCGGTTAATCGCAATGAGATCACTTTCTTCCAGTGAACTTCCATACGGATGATGGGATCCGAAAATCAGTTCGCGGAATTTCTTTCCGGCCACATAACTGGTTTTCTCATTGTTAATTTTGAGGTTCTGCCTTGTAATGCTGGTGGCCAGACTGATTTCTGATTCTGGAAAAGAGGGAGCTTGGGTTATCTCTGAAAAAAGCGGCAAAACATCTTTTAGATTTTTTGAAAGTGTATACAGCGAAACCGTGGTGTAGTCGAACCCGGGATTGATTTCTATGGAAGCACCGAAGCGATCAAAGTGTTCGGCAATCTGGTAAGAATTTTTTGAAGACGTACCCTTTTCTAACATCTGCGCAGTGAACTGAGCAATGCCCCGTTCAGGCTCGTGCCATTTTCCTGTGGCAAAGACAAGCTCCAGTTTGACAGCCTCTTGATTTACTTCATTGAAGTTGACAATCTTAATGCCATTCGATAATGCATCAATGTTGGCGGGGGGTAATTGAAAGTCTTTTACTTCGACAAACTGAGGTGCCGATTTGCGATCCAGCATACGTCAATCTGTAACCGAATCATTATCACGGGCTTTGCCTTCAACATTCATCATCAAAGTAAATCGAATGGTTTCAGCCAGTGCGTTTTCGCGTTGATTAGTAGGTACAATATAGGCCACGTCTATTCCAAATTTTTGATAACGGAAGCCCACGCCACCTGTGAGGTATTGGCGGTTTCCCTTATAGAAAGCTTCGTAGAAATATCCAATTCTTCCGGCAAACGTATTGTTATACCAGTATTCCGTTCCCCCCGAGATCATGATTTCCTGCATTTCTTCGCTGAAGCCACCGGTAGCATCCGTGAAGGAGCCAAAAATACCACTCAGCAAAGGAGTCGAATTATCGCGCGGTGGACTTGGCACCAACAACTTATTGAAATCCAGGGCGAACGTTATTTTATTTTTTGGATCCATTTCAATCATATAAGCACCACCCCAACGCAGATTAGTGGGTATAAAGTCGCGATTATTAGCATCGGAATAAGTGATCTTCGCCCCCAGATTGGTGATGGCTGCTCCTAATGAAAGCGTTGAGTTTTTTGACACAAAAGGTTTGTTGTAATAAATCCCAAGGTCAACCGCTACCGAATTACCCGGCCTCGCATCAATGTTGCCAGTGGATAAAGCCCCTGTAAGATTTGAGTGAATGTATCTTAAGGCTCCGCCTAAGGAAAGTTCTTCTGTTAACAGCCTTGAATAGGTAAGGTCAAAAGCAAACTCCCGTGGGTTGAAACGCCCCAGATCTTCGTTGTTGATTCCTTTGAATTGAATTTCTCCAAGATCAAAATACTTCATGGAAGCGGCTACCTTTTGCTCTCGTCCGATCCGATAAAAACCGGATAAATAGAACACGTACATATCGTTAATAATCTTACCCAGCCAAGGGGTGTAAGAGCCGGAAACACCATACCCTAAACCATCATCAATAAATACCAGCTTGGCGGCATTCCAATAAGCTGAGTTTACATCGGCTGAAGTTGCCACACCGGCATCGCCCATACCGGCAGCTCTCGCATCAGGAGTAATTGTCAAGAACGGGACAGCCGTTGTGATTACCCGGTTGGAGCTATCCTGGCCAATTAAGGTACCCCCGCCCGATGTGGTTTGAGACCATCCCAGAAGGGGCATAAAAAGTATAGCGATTCCAACGAAAGTACTTAACCTCTTCATAATCAAGTTCTAAACGGTAAATGTAGTTAATTCAGAATAATTAGCTTGGTAAAATGCTCATTTTTCGATCCATCCAGTAAGGAACGAACGGAGAGTTTACCTATATATATCCCCTGCCCTAATTTTGTGCCAGCCGCTGACTTTCCATCCCAATCTGTGAGGGTAACCCGATATTGACTGGCTAACACCTCATAGGTTTGACTTAAAATCGAGTTACCAATCATATCATAAATGGTCAGATAAACCTCAAGGTCTTCACCCGGCCTCGTATGCGTAAATTCCAGGGTGGTTGATTCAATAAAAGGGTTAGGGTAATTGTTAAACTCTTGTATTTCAATTTGCACCCCTTCGGTAACCACAAAATCGACCTGCGCAGTGGTCTTATTGTTATAGGTATCGGATGCCGATAGGGTAAGTGTGTGTTTTCCGCTCGGTAATCCTTTTAACGGGTATTCAAGACCCCCCTTTTTAAATGTGTTTATATCGGCCGTGTAATAGTTATTTACATCGAACGGATCGCCTCCATTGATGGATGCCATAATTTCCTGACCGGCTGGATTCCCCGAGATGTTAATACCACTTTCATCCGCGAGGCGGGCTACAATTTTGGTATCCGGACCAACGATGCCGCCCGGAATGAACGTGGTATCTCCCAAATACAATTTAATTACCGGTGGTGTGTTGTCGGGTTGGGGATCCGGATTCAATCCGCCAATTAACTCATTGATCTGACTTCCATTCGCAAATTTGCCGGCAGGATCAAAAGCCGATGCTGTGAATTTACCGGAGACTAAGGATGGCGAAATATTTCTGGGCATAATAAACTCCATTTGAAACAATCCCTGATTTACAGAAGATTTGCCCCGAAATAATTGATTGGATCGTGTCGAGTAGTTGAAAGGTGGGTTTTCATCACCTAATGTTACCTGATTTACTTCTTCATCGAAGAGCGTAAGAGTTAGTTCACCGGTAAATGAGGGTTGAGTTACCGCCCCTTTTTCGATGTGGCCTTTCACCACAATATGAGAAAGCCCCTGAAGTTCAGACAGACCTTGAGCGGTTTTGATTTCGTCAAATACGACCTCATTTTCTGGTAAGGCTAATCGCATGGAGGGATCTCCTAATAGAGAAAAGTTTCGATTAGCAACCCCGCTCATGCTATTATTCTTGGTATCTTTGAAAATGGTGCCCAGGTCGCGGTATTGATTATTGGACTTCGTAAACAGCGCTTCGTAGAAAGCCCGATTCAATGTAAAATTGGTACTGGAGTTAACGGGTCTCGCAGATGTAACCAGGCCTATAGACCCACTTCGTTTTTGCAGCAAGGTCTTTTCGCCACTGGTAATCTGAAATGGATCATCGTGACGGCCAAATTCACAGGTAGCCGTTACCAACAACGGATAGTAAGGTGCATTTTTCCATCCCTGAATCCAGGTTTCATCCAAAATGCGTTCATCCATCCACACGCGTTCTGAACCATGACCCGTAAAGTTAACAATCAAAGAACCTTTGTGAATGGCCTTATCTAATGCCGTATTAGCTTGCGGACTTACCTGGCCGCTAGGGCGGGTTTCTTGTTCGAAATTATCCAGAAAGAACTTTTTGGTTGTAAACCCAGGATTGAGAAATTCAATAGCATTCGCCAGCTGATCAGCCTGACTATTGTGAATGTTGAAATCGCCATCATCCGCCACGAACAAAATTTCATTTTGCCAGGCTCCAAAGCCAGCAGGGTTTTTATCATAGTCAATCAACTTATCAACCACTTGCCTGGCTTCTGTTAAATTCTTGACGGGCAATCTGCCAATTCCAATATCCATGGTGTGAGTTATTGCAGGGCTTTCCGACCAGGCACCTTCCTCAGCTTCCAGGAATGTGTAATAATCGTCAGATCCATATGTCTCCAATGGGCTGAGTGAATTTCGCGATTCGTAGATGGGGACATAATTGGTATTTCCGAGAACCCGGTCTTTATAATCATACGACCCGCGACCAAAAAGTAAAACGTTTTTCAGTTTGGCTTCTGTCTGGACGAAGAGACTCCGAATAAAATCCCGAATGGCCGTAACATCCTGCTTCCCTCCGCTGAATTCATGATAGATCTGATCGGTGGTGACGACTCCTGTTTCTATTCCAGAATGCGATGACCGGTGCGCTGCCAGCCGTTGTGCTTCACTGAGTAAACTGGAGTGGGTTATTATTAGTAATTCCGGAGCAGGTAATCCACGCAGATTCTGATTGTTGACTTTCCCTTCCACCTTGGCGATTTTTACTTTATCCCAATTAAAAACAGCAAAATTGTGGAGCACATCGGTTTCGATGGAGAAAGACAACGTATTGCCGGTCAAAGAAATTTTTTGCTCCACCACTTCGTCAGGATTGCTTACGTTCCAGACCCGCGTGTTGGCGGAAGCCCCGGTCACCTGGAAGGTTGATATTGGATTAGCCAAGCTGGCGGAGGAACGAACAAGCATTTGATCAGCACTTAGCACCAGGTTTCTTTTTAAGTTCAAGATGAAGTAATCCAGGTATCCAACCGAAAGGCCTTCGGTGCCACGGGTAAATTGATATTTAATATCCTGGCTAGATCGGGAAGAGGCGCCTACCAGGGATTCTGAAATTTTTATTGTATCAGCTTTAATCACCCCTTTAATTCCATAGGTAGTATTGGGAACGGGAGTAATAGGCTGGGTTAGAACAGGGGTGTTGTTGATCGATATCTGAAACGAGGAACTATTCGTTGACTGCGCCATGACATGGGAGATTACGCCAATGTCAGAACCAGCGACAATATGGGGGATTTCAAATCGGATGGTTGCCTCCGTTATCGCATCAAATTGTTCTCCAAACCAATGCCTTCCCGATTTTAAGATGTTATACCGCTCCGTTTCATAATAAGCAAAATCATCGTATTGCTGAATCAGAGGATAATTACCCGCAATACTTTCCTGTTGCAGGATTCTTTTTCCGGTCTCCGGACCAATTGTCAAAAAGTAATAGTTCTTATCTGAAAACAGATTGTTCTCATATTGAAATGTTTGTTTGACCGGATCATATTCATACCAATCCGGACCCTGACCATAGAACAAAATGTAATCATTACTATTGAACTGGCCATCGGATTCACCGGCCACCTGGATGGCTACTTCAGTAAGCTCTTGCTTGCGGGGCAGGTTGTTAGCCTGGGGTAACATGCCATTCTGTCCACTAAAGATCCTGATTTTTCGGGGGTCAATTTGATCCGGGTTAATCCCCGCTGAACGCAATAGATTGTAATCAATTTTTGCCACCCCATCGGCAGCAACGGAAAACTTATACCACGCTCCCGTATGAAGGACGGAAGCTGTCTGCGCCCATAAATTGTGGGCGCTCAGGAATAACCCCCAAACCAGTATGTATCGGATACCAATCACGTGTTGATTTAAACTTTCTGTATGCCCGAAACCCTGCCTAGTAACGAGATTCCTATATACGATAGTATGATGAGAGGTAATGCCCCGGCATGAAAAAATAGGAGTAAGGCCGATGACAAACCAAGAAAAGCATACCGGATTTCATTTCCAATCCAACCATAATTTTTGAATTTTAGCGCGAAGAGTTTAACAGGCGCTACTAATAGTAATGAGAAGACGATGGTTATTATAATCAAGGCTGTTTCAGTGAAAATGACAGAATGAGTACCTGATGGCAGGAACACCAGCCCTGTTATAAACAAAGCATTGGCGGGAGTAGGCACGCCCGTAAATGAATCGGACTGATTTTCGTCAATGTTAAACTTGGCTAATCGAAGCGCAGAAAAAATGGCAATGAAAATCGCCCCGTAGCGAAGCCATTCTGATGTTGATTCGCTTTCAATCCACCGGAACATCGCGAGGGAAGGCAACACACCAAAGCTCACCACATCCGCCAATGAATCGAGTTCTTTCCCTATGGGCGATGAGACCTTAAGAATACGGGCAGTAAACCCATCAAAGAAATCAAAAACGCAGGCTGCCCATACAAAATAAGCGGCTTCCGTCTGGGTGGTGAAAACACTAATAATGCCTACACATCCACAAACCAGGTTGGCGCACGTCAGTGCATTGGGCACGTGTTTTAACATTTCATTTGGGTTGGGAGAGGGCACAAAATGGATTCGATATTTTTTCTTCGCCCACCGTAGTGGTATTTCCATGGCCGGCATACACGGTCACAACATCTGGTAATGCGAAAATCTTTTGTTGAATGCTATTGAGCAGGGTAGTAAGGTCACCACCGGGCAGATCAGTGCGGCCGATGCTCCCTTCAAAAAGCACATCGCCACTGAGCAACGATTTGGAGTAAGCATCATAAAATCCTACGTGCCCCGGAGCGTGTCCCGGTAGAAACAACACGTCCAGGGACGTGTTGCCAAAAGTCACCGCTTTCCCCTCCTCCAAATAGAGATCCGGTAGAACTTCCTTGTACCGGGCAAAGCCGTAAGACGGAGCATATGCTTTCACTGATCGCAAGACGGGTTCTTCCTTCCTGTGAATCAAAAAAGGCACGTTATATTTTTCTTTTACAAAATCATTGCCCAATACATGATCAATGTGGCAGTGGGTATTTAATAGATATTGGATCTTGATTTTCTTGTTTTCAATGAACTTTGCCAGCGCCTTTTGTTCTTGAGGTTCGTAACAACCCGGATCCACTACCACCCCTTCTCCGGTTTCATCGTAGACTACATAGGTGTTTTCGCTGAACGGATTAAACTCGAATTTTTCAATTTGGATCATAGACAACGCAAAGGTACTTCCTTTTAATAAAACCCGATGTTCGACTTAGAGTTCTGTATTTTTGGTGTTTAAAGTGTAAACCATCCAAGTTGTAGATTACATAGTGGTAGGCCAGGGTCTGGCAGGTTCGTGTTTGGCAATGCGGTTGCTGGCACAAGGCAAACGCATTGTTGTTTTTGATGATCCACAAAATAACAGCAGCTCAGCCAAAGCGGCAGGTTTGTTCAACCCGATTACCGGAAAGTTGTTGACCCGAACCTGGATGGCAGACAAGGTCTTTCCGGAGTTGATGCATTTTTATCGATCGATGGAAGATTGGTTGGGGAGTCGGTTCTTCTATCCGCAACCGATCTACCGCCCGTTTATTTCTGTTGAAGAGCAAAACGAGTGGATGGGCCTAAGCGTGCAGGTGAACATGAAGAACTACATTGAACAGGTGTTTACTACCAGTACCTACGGGCATCAGGTTCATGACCCGTATGGAGGAATCCTCGTAAAAGGTGGCTATCTGGACGTAAATTCCTTTATTGATTCCATCCGAAATCACCTCATGAGCCTTCAGGCATATCAACTCGCTGTATTTGAGGAATCAGAATTGAAAATTGATGAATCCTATGTTCAATATCACCAATACAAAGCCGCGAAGATTATTCTTTGCACCGGAACTTCCATTTTAAACTCCCGGAGTTTTGGAGGTGTTCCCATCCGGCCTCTAAAGGGAGAAACAATATCCATACAATTGGGTGAACAACCTGAACTGATTTTCAACCGGGGTGTTTATGTAGTGCCTTGGGGCTCTCTATTTAAAGTTGGTGCAACGTATGAAGCCAGAAACCTATCGGATACAATAACTCAGGAAGGTAGACAGGAGTTAGAGCAGAAACTGATCGAGCTAATGAAAATTTCATATCAGGTTGAAGAACAAGATTGGGGGTTTAGACCTACCACCCCCGACCGCAGACCCATTATGGGGTATTACCCGGAGTTAAAAAATGTAGTTATTTTTAACGGTTTGGGAACCAAGGGAGTAAGCCTGGCGCCTTATTTTTCGGCCCAGTTGGCCAATTGGTTATCCGGTGGGGGTGAATTCCAGCCAGATGTCAATATTTCAAGGTTTAAATCGTTATTTTCGAAGTCCTAGTGAGGTAGTATGAGAGGTCCGTTTCGGTTTTTAGCATGTAGTGTCTTCATTTTTGTTTCAGTAACGGCTGGTTGGGGGCAACAGGCCCTCGAAACATTTGGGAAAAACCGTATCCAGTACAAACAGTTTCGCTGGAACTACCTGAGTTCTGAAAATTTTGATGTCCATTATTATGATGATCGGAAGAAAGTTGCCCAGGAGGCACTGGAATACCTCGAATCAGAGTTCGATCGCATCACCGACCTCATCGGCTTCTATCCATACCAAAAAACAAAAGTATTTCTCTATAGCTCGGTAACTGATCTGCAGCAGAGCAACATCGGGTTAAATGAAACCCAGTTTAGTTCAGGTGGTGAAACAGATTTTATAAAACCCTATGTAGAGATTGCACATCCCGGCACCTTGGAGGAATTCAAGGAAGAATTGATCTTTAAATTCTCAGATCTGATGCTGAATGAGATGATGTTTGGTGGCAGTTTGAAGGACATGTTCCAGAATGCAGTACTGCTGAACTTGCCCGATTGGTTTGTAGACGGAGCCTCGTTATATGTGGCCCGGGGTTGGGATGAAGAGATGGATGACTTTACCCGGCAATTGGTATTTGGCAAAAAGGGAAAAAAACCTCATAAGTTAACCGGGCAGGATGCGGCCTATTTTGGTCAATCGGTTTGGAATTTTATCGTTGAAAAATATGGGAAGAGCAGCATTAACAACATTCTCAATTATACCCGGATCATCCGCAACGAAGAAAAAAGTGTTTTAATTACGCTGGGCATTCCCTTCAAGCAACTCATGATGGAGTGGGAGGATTACTACAAAACCATGGGCAACCGGGTTCAGCAAAGTTACATAGACCCGTCTGATTCTACTTTGTTCAGTCCCAAGCACAGAAAAACAGTTGTATTCACCACCGTTAAGATTAGTCCGGATGGAAATAAGATTGCCTATGCAGAGAACGACCGTGGAAAATTTATCGTAAAGGTCAAGTCGTTGGAGAATGGAAAGGAAACCGTAATTCTGAATGGTGGAAATCGCGTCATTAAACAAACGGTTGATCATAGCATCCCCCTGTTAAGTTGGGCCGATGCCAATACGCTGGGCGTGATTGGTGTGAAAGACGGACAACATGTGTTTTGGTTGTATGATTTGGTAACCCGCAGCAAGTTACCCCGTGAGTTGGACCGGTTTAGCAACATCCGCAGCTTTAGCTTCTCAGGTAATGGCCGACTTGCTGTGTTGAGTGCTGACTTGCAAGGTCAGAATGATTTGTTTTTGATCAGCAGCAGGCGAGACCGCACCCGAAGGTTGACGAATGATTTATTTGATGACCTCGATCCCACCTTTATTCCAAATTCAAACACAATCATCTTCAGCTCAAACCGCACATCAGATTCTATTTCAGCCCCCCTATCCAGTTACGCGAAGTCAACCTCCAGTTATAATTTGTTTATGTTTAACCTGGATACAACGGTTACGGAGGTTGCCCGGATCACCAACACATTAAGCCGCGACTACCACCCTAAGTCATTTGATGAGAACACCTTCTACTACCTCAGCGATCAGCGGGGTATTGTAAACCTTTTCAAATTCAACCGCCAAACCGGCATTTATTCTCAGGTCACCAACTTCAATGCCAGCATCAAGGATTTTGATCTGGACTTTGGAACGGGCCGTTTCGCTATTGTTACCACCAAGGATTTGCAAGAAGATATTTTCATTCTCAATAATTTCAATTTTGAGCAACAGATATTTACACCAGCCTCAAGAAGAAAGGAAGTTCAGCAAGCCAAGACCTTAACCGAAAAACGAAAGCAGGAACCAGTAAAGAATATGTCGATCAAAGATTTGATCAACTCCCGCCTAAAAGAACGACAGGACACCACCCAGCAGAATCCGCCACCTCCGAGTATTACCATTAACTTGGATTCAATTAAAGGTCAACCCAGCGTTATTAAGACCGAGGATTACCAATTTGAGGAACCGGTGAAGGCTGATACCTTGAAACCAACCGTACCCAAAGAAAAACCATTAAATACCGATGACTATGTATTTGAAGATGAAGTGGTGAGGGCAAAAGATCCCAGTCCTACTTTTTTAACCCGTTACATGAAGGCACGCGAAGTAAACCGGGTAACAGGACCCTTCCCTTATTCACCGAAGTTTAGTTATGACAACTTCGTAACCAGTTTTGTAGTCGACCCGCTGCGTGGGTTTAGTATGAGACTGGAAACGCAGATGAATGACATTTTGAATAACTACCGTTTTTTAGGCGGCTTGCAGACTGCTTTTGATTTTAAAAGCGGAGATGTGTATGCGCAGGTGGATTACTTACCCAATCGATTCGATTACAGTGTTCGCTTCGATCGCAAGGTTATTTTTTGGGAAACCCCTCAGGAAAGTATTGGTCAGATTGAAGAGCAAAAGTACTCCTTTCAAAAGATCGAGGTTGGTGTGTCGTATCCTGTGTCCGTACGTACCCGTATTACCTTAAAGCCGTTTGTTGGGTTTACCCAATTTTTAGATCGTGGATTTGTACAACCCCAGCCAGTTCCTGAATTTCAACCCACCCAATATCAAGGATATGGTGGTGGCAAGCTTGAAATAGTCTATGATAACTCACTGACTACAGGTATGAACCTGATCGAGGGCACGCGCGGTAAGTTCAGTGCCATTCATTATGAGGCTTTTGGTAATTCTCAAAAGAGTTTTGCACAAGTTTCGATGGATGTACGGCACTACCAGAAAATTTATCGGGAAATTGTCTTTGCCGTTCGTGGGTATGCCGGAACATTTTTAGGGAATTCGCCAAAATATTATTTATTAGGCGGTATCGATAACTGGTTTGGAAATACGATCAATTACGAAGGGTTACAAAACCCATTAACCAATTCAGTGGGTACCTACAATGAGAACATCCTCTTTTCGGAATTCGCCACAAGTATCCGTGGTTTTGACTATGCAACGCTGTATGGCAATAGTGTAGCCATGCTTAATGCTGAGTTTCGCATTCCGCTTATCCGAGCGTTGTCGAATGGACCGATCGCTTCAAATTTCTTCCGGAACCTTCAGTTTACCGCATTTTATGATGTAGGCACAAGTTGGACCGGGCCACTTCCGTTTAATGCGCGTACCAGTGTGCGCAAAAGAGTGGTGCCTGATGATCCGTCCGGGAGTCCGTTCCTGATCGAGCTGAATGAATACCTGAATCCGTGGCTTTACAGTTATGGATTTGGTTTGCGCACCATGATGTTGGGTTACTACATGAAGTTTGATCTTGCCTGGCCGGTGGAGAATTATCAGGTAAAGGATGCTCGTGTAATGGTGACGCTGGGCTTTGATTTCTAAATTCAAACAGGTGGATTAAAAAAATGGATACCTTCGCAGGTAATTTTTACGCAGCGGAGATATGATTAAATCCATGACAGGCTTTGGCCAGGCATCCCTTACATCCGGTGAGGGCACACTTACGATTGAAGTAAAAAGTTTGAATTCGAAGTTTCTCGATTTATCACTCAGGCTTCCAAAAAAATATTCTGAAAAGGAACTTGAATTGCGAAACCTTATAGCCGAGCGCCTGGAACGAGGTAAAGTTGCGCTGGCCATCGATTTTCAGGCTGGCCTGAAACAAGAAATCCGGCAACAGTATAACGAGACCTTATTTGAGGCGTACTACATGGAGTTGAAAAAACTAGCTGACAAAGTTCATGCCGGTCACGACACGCTTTTTCAATTAGCCTTAAGTGCCCCGGATGTCGTTCAAAGTAATGGCAAAGAGGAGCTCGACCCTGAAGAATGGAATCGCGTTGTCAGATTGTTGAACACAGCAATTGATCATTGCGATGCATTCCGTATTGCCGAAGGTAAATCGTTGGAGGTAAAATTGCGTACATATATTGAAAGCATACGGAAAGGACTGGAGGAGGTGGAGGTCATCGATCCGAAGCGTATCGAGAAAGTACGGGATCGCATCAAAGGAAACATTAACGAATTTTTTGGCAATGAAGGGTTTGATGCAAACCGCCTGGAGCAGGAAATTATCTTTTATATTGAGAAGCTTGATATCCATGAGGAGCGGGTACGATTAAAAACCCATCTGGATTATTTTCTGGACATGCTTAAAGAGAAACAGTCCAACGGCAAGAAGCTTGGTTTCATTGCCCAGGAGATTGGCCGGGAAATCAATACGATTGGCAGCAAAGCCAACGATGCAGAAATGCAAAAATATGTGGTCATCATGAAGGAAGAGCTGGAGAAAATCAAAGAACAGTTAAATAATGTGCTGTAAAACAGTACCCAAACCATTCACATAATTGAATTATCCGTTACCGCTGCATTTAGTTATCTTTCAATAACCTTAACTAAATCAACCATGAAGAGACTCAATTTTATTAATGTAATCATCGTCCTGCTTGCGGTTACAGTGTTGTCTTGTACCAAGTCAGGAACCCAGCAAGAGGCAACACAGGAAATGGAATCAACGCCCAATGCACTTACGGAAGAAGAGAAAGCGGCTGGCTGGGAATTGCTTTTTGATGGTTCCACGCTGGCAGGATGGAAACGATATAACCATGATACGATTGGCCCGCTGTGGAGTGTGAAGGATGGAATGATCATTTGTGACGGCACTGGATTCGGAGAAGGGTCCGGAGATCATGGCGGGTCGCTGATGACTACGCGCTCTTTTGGTAATTTTGAATTGAGTATTGAGTGGAAAATTACCCCCGGGGGGAATAGTGGTATCCTGTATCACGTAGTGGAAAGTCCTGAGTATGGACATGACTATGAAACGGGCCCGGAGTATCAGGTAATGGACGATGCCGGCTGGCAAGGCGGAGCTTTAAACGAGGCTCAAAAAGTGGGTTCCAATTACGACATGTTCGAAGCTCCACCCACCAAAAAAGTGATGCCGGTGGGTGAGTGGAACACAGCCCGCATCGTCTATAATAATGGCCATGTGGAGCATTGGCTAAACGGTGAGAAAACTGTTGAGTTTGAAGAGGGGAGCGAAGAATATAATAAGCGCTACCAAAGCAGTAAGTGGGTAGGGTATCTGGGTTGGAATAAATCCAAAGTGGGTGCGATTTCGTTGCAAGATCACGGAGCTCCGGTCTATTATCGATCCATCAAAATAAGGCCTCTTTAATTTAAGGTAGTTAATGCCTGGTAAAAATGCCGGAATATCAATTCCGGCATTACTTTTTTATAACCAAAGCAGCAGCTTAACAAATTCATCAAGCGAACTATTGTCTGAATTTTCCAAAATATTTTGTTGATTCGCAGCCCGATATTTTGTCTTTAATAAAAATGAATTCTATTAAGATTGCGAGCGAGTTAAATTTAAAAGCCGATCAGGTTACGAGGGTAATTGAATTGTTGGAATCGGGGGCCACCATTCCTTTCGTGGCCCGGTATCGAAAGGAAGTGACTGGAAGCCTGGATGAAGTTGTACTTACGGCCATCCGCGACCGGCACGAACAATTGATTGAATTAGAGAAGCGCAGAGCGTCTATTTTCAAATCCATCGAAAAGCAGGAAAAGTTAACGCCTGAGGTAGCAAAAGCCCTTGAAATGGCTGAAACCTTGCATGCATTGGAAGATATCTATTTGCCATTCAAACCAAAGCGAAAGACGCGCGCTTCCGTTGCGAAAGAGAAGGGATTGGAACCCCTGGCAGTCTCACTATTTGAACAACGCCCGGGAAACCTGGACAACCTGGTAAAGCTCTTTATTAAACCAGAAAATGGTGTGAACAGTGAAACAGAGGCGCTGGAAGGAGCCAGGGATATTATGGCAGAGTGGATCAGTGAAAACCACGAAGCCAGACAAAGAATCCGGGAATTATTTTGGAGAGAAGGGATCATCGAAGCCAAAGTGATTAAGTCAAAAGCCGAGGCAGCGGAGGCACAAAAATTTAAAGACTATTTTGATTGCAAGGAGCCGATTAATAGAACTCCATCCCACCGGTTGCTGGCCATGCGCAGAGCCGAAAAGGAGGGCTACATTACACTGGATATTGCACCAGCAGAAGATCAAGCCATTCGTTTGTTGGAACAGCAATTTGTTAAGGCTCCATCCATTGCCGGACAACACGTAGCACAGGCTGTTAAGGACTCCTATAAGCGGTTAATAAAGCCTTCCCTGGAGACAGAGATTCGGGTTGAGAGTAAGCTGAAGGCGGACGTAGAAGCCATTCAGGTATTTGCTGCCAATCTCAAAAAACTGTTGCTGGCTTCGCCCCTGGGACAAAAACGGGTGTTGGCATTGGATCCGGGATTTCGTACCGGCACAAAATTGGTTTGCCTGGATGAACAAGGAGCATTGCTTTTCGATACCGTCATTTACCCCAACGAGCCGCAACGGGAGGTCGCCAAATCGGGAACTGTTATTCTTGGGTTGTGCGACCGGTTTAAGATTGAAGCCATTGCCATCGGCAACGGCACGGCCAGCCGGGAAACGGAGACCTTTGTGAAAGGAATCGGGCTACCGCCTGCCATCCTGGTGGTGATGGTAAACGAGAGCGGGGCTTCGGTCTATTCCGCCTCCGAGGTAGCCCGAGAGGAATTTCCCGATCATGATATTACCGTTCGGGGTGCTGTTTCGATTGGTCGCAGACTTAAAGATCCACTGGCGGAATTGGTGAAGATTGATCCCAAATCGATCGGGGTGGGGCAATATCAACACGATGTTGATCCGGCAAAACTAAAGGCAGGCCTGGATGATGTAGTCGTTAGCTGTGTAAACTCGGTGGGAGTTGAATTAAATACAGCCAGCAAAGAATTGTTATCCTACGTTTCCGGATTGGGGCCACAATTGGCAAAAAGCATAGTTGAGTACCGCAATCAACACGGTGCCTTTCCGGATAGGAAGGCATTGAGAGCGGTTCCTCGTCTGGGAGAAAAGGCTTTTGAACAGTGCGCAGGATTTCTGCGCATTCGGGATTCAAAAAATCCACTTGATGCGAGTGCAGTACACCCCGAGCGATACGAATTGGTTGAAAAGTTTGCAAAGGACTTAAACTGCTCGGTAAAGGAGTTAATGACCCGGGCTGAGTTGCGCAAGCAACTGGATCTGAAGAACTATGTATCCGATACAGTAGGGCTGCCTACTCTTACGGATATTCTTTCGGAATTGGAAAAACCAGGTCGCGATCCACGTGAAAAGTTTGAAGTCTTTTCGTTTCAGGAAAATGTCCATGAAATTAAGGATTTAAAGGTGGGGATGAGCTTACCCGGGATCGTTACCAACGTTACTGCTTTTGGTGCTTTTGTGGATGTGGGTGTACATCAGGATGGTCTCGTACATATTAGTCATTTGAGTGATCAGTTTGTAAAAGACCCAAGCCAGATTGTTGCTGTTCAGCAAAAAGTTAAGGTAACCGTGTTGGAGGTGGATATAGCCCGCAAGCGGATTGCTCTATCCATGAAAAGTGATCCCTTTGGATCAACCGTCAGTGTAAAGAAAGCAAAACCATCCCAATCGAAACCCGAAGCGACAATGGAAGACAAGCTCGCGCAATTACGGGATAAATTTAAGCGCTAGTATTTCGATTTAGGATATAACCGAACACTGCCCTGTCCGCTTTGGAACAGGGGCATATTGAGTAAGGTAGCAATTCTTTGTGCCTTTGCCTTTTTAAAGACTGGCACTTAACTTGTTTTTCCCCACCGTTATACCAAACGATTTTTTTCTCCGTTACTTCTCCATGGAAAAACTCAAGCATTTTTTTTGGATGTGCTCCGGAGTGCACATTGCCCTATTAAAGAAGTGTGCTTCTGAATCAAGCAAATATGTTGGCATCGGAGCAACCATCTTTTTTACCGGTGTATTTGCTTCCCTGGCGGCAGCGTATGCCCTGTTCACCGTCTTCGACAACGCCTGGATTGCCGGGGCGTTAGGATTGGTATGGGGATTCATGATTTTTAATTTGGACCGATACATCGTGTCGAGTATGCGAAAAGAAGGTAACATCCGAAAAGAATTATTGACTGCTCTACCCAGGATTATCCTTGCCGTTATAATCTCCCTGGTTATAGCCAAGCCATTGGAAATGAAAATATTTGAAAAGGAGATCGAAGCAGAGCTGGTGATCATGGAGCAACAAACCGTTGCTGCCCAGGAGAATGAAATCAAATTGAGGTTTCAGCAAGAGCAATATTCTTTGAACGCAGAAATTGAACGTTTACTGGCCGAAGTACAGTTAAAGACTCAGCAACGCGATGAACTTGATCGGATAGCCCGGGAAGAAGCGGACGGAACTGGCGGCAGCAAACAAAGGAATGCCGGCCCCATTTATAAACTGAAAAGGGCGGATGCTGAAAAAGCGGATTTGGAATTGCACGAGCTAATGCAGAAAAATGATCAATTAATTTCTGAAAAGCGGCTTGCCCTTGCTGCGCTCGACCAGAATCTCAAGGGTAACATAGCCAACCTGGCGCATCAAAAAATTGATGGCCCGGCCAGTAGGATGGAGGCATTGAATCGGATTACCACAACTAGTAGTGCCATTTGGTGGGCCAACTGGTTTATCATCCTGTTGTTTATCGCAGTGGAAACAGCTCCTGTTTTTGTTAAGTTGATTTCACCGCAAGGGCCCTATGATCACCTGTTGAGAATGGAGGAACACGCATATGAGGGTCAGCGGATTGAGTATCTGGCAAATTCACATGCGGCATTCAAATCCCGGGCGAAGGATCTTCCTGCCACCGAATCGGATTATTTAACCGGCAAACTTGATGTACTCCTGGATAAATCCTGAGTGGTTAAAAGGATCAATTCTTAGCGACTCCTTCCGACCGAAAGTGTGCCAAAATCTTATCGCCAGCAAGCAACGTTAATTCATGTTCGCGAATTGAAAAGCCGGTGACTTCACCTAACAACATTAGAAAGTGAGGTTCCAGGTCTTTGGCATCCTCGCAGAACATTTTTGTAGAAATCAGTTGACCGAAGGTGAGCTTTTTTCCGGAGGTCTCATAATTCCCTGAAATCATATTGCACCCACCAAAACCCTGCACCATAGAGTCCTGGCTTTTTAGAATCAAGTAGGGTCGTTTGATATTCGTACTCAAAGGCTCGCCTCCCAGGTCAACCGCCACCCAGTGGGTATCCTTTAAAGAACTTTCTGTTGGCACCCCCATCATGTCGCCTAACCTGGTGGTTGGTTTACAGGCGAACAGGATCAATAAAAGACACGCACATGTTTTCATTGGGATTCACGTTAAGACTCAAATTGATTTAAGAATTCCTGTTTCTTGTTTGGCGATATCTCCAACTCTTGCTTATTCTTCATGGTAACGGAGCCGCCTTTCCCTTTTGAGTAGCGAACTACAAAATCGGGGTTGATGAGGTACGACCGATGTATTCGAATAAACCGATGATCTTTCAAGACATCCTCGAAGTACTTGAGTGTCCGGCAAATCAGCAGCGGCTGGTCTTGTTCAAAATGGAATTTAGTAAAATTATCGGCAGCTTCGCAGTACATAATGGTGTTGATGTTCACGATTTCAAACCCCTCTAACGTAGGCAACATTACTTTCTGATTGGGTCCGCGCTTGTTTTCCATCAACACCCGGGCATGCTGCGTGTAGTTCGCTTCGGTTCGTTCCTTCCGAATCTTGTCTACTGCTTTAATTAGTTCATCGATATCAATGGGCTTCAGTAAATAGTAAGCGGCACTTTGATTTAATGCTTGAATAGCATAATTGTCGAACGCGGTGACAAAAACGGTTTCAAATTGGATGTCTTCAATTTTATCGAGTAAATCAAAGCCATTGCCGTAGGGCATTTCAATGTCGAGAAAAACAATATCAGGGTTGTGTTTTTTGATTTCTTGTAAACCAGAAGAGACAGAATCTCCAACTCCGCTAACGATGATGTCCGGGCAATACTTGTTCAGGTAACTTGCCAAGATCGTCCGGCTGTCTTTTTCATCGTCAATGATTATGGCCTTCATACTTTCCCGTTTTGAATCGGAATAGAAATTGTAACGCGCGTACCGGAATCAGGTGTGCTATCTTCTGTAGTCACCTGATAGTTGGTTTTGTATACGGTATTGAGAATGGATAGTCTTTCCTGAATATTTTTTAACCCTGTTGAATTATGGCGCTTCTGATTTGGGGTTTTCAATTGGGTTGATCTTGTGCGCCCGATGCCATCGTCTTCAATAAGGATTTGTAAATAGCCATTGCGTTTACGAAGGCGTATATCCAGTTTGCCCTTCTCTTCTTTGTAGCGCAGTCCGTGCCAAACGGCATTCTCAATGTAGGGTTGTATCAGCATGGGAGGCAATTCAATGGATTCTTTGTTGAGTTCCGGATCCACTTCAATGGAATAGTCAAATTTATCTCGAAACCGGTAATGCTCCAGTTTTACGTAAAGCGAAATGATCTCCTCTTCTTTTTGCAGGGTAATAAAGTCTTCCTGCGAGTTTTCCAGCACGAGGCGCATTAATCGTGAAAACTCAGTAAGAAACTTATTGGCTGTTCGTTCGTCATTCTGTGAAATAAATTGATTGACGGAGTTAAGCGCATTGAAGATAAAATGCGGATTCATTTGACTGCGCAGGGATTTCAGCGCAAGTAGTTGGTTGGCCCGCTTGCTGGCTTGTGCATTTTTATAAATCAAGAAGGAAGTTACGGTGATGATCAACAGAATCAATACCAATCCGTAAATGATTAAGCGCTGCCGCTGCAAGGTGGTTTGCTCTTCCTGCTGTCCTAATGCGATCGTTTTTGTTAGTTCTTCGATTTCCTTTTGTTTTTTAATGAGCTCCGCCTTCTCCTGCACCACGATTTGATTCATTTGTTCGTTGCGCGACATCGCTTCGCTGTACTTTTTGTAGGTAGCAAGGGCTTCGGTGGGTCTCCCGTTCTTTTCAAATAAATCGGCAAGTGCCAGGAAGGCATTGGCCTGCTCTTTTGGATTATTGATGGTATCGGCCAATGTGGCAGCCTCTTCCAATTCGCGAATGGCTTTTCCGGTTTCTCCTTTGGCAGCGAGCGATTTGCTTAACTCAATTTTATCCTTCGAGACCTCCTTGAGGTTATTTGACTCGAGATTATAATCAATGGATTGATTTCTCAGTGAGATGTCCTCATCGTATCGCTTTTGTTCGCGAAGCACTTCCGAGATTTCCTCTTTCGTGGATTGCATGGCTAACTCCTCATCTTTTTTGGGTACGGCACTTCCGGCCGCCCGCAAGTTTCGTTGTGAGGATTGATAATAGTCATTCGCTTTGTCTACCTCATTGAGCCGGGCATAAATTTTCGCCTTTTGATTTTGAACTTTGCTGGCCACTACATCTTTCTGAACGTTCACCGTAATTTCTTCAATCGCCTCCAGCGCTTTGGTGTAACTACCCATTTGATAATATACTTCTGAGATATCCAGGGTGCGTTCAATGAGTTCATCTGCCGAAAGGCGAAGAGACAACGTTTGTTGAAAATAGGCTAGCGCTGCCTGATAATTTCCTAGTTTTAGATTGGTAATACCCAGGCCTTGTAAGGCCCGATTGTATTCTGCTGTCTTTTCGAATTGACTGCGAAGTTTTTGGTAGGCTTTTTCATAGTTGTCTAGCGCCAGGCTCCACTCCTGGATTCCTTCATTGATTTCACCCAGCATCAGGTAGCACCGGGCTTCCTGGAATACATCTCCCTGGGCAAGGCTCATGCCTAGGGCCTCCTGAATGTTTGAAAGGGATTGGGAAGGATTGGTATTCTTAAGGGCGGTGGCTTCCTGCAGCAATTGTTGAATGGAGCTTGGTGAAGATCGACTTTTAAGACTCTTATAAGAATTCTTTTTGCTTTCTTCTTTCTCTTGTGCTTGGCTGGAACCAGAAAGGATAAACAATAAGAAGATTGTCGATATGGTAAAATAACCTCTCATGGTTTAATGACGGCATCAGGTGCGTGAATCAGCATCGAAATGTTGGCTTTCATGACTTCTGGCAGAAAGTTACTACAATAAAGTATACGCATTTTTCGCCATCTAGGCTGAAATGGGGTGTTCGCTCAGTGGGACAGTAGTTTTGCCCTGTGATACCGGCTGGCCACTAAGTTTGAGTACCCTGGCCCCCTTTTTCGCGTAAACTTTACCAAAAGCAAAATCATGAAAACCACACAAACCCGAACCAGTACGGTTAAGAACCGAATCCTGTCGCTTGCTTCCATCGTTATCTTTTGGCATCTCAGTGCCTTTGCACCGATTCCAACGCCACCCGTAAAGGATCAGAGCATTCAATTGGCGTTGTTGCTTGACACCAGTAACAGTATGGATGGACTGATCGATCAGGCCAAGTCGCAACTATGGAAAATTGTGAATGAGTTAGCAGCCGCTAAATGCAATGATGGTAAAAGACCTGCCATTAAGATTGCACTATATGAATATGGAAATGACAATCTCTCTTCGGAAGAGGGGTACATTCGGCAGGTAAGTGGCCTTACGGATGACTTGGATTTGATTTCGGAGAAGCTATTTTCCTTGTCGACCAATGGCGGAAGTGAGTTTTGCGGCCATGTTATCAACACATCGTTGCGTCAGCTAAACTGGAGCACCTCGCCTAATGACCTGAAGATGATTTTTATTGCCGGCAATGAACCTTTTACCCAGGGAAATATTGCCTTCCGTACTGCCTGTGGCTTGGCCAGGGATAAAGGGGTTGTTGTGAATACGATTTATTGCGGCCCGTTTGATGAAGGGTTGCGTACGAGCTGGAAGGAGGGAGCCGACATCACCCATGGTACCTACATGAGTATTGAGCAAAATCGTAAAACGGTATACATCGCCACTCCTTACGATGATCGGATCAACGCCCTGAATGAAAAGTTGAATGACACTTATGTGTACTATGGCGCCAGTGGAGCATCGAAGAAGGAAATGCAAGCCATCCAAGATAGCAATGCAGGAAGTTATGGTCAGGCTAATAAAGTTGAACGTGCGGTTTCTAAGAGCAGCCATGCCTATCGCAATTCCAGTTGGGATTTGGTGGATGCCGCCAGAGAAAATGAGGAAGTGGTTGCCAAGGCAAAGGATGAAGACTTGCCTCAGGAAATGAAAGGAATGAGTACCTCCGAGCGCCAGGTTTACATTAAGCAAAAATCGGAGGAACGGGCAAAAATCCAACAGGAGATTCAATCGCTAAATAAGAAGCGGCAGGAATATATTGTAGCAAATACGCCTAAAGAGGAGGCGGACTCGATGCTGGATGCTGCGATGATAAAGGCGATAAAGGAAAAGGCAAAGGAGAAGAACCTGATCTTTCAATAAACCAAAATCATGATGGCAAAAAGCGGCCTGGGTTATCCAATTCAAGCCGCTTCAATTTGAGGTGCCCGAATCGCGGCAAGAATGCACTAACAAAAAGCCCCGATTTTATCGGGGCCTTTGTTTTTCATTGATTGCAGAGGAGGAGGGTGTTTTTTTACTATTACAACCGCCTCACTATCAATTTTTTAAATGATTCTTTCAAGTAATGGTACCAGTTTGGTACCAGGGTCTAAATCACAA
This sequence comes from Cyclobacteriaceae bacterium, assembly GCA_016787725.1. Classification (GTDB taxonomy): domain Bacteria; phylum Bacteroidota; class Bacteroidia; order Cytophagales; family Cyclobacteriaceae; genus ELB16-189. The sequence goes on along the minus strand of JAEUTZ010000014.1, from coordinate 1,329 downwards.
TCGATTCGAAATCCCTTTTGATATGTCAAACATACAAAAAGTGAACCGAAATTGAAAACAACAATTCCGGTTCACTCTAATTGATAACGTACTAACTATTTTTTATTCGGATAGTATAAATACCTGGCTTCCTTTAGCTGGATGAAAGGATGGTTTGTATTGAAAGTATTTGAGGGCAGCCAGGTCATTTAGAATTCTGTGGTAGGTAGAGGTTGACTTGATTTTTGCTGCCGTCATTATGCTCTTCCTTGAAATATTAAATGGATTTGTAAGCCCGTTTTCAATCCAGGCAGAGCATAATGCTGTACACATACTAATATGACTTGTATTCAGCTTGCCATCTGATGTTACTCGCTGGATAAAATTGCTTAACTGTTCAGCGTTGCTCATTGCTTTCAATCAGTTTTGCAATTTGATCGTAGTCGTAGAAGATGATTCCACCTACTTTGCTATAAGACAATGACCCATTGACCCTCAAGTTTTGCAGGGTGCCTGTGGATATTCCTAATAGCTTTTTTACTTCGGATGATTTAAGCCACTTTTTGGCGGGTGTGGCAGTTGCTCCCTTCAAGAGATTTTTAATCTCATTAAACAGGTCTTGTTTTAAATTTTCAAAGTCACCAACCGTAAGAAGTTGGTCTCTATGTAAACGCTGTCCTTGTTCTTCTTTGTTTGTTTTGTTTCTCCCCTCCATAATTTCCTATTTCCTTAAAGATGGGACACCACAAAAACCAAGGTTGAATTTTATGAACGATTGTTAATGACAATGAACAATAATTAACGATTATGAATGATTCTTAAATAATTTGTATGAACCCGACTAATAAAAAAGGAGCCACACTTTCGCGTGACTCCTTTTCGGGCTCCTCCATCAATATTTTGGGCAAAAATAATAGCCTTTGCTAAATCACCGTCATTAATCCACGAATAAATCCTACCTCGGTCAGGTATTCGACCTGAGGCTCGCTTAGACCTTTTTTATCAGTCGTGGATACGATTTCAAAAGGAACAATCAACTCGCTATCCATGAACTTTTTAAGTTCCTTAGAGAGTGCCCTTTGGTTGTCCTTGGTAAAAATATACTGGCCTCTCGGATCACGGATGATGTTGCCCTTTTCATCCGTACTGCAATATTCAATGTTGAGGTCTTCCAACTTGTCATTATAAGCCTCGACAAAAGACGATGCGTTTTTCAATGTCTGGTTTCTGGCGTGTTCTAACTTGGTGCCAGCAGGTGCTGGGGTATCCATTAATGCCGTAATGAGTTTGTAAGCTTCTTTGTTTGTCATGAGTGATACTGATTTAATATTTTCCTTCTGCGTTTCCTTT
>JAEUTZ010000019.1 GCA_016787725.1 Cyclobacteriaceae bacterium | reverse complement strand
CGAGCAAAAGGAACTAATTGAGTTCACTTGCAAGGAACATCCGGTTAGCATCCGCAGGGCCTGTAACATACTAGATGTTAACCGTTCCATGGTTTATTACAAGAGCAAACGGAATGATCAGCCGGTGATTGATGCTGTATTGGAATTGGCGAATAAGCACCCCCGTTACGGGTGCCCCACGATCACCAAGATGATCAGACGGCAACATCGGTGGAACCATAAACGAATTGAACGAATCTATGGGAAGCTTGACCAAGTACTTGGCCATGATGGCAGAACTACTGACGTACACAGGCATCTTAATTTTGCTCTTTAAACACACCTTTTTTAGAGATCATTTTAGCTGACCGGCCTTGCCGGCCCATGCGAAGGTGAGTTAACTTCTACCATTCTTCGGAAAGAGCAGTCCCCTACCCCCTCCTGTTAAATACGGTCGCCTCCCGAATTGTACCGTGCCATTTTCTGATTAACTTACCTTCAATGCTTCTGCGCTTTTTTTTAATCGCTTTCCTTGTTGCCTGGCTCTTTTTCATTTCCGGCAGTCTCCTCTCTGAGAATGCCCTGCTTTCAACGCTTGCACACGGATTAATTTTTATTGGAGCGATCTCTCCGGGGTTTGTGGCGATCTTCATGACAGCCAAAACACAGGGCTCCGCGGGTGTAAAATTATTACTTGAAAAAATCTCTTTCAAAAACACTGGTGTACAGTGGTATCTCTTTGCCCTTACCTTCATGGCCCTCATCAAAGGGTTGGCAGCCCTTGTTTTCTTTTTACTATATAATTCATGGCCGCTCTTTGGAACTACACCCTGGTATGTGATGCTGGGAGCCATCGCGGTTTCGATGTGGGTTCAGGCAGGGGAAGAAATCGGATGGCGCGGGTATGCTCTTCCGCTCATGGCAAATAAATTCGGCCTTGCCCCGGCCAGCATACTGTTGGGTATCCTTTGGGCGGTGTGGCATCTCCCGTTGTTTTATTTAGAGGCAGCGGATACCTTTCACCAGTCCTTCCCGTTGTATGCGTTCCAAGTAACAGGACTTTCCGTGATCATGGCCTGGCTTTTCTGGAAAGTACAGGGAAATTTATTGCCGCTCATGGTTTTTCATGCGGCCATCAACAACACCAAAGACGTTGTGCCGTCTGCATCGAAGGCATCCGCAAGTCCGTTCACCTTACAAGCCAGCCCAATCGGATGGATCACGTTGGCCCTGATATGGGTGGTTGCACTTTATGTACTTTACGCCATGACCCGAAAACCAGCTGCTACCCTTCCAGACCGTGAATTCTAAAACATTGTTGCTAAAATGAAAACAATAAAGATAATTATGTTGATGTTGCTGGCACAGGGAATGAGCCCAGCCGCCACCGCGCAGGAAAACGAGCGCCTGGTGCGCCTTGCCAAACTGGTTATTGACTCCACCCAACTCAAGCAGTACCAGGGGTACCTGAAAGAGGAAATTGAAACTTCCCTGCGTGTGGAACCGGGTGTGCTAACCTTGTATGCCGTGTCAGAAAAGGCCAGACCCACACACATCACGATCCTGGAAATTTATGCCAGCAAAGACGCTTACAATAAACACATCCAGACGCCTCATTTTCTGAAATATAAAAACGGCACGAAAGCGATGGTCAAGTCACTTGAGCTGGTGGAAACCGTTCCGCTGATGCCCGAGCTGAAGTTCCGGTAAGTTCCGATCAAACTCCGGCTACTTTGTTTGCTTATATGCGTAGTGAAGTCAAAACTATTCCAGAACTTTAGTAGACTTAAAAATATCGAATATGAAGTCTCAACGGATTCTGGCAGCGCTTGTCTGCTTCTCAGTGGTTTTCAATGTCAGCACGAGCGCCTCCGCCCAGGCCAACCCGGCAAAGGAATTGGAAGGGCGATGGGATCTGGTCATTCAAAAAGACGGGAATGAACTTCCCTCCTGGCTGGAGATTGAACATTCAGGAAATCGCACCCTGGTGGGTCGATTTGTGTATGCCTTTGGCAGTGCACGCCCGATTGCCGTAGTCACGATAACCAATGGAAAATTCAGCTTCTCAATTCCACCTCAGTGGGAACCGGGTACGCGCAATATGGACTTTGAAGGCGAGCTGATCGATGGGAAGCTGAAGGGCACCATGACGTATACCGATGGAAAATCGTATCCGTGGACAGGCGAACGGGCACCGTTGCTGAAAAGAACCAGTGAGCCGGTATGGGGTGAGCCAATAAAACTCTTTAACGGGGTTGATCTTACCGGCTGGCGTGCCAAAGGTCAGAATCAGTGGATTGTTGAGAATGGAATTTTACGCAACCCGAAGTCGGGTGCGAACCTGATCAGCGAACAAACCTTCACCGACTTTAAACTTCATGTTGAGTTTCGATATGAGAAAGGCAGCAACAGTGGTATCTACCTGCGCGGTCGGTACGAGGTTCAGATTGAAGACGACAAAGGGAAAGAACCATGGAAGGGGTATCTCGGGGCTGTGTATGGTTTCCTGACGCCCAGCGAAATGGCAGCTAAAGACCCGGGTGAATGGCAGACATATGATATTACGTTGATTGGGCGCATGGTTACGATTGTAGCCAATGGCAAAACCATCCTTTGCAACCAGGAAATTCCGGGGATTACAGGCGGAGCGATCGACAGCAAGGAAGGCGAACCTGGCCCGATTCTGTTTCAGGGCGATCACGGGCCGATAGATTTCAGAAACATTGTAATCACGCCTGCGAAGTAAAAATCGGTAACCGTTCCGGTTAGTTAAACGAAAATCCTAGGCTGACAGAAGTAGACTGAAATCGTCATATAGCATTGGTTTGGGCGCTGGCTACCGAATACCATCGCTTATTAATCTTTTGGCCCACAAACAAGGTACTGCTGATAAACTCCTGTTCCTGCCGGGTTGAATCGGCTTTTAGCACGTAGGTCCATTTTACTTTTGCCGCACCATAGCAGGCTTCTTTACTTAGGAACTCAATGACGGGATCTTGTTGCAGAGCCACCTCCTTAATGATCATCTGTTCCAACTGGTCCTGGTAATGTTGCTGCACTTCGGCCCGGGTTGATCGCAGAATGTCTCCACCGGTAACGGTCAAGTCACCCATTTCGGGTACCGGGGCAATGGTGAGATCGGCATTGCCTGCTTGCAAGGATTGATACAGTTGCTCGAGCAATTGTTGGCGAACGAGGGCTTTCTCTGCTTCGGCATTCCAGGCTGAGGCACATTGTAAAAGGAAGAGCGGCAAGACAAAAAGCAATTTCATGGGTTGGTGGTTTTTTTAAGGTAGCAACTTTTGTAAAAACTGCATAGGCGGTAAAACTTTTTTAGTGTCACTCCCATCCTATTCCTGTTAAATTGCACCTTATGAAACTCATTACCACGCTCTTCCTGGCATTAGTTTCCGTATCGTTACATGCCCAGGATGTCACCAGCACGATGGAAAAGCGCGCCCGCGAAATGGCGCGCGTTATCTCCGTAAATGACCCGGCCGCCTGGAAAAAATTCGTGCTGGAGAATTACACACAGGCCTTAATCGACAAGCCCATGCGGGCTACGGTGAATGAAAATGGCGGCACATCGACAACCACGGCAACTGAAAGCACCAACCTCGATGCAAAAGTTAAATTGTTCGAACGCCTGCACAACGACTTTGGCGACCACGACCTGGTTTCGATCAACACCAAAGACCAGCAGGTAGAAATGGTATTGTTAAACAGCCAGGGACTGCGTGGAACTTTTAAGTTAACGTTCGAGAAGACCAAGCCTTACTTGATTAGCGGGCTGGGAATTGAGGCGGGAAACTGATGGAAGTTGAACGTAAAAAGTTGAAAGTGGAACGCGGAAAGCTATAAAGCGGAAAGTGGAAAGTGGAAAGTGGAAAGCTAATAGCTAATACCGTAAAGCTTCTCCATTATCCATCTTTCAATTATTCATTGTCAATTAACATTGTCAATTAACAATTGCCCATTTATATTTAAGGATGCGAAATCTGATCATCGTAGGGATGCTGCTGGTGTCCGGATCCTGTTCAAGGCCGGTAGAAGAAAAGAAGACAATACCGGTGCGGAAGGTGACCATTGCCGAGATTGAGGCGGGGATCAAGCAGTACATTCAGGAGACGACAGTTGCGGAGGATGGTTACTTTCATGTTACCGATCGCGGACAAGAGTTTCGGATGAACCTGGTGCGGGTACACACCGAGTACCTCGCCAACCTGGGCCCCGGTAAGCATTTTGCGTGTGTAGACCTTGCGGATGTAAGTGGTGATGTTTATGATGTTGACTTTTTCATGGCTGGTGAGCCGGGTGCCATGCAGGTAACAGAAACCACCATCCATAAACTGAATGGCAAACCCTTTTATGCCTGGAAACAGCGGGCCGATAAAACCTGGCACCGGGTATCGGTAGACGAAGCCTCTACACGCCTTTTGGGTGTGATTGAAGGCAGCGATGAGTTTGAATTCCGGTACCAGGTACAATTACCGGAGTTGACTGCCCCTGCGAAAATGTGGATTCCGATTGCCACCTCCGATCCATTTCAGACGGTGAATGTCAAGTCGATGTCGGTGCCGGGCACATATCAATTTGTGCAGGAGGCCGACTACGGAAACACCATCCTCTATGTAGAGTTAGATCCTGCGCAGAGCGGAAAAGAATTGGAAATCCTTTACGAGGTACACCGGAAGGAACGAGGGGTGGTGGAAGAGGCCGGCACCATTCCTGCGCGCTACCTGGCAGGCAATACCCTGATGCCGGTGGGTGGACGCTTTGCAGACATTGCGAAAGAAGCGCTCATCGGCAAGTGGGATGCCTCGGATCTGATTCGAGCGCGGGCGTTGTATGATTACGTGATTGATAACATGCGCTACATGAAGTTCGGCAACTATGGCAACGGTGATTCCAACTATGCCTGCGATGTGCGTACCGGCAATTGTTCGGAGTTTCATTCGTTGTTCATCTCGCTGGCACGTTCTTCAGGCATCCCGGCTCGATTTGCCATTGGAGCGGCTATCCCATCCGAACGAAATGACGGAGGCATTGATGGTTACCATTGCTGGGCCGAATTCTATGCCGATGGGAAATGGTGGCCCATCGACATCAGCGAAGGCAATAAATACACGGCACTGGCCACCTACTATTTTGGTCATCACCCCGCCAACCGCGTTGAATTGAGTCGCGGCCGGGATTTACGAGTAAACCCTGCGCCCCAAACGGGCCCGATAAATTTCCTGGCTTACCCCCTGCTGGAAGTAAACGGAAAGCGGACGGATACCCGCACCACGTTTTCATTTACGCGAACCGGGAAACCTGCCTGATCCGCGAATCAATTTTGAGTTGAATCAGCCGGATGCTCGCTGGGGTGCTCGGTTGAATCAGAAGGATGCTCGGTAGAATCGGAAGGATGTTCGGCCGAATCGGTCGGGTGCTCTCCAGCCGGATGATCGCCTTCTTTTGCTTTGCCACAGGAAACTACGATCGCTACCGATAGAAATCCCAGGAACACCAGGGCGGTGATTCTTTTTGTTAATCGATTCATCTTTGGTTGAGTTGGTTAAGCAAAGATAGTTAAAAGTTAAAAGTTCAAAGTTAAAAGCTTTAAGCTTAAAGCTGTAAAGCGGAAAGCAAAAAGCAACTTGCTTAAGGCTAATCAATGTTGACTATCTATTATATTGTGTTTATCCACGATTCGTGAAATAATGTCTCAACTTTTGATCAAAAACATGCTGCGGCAGTTGCGGGAGTTACAGGAAGGTTCGCTTTGGTTTGACCAGAGCGTTCGCTTAAAAATTGATTCGCTTACCGATCAGGAGGCACTGACGCGGCCACACCCTCAGATTCATAGTGTAGCCGAACATATTTCGCACATGCTTGCGTGGCGAGAGGAATGCTTGCTCCGGTTTAAGGGAGGACGAACTGAATTAATGAACAGCCCTGAAGACTGGAAGGACAATCTCGAGCTGTCCAGGAGTGGTTGGAACCGCCTTAAAAATCGCTTTTATGAAAGCACAGACACGCTGATCAAGGCGTTGGAAAATCAAGACGATGCGTATCTGAATACTCCGTTTCAGGACACCGAATACAATTTCCATTATTTAATAGAGGGAATCCTTCAACATGACTTATATCACCTGGGTCAAATAGGGATCACGATCAAATTGTTAAAGAAAGGTTGAAAGTTATAAGTTGAAAGTTTAAAGCGGAAAGCTTAAAGCTATAAAGCGGAAAGCTTTATCAATTGTCAATTACCTGCACTTTTTGCCATGAATCTGAACTACAAATTATCTCTCACATATTGAATCGGGTGCCACTTCCTGTGCTGAACGCGATTAGGAGACAGAAGAATTCGTTATTTTTATAACGTACCATCTACCCTACCCATGATTAACCACGACCTGGTAAAAGCCAATCCCAACCTGCTTGTCTTTGTACCCATTCTCTACACCGTTTGGTCGGATGCCATCCTTACGCCCAGCGAAGTGGCTACGTTGGAAGGATTAATTGAAAGTCAGCACTGGTTGAGTGATGCTGAGCGCAGTTTGCTGCTGTCCAAAGTGAACCCGGCCACTCCGCCCGGTGTCGATGAACTGATGAGTTGGCGAACAGCACTGGCGCAGGTTGCCAATGGCGAAAATGGCCGCGTGACGCTCACGAATCTGGGCATCCGCCTGGCCAGCGTGCAGGGCGATGGCACAATCAGTAACACCTTGCAACAGGCCCGTCCGGCTCTTGAGAAAATTGAATCCACGTTAGGACTGATCAGTCATGAGGCCATCTTCAACTTTCAGTCCGGGCATAAGACCATCACTTCCGAACAAGTCACGCAACAAAACTTTGATGTGGCAACCATGACGAAAATTCTCGATGGGGAACACAGTGACCTGATCCGGAAAGTGAAAACGTTGATCTCGGATCCGGAATTCAAATACGTGGGTCCGGGCGATTTGCAGGTATACCGCACGCGCGTGCTGCAGTGGTGTAAGTTTTTAGCAGAACAAGGGTATGGAGCAATGGCCTACCCAAAAGAATATGGCGGGCAGGGCGACATGGCCGCCTATTTTACCATCATGGAAACGCTGAGCTACCACGACCTGAGTATGGTGATCAAGTTTGGGGTTCAGTTCGGACTGTGGGGCATGAGTGTTTATTTTCTCGGCACCGAAAAACATCATGCAAAATACCTGAAAGACATCGGCACGTTAGAGTTGCCCGGTTGCTTTGCCATGACGGAAACCAACCACGGCTCCAACGTAAAAGGTATTGAAACCACGGCCACGTACAATCATGCAACGAAATCTTTTACGATTCACACGCCCAATGAATTTGCGCGCAAGGAATACATTGGCAATGCGGCCTTGCATGGACAGATGGCCACCGTGTTTGCCAAGCTGATCATTGACGGTACCGACTATGGTGTGAGCGCCTTTGTTGTACCGATGCGCGATAAAAAGGGAACGGTGTTGCCGGGCATTACCATCAAAGACTGTGGCCGCAAAATGGGCCTCAACGGAGTGGACAATGGAGTGATCTATTTTAATCAGGTCGTTATTCCCAAAGACAATATGCTGGACCGGTTTGCATCGGTGAATGCGGAAGGAAAATTTGAAAGCCCCATTGCCAGCGACAACCGCAGGTTCTTTACCATGTTGGGAACGCTGGTGGGCGGTCGCATTGGAATTCCACGATCGGGCAACTCTGCCTGTAAGTCGGGGTTGACCATAGCCATTCGCTATGGTGATCAGCGCAGGCAGTTTGGTCCGGAGGGAGGTTCGGAAGTTCCGATCTTAAATTACCGCACACACCAACGCAGGCTCATGCCGTTATTGGCCAATGTGTACGCATTGCATTTTGCGTTGCACTATCTCACGAAGCGATTCATCGATCGCAAGGAAGAAGAAATGCAGGAAATTGAGGCGTTGGCAGCCGGTCTGAAAGCCTTTGCGACATGGAATACCACGGCCACCCTGCAGGAATGCCGCGAGTGTTGTGGCGGTAAAGGTTATTTATCGGAAAATCGGATTGAAGTCCTGAAGAACGATTCGGATATCTACACTACGTTTGAAGGCGACAATACCGTGTTGCTGCAGTTGGTTGCCAAGAGCCGGTTAACCGAGTTCCGGCAAGAGTTTGCCAACATGAATGTGTTCACGATTCTAAATTACGTGGCGGAGCAGGCGAAGACAAGCCTTACAGAAATGAATCCGATCATTACCCGCAATACCAGTGAAGACCACTTGTTGGATCCGGAGTTTCAGTTAAGTGCTTTCCGATACCGCGAGCGCGATATTCTTACCTCGGCCGCCAAACGATTAAAGCGACACATCGACAGCGGCATGGATTCCTTTGATGCGTTTAATGTGAGTCAGCATCACCTGGTACAGGTGGGCCTGGCCTACATCGAGCGGATCGTGCTGGAACAGTTTATCGTGCAGGTAGAGAAAACCAGGGATGCCGGTTGCAAGACCACCTTGAAAAGGTTATGCGATCTCTTTGCGCTGTCGCAGATTGACAAGAACAAAGGCTGGTATCTGGAGCAAGGGTATATGGAAGGCAGCAAGACGAAGGCGATCCGCAAAATGGTTAATCAACTTTGTTGGGAAATCCGGCAGGATGCCGTGCCGTTGGTGAATGCGTTTAATATTCCGGATGCAGTTTTGGCGGCACCCATTGCGATTGGGTAGCACAAGGGACTATCTAAGGGCACTTTTTAAGTTGCCTCACATACTCAGTAGTCAGTCTTAATCGACTTGTCGAACGGGATTTTAAACTGGTAGCCGATATTTTCATCTTTACTGCCATCGAGCACGTCCAGTCCATAGTGAATCTTTTTCGGATCGTCATAAACCAACGTGCCAAAGAGCCGGTCCCAGATCGAAAACATATTGCCGAAGTTGGAATCTGTCCACGGCCGCATGTAGTGATGATGAAACTTGTGCATGTTGGGAGTAATAAAAATGTAACTGAGCGGTTTATCCAGCCATACCGGCATGGTAACATTGGCGTGGGTGAAGTAGGTGAAGAACACCGTGCAGATGCGATAAAAGAAATAGAAGGACACGGGTGCTCCGGTGATGATCACGGCCAGCAAGGCAAACAGCTCGCGCATCACAAAGTCGCCCGGGTGGTGGCGAGTGCCGCTGGTGGCATCGAGGTGCGTATCGCTGTGGTGGATCATGTGAAACTTCCACATCCACTTGACGCGATGCAATAAATAATGTACGGTGTATTGAGCGAGTAATTCAAAAATCAGGAGGCTGATCAGCAACTCCACCCAGATGGGAAAATCCAACAGGTAGATCAGTCCGAATTGTTCGCGGCCAATCCAGGCAAAAACGCCAACGGTAGCCACCCCAAAGAGGGTGTTGATGATCATGGTGGTGCCCAGGAAGACGAAGTTTACCCCTGCGTGTTTCCATTTCTTATAGTTAAACTGAAAGAGCGGGAAACTGCCTTCCAGAATCCAACAGATCACCAGGCAGATCACAATCCATGCGGCCCGTTGCCAGGTGGGCATGGTTTCGAAAAAGTTCAGGAATGATTCCATGGGAAGTTAAAAGTATAAAGTTAAAAGTTTAAAGGGGAAAGAATAAAGCTAAAAGCGGAAAGCTATAAAGCTAAACGCTACAGGCAATTAACTAACATCATAAAAGACGTTCAACGGTTCTTGTCAGGCAGGTGGGGCCGCCACCGCCTTTTACACTAATCTCCTGTCCTTCGTATTCATGCACCACACACCCGGCCGCCAACAGACGCTGCTTCGTGATGGGGTTTCCGTTGACAACAATTACTTCGCGCGGGGCAATGGCCAGCACATTGCAGCCCATGGAATCCCACTCGGCATCGGGCACTTCCACCAACTCTACGTGATGATCCAGCAGCGCTTTGCGAAATGAAATGGGCATGAGGGGTGAATACACAACGGCCAGATTTTTGTCCACCGGACTGAACACTGACATCAGGTGAAAGACATCCGAAGGTCCTTTGTAGTGCGGCATCTCGGCCACCCACACGTGAATGCCATGGGGTTCCACCAGGTGTTTCAATTGCCGGATGCCTTCCCAGTTGGTGCGATAGGTATGCCCCACTGCCAGTGTGTGCTCATCGATCCAGGCCACATCGCCTCCTTCCACCGTACCGGGATCAGCAATGATGCCGAGGATCGGAATGTTCTTCGCCACAAAGGCTTTTCGTTCTGCTTCCGGTTCGGGCTTGCGTGCCGGCTTACCCATGTTGCACAGGATCATTCCAAAGTCGGTAGCGATGGCTGCATCCCGACAATACAGTGAGTCGAGGGTAACGGATGCATCATGTGGAAAATATTCTATCTGGGCGCCTCGTGACTGAAGCAACTTTTCAAAGTGTGTAAACTCTACATGAGCTTTGTTCAGATCCGGTTTGGCAAGGAAATTCAAGTCACGCCATTGACGGGTAATTTGGTTTTCGTCCATGAATGCTTCAGCCGGTCGTTTCACGAAGACCCTCTTCAATTGGCCATAGTCTGAGTGACAGGTAGTTTTCACAACGGTTTGTTTTTAATTTGAATGTAGGCGTAAAACGGAAGGCCGGCCATCAGCAAGATAAAGCCCCAGAAGACGATCTCTTCCCCTGAACCAATCACGGCCCACATGGAATACACGAAGGCGAGCCCTGCCACCAGGTATTTGATAGCGCTGATTGATTTATTTCGTGCCCCCAGCATCACAAAGGAGATCACGGAAAAGAGATAAGGCACCAATACCGTAAGCGTAGATAATAAAATGATGAATGTGTACGTATCGGCCAGACTCTTGCTGAAGTTCATACTCATTAACACCGATACCAGCAAGCTGGAAACCAGGATGCCAAAGGCCGGGGTTCCTTTCTTATTTTCTTTCGCAAACATTTTTGGAAATAACTTATCGCGGGCGGCAGCAAACGGCATTTGACCCTGCACCAGGATCCAGCCATTCAGCGCGCCAAAGGTGGAGATGACCGCCCCGGCCGCCACCAGATACCGTGCTTCTTCGCCCCAGATAGAGGCGGCTGCATCCGCAAAAGGTGCCTGTGACTGATGCAATTCTGCAGGAGGAATGAGGCCCATCACAGCGATGGTACTGGCCATATAGATGACCGTTGTCAGTAATGTGCCGAGGATGGTGGCTTTGGAAACTGTTTTTTCCGAACTCGACACATTTCCCGAGGGGATCGTAGCACACTCCAATCCCAGGAAAGCAAATAGCGTTAACGTGGTAGCACTGGTAATGGCCGAGAGGTTGGTCTGTGTGCTGACATTGAAAGGCGTAAAATGATCGAGGTTGAGATAGAACAGACCGCCAATGGTAATGACCACGAGCGGTGCCAATTTCAAAATCGTGGTGATTACCTGAACAATTCCAGCCTCTTTCAAGCCGCGGGTATTGATCCAGGTCAACAACCAGATGGCGCCAAGGCCGGTACTCACGGATAAGATCGGATTATGTCCGAGGGCTGGAAAGAAAGCGGTAAGATAACTTACAAAGGCAACGGCAATCGCTGCGTTTGTACACCATACTGAAATCCAATATCCCCATGCCACTAAAAAGGCTGCGAACTCACCCATGCCCGAATACGTGTATGCATACGGCCCACCCGTTGCCAGCGGTTGCATTTTGCTTAACCAACTGTATACCAAGGCGAGACACATTGCACCTGCTCCGGAAATCAACCAACCTACCAGACTGATTCCTCCATAAATGCCAAGGGTGGCCGGGAGCATGAACAAACCTGAGGCAATCATGTTGCCTACTACCAACGAGGTGGCCGTCCAAATTCCGATCTCTTTGGTTGTACGCATCCGGTTTGTTAATTACGAAGAATACCCGGATCGCACAATTTATCTTAGTAAAAGTTCAATGGTTGATGGTAATCGGGATCTGCAGTTGCCACTTTTCCCAGGCCATTTTGATCATCAGCTCGTTCTCAGAATTTACAATTACCTCATATTGAAGTCGTTCCTGATGTTGAGCCCGCTGCGCGGGGATAATCTCCATGCGGGCGACATCGTCTTTCATATCATATTCGTCTGACAGATGTTGTTGCCAGTTCTTGTTGATGATAACAGTCCATGCATCTTTACCGGGAATAGTAAAAAGTCCATACTTGCCGGCACTAATTGATTGGTTGTTCAACGTAAAATCAATATTGCTTTCAATCGTGGTAGCCATGTGGGCTCCCGTTACCCACACTCTGTCAAAGGGAACCAATCCACCCCAAATTATTCTGCCACGGACTGCCGGAGCGTGGTAGGTAATTTTAAATTCCGCCTCGCCTACCCCACCTTTTGCATACGCTTTTAAACTTCCCTTCAAGGTATCCTCCTGAAGTTGGTTGCCGATAACAACTCCCTCCTCCAGCAGATTTGCAGTTGGTTGTGTACGTTCCGAAACATCCTTCTCAACTGTCCCCTTTCTTTCACAACTCATCAGACCTCCCGCTAAACATAAACTCAGTACTAGTATAAATTTTTTCATTGATTGACTTTAAAGGAGACACTTGCTGTTTTAATTACTTTCTCACGGGCATCCGTCCATGCAAAAATCAATTGGTTCCCTGCTTTAGTCATTTGAGGAAATCCGCTTGACCTTTCATCGGAAGAAGTGGCAATGCTAATTGAGATTCCTTTCTTTCCATCACGCTGTACGTCTATTACTTTGATATCCGCTCCTTCCATCCAACTCACCATGGCGCTATTGCGATCCACCAACACAACATCTACTCTGCCAATTGTTTTACCGGCATCGATGCGGATCGGAGCCTCAAAGGTTTCGCCTGCATCCTCTGAGAAGATAACATTGACGGCCGGTTGATTATCCGCAGCTGTAAACCAGGCAACCACCAGGGTGTTATCAATCGCATCAGCCCGGGGGCCATTCACCGGACACCCGGCAATCTTCCATTGATCAGAAAAAATCACCTCGGGTTCTGTCCATTGGCCATTCACCTGGCGAACGATGGCTATATCCCGGATTTCTTCATCCGAGCGATCGCGATAGACCACCACCGGACCTTTGTCCGTTACAGCGGCTGTCGTCTGACAACAATCGCACGTCTTGCTATCCAACTCCCATTCACTGATTTTTTGGCCCTGCCGGTCGAGGATGGCTCCGCGCAACGTCATCACCCCATGATGGCCTTCGTGGTGGTCCATGTTTTCCATTCCTTCCATCACCGTATTGCGTCCATCCAGCCAGGTTACCAGATAATTTTCTTCGTAGGGTAACAAGGTTACAAATCCATGTTCAGCCTGCTTCTGATCACCGTGCAATACGCGAGGTGCTGACCACCCTGTTCCATCCGCAGAAGTTGTAATGTTCACATCGTAAGCAAATGTCCCGGAACCGCTCTTTTTCAAAAAGTGTGCAATCATGTCTTGCCCTTGCGCTGCCATCATAGGATAATCCGCCCAATTCACAAACCAATCGGTACCGGTAGCAATAAGTTGGGGAGTAGTCCAAACAGAATCTTGTAGTCGGGCATATTTAAAGGAGTTGATCGTATCTTGCTTTTCGACCCAGGAAAGGTAGACTTGATCGTTTGCATCTGTAAACAAAAATGGTACTGCGCTTCCAGTTGTCGTAGGCGCGGGAATCGGAATAACTTTGTAGGTCGTTTCAGCGGAAGGAGCGCATCCAATGACCATTATGGCGAGTACTATAAAGAATCTAGTCATGGGCTTTTTAACAGGTTGGCGATCAGGGTCAGGCTCTCAGTGGAATCCCATTGGCGGTACCCCGCTTCAGCAAAGACCCGTTCGCCTTTCCGATTGAAGATGAACGTTGTTGGCAAAGCCAGAATATTCAGCGCTTCCTGGTTGGTAAGATGAACATACTGAAAGTCAAAAGTCTGCCTGGATTTAAACCGGTCAATTTGCTCAAGGGATTCGTTGGAAGCGAAAAGAAAAACGATGGGTTCGCCTTTCAGCTGGCGCTGGGCATTTGCCAATGTGGGCATTTCCTGCAGGCAAGGCCGGCACCAGGTGGCCCAGAAGTTGATCAACACCACTTTGTCTTTATATTGAATAAAGTCGATCGGTTGTCCAGCAAGATCCGTTAGTTTAACATCGTTCAGCGTAACGGAACCCGTTTCAGACTTTGGTCCGCAACTCAATATGCTGATCAACAACAGAGGAAGTAATTTTCGCACTACTGTAGTTTTTCTTCTACCGAACCGCACTTCAACATTTTATCACCAAAGTAGGGGTTGCGTATGGCTTCGTTGTCGCTTAACCAATAGGCGCCCTGGTTATTGAATGCCATGGGGCAAAACTCGTAGTAAGCCGAAACACCGCCCAACCCAAAAGCCTTAATGCTTTTATATAAATTGTCAGAAAGCTGACTGAAGGAAGTACGTTGCTCTTCAATGTTCTCAGATTTCTGGATCGATTTAAGGCTGCTTTCCAATCCGGTCAGGTAGGTCATCCAATCGTTGTGCGCAGCTCCAGCTAATAATTTCATATCCACTTTCGAAACAGCTTCCATTGTGCGTGCAGCAGCTGATTTCACTTTTGCAACGTCTGTTGCTACAAAAGCTTCTTTTAAATCCACATAGGCAGTAAACACCTCGGCTAATTGATTCTGAAAACCCGGATCTACCGAGAATGTAGGAGCCGCTGCTTCGGTGGGCATCTGGTCGGTGGAAGCATGTTCCATGGCGTGATCGTGAGGTTCTGCTTGTTTTTTGTCTGAGCAGCTAAATACAAAGGCGGCTGAGTAAACAACCAGCGTGGCAACAATCCATTTTGTTTTCATACAGTTTAAGATATAATAGGTTAAAATTAAATTAATGATGATTATGTTCCATGGGATTCATTCCATGTTTTAAAATAAATTCACTGTAGATCAAATAGGCTCCGGATACAGCAACACGCTCCCCTGCCGCCAGGCCATTCAGAATCTGGACGTCAGAAAAATTCTCCCGGCCGGTGACCACGGTGCGGGGTTGAAATACATGTGGTTCCGTTTCCACATACACATGCGTACCCGCTGCACTGCGAATGACCGCTTGCACCGGCAACACCAGCGTTTGTTTTGCCGGTTGATTCACAATTACGTCAGCCGGCATGCCGGGTTTTAATTGACCAGAGCTGTTGGAAATCGTAGCGCGCATCACCCATACCTGACTGTTCGACTTAAATTCCGGACTCAAAAAATCAACACGACACTCCAGTTGCTGTTGACCATCCACTTGCACAAGCACCTTATCCCCTTCGCGAACCCACTCTGCTTCATTTGCATACAGGTCGGCTTCCACCCACAAGGAAGTGAGATTTTCCATCGCATATAATGGGCTTCCCTCTGCTACATATTGGCCTTCAGTCGCCTCCACCGACTTAATGATGCCCGCAGATGGTGCCAGAAAAGTAATGCGCGGTTGCGCTTTGCCCAATACCACCAGTTGGTTGATTTGACTGTTGGATAATCCATATAGTTCCAGCTTTTTTCGCGCTGCCAGTTCAATGGATTCATACCGCGGTTTATCAACGCCTATCGTGACAGCTTGCTCACGGGCCCATAAAAATTCCTGTTGATACGTTAACAAGGCTTCGCTATAGAGTTCGTAGAGAGGTTCACCTTTGCGCACATTCCGCCCCACCTCTTTATGATAAAGTCGCTCGAGGCGTCCGGCAGCCCGGCTGCTAATGACGGCCGCTAAGGTGGCGTCTTCCTTCAGTCGACCGTTTATAACGTGTGCCTGTTGTAAGATCTGGGTGCCTATCTCCCGGGTTTGAATATTGGCCAGACGAACCTGACTCTCGGTAAGCATCAGATCCATCGTTGGAGGTTGTGTACTTACCGGACCGGTGATTGTTGTGTGTCTCTCGCAAGCCGAAAACAACAGCAGCAGTAATCCAGTCAATAGATAATTTTTCATCTTTCGATTCAGTTAATTTTTCATTCGGACAAAACCTTCACTATCCACCAGGTAGTGGGCATCGGCTGCAATTTCATCGGAGGAACTCAGGCCTTGAACATCCAGACTGTCGTTCGTCCTGGCGTTTACCGTAACCACTCTTGGAACGAAGGCTCCGCGCTCTTTTACAAAGACTACCGATTGATTTCCCAGATCAACCACTGCCAATCGTGGCACCCAGAGCGCTTCGGCTGATGGCACCGTCCACTGCGCAGTGACCAATGTCCCTATTTTCAAATCCAGATTCCTCACGTACATCCACACCTTAATAAATTCCTCGTTGTTGTTATAAAAAGGTTGAATAAAATCAATGCGACCTTTTGTCACAGATTGATTGATGCTTAGTTCTACTTCTTGTTGCAAATGCAACCACCTGCCTTGCTCCGGTGAGAGATTCAGTTCAATGCGAACAGCTGTGGTATTGATTACTTTGAATAAGGGTTGACCGGCAGTTACATAATCACCCTCTCGCACCAAAGTCTTCATGGATGTAACGGGCGCAACAGATGTTGCCATCCCCATTCCAGTGCTCGTGGGCAAGGGAGCACCCGGTGCAGGTTGAGTTTCTGTGATCAGATACCCCGCCTGTGTACTGAACAACGTATACTGATATTGCACTATATGTGTTGCCATTAATTCATTTAATTGCCCTTCCGAAACACCCAATAGGCGCAACTTATTTTTAGCCGCCTCCATCAACAGGGTGTTATCCGGATCCTGCTTCATCAAGTAAAGCAATTCCTGTTGCGCGGTAACCAGATCGGGACTGTACACTGTGGCAATCTTTTGCCCCTGGCGGACAGGTTGAAAGGGATACTTTAAGAATACGTGTTCGAGCCGGCCACCGATGCGGGCCGGAATCGTTATCAGTTGGCGGGTGTCATAGGTTACCACCCCGGTACCTTCGATGGCTACGGGCATGGATTTATAATCGCCTTTCACCGTGCGAATCGAGGTCACAACGCTGGTATTCGGTGACTTGATCAACCGTGCCAGGTCTTCGGTGATTTCTACTTCTTCCCCCGGACGCGCCTTGCGCACCAGATCCATGTTACAGACGGGGCAAACCCCCTGTTTGTCGGAGATCACGGTGGGGTGCATGGGACAGGTGTACGTATCTGCCTCCACCTGCTCATTTTTGGAGGCGCAAGCTGTGAGTAAAACCACAAGCAGGTAAAAAATTGACAATTGATAATGGCCAATTGACAATTGAGTTGGTCTATTTTTCAATTTCTTTCTCATAATTGACTATCATTTCATAGTAGCGGGCCAGCGTATCCAAATATTGTAATTGGGTCATATTTACGGTTTCCCAACCCTCTATGACCATTGGGAGTTCTTCCTTATTCTCCTCGTAGGCCAGCATCAAGGTTTCATAGTTCTTCTGTAAGGCTGGAAGAATACGGAGTTGATAGTTCTCAAGTTGCTTGCGCAAGGTTTTGATTTCCGCAATCATGTTGGTGGTCATTCCCTGCACTTCGTTAAGGATTGCCAGGCGCTCCGTCTTCATGGATTCAATCTCATAATTCATGCCCTGCACATTAGCCTTGTACATCTTCGATGACCACGGGGCGATCGGGATGGTGACCATGCCCAGCAACATAAATTGATTTGGCATGCCCTCGCCCACCGAGATCATGTGATTAAAGCTGAGATTAAAATCCGGTTTGGTCTGAGCTTTCTCCAAGGTTTGACTCAGCCGCATGGATTGAATGGTTTGATCCAATTGACGGAGATCGCTCCGTGAATTAACCAGAAGGGTGGTATCAATCGTCATGATTTCCACATCGGCCGGAATGGACGTTGAGTCCAACGCAATCTGAGTCTCGTGCGGGAGATTCATCAGTTGCTTAAGGACCGTCTGCTGTTGGTGAATTTCATTTTCATTCATCACTTGCATGTTCTGAATTTCGTACAGGCGACCTTCGGCTTTATAAATACTGCTTAACTTGCTTTGATTATAGGGAAAGCGAAGTTGCCCGATCTTGATCATAAGGGTAAGAATCGATTCACTCTCGCGTAAGGCAGCTCGTTTCTGCTCATACACATACCAGCGGTAGTAGGCTATCTTAGCCTGGGCCCGCAACTCATTGAAGGCCCTGCGTTCTCGGGTCTGCTCAATGCTGGCCTGCGAGCCGAAGTACTTTTCGTTTGCCTTTAGCTTGGCCGGGTTGGTAAATGTCTGTGACACTGAAAGCATGATTTGACGCGGATCGTTCATTCCGGCATCTTGTTTCTGATACGGAAACATCCATAACCCACCGCCTACTTCCGGAGCCATGATTCCCTTCGAACCGGCTACATAAGCCTGTCGGGCATCGACCCGGTTGCGATAGGTTTGCAACATGGGGTTTTGCTTTTCAATTACCCGGAGAATACTATCCAGGCTAATGGATTGCCCCTGTACATTCATGGATAAGAGGAGCATTGCAATAAAACCGATTGTCAATTGACAATTGACAATTGACAATTTTGTTCCTGACTCCGGTCTTCTAACTCCAGTATACTGTATGCTAGTTTTCATATCCTTCCAGTTTTCCAAATGTGCGTAGTTCATATTCCTTCGTCATTAAAAAGATGAGTGGAGTTACCAATAAGATGTGGGTGGCAGAAGTGATCACCCCGCCAATCATGGGTAGAACGATGGGCTGCATGACATCACTGCCTACCCCGGTAGACCATAATACCGGTACCAACCCAAAGAGCGCAACCGACACCGTCATGATTTTCGGTCGCAGTCGTTTGGCTGCTCCGGCTACCACAAACTCCTTTAGTTCCTGAAGCGAAATGGTTTCGCGGTTATTGCCTCGCAGTTGAATCAATTGTTTCATAGCGTCATTTAAGTAAATCACCATCACCACTCCAGTCTCTACGGCTATGCCGAACAACGCGATAAAGCCCACGGCCACCGCTACGGATAAATTGACCCCGTAGAAATACACCATGTAGGCCCCACCGATGAGGGCGAACGGTACTGTGATCAGACTCAGGAACGCTTCGCGCAACGATTTGAAGGCGAGGTAGAGTGAAATGAAGATGATTAATATCACCACCGGCAAAATGATCATCAGGGTTTGCTTGCCGCGGATCAGGTTTTCATACTGTCCGCTCCATTCCAGATAGTACCCCTTGGGGAGTGCGCCTAGCTCCCGGTTTACCTTTTCCATCGACTCTTCCACGGTGGAACCGAGATCCCGATCGCGTACATTGAATAATACCGCCCCGCGCAACATGGCATTCTCCGATACGATCATGGGCGGACCGTCTTCATTCCGAAGGGTAGCCACGGCACTCAATGGAATTATTCCCAACGCGGGGGTTTTGATCGGAACCCTGCGCAGTTGATCCAGGCTGTTGCGATAGTCCTGGGCCAGCCGCACACTGATTGAAAACCGCTGCCGGCCTTCGATGGTCTGACCAATAGCCGTTCCCCCAATGCCCGACTCGACAACCATGTTGACATCTTCTACGGTAAGACCAAACCGGCCCAGGGCCTCACGGTTTATGTCGATGGTTAAATACTTACCTCCAGTGATTGGATCTACATACAAATCCTTGACTCCCGGTACGCCATTTAAAATGGCTTTCACTTTTTCTGACAAAACATAAATGCTGTCGAGGTTCTGACCATATACTTTGATGCCAACATCTGTGCGGATACCGGTGGCGAGCATGTTGATGCGGTTGATGATGGGCTGCGTCCAACCGTTGACCACACCCGGAATCTGCAATTTGGAATCCAGTTCATTGATGATGTCCTTCTTCGTAATGCCCGGACGCCATTCGGATTTTGGCTTTAAGGTGATGATGGTTTCAATCATGGAAATGGGGGCGTTGTCGGTAGCCGTGCTGGCACGACCCGCTTTCCCCAGGACCTTGTCTACTTCGGGAACGGACTTGATGATCTTGTCTTGCACCTGGAGCAATCGTTTGGCTTCTTCATTGGATACATCGGGCAACGTGACGGGCATGAACAGGATGGATTGTTCATCGAGGGGTGGCATGAATTCCGTGCCGAGACTGATGAGCAGCGGTACACTTACTGCCAACGCCAACAGGTTTATTCCGATGGTTGTCTTGCGCCAATGGAGACACGTGCGCAGGATGGGTTCATAAATCTTCTCCAGAATCCGATTGATAGGGTTGCTCTTTTCATCCTTGAATTTGCCTTTCATGAAAAAGGAAATCAACACGGGTGCCAGCGTAATAACCAGTATTGCATCCACCAACATGATGAAGGTCTTGGTGTACGCCAACGGATGAAAGAGTTTGCCCTCCTGGCCGGTAAGCATGAACACGGGTAAAAACGAAGTGATGATGATGATCGTGGAATAAAATACACCGCGTGAAACCTGTTGCGAAGATTTCTCTATAATCTGTAGTCGCTCCAGGTCCGAAATCGGTCCTGTTTGATTGAACCGGATCGACAGACTGCGGTAAGCATTCTCGGCCATAATAATTCCGTTATCGACAATCACGCCAATGGCCAATACAATGCCCGTCAGCGACATGATGTTAGAGGTGATGCCTGACACATTCAGCAAGATGAAGCTGATTGCAATCGTAATGGGAATCTGGATGATGATACTGAGCGCACTGCGCCAATGAAATAAGAAAATAATCACCACCAGCGAAACAACGATCATTTCCTCGATCAGGGTGGTCTTAATGGAGCTGATGGACTCCTCGATCAGTTCACTGCGGTCGTACACCAACGTAAATGCCATCCCTTCCGGGAAGCCTTTGGCCACTTCTTCCATTTTGGCTTTTACGCGCGTGATCACCTCGTCAGCGTTCTCGCCATAGCGCATCACGACAATCCCACCCACCACTTCGCCCTCTCCGTTCGCATCAAAAATTCCGAGGCGGGCTTCTCCGGTCATCTGCACGCTACCCAGGTCGCGTACCCGCACGGGAGTTGTGTTGACTGTTTTTACGGTCAGGTTTTCAATTTCTTCAATCGATTTCAGATAGCCTGATGTTTTGATGATGTAGCCGATGTCATTGATTTCAAACTTGCGACCGCCCGTCTCGTTGTTGTTGGCACGAATGCTTTGAATTACTTCGGGGATGGAGAGGTTATAATACTGAAGTTTGTTTGGGTTGAGGGCCACTTGATATTGCTTTTGAAAACCTCCGAAGCTGGCAATCTCACTTACACCTTGTACATTTTGCAACGCAAACTTGATGTACCAATCCTGTACAGCCCGTTGTTCCCCCAGGTCCATGCCTGGAGCATGAAGCGTATACCACAAAATATGCCCCACCCCGGTGCCATCGGGGCCGAGAGTTGGTGTCACACCTTCCGGTAGAAGTCGGGTGGCATAGTTCAATCGCTCCAATACCCGTTCGCGGGCCCAGTAGATATCGGTATCATCATTAAAGATTACATACACGAAACTCATTCCAAACATAGAACTGCCCCGCACGTATTTCACCTGCGGTAAGCCTTGCAGGTTGGTTACCAGGGGGTAGGTCACCTGATCTTCCATGATCTGCGGACTGCGGCCCATCCATTCGGTGAAGACGATCACCTGATTTTCGGTTAGGTCGGGAATTGCATCAATCTTGCTGGTTTGCACCGACCGGTAGCCCCAGAAGAATAATCCCAATGCTACGAGCAGCACGAGGAAGCGATTGCGAAGTGAAAATGAAATTATTTGTTCAATCATAAATAGACATAAGTAGTAAGACACAAGACGTAAGACGGCTGTGCAAATAAGACTTAACTCCAAGAACCTTAGTTCTTAGGTCTTAAGTCTTGCTACTTAAGTCTAAATAAGAAAAGATTGGATCAACACCGGAATATCGTGTTGAAGCAAAGGGGGCTTGTAGGCTTTGTAAGAATGTGTATTAGTGGCGATGGTTGGAGATACGATCTCCATAATCAAAGGTAATTCCACTATCCAGGCAGAGTTCAATGTAAGCAAAGTCGCAGACTCCTGTACTTTGAAGTCCTGACCCTCGTACTGAAATACTTCATCCAGGCAGCAGCTCTTTTTTACTCCTGCTTTATGACAAGCCGGGGTGTTTAGTTCCATGGGGCAAGGTGCGGCCTTTTCAATAACGGCCAGGCTCTGAACTATGCCTCCGCATACATGCATGTTCACCGTGAAGCTGCTGGAAGCAACCAACACCAACAAGGCGAGCGAAACAGAGAATATGTTCTTGAGAGATTTCATGGAAGTATGCAAAGGTAGTAAAAAAAAAATAAGTCGCAGATGCTAAACACGTTCGGCATTATACCCCACTTTCTTCAGCGCTTCCACGATCTTTTGCGGTTCCATGCTTTCCTGAATAGTGAGCGTGCGTGCCGGGTCAGTCAGGTCTACCGTCCACTTGTTCTCCCCGGCACTTTCATTTAGTGCCAATGTTACTTTGGCCACACAGGCCGAACACTTGATATTGGTTTTGAAAGTTAAGGTTTCCATAGAAATTACTGTGGTATCGATAATAAGTAAAAACATTTCAATGTTACATATTTTGCTATTAACGAGAATTTAATCGTTAAAGTTTAGCCAGCTTTAGTCGCAAGCTGTTGCTTACCACGCTCACCGAACTCAAGGCCATGGCGGCACCGGCAATCATGGGATCTAACAGAAAGCCATTGAAGGGATACAGAATTCCTGCTGCAATGGGTATTCCGATCACATTGTAAATGAAGGCCCAGAAAAGATTTTGACGAATACCGCGCACCGTCTTTGTGGAAAGATGGAGTGCCTTTGGGATCGCTTGTAAATCGGAAGTGATGAGGGTCATTTTGGCCGTCTCCATCGCAATATCCGAACCCTTACCCATCGCAATGCTCACATCCGCTTGCGCGAGTGCTTGCGAATCATTGATTCCATCCCCAACCATAGCGACCGTCTTCCCTGCTGCCTGCAGTTGTTTTACAAATTCTGCCTTGTCGGCCGGAAGTACCTGGGCCTTGAAGTGGTTCACACCAACTTGCTTAGCCACAGCAACAGCGGTCTCTCTGTTATCCCCTGTTAACATGTAAACTTCAATGTCCATTTTTTGCAAGGTTTCAATGGCTGATCGGGAAGAAGCTTTGATTTTATCCGTAATTGAAATAGCTGCCAGAACTTTTCTTGACTCGGAAAACCAAATAACCGTGCTGGCTTGAGCCGACAAGGTCTCTGCCAGGGTGTCTAAATCCGCGCAACCCATAACACCCTTTTCTTCCATCAGTAGACGATTACCTACATAATACTGTTCAGCCCTTACCCTGGCCGACACCCCTTTACCGGTGATGCTGGTGAACTCTTGAACGACCAGGTTCGAAGTCTCCTTTAAAGACGTAGCTACAGCTTCGGCCAGCGGATGTTCTGATTTATTTTCGATGGCAAATAAAACCTGCTTGTAATAGTCAATATTTTCAAGCCCTTCGAGCCAGGCAATGTTAGTTACCTGAGGTCTTCCTTCGGTGATCGTTCCGGTCTTATCGAGGATGATGGCGTTGACTTTGTTTGCAAGCTCCAAACTCTCGGCATCTTTAATAAGAATATTATTATCAGCCCCTTTCCCAACGCCCACCATGATAGCTGTTGGAGTGGCCAACCCTAACGCACAGGGACAAGCAATTACAAGCACCGTGATGGAAGCCAGCAAGGCATGCGTAAACGCCTGCTCACCACCCAGCAACATCCACAGCCCAAAGGTGAGAATGGAAATACCAATAACAATGGGAACAAAGATGCCTGCAATCTTATCCACCAATTTTTGTACAGGGGCTTTGCTTCCCTGCGCTTGCTGTACCATGCGGATGATTTGTGCAAGCATGGTATCCGCGCCTACTTTTTGGGCTTCAAATTCAAAACCTCCTTTTTGATTGATGGTCCCGGCAAAGACCTTGTCGCCTTTTCTTTTTTCAACCGGCAATGGTTCTCCGCTGATCATACTTTCATCCACAAAGGAAGTTCCGGACACAACCTGGCCATCTACGGGAATCTTTTCTCCGGGCCGCACCACAATGATGTCTCCAACTGTCACCGTTGCAATCGGTAGCTCTTTTTCAACACCCGCTCTGATCACCCGCACAGTTTTGGGTTGCAGACCCATCAGTTTTTTGATGGCCGAGGAAGTGCTTGACTTAGCCCTTTCTTCCAACAATTTGCCTAATGAAATGAAAGTAATCACCACAGCAGCCGCCTCGTAATAAACGTGCGCGTGCAAACCCCGGTTATGCCAGTATTCTGGAAAGAGAGTGTTAAAGACACTAAACAGAAAAGCGATTCCGGTGGAAAGGGCAACCAGCGTATCCATGTTGGCCTTTCCGAAACGGGCCTGCTTCCAGGCATGAACAAAAAAGCCACCGCCAAAGTAAAACACCACGGGCACGGCTAAGGCCATGGCGATGTAGTTCCCATAAGGTAAGTCCATATAGAACATTCCCAATATCACGATGGGAACCGATAAAATGGCCGATCCGATCGTCCGTCTTTGAATCACTTCTACTTGCTTCCGCTGCGCAGCCTCCTGAATGGCCTGGGGATCTTCGGTGTCGATCACCAAATCATACCCAATGGACTGAACGGATTTCCGGAGCTCCTGTGGATTGGTAACCTGCGGGTCAAACTCGACCTGTGCGGATTGATTGGCATAGTTGACAGCGGCCTGCGTTACTCCTGCTGTTGCCTGTAACATCGACTCGACACTAACGGCACAGGCAGCACACGTCATTTCCAGTACGGGGAACGTCATTTTTTTCATGGTTCCGAGGAATTGCTTGATTTGGTTTTCAAACAATGCTCATGCAATTAACGGATGAACCGGGCGGAAGTCGTTACAAATTCACTGGATTCCTTTATATAATTTCGCTGGCTCAAAGGGTATCCAGAGGTTTGCGACTTTGTTCAATGGTGCGCGAATTCTTCAATTCGGAGGGAGTAAGACCGGTAACTTTCTTGAATTGTGCGGACAGGTGAGCCACACTGCTGTACCCCAGACGATCGGCAATTTCACTCAAGGTAAGCTCATCATAAAACAAAAGCTCTTTGGCCCGTTCCACCTTCTGCCGGATAATGTATTGCTCGAGGGTAATGCCTTCTACGGAAGAGAATAAATTACTGAGGTAGTTGTATTCGTAATGCATGGCTTCGGACAAGATCACCGACCAAGTGTGTTTTCGATCCAACCGGTTGGTGTGATGAATGAGTTGGATTACTTTATTCTTGATGCCTTCTATCAAACGTGCCTTGCGATCGTCAATGCGCTCAAAACCAAGGGCATTTAAGGATTGATCCAATTGATCAAGCTGTTCAGGCGTTGGGTGTTGATGAAGTCTGACTTCACCGAGAACGATTGTCTCAGGATGTAACCCAAGTTTTTCGAACTCCTGCCCCACGGCCATGACACATCGGTTGCAAACCATGTTTTTAATGTGGAGGGTTGTCATAACAGGAAGTTGTAAGTAGTAACCGGATCTTGAAGTAAAAAGTTTGGCTGGTATGAGAAAGATAAAACCTTGGGCAAGCTTCTCAAAATACACAGGGTCTTATACCTTTACGGTTTTTAAGCGATATGGCCGAAGAAAAGAGTCTGAACTTCCTGGAAGAAATCATTGAGAGGGATTTAAAATCTGGAAAATACACCACCATTGCAACCCGTTTCCCACCTGAACCGAATGGGTATCTGCATTTGGGTCATGCCAAGAGTATCTGTCTTAATTTCGGATTAGCCAACAAGTATGGCGGTAAAACCAACCTGCGCTTTGATGACACCAATCCGGTAACGGAAGAAACCGAATATGTTGAGAGCATAAAAGGGGATGTTAAATGGCTTGGTTTTGAGTGGTCCGAAGAATTATACGCGTCCGATTACTTTCCGCAATTATATGAGTTTGCCGTTAAGCTGATTTCTAAAGGATTAGCTTACGTGGATGACAGTACGAGTGATGAAATGGCAGCACAGAAGGGTACGCCCACACAACCTGGAACAAACAGTCCGTACCGCCAGCGAACCATTCACGAAAACCTGAAGCTTTTTGCAGACATGAAAGCGGGTGTCTATCCGGACGGATCGAAAGTAGTGCGGGCCAAAATTGACATGGCTCATACGAATATGCTCATGCGCGATCCGGTGTTGTATCGGATCAAACATGCTCACCACCACCGTACAGGCGATGCCTGGTGCGTTTATCCGATGTATGATTTTGCACACGGACAGAGTGACTCGATTGAAAAGATCACCCACAGCATTTGCACTCTTGAGTTTGTTCCGCACCGTGAACTTTACGATTGGTTTATTGAAAAGCTGGAGATCTATCCATCCAAACAATATGAGTTTGCACGTCTGAATATGACCTATACCATGATGAGCAAACGCAAGCTGCTGCAACTGGTGAATGAAAAGTTTGTGAACGGCTGGGACGACCCGCGGATGCCTACGCTCAGCGGTGTTCGCAGGCGTGGCTACACTCCGGAGGCCATCCGTGATTTTTGTGATCGCATCGGTATTGCTAAACGCGATAACCTGATCGATATCAGCTTGCTAGAATTCTGTGTTCGCGAACATTTGAACAAAGTTTCAGCCCGCAGAATGGTGGTCTTTGATCCGTTGAAGGTAGTGATCACCAACTATCCGGAGGGAAAGACAGAACTGATGAAAAGTGAGAACTATCCTGAAAATGCTACCGGCAGTGTTCGCGAAATGCCGTTTGGCCGGGAGTTATTTATAGAACGCGAGGATTTCATGGAGGTACCACCTAAAAAATATTTTCGGTTGGCACCCGGCCAGATGGTGCGGTTAAAGAGTGGTTATATCATTAAATGTGACGAGTTTCTGAAAGATGCCCAGGGCAGGGTGACAGAACTCCGTTGTACGTATCTCCCAGAGAGCCGGAGCGGATCGGATACCTCAGGCATCCAGGTAAAGGGTGTTATCCATTGGGTGCTTGCTGAAAAAGCGGTTCCAATTGAAGTACGGTTATATGATCGACTGTTTAACGTTGAAGACATGGGAGCGTTGGAAGATGATTTCCGCAATCATATAAACCCAAACTCCTTGCAGGTTTCCATTGTCTATGCCGAACCAGAAATTCTAAATTCAAAATCAGGCGATCACTTCCAATTCTTGCGGATGGGGTATTTCTGTCTCGACCCGGACTCCACTCCTGCCAAGCTTGTGTTTAACCGTACCGTCACTTTGCGGGACATGTGGGCGAAGGAAGTTAAGAAGTAGATCCAGTTCCTGGTTATCTACTGTCAGATGTGGGTAACCGGAAACGTAAGGTCACTTTCCCAACCATCCTAAGTGTGTATTCTTAAAGTGATCCGGGTATTTTAATCCGTACCCAAAAATCCGGTCGAACGAACTGTGGCCGAATAACACAACTCCGGCCAGGGTAATTTCATGGATGACTAGAAAATATCCGGCCAGGTAAACGGCTATGGCGATGCCTTTGTGATGAAACAGATTATAGGTTACTGCCCCCACACGGGTATTTACCAGGTAGCCCAGCATGCCCAAATCGGGTAAGAGGAACACGGCCCAGAACACCCAACCGGCAAAGGGAAGATACGAATTCAAGTAGATGGCGAGGCCCAGCATGAAGGCTTCCTCCAGGCGCAGTACATTTTTCATGAAATATAAGTTATGGTTTACCGAACGAATCCCTCCAAGTCAGGTTTGCTTAATGATGTAAAGAATTAAGCGATGAATCGAAAGGCAGACAAAATACCTACCGTCCAAAATCGTCTTGTAGCCGCACGATATCGTTTTCATCCGATGGTTGGTTGGCATCAGTGTGTTGCCAGATTTCTGCCACCATTCCCCACCCGGTGAGTCCAACCAACCGATGGCGCTGACCTTGCCGTAAGCGAACAATTTCGCCCATCGCCAAGGTGTGCACATTTCCTTCCTGATCGGTTTCACTGGTTACCACTCCGGCCGTGCCACCCACCAGGCGCCAGATTTCGGCTCGTCTGTGATGATATTGCCAGGATAACCGCTTGTTGGGCTGCACCATCAAAATCTTAGGACTCAACTTGCCACCGATGGACAACGTATTTATTTCAATACCCGGAAAAAAAAGGGTACCAAACTCCCTGGCCTGACTTTCATCGATCACAAAAAAGCCACCCCAGGGGCGATTAAAGTCGCTCGCGACCACGCGCAGCGACTGGTTGTTCAAGTACGATTGTACTTCATTAAAAATGGCCGATTTATCCGGACCGTTCAATTCTAGATTCATACAAAAGTAAGGGTAAGACTAATTGGCTTTCGGGGGGTAATTGCGCAGTACGTATTTGATTCCCTTGCGGATATTCCTTTCTGTGAATTCCGGATTTAATTCCATGTAGCTAATGGCTTGTGATTGCCAAACCATCTTGCTGTTTTTTGCATCGGCCATCCCGATGATCAGCGAACCTTTCAGGTAATTGATAACTTCCTTCTCCGTTTCCAGAGGCTTGATGTAAACAGGGGTATCTTCTGCACGGTGATAAACAATGGCTTGTTCATCTTTTACTGTTATGGTAAAGCCCACCAACAAATCAGGGTTGTTCATATCCTGGGTTAACCCTTTTGCTTCCAACTCTTTGATGATCGACTCTTTTAGGTTTTCACGCAACAAACTGTCATTAAAATATTCCGGGCCATTGAACTTAAACTCACAGCCACTCATCCAACAGAAAGTTTTGTAGCTGGAAAAATCGGCCTGCTGATCATAAGTCTCCTTGGTTTGAACCGAACAGCCAACCTGTGCAATGGAAATAAGCACAAGAAGGAAAAAACGAACAACCACCGCCACTTTCATAGAATTAATATTGCAAGACAAATATCCGAACAAAGATTGAGTATTTAGCAATCAAACCTGGATGGTTGAAAAAACAGATTCCAGTTTAAGGCAAGTCGATTCTTGAATACACTTAAATTCTATTCAACCCAGGGCACCTTGGCGGAAGGGTAAAAGTCGATGCCCAATGCTTTCATCCTTGGTCCATGATGCCCCAGTCTGACTTTATATTCGTCCCAACTGCGATCCGCCGCAGGTGTCCAGCCAATTTCAGCAATACCAGGGAGCCGGGGAAATAATAGATATTCAATGTCGGTCATGTTCTGGAGGGTTTCGCCCCACAGGGGTGCTTCCACACCCAGAATTTGATCTTTGTTGATGCCGGGTACACGGGTGGCAGGATCCCAGTTGTAGGCATCGTCCACTTCTATGTAAGCCGCCCAGTTGTAGCCAATGCGACTCAGCGAATCGTACTTCATATCGAGGTACACCCGTTTGGAAGGCGACATGATTATTTTAGCACCTTTGGCTGCAGCCTCTTTTGCATGATCCTCCGAAGCCCAATGTTGGGCAATTGCATTGCTATCGATGTTCGCCTGGGCGATTTCCTCCCAACCGATCATTTTCATTCCATTGGCCTTTACAATCCCGTTAAATTGATTGATGAATTCGATGTAATCTTCCTTTTTGGTTACATGGGCTTCGTCACCACCCACATGGAAGTAAGGACCGGGTGTAATTTCTGCCAGTTCCCGAATTACATCGCTCACAAATTTCATAGTGGTCGGCTTCGAAAAACTGAGTGTGCTCCAGCCAACCTCCCTACCCGCATACAAATCCGTGGGTTTGTCTTTTCCTTCGCCAATACCTTTTGTTTCAAGAGGACCAACATAATTTCCCTCTTTAGGAAATTTTGTATCCGGGCTATTCAGTTCACCATACGATGCCAGCGCTGCATTGATATGACTGGGTAAGTCAATTTCGGGGATGATGGTGATAAACCGGGCACCGGCATAGGCAACCAACTCTTTGTATTGTTCTTGTGTATAATACCCGCCCTTGCCACCACCCACCTGGGTGGCTCCTCCATGAAGGGCGAGGTTGGGCCAGGACTTGATTTCGATCCGCCAGCCCTGATCGTCCGTCAGGTGCAGGTGCATGATGTTCATTTTATACCGGCTGATCAAATCAATATACCGTTTCACATCTTCAACACTGAAGAAATGGCGTGCTACATCCAACATGGAACCGCGCCAGCTCCAGGTAGGATAATCGCGGATGGTACCGGTGGCGATTTTATAATCTCCGGATTCATCGGCTTTCAAAGGAATCAGTTGCAATAAGGTTTGTATACCATAGAATGCCCCGGCCGGTTGGTTGGCGCTAATGGTGATACCCTCCGTTGTAATGGTTAATTCATAACCCTCCGTTCCAAGCGAGGCATCACCTTCCTCAACAACCAAATTGATGGTTCCGGATGGCTCAGTTTCCGGTGTTGTAATCACCGCAGGATTTAAACCTGTAGCGGTACTTAGTTCAGCAGCCAGGTAGTTTCCCAGAATATCTTTTAATGCCTCGCCTACAAGAATATTCGCACCCTTTAATGAAAATGATTCTCCGGTAGCCGTTACCGATACTGGTTTAGGGATCAGACTCTCTTTCGTCAAATCGGTAGGTTGTTCTGTTTTACAGGATTGCATACCCAGCATGGTGATAACCACCAGAAGGGGAAGCATGCGTGCGAAGATTTTCATAGGTTGTAATTTTGAATTCGGTTGCGAATCTAACCAAAAATAAACGAACCCCGTGTGGCTTCCATCACGAATGGTTCGTGAGTTCGCCCATCGTACCGACCACCCGACACCAATTTTGAATCG
This sequence comes from Cyclobacteriaceae bacterium, assembly GCA_016787725.1. Taxonomy (GTDB): domain Bacteria; phylum Bacteroidota; class Bacteroidia; order Cytophagales; family Cyclobacteriaceae; genus ELB16-189. The sequence continues at coordinate 14,482 of JAEUTZ010000019.1, read as the reverse complement.
CTTGTAACTATTTGTTCCTTACCCTCCTTAAATATGTTCTATTTCAATTTGAAAAATCCGCATTATGAAAAAACTCACGATCCTCACACTGCTCATAGTATTTGCACCGGTATTGGTTGCTCAAAATGTGTGGACTGCCGAAAAGATCATGGAGTACAAGAACATCACCGGAACGAACATTTCTCCGGATGGAAAACACATTGCCTACGTAGTAACCGTGCCGATGATGCAAGGCGAAAAATCGGAGTATAACAGTCAAATCTGGGTTGCCGCTTCGGACGGAAGTTTTGATGTACAGTATACCCGTGGCGAAAAGTCTTCCACCGCTCCGCAGTTTTCACCGGATGGAAAACAAATTGCCTTTCTTTCGAACCGGGTGGACAATAAAAATCAAGTCTTTGTAGTACGATTGATGGGCGGTGAAGCTGAACAAATTACGGATGCGAAAACAGGCGTGGCGTCTTTCAAGTGGTCACCGGATGGAACCCGCATTGCCTACCTGATGAAAGATCCGGACACCAAGGAAGAAGAGAAGATGAAAAAGGAAAAAACGGATGTGATTCTGGTGGACAAAAATTATAAGTACAACCATCTTTATACTACCTCCCTGGTACCGGATGCCAGCGGAAAACGCAAAACAAAACAACTAACCGGAGGTATGTATCATGTTAATGGGTTTGACTGGTCGCCCGATGGGTCGACTATTGCTTTCTCCTATTCACCCAACCCCACGATCAACGAAGCGGGGATCGAATCAGACATTTCTACCATCCCGTCCGATAGTGGCAAGGTTACCACCCTGGTAAAAAGACCAGGTGTTGATGTCAGTCCCCATTATTCACCCGATGGAAAATGGATTGCCTTTCAGTCCACTGGAGGGCGTCCGGAACGTGTGGGTCTCAGCGATGTATATAAAGTTGCATCCTCGGGGGGAGATTTGATTGAGTTACAAAAAACCCCGGATCGCAATGCAAACATTGTTGCCTGGGCTCAGGATGGAACCCATCTGTTCATTTCAGAAAATTACAAGACCTCACAATCGCTGTTTGCCCTGCCTTCCAGCAATAATGTAAAAATTCCTAAAGGCGATTATATGGCCTACTCGGATTCAAAACTTCCCATCCTGACTTCTCTAAATGGTACCAGTAGTTCATTCTCAGTGAGCAAGTCCGGAAACCGGATCAGTTACACCTTTGAAGATTCGAGTACACCAAAAGAAGTATATACGGCTGGCCTAAGAGGCGAAGGTGCTAAGAAGTTAAGTAGTACGAATGCTAATTTTAATCCTCCTGCATTGGGAAAAACGGAGTTGATCTCGTGGAAATCAAAAGATGGGATGACCATTGAAGGGTTGCTTACTTATCCGGTTGGTTTTGAAAAGGGAAAAAAATATCCGATCGTTTTACAGATTCATGGCGGACCAGCCGGAGTTTTCTCACAAACCTATACGGGGGCGCCCTCGATTTACATGGCTCAATACTTTGCTCAAAAGGGATACTTTGTGTTGCGACCCAACCCGCGAGGCAGTTCTGGCTACGGAAAGGATTTCCGATATGCAAACATCCGTGATTGGGGTGGTGGCGACTATCAGGATTTAGTGACGGGTGTAGATCATGTACTGGCATTGGGCCTGGCCGACAGTAACAATCAATTTGTGATGGGCTGGAGCTATGGTGGCTACATGACGAGTTGGGTAGTGACCCAAACAGACCGGTTTAATGCGGCCAGCATGGGTGCCGGATTACCCAACCTGATCAGCATGGTAACCACCACCGACATACCCGATTACCTGGTGGCGCATGCCGGGGGAAAGGAATTTTGGGAAGAATATGAAGAATATGAAAAGCATTCTGCCATTTATCAGATCAAAAATGTGAAAACCCCAACGCAAGTCATCCATGGTACAAATGATCTTCGCGTTCCATTCGCCCAAGGTCAAGAGTTTTATACGGCTCTGAAGCGCAAAGGTGTGGATACGGAAATGATCGCCTATCCCCGCACGCCTCATGGGCCGCAGGAGCCCAAGTTTCTGATGGATGTATCGCCCAGAATCATGACCTGGTTTGAGAAATACAAAAAGTAGAGATCAGTTTTTCGTACATACCACTAACCAATCCCACGGATAGGGAGCCTTCAACCAGCCCGGTGCAGAGGCTAACTCCGTATCCCACTCGTATTCAATGCGGGTTAGGGTCGTAATTGTAAACCCTGCTTCCGGCAAGATCACCCGCAATTCGGATCCTGAATAGTGTTTGGTGGGTACTCCGTCAATGTACACGATTCCCTGAATGAGGTCGCGCTTTGTCCCTTTGAAATAATGAAATTCATGGGCTGGAATTTCTGCAGGCCTCACTCCTTCCCTCCGGTACAATTCAATTAATCGCCAGGAAGAAAACAATGCTGAATCAAGTGAGGGTAGTACAAATAATGCCGTTCCACCTTTTTTCAACGCGCGATTTACATTTTGAAAGGACTGGTGGTTCTTACGAAGATCGGCAAACATGATCACATTGCAGCAAAAAGCAACATCTACGGTTGGCAACCGGAGTTGCTTGCGCGTTACATCGGCCTGCTTCAAGGTTACATTGGAGAAACCCCGGGCCCGGGCTTGACTCAGCAACCCTTGTGAAATATCGATTCCGATAACTTGTCTGAATTGTGGTGCCAGATGTTGAAACGACTTTCCATTGCCACACCCAACATCTAAAACCGTTTTAGTTTGGTCGCTATACTTCTTGATATAATACGGGAGGCGTTTGTTGCGGTCATTGGCGTAGACATCAAAAATTTCATCGTTGTAGGTGGGGGCGATTTTATTCCAATGACTCTTATCGTTCATAAGCGAATTCAAAATTCAACATTTAAAGTTCAAACTTGGTCACTCAACTGGATTCCATGAACTCCTTTGTCAGGGTTTGAACAATCTCACCCATCGGGCGGATGCTGTGTACGTGTTCAATGGCCGGCCCGGCACACCACACTGTTTTATAGGTGGCACCAAAGGCTGCTTTCTCCACCTGCTTCATACCCCGGTAAGCGATGATCATCTTCACGTACTTTTTTAAAGTTTTATTGTTGTTCAACAAACGCTCCAACCAATTTGCCTTGGTACCCAGTTGTTGTACATAGGGGGTGTTGATAACCGTGAGTGCAGATCCTGAAAGCTTTGTAGTCATCACAATATCCTTCTCGCCATAATCGACCATGGCCTGCTTATATTCCGGTGAAATATCTGCTTCTTCACATGCAATAAAGATCGTACCAACAGAAACTCCAGCAGCACCCCAACTCAAAACCTCTTTAATATCCCTACCGTGAGCTATCCCTCCGGCAGAAATAACCGGGATCGTGCACTGTTCCTTTAATAAAGTAATCAACTCCTTCGGTGACATTTTTCCGGCATGGCCTCCGGCCCGGTTGTTAACGGCAATTAACGCATCGGCACCCAGGGCTTCTACTTTTTTGGCATAGGACAGGTCAACCACATCACAAAATACTTTCATACCCAAGGGCTTGCATTTTTCAATTACCTCTTGGGGGCTGCCCAACGATGTTATGATGAAGTCCACTTTCAATTCCAACAACGTCTGCAATTGCCCCTTGTATTTTGGGTTTGATTTATTCACGATCAGGTTTACACCAAACGGCTTATCGGAGGCTGCCCGGATGTTGGCAATGGCTGCCCGTAGCTCCTGGTCGGTTCGGTAGTTCAATGCCGGAAAGGCGGCTGTCACACCGTTCGCCAAAGCCGCTTTCACCATTTTTGTATTGGAGATCAGAAACATGGGAGCCACGATGATGGGATAATCGATGCCCAGAAGTTTATCAAGTGTTGTCATCAAAATTGTCCTCCCTTTTTTCAGGAAGATTGTAAAAAAGTCATACAATAAAAAGGCATTTACCTATCTTGATCAGCGAATTAATCATTGACTATGGAACTCTTCCAACCCATTGATTGGATTGTTATTGCCCTCTACTTTCTGGTGATTGCCGGCATTGCGTATTGGTCGATGCGAAAACAGAAGAACTCCGCCCGGGATTACTTTCTGGCCGATCGCAACATCGGCTGGTTCATAGTCGGCACGTCCATCCTCGCTTCGAATGTTGGATCGGAGCATGTAGTAGGGTTGTCGGGCACAGCCGCCAAATCGGGGTTAGTCTTCGGGCATTATGAATTGCATTCCTGGATCGTGCTGCTGTTAGGTTGGGTGTTTGTGCCTTTCTATATGCGTAGTAAAGTGTTCACCATGCCGGAGTTTTTGGAGAAGCGATACAACGCCAATGCGCGTTGGTTTTTGTCGGTGATCTCACTGCTCAGTTATATTCTCACCAAGGTATCGGTAACCGTTTATGCCGGGGCAGTGGTGATTGCTACGTTTATGGGATTTGATTTCTGGACAAGTGCCCTTGTACTCGTTATTCTAACAGGCATTTATACCGTAATCGGTGGCATGCGAGCCGTAGCCTACACCGAAGCTATGCAAGCAATCGTGCTTCTGCTGGGTTCTGTCATTCTCACCATCCTGGGCTTATCTGAATTAGGCGGTTGGGATGCCTTGTTGGCCGCCACCCCAAAAGAACAACTGAATATGTTCCGACCGCTCAGTGATCCAGAGTTTCCGTGGGCCGGAATTTTGTTTGCTTCACCGATTGTTGGAATCTGGTATTGGTGCACGGATCAGTATATCGTTCAACGATGTCTTGCTGCCCGAAATGAGCAAGAAGCGCGCAGAGGAACCATCTTTGCTGCCTATTTAAAATTGTTTCCCTTCTTTATCTTTATGATCCCCGGGCTTATTGCCACCGCCATGGCGGCATCCGGCAAATTAGTTTTAACCGAAGCCGATCAGGCTTTTCCTCAATTGGTAAAAACACTGTTACCGAGTGGCCTGAAAGGACTTATCGCTGGTGGACTATTGGCGGCATTGATGAGTTCGCTGGCGTCCGTTTTCAACTCCTGCTCCACTCTTTTCACGATGGACATTTATCGCAAACTTCAACCGGAAGCCAACGATAAAAAGTTGGTACAGGTTGGCCGCATGGCTACCACCATCGTTGTGGTGTTGGGTATCTTGTGGATTCCGGTGATGAGTGGCATTTCCGGTGTGCTTTATCAATACCTGCAAAGTGTACAGTCTTACCTTGCTCCTCCCATTGCTGCTGTCTTTTTATTGGGATTGTTTTCAAAGCGGATCAATTCTTATGGGGCCTTAACTGCATTGGTAGGTGGTTTCTTATTGGGAGCGTTACGAATCTTCCTGGAATTGAATAAAGGCTCCTTAACAGGGTTCTGGTATGATTTCGCCACGCTTAATTTTCTCTATTTCTGCATTGCCCTGTTTATATTCTGCATTTTGGTTCTGATCGGGGTGAGCCTGGCAACGGGTAAACCCAATGAAGAACAACTGAACGGATTAACCTTTGCCACTACCCTGCCAGAAGACCAGGCCAAATCGCGCAGTAGTTGGAATACCACCGATGTGATTTTGTCGGCCTTCGTTCTTGTTTTTATTCTCATCGTGCTGATTTACTTCTCGCCATTAGGAGTAGCCGGTTAGCATGCATTGGAGTTCTTTTGAATAAAACCCATTTCTGTTTGAAGAAGACTACGGGGAGATTATCTACAATGCCTTCAGCAATTCAACAGAAATCCATTTTAAATAGCTTCATTCACAATCATAGTTTCTTAAATCGTTCCTGCCAATGTACTGCCGCCCGCTGACGCGCGATGCTTCCATCTGTTAAGGCCGCGGCTAACCGTTCATTCATTAACCCTTTTGAAGTAAGATGATACTGACCGCATTCATCACACAGATAAACAGACACAGGACCACTCCCTGTGCGATAGTTAAATTGGATGTGTGCTTCAATCAATGCTTCTAGCGCCAGGGATTCACTTCCATATGCACGTTTACCGGAGGTGCACTTTTTCATTCCTGCTAACATTCAGCTTATACATCAGGTAGATTCTTGGATTACGGAAGGTAGAAAAATCGATGGACCCAACCTACTTTGAATAACCATATTGAAAGGTTACATTGATTTCGCACACCCTTATGTGTCATTATCCAGGTTGCTGAACAATTTCTGCAGGTCATAGAATGGAATTGGCTTTTCCAATAACTTCTTAAATCCAACTTGCTTTGCACGGTCCCAATCCCCCTCTTGAACTAACGTGGTCATGGCTATCAAAACAATAGTACTGGATATGGCTTTCAATTTGCTGGCTACTTCCAAACCACTAAAAGGATCCCCTCGAAAATGCAAATCAATAAAGGCAACATTCAGGGTTATTTCTTGTGCGCTTACTATGCCATCTTCCGGGTTATCAAAAATAAAATACGTGATGTGATCCTGTTGCAGATTAAACATGCGTTGGTAGATAAAACGGTTCAAACCATCGTTTTCAAATACAGCAACAACGAGCTTGTCCTTCATGATACCACAATAAAGAGATAATCATGCCGCTCCAAATTACCTCCCAATTCGGGTCAAATTTCGCCTTTCTAGTACCCAACCCCTCCAAAACTGGGAATTTATACCAGTTTCGAGAAAATCTACCGGGTCTTTCGGTAGAAATTTATACCCACAGCCACTGCAACGAGTATCCCTGAAATAATAACTGTCCACCCATTGAGTTTTCGGGATTCGGCAAACATCGTGTAATCCTTTAATAGAAATCGGGTGGTGTTGGGCCGCCAAAACAAACTGCTTTGCATCAGCGAATCAGCATTGGAGTTGACTACCGTGCCAGGCATGTTTATTTGATGGAAATACTTGCCGTTGGCTGCGGTTGAGAAAAAGCTAACGAGGCGATCTGTTTCTTCTTCCAATTCAGATAATTCCCCTTTCGTTAATGGAAACCCAGGCGTGTAGACAAGTTTTGAAAAAATAATGCTGTCGCCCTTATCCCCTTCATCAATAAAACGCCCATACAATTCCTCCTTATAACTGGCCAGTGAATCAATCCAACGCCTGTGGTTTTGCTCCTTCAATTGGGCTACCAGCTTCTCATAGAGATTGTCAAACAATGCGCGGGACCCGTACACATCAAAAATCTTTTCATGCAACTGGTTGAGGTAGAGACTATCTGCTTTTGAAATGGGTTTTCCTTCCGGAGGAAGTCGATTGATGAAGGCAAAATCTTCCGGTGAAAAATAATCCCCGATTGGCAATGTCATGCGATTGATGGCCTGGTAGGTATCTGAATAGTACCAATACGTATAAAACCAGCGAAACTTCCTCTCGAAATGACTGGTCACGTGAAACAAGGTGTCAGATTGAGCAGCCAGTTCCTGATTTGCTTCCTCGCTGGAGTTGAAGTGTTTCTGAAAGCGGATGTATAGTTTATCCCGATCATCATTCGTTGAATCGCCTTTAAAGAGCTCCGTTTGCCATCCCGTCCTGGAACTGACACCCAGAAAGTTTGTCTCGATAGCAACACTATCCGCAAAAATTGTAATGGTCTTATCCAATGCTCCATCCGGATGTACGGTGGTTTCCATGGACACAGGATGATCGCAGGAAGTTATAGAGACTGCCATGCTCAAGCCTGCCATCATTATTTTAAATCTGTTCATCGGTGTATATCGTTTTAGTTTCATTACTTCGGATTGCATTCCCTTTCCGGTATTGTTGATAAAGTGATGCCGGTTTATTTCTTTGCGTTCTTGCTTGCCAATATTGACTGGGGTGAGCCTGGGTGGCTGGTGCACTTACCTCCCATTGTTGCTGGCTTACTTTATATGCGTCTACGGAAGACTCAATACCAAAGGCGATCGCCAGGATCAATGAGGTAATGGTAATCGCAACCCGGAACCAATATGCTGGCAACATCAACCCATGATTTTTACGTGAAGTGTAGGATCCGGAATGCACCTGCTCCATAATTCGACTGGTGAGTTGGGCTGCGTTAGCGGGTGCAGGCTCATGCGTTCGGGCTTTCATCAACATCTCTCCGAACAAGCCAAAGCTGGTTGCAATTAATCCACATTGCTGACATGAAGCTACATGCGCATCCAAAAGGCGTTTTTCGTCCATGTCCAATTCGGAATACAAATAAATCAACTGTTCGGCTTCCTTACACTTCATAGGATTTGTTGTCTGGAATTTGATAAACTGACTTTAATCGTTCACTGAGTGTCTTCCGAGCATGATATAAATTGCTCTTCACGGCACCTGACGACATGGAAAGGATCTCGCAAACTTCGTCCACCGAAAGTGCCTCTAAATCGCGAAGGACGAACACCGCATGTTGCTGCGGAGGTAAAGACGCGGCCGCCTGATGAACAATTTTCATTAATTCTCTATTCTGAAGTTCTTCGTCCGGAGAAATAGTCGTTGGATGATTAATCATTTCATCCAGATTCTTATTTCTGCTTCGCTGCTGTACCTTTCGCGACTTCATAAAATCAAGACATTGGTTTACTACCATCCTGTAAAGCCAGGTAGTAAAGCGATTTTCAGGTCGGTACTTTTTCAGGTTGCTCCAAAGCTTAATGAATACCTCCTGAACAATATCTTCAGCATCTTGCTCATCCGCAATCATGCGAAACGCAACCCGGAAAGCAAAGGTTTGATGAGTTACCACCAGCATTCGGAATGCGCGGGTATCGCCCCCTGTTGCCTGCTGGATTATTTCCCAGGTATTCCTTCCATCCGACTGAAACATCTAAACATGATACGACAAGAATGGTGTTTGGTCAAATAGGTATTTGAAAATACTTGAAATTGACTCGAAAATGGAAATAAACCATGCAAAGCTGATATATGTCATTTGGCATTCCCTTCTTAATTGGTAGTCTTGATTGAATAAAAATGAGGCACCCATGAAGCGCATTCTTGTATCCTTAAAGAAAAAAGTAGACCCTACGCACAAGCTCATTTCTACCGAGTGGGTAACAGAAGAAGAACTGAGTGCGATCCGCAAAAAGTATGGAAACCAATTCGATCCTGAAGAGCCAATCATTCAATATCTGGACGATCAATTGGTAATGGTCTCTTTCCTGGTATGGGTAAATTAAGGAAGGTCCTGCTTGCCAGGTCTTCTTAAGAATGGAAAAGGATGAAACTTATTCCCTCTGCAAACGTTATGAAGGCAGTCCGTAGCAAAGTCGATCGCAGTCAAAAAAGTAATATTTTTTAAACTCGGGCGATCCCGCTTTTTTGTTCTGATAATCTTTAACCTGACAGAATAATGAATGGGTTCCCTACGGGCCTAAAGTTAGAGTTATGTCTTGGACAACATTATATATTACAGGAAAACCAGGTTTTAAAGACGCTGTTCTCAGTAGTCTGGAGGATTCAAAGATGTCGTTTCTTCCCGGAAGTACGGATGGAGATGCTGATTTACTCCTTTTTTGGGTCGATGAAAAATCTCCGCTTCGTGACTTTAAGAAGGCTATTGGCAGTAAGACTGTATTCAAATACCGGCTCCAGTTTTTCAACTCCATGAACCAACGGCCCGAGAATAAGACCTCGAAGCTTACTGAACGCGAAGAAGCTCTGATTCGCAAGATGAATGCCTGGGAAGCCGGTCGGTTTCGCCATAGCGCTTAGCAATTCCATACTAGGAGGAATCCAGGAAAAAGCGATAAATTTACCTCTTAAACGATCGCTTTTCTTATGGCTTTATTCTTGAAACGATTAGGAATTTTCCTAATCCTGCATAGCTTCCCTTTTCAAGGGTACTCGCAACAAGATTCCATCGCATTGTCTGAAGAATACTACAAAATGGGAATGGAAGTGTTCGATTACTCTCATCGGAAACAAGCCACCGAAATGTTCATGATGGCTGTCAAAGCCAATCCAAAAAGTGCCAAAGCACAGTTTATGACCGGGCGATCCATCATGCTGACAATCCGCAAAGAGCAATCCTTGGATTATTTCAAAAATGCGTACCGGTTAGATCCTAAAATTGACCCAGATATTCTTTACTACCTCGGCCAGGCTTATCACTACTCCGAGAAATTTGATAGTGCCATCCTCCTGTACACCCGCTATAACCGTTTGTTAGCCCGCTCGCTGGACTATGAAAAGTCAAAAAGGATCAACGAGGTGAACCGTAAGATATTCGAATGCCACAATGCCAAAATCATGGTGGCCCAACCTGTGGATGTAACCATCACCCATTTGGATGAGTTGGTGAATTCCGAATGGCCCGACTATGCACCCACCATCAATGCGGATGAAACCCTGTTGGTATTTACTACGCGTAGACCTGAAGAAAACTCGAATGCCCGGATTGCCAGTGATAATGAGTATTACGAAGAGATATTTTATAGCAAAAAAGTGAACGGCAGTTGGACTCTCGCACGCAATTTCGCAGCTCCATTAAACAATAATTACCACAATGCCAGTGTCAATCTTTCGCCTGATGGCAAAGAAATGTTATTGTACCACGACTCCAATGGCGGAGACATTCTTGCCTCCTTCCTGAAGGCGGATGGAAACTGGACGGACCCGGAAGAACTTGAAATCAATTCCGAATACATCGAAAACTCAGCCTCAATCAGTGGCGATGGTCAACGCCTCTTCTTCACCAGCAATCGACCGGGCGGTTATGGTGGTACCGACATTTATGTTTGTACCCGTGACTCAAAAGGACGATGGACCAATCCGCAGAACTTGGGCAAACTCGTAAATACCGACATGGATGAAGATGGAGTGTTTGTCTCTGCCAGCGGCAAGCATCTCTACTTTAGTTCAAACGGTCATGCCGGCATGGGTGATCTCGACTTATACCGATCTACATACAATGTGGAGAAAGATGTCTGGGAAAAGCCGGTCAATCTGGGATATCCAATCAATTCGGTTGAGAATGACATCTACATAGTCTTTACCAGAGACGAGAATTTTGCTTACATCTCTTCTGTGCGCAAGGAAGGTATTGGAGAACAGGACATCTATAAAATTGATATTCGAAACTGGAAAGAGCCAGCCTACACACAACCGGATTTTGCCGATGCCGTCTATTCGATGGAAGATGAACTGCCCGCTTTGGCCAAACCAACACCCCTTGTGGTAACGCCCACCTTCTCGGGGTCTTCTGCGGTAGACTTAAGCGTGTATATAGCGGAGGGCAGCTCCAAGAGTCCCATTCCGGCTCAGGTAAAAATTACATCCGATCGGCAGGAAATACTGTTGAAAGAAATGGGACCAGGTATTTATCAGACAACTTTGACCATTGATCCGTCTCGTGCCAATCGGTATAAGTTATTAGTTTCCAGCAACGACTATATCCCTTATTCCTCTACCTATTATTTTGGTGCACCGCTGCAACATGCCATGGTTCGGGACACGATTTACCTGGATAAAATTGCCGTCAACTACAGGCGAACGCTGAATGTTTACTTTGGACATGACAGCGATGTGCCCAAATCGTTTGAAGACATCCTGTACCTCGAACAGCTCATGAAAACTGCAACCTCCATCAAAGTAGAAATCAGCGGTCACACTGACAATCTGGGATCCTATGCGTACAATGTTGGATTGAGCCGGAGACGAGCAGAAGCGGTAAAAAGACATCTGGTACGCGCTGGAATTGATGAAAGCAGGATTGCTGTTGCTGGGTACGGGCCTGACAAACCCATCTCTGAGAATAAAACCCGTGCAGGCCGGCAGCTCAATCGCAGAACAGAGTTTACGATCGTTGAGAAGTAATCTCGCAGAGCAATCATGAAACGATGGCTCAAGATTATTCTTTTTATTGTACTCGGTCTTGGCAGCTTCCTGCTAGCGTTAGTAGGTCCAATTGACCGAACCCCCTTAGCCGATCAGGATTTTTACCGATCCATGCGACTGGCGTTTGATACACTGCAACTCACGAATCATCCACCCTCACAATCCCTGCAGGCAAGCTGGGGGAAAATCTCGATTACCCCCGATCACAATATGCCCATGGCCGGGTATCGGATTCGGCCACGCTTTGAGGCGGTACATGACTCATTGCAAGCACGCGTGATCCACATCCACAACGGAGCTGCTGCTGTCTATTTAATTTCAGTTGATCTCTTACTTTTCCCACCCGCATTGAAAGAGAAATTACATCAGGCAGCTAAAGTGGAATTGAATGACCCTATCCTTTTTTTAAGCGCAACGCATACCCACAATGGGGTTGGCGGCTGGCATGAAAGTGCCGCAGGCGAAGCTATCCTCGGCCAATATGATTCAAGCTGGGTTAATCAGGTTTCTGCAGACCTGCTGACGCTAATGAAACAATTGAAAGACAAGCTCGGCCCAGCAACCCTTTCGCATTGGCAAACCGATGCGCAGGAATACGTGGAGAACAGACTTGTTCGTGACGCTCCAAAAGACGGGCTCCTGCGAGGTCTGTTAATTCATAAACATGACGGAGCTACCGCAAGACTGATCACCTTTAGCGCGCATCCCACCAACATCAGTAAACACATCAACTTGCTCTCGGGTGATTATCCTGCCGCATTAATCAAGACCCTGGAGGAGCACGGTACTTTCGGATTGTTTATGGCCGGGATGGTTGGCAGTCACCGCCTTACTGGAATTAACGATGTCGATTTTGAAGTAACGACTTATGCCGGACGGGTGTTAGCCGACAAGATCCGTCTTTCATCCTCTGTCGCTCAACCAGACTTGCTCGAAATCAAGTCGTCTCAAATTCCAATTCAACTTGGGCCTGCACAATTACGAATCGCCAGCAACCTTAAACTCAGAAATTGGGTTTTCGCTCGACTGCTTCATCCGCTTCAAGGCGAATTAACCTACCTTCAGTTGGGTACGGTGGTGCTGATCGGAACTCCCTGCGATTTTTCCGGTGAACTTTACATTACCCAAAAACTCGACTCGTTGTCTGAAGCTCATGGAAAAAACCTGATCGTTACCAGTTTTAATGGCGACTATATCGGATACATCACGGAAGACAGTCACTATGATGAAGTAGATAAAGAAGAGGTGCGTGCCATGAATTGGGTGGGGCCTTACTATGGCTCCTACTTCGCTGACATGATTGGCAGACTAATTAAAAAATAGGAATCTATTTTGGTCGCTGTTTAGGTCTTCGGTTCCCGCGCCAAGGTGAGCGTTTCCCAGCGGATTGCTTATGTGCGGGTTTATCTCTGCGCACTTCCGGATGGTAGGATGGTGCTTCTCCGAGGCCATCGGGCAAGGGCAGCTTAGTCACTTCCTTTCCAATCAAACTTTCAATGCGGTAAAACTTGCGTTGATCCAGATCGTTAATAAAAGTAATGGCAGTTCCTGTACTGGCCGCTCGGGCAGTCCGACCAATCCGGTGAATGTAATCTTCAGGGTCGGGTGGCACATCATAATTTATTACAAGATCTATTCCCTCGACATCAATCCCGCGAGAAAGAACATCGGTTCCGATTAAGATGGAAAGTTGCTTATTTTTAAATTCACGTAACACATGCTCCCGTTCGACTTGCTCCAAATCGGAGTGAATGGCTTTAACCTTCAATCCCAACCGGTGCAGGTTTCGATCGAGTTTCTTAACACTTTCTTTGGTGGAAGCAAAAATCAAAACGCTGTTGTATTTCGTATCCTTCAATAGTTGATCAATCAATTTTTCCTTCTGTTCATTATAAACAAGGTAGGCTTGTTGCAGAATTCCTTCTGCCGGTTTGGAGATAGCGATATTAATCTCCGTGGGGTTGTTCAAAATCCGGTTGGCCAGGGCCCGGATTTTTGGAGGCATGGTTGCCGAGAACAACAAGGTTTGTCGCTTGGCAGGAAGTTCCTTGATAATTCGTATGATGTCTTCGTAAAATCCCATGTCCAACATCCGATCGGCTTCGTCCAGAACGAGATGTTCGAGATGATCAAACTTGATGGTACCCATGGCGATTTGGGCAATCAAGCGACCTGGGGTGGCAATAATAATATCCACACCGCCTTCCATAGCGCGTTTTTGTTGGTCCCAGGTAGCTCCATCACCGCCTCCATAAATCGGGATTGAACTCACGCCAAGAAAATAAGAGAAGCCTTCTACCTGCTGATCGATTTGCTGAGCCAATTCGCGTGTGGGTGCCAGAACGAGTGTATTCAGGTGGCGCTTTTCAGAAGAAACTATATTATTGAGAATGGGAAGTACGTACGCAGCGGTTTTTCCGGTACCGGTTTGAGCACATGCTATCAAGTCTTTTTTGGCCAGGATTACCGGAATCGCTTGCTCTTGTATTGGAGTTGGCTTCGAAAACCCCATGGCGTCCAATCCATCCAATAAGCGAGGATTGAAACTAAATTCGTGAAAAGTCAAAGGTTCAGAGTTAAAAAAATTGAAGACGCAAGGTACAATAAGTTATTCAAATAGGAGAGCATTCTACAGATCCGGGTAAATTAGGGCTTCATTTAAAATGCGACCTAAATCACCTTTTACTACCGAAATATTAGTTGATGCTGCCGATATTGACAATCTGGGACATGTCAATAACGTCATTTACCTGCGCTATGTACAAGATGTTGCCACCGCGCATTGGAATCAAGTTGCCCC
>JAEUTZ010000004.1 GCA_016787725.1 Cyclobacteriaceae bacterium | reverse complement strand
ATGTCGGAATATGCTTGCAAGGAATTTCCGGCATAAACGGTTCCCCCTTCCAGTCGTGCCTCCTTCCAGGAACCCCCAATTATTCCGTTCCTCCTTGCGCAAATTCCTTCCAAAGCCTTCGAGTGCACCATAATTAATTCTCACGATTATGGAAAATACAAAAGAAACAAGACAGTATCAGGTAGCAGAAATTCAGCTCACCTACAAGTCGAACGTCAAGCCATCGCAACGTCCCAAGATCAACAGTTCAAGGGATGCCCACAGTGTATTGCAAGAAACTTGGGATAAGACGAAGATTGAACTTGTAGAGCAATTCAAAGTAATGCTTACAAATCGCGCAAACAAGGTTCTTGGAATTTTCGAAGTATCAACAGGAGGAATTAGCGGGACTGTAGCTGATCCAAAACTAATTTTTGCAGCCGCGATCAAAGCGGCAGCATCAGGGATCATACTAAGCCATAATCATCCTTCTGGCAATTTGCAGCCAAGCCAAGCGGATATTGACCTGACCAGAAAGATAAAAGAAGCTGGCAGATTCCTGGAAATTCAATTACTTGATCACATCATAATAACCAGCGAAGGATATTATTCCTTTGCTGATGAAGGGCTCATATAGGGCCCTTTTTTTTGACTAGGCCGCTAAATTAGCTAGCTTTCTAAGGTCTTCAATAAAAAGGTTCGAAAATTGTACAGGGAGGGCGACAAATCAATCAAGCCTGTTCTGCGTAAGCAGAATGGGCTTTTTAATTGGGCATTTTACTCACACTGATTACTTTTACAGAAATCCGCCCCATGAAAACCACCCGAAGAAAATTTTTAGCCGGTGCATCCCTCTTAACTTTGGCTCCGGCACTGGAAGCCTACCCCATGAAAAAAGAGAAACCTGTACTCGTACATCATGTTTTCTTCTGGCTAAAGAACCCGGGTTCAAAAGAAGACCTGGCTAAATTGATTGCCGGTGTTAAGTCCCTGTCAAAAATTGAAACCATCCAATACATTCACGTGGGTGTGCCGGCCTCCACCGAGCAGCGCGATGTGGTGGACAACAGTTACTCCGTTTCGGAACTGATGTTCTTCAAGGACCTGGCCGGACAGAAAACCTATCAGGACCACCCCCTGCATCAAAAATTTATTGCCGAGTGCTCGCCCCTTTGGGAGAAAGTAATTGTGTACGATACGATAAACGGATAATTAGCCCAGCCACTGCTTAAAAGCGGTAGCCTTTTCGCGACTCAGATCCAACTCCTGTGCAAAAGGAGGTTTTAACTGAACACTCAATCCTTTGTGGGTGGTTTTTACGCGGGCCACGCTTTGCAGGTGAACTAAATACTGACGGTTTACCCGGAAGAAGAGCGTTGGATCCACCAGGCTTTCCAGGTCGTCCAGGGTGGATTGATCGCTAAGCAGTTTCTCACCTCCAACCGTATGAATAAAAATAAGTTCCTCTTTATGGAAGAATGCAATTTCATCTACCCGTACGGGCACCAGGCTGTTTCGCTGCTGCGATAAAAACCGTTCCTTGTATTTGCGTGGTTCCTGGGTAAGATGTAAAATAAGCTCCTTTAAGGAATTGCTCTCCTCATGGCGAAAGGAACGGTATTTAGCGAGCGCCTTTGCTAGATCCTGTTCATCAATTGGTTTTAATAAATAATCAATGCTGTTAAGCTTAAAAGCGCGAATGGCGTAGGCATCATAAGCGGTTGTAAAAATAATGGTACAAGTAATTTGCTGATTCTGTTCGAAAATTTCAAAGCTGACACCATCCGAAAGCTGAATGTCCGAAAAAATCAAATCGGGTTGGACGTTGTTAGCAAACCAATTTTTTGCACCCGTCACATTTGGAATAATGGCCAACACCTGTGCTGCCGGCTCCAACTGGTTTATGGTTTTCAACAAATCATTGGCCACCAGGGGTTCATCTTCGATGATCAGGATTTTCATAGCAACGGAACTTTAACCATAAAGGAAGTTTCAGTCTGTTCTACTTGCAAAGGTCTTGTGCTAAAGTACCGATACAAGGATTTGAGATTTTCTAATCCAAGCTGATTGGACCCCTCCACGATTCGCCTCTTTTGCAAATTATTACGAATCAATAAGAAATCTCCCTCCGTAACGATTTCAATTCGCAGGGGTCGGTCTACTTCCAGAACATTATGTTTAAAAGCGTTCTCTAAAAGAACCTGTATAGTGACGGGTATTATTCGTTTATCCAAACAGCGAGGCTCAATGTGGACAACAATCAATAATGCTTTATCAAACCGGGTTTGCGCTAAAAAAATATAGTTTTTGATGAATTCCAGTTCCGTCTGAATACTCACCAGCGTTTCTTCCTGATGTTGTAGCACATACCGGTACACTTTTGATAAGTGCTGAAGAAAAAGCGAGGCTAATTGTTGATCCTCTTTTATCAAACTATTCAATGACGTCAAGGCATTGAAAAGAAAATGAGGGTTGAGTTGATTTTTAAGGTTGTCAAACTGCACTTGTGCTTTTTCCCGCTCGAGGCGCTCCGTTTTCACCAACCCCGCTTTCCATTGGTTAAAGAAATATCCGGCAAAAAAGATCAGATTAATACCGGAAGGAAATAGGATCCACAATGCCCAAGTAACGGCCAGAAACAGGCTGTCTAGCTGAAAAGGAAAATGAGGCTCGGCAAACAGATAGATTAAGATGCGGCAAAAAAGACCGAATGCAGACCCGATGATCAACTGCAATACAATTCGGCCATAAACACTTCGTTCAAACGGATAATAGCGGTTAAGAGTTAAATTAATAACACGCAAAGTTTCCCAAATAAAAGCAGCTCCAATTAAGGATGCGATGAAGAAATTAACTTGAAGCGGAACACTGAAGTCCGGAAACCGAAAGTATCTGAATAGGGCACTGAGCATACCGAGGCCTACAATGATGCCATACGCGGTTGCTACATGGGACCAACTCTGATAACCAATTCGCTTAGCCAGTGTCATCTCGTCTCAGCCTGCGCCTGGTTTTCTCTTTTCCCTTCTTTTGTTCCTGTTGCCACAGGTAAAAATTCTGTTGGGCTACATGGAACAGATGATGGTAGGAGTTGACAGGAGCTGGCCGCGTCAATAAAGAATTAAGCGTTGTCATAAATGGATCCTTTTTCCATAAGACACTTGGCTGCTTCGTTACCCCTATTTCTTCCATCGAGTTTTGTTTAATCTATTTAATAATCCGTCCATCACTCATTTCCACAACCCGGTCGGTTCGTTTTGCAAATTCGCTGTCATGGGTAACAGCAATAATACTTTGATTATACGCAGAGGTCAATTCTCTAAACGTCTCAAACACCAACCCCGCATTATATGAGTCAAGGTTACCCGTAGGCTCATCGCCCATGATGATATCGGGATCATTGATTAATGCCCGGGCAATGGCCACTCGTTGTTGCTGACCCCCGGATAATTTGTTGGTCTTCTTAAGGACATGTTCATCCATACCCAATAGTTTAAGTTTCTCAACTGCCCGATGCTCAATCTCTGTTCGGGAATACTGTCCTAACTTCAGCGCGGGTATCATCACATTTTGTAAGACGGTGAACTCCGGCAGCAGGTAATGAAACTGAAACACAAACCCGATGTGGTTATTTCGAAAGGGGGCTAACTCATTTTGCTTTTTACCCGTCAGTCGTTCCCCGGCAATTTCAAGCTCACCTTCATAGTCGGTATCCATGGTGGAAAGCACATACATTAAGGTGGATTTTCCACAGCCCGATTTTCCAACCAGCGAAAGAAATTCACCGCGTTGCACCGTCAAATCGATATTCTTTAAGACTTGAAACTTTTCAGGTTCGTAGAAGTATTTGGATACTCCGGTAACTTTCAAAACATCGGCAGATGACGCTTTCATTGGCCTCTTAATATTTCAATGGGGTCTACCTTTGATGCTTTGCGCGAAGGCATGTATCCGGCAACGGCTGTCGTGATAACCCCGAAAACGGTTCCAATCAGATAATAAAGGGGATCAAAATTAACCGGAAAATGATCCAGGCTAACAAAGTCACCCCCATCAAAGGGAGCTTTGGAAATCAAATACGACAGCGTGAATCCAACCAGTAATCCGAATAAACTCCCAACAAACCCGATGGTCAGGGATTGTATCATAAAGATTCTTCTGACATCTCCTCCTGCAAAACCCATGGCTTTTAAAATGGCAATGTCTTTCATCTTGTTATAAATGGTCATATTCAGGATGTTGTAAATCCCAAAGCCGGCAACAATTAATAAGGTAATCGACACCGAGTAAGAAATAATATTGCGGATTTTATTTCCGGTTAAAAACGTGGCATTGGCCGTCTCCCAGTCTTCGGCTTTATAATCCAAGTTCATGTTCAGATCAGCCGCCATGGGCTTGGCCTGATAACGATCGTATAACCGCACATTGATGTTCGTGATAAATGATTGGTTTTGTTGCATGATGGTCTGTACCATCGCCAGATTGGCATACGCCCGAACATTATCGATGGCGCCCATGCCCATTTGAAATATCCCAATCACCTTCAGCATTCGCGTAAAACCGGCCGGAGTAGTGATTAAAACCCGACTTCCAACAGTCACATCCAATTTCCGCGCTAATCCGGAGCCTATAATTATTCCATCACGACTGGCTAATAAATCTTCCAATCGGCCTTGCTTCAATTTAGATCGCAAATCAAAAAGTTTATCCTCTTCAAGAATGTCAACTCCGACAATTGAACCGTTTAACTGAACCGGGCCGTTGTTGTAAAAAACCTGCGATGACAAAAAAGGAGCCGCACCCATCACGCGTGGATCGCGTCTGAGCATTTCCACAATTTGCATAGCTCCGCGTAATCGTGCGGACTCTTGCTTTGGTCGCTGATGATGGATCTTATTTAACCCTGCCGGATTAATTTCTTCCAGCAGACTGAGGCGTGGCTCCGTAACATCCTGATAGATATGAATATCCGGGGACGAAGTCATCGTTAACTCTTCCGTAAAATTGTTAAGTCCAGTCATTAAACTGACCAGCGCCACAAACATGCCGATGCCAAACGTTACACCCAACATGGCAATAATCGTTTGCTTGGGCTTGCTTACCAGATGTACCCGGGCAATTTCAAGCGAAAGTTTAAAAGCTGTAATGGGTGAATTCATCGGGTGCTAACTAAGTTGCTCTCAGGCGATAACCCCTCAAAAATTTCCACTTCCTCCAGGGTTTCGATGCCGGGTATCACTTTCACTTTTTGTGTTCCCAAATCGGTGTTTATCAAAACCGAGTCGCCCGGAAGTAAATAGTGTTTGGGTATAACCAAGGCATTCTCCTTTTGGCGGATGATGATGTTCGCCTCCACCGCCAATCCTGAAAAGATGCCGGGCAATTTTTCGTTCAACACAACATCCACGCGCAATGACTGTTGACGGGTATCTACCAGGGGA
The DNA here is from genome assembly GCA_016787725.1 of Cyclobacteriaceae bacterium. Classification (GTDB taxonomy): domain Bacteria; phylum Bacteroidota; class Bacteroidia; order Cytophagales; family Cyclobacteriaceae; genus ELB16-189. Next base: position 397,838 of record JAEUTZ010000004.1, on the reverse strand, counting down.
TATATTTTACTTACGGTACCGCGGTAACTCCGGTTAGAGTAGGCATCAATTTTTACCACCACCTCCTGTCCTTCCTTCACCCGTTGTACATCCAATTCATCGACCGTCAGTTTCAAATAAAAGTTGTCGGGTTGTCCAACAATGGCGATTACTTCACTTCTGCGTACCAATTCACCACGTTCTTTCATGATTTTAAAGACGATGCCATCAATGTCGCTGCGCACCACATAATTGCCTGATTCTTCCTCCGCGATCTGTAATTGATTAAAGGAATTTTGTATTGCCAGGTCGATATCGTTCTGAGTTTTGATCAACCGATTTTTAAGTGCCCGGTACTCATTGCGGGAATTCTTGTATTGAACCTGTGCCCTGTCAAATTCCATCCGGGAGGTAGCATTCGACTTCAACAGATTTTCATAGCGCTGAAAGTTGATTGAATCAAACTGCATCTTTGACTGTGCGCTTTGAAGGGAAGCCTCCAATTCGGCAAGAGCCGGAGCTTTATTTGCCTTTGCCTGTTCATGCGCTTCTTTAGCGATAGTATAGCGGGCGCTTTGCTGAATACTCTCAATAATGAGCAGAGGTTGCCCCTGCTTTACCCGTTCGCCTTCTTTCACAACCACTTGCTTCAACGTCCCGTCTGCCTGAGAAAAAACCTGATACTCCTGTTCTGAAACAACATATCCAGAGGCGTAAACTGCTTCTATCAGCGGCTTTACCGCTGGCTTGAAAGTTTCCATTTTCTGATTACAGCCAGCCAAAAACACAAGAACGAGTACAGAGGAACGCTTCATTTGTATAATTTACTCGAATGTACGCCAGGGCCGATGGATTGTTTAAGGTTTTTAATTAAAATGAGGTCGACACTAGCTGAGGTGTCTCAAAATCAAATTGAAATGTCAACCGCTTTTTGGCGATTATTAAACACTCTCTACCTTGCGCCCCGTGAAAAAAGAAATTGGAATCGCATACCTATGCCTGGCTGGAATTTGTCTGATCTGGGGCACTACATTTTTGGTGATGAGAATAGGAGTAATGAATTTTCCTCCCTTTCTGTTTGCCGGACTTCGCCAGATTACTGCGGGTCTGCTCTTATGCTCTTTCTTCCTCTTGATCAGGCGGGATAAGTTTCCTTCGTTAAATGATCTGCGAATTCAGGCTTTTCGGGGATTTTTGATGATCACCTGTGGCAATGGGTTGGTGTCCTGGGCCGAAGTGGTTGTGCCCAGTGGACTGGCCGCCATCATTTGCTCCACCATGCCGGTGATGGTTATTTTGATCAACCTGTCAGTTAATCGGTCAGAGATGCCCAATTGGATCATTGGGCTAGGCGTACTCACTGGGTTGTCGGGAATAATCCTGGTATTCTCAGAGTATCTCGCAGACTTTGCGAACCCTACCTACCGGTGGGGCATTGTCCTGATTTTTATTGCGACCCTCACGTGGGCGGTTGGTAGTATTTTAACAAAACGCACCATTCATACATCCAATCCCTTCTTTGATGCGGGTCAACAAATGTTTTTTGGAGGAATCTTTTGTATTCCTTTTAGTCTCGCGTTTGACAATTTGCAACAGGTGCAGTGGTCCACCGATGTAATTTTTGCATTGACCTACCTGGTTTTGATCGGATCGGTTGCCGCATTTAGTATGTATGCCTACACGCTGAGTAAGTTACCCATTACCATTGCCTCACTCTACTCCTACGTAAATCCCCTGGTGGCTGTGGTGCTTGGCTGGCTGGTGTTGGAAGAAAAATTGAATCTTAAAATTGGCCTGGCGTTTTTAATTACTGTAACCGGTATTTATCTTGTTAATTATGGGTACCAACATCAAAAACGGAAACAGTACGAGGCCTTAAATCTTAAAGCATGATTTCAAAAATCAGCTACCATTCAACACCCCCTGAATACAGTCCGGTCTTCTCTATTTTAATACCCTCCTGGAACAACCTGGAATACCTGAAATGCTGTATCGAAAGCATCCGGAAAAATTCGCGCTATCAGCATGAGCTGATTATACACGTGAATGAAGGAAGGGATGGCACCTTAGATTGGATAAAACAGCAGCGGATAAGTTATACCCATTCAGAGGAAAACGTAGGCGTGTGCTATGGTTTCAATGCACCGGCTTCGTTGGCTACGGCTAAGTACCTTGTCCTGTCGGATGATGATTATTATTTCGCACCTGATTGGGACTATTATTTATTGGAAGAAATCAAAAGAGCAGGTCATATATTTTTCTGTATCAGTGGCACAATGATTGAACATAGTCCCACGCAATATAAAAGCATGATCGCCCCGTATAACTTTGGTAAAAACATAAAAGAATTTGAGGAGAGTCGATTTCTTAAAGAACATAATACCATTCCGTTTACCGATTGGAATGGCTCCAATTGGTATCCGCTGGTATTACATCACCAGATATGGAGTCTCATTGGCGGGCTTAGTACTGAATTCACTCCAGGCATGGGATCCGACCCGGACATGATGATGAAGTTATGGCAATGTGGAGTGCGCTATTACAAGGGGGTCAGTCAGGCCCGGGTGTATCATTTTGTTTCGCGCACAACAGCTCGTGTAAAAAGGAATAATGGGAACAAACAGTTCCTTCGTAAATGGGGCCTCTCTAAATCGACCTTCTTCGACATGTATTTAAGGATGGGACAAAAATTCGATGGCTACACGCCCGAACCCGATCCTCGTGGGTTTCAAATAAAGCTGTTGCGCGATCACTTAAAGCGGGCATTCTCATTTATTCAGAAATAGCTTACCATCCTTGCTTAATTACTTCGCAAATGTAGTCTACCTGCTCAAGCGTCATCTTGGTATGCAACGGGAGTACCATATACCGGTCTTCAATGGCATCCATGTGCGGAAGATCATCTCTCCGGCCTCCGAAAATACTGTAGCGGTCATTGCGATAATGGACTTGTCCCGATTCAATTCCTTTGTTCCGAAGCGCATGCATGAATCCAACACGATTTGCCTCAACAAGAGCAGTGCATAACCAAGCAGCATGCGTACGGTCGGTTGTATCCGCACCAATGAGCTTTATGCCTTGCGCTCCACGTAAACCCTTTTTGTATCCTTCCATTAATTTTTGCCGGTGCCCGAGAATATCATCAAACTCATGAAGAGAGCATAACCCCATGGCCGCGCCAATATCTGTCATCTGGTATTTGTATCCTACTTCGGTAATGTCATTTTCCCAGGTTCCTTTTTGTTTGTTAGACCGGTCGATTCCAAACCACCGGATGCGTTCAGCTTTTGATACGAGGGTTGGATCCTGAAGGGTCAACATCCCACCATCTCCGGTGGTGATGTGTTTAATCGCCTGAAAAGAAAACATGGTGAAGGGAGAGATCGCTCCAATCACTTTTCCTTTGTACGTTGCTCCCGGGGCATGCGCGGCATCTTCAATGATGGGAATATTAAACTCTTTCGCAACCGCATGCAATTCATCCATATCGCAAGGCAACCCTCCATAGTGAACGCACACAATGGCCTTTGTTTTATCACTGACGAGTTGCCGTACGTGATTTACATCGATGTTCAACGTTTCCGGATCTACATCCGCAAACCGAACGTGAACATCCATGTACAAAAACGGGATGTTTGTGGCGGTGCAGGTGAATACGGGAACAATCACCTCATCACCCGCTTTTAACCCGGCTAAAATATATGCGAGGTGTAAGGCATCCGTACCGGAGCCAACGGCAATGGAAGAGCCAGCCCCTGCAAATCGTTTTGAAAACTCTTTTTCAAATTGAGCGACCCTTGGACCTTGGCCAATCCATCGAGATTGCAAAACGTTTGTTACTTCATCAATAGCCCTGGCCGGAACATGAGGATGAAATAATACGATCCCCTCCTGCTCGTTCATTACGGGCAATTCATTCATAGGTTTCTCCTTCTGCATGCAGGCTGATTTATAAGCGATGACAAATTTAGTCCAAAAAAAAGAAGGCTGCTGGCCTTCTTCAAATCTGAATTTAAATATTGGGTTGGGGCGTTGTGCGCAAATACGGTTTAACCCGGGTATGCCCCTTGGGGAATTTGGACGGAATATCTTCATCCTTTACAGCCGTTGTAATGATGACATCTTCACCTTGCTTCCAGTTGGCAGGGGTCGCCACGCTGTATCCGGCCGTTAATTGTAAACTATCTATTACTCTGAGAATCTCATCAAAATTTCGACCGGTGGATGCAGGATAGGTGATGGTGAGTTTGACCTTTTTATCGGGGCCAATCACAAATACCGAACGTACCGTAAACTTATCACTTACCTGTGGGTGTACCATGTCATACAGATTCGCCACTTTGAACTGAGGATCGGCAATCAATGGAAAATTGACCTGGGTCTTTTGGGTTTCATTGATATCTCCAATCCAGGTTTGATGTGCATCGAGGGGATCCGCACTGAGGGCCACCACTTTTACATTTCGTTTGTCAAACTCGGAACGCAGTTTTGCCACAGCGCCCAATTCCGTGGTGCACACCGGGGTAAAATCAGCGGGATGTGAAAACAAGACACCCCAACTGCTGCCTAACCAATCATGAAATTTCATCGTGCCTTCCGTGGTCTCCGCTACGAAGTCGGGGGCAATGTCTCCTAACCGCAATGACATAATTAAGAATTTTGAGCAAATATACTGTAAGTCTATAGATTTTATAGTCTATTTTATAAAATATTATCCTTTCGCGAGTACCTGTTCCCTTTTTACAATTTTAGCGAGGGTACTCTCGGACAAAATGCGCAACGTTTCGTCACGCACGCCAATAAAACTGTCTCGAATCCCACAGGTCTTTTCATTCTTACATTCCTCACAAGACTCGTAGTAATTCAGCGAGACGCAGGGCAGCATGGCAATGGCACCATCCATTAACCGGATGATCTCGATCAGATTCACATCCTCAGGCTGCTTATATAGATAATAGCCACCTCCTTTGCCCTTTTTGCTATGAAGTATCTTGGCATTTCTTAGTTCCAACAGGATGGCCTCTAAAAACTTTTTGGGGATTCGCTGACGATCGGCTATCTCTTGAATATGGACCGGGCCCTGTTGATACCGTTCTGTCAGGTAGATCAAGGCATGAATGGCATATTTACATTTCTTTGACAGCATATCGTGCTTCCAAGATATACTTTTTGTTAATAATTCTAATTTTGCACACGGATTTGTCTTGGGCAACTCCGCCTAAATTATTTGCCGAGATAGCTCAGCGGTAGAGCAACGGTTTCGTAAACCGTAGGTCGTGGGTTCAAATCCCATTCTCGGCTCTTTGAGTAAGAACGACCGGTGATCATTTCCAAACCACAAACCAGTACCCTCCTTTCGTTTGCTTTCTTTCTGATGCTCACCTTCAGTGTTTTAACGCTGAATATAATTGCAATTATTCAAAAGCAGGCGGCCTGGTATAATTACCTGATCGCTGGTTTGTTAGTACCGATCGGATTGTTTGTTCTCTTTAAAATCTTCATCCGGTACAAAGTGATCTCCATGGGTAATAACCAAATTGAGGTCCGGTACCCGATTCTGAACCGTTCTGAAAAATATGCGGTAAAGTCGGTCGTAGCCTGGCGTGAAAATATTATCAAAACCGGCAAACGGTCTACCTACAAGCAATTGGAAATTCTTTTTGAGAACCAGAAACGACTTAGCCTGGGGCAGAAAGAACACACCGAATACGCGCGGCTGATACACTACTTACACCAAAAGATACCGGGAAAGAAGACAGCCGGAAGTTGAGCCCCCAGCGTTGGTAAAGTTTTAAAACCTTTATACTTTTGCGCCCCTGCCCTCGCTCGCTATAACGAGTAAAGCCCAGGTGGTGAAATTGGTAGACACGCTACTTTGAGGGGGTAGTGCCGCAAGGTGTGCTGGTTCGAGTCCAGTCCTGGGCACATGTTTTTTGTTTACGCGATATGTAGTGCCGAAAGGAACTACATTTATGTTGGTCTAACCGACAACCCTGAAAGGAGAATCGGCCAGCATAATGCAGGATATGAAAAAACACCAAGAGCATAGGCTCCATTTTCAATTCTGCTAATCAAGTCTTTTCCGACACGACTTGAAGCCGTGCGCGGGAAAAATACCTGAAATCAGGTGTGGGCAAAGAATTTTGAAGCAGCTTCAAAGAGGTTCTTGAGATTGGTTCGAGACTGCCTGTCGGCAGACAAGTCCAGTCTTGGCGCCAAAGGCCGAAGTGGTGAAATTGGTAGACACGCACGTTTCAGGGGCGTGTGGCGCAAGCTGTGCGGGTTCGAGTCCCGCCTTCGGCACACTTAAAGTCATTCAATTTTTGAATGACTTTTTTGTTCTGCTCCCCCTGAAGATCATGCACTCAGGCAACAGCTTTCTTTGACTTCCAGGATTGAGTCTGAAACCGGATGTCATGATGAACCCGAACTATGGCCGAAAAGAAGACCGTGAAAAACAGGGAAACGGAAATCAAACAGAAGTGGATCATAGTGGTAGACATTTAGTACGTAGTAAAAGTGCGTAACCCTATCCGTGCAATCCCGCCCAACTCGTCTTCCCCCCAACAGAGGTAATTTATGACGCATTTATTTCAAATTCTGGATATTTCAGCAACAAATATTTCCCCTCCAACCCGTAAAAAAATCCGACTAATGGCAGTAACCGTTATCTTGGCATAATTTTTCCAGATAAAGCAGGTCTATGAAGAATCCCCTAGTGAGTGTAATATTTTTCCTGGTCATGGCGATTCCGGGAATTTCTCAAACCCACGCCAACCAGTCGTTACCTAACGATTGGTATTTACGCGACCCCGAGCAGGACAGTTTGCAAGGTGTTAGTTCTGAACGGGCATACCGGACCTTATTAAAAGGTCAACCCGCCCGTACCGTAATCGTAGCTGTTATCGATTCCGGGGTAGATATCGACCATGAAGATCTTAAGAACGTGATCTGGAAAAATGAGGATGAGCTTCCCGGTAACGGGATCGATGATGACAAAAACGGGTATATAGATGATGTTTACGGGTGGAATTTCATCGGTGGAAAAAATGGAAACGTGGATGCAGACACGTATGAATTGACACGGGAATACATCCGGTTAAAAGCCCGGTACGAAGCCACGGAAGAGAGTAAGGTGCCGAAAAAACAAAAAGCAGAATACGATTCTTATAAAGCGATTAAAGACAAGTATGAAAAGCTAAAAGCCAAAAACGAACAGCAATATAAACTGTACTCGAATATCTATAACAACATCGCACACAGCATTGATACGTTGAAAGCATTGATGGGAGTAGATACCATTCGCGCAGAGGACCTGCGAAAGTTTGAGACCAACGAGCCCGGATTATTATTCGCCAAAGGTTTTTTGCTTAACATGTTTAAGAACATTGGAGAAGACGGCAACCTTGACGAATACCTGGCTGAACTGAAAGAAGGTGTGGATTATTACGAAGTCATCGTTAAATACGGATACAATGAAAGTTTTAATTCGCGCCTGATTGTTGGAGATGACATTAATAACCTAAACGAACGACACTATGGAAATAACGATGTGAAAGGTCCTGATCCTACCCATGGCACCCATGTTTCAGGAATCATTGCGGCCGATCGTAAAAATGAGTTGGGGATCAAAGGCATTGCTGACAATGTGCAGATCATGGTGATCCGGGCGGTGCCCAATGGCGATGAGCGTGATAAAGATGTTGCCAATGCAATTTTCTATGCTGTCGACAACGGTGCACACATCATTAATATGAGTTTCGGCAAGTCATTTTCACCACAAAAAGAAATTGTAGACAAAGCCATCCGGTATGCCGAACAAAAGGGTGTACTGTTGATTCATGCTGCCGGAAACGATGCCGAAGATTCGGATGTAGAAAAAAATTACCCCTCACGGTTTTACCAGGATGGTAAAGAAGCCAAAAACTGGATTGAGGTGGGTGCCTCAGCCTGGGGAACCGATGAAGAGTTTGTCGGTAGTTTTTCGAATTATGGAAAGAAGGTTGTTTCCCTGTTTGCCCCCGGAGTTGAAATTTATTCAACGGTACCCCACAATAAATATAAAAATGAAAGTGGCACCAGCATGGCCAGCCCTGCCACAGCCGGTGTTGCTGCGTTGCTAATGGCTTACTTTCCGGAGTTAACAGCCGTACAGGTGAAAGAGGTGTTGATGAAATCGTCCAGAAAGTTTGATAATTTGAAAGTAATGCGGCCTGGTGGAGGTATGGTGGACTTCAGTCAATTGAGTAGTTCGGGTGGATTGGTGAATGCCTACGAGGCAGTAAAGCTCGCGCAGGAGATGAAAAACCAAAAAACCATCGTTAAATAAGCCGATAAAAAACCTGATCAGGTCGGATTATTTTGGTCATTCCCCTGCCTGGTCACAAGACTTCCATTTCTTCGCAGATCAGATTTTTGGATATGCTTTAGTAGTTTTCATCAGGGTTGTAACATAAATCTCATTTCAAATTAAGACTTGTTGAATTAATCATGCGTTATTAATTGACGGTTGTTGTAATAACAAAACAGCCAGGCTCATTACAAACCTGGCTGCTGGAAATGCATGTTTAATGTAAGAAGATGATTACGGCATTACTACCGTATCAATCACGTGAATTACTCCGTTCGATTGGTTCACATCCATAATGGTAATTACTGATGTGTTGCCTTTTTCATCTTTAAGCACCACCTTTTTTCCGTCCATCATCGCCCATAGTTTGTTGCCCTGTACGGTTTTGAATTCCGCCTTACCGTTACCTGCTTTAATCGCGTTGGCCACATCGGCAGCGCTAAATTTACCAGCCAGCACGTGATAGGTAAGTACCGCGGTGAGAGTGCTCTTGTTCTCAGGCTTCAACAGGTTGTCTACCGTTCCTGCCGGAAGTTTTTCAAAAGCGGCATTGGTAGGCGCAAACACTGTAAACGGTCCTGCGCTTTGTAATGTTTCCACCAGACCAGCAGCTTTCACCGCTGCTACCAACGTGGTGTGATCTTTAGAATTCATCGCATTCTCAATAATGTTCTTGCTGGCATACATAGGCGCGCCACCTACCTCAACAGGTTTTTGTGCGAATGCGCTACAGATTATTACGAGCATCAACACAGACATAATTGTCTTTTTCATAAATAGTTTGTTTTAGTTTAATAATTATTTGACATAATTTGATCTACATACGATAAATCACGGACGATTGGATTTTTTCGTCTTGATTTAAAAAAAGATTGCAACCTTTAGTTTGGTGAATCGTGGTGAACCGGGTGTAAAGTGAATTTCGGAAATAGGATCTGTTTCGCCAGCCAGTCTTGACTCGGTGTCGAACTGTGCCTCGTTCCAATCCATGTTCAGCACATTTTCGACAGAGAATGCGATCTCAAATTTTCTTTGGGTAAAAGCAATCATCGCATCCATCAAAAAATAACCATCGGCCTTCACGATGTTGGCTTCGTTGGCGGCACGGTCAGTCAGCCATCGGTAGCGCAAACTTCCGTTTATACCGGTATTACTGCGAACGCTAAGCCCACCCACACTTGAAAATGTGGGCGCCAATGGAATATAGTTTTCTCCTTCCAAAGCTTCTTTCGCTTTAGGGTCTGCCAGTGTCAAATCCACATCGGCAAACAACCACGGAAGTACCTGGTATCGGGCCGACAGGTCTAGGCCCTGCCGTTGTGTTTTTCCGCTCGCCTCTACAATGCCAGCATCGCCCACATATACAAACTCCTGGTCGAGATCAAGACGCCATAGAGCCGAATGAAGGAGCAGTTTGTCCCATAGCTTGGTATGCATGCCGATATCGATTCCGTAAGCCCGTGGCAGAATTTCCTTTGCATTCCGTTCTACCACAACGCGTGCATCATTAGAATGAAATCCTGTTCCGGAGCGGATATAAAACAATGTGTTTTCACTCGCCTGGTAATTAATGCTCAGTTTTGGGCTAACGATGGAGGCCGTTTCGCTGCCTTGTTGTGCCGTGAGTTTATCGTCATACTCAAAAGTAAAATAGTCGAATCGCAGGGCAGCATTTATCGACCACCGTCTGTTAAGCGCCAGGGTTTCGTTGACAAAGATGTTGGCGTTGCCCTCCGTGAGGTCACCGCGCTGAATATCCCCAAGGAACTGCCTGCGGAGCGTATTGGATAAAGAAATTTCGCGCACGTCATCGAAGCGAACTCCTCCACCAAATTGAGTATTCAACTCCCGGCCAAACACGGTACTATTCGTGTGATAGTTGACCTTATATCCATAGATCATCCTTGCTTCTTGTTGCTGAATTTGATCGCCATTCACGGGGTCAGCCAGTAAAAAGGTGAAGTTTGAATAAAGATTAAAATCATAATAGACGGCATAAGCTTGCTGATCAAAGGAGGCGCGGCCGAATTGAAATCTGTGCTTGATAAAAAAATTGGCTCTGCTGGTTTGACCTCCTTCTGTATCATCAATTGAGCCGAACCGGGTAATGGTTCCGTTTCGCACGGCTCTTTCAGGGATCTGCCCGGATGCATCCCAACTGCTTCTGAAATAGGTGCTTCCCAGGTTGACGTAATGGGATTTTCCAAGGTCAATGGTATACTTTCCGGCAAGGTTGAAGCGATTAAAGTGCTGCGGGCTTTCAAAGAATCCGTCTGAGCGAAAGTACTCTGAAGCAATGTAGCCGGTGTTCTTCGTTGCATTCCTGGAAACTAAATTAACGCCTGCTACTGTCCGCAACGTACCGAATTGGGCCCCTTCGACTTTGACAAAATTGCCTTCGAGGGAGGTTTTCGTTTGAAAATCCACATAACCGGCAGTTGTAAAGTCTCCCTTATTAGCAAAATAGGGGCCCTTGTCAAAATCCACATATTGAACCAATTCAGGTATAAGAAAATGGAGGTCGGAATATCCTTGCCCGTGGGCATGTGAGACCATATTTACGGGCAATCCATCCACCTCCAGGTTGATGTCAGTGCCATGATCGATATCAAAACCCCTAAGGAATATCTGTTCAGCTTTTCCGCCACCGGCATGTTGGGCAATAAACAGCCCTGGCACCATTCTCAAAATGTCCTGTGAGGTGTTGGTGGGGCGCAAGTTGATATCTACGGGGGAAAGGGTATTGAGCGGCCGATCTGTACCGCTGGTAATGACCACATCGGCCAATTGAATATTGCCAGGCGTTAAAAGTACTTCGGGCAACGAGCTTACTCCTTCTCCGATTTCAACAGGGAGCGTTTGCATGTAGTATCCAACAAAAGAAATTTCAACCAGATACTTTCCGGAATTGATTGACGGAATGGTAAACTGACCGTCACGATTGGTGATAGCTCCCTGGTTAGAGTCCTTGATGGCGATGTGGGCACCCACAAGGGGTTGCCTGGAACCCTCCTCCTTCACAATGCCTTTGAGCGTGCCTTGTGCAAATACGGACGATGATGACAATAAAATACCATATACGATCTTTTTCATGAAGAACAATTGAATGATGTAAAATCTAAAATAGAATGAATGTTAGCGGCAAATGAACCGCAGATCGGAGTGATCAAACCAGGGGTGGCGGTGTGCGTGGAGTTTGGGTTTGCGGTTCTATTTTTGCCGCTGTCAACGGATGTGTGCTTGAAACGCGTGCATCAAAAGAATAAGACTGAGGGGCTTGGTAGAACAGAAAAAAACAAGAAATCTCAACCGTGCCACGGGCGTGGTCGCTGCCTTCATCGGGAGCAAAAATATCTTCATGATCTTCCCAGTGATGATGATGGTTGTGATTTGTGCCATGCTGATGCACGCTCCCTTTAAGTATGTGAAGTATTTCATGGCCGCCATCCAACAATACATACCCGCTTATGGAAAGACCATAAACAAGAAAAAGTATTTTGGTTATGAGCGATTTCAAAATGTTACCTTGTTTTCAAGGCCTTCTGAATATCATGTGTTACCGATGGCCCCAGTTCGAAGGAACTTTCCAGGGCGTGCTCAAGGTATTTTTCAGCCTCTTTCTCAAAACCGTTTGCTTTGTAAATCATTCCAAGATGGTAGGCTGCCTCCGGTTCGAATGTTTTTTCAACCACATGATTTTGCGCGATAACGAGCGCCTCCTTTTCCCTGCCCAAATGCAGCAGCGCCCAGGCTTTCAGGTCATATGATTGAGGGGTGGGTCTGTTCGCAATCTCAGATTCAGCGATGGCAAGACTCTTTTCAGGTTGGTTCAGATCTTCAGCGAAAATGTTCGCGAGGTATTTGGCATACATCGTATGGTAGGTCGGTGTATCAGTCATGCGCACGAATGCAGCAAGTTGATTTGATTTTTCATGTTTGTCATTTTCAAGTTCGGCAATTTCCGTCAACATCAGGTGTGCTTCGGGCATGCGGCTGCGCGCTGCCAGCGCGGCAATAATGCGCTTTGCTTCATTTAGATTTTTATCATGCGAGAGGGCGATCCAGGCTATTCCCTTTAGCGCGTAGTCATAATTGGGTTCTTTTTTTAATACATTCAGGTAAGCGCGATACGCATCTTCAATTCTTCCCGCATGCCCGTACATATCGCCAAGATTTGATAATGACCAGCAAAACAAATCCTTATTTCCTTTCACCCGATCGAAAGCCTGCTCCATTATATATATGGCAGAGTCCAACTCTCCCTGTTGGTCTTTAACCTTTACCTGCCTGATCCGATGCGCAAATGAATTTTTGTTAGTAAACTGTCTGAGTATATTTTTAGCGCCTTGCAAGTCGCCCAATTCCAGCTTTACATCCACCATCACCATCAATGAAGCCGGCTTCAATTCACCCTCATCCAATGCTGCTTGAGTAAATGACCAGGCTTTTTTAAACTGGTGCTGTGTAATTGCGTTCTGCGCAAGCGCCAAATGGATTTTGGCTTTATCCGTTGAGGGCGATTCTAGTAAACTCAAATAAATACTGTCCGAATAGTGGATTTGCCTAACATCGCCCGTTCGCCTAAACAGGGCACTGTGCAGTCCTGCCAGCTTAACCTGGGAGGCATAATCGTTCGGCATTTTGGTGAGCCGTTCATGCCAAAATTTTATATCCACATCTATATCATATTCAGGCATGGGCAAACTCTCAAGATAAGTGCTGTAGTCTGCCGGATTTACAATGGGCTGTTTTTGATTCGAACAAGCTCCTGTCAGCATCAATACGAACAAAAACGCGACCCAATGAGGAGTAGAACTTTTTATTTTATTTATACTTTTCATTTTGCAAAAGATTTTAAAGAAGGTGAAAGGCCCTTTCAGGCCAATCACCACTCTAACCAACCCACAAACTCGACTAAAATATTAATGAGGTGCCGCCAGGTACGGAAATGAAGTTAAGAACGCTTTATCGTTAGCATCCACGTGATCGTCCGTCAAGCCTGGGTTTGCCATGGCATCGGGACCGCCAAAAATCAGGATCAACTCAACCGTGATCACGTCATCAGCCAACGTCCTTCCTGTCAGCACATTGGTGCCATCGAAGAAAGTAGTGACACCGGTGAGTGCTACAGACAGTACATCCGTTGCCAGCACGCTGGTAAATGTTGCCGCATTAAGGCCAAGCAGATTGGTGGTATAGCCCGGATTAAGTGCAAGCAATTGGGTATTAAACTTGGATGCAAAGGCCGCACCTTGCGCAGAGGGAATTGTAGCGTTGAATGTATTTTTTTCGCCACTGGTTACAAACACGGTGTTGATCGCGGGCCTCCCCATTTGATCTTCCTGTTCGTACATGACGACAGGTTTTGTATCGTCATCATCGCATGCAGTGAATATCATTCCACTGACTGCAATGGCCATTAGGTATTTTGTTATCGTATTCATTGTCTTATTCTTTTGGATGATTTACATTTTACGGTTTGATGTTGCCCAGATATTAATAGTACCCGAGCCTAATTGTGATTTTGGCACTTCGATTACCAGCGCCATTACATTGGTGCCTGCAAACGTATCGGTGCCAGGATTATTAAAGCTGCTCGCTGTTCCACCTAAAACGGCCTTGTATGCACCGAGGTCAAAAAAGAATGGATCATCACGCGGACCGGCAAACACCTTGATGCCATTTTGCTCACCGATTACCGGTGATTGACCATAAGGAGTAATATTGGCTTCCACAGTTACGCTGTTGAGCAAAGTGCTGTTCAACCCTGTAGTGACCGGGGCGGCAGGTCCATACACGCGAACTTTCCCGTTTTCGAAGGTCGCCTGAATGACCAGATCTTCGATATTGTCCTTCGTGCTGCCGTTATCAATATTGATTTCCAGCATAACTTCTTCATCGAAAGCGGCCGATCCAGAGGCTGCGGGACTTAACAGCCCTTGTGTGTTTACTACGAACACCATGTTATTGCCGTTGGCAAAAGCATACACGTCCGTAATGTCGGAACCCAGGCTGGCGCTGCCAGCTCCGGTTACTCCGGGTGCATCAATATGGTCAGCAGCGATCAGATACATTCCGGAAGCCAGAAGTACCAGTAGCGCTGCACCCAAGGTTTTAGTTTTTCTTGTAAGTTTCATTATCAGTTATTTAATGGTTATACTTTCCACTTACGAAGTGCAGCCACACATTGGATCTCTCCCATTCAGAAATTCTCGCCTTTTTTATTTTTGGGCTTTTTTGAACAAATTACGGCATGTTTTACAGCTGGACTTCTGTATGAGTGAAAACGAATTGGTTAGCAGACTGAAGTCCAGGGACCGAAGGGCATTAGAGTATCTGTACGATCATTACTCGGGGGCGATTTATGGCGTAATCAACCGGATTGTGCGTACGGAATCGGCATCCGAAGAAGTTTTGCAGGACGTGTTTCTTCGGATATGGGACAGAATGCACGATTATGATCCGAATAAAGGAAGATTGTTTACCTGGATGTTGCGCATTGCCCGTAATCAGGCTATTGATAAAACCCGTTCGAAAGAACTAATGAACGAACGTAAATCCAAAGACCTCGACAATTTCGTAGATAGCACAGATTCGGCAACATTTGTTGAACAAAAAACTGAATCTATTGGCGTAGCAGAAATATTGAACGATTTGTCGGCAGAGCAGAAATTTGTGGTGGAGTATCTGTACTTCAAAGGCTATTCGCAATCCGAACTTGCCGAAGAGTTTAACATACCCTTGGGTACAGTAAAGACAAGACTTCGCCTGGCCATGAAAGAATTGAGATCATTAATCAAAGTAGTTTGAATATTGAGGAATACATATCGTCAGGAGTTTTGGAAGCGTATGCTTTAGGCGAACTCTCTCCGCAGGAAATGGCAGAGGTTAACGAACACTTGCTAAAATATCCTGCGTTGCGTGAGGAATTGAAGCGAATAGAAGAAACGCAGGAAGAGTTGTTGATGAAGGCAGCTATCCAACCTCCAGTGTCAGGTAAGGCAAAACTTTTCAAAACTATTGAAAGTACCGGCACGGTGCGCGCATTGCCGCTACCAGACAATGGAAAGACCATTCGGTGGAAATACGCGGTGGCTGCATCGGTGGTGCTGGCCATGGTTGCAAGCTACTTTGCTTTTGATTACCGGGGCAGGTGGCTGGCATCAGAGGAAAACCTATCTGAGTTGATTGCCCAGAATCAGCAAATCGCCCGGGATTACAACAATGTGCATAATCGTCTTGAAAAAATAGAATCGGACCTGCAGATTAGCAACGACCCCTCCTTTGAACGAATTGTATTGAAAGGCACGGCCGCTGCACCTGATGCGATGGCCTCCGTTTTTTGGAATGCTGAAACGCAAGAAGTGTATCTTAGTATTCGAAACCTTAAATCTCTTGCCAGAGAAAATCAGTATCAACTATGGGCCATTGTAGATGGAAAACCTGTAGATGCGGGAGTATTTGATGTAAGCGGAACGAACGGCCTTCTGGCGATGAAAACAATAAGGGGAGCTTCAGCTTTCGCTGTCACCATTGAACCTCGTGGCGGTCGTACCTCTCCAACACTGGAGACCATGCAGGTGATTGGTGAAGTTGTGGGGTGATTGTGATTATAAATGTGTGCTATCGTGCATATTTAACAGAATCCAGTTACTGACCCTTTCTTTAGTATGCCAGACCGCAAAGCCTGCACAATCCCTATGCAGTTAAAAAGAGACCCTTCTGCTTAATCCTCTCCGTAAGCCCTTTTTATAGCTCCGTTCAACCGGTATTGCTTTGGGCTATGAGTACGTATTCCTTCTCATTTGGGCAGCGAAGGCAATAGCCGAAAACCAATAACTCCCGGCCTGTTTATCTCCACAAACATTAAGTCGACCCGGATTATCACGGATGTAACTCGGGACGCATCACTTCCATTTGTATAAGGAGCAAGCATTGTCAGGTTGTCAGACTTTGAGAAACATGCTTCAAGAAAATCTATGAACTGGGTCTTCGCTATCGGCAATCCACAGCCATGGGAATATGAGCGCCAACGGATACTAAACTTAAAGAATTCCGCCCCGCTAAAATCCAAGAACACCTTCTTTCTCGTAGGTAATCAACAACAACAAAGTTAATCATGGAAGTGACCCTTGATAAAGGCTCTGCCGAAACACTCGAACGCAGACCAGAATCCATTGAATGGAAGCAGTTGCTCAGCCTCACCTCGCTGTACGGGAGCATTATCATAGGCTGGATTGCCTATTACCGATACCAACCCAAACTTCTGGTTCAGTTTAGTTTTACCGACTTCAGTTTTCTACTGGTGGTTGCCCAGGCCATCATCCTGGTGGTCACACCGCTGATTGCCGGCCGACTTGGCGACCGATACAGGTTCAGGAATGGCCATCGACTACCCATCATCTCATCGGGAATTAGTTTTGCAGCCATGATCTTCATGGCCGTGGCATTCACGTTGGTTGCCAATCCGGGCGAGATCTTCGAATGGGTTTTGCCCATCCTGATCATCCTCTGGCTAATTGCGATGAGCATATTTACCAGTCCGGCCCTTTCCACCGTGGAGTTATTTACCCCTGTGGAGAAACTACCCATTGCCATGGCTATATTAACTATTGTGGCCAACCTGCTATACGCCATGGAACCCATTATCGTAGATATCATTGATTACCTGGGTGCTTCTCTGACTTTTGTAACAGGCGGTGTAGTGGTATTCGGTTCGGGATACGCATTACGAAAAAACTCGATGGGCCTTTTCATGCAGGGAAAAACTGATACGAAACACTCGATGGCTACCTTTAAGTTAGACACGCAGCGCTCGGAGTATCGCTTCATATTCTTTATGGGGCTGTCGGTAGGGCTCGCGACTGCAGTCTTGTTTAATATACTTCCAGGAATACTGAATGAGAAAATTGCATCGTATTGGTCTGGTGCAAATGAAAATCTTTTAATCGCGGGAGTGCTGTTGCTGGCCGCGATGGTTTCATGGCCTACCAGTCAACTTGTAAGTCGGTATGGATTAATGTCTTCATTTTGGATAAGCTTTGCCATCACCCTGGTCTCCATGGCGCTTATCGTATTTCTTCAAAATTCAATCCTTGTTGTCATCAGCGTATTGATTTTTTCTGTTGCATTTGCTGCCCTGTCCGTGAGTGCATTGCCTCTCAGTATCCGTAAATCCAATTACTACGAAAAAGTATTGTGTGTAGGAATTTTCTTTAGCGGTTCCGCTGTGCCGGATGCAATCATGGACATCGTGGGAATGCTGTAGAAATCAATGGCCTCTAAAACGGATGGAAATGGAGATGATTGTAAGTGATTCTTCCGTCACGCATTAGTGGTAATAAGATTTATCTGTCCTCATGAAAAAGAGCGCTGGCGTAAACACCGTCCCCACGTGCCGTTGGAAATCACCTGAAGGATGTTGCCCTTGCCGGCTTAAACGGTGATGGAAAAGCGGACATCGTTGTATGCACGGACAACAACATTACTATTATTTGAAGTAAATGAGGATGAACGTTTTAGTGGTCATTTCAGGAGTCTGTCTTCCTTGGTTTGCTTGACTCCAAATTAAATTGAGTATTTTTGGGAGGGTAAAAAAGACCGAAACACAGCGTTTTTGACACTTTGAATTCTTTCCTTTGAAACTTTGTGATCCCGCTGGGACTCGAACCCAGGACCCATACATTAAAAGTGTATTGCTCTACCGACTGAGCTACGAGATCGAACCTACAAAAAAACCTAAATACAGGTGTTTCCGTAATTGAGGGCACAAAGGTAACAGGATATGAAAAATATACAAACCAGCATTCTAAAAATTCTTGCTATTGCAGGGCTGGTATTATTTAGTCAGAATGCACGGGCCGAAAGAGCACTAGAATCTTTACACAAAGCCGATTCCCTCTTTATAAAGAAACAATACACGCAGTCGTTTGAAATCTATCAGGAATTGAGGACCAACGGATTTCACTCTCCGGCCATGTTGCTAAAGATGGCATTTATACAAGAGGGGCTTGGCCACGTTAGCCTTTCCCTCTACTATTTAAACTTATATTATCTGGCCAGTGGCGATGAGCAGGCATTGAATAAAATGGATGAGGTGGCCGCCAAAAACCGGCTGGAAGGATATGCCCATTCCAACACCACCCATTTGCTGTTCAATCTTAACAAATACCGGTTCCATTTTTCATTGGTGCTGCTTTCTTTGGCAATTTTGTTGCTGGCACTTCAATATCGCTTCATTACAAAAAAATCAAGCTCCGTCTCGCCCGCTATTTATGCAATGCTCGTACTGTTGTTACTGGCGGGTCACGTGAATTTTTCGCTTGAGCAACCGGCTGCTATTATTTCTAATTCGAATACCTATCTCATGACAGGTCCTTCGGCAGGTGCCTCGGTGGTCACTCAAATAAATGAAGGCCATAAATTGAAAGTGACGGATAAAAAAGATGTGTGGTTGAAAGTGGAGTGGCTGGATCAAGTCGCCTATGTGAAGGAAACCCAGGTACTGCCCATTGAACTTTAGAACCGGATGGAAAGGGATCCTTTGTACTCAGCACTCGTATACCTGACCACAAAGTAATAAACCCCGGCCGGCTGATCAACGGCATACCACCGAAACGTTCGCTCTGTACTTTCAAAGACCAGCCCACCCCACCGGTTGAAAATAGTAACCGATTCAAACCGGCTAATACAATTATCGGGAGGAAGGGATACCAATTGATCAGGATCTTGTATGGCATCCGGATTTAACGTGCAGGGATCAATACCCTCCAACGCAAAGTAATCATTGCACCCGTCTCCGTTCGGGGTAAATACGTTGGGGGGAATGAAATTTGTTCCAGAACCATCCACGTCTTTTATTTTCACATGCACGGAAACGGTATCTGCCTTCGCTGAATAACACCGGTCATCGGACAATCGAAAAGTAAAAACATAATTGTTTTCGAAATCATCTGCCTGAAAAATGGAGCAGTCCGGTGACCAGGAAAATAGTGTTTCAATGGTATTGTTCCCCTCCACCGGAGTAAACATATATCCTTCCGGCTTCCGGTCACCCAAAGCTTCAATTAAGCTTAGCGTTAGCAAATCAGGTTCCGGCAACAGATCGGCATCCACACCGGACAGCAAAAACTCGATCGGTTGGCCCAACGTAAATTCCAGGGACTGATCATTGACTACTTCATTTCCTTGTTTGATAATTAACTGCGGTGGAGCATTGAGTGGTGGAAGGACCTTGACCTGTACACGCACCGTATCGGCTTTGTAAAACCGGCACTTATTGGCGTTATCCACTACCAAAAATCGAATGGCAATTGTTTCACTCTCCTTTCCCGATAAATTGATGGTGCTGCACGCGATCGTCCAATCAAATTTGGACGAAACCATTCCATTGCCTGAAACCGCAGGAAAAGAAATTCCCAGTACATCCAACGAATCGCGATTGACAACATCGAGTATCAGAAAATCATTGTCGGTCAAATCCTTGCCGAATACAGAGAAGGAAAGGGATTCATTCATTCTACGTTGTACACTTACATTTTGCTCCAGCGGGTTAGTGGTCAAATCTGTATCAATAAAAGGATCGGCATTTCCGGGTAGCTTTACGGCAAACCGAAACAACGATTTAACCGGTTCACCCGTTTCGCAAAGATCCTTATCTGCTGCCTGCAAGGTTACTTCAAAACCAGTTCGGTTCGTGAAGTCGTAGATGTTGCAATAAGCATCCCACCGAAGCTTACCTGTGATCTTTCCGTTTTGCCGGGGCTCATCAACTGTAACCGTAAATCCGGCATCCGCCAGAACAAACCCATTGGTGGTAACGGCAAAGATCAATTCATCGCCATCATCATCGCGGATCTCAAAATTGGTTTCATAAAAATCCCCTTCATTCAATACCACATCAATCGTCTGTTGACTGGGAGTAACAAAATAGGGTTCGGTATTGGGTGGAGGTTGAATATTGACAGCAATTTTTAACGTGTCCATTAAGGGTAAACTACAGGCGTCATCAAAAGCAATGATGCCGATTTGATATGGGCCTCCGTCAATAAAAGGGCACTGCGGAAAACAAATGGTAAAATCCTGAGTGCTGCCGTTGGTTAAGGTGGCTGATCGGACTTCCGGTAAAATCTCGCTCACATTCTGTTTGAAGTTAAGTGAAACGGCCCGGATAGAAATTTTTTCACTGAAGTTGTCTTCCGGTTTGGTGGCGTCCGGATCGGAAATGCGCACCAGAATGCAGCGGTCCTCATCCGATACCGCATTGGAAAAACTCACACTCATATTCTCATCGAACGAGAAGTCGGCATCCGTTAGTTTTTTTCCAATAATTTGAGGCGGCTCGGCAACCGGACAGGCATCCACCACCAACATTTGAAAATCGCGTCTGCTCTCCCCTATTTTCACGCCTTCACGGAACTCGTCAATTTTCACTGCAAATACAAACAGCCCTTGCGTACGGGGGGTGGCGGTTAGTAACCCTTCTTTACTGATGCGCAAGTCGGGAAGGCCGTTGATTATATTATTTAAACTGTAACCCGGGCGCCAGATAACATTGGGAAATGGACCCGGTGAGGCCGGTGGCAACGCAACCGCAGAAGTGGTGTTGAGCGGTGTCACCATGGAATACACCAGCGAATCACCATCATCATCGATCCCTGCAAAATCAACATAATACGGCCGGAACGGGCAGGCATAGTCATTGAGCGGGGGAAAAAGCCGGGGCGAAGAATTAACAAAAGGCTGCCCGTCCTTCACCACCGGAGGAAACTCCAAATAAAAAGTCTGCCCGGCCGCGATGTTGTTTCCCTGCGGCACCTGACTATAAATATTGGTGATGGTATAATTTCTGCAGCAACGTTCCCACACTACAAAATACCCCTCCGGATCATTGTACTGCTCGGGCGAAAGAGTAATGGTTGATGTGTATAAAAGTTTAGTAGTTATTATTTCTCCATTGGAACATTCCGGTTGTGTATAGGGAACATTGGTTTCACCGGTCCGGATTAAGACAAGGGAACCCATGCGAACTTTATCCCGTTTGCGATAAATCGTTACAGAAGCACTGGCATCTTTTGCTCCGGGAGCCCCATTGATTTCATCAAAATAAATAATCAGGTTAAGCCGGTACAAAGACCCTGAAATATGAATCAATTCAAATTCGCCACCCACGATGTGGGAAGCCAATACCGGAAAAGAAATCAGCAGCAGGAAGGTTAGGAAAAACCGTTTCATCACAATTCACCAAGTACGGAAAGATAGGGATTTCACCGCACAGCCAAAACCCCCACAATTCAGTAATTTCGCGCGCTCAAAAACAGTAAAATGAAGAAAGGAGACCGGCTTGACAATATCCTTATTGAAACCATGGCGGCCGAAGGCAAGTGTGTGGCAAAGGTGAATGGGCTGGTCATCTTTTTACAAGGGGGCGCGCCAGGCGATACCGTAGAAGCAGAACTGACAAAAATTAAAAGCAACTACCTGGAAGGAAAAGTTACGTCCATTCAGAAAGTATCACCCCATCGCGCCACACCGTTCTGTGAACATTTCGGATTATGTGGGGGCTGCTCGTGGCAACATATTAATTATGAAACTCAACTAAAATATAAACAACAGCAGGTAATCGATAACCTGGAAAGAATTGGTGGATTAATGCTCCCGGCAATAACGCCTATTCTCGCATCGAAAAACACAAACTTCTATCGCAACAAACTTGACTACACCTTTACAGCCGGACGTTGGTTAACCAGGGAAGAACTGGAAGCAAAAAAGGGTCAGGCGGCCATGGAAGAAAATGGCCGCTACCCGGATGAACCCGGTTTAGGCTATCACATTCCGCGCATGTACGACCGCGTGTTTGATGTGAATACCTGTTACCTGCAACCGGAGCCATCCAACTCCATTCGCTTGCTGGCCAGGAAGACCGCACTGGAAAATCAGATTCCGTTTTTCGATCTGCGCAGGCAAGTTGGTTTTTTGCGTACGCTCACCATCCGCACCGCCACCAGCAGCCTGCCTGCCGGTGCTCCACCAAAAGCTGGAGAAGTGATGATTATCCTTCAAGTGACGTACAATGAAATGAAATGGATTGAGCAAATGTTGAAAACCCTCACCGATGCGTTTCCCCAAATCACTTCGGCCAACTACATCATCAACGGCAAGCGCAACGATACCTTTGCCGATCTGGAGGTGATCTGTTGGAAAGGCAATCCCTATATAACTGAACAAATGCCAAAGCCCGATGGCTCAGGCCTGCTTCAATTTCGGGTTGGCCCCAAATCCTTTTATCAAACCAATTCGCAACAAGCCTACCAACTTTATAAAGTGGCCTGGCAGCTGGCTGACCTGAAAGGCGATGAGTTGGTCTATGATCTTTACACGGGCACGGGCACCATCGCCAACTTTGTAGCCGGCCAGGCAAAAAAAGTAATCGGTCTCGAATATGTAGCCGCAGCCATTGACGATGCCCGGGTCAATTCAACCATCAACGGCATTACCAACACCGATTTTTATGCAGGCGATATGAAAGATCTGCTCAACGAAAGTTTTCTTTCACACCACGGCCGCCCCGATTTGATCATCACCGATCCGCCCCGCGCAGGCATGCATGAAGATGTAACCAACATGCTGTTGCAGGCCGCCCCCAAACGCATCGTGTACGTGAGCTGCAATGCCGCCACCCAGGCGCGCGACTTAAAAATCCTGTGCGAGAAGTACGACATCACCGCGGTGCAGCCGGTAGACATGTTTCCGCAAACCATCCATGTGGAAAATGTGGTGCGACTGGATGTAAGGAAATAGTTGGGCGTGCCCCCGGCTTACCGGGGTCGGGCTGTCGCCACTCGCCATCAGCCCACCGCCATTTCACGACCCTGCCCTTTTCCCTAACGGGCTCAAACAAAGACTCCATCCCTCACGCAAAAAGACAATTATTTTAGTTTTGAATACTAAAAATTTTAGTATTATTGCTTCCATGAACAGGAGCATCATACACATGGATTTAGATGCCTTTTTTGTGGCCGTAGAGTGCAAAAAGGAGCCAAAACTGAAGGGGTTACCTTTAATTGTAGGGGGTAGCAGCCGCAGGGGTGTGGTGGCGGCCTGCAGTTATGAAGCTCGCAAATTCGGGGTCCATTCGGCCATGCCCATGTACCTGGCCCTTCAACTTTGCCCCGATGCCAAAGTGATCTCGGGCGACATGGAGGCCTACAGCCAGAACTCGCACCTGGTTACCGAAATCATTGCCGAAAAAGCCCCGGCTTTCGAAAAATCCTCAATCGATGAATTCTACATCGATGCCACCGGCCTCGATCGCTACTTCGGCACGTTTAAATGGGCGGTTGAACTGCGCAAAAACATTATCCAAGAAAGCGGTCTGCCCATTTCCATGGCGCTGTCCGTAAACAAGTTGGTATCAAAAGTGGCCACGGGCGAGTTCAAGCCCAACGCCCAAAAGCAAATTCCGGCCGGAGAAGAAAAAGAATTTCTGGCCCCGCTCAGCATTGATAAAATACCCATGATCGGTAAACAGACCGCCACTTTTCTGTACGACATGGGTGTGCGCACGGTGGCCACGTTGCGCGAAATGCCCTTGCCCTTTTTAGTCAGTGCTTTTGGCAAAAATGGCATCAGCTTGTGGAACAAGGCCAACGGGTTGGACGACTCGCCCGTGGTATCGTACAGCGAACAAAAATCCATTTCCACAGAATCTACTTTTGACCAGGACACCATTGATGTAAAGCGCCTGAAGTCCATCCTGATCGCGATGGTGGAGAAGGTGGCATTTCAGTTGCGCGAACAGAAAAAGCTAACCGCCTGTGTTACCGTAAAAATCCGCTACTCCAATTTCGATACTGAAACAAAACAGATTCATATCCCCTACACGTCTTCTGATCACGTGATTTTGCGCGTGGTGCAGGAGTTGTTCGACAAACTGTACAACCGCAGGATGCTGATCCGGCTGGTGGGGGTACGGTTGAGCAACCTGGTGCAGGGCAACCACCAGATCAGTTTGTTTGACGAAACCGAGCAGGACATTAACCTTTATGAAGCCATGGATTTTATCAAACACAAACATGGCGTGGAAAAACTGGTGCGTGCCACCACCATTGATGTGAGCAAGCGTGTGCGCATGGAGATGAATCTGTTTAAAGGGAAAATCACAAAAAATTTAATCAATTAATCCGCAGCCTTTACCGTTATTAGAAAAAGTACCCTTATTATACCTGATCAATGGAGTTCGATACCCTGATGACCATGACACCCCTCCAATTACTCCAACAAAAATTTGGATACAGCGCTTTCCGGCTGGAGCAGGAGGCTATTATTCAATCGCTATTGAAAAAGACCGACACGTTTGTGCTCATGCCTACAGGCGGAGGCAAATCGTTGTGCTACCAAATTCCAGCTTTACTTTTTGACGGGCTCACCGTAGTGATCTCGCCCCTCATCGCCCTGATGAAGGACCAGGTGGATGCTTTGCGTATAAACGGCATCCCCGCTGCTTTTTTAAATTCAACCCAGCAGCCTCAGGAACAGCAGGACATCCTCCAACGAATAAAAGCAAAAGAACTGAAGCTGCTGTACCTCGCCCCCGAAAGCAACTTCATCCGGCAGTTGAACTCCTTTGAAGTAAGTTTGATTGCCATAGATGAAGCGCACTGCATCTCGCATTGGGGTCACGACTTCCGGCCCGAGTATCTAACCCTTGCCCATCTCAAGCGCTCGTTTCCGCAAGTACCCATCATCGCCCTTACCGCCACGGCCGACAACCTCACGCGAAAAGATATTCTTGAGAAGTTGGAATTAAGGAACCCGGCCGTTTTCATTTCCAGTTTCAATCGTGCCAACATTCGGTATACGGTGGAAGCAAAACGCAACAGCGTTGATAAGTTGCTGCAGTTCCTGCAACAACACCGTGAAGATGCCGGCATCATCTATTGCCTGTCGCGGGCTTCTACCGAACGGCTGGCCGATGATTTAAAGGCAGAAGGGTATCAGGCTCTGCCCTATCATGCGGGGCTCGACAAAGACGTGCGCGCCCACCACCAGGAATTATTTTTGCGCGATGATGTGAAAATCATGGTAGCCACCATCGCCTTTGGCATGGGCATCGACAAATCAAATGTGCGGTATGTGGTGCACATGGATTTACCCAAAAACATTGAAAGCTATTACCAGGAAACCGGCCGGGCCGGGCGCGATGGGCTGAGCAGCGAAGCGTTGTTGTTTTATTCCTATGCCGATGTAACCAAAATGAAAAGGTTTGTAGAGGTGGAGAACAATCCCGAACAAACTGAAATCTACCTGAAGAAGTTGAATCAGATGGCCGAATATGGCGATCTGGTTACGTGTCGTAGAAAATACCTGCTCAACTATTTTGACGAATCGGCCCCGCCCACTTGCAACAATTGCGATGTATGCCTTACCCGCGTGGATCAGGTAGACGGCACCGTACTGGCTCAAAAAGTTCTTTCGGCCATAGCCCGTCTGCAAGAGCAGTTTGGGGCCGGCTATGTGATTGATTTTTTACGCGGCTCTCAGGCCGCCAAAATCCGCGAAGAACACAAACAACTTAAAACATTTGGTATTGGAGCCGAAGTCAGTAAGGAAGAGTGGGGCAGCGTTATCCGCGATTTGCTTGCCCAGGAATACCTCACCAAGTCGGACGGGATGTACCCGGTTCTGTCGCTCACTCCAAAAAGTGCTCTGGTTTTGAAAGGACTCGAAAAAGTGATGGTCACGAAATCGAAATCAACGGTGGAGGTTGCCGAACAAGAGTTGCCCTACGAAAAATCACTTTTCCAACAGTTGAAAGACGTGCGCAGGCAAATTGCCGGTGAGGAAAATGTACCGGCTTACATTGTGTTGTCAGATGCTTCCTTGCTCGAACTGGCTACCTTCCTGCCGCAAAACAAAGAAGAGCTTCTGAAAATCTCGGGGTTTGGTGAAATCAAAATCGAACGCTACGGAAAACAGTTTTTAGAGATCGTAGCTGCGTATTGCCGCGAGCATCAGCTGCCATCGCGCATCCACAAGAAAACTCCCAAACGGCTGCGCAGGGAAAAGCGGGAGCACGATACCGATACAAAACAACAAAGCCTCGAGCTCTTTCAGTCAGGCAAAACATTGGCAGAAATTGCGGAGCAAAGAAATCTGAGCATCTCCACCATCGAAGGCCACCTGGCGTTTTACATCGGGCAGGGTACATTGTCCATAACCGAATTTATGGACGACAAAAGGATTTCTGCCATTCGCGATGCCATTGCACAAGCCGGAGCCCAGGCACTAACCCCCATCAAAGAATTGTTGGGTGAGGATTACAGCTACGGAGAAATCCGGATGGTGCTGGCGCACAAAACACGGTTGCAAAACGAATCTTAATTCCTTATAAAACTTGATTTCCGCACCGATTCATGTATCTCAACTGCCACACCGGCTTCAGTTTCAAATACGGCACGCTGCCGATCAAAGACCTTTTTGAGGAAGCCAGGCGGTGCGGCATCCATAAACTTGCACTCACAGAAATCAACAACGTGGCATCGTACCTCGAAATGCTCAGGCTTTGCGAGGAAAATAAACCTTGCGCGAACGGATTGACGAAGTATGGAAACCCTGCGTACGATCTTACCCTGGCCGTAGGAATTGAATTTAGAAAAGATGTAACGTTTTTTACGACCGACCCGGCCGAAAAACTCTCTGTGAAAGCTGATCCGGGGTTGCTGTACATCGCCATCGCTAAAAATAATCAGGGGCTGGAGTCCATCAATCGCTTTTTATCCTATCACAATCGCGAAGGAAAACCGCTACCCGACCGCGCACCGGAATTCAACGAAGCTTTTGTGATCTACCCGTTTGGAAAAATGGACCCCGACCTGCTTCGTGAAAACGAATACATTGGAGTGCGCAGGCAAGACCTGATTAACTATGCCAATCATCCGCAGCGCGAAGACTACGAATACAAGTTTGTAGTACACCACCCGGTTACTTTGCGGCCGCCTGAAACAAGAAAAAAAGGAAAACCCGTTTACCGGGATTTTAATATTCACCGGTTGCTGCGTTGCATTGCCCACAACACATTGTTAAGTAAACTACCCGATCATTTACTGGCCGGCAAGGATGAATACATGGTGCCTCCGGAAGCGTTGGAAAAACAATTTGATGCGTTTCCTGAGTTGATTCAAAACGCTCAATCGTTGCTTGACCAATGCACGATCTCCTGCAGGTTGGGTGAAGACAAAAACAAAAAAGTATTTACCCACAGCGCCAAAGAAGACCTGAAACACCTGCGTGAACAAACCCTGAAAGGATACGCCACCCGGTACGGGCAGGATAAAACCATTTGGAAAGACCGGATTGAAAAGGAGCTAACCATCATTAAGACAAAAGGATTCACCGCCTATTATCTTATTGCTTACGATTTGATCCGGTTTGCTAAAAAGAAAGGGTACGATTTTGTGGGGCGCGGCAGTGGCGCCAACAGCACGGTGGCCTATTGCCTGGGCATCACGAACGTAGATCCTATTGAGCTCGATTTATTCTTTGAACGCTTCCTGAACGAAGAACGGGTATCTCCACCCGATTTTGATATTGATTTCTCGTGGGACAACCGCGATGCGATTTATGAATACATCTTTGACAAGTATGGCTATGATCATGTGTGCTTACTGGGTACGCATGTAACCTATCAGGCAAAATCCATCATTCGTGAATTGGGCAAAGTATTTGGTTTACCCAAAGAAGAAATTGATGCCCTGGTTGAAAACCGGAAGCAAGTTGTGGAACGCGATCACATCGCCCAGCGCGTAATGACGTACGCTTCCTACATCGTGCAAAAGGAACTCCCGGCCTATATCTCCATTCATGCAGGCGGAGTGCTCATCACCGAGAAGCCCATCTACACCTATACCGCCACGGAGTTTCCACCCAAAAGTTTGCCCGTTGCACAATTTGAAATGCATGCAGCCGAAGACTTTGGCATTTATAAGTTCGACATCCTGAGTCAGCGCGGGCTGGGGCATATTAAAGAAACCGTAAAGCACGTGAAGCGAAATAAAGGAATTGATGTGAACATCTATCAATTCAAGAAATTTAAGGAGGATGAAAAAATAAAAACCCTCATGCGCAACAGCAAAGCCATGGGCTGCTTTTATGTGGAGTCGCCTGCCATGCGCATGTTATTGGGCAAACTGCAATGTGACGATTACCTCACGCTGGTGGCGGCCAGCTCCATCATTCGCCCCGGGGTGGCCAGTTCCGGCATGATGAAAGCGTATATCGAACGTTTTCATATGCACCGTAACGGCATTCCGTATGAATCCATTCACCCCAAGATGGATGAAATTATGCACGATACCTATGGCGTTATGGTGTATCAGGAAGATGTGATTAAAGTGGCCCATCACTTTGCAGGGTTAACGCTTACCGAAGCCGATGTATTGCGCAGGGGCATGTCGGGGAAGTATCGCTCGCGCGAAGAATTTCAGCGGGTGCGCGATACGTTTTTTGAGAACTGCAAAAAAATCGGATATGCACAACCCATCATTGACCGGGTGTGGTTTGAAATTGAGAGCTTTGCAGGATACTCGTTTGCCAAAGGCCACTCGGCCAGTTATGCCGTGGAGAGTTATCAGAGCTTATACCTCAAGGCTCATTTTCCGCTGGAGTTCATGGTGGGTGTCATCAATAACTTTGGCGGATTTTATCGCACTGAATTTTACTTTCACGAGGCCCGCATGAACGGTGCAAAAATTGAGGCCCCTTGCGTAAACCACAGCGAATACCTGACTACCATTGCCGGGGATACGATTTATATTGGATTCATTCATTTAAAAAGTCTGGAGACAAAAATCGGACAACAGATTGCAGAAGAACGAAAGAAAAGAGGAAGCTACAAGAGTCTGGATAATTTTTTGAGACGCACCCCGGGCATCGGGTTGGAGCAACTGCGTATCCTCATCCGGCTGGGGTCCTTTCGCTTTACGGGAAAAACCAAACAACATCTGCTGTGGGAAGGAATGCTCTTCTTTAGTAGCAACCGCACCCGGCCGCTCACCACCGTTGATCTGTTTGACACCGAACCAAAAAACTATGCCCTTCCTGAATTGAAACGCAATCCGCTGGAGGACGCCTTTGACGAAATCGAACTATTGGGGTTCCCGCTCTGCAATCCATTTGACTTGCTGGAAACGCGTGACTTCGGTGACACCCGGGCTCTTGAGCTCCGTCATAAAAAAGGAAAGTCAGTTCGTTTGGTGGGGTATTTGGTTACCACCAAAGATGCTGCCACCATGAAAACCAAAGAACACATGTGTTTTGGTACATTCTATGATGTACACGGAGAAGTATTTGACACCGTACACTTCCCCGATTCAGCCCGTAAGTTTCCTTTCCGGGGTCGGGGGTTTTATGAAATAAAAGGCAAAGTAATCGAAGACTTTGGCGTATATGCACTGGATGTTTTTTGGATGACTAAAGTGCCGATGATTAACAAACGAGGTGATCAGGCGCTGGCCATTGCCAGTTAGTGATTATACCTACGCCAGCGAACATTGCTTTTAAAAAACTATCTTTGACCGTCTGAATTGGCGTATGAAAATAAAAGATCTCGAGTTCAAAAAATTTATTCCCGCAACGAAGATTGACGATAAGGTTGCCGAGTTGGCCGCTCAAATCAATCATGATTACAAGGATAAAACCCCTGTTTTTCTGCCTGTGTTAAACGGCTCGTTCATGTTTGCAGCCGATCTTTTGAAAGAAGTAAAAATTCCTTGCAGGGTTTCGTTTGTAAAAACCTCGTCCTATTCAGGCACTATGAGCACCGGTCAACTGAAAACCCTGATTGGTCATGACGAAAGTCTTTTTAACCAGAACATCCTGATTGTAGAAGACATCGTGGATTCAGGGCTAACATTGGAAAAGATTATCGAAGAACTCCGGGGCCTGGGTGCCAAATCGGTGGAAGCGATTTCCTTGCTGCGCAAAAAGTCAGCACGCGAGAAAAAAATTGATGTGAAATACGTGGGCTTTGATCTTGAAGATGAATTTGTTTTGGGGTACGGACTGGATTATGACGGTCTGGGTCGCAATTATAAAGACATCTACAAAGCAACCCGTTCCACCGAAGAGGCCAAATAGAGCAGTCGATCTCCGTCATTGGTGATTGCACTTTTGATCCTTATCTTGCAGCCCGTTTTACCTAAACCCAGAATTAATCATGATCAACCTTGTTCTCTTTGGCCCGCCCGGGGCAGGCAAAGGCACGCAAAGTGAAAAGCTTATTCAGAAATATGGTTTTGTGCACATTAGTACTGGTGACTTGTTTCGGTGGCATACCAAAAATGATACTCCATTGGGCAAGCGAGTGAAAGAGATTATGAATAGCGGAGCCCTGGTGCCTGATGAAATTACCATCGCCATGCTAAAAGAAGAATTGGATAAAAACCCGCAGGCGAAAGGATTTCTATTTGATGGATTTCCACGTACCGTGCCCCAGGCGGAAGCACTCGATGCATTCATGAAAGCCAATGGAACAGCCATTCATCACGTGATTGCGCTGGAGGTAACGGAGGAGGAATTGCGGACCCGTATTGCCAAACGCAGAACCATCGAAAACCGCGCTGATGATGAGGAAGAGAAACTGAACAAGCGGATTACTGAATACTTCACCAAAACCATTCACGTATTACCTTACTATAAAAATTTAGGCCGACTCAATTCCGTGCATGGCATTGGTAACATAGACGATATATTTATTAACATCTGCACCCTACTCGATAAAAAGTAAATTTCCCCTTCAACATTCATAATTCACTAAGCAAAAAAGTCAGTCATTGACTCCGTTGCTTTTTTGAATTGTGGATCTTGAATTAAAACAAGAATAGATGTCTTCCCCTAATTTCATTGACTATGTAAAATTCAATTCACGCTCGGGCCATGGCGGGGCGGGGTGTTTACATTTTCATCGTGAAAAGTTTATTGAAAAAGGGGGCCCCGATGGGGGTGATGGCGGTCGCGGGGGGCATGTAATCTTGCGCGGCAATGCCCAGCTCTGGACCTTGCTCCATTTGAAATACCGCAAACATATTATTGCCGATCATGGCAAGCCGGGCGAGGGTCAAAATCGAACTGGTGCCTTTGGCAAAGATGAAATTCTGGATGTGCCGATTGGCACCATAGCCCGGAGAGCTGACACAAACGAAATTATTTGTGAGATTAATGAGGATGGACAGGAGGTAATTCTTACGCCCGGTGGCCGCGGTGGAAAAGGAAATTCCTTTTTTGCAACCTCCACCAACCAGGCTCCACAACATGCGCAACCCGGAGAACCCGGCCGTGAAGAATGGGTCGTTCTGGAATTAAAACTGCTGGCCGATGTGGGGCTGGTAGGATTTCCGAATGCAGGTAAGTCGACATTGCTTTCGGTGGTCTCTGCTGCGAAACCCAAGATTGCTGATTATGCCTTTACCACGTTAACTCCCAACCTGGGTGTTGTGCGGTATCGTGATGATCGTTCGTTCGTTATGGCCGATATTCCAGGCATCATTGAGGGTGCGGCCGAAGGTAAAGGATTGGGTATCCGCTTTTTAAAGCACATTGAGCGCAATTCGTTGCTCTTATTCCTCATCCCGGCCGATGCAAAAAGCATTCAGCAAGAGTATGAGATTCTTTTAAATGAACTGCGGAAATACAATCCGGAATTGCTGGATAAAAAAAGAATGTTGGCCATCTCAAAATGCGACTTGCTGGATGATGAATTGAAGGATGAACTGGCGAAGGAAATTCCGAACGATTTGCCTTCTGTTTTTATTTCTTCCATCACCAACCAGGGTATTACCGAATTAAAAGATCTGATCTGGCAAACCTTACAGTAACGGACATCTTGTCAAGATTCAGCGTATTGGCAAAATTCTTGTCATTTTTGCAGCGCACTTAGTGAACACCATGGAAAACACGATACAACCGGAGCAAGAATTGGAAAAACACGATGATTTGGGTACCGAGACCCCAGAAGGTCAATCTGAAGAACCTGTTATCGCTAAACCAAAGGAGGAAAGCACCGATCCCCTTAAAAAACTACAGGACGAATTGGCAGAAGCCAAAGACAAATACCTTCGGCTGTATGCTGAGTTTGACAATTTCAGACGCAGGTCGTCTAAAGAAAAGTTAGAGATGATTCAATCGGCCAACGAGCAACTTTTGAAAGCGCTCTTACCGGTGATTGATGATTTTGAACGGGCCGAAAAATCATACAAGGGAAGAGACGACAAAGAAGCCGAAGGTTTTCTGCTCATTCAGAATAAATTTAAAAAAACGCTGGAGCAATACAGTGTTAAAGCAATGGATACCAATTCGGGTTCTGACTTCAATCCTGATTTGCACGAAGCGATCACGCAAGTACCCGCACCCGATGAAAAGCTAAAAGGAAAAATCATAGATGTTGTTGAGAAGGGATACTTACTCAATGACAAAGTGATCCGCTTTGCCAAAGTAGTAGTCGGAAGTTAATCAGTTCATTACCTGCTCATCATGTCAACAAAACGCGATTATTACGAAATCTTAGGCATAAGCAAAAGCGCCTCTCCGGAAGAGATTAAAAAGGCTTACCGGAAGGTGGCCATTCAATTTCATCCCGACAAAAATCCAGGCAATAAGGAAGCGGAAGAAAAATTCAAAGAAGCTGCTGAAGCGTATGAAGTATTGAGTAATTCCGAGAAGCGTGCACAATACGATCGTTTTGGTCATTCCCGACCAGGGCAGGGTGGTTTCCAGGGTCATGACATGAACATGGAAGATATCTTCAGCCAATTCGGAGACATCTTTGGGGGCGGGGGAAGTCCTTTCGACAGTTTTTTTGGAGGTGGTGGCGGAAGAACCCGGCAGCGCAAAGGCTCTAATCTGCGCATCAAGCTAAAGCTTTCATTGGAAGAGATTGCCAACGGGGTTGAAAAGAAAATAAAAGTGAACCGGCTGGTGCGGGCCGAAGGCGTTACCTTCAAGAATTGTACAACCTGCGGAGGCAGCGGCCAGGTACGCAAGGTGGTGAATACCATGTTGGGGCAGATGGTCTCCACCTCTACGTGTCCTTCGTGCAACGGGGCCGGGCAACTGATTGACAAACGTCCTTCCGGTGTTGATAGCTCAGGTCTGGTTTCAAAGGAAGATATGATTACGGTTAAAATTCCACCTGGCGTAGGTGATGGAATGCAACTCTCTATGTCGGGCAAGGGGAATGAGGCTCCGGGCGGTGGTATTCCGGGTGATCTGTTGATTTTGATTGAAGAAGTTGAAGACAAAGAACTGAAGCGGGATGGGAACAATCTCATCTATGACCTCCACATCAGTTTTATTGACGCTGCTCTTGGAACTTCCGTAGAAGTGCCCTCGGTGGGAGGAAAAGTGCGCATTAAAATCGACCCGGGAACGCAGAGTGGAAAAATCCTACGCTTGCGCGGAAAGGGCCTGAAGGATGTGAATGGATATGGAGCTGGCGATCAGCTTATCTATATTAATGTGTGGACACCCAAAAAGCTTACGGCAGAGGAAAAAGCTAAACTGGAAAGTTTGAAGCAATCCCCGAACTTTCAACCACACCCCGATGCCAGCGAAAAGGGCTTTTTTGAGCGTATGAAAGAGTATTTTGGCTAAATCGAAATTTTTTTGCCGGTTTATATAACCCAAATTGCGTTAACCCGTATAAGTTCTATTACGGGTTATTTTTTTGTGACCAATCCATTACGATTAAGTTGCTAAAAGGTGGCCTTTCTTACATTGAAGTAACATTAACCTGAACTAACGCGTAAGAACTGACATGCGGAGATTGATTGTTTCGGTCGTATTGATAAGTGGAGTTGCCGCGGGAGTACAGGGGCAAGTCAAAAAGCAGTTTTCTGTTGACAAATCTCCTGATTGCAAGCAGGTAGAACTCAAACTCAAAGCAAAAACCGGTAATTGCTTTATCCGACCTTCCCAAAACGAAGACATCCTCACCATTTACAGCAATCAGAATATTGAAGAATATACACACTCTTTCAGCAACGAAAGGAAGGGTGAGACGTGTACGGTTAACCTGGCCCTGGAACAAGAAAGCCAGCGGGGGGTAAGTCAAAAAATTTCCATTCAGGTGTTTGGAGCCGAAGAACGACCTACTGATAAATTCTGGAAAGTATACCTTACGGAATCCACCCCGTATTCGTTGGACTTAGATTACGGATTAGGGAATGCCAACATCGATTTATCCGGTCTCACCATACAAAAACTCAAAATCAACACAGGCAGTGCTGATGTGAATATCGGTTACGGATCTGGGTTAGAGAACAAGATCAACATGGATACCTTCCTGGTAAAAGTCGATATGGGGTCGTTGCATGCCCGTCAACTGAATTTGGCTCGCTCGAAAGTAGTGGTGGCCGATGTTGGTTTTGGCAACATGATGCTTGATTTTAGCAACCGGCCCACCATCAGCAATCACATTATTGGCAGTGTTGGTGCCGGCAATTTGATCATCCAACTTCCGGATGCCGAAGTTCCCGTGCTCGTTACGATTAACGATTCATGGTTGTGCAGCCTGCAATTGTCAAACAGTTTAAAGAAAATTGGTCAAAATCGCTTCGCCAATGCTGCGTATTCAAAAGACAGTAAGAACGCCCTCGTTTTCGACCTCGATGTTTCTATGGGCAAAATTGTTTTCCGCGAAAAATAATCTCACTTTTTTGATTTTGTGAATGGATGTACCCGAATTAATACTGGGGTACTGTAATTCTATTGTTATTTTTGTTACTAAACATTAACTAACCAGAATACCTCTGTGAACGCTTTAATCACTCGTGGTGTAACAAAACGGTACGCCAATCACACTGCCTTGGATCAAATCAGTATAACGATCCCCGAACGCACCATCTATGGGTTGTTAGGACCCAATGGTGCCGGTAAGACAACCCTTATCCGCATCATCAATCAAATCATTAATCGCGATGAAGGCGAGATTGAAATTTTTGGAGAGCCTTTGCAGGAAAAGCATATCGAGATCATTGGATATCTGCCTGAAGAGCGGGGCCTTTATAAGAAAATGAAAGTGGGCGAGCAACTTCTTTACCTGGCTCAACTTAAAGGGCTCAGCAGAAAAGAAGCCCTAGACCGCATCAAAATCTGGTTGGATAAATTCGAGATTCGCGACTGGTGGCACAAAAAGGTGGAGGATCTTTCGAAAGGGATGGCGCAAAAGGTGCAGTTTATCAGTACGGTAATGCATGAACCAAAATTGATCATTCTGGATGAGCCGTTCTCTGGTTTTGATCCAGTCAATGCGCAATTGATTACCGAAAAAATTCTGGAGCTGAAGGAGAACGGCAGTACAATTATTTTCTCAACGCACCGGATGGAAACCGTTGAATCCCTGTGCGATCACATTGCCTTAATTAACAAATCCAAAAAAATTCTGGAGGGACCTAAAAAACAAGTAAAAGCCCAATACAAATCAAATACCTTCGTAGTTGAACACCGGGGTAATCATTTTACGCTCCCAATGGATCGTTATGAACTGGTACGGCAAGTGCCGTTGGAAGAAGGATTATTCTCCACCACACTAAAAGCTCAAACTGGAATTCAGGGGAACCAGGTAATTCGGGATCTGATTGACATTGCTGAGGTACACAGCTTTCAGGAGGTGGTACCCAGCATGGCTGATATCTTCATCAGTCTTGTGAAAGGGGAAGGTGATGAATCGCTTAAGAAACATTTACAGGAAGCTTAATCATTATCGACAGTCTTATGAATAAAATTTGGTTAATCATACAGCGTGAGTTTTTGAATCGGGTTCAAAAAAAATCATTTCTCATCGCCACAATACTAGTACCACTTATTTTTCCGGTTATTATTGGTGGGTTAGGGTATATCGCTTATAAAGAAGCAGAGTCAGCGAAACCCGAAAACGTTCAGGTGATTGATGAAAGTAAGCTTTTCAAATTTGAAAACACGAAGCGATTCAACTTTATCCTGCTCGATATGTCGTTGGAGCAAGCTAAAAAAGCATACAACGAGACAGATGATTTTGCTTTGTTGTATATCCCGGCTTTCGACATCAACAAGCCGGAAGGGGTTGCCATCTATACCAAAGAGAATCCAAGTATTGAAAAGGTTGGCGACCTGGAGTCGTTAATTGAGACGCAGATCCACGACCTGAAATTGAAAGAGTACAACATTGACGAATCCATTCTAAAAAGCTTACGGCCCCAGGTGAGTTTAAAGCAATTTAATCTAACCGAGTCAGGTGAAGAAAAATCCAGCAGCTCAGGTCTTTTATATGGTCTCGGCTTTGGGTTGGGTATTCTCATCTACATGTTTGTGTTGATTTATGGAATTCAAATCATGCAGGGTGTAATTGATGAGAAAACTTCGAAAATTGTAGAAGTCATCGTTTCCTCCGTAAAGCCATTTCAGCTCATGCTCGGCAAAATTATCGGAATTGCTGCAGTTGGCTTACTGCAATTTACGATCTGGATTATTTTGATCTCCGTTCTTTCCTCAGGCGCCCTTGCCTTTCTTGGATTGAAGATGCCACAAAAGCAAGCGATGGAGCAAGTATCAAAATCATTTGCCAGTGACCCTGAAGTTAAAGATGCAATGAATACACAGAACAACAAGGCAGCAGAATTTTTAGCCAACCTAGGCGAGGTGCCTTTTGGAAAAATTGCGGTGGTATTTGTTTTCTACTTCCTGGGCGGATATCTGTTATACGGTGCTTTGTTTGCGGCCGTAGGCTCCGCAGTCGACTCGCAGCAGGAAGCCCAACAATTTCAATTTCCAGTCACGTTACCTTTATTGATCGGGTACCTGGGGTTATTCATGTTCATCTTACGGGATCCTCATGGGCCTGTAAGTTTCTGGCTTTCCATCATTCCTTTTACCTCGCCCGTAGCCATGGTAGGGCGCATCGCCTTTGGCGTGCCTGACTGGCAATTAGCACTTTCTATTGTTCTGTTGATTGGCGGGTTTTTGCTAACCACCTGGATCGCGGGAAGGATTTACCGCGTTGGAATATTGATGACGGGAACGAAAGTAAGTTATAAGGTTCTAGCCAAATGGTTCATGTTAAAAGGATAAATTCATAGATCCTTCAGACATTAAAAGCCGGATCCAGCAGTCCGGTTTTTTTTATTTAATTTCCAAGCAGCAATGGCTAAAAAGAATCAGCTCCCGGCTTCCATGGACTTCTACCGCGACAACACCAAGTTGAAGTGGATCATCCTGGCCGTTTCGGTTTTAATCAGTGCTGGATCAATCTACTACACTAGCATTTTAGTAAACCAGCTGAAGGAACGGGAAAAACAACAAGTGGAGTTGTTTGCCAAAGCCCTTGAGTATACGCTGATGAATGATGATGGAAACATCGTTTTTATTACCGATGAAATTCTGTTTAAGAATAAATCAGTTCCAGTAATCTGGCTCACCAAAGACAACGAATATCAATATGCCAACATTGATATCAATCCAGGTTGGCCGCAGGAAAGAAAAAATGAATTTCTTCGAAAGGAGATTAACCGAATGAAAGAATCTTATGATCCCATAGAGATCGTTCTGCGCGATGACAGCACCGGTGAAGTGTTTGGGAAGCAATATGTTTATTACGAAAACTCATTCTTGTTAACACAGTTAATCGCCTTCCCCTACATTCAGCTCTCCGTATTAGCCATCTTTGGTTTTATCTCCTATCTGGCATTTAACTACTCGCGAACAGCCGAACAAAACCAGGTTTGGGTGGGGCTTGCAAAAGAAACAGCCCATCAATTGGGCACCCCCCTCTCCTCACTCATGGCCTGGGTGGAGGTGTTGCGCGATGATCCCGATATCAAAAACAAAGGCATTGTTGATGAACTGGATAAAGATATCCGCAAGTTACGGGTCGTAACGGAGCGATTCTCCAGCATCGGTTCAACTCCGGTATTGAAAGACGAAAATGTGTTTCACCTGGTAAACAATGTGGTAGGTTATCTTCAACCCCGTGTTTCTTCGAAAATTAATTTCGAAGTCTACACCCTCTCTGAAAAAATCCACGCGAAGGTTCACGCCCCTTTATTCGAATGGGTGATTGAAAATCTGTGCAAAAATTCTGTGGATGCAATGGGGAGCACGGGCACCATTGCCATTAAAATATTGCGGGGCAGCGACCGAAAGGTTTTTGTCGATATCTCAGATACCGGAAAAGGTATTCCAAAAACCATGTTTCCCAATGTGTTTAAACCCGGGTTTACTACCAAAAAAAGGGGTTGGGGCCTGGGTTTGGCCCTGGCCAAACGAATCATTGAAATGTATCACGAAGGGAAAATTTTTGTAAAATCTTCAGAGGAAAATCAAGGCACAACGTTTCGAATTGAATTAAAAAGCAGTTAAGAACCGTGGTGAGTAAACGATCACCACTAACTAACTGAATATCAATAGTATGAAAGAGGTATGAAAGACCTTCCCACGTGTTAATAAAACACAGTTCCTAGTTTGTATTAACCCCGCAAAAAACTACTTTTGCGTCCGGATTTTTAGGCCCCAAGCGGCTTTATCCTCAACTCATAACCATCACAAAATTCTAATAGTCAATGGCCAATAGCGGTAGAATCACCCAAGTCATCGGTCCGGTAGTAGACGTTGCATTTGACGAGCCCGGAACCAAACTCCCAAACATCCTGGATTCCCTGGAAGTAACCAAAAACGATGGTACCCGTGTGGTACTCGAATGCCAGCAACACCTGGGCGAAGATCGGGTGCGCACGATAGCCATGGATGGAACAGAAGGTCTGGTTCGCGGTATGAGAGTGATTGACACCGGCTCGCCCATCAAAATGCCTATTGGCGAAGATATCAAAGGTCGCTTGTTCAATGTCGTTGGTGAAGCCATCGATGGTATAAAACAACCCGAAGGCAAGCAGTCATTACCCATCCACCGCTCGGCCCCGAGTTATGAAAATCTTTCTACTTCCACCGAAGTGCTCTTTACCGGAATTAAAGTAATCGATTTGATTGAGCCTTATTCAAAAGGGGGTAAAATCGGGTTGTTTGGTGGAGCCGGTGTAGGAAAGACCGTATTGATTCAGGAGTTGATCAACAACAT
Source organism: Cyclobacteriaceae bacterium (assembly GCA_016787725.1). Classification (GTDB taxonomy): domain Bacteria; phylum Bacteroidota; class Bacteroidia; order Cytophagales; family Cyclobacteriaceae; genus ELB16-189. The sequence goes on along the minus strand of JAEUTZ010000004.1, from coordinate 358,413 downwards.
TGCCAAGGCGTATGCCGGTTTATCGGTGTTTGCGGGTGTGGGTGAACGTACCCGTGAAGGAAATGACTTGCTGCGCGAAATGATTGAGGCCGGGATCGTGGATTACGGACCTGAATTCATTAAGTCACTGCATGCCGGTGGTTGGGATTTATCCAAGGTGGATCACAATAAACTAAAAGACTCGAAGGCTACCTTCGTGTTTGGACAGATGAATGAACCTCCGGGCGCTCGTGCCCGGGTTGCCCTTTCAGGATTGACCGTTGCAGAATATTTCCGCGATGGTGATGGACAAGGTAAAGGAAAAGATATTCTATTCTTCATTGACAATATCTTCCGTTTTACACAAGCAGGTTCTGAAGTATCTGCGTTGTTAGGTCGTATGCCTTCCGCGGTAGGATATCAGCCTACCTTGGCTTCTGAGATGGGGGCTATGCAGGAACGGATTACATCAACGAAGAATGGTTCTATTACTTCTGTGCAGGCGGTTTATGTACCTGCCGATGACTTGACCGACCCGGCTCCGGCAACCACGTTTGCCCACCTGGATGCAACTACTGTATTGTCCCGAAAAATTGCCGAATTAGGGATTTATCCTGCAGTTGATCCGTTGGATTCGACCTCCAGGATTTTGCGTGCCGATATTATTGGTGAAGAACACTACAACTGCGCTCAGCGGGTAAAGAACATTCTTCAACGGTACAAAGAACTACAGGATATCATTGCTATTTTGGGTATGGATGAGTTGTCGGATGAAGATAAACTGATTGTATCACGCGCAAGACGTGTACAACGCTTCTTATCCCAGCCTTTCCACGTAGCCGAAGCTTTCACGGGGTTAAAGGGTGCGTTGGTTGACATTAAGGATACGATTAAAGGCTTTAACATGATTATGGATGGGGAAGTGGATCACTTGCCTGAAATGGCCTTTAACCTGGTGGGAACCATTGAAGATGCCATTGCCAAAGGCGAGAAAATGATGGCTGACGTTAAAGGCTAAGCTGTATGCAACTTGAAATAATTACTCCGGAAAAAAAGATCTTCGAAGGGGAAGTAGCAATCGCTACATTTCCGGGGGAAGATGGGTCGTTTCAGATACTGAATGACCACGCCCCGCTGGTAAGTTTATTGAAAGAGGGCGTTGTGGAATACAAATCCAAAGAACTGTCCGAACGAATTCAAATCACAGGGGGTGTAGTTGAAGTTCTCAAAAACAAGGTTATTCTCTTGGCTGATGGATTGAAAGACTAAAACCAACTCAAGCCAAAAAAAAGGCCTGGTTCAATGAACCAGGTCTTTTTTTATTACTCCACCTCATTTGTTATTGTCTGACCAGCCATTTGACAAAAAAGACCACTCCAATGATCATTGCTACACCGCCAATAATCCAAAATACATCTCCACCGATAATCAATGCAACTATACCCACTGCACCAAAGATTGCCGCCAGCTTAAGGTCATTATCAAGAGCCTTTGTAGCGCTTACCGATTCAAGACCCAAGTTGGCTTTCTGCGCTTTCACGTAGGTTCTAATATCAGAACGCAATTGATTTCTAAGTGCCTTGCGCTCCACTTTATTCATTTGAACATACGTCTTTCGTACTTCAACCGGCTTTTCAGATTTGATCTCTGCTGGCGTATTGGAGGTACTAGCTAATACCGGCACCTGAACTTCTTCAGGACTAACCGATTGCGACTGGTTCTCCAAAGTTACCTTTTTCAACGGATGATAATTGACTTGCGGATCATACTGATTAAAGCTGGCCGTGTATTTCGGGCTTGAACACGCTACCACCATAAGTGCCGACAAAACGTAAAAAATCTTCTTCATAGTGTAGTTGGTTTTTGTTTACTTTTTAAAGTTAGTCATTCGATTAAAGAACTTCTTCTCAAAATCCCAAAAAAAACGAAACTGACCAAAAATAAACCCATAGAATAAAAGGAACACATTATATATCGGGAAAATCAAAATCCAATACAGTATACTTGCCCACACGGGCTTGTCTCCGGTGGGAAACCAATACTCAAACAAGGGTCTTTTAATCAGTAATACAGTAAATCCGGTGCAGGCAAATACAACCAGAATTACAATTACCTGCCGCAAGCTCTTAACCTGCCACCGCGACTGCAGCTTATTTAACCAACTCATGCATACTAATTGGGCGTGAAGATAACAAAGCAACATTACGAAAAATGCCGCCAGACGTCATTTTTTGGCAGGTCCGCAGAGATGGCTATCGATGTTTTTTTTACAGGATGGATGAACTCTAACTGACGGGCATGCAGCGCTATGCTTCCATCTTCCAAAGGTTGTTGATATCCATACTTCACATCGCCCACAATTACACAATGCATGCTGGCTAATTGCACCCGGATTTGATGCGACCTCCCTGTAACTGGCTTCACCTCTACCAAATGGAAACCCTCGCGTTGGCTAAGGAGTTGATACGTTAATTCTGAACGCAACCCACCCGGATACTCGCGTGGATAGGCCGTTGTTTTATTTTTTATGGGATCCTTCACTAACCAATGAACCAGAGTTCCGGAATCCGCAGGTGGTTTTGAATTAACCAATGCCCAATAGGTCTTCTTCATTTCCTTTTCCCGAAACAATTCATTCATTCTCGCCAATGCCTTTGACGTTCGTGCTAAAACGACCACACCACTTACAGGCCTGTCCAGCCGATGAACAACCCCCAAGAACACTTCTCCATGCTTCCCATACTTATTTTTAATGTAATCTTTTGCTATTTCAACCAAAGGTTTGTCACCGGTTTCATCCCCCTGTACTAGTATTCCTGCAGGTTTGTTAAGAACCAGCAAATGGTTGTCTTCGTATAATACCGATAAGGGATTGATCATAAAACCCTGTAATTTAGACCCGCTAATTAAACATTCAAAGGAGTTATGGTTCAGCGCGTATGTCTCATTATGGTTTTGATATACATCCTTTCCGGTTGTACGAGCAACCCTTCTCATGAAGAAATAACCGCACAAATCGCTCAACTCCTGAATCAACAAAAAGGAACATTTGCTGTTGCCTATAAAAATTTAATCACCGATGAGGAAATCCTCATTAATGAACATGAGCTATTTCACGCAGCCAGCACCATGAAAACTCCTGTTATGGCAGAGGTATACCGGCAAGCCATGGAGGGGAAGTTCTCTTTAAAGGATTCCCTGATAACTCGAAATGAATTCAAAAGCATCGTTGATGGCAGTGTGTACTCATTGAGTCCGGAGTCTGATAGTGATACTCTCATTTACAACCATATTGGCGAGAAGCGTACCATCTATGCGTTGATGTACGACATGATTATCATCAGCAGCAACCTGGCCACCAATCTGATTGTCGACCTGGTGGATGCAAAAAATGTAACACAAACCATGCGTTCGATAGGCGCGAATAAAATCATGATATTGCGGGGTGTGGAAGACACAAAAGCATTCGAAGCAGGATTAAACAATCAAGTAACGGCCTTTGACCTGATGTTGCTTTTTGAAAAAATTGATTCCGAGGAAATTGTAAACTCTGAGTCAAGCATGGCCATGATGGATATCCTTTTGGATCAGCAGTTCAATGATATCATTCCTGCCAAACTACCAAAGGACGTAAAGGTGGCTCACAAAACCGGGTTAATCACTGGTGTACGTCATGACTCAGGAATCATCTTCCTTCCGGATGGTAAAAAATATGTGCTTGTATTGTTGTCGAAAGAACTGGAGGATCCGGAAGCCAGCACGGAGGCCATGGCCACCGTTTCAGAACTACTGTACCATTATACGCGTGCAAAAAAGTAACGCTACTCCTTGAACTCGGAGGTGAAGTGGAAGTTAATTTCCGGAAAATTATCCTGCACCATTTGCAGCCATGCACGCGACTCGGCCATGAATACCAACTTATTATCCTTATCTCGGGCAATATGGCGTTGCTTCGAATCGATAAACTCCTGAAGTTTTTTCGAGTCTTTACTGCTGATCCAGCAAGCCTTGTAAATACTTTGTCCGGCAAACTCAACCGAGGCACTGTATTCATTCTTTAATCTGAATTGAATAACTTCAAACTGCAGGGCCCCTACAACTCCAACCACTTTTCGCTTGCCTAACTCATACGTAAACAGTTGCGCAACCCCTTCCTCCATCAACTGAAGTAAGCCCTTTTCCAGTTGTTTCGTCTTCATCGCATCCTTGTTAATCACCTCCTTAAAAATCTCGGGCGAAAAACTGGGGATGCCGGTATAGATCACTTTTTCTCCATCGGTCAGGGTATCCCCGATTTTCAGGTTTCCGGTATCATATAATCCTACGATATCACCCGGCCAGGCCTCATCCACCGTTTCCCGGTCTTGCGCCATAAAGGCTGTCGCGTTTGAAAACCGGATTCCCTTTTCCTGCCGCACGTGCAAATAGTTACTGCCGCGTTCAAACTTGCCAGAGCAAACTCGCAAAAACGCAATCCGATTCCGATGCTTGGGGTCCATATTAGCGTGTATCTTAAACACAAACCCTGAGAACTTGCTCTCTTCAGGTCGTATTATCCGCACGTTAGTTTCGCGCGGAATGGGAGGTGGAGCAATCCTGATAAAGGTATCCAGCAATTCCTTTACCCCGAAGTTGTTGACTGCACTTCCAAAAAACACCGGAGCTACCTGTCCGGATAAATAATCATCCGCATCAAATTCAGGGTAAACACCTTCAATCAATTCGACATCCGCCCGCAACTGCCGGGCATAGTTTTCACCCACGAGTTTATCCAATTGCTCATGTTGAATATCCGAGATCTCAATGCCCTCCTCAAGGGTTGTTTTACTGGGAGTAAATAACTGCAGGGTTTTTTCGTACAGGTTATACACGCCCTTAAATGTTTTACCCATGCTGATCGGCCAACTCAGCGGCCGCACTTTTATATTCAATTTATCTTCAATCTCATCCAGCAGCTCAAAGGGGTCTCGACCCTCACGATCGAGTTTATTTATAAAGCACAATACCGGAGTGCTGCGCATCCGGCATACTTCCATGAGTTTTTCTGTTTGTGTTTCAACACCTTTTACACAGTCGATCACCATGATCACGCTGTCTACGGCAGTGAGCGTGCGATACGTATCTTCTGCAAAGTCTTGGTGACCCGGTGTATCCAATAAGTTGATCTTTATATCTTTGTAATTAAATCCCATCACCGAAGTAGCTACGGAGATACCGCGCTGCTTTTCAATCTCCATCCAATCACTGCGGGCATGATCTTTAATCTTTGAGCTCTTTACTGCGCCTGCCTTTTGAATAGCACCTCCAAAAAGCAGTAGTTTCTCGGTGAGGGTGGTCTTTCCTGCATCGGGGTGACTGATGATTCCAAATGTTCTCCGTTTGGCTATTTCTTGTTCCAGTGTCATAAAGTGGGCGCAAAAGTACTATTTTAGAGATTGAAATTTTTAAAATATGCAACACAGAAAATTTGGTAGAACAGGCTGGTCCATCAGCGAAATTGGATATGGCATGTGGGGCTTGGCTGGCTGGAAAGGAACCGATCAAACGGAAGTGTTGAAAGCATTGGACATGTCTGTAGAGTTAGGCTGCAATTTTTATGACACTGCCTGGGGGTACGGGGCAGGTGCCAGCGAACAGATTTTAGGCCGACTCATGAAACAACATGCCGATAAACGGCTCTATTGTGCAACCAAAATTCCACCCAAAAACTTCAAGTGGCCTTCCAAAGCACATTATACCTTGGAAGAATGCTTTCCTGCCGCCCATATTATTGAGTACACCGAAAAAAGTCTTACCAATTTGAATGTCGATTGTATCGATCTGCAGCAATTTCATGTGTGGGAAGACAGTTGGGCACACCACGATGAGTGGAAAAAAGCCATTGAGAAACTAAAATCAGAAGGAAAAGTAAAACATTTTGGAATAAGTGTTAACCGATGGGAACCCGACAATGTGTTAACAACGTTGCGAACCGGCTTTATCGATACGGTGCAAGTAATCTACAATATCTTTGATCAAAACCCTGAAGATAACTTGTTTCCGGTTTGCCGTGAGTTAAACATAGGAGTAATCGCACGCGTTCCTTTCGATGAAGGAACGTTAACCGGTACCTTAACTAAAAGCACCGTATTTCCAGCTGGGGATTGGCGAGCCACCTATTTCGTGCCTGAAAACCTGAATGCGAGTGTTGACCATGCCGAAGCGTTACGACCCCTACTTCCAGCGGGGATGTCGATGGCCGAAATGGCGCTGCGGTTCATTTTATGCAATGACGAAGTCCATACCATTATCCCTGGTATGCGATCTGTAAAAAATGTAATTGCGAACACAAGAGTGAGTGATGGCCAACGATTGGAAAGTACACTCCTCAAGAAACTAAAACAACATCGCTGGGACAGAACACCAACTGAGTGGTCGCAATAGATCAGGCTGCGCTTTCCCTTTAAATCACTACAAATAAATGGACGTTATCAAATCACGGTCTAGGTAGGCAAATCCCCAAATAATTCCTGCCACTCTGTCACATTTTCTGATAAAAAGCCCCTTGGCACAAGCCTTGTTCAATGGGTTTTGCTGAATTAATCTGTAATCAAAAAACTGAGCATATCATGGGAAAAATTATTGGAATCGACTTAGGAACCACCAACTCGTGCGTAGCTGTAATGGAAGGCAACGAACCCGTGGTGATAGCCAACAGCGAAGGCCGCAGAACAACGCCTTCTATTGTGGGCTTCCTGGATAACGGTAAAGGCGAGCGTAAAGTAGGTGACCCTGCTAAACGTCAGTCGATTACCAATCCAAAAAATACCGTTTCTTCCATTAAACGCTTCATGGGCAAAAAATTTGCCGATGTGGGTGAAGAAAAAAAGATCGTTAGCTACCAGGTTGAAAGTGGTAACAATGATACCGTGCGGGTGCGCATTGGCGACCGGCTCTACACCCCACAGGAAATCTCTGCCATAATCCTTCAAAAAATGAAGACTACAGCCGAAGATTACCTGGGCACTACCATCACCGAAGCGGTTATTACCGTTCCGGCCTACTTTAATGATGCCGAGCGGCAGGCTACCAAAGAGGCTGGTCAAATTGCCGGCTTGGATGTAAAGCGCATTATCAACGAGCCTACTGCCGCTGCATTAGCTTATGGTCTCGATAAGAAGAACAAAGACATGAAAATCGCTGTGTACGACCTGGGCGGTGGTACATTCGATATCTCGATCCTGGAATTAGGAGATGGCGTATTTGAAGTGAAATCCACCAATGGGGATGTACACCTGGGCGGTGATGACTTTGACATGCGCATTATGAACTGGCTGGCCGATGAATTCAAAGCCGATAAGAATATCGACTTGCGCAAAGACCCCATGGCCTTACAGCGTTTGAAAGAAGCCGCTGAAAAAGCAAAAATCGAACTTTCCAGCTCAAACGAAACCGAAATCAATCTACCGTATATCACTTCCGTGGATGGTGTGCCTGAACACTTGGTAAGGAAGCTTTCACGCGCCAAGTTTGAACAATTGTGCGATGACCTGATTCGCAGAACGCTGGAGCCTTGCCGCAAAGCATTGGCAGATTCCGGTTATAGCGTGAATCAGATTGATGAGGTTATCCTGGTGGGTGGCTCCACCCGTATCCCCCGAATTCAGGAAGAAGTTGAGAAATTCTTTGGAAAGAAACCTTCGAAAGGTGTGAATCCTGACGAAGTAGTAGCGGTAGGCGCTGCCATTCAAGGCGGTGTACTTACGGGTGAGGTGAAAGATGTGTTGTTGTTGGATGTCACGCCACTTTCGTTGGGAATTGAAACCATGGGTGGTGTGTTTACCAAACTGATAGAGTCAAACACCACGATTCCATCTAAAAAATCGGAGGTATTCTCTACCGCTTCGGATAACCAACCGTCTGTCGAAATTCACGTGTTACAAGGGGAGCGTCCGATGGCCCGCGACAACCGCACCATTGGCCGGTTCCACTTGGACGGAATTCCACCGGCACCGCGCGGAGTACCCCAGATTGAAGTTACTTTCGATATCGATGCCAATGGTATCCTGCATGTGTCCGCCAAAGACAAAGGCACCGGCAAAGAACAGAAGATCCGGATCGAAGCTTCCAGTGGGTTAACGGATGCCGAGATCAAGAAGATGAAGCAGGAAGCCGAAGCGAATGCAGAACAGGATCGCAAAGAGAAAGAGCGCATTGATAAAATCAATCAAGCTGACTCGTTAATTTTCCAGACCGAAAAACAATTGAAAGAGTTTGGTGAAAAACTTTCAGAAGGTAATAAGACAGCCATCAACCAGGCGCTGGATAAATTGAAAGAAGCACATAAGAGTCAGGATCTGACCGCCATTGAAAATGCAATCAATGCACTTAATGCTGCCTGGCAGGCGGCATCGCAGGAAATGTATGCCGGTGGATCACAGCCAGGTGCCAATGCCGGGGCTCAATCCAATGGCGAGGCCGGAGGACAGACCGGAAGTACGGGTGGTAATGCAACCGATGTAGAATACGAAGAGGTGAAGTAATTGTTCTTCAGACAATCTAAACTAACGACCCTTTGGGAGCTTTTCTCAAAGGGTCTTTTTTTCTTTGGCTCCTTTGATTCTTAATTCTTCAATTCAAACCTATCTTTACGGCCCGATAAAATGTACGTTATGCTGGTAGTGAAATTTGGTGGTACTTCCGTAGGTAAGCCTGAACGAATGAAAAAGATCGCCAACCTGGTATTGAGCATGCCGGAAAAAAAGATTGTCGTTCTTTCCGCATTGAGCGGCACGACTAATACGCTCGTACGCATTGGCGATAGTTTGTTGGCTCACCAGCAAACTCATGCTGAACAGGAAATTGCAGAACTGGAGAAACATTACCAGCAGTTTATCGGGGAATTATTTGAAAGTGATGCTTATCAGGCCATCGGTCAGGAGATTGTGAGCCGTTACTTCAGCTTATTCCGGTTGCTGGCAGCCGGCCGGTTTGACGATCGCAGTTACCGGGAATTGCTGGCGCAAGGAGAATTGATTTCGACCGAACTTTTTTATCATCACCTTCAGGAAAGAAAGGTTCCTGCGCGGCTCCTTCCAGCGCTTCACTTCATGTCCATTGACGAAAATCAGGAACCAGAACTTGAAAAAATAAGTGAACGGCTGAAACCTATCTTGGAGACCATGAGCAATGTGGACATCTTAGTTACCCAGGGATACATATGTCGTAACCACAGAAATGAAATCGATAACCTCAAGCGTGGCGGCAGTGATTATACCGCCTCCCTGATTGGCGCCTCCATCCGGGCCGAAGAAGTACAGATCTGGACGGATATCGATGGTATGCATAATAATGACCCACGGGTGGTGAAGAAAACAACTCCGATCGCTGAACTTACCTTTGATGAAGCTTCCGAGTTAGCCTATTTCGGTGCCAAAATTTTACATCCTTCTACCATTGTTCCCGCACAGAAATACCATGTTCCCGTGCGGTTAAAAAACACCATGGATGAAAAGGCAGCTGGTACACTCATCAGTGATAAAGGCAGCCGGGGTCAATTCAAAGCCGTTGCGGCTAAAGATGGAATAACAGCCATCAAGATCAAATCCTCGCGCATGTTGCTGGCGTATGGATTCCTGCGCAAGGTGTTTGAAGTATTTGAACGATACAAGACTCCCATTGATATGATTTCCACCTCCGAGGTGGCCGTTTCTGTTACGATTGATGACAATAGAAATCTAAATTCCATTCTCGAAGAATTAAAAGACTTCGGTTCCATTGAAGTAGATACCGATCAGTCCATTATTTGCATTGTCGGCAACATGCTGTCAGAAAAAGAGGGGGTTTTGAAAGAAGTATTTCAATCGCTGGCCACCGTGCCCATCCGGATGGTTTCTTATGGCGGCAGTCCGAATAATATTTCAATTTTGGTAAATACCGTTCAAAAAGAAAAGGCCCTTTTTCTTTTAAATGAAGGTTTGTTCAATCTTTAAGTAGGGTTTCTACCACTTTTTAACAAAATGTCGGTGCCTCCTGCCTGACATTTTTTATACCCCATTCCGAAAGTGGATATTAAGTGATAGATTTCATTTCCTTAAATCTAACCCCTCAAACCTATGAAAATTACTTTATTGCTATTTGTTCTCCTCTTTTCGGGAACAATAGCCCTCGCCCAAACCCGAGATGTGTCGGGTACAGTTTCTGATAAATCGGATGGATCGCCAATTGCGGGTGCAAACATTATCGTAAAAGGTTCTACCTCGGGAACTACAACGGATGCAAATGGAAGGTTTACCCTATCGGTGCCAGTTAATTCCAACAGACTGATTGTGTCGTTTGTGGGCTTCCTTACGCAAGAAGTTGATATAACTTCGATGACCAATATTACGATAACGCTCGAAGCCAGTGCAAGCGAATTGGAAGAAGTGGTGGTCTCTGTTGGCCGCGGTTCACAGCGGACTATCACCGACACCCCATTGCCAATTGACAATTTCACCGCTACTGACCTGAGGACAACTGGGCAAATTACGTTTGATAAAGCCTTGCAGTACCGGGTACCTTCTTTTAATACCGTAAATACACCTGTAAATGATGCTACTTCCTTGTTCGATCCTTATGAGCTCAGAAATCTTGGACCGAGCCGCACGTTAATCCTTATCAATGGAAAACGAAAAAATCTTACTTCCCTGGTATACACCCAAACAAGCCCCGGTCGTGGTGAAACCGGAGCCGACCTTACTGCAATTCCTACCGATGCGATTAAGCGAGTTGAAATCTTAAGAGATGGAGCGTCTGCGCAATATGGCTCTGATGCAATAGCCGGAGTCATGAATATCATATTAAAGGATAATTATGACGGGACCACCGTTACGCTGAATACCGGATCTACCCTGAATTACGGAGGCCAAGCTTACTCATTAAACTACAATAGCGGAGCCAGCCTTCCTAACAATGGATTTATAAATAGTCATATTTCGTTTTCGCATCAAGATGCCGCCATTCGGGAAGACAAGATCGATGCTGCCAGTGATATAAGGGATTTAACAGATGGATCCGCTAATGCAATTAACGGTGTTAATAATTTCCTCGCTCGTTTTCCTGATGGATTAAATAAAAACGGTACACCTGAAAATACATCCGCAAAGTTCTTACTTAACGGTGCACTACCGGTAGGCGAGAATTCTGAAATCTATGCGAACGCGGCCTACGTGTATAGAAAGACTCTTAGCAATGCAAACTATCGGCAACCTTATTGGAGAATAGACCAGGGTTTATTGCATACCCGAATCCCAGGTGCACCAGATTATACCGGTGACGACTACACAGGTGGACCCAATGGAGCCGCGGTTCAAGCTGCTTTTGCAGCTGATAAAGCAGCGGGCTTGTATGAAGGGTATCTTGGTTACCAACCTTCGTTTGATGGCGATTTGAGCGATTACAATGGCACCATTGGCTTGCGTTCCCAAAATTTAGGTGGCTGGAAACAAGATATGAGCCTTACCGTAGGGGGAAACAAGATGTTATTTACCGTAAACAATACGGTGAACAGGGCCTTGGTAAAGAATAGTCCGGTTTCATTTAAACCTGGTGGCTTCGCATTCAATCACCTAGTTGGCAATATCGACTTCTCAAGACCCATTAGTGATAAATTTTTTATCGCCATAGGTTCTGAATTCAGGTCAGAAAATTATGAGATAATTGCAGGAGACACTGCCTCCTACTCAAGTGAAGGAGCTAATTCGTTTCCGGGATTTCAGGAGCGCAATGCCATTAAAGCCAATAGATTTAATATCGGTGCCTATCTCGATTTAAACTGGGATATCACTGAAAGGTTCCTCATCGGTGGTACCGTACGAACCGAAAACTACTCTGATTTTGGAGCCGCCAATGTGTACAAACTTACATCGCGGTATAAAATAGGAGATATGGTAACGTTGCGGACCTCCGTGTCAAGTGGTTTTAGAGCCCCCACCCTGCACCAACAATACCTTTCGTTAAGTCAGGCTTCATTCTCAGGCGGTGATATTGTCATCACCGGTCTTGCAAACAACTTCAGCCGCGAAGCACAGTTACTCCAAGTGCCAAAACTTAAGGCCGAAAAATCCAATAATTTTACGTTTGGAGTGGGCTATAATCCAAACTCTAATTTTTCACTGACCGCTGACTATTATTCCATTCGCATTAAAGATAGAGTGATTTACAGCAACGAAGTTTCCGCTACTGTAGCTGGGGTAGATGTTAGTAATATTAGTTTTTTCATAAACGCAGCCGAAACCAAAACATCCGGTGTTGATGTAGTAGCCAGTGTAAGAAATCTTACCGTAGGCTCAAATAAACTTGGTTTCAATCTTGCCGGTAACTATACTATCAGCAACGAATTAATTGGGGGTTGGGAAGGCGTGAAGAGCACTCCAATTCTTGAAGCAAACAACCAGGATCTGTTCAATCAGACGCAGGAATCCCTGATGACAACAAGCAGACCCAAGTATAAAGTTATTGTGGGTGCCGATTTGACTGCCGGCAAGTTCTACTTCAACTTGAATAACACTATATTCGGACCTACAACCTTTAATAATGCAGACCTCGATGATAATCTCTTTATCGAATTCAAAACAAAAGTGCTTACCGATCTTGGATTTACTTATAACGCTAGTCCGAAGGCTTCCTTTTCACTAACAGCGCAGAATATCTTAAATGTAATGCCTGAATATGTGATGAAGGCTCATAATCCGACAGGCGCTGCCATTCTCGCTGATGAAGCTCAGAAACAAGAACAAGTAAGCTACATCACCTTTAATGGACGATATCCCGTGCTAACGTACGATGGTGCACACTTTAGCCAAATGGGAACGACTTTCCTGTTTCAGTTTACTTATAAGTTCTGATAAAAATGATTAAAAATTGATTTATAGGAGGCTGTAACAAAAAAATAGGTTACAGCCTCTTTTTCTTGTTTTTTGATAAAAATTCCCAAGGATCTATTTATTGGGTTATCCTATTCCATTCATCTGGCCTACTGCATCCATAGCTAAGTTAGTAAGGTTGAGTGATGCTTTTTTTGCTCCCGGACTTGCTCGGGAACACCTCCAGTTTATGCGTATGTATTCAAACAGAATCACAATGTGGATCTAATGAAATACAACGTCAAATGGATTTCCAATCCCTCAAGGCCCGCCCTAAAAGTATATACACCAGTTACAGCGTGTTGGAAGGAGCGGATTAGCCACAACAATATTTCCTTTCCGGTTTCAACGGTTTGGTTTGCTCTTGCTTCATTTTATAACCTGAAGTGCTAGCCTTGATCGTGCAGCTGATAGAACCGGCAGCCAATTATATTTTTCAGATTAACTGTTCAGTATTGCGTGCTGTGCTTACCGGCTACTAAAAACTATTCTGTCCTGTAATCCGGATTTCTTAATGTTAAGTAAAATTTAAAGATGTTACGGGATCGAGTGCTAGTCGACTATCCGTTTTCTAACCAACAATTAATAACTGGGCTGACCGGTAATAATTATCTTGCTCACTTCGCAAATAGGTATGTTTTACTTTGAAAACCCACCAGATTGTCCATGGAAGCAATTGTAATTATCATCTTCGTTGTTGGCTATCTTGCCATTGCCCTTGAACATCCAATTAAAATAAACAAAACTGCATCGGCTCTTCTTACCGGTGTAATTTGCTGGACACTTTATGCGCTTTTATCACAGACTTCCATAGCGCATATCACCGAACAACTGGGCGAGCACCTCGGATCTATTTCGGGAATCTTGTTTTTTTTGATGGGTGCCATGACTATTGTTGAGTTAGTGGATGCCTACCAGGGATTTAAGATCATTACCGATCGCATTAATACAAAAAACCCCAAGAAATTACTTTGGATTATTTGTAGTGTAACATTCATACTATCGGCCATCCTGGATAATCTGACCACCTCCATTGTGATGGTATCACTTATCAGAAAGCTAGTTCCAAATCGGGAAATGCGCCTATTCTTTGTAGGGATGATCGTGATTGCCGCCAATGCGGGCGGGGCGTGGTCCCCCATTGGAGATGTTACAACCACCATGCTTTGGATAGGTGGACAAATCTCATCCGGTAACATCATGCTCACCTTGTTCTTGCCGAGTGTGGTTTGTATAGCCGTCCCTCTGATCTACCTGCAATTCACCTTAAAGGGTGATCTAGGAAGTTATGATAATCAGGAGTCGAACAACGCTGTCGACCATGGTCATAGCAATGGCAATGCCCCAGTTAAAGGTTCTCTGACTATGTTGACTTTAGGGGTAGGAGGATTAATATCGGTTCCTGTATTTAAAACCGTCACCCAACTTCCGCCTTATTTAGGTATGTTATTTGCACTAGGAGTGCTATGGGTTGCATCGGAGCTTATCAATCCGGATATGGATGAGGCCGAGAAGAGGCCTTATACAGCAGCCGGTGCCCTGACACGCATTGATGTGCCCAGTGTCTTATTTTTTCTGGGAATACTTTTGGCGGTGGCTGCCCTCGAATCAATGGAAATTCTCCATCACTTTGCAGCCTGGCTGGACACCACGCTAAAGGATAACCGGATCATTATTACGCTCATTGGAGTGTTATCTGCAATTGTAGATAATGTGCCCCTGGTTGCTGCCAGTATGGGAATGTACAGCATGGAAACTTATCCAACGGATCACATGATTTGGGAATACCTAGCATATTGTGCCGGAACAGGGGGTAGTATTCTTATTATCGGTTCAGCGGCAGGCGTTGCGGTGATGGGTATGGAGAAAGTAGATTTTATCTGGTACTTGAAAAAGATTGCCTGGCTGGCTGCCCTGGGGTACTTTGCCGGAGCCATCGTTTACCTGATTATTTATCCGTTTTTAGCCGTCCATTAAATTTATAGGGTTGATTTGGGTTAGAATTACGAGTTTTTCCAAAATTTTCCTAAACTAGGAGGAACTAACCTTAAACTCATGGAGGCGCTCGTTATCATCGTATTTGTTATTGGCTATTTAGCCATTGCCCTTGAACATCCAATTAAGATAAATAAAACTGCCTCCGCCTTGCTAGCCGGAGTAATTTGCTGGACCCTTTTTGTATTATCGGATCCTTCTCCTGCAGTTACTGAAAGCGAATCTTATAATTCCTTTTTACAAGTTTTAAAAGTCGAATTGGGCGATAAGTTTTCGGCATTGACCTCCGGTGAGCTTTACCGCGAGTTTGTGACCTTTGAGCTATCGGAACATTTGAGTGGCATTGCTCAGATCTTATTCTTCCTGATGGGTGCTATGACCATAGTTGAATTGGTAGACGCACATCATGGTTTTAAGTTTATTACCGATAGAATTAAAACGAAAAATCCAAAAGTGTTGCTTTGGATAATTTGTTGGGTAACGTTCTTTCTATCGGCCGTGCTGGATAATCTTACTACCACAATTGTTATGTTATCCTTGATCCGAAAATTGATTTCGGATAAAGAAATGCGTTTGTTCTTTGCCGGAATGATTGTTATAGCGGCCAATGCAGGAGGTGCGTGGACGCCCATTGGGGATGTAACTACCACAATGTTATGGATCGGAGGTCAGATATCAACGGGTAATATCATGATCACTCTGTTTTTGCCCAGTGTGGCCTGTATGTTAATACCTTTAATCTATTTGAATTTTACATTGAAGGGAACCTTGGGTGAAGCTCAAGAGCAAAAAGCGCATGGTCATGACACAACTGTACGGTCAGGGAACCTCATGCTATTTCTGGGTGTTGGTGCCCTCATATTCGTGCCAATCTTTAAAACCATAACACACATGCCCCCTTATACAGGAATTTTGTTGGGCTTAGGGGTACTTTGGGTTGTCTCTGAACTCATTAACCCTGAATTGGACGAAGCTGTAAAGAAAAACTATACTGTGGCTGGTGCTCTCTCGCGAATTGATGTACCGAGTGTATTATTCTTTCTCGGAATTTTATTGGCTGTTGGGGCTCTGGAGTCCATGCAAATTCTTCATCATCTGGCATCCTGGTTGGATGAATCCATAGGAGATCAGCGGATAATTGTTACACTAATAGGATTACTTTCCGCCATTGTCGATAACGTACCTCTAGTAGCTGCCAGCATGGGTATGTACAGCATGGACATTTATTACATGGACCACATGCTTTGGGAATATTTGGCCTATTGTGCTGGAACAGGTGGAAGTATTTTAATCATCGGTTCAGCAGCTGGGGTCGCAGCCATGGGAATTGAAAAAATCGATTTCATCTGGTATCTCAAACGAATCTCCTTACTCGCGATGCTGGGTTATTTCGCAGGGGCTATTATTTATCTGATTATTCAACCCTATTTAGCGGTACACCCACCTGCTTAAAGGGAGCTTACTAAAAAAAGAGGGGA
The DNA here is from genome assembly GCA_016787725.1 of Cyclobacteriaceae bacterium. Taxonomy (GTDB): domain Bacteria; phylum Bacteroidota; class Bacteroidia; order Cytophagales; family Cyclobacteriaceae; genus ELB16-189. Next base: position 342,080 of record JAEUTZ010000004.1, on the reverse strand, counting down.
GTAACTCCCCTCTTTTTTAACCAAAATCTGGTAGAGTTACTCAAGCCCGATGAGAACTCCTGTATACGCAAAATAAGCCAACAACATCAGTAACGCTTCCCACCGATCCAGCTTGCGTTGATTTAATGTAAACATAAAAATCATCAGGAGTACCGTAGACGCTCCCAGTACATAAATATCAAAATTCATAGCCGTGTTATAAGGTGTTGGACGGATGATTCCGGTTACTCCCAAAATGAAAAAGATGTTAAAAATATTTGACCCCACTACATTTCCAATGGCAATGTCTGTGTTCCTTCGGTAGGCAGCTACCGCTGATGTAGCCAGTTCCGGAAGGGAAGTTCCCGCGGCAAGAATGGTTAACCCAATCAATTTCTCGCTAAGTCCATAGTGATGAGCAATGGCAACCGCATTGTCCACCACTAGGCTTCCCCCTCCAACCAACATGGCCAATCCCAGTACAACAAAAAGTACCGAACGGCCAGTGCGATAAATCTTGATAGGTCCACCTTCATCTGCACTCGTTGTACTTTTCATGGTTCGTACGATGTAATACATAAAAAGCCCGAAAAACACCAATAGAATTAAAGCATCCACCAGGGTTAGGATATTTTCAGGTGCGCCCCAAATAAGCTGGTCATTGACCAGCACGAATAAGACCACCGCAGCGAGCAGCGACAAGGGAACTTCAAACGAAACTGTATTACGGTGTACGACCAACGGGTAGATTAATCCTGAAATGCCCAGGATAAAGAGCAGGTTAAAAACATTGCTGCCAATAATATTGCCAAATGCTGCATCATTATAGCCTTTCACTGAAGACATGATATTTACCAGTAATTCGGGAGTAGACGTACCGAACGCGACTACGGTAAGTCCTATGGCGAGATTCGAAATATTGAATCGTTTTGCTATTGAGGAAGAGCCATTGACCAAAAAGTCTGCGCCTTTGATGAGGATTGAAAATCCTACTATTAATAAAGTAAATGCGAGTAACATGGTTAATTAGGGTTAAGGTAAATGAATGATTATTTGATAATAAACCACTCTATATCCTTAACACCCTAATCAATAAAATCAAGCCGGTATAAACAATCCGCCACTTAGGCACATGATTCGTAGAAGTTGAAAAGGGTATCGGCACCCGATTCAAGGATTTAGTCTCCACTTCAAGTAAAAAAACAGGAGTCCGAACTACCAGGTTGTCAACTGAAACAACCTGCTTCAACGTGGCAGGAGAAAACTTAACATGGTTTGAGCTAAAGCAAGGTTTATCAGATAAGTCAATTCTCCTGCCCGACTGGAAAGTGTTCGCTTGAACAACCATTAAGCTTACCAACAACAAAACGGAAAAACCCGGAGAATCGCGCCAATAAGACATAATCAAAAATAACGAAATAAACCTTACCGAAATTAGACTGATTTGTTCGATCTCAACCATTGTTAACGGCTAATAGAAAAGCGCCTATCACGGCTATTCCATACCCATTAAAACAATTGTGTATGCGATATAAGATAAAAACATAATAAGCGCTTCCCAACGATCTAACTTTCGCTGGTTAAGTGTAAACATAAAGATCATAAGCAAAACAGTTGAGCCGCCCAGTATATAAATATCAAAATTCAATGCTGTATTATATGGTAAAGGCTTTATTGCCGCGGTGATCCCCAGGATTAAAAAAATGTTGAAGATGCAAGACCCCACCACATTCCCAATGGCAATGTCCGTATTCTTACGATAAGCGGCTACGGCAGAAGTTGCTAATTCGGGTAGCGAGGTTCCAGCAGCTAAAATGGTAAGCCCAATCAGCTTTTCGCTAAGTCCATACTGTCGGGCAATGGCCACTGCATTTTCTACTGCCAAACTGCCACCTCCTACCAACATAGCAAGACCCAGGATTACATAAAAAACGGAAACCCCGGTGCGGTATAATTTAATCGGTTCACCTTCATCACCCCCTGGACCATCCTTCATGGTTCGTGTGATGTAGAACATAAAAAGTCCGAAAAACGCCAGTAAGATCAGAGCATCTACACGACTCAGTGAATTATCCGGATTCCCAAATAGCAAATTATCATTCACCAAAATGAAAAGAATGATAGCCGCCAATAGCGATAACGGAACCTCGTACGAAACTGTATTACGATGTACTACCAACGGATAGATGAGCCCCGCAACACCCAGAATTAAAAGTAAATTGAAGATGTTGCTGCCGATTACATTTCCAAACGCAGCATCATTATACCCCTTCACAGATGACAGTACATTCACGAGCAGCTCGGGCGAGGAAGTTCCGAAGGCCACTACGGTAAGGCCAATGGTAAGATTCGAGATATTTGACTTTTTTGCAATCGAAGCAGAGCCGGCAACCAGAAAATCGGCACCTTTAATAAGAATTACGAACCCCACTACTAATAGCAAGAAGGCGAGAAACATGGTGTTAGGTCAGATTAAAGTCAGAGCGAGACTACGCTCCCTCCCAACCAAAAATACCAATATTTCCTATTTAGAAACCCTTCTGGTCAATCTATATCAATTGCTTCAACGCGATTTCAAACGAGGTTTGAGCCACTTTTGTCTTCGATTGGCTAATTTGGAGGGTCTTCTCCAATGCCTTTTTGATAGTGGTTGAAATATCTGAGAAGATTGCTTCCTCGGTCATCTCCACTTCTTTCTCCATAAAATAGGCAAACACCCGGGCCATACCACAGTTCGCGATGAAATCCGGAATGACAGAGATTTTTTCATCCGCATAGAGTCCGGTTGATCCGAAGAAAATTTCCGGATCGGCAAACGGCACATTGGCACCACACGAAAATACCTCCACGCCAGAGAGGATCATGCGATCAACCTGATCTTTGGTTACCAACCGGGAGGCAGCAGCCGGAATAAAAATCTCAAATTCCAGATCCCAGATTTTCTGATTCACCACTTCGAAAGGAAGTAAGTCATCGGTGATTAATTTGTTCCCATCACGGGTAACCACAAGGTCGCAAATCTCATCCTGCGTAAACCCCCGTTGATTGATCAACCCGCCTTCGCGGGTCAGGATGCCTACAATCTTTACGCCCATTTGAGAAAGATAAAATCCAGCTGCCGCACCCACATTCCCCCAGCCCTGCACTACGGCACGCTTTCCCGAAATCGATCCGCCCCACAGAGCGTAGTAATGCCTGACGGCCTCTGCCACCCCATATCCCGTGCACATATCAGCCACCGTATATTTTTTCTGTAGGGAGGGTGTATAAATTTTATTTTCAATGAGCTTAACCACGCCTTGCCGCAGTTGTCCAATGCGGTTTACTTTCTGTGGCTCCGTGGGCCGGTAATGGCCCGTAAAGACCCCCTCTTGCGGGTGCCAGATGCCCACGTCTTCGGTATGCGGAATTACTTCATTGATTTCATCTACATTAAGATCGCCACCGGTGCCATAATAATATTTTAAAAGGGGCATAACGGCTGCATACCACCGATGTAACACCCCTTCCTTACGAGGATCGTTGGGATCGAAGTTTATCCCCGACTTGGCTCCGCCAATCGGAGGTCCCGATACTGTAAATTTAATTTCCATCGTCTTTGCAAGGGACTCCACTTCATGACGATCGAGTCCTGCACGCATTCGGGTTCCGCCTCCGGCTGCACCACCCCGCAGCGAATTGATGACCACCCATCCTTCCGCAGGTGTTTCACTGTCCTTCCATTCAAATACTATTTCGGGTCTCTTCTTTTCAAACTTTTCAAGCAGGGCTTTCATCCTAATCAAATTAAAGTGCCCAAAGATATTAAAAACAGGTATGGAACTTCTTTGGTTACTTTGCAGCCACAAGGCGCACGATGAACCTCGTTATTGATTCCGGAAATACTCGTTTTAAGGTAGGACTGTTTGAAGGCCCAGAGCCCAGGCAAAAGGAATTCTTTACAGAGGCCACCCAACTGCAATCCTGGTTGAAAAATAAAGTCTTTGATCATGCCCTGGTTAGTTCGGTCAATCATGACTCGGCACAAATTCTTTCCTGGTGTTCCGTGGTTGGAAAGAAAATACAATTGGACGCAAGCCTGGCCTTGCCCATTCAGATTAAATATGCCAGCCCAACTACCCTGGGTGTGGATCGAATTGCAGCCGCCTGTGGCGCCTACGAAATGTTCCCGGATAAAAACTGCCTGGTCATTGATGCCGGCACATGCATTAATTATGAATTTCTTGATCAACGTAAATCTTACCTGGGGGGTGCTATCTCACCCGGTATTCGCATCCGATTTGAAAGTATGCATACGTTCACCTCGCGGTTACCGTTATTAAAACCCATACACAATCCTGCATTAATTGGCGATACGACAGAATCGTGCATGCAAAGCGGGGTTATCAATGGTGTAGTGGCTGAGGTGAATGGAATCATTGAATCATACCGTGCAAAATACCCCGAGCTACGGGTGATTTTGTGTGGGGGAGATTATCAATTTTTTGAAAACAAGCTTAAACACCCCATATTTGTGGCCCCTGATCTCGTTTTGAGCGGTTTGAACAGGATTTTGCGTTATCATGCTGAAATTGGTTAGGATTTCCATCCTTTTTATTGCTCTTGTCCACTTTCTTCCAACCCTAAGTTATGGGCAGGCAGCCATGACCCCTTTTTCGTATTTGGGCATTGGAGAATATTACGGAAATGCTTTGGCTCATAATCAAGGTATGGCGGGCGTTGGCATCAGCAATCCACAATATTATTTCCTAAATAATCAAAACCCGGCCCTGCTTGTGTTTAACCGGTTTACGGTTTTTGAAGGTGGGTTTATTGGGGAACGAAGAACGGTTCGGGGCAACGGACTTACCGAAAGCAATGGCAATGCAAATTTGAATTATCTGGCGTTGGGCTTTCCCGTAAAATATGGCAAGTGGTCAACTTCGTTAGTATTGGCCCCGTACTCGACTGTAAATTATCGCCTCAACTACACCGAAGCCATCGATGGAACTTCGACCAATACCGTAGATGTAACCGAAAGCGGAGAAGGCGGAATCAATCAATTCTCCTGGTCGAATGGGGTCAGCATTACACAAGATTTGTCAGTGGGGATTAAAGCCACCTACTTATTTAGCTCGATTATTAACAATTACTCCAATACGCTTACCCAATCCTCACAGCCAATCGTGTACACCCCTACCGTGTACGAACGAACCTATTTCAAAGACATTGACTTTAATGTGGGTTTATCTTTTCATAAAGATTCGCTCTTTAACAGAAATTATAAATTCAATTTGGGTCTTGTTTACGATTTTAAATCGGAAGTGAATACCGAGTTTTATTCCCGGGTAGAGCAGCGCAATGTTGGGGGAATAATTGATTCGGTTACGTTGGTTAACAATGAGCCGGGGTCCATTACCTTGCCGCAAGCCCTGGCCGCAGGAATCTCTTTTGGCAGGGCCGACAAGTGGATGGTGGGATTTGACTTCGTTTATCTGGATTATACCCAATTTGAAAATGAAAACCAGAATTTAGGTCAGGAAGCGACACAGGGTTGGAAATCAGGATTAGGGTTTGAATTTACCCCCGATCCTACGGCATTGGGTAGCTACCTGAAGCGAATGACATACCGAACAGGTGTAAGTTTCGATAACTACCCTTATTTGATCAATGGCAAGCCATTACGAGATTTTGGCATTAATTTTGGGTTTTCTCTCCCAGTCAGCAGAATTTCGAGCATCGATTTGGCCCTAAAAGCCGGTAGACGGGGAAATCTGCAGGATAATGGAATTGATGAAACCTATTTTAAATTATATTTTGGTGTGACTTTTAACGACCAATGGTTTATCAGGAGAAGATTTGAATAATAACTAAAGCCTAAATGAAAATGAAAATGAGATCCTTGCTGCTTGGGTTAACCGTGATGGTCCTCACTTCGCTAACCGCCTTTTCTCAGTGCAAAGAATTCAAATGGCCGGAAGACAAGGCGAAAGCGGAAGAACAAGTAGCTATCTATGGCGATGCCTTGAAACAGAAAAATTACCGGGGTGCCACGGCTGGCCTTCAGTGGATGATGAAAAATGCCCCGCAGTGGAATACCAAACTTTATATAGATGGTTCCGAAATCTATAATGGCCTCGCCTCAGCTGAAAAAGATCCTGCTAAAAAGCAGGTATTGGTTGATTCGCTCATGATGATGTACGATCTGCGCATTGCCAACTGCGGAGATGAAGTGAATGTATTGAACCGCAAAGCTATTTACGCAGCAGTTTACAATGGCCAGAATAAAGATAAAACTGCTGAAGTATTAGCGCTTTATGACAAAGTGTATGAAATCAGTGGCAACAATGTATTGGATAACAACCTTCTTACCTACATGCAGGTTGTTCAGCTGAATGTAGCCTTACTGAAAAATCTTAGCGAAGACCAAATTCTTCAGCGCTACGATAAACTGTCCGGGGTGATTGATGTAAAGATCAAAAAAGCGCAAGCAGAAAATAAGCAGGCCGATGTGGATCGCTTAAAGAAAACAAAAAGCTCCGTTGACGATATTCTGATCAAACTCGTTAAAGTAGATTGTCCCTTTGTTAAGAAGAACCTGGAACCTAAGTTCAGACAAAACCCCAGTGATCTTGTGTTGGCTAAGAAGATTTTCCAATTCATGACCACCGGAGGGTGTGTGGATGATCCGCTTTGGGTGGAGTCTGCAGAAGTAATTCACAAAGACAGTCCGGACTATGGATTGGCTAAAAATATGGGTAAAGTGTATGCCAAAAATGGCAATATGAGTAAGGCGGAGGAGTTAATTGATGAAGCTGTTACGCTTGCAACTTCTCCACAGGACAAAGCAGAAGCCTACCTGATCCAGGGCGATTTGCTTGCTCAGAAGGGCAATAAATCCGCAGCGAGAGAGTCGTATCGCAAAGCCATTGCCGCAGACGGCAGCAGCAAAGAAGGGTATGAAAAAATCGGTGACCTGTATTTAGGTTCCTTTAAAGATTGCGCAAAAGGTTCGAGCCTTGCGGAGGATCGCCTGGTGTACATCGCAGCCTACGAGATGTATGTTAAATCTGGAAATCAACAAAAGATCAATCAGGCACGTGCTCAATTTCCTTCTGTAACCGAGTTGTTTGAACTAAACTGGAAGGAGGGCGACTCTAAAACGATCTCTTGCTGGGTTGGTGAAACAGTGGTTTTGAAAACACGCGGCAAAGAATAGTGTACACTGAAATTATTGCGGAAGGCTGGCCGATGTGTCAGCCTTCTTTTTTCCGATGCCATTGAATTTACCTATCCTTATTTTCAGAAATGCGGAGCTCATTGCCGTCATTATGATGTTTCTATCATTTGCCAGTTGCCAACAACAAGAGGCCGTCAAGCCAATTCTATATGAGGGGGCGTTGAGTGAAGCGGAAGACGTTACTATGCATTACACTGAAAAGGACATCCTCAAGGTAATGTTAAAAGCCAAGCGGGTGCTCGAGTTTCAAAATGGGGATCGTGAATTTCCCGAGGGCATCTATCTTGAGTTTTATGATGAGTTCGGTAAAATCTCTTCTACCCTGCAAGCCAACAGCGCCTACTACTTCAAGAATGAAAACCAATGGCGCGGAAGAGGGAAGGTAGAGGTAATCAATATTGAAAAACAGGAGCAACTCAATACGGAAGAATTATTCTGGAACATGGGCACAAAAAAGATCTTCACGGATAAATTTGTGACGATCAAATTACAAAACGAAATCATCTACGGTACCGGCCTGGATGCCAACCAGGATTTATCGAACTATGAGATAAAGAATCCGGAAGGCGAATTCACGGTCGAAGACTAATGATGAAACTGCTCGACATACTCCTGCTCTCGCTGGCTGCTTTTTTTGTAATCATCGGAATTTATGAAACCATGACCCTGGGGATTGGTCACGCCTACTGGCTGATCATGATGGCCGTACTCCTCTTTTTTATCTACACATTCCGCAAAAAAAGGTAGGGTTTACTAGGCAAATTTGAGGCCTGTAACCAGCTGATTTTCAGTTTGTATAATATTCGCGCTATTCTTTTTCCATCCTTTGCCGAATTGAGATAACGGGTTAAATTTGCGGTTCTTTAAATGAAACAGGCCCGGTATGGGTCATAAACCCTGATCTAGTTCAAAATTTTAAGATTTTCTTATGGCATTGATTGGAACGTTAAGGAATAAGATGACCAAGTGGGTGGTTGGATTTGTGGCCGTGGCCATCTCCGCTTTTGTATTGAATGATTTATTCGGCAACGGACCCACCTCCGTATTCGGAAATGAAAATTCGGTTGGTAAAATCGGTGGCATGACAGTAACCCTGGAAGAATACCAGGCTGCCATTCAGGAGCGCGAAAATAATTACATCATGAATTTTGGCCGTCAGCCGGGTGATCGGGAGCGGCCGCTTTTGCAGCAACAAGCCTGGGACTTATTGATTCTGGAAAAAGCCATCAAACCTGAATTTGAGAAAGTCGGGATTAAGGTGACTGACGATGAAGTGTGGGATATGATTCAGGGCAGAAATATTGATGAAAACATTAAGTCTTCATTCCTGGATTCCGCTGGAAACTTTGATCGTAGCAGGCTCTTGTCTTACATCAATCAGTTCAATCAGCCTGCTCCGCTCGAACCTCAGGCATTGGCCGGTTGGCAGGAAGCCAAATATCGCTGGTCAACCTTCCAACGCGATCTGGCGCTTTCGCGCGAACGCCTGAAGTACGAAAACCTGTTGCTTAAAACCAGCTATGTAACTGAAGCCGAAGCAGAAAAGGACTACCACAATCAGAATGATGTAGCCGAGGTGAAGTATCTCTATGTGCCTTATTATGCCATTACTGACTCCATTGCTGCTACCGACAACGATTTGCGCGATTACTACAACCGCAATAAAAACAAATACAAAGCCGAGCAGACGCGCAGTTTAAGCTATGTAACTTTTCCTATTCGCGCTTCGGCTGCCGACTCCGCACAGGTTCGGGAAGAGCTTGAAAAGGTAGCTGTAGAATTCAAAACGGTAGTGGATGATTCCGTGTATGCTGCCAGCAATACCGAAGGTTCCCTCCCATACACCAAGTATTATGCATCCACGCTGCCAACGTACCTGGCCGATAAAAAAGATGAACTAACCGCAGGTACTATCATCGGTCCCTTTCTGGACGGTGATTACTACAAGGTGTCAAAGATTGTAACTATCGGAAAGGATACCGTGGGTAATGCCAAAGCCAGCCACATTCTGATCCGTTGGGAGGATGAATCTGATGCGGCCAAGAAAACCGCGAAGGAGAAGGCACGGAAAATTTTAGCTGAAATCAAAGGCGGTGCAGACTTTGCTGCCAAAGCCCGTGAACATGGTACCGATGGAACGGCCTCCCAAGGTGGCGATCTTGGTTGGTTCACTTCGGGCCAGATGGTTAAGCCATTTAATGACGCGGTATTTAATGCAAAAAAGACGGGGTTAGTAAACGATGTGGTTGAAACACAGTTTGGCTACCACATTATTAACGTAACCGGCCTTGCCGATTATACTGCGTATTCGGTGGCAACTATTGAAATCAGAATTACACCCAGTGACGAAACTCAAAATGAAGCGTTCTTAAAAGCTCAAACATTTGCGAGCGATTTGTCTGGAGTGGATGAGTTTAAAGAGAAAGCCAAAGGCGAAGGCCTCACCGTAACGGATGCCAATGACCTGAAGACAGCCGATCAACGTGTTAGCAACCTGGGCAATGCACGGCAAATGGTAACCTGGTTGTTTCGCGATGCCAGTGTGGGCGAAGTTTCGGATGTATTTTCGCTCGAATCGGAGTATGTGGTTGCGGTGATGACCGATGAAACGGATGAAGGATTTCGCCCCTTTGAAGATGTGAAACAGGAAGTGGGTCCTGCCGTATTAAATGAACTGCGTGGAAAGAAGATCATTGAAAAATTACAAGGAAAAACGGACTCATTTGAAGACTTGGCCAAGCTCTTTGGTACGGATGCCATCATCAATTCATCTAGCGACTTAAAATTGAATTCGAATACGTTGCCCAGTGTTGGATTGGATCCGATAGCCGTTGGAAAAGTATTTTCTCTTGAAAACGGAAAACGCTCTGAGCCGTTTGCAGGTGAAAATGGAGTGCTGATAATAGAGTTGCAAAATAAAACCATTGCCCCCGCCATGGGCGACTATGCCGTATTTAAGAATCAGTTATTGCAAGGACTGAGCGGACGTGCCAGTTATGGAATTTCAGAGGCCATTAAAGAAGGAGCCAACATCCAGGATAAACGGTACCGGTTCTTTTAAATTCGATTTAAGCACTTAGTAGCGTCCTGGTGTTAACCAGGACGCTTTTCTTTTCTGATGAACGCGCAGTGGATTGATCGATTTCGAATACAGTTGGACCAGCACCATGCCTGGCCATCGCTGTATATTTTCAAGTTCATTGTACCGCGCGGCAAGGAAGATGCCTTAAAGGCGCTTTTCCCGATGCATACACCCTCTGAAAAAGTCTCAAAAAACGGGAATTACACGAGCATTACCCTTCAAATGATGATGCCTTCGAGCAATGCCGTCATTGAAATATATCAGGCTGCTTCAAAAATTGAGGGCATAATTGCATTATAGCTTTTGCTGCTATTCTGGGTTTAGCAGGTTTGTTCTACCTTTAACCAACAAATCCATTTGACTATGTGGAAAGAGGAAAATAACCGACTGAAAAGGACCTTCCAATTCAAAAACTTTAACGAAGCATTTGGGTTCATGACCCGTGTAGCATTGATTGCGGAAAAGATGGATCATCATCCATACTGGACGAATGTATATAATACCGTCATCATTGAACTTTCCACGCATGATGCAGGCGATGTAGTTACCGATAAGGACCACAAATTAGCCAAGGCAATTGATCAACTTCTGTAGTCTTGAAGTCAGGAAAAATTTCTTTATACCTCGTTCCAACACCCATTGGCAACCTGTCGGACATCACACTACGGGCACTGGATGTGTTGAAATCGGTTGATACAATTCTCGCAGAAGATACACGCACCTCCGGCTTCCTCTTAAAGCATTACCAGATTTCAAAGCCGCTTCAGAGCTTTCACATATTTAACGAGCACAAGACATTAGGGAGTTTAGTCAATCGCCTGCAGCAAGGTGAAACGATGGCACTTATCAGCGATGCTGGAACACCTGGAATATCGGACCCGGGCTTTTTATTGGTACGGGAAGTATTAAAGGCCGGGTTGCACATTGATTCCTTACCAGGCGCAACGGCACTCATCCCAGCACTGGTTAAATCGGGGTTCCCCACCGACCGATTTGTGTTTGAAGGATTCCTCCCACACAAAAAAGGCCGCCAAACGTTACTTAAAAAACTGGCCGAAGAAGAAAGAACCATTATCCTGTATGAATCCCCCCACCGGTTAGTCAAAACCTTGGAACAAGTGACAGAATTCTTTGGAGAAGATAGGCCTGTGTCCGTATCCCGTGAGTTAACCAAACTTCATGAAGAAACTTTTGCCGGATCAGTGAAGGAGGTACATGCACATTTCAGTAGTAAAGAGGTCAAGGGCGAGATTGTACTGGTTATCCATGGCAAGAAGGAGTAAAACCAAGTTCAATCCCTGGCTCCTGATGGGCATTTCCATCACCCTGATGACTGCCGGATGGTTGATGAAATCATTTCCTGTCCTGATGTTTGTTGGTCTTGCGCCCCTGTTTGCAATTGCCGATCAGGCGAAAGATCACGCATCCCCCTGGAATCGGTTTGAATTGATCCTCTTAGCGCTGGTGGTAACATTTGTAACAGCCCACGTTTTTGATTTCAGTTACATCATTTTCGTATGTGTTCAGGCAATTGCACTAACCCTAGCATTCGTAGGCTATGCGTTTTCCTATCAAAATCTGGGGAGCAGGCTTGGCAAGTTCACCATTATCTTTTTTTGGCTTGGACTGGAGTATGCCTTTCTCAAATTGCCCTGGCGAAATGATTTTGTATTTCTCTCCGATGCCTTGTTGATACTCCCCACTTGGTGTACCTGGAATGTTTATACCGGTTATCTCGGGGGTTCTGTTTGGATTTTGGTTGTTAACTTGTTGTTCTACCTTTCCGTATTTCGGGAGGGCGGATTTAGCACTTTAATATTTATTGTGGCCTTGGTTTTGATCGCTGCCCCCATATTGTATTCGTATCAAACTGATGAAAGCACCATCACCCGGCTTGACATGCTTTCCGTTTACTCCAACACCTCCCCGCAGGTTTCCGAAAAGTACCTTAAGCAAAGTGAACTTGCTGCCCGAACAGCCGCCTGGATTTCCGTGTTAATAATTTTGTTAGCTTTTGTGAAAAATCAAACCCGTAAAAAATGAACTTACCCCTGCTCGAAAAGGATACGATTGAGTTATGCGAGGAAGTGGGGGCCTTTATGCGCAAGGAATTGGAGGGGTTTGATTTATCGCGGATTGAACAAAAGGGGAGTTCCAGCAACCTGGTTTCCTATGTAGATAAAGAATCGGAAAAAAGGCTGGTGAACCGGTTAGGTCAGTTGTTGCCGGGCTCTGGTTTTTTGGCCGAAGAGGGAACAGAAGTGATCGGAAACGAATATACCTGGATCATTGATCCGTTGGATGGCACCACCAATTACTTACATGGATTGCCTTTGTTTGCTATTAGCATCGGCCTGCAACGAAAAGAAAAGACGATTTTGGGAATCGTTTATGATATCAGCAACCGCGACTGTTACCATGCAATCGAAAATGGATCAGCCTATTGCAACAATAAAGTCATTCACATTTCCGGCATTACTTCCTTGGAAGAAAGCCTGTTGGCCACCGGATTTCCGTATTACCATTCCGAAAAAAAAGACGACTATCTGGAAATTATAAAACTGTTCCTGGAAAAGACGCACGGCATACGCAGGTTGGGGAGTGCGGCCATGGACCTTGCTTATGTAGCGAGCGGTAAGTTGGAAGGCTTTTTTGAATATAATCTTAAACCCTGGGATGTTGCCGGAGGTGCCTTTTTAGTACAACAAGCCGGAGGCAAGGTCACCGACTTTTCTGGCGGCACCAACTATTTGTACGGTGGAGAACTGTGTGCCGCTGGTAAAGTCCATCATGAAATGTTGGCCGCCATCAAAAAACTTTGGTATAAGTAGTTACTCTGAACGCAGGGAGTTGGTTGGGTTTGCCATGGCTGCCTTGATGGATCGATACCCTACTGTTAGTAATGCAATTGCCACGGTGGTAGCCAACGCCATTAAAAATACAGAAGGACCCACCTTAATCTTATATGCAAATTGATTAAGGTATTGATTTGAAAAGTAGTAGGCTATTGGTGCCGCCAGGCAAAAGCCCAGAAGGATCAGTTTGATAAACTCTTTTGAAAAGAGAAATAGTATGCTTTCAACAGAAGCCCCTAATACTTTGCGAACACCAATCTCTTTGGTTTTTTGATTGGTCATGAACACCGTTAGACCAAACAAACCAAGACAACCGATTAGAATAGCAAGAGCTGTAAATCCAGTAAGCATAATCGACATTCTTTGCTCACTTTCATAAAACTCCCGGATTTGGTCATCAATAAACCGATAGGAATAGATGTATTCCGGATATGCCCGCTCCCACTTAGCCTGAATTTCACGTAACCCCTGTTGCATGGACTGCGGATTGAGCTTAACCGACAGTGTTTCATATCCGCGAATGCGATTCAACATGATGGTGGCCTCAATTGGATTTTGAAGTGACACCGTGTGAAAGTTTCTCACCACGCCACTCACCGGGAGGCTCTTTCCCCACATGCGAATCTTCTTTCCCAGAATATCTGCGGGGTTTGAAAATCCTGCGACTTGTGCAAAGCGTTCATTTACCACAAAAGTTTGTGCGGTGTCAGCATCTTGAACACCCTCTCCAGCCAGGAGTTCCAGGCCGTAAAGTTTCAGATAATTGCCATCGATTTGCTTTACCTGGGTTGCGTAGCTTTCCTCATCACCCTCCACGAAAAAATCAGTAGTCGAAACACTGCCCGAAGAAGGGGGCGTATTGCTCAGGCTAACTGCTTCTACCCCGGTAAGGTTCAAGAGTTCATCACGCAAGGTTCGCATCTTACTTACTCCATCACCACCCAAAACGGGGCTTTCTTGCTCGGGAATCGGTACCGTAATGATGGCATCTTTTTGGAAGCCCAATTCCTTATTCTGCAGGTAGTTCATCTGACTAATCAAAACCACGGTAGCAATAATCAAAAGCTGGGAAATAACAAACTGCAGAACCACCAAGCCTCTTCGTAAGTTAAAACCTGAAGAATGATTTGCCCGTATCTGATTTTTAAGTGCGGTAACCGGATTAAATGCACTGACTACCAAAGCCGGATAAAATCCAGATAGCAACGTAACAACCACCAGTATGGAGAATAAGAATATCCACAGGAAAACATCAGAAGCAAGGTTTATACGCAGGCTTAGTTCCAGAAAGGGATTTAAGAAATTCAGTCCAAGCTCTGCCAATACAAGGGCGCCCATAATGGAAGCTGAAGTGATTAAGAACGTCTCACCCAAAAACTGCAAAATCAATTGCGACCGCGAACTTCCCAGTGATTTTCGAATGCCCACTTCCTTGGATCGTTTCACGGCTTCCGCAGTGGTCAAATTGATAAAGTTAATGCAGGCGGTAATCAGGAGGAAAATGCCAATGATGCTGAGTGCCAATAACATGGAATTACCTACCGTATTGTAATTGTAGTTTCCGAAGCGTTCATCGAAATGGATTTCACTCAAAGGCTGTAAAACAAACTCCACATTGTCCCGGTTGCGGCTGGCATCGCCAAGATACTTGGTTACGAATGCGGGCATACGGGCCTCAATATCGTTAATTGAACTTCCGGCTTTCACCGTAAAATAACACTGATCATCACTCCAGATCCCATTCCATCCATTTTCGTCTCTTTCTTTCTTTATGGTTATGTAGGATGCAAACATGTCAATCGGTAAATCCGTATGGTCCGGGTAGTCTTCCATAATTGCCGTCACACGAAATTCCTGACCATCATATCGGAGTACCTGGCCGATCGCATCTTCTTTTCCAAAGTACTTTAAGGCAAACCGTTGTGACAGAATTACTTCATTGGGTTCGTCCAATCCCTTCGCTGCACTGCCGATCAGAATTTTTCGATCAAAGACCTTGAAGAAATTAGGCTGACCATATGCCACACCGTGCTCTTCTGTATATCTTTTATCTTCTCCGGATTCCTGAGGGATAACAATAAAACTACCTGCCCGGTAAGAGATGTACGTTACCGCCTCAGCCTCCGGGAACTCGCTGGTAAATGTTTCCGGAAACACCGGATAAACTCCCGGAGTATAATTCTTTCCATGGTTGCCATCCGATTGTACATTGACACGATAGATGCGTTGATAATTGGAATGATACGTGTCGAAACTGGAGTGATGGCGCACCAGCAAGAATAGTATCAGGCTGGTGCTGAGCCCCAACATAAGTCCGCTGATATTGATTATCGTGGTGCCCCGTTGACGCACTAAATTCCGGAGTGCAGTTTTGAAGTAATTCTTAATCATAGTAAAAACGGAAACCCATGTCCTGCCAAGATCAATGCCACTAATAAAAATTTTGAAATTTGATGAATATTAAAGATTTGGGAGGTTTAAGTTGTTCACTGTTGGGAAGTTTCGTCCGATTCCGGACGAGTGAATC
Source organism: Cyclobacteriaceae bacterium (assembly GCA_016787725.1). Taxonomy (GTDB): domain Bacteria; phylum Bacteroidota; class Bacteroidia; order Cytophagales; family Cyclobacteriaceae; genus ELB16-189. Next base: position 326,418 of record JAEUTZ010000004.1, on the reverse strand, counting down.
ATTTGTGCAAAATGGCTGTTTTCAAAGTAGTTCCGTAACTTTACAGCATGGTTCAGCAATTCATCATCCTTGGACTTTTTGTGGCAGCGGCCATTTACTTAGGTAGCGTGTTATATCGTTCCTTTCAGGCTAAGAATGCCTGTAAAACAGGATGTGGAAAATGTGGCTCCCTTGACTTGCAAAAAGTTGAAAATGATTTGAAATCAAAGGGATTTTAAGCCTCTGCCCAAACCTTCGTTCCTTCCGTACAATTTCGACACATTTCAATTTCGCTCCGCGATTTCAACAGAGAAGACCGGAAGGCATAGTATTTATCACTTTGCCAGATTTCCTTGAACGACTTCTCATTCAAATCACCCATCACATAGTGTGCATCCTTATCAAAACAACAGGGAACCACTTTGCCATCCCAGGTAATTACACAACTCTGCCACATCTTCCAGCAATGATTCAATAACTCATTTTTTATTTTATACGTGCCGTTATCTTGCCTCTGATAGCGGGAATATTTGTCGAGGGTGGGAATTAAGGCCGAACCATTTTCATAATCATAAATCTGGGCCGTCTTCAGGGCTACATGATCCACGCCAAGTTGATTGGCGAGGTGATAGACCTCGTTTATCTGATGTTCATTGGGCTTGACTACCAGAAACTGAAATACAACAAAAGGAGTCGCTGACTTCAACTCTTTCTTCCAACGAATAATATTCTTCGTTCCTTCAATCACCTTCTCCAGTTTGCCACCAATGCGATAAGCCTCATAGGTGTCCTGGGTGGTTCCGTCAATGGAAATAATCAGGCGATCCAATCCAGACTGAATGGTTCTCTTCGCCATGCTGTCATCCAGGTAATGGGCGTTGGTAGAGGTTGTTGTATAAATATTCCGCGATGCAGCATACGAAACCAGCTCAAGAAATTGTGGATGCAGATACGGTTCGCCCTGAAAATAAAAGGTAAGGTAACTAAGTGTTTTGGCAAGCTCATCCATCACTTTTCGAAACAAGTCACCCCGCAACATTCCCGTGGGTCGGGTAAAGGATCGAAGCCCGGATGGACATTCCGGACAGCGCAGGTTACAGGAGGTGGTGGGTTCAATGGCAATGCTGATGGGAAGTGCATGATGGGCTGGCTTCCTGGTCCATTGTGAATAATAATAACTGGATAAGACCTGTGCAGCATTGAAAGCCCTGGCGGGAGTCACTTTTCTAATCAGGTTAAAAGTATCGTTGACGCTGCTGGGCATGTGTAGTGTGGATTTCAAAATTACTTTTTGCTGTTGATTGTTTTATCTTTCGGTCTATTTATTTCCCATGCAGCGATACTTCATTCTGATCATTCTCCTTTCCCATTTTTCCTTTGGATTCACACAAACTCCACTTTCTGAAGAGGCCGAAATTTCGGTCATCACCTGCGGACCCGATCCTAACGAAGTATATAGTGCTTTTGGCCACAGTGCGTTTCGTGTACGCGACCCTGCGCAGGGTATTGACTATGCCTTCAATTATGGCGTGTTTAATTTCGATCAGCCTAACTTCTACCTCAATTTTGCCCGGGGCCGGAATTACTATATGCTGGCAGTTTATCATTATGAAGACTTTGAATGGCCATATATCCGCGACCAGCGGTATGTACATGAGCAGGTGCTACAGCTTACTTCATCTCAAAAAGAAAAAATCTTCAGCTTTCTGATGTGGAACGCCCAACCGGAAAACAGAACCTATCGTTACGACTACTACCACAATAATTGTGCAACCAAAATTCGGGATGTGCTGGTCGAACAGTTGGGATCGGATTTGAGCATGGATAGCTCATTCCTGCAGGCTGAACACTCGTTTCGTCAAAAGACGGATGAATACCTCCACACACTCCCTTGGGGGGATTTAGGGATTGACATTTGCCTGGGACTTCCTATCGATCGAACGATGTATGCCAACGAATACATGTTTCTGCCCGATTACATCGAGTCGTTTGTGGGTAACATGTCTGTAAAAACTGACAGTACTTTCGTTCCACTTGTCAAGGAACTGCGAATTAAAAATGAAGCCTCGGTTACGGCCTGGTACTCGCTTGTACACCCTTGGGTAGCATTCATGCTTCTTCTCATAATAATTACCGGTATTAGTATACACGATTGGAGAAGAAAGAAACCCAGTCGTTGGTTTGATGGAATTCTATTCAGTATCGTTGGCCTGATTGGCTTGCTTCTTCTGGCTTTGTGGCTTTTCACCGATCATCATGATGCGGCCCGTAATTTTAATTTACTATGGGCATTCCCGTTACACCTGGTGGCGGTGGGTTTCCTGATAACTGGAAGAGGCAATAGAATACTTCCTACCTATTTTCTTGTCTGTTCTACCCTCCTTGGATTAACGCTCTTGTTTTGGTGGGCGCTGCCTCAAGAACTAAACGTATTTCTGATTCCTGTAGTGGCAGGATTGTGGGTGCGATGCCTCCTTAACTGGAAGGTCTCCACCATGACACAATCCTGATACGATATTACATATGAATGGGCCGGTTGGCGGTGGCTGCTAAACAAGCCTCTTTAACAGCTTCCATATAGGTTGGGTGTGCATGGCTCATTCGCGAAACGTCTTCTGCAGAGGCACGATATTCCATGGCCGTAACACCGGCTGCAATCATATCGGCAGCACGGGCACCTATGATGTGCATGCCCAAAATTTCATCGGTGCTCTTGTCAGCTAATACTTTCACCAAGCCATCGAGGTCCATGGAGGCGCGTGCTCTTCCTAAGGCTTTGTATGGGAAATTCCCAACCTTATAGGCGCGCCCAAGCTCCTTTAGTTGTTCTTCCGTGTACCCTACGCTGGCTACTTCCGGCCAGGTGTACACCACTCCCGGAATTAATAGATAATTGATGTGTGGTTTTTGTCCTGCCAGTTGTTCCGCTACCATCACACCTTCTTCTTCCGCCTTGTGGGCCAGCATCGCTCCACGCACCACATCCCCAATCGCGTAAATGTTATCCAGCTTGGTTCTGAGATGGTCATCTACCGGAATCTTCCCTTTGTCCAGATCAATCCCAATTTTATCCAACCCCAGGCCTTCGGTATAGGGCCTGCGGCCAATACTTACCAGACAATAATCGCCTTTCAGCTCAACAGCAGCTCCGCCACTTTTCGGCTCCGCTTTTACCAAAACTTCTTTGCCTTTATTATCCACTGCGGTAACCTTGTGGCCCAGAAATAAATCCATCCCCAACTTTTTAGCCACCTTCGCAAGTTCCTTCCCCATCGTACCATCCATGGTGGGAATCAGATTATCCAGAAATTCAACTACGGTTACTTTCGAGCCGATCCGCGCGTATACCGACCCGAGTTCCATTCCAATCACACCCCCTCCAATAACAATCAGGTGTTTCGGAATTTCCTTTAATTCCAACGCTTCCGTGCTGGATATGATCCGTTTCTTATCAAACGGTGCAAATGGTAAGGGGGTAGGTTTTGAACCGGTGGCAATAATTACTTTTTCAGTTGTAACGAGCGTCTCTTTGCCGTCCTTGGCAGTCACCTTAATTGTATTCTTATCAACAAATGAACCTGTGCCTGTGTGAACCTCAATTTTATTCTTTTTCATCAGGAAAGCAATGCCATCTACATTCGCTTTTACCACGCCAGCTTTGCGCTTAATCATTTGCGAAATATTTGCCTTGGGTTCACTGATCTCAACACCATGTTCTTTAAAGGTGTGTGCGGCATTATGAAAATGCTCGGATGAATCGAGCAAAGCCTTGGATGGAATACACCCTACGTTCAGGCACGTACCGCCCAAGGTGTCGTACTTTTCAATGATGGCAGTTTTGAATCCAAGCTGGGCACAGCGAATGGCAGCCACATAACCACCCGGACCTGAACCAATGACCGTGACGTTGTATTGCATATCTTTTATTTCAAGTTCAAGGTTTCAAACTCTTAAATGCCAAGAATCAACCGCCCCGGATCTTCCAGCAATTCTTTCACACGCACCAGGAAGCTAACGGATTCGCGGCCATCCACAATACGATGATCGTATGATAAGGCCAGGTACATTATCGGTCGGATGACCACTTGTCCATCCTTTACAACCGGGCGCTCAACAATGTTGTGCATCCCCAAGATAGCAGACTGAGGAGGATTGAGTATCGGTGTGGATAGCATGGAACCAAACACACCTCCATTGGTAATTGAGAACGTTCCTCCTTGCATTTCATCAATCGAAAGCTTGCCATCGCGACCCCGGGTTGCCAAACGCACTACTTCCGCCTCAATCTGATCAAAAGACAGGGACTCTGCATTTCGGATTACCGGTACCACTAATCCGCGGGGGGTTGAAACGGCTATGGATACATCACAATAGTCGTGGTACATAATTTCATCGCCATTGATCTGCGCATTCACGGCAGGGAATTCCTTCAAGGCAATACAAACGGCTTTGGTGAAGAAGGACATGAAGCCAAGGCCTACACCATACTTCTCTTTGAATTTATCTTTGTAACGCGACCGTAACTCCATGACCGGTTTCATGTCCACTTCGTTGAACGTGGTGAGCATGGCGGTTTCATTCTTTACCGCCACCAGGCGCCTGGCGATGGTCTTGCGTAACGAAGTCATTTTCTCGGATCGCTTATTTCGTCCTCCACCGGTCGTCATCACCGGAGCCGTAGCGGCAACCTTTGGTGTTTCGGCTTTCGAAGTGGCTTGAGCTTTGGTAGCATCTTCCTTCGTTATTCTTCCCCCCACACCCGTACCAGAAACTTGTGAAGTTGAGATTCCCTTCTCCTCCAGTATTTTGGCTGCTGCCGGAGACGGATGCCCCGCAGCGTAAGTTTTATCCCCAGCGGGGGCAGTTGTAACAGCTGGTGTGGAAGGAGTTGAAGCGGGGGCTCCGCCTTCCATGATTTCAATCCGGCAAATCAAACCACCGATTGGCAAGGTTGTTTTTTCAGCGGCTACAATTCGTAAAATACCGGTTGCTTCTGCCGGCAATTCAAATGTTGCCTTATCCGATTCTACTTCGGCAATCACTTCATCCAATTTCACAAAGTCACCCTCCTTTTTCAACCAGGTTGAGATGGTTACTTCGGTAATGGACTCTCCCACAGCCGGTACTTTCATTTCCTTAATACCGCCTGTTGCTTTGGGCGTAGAGGCTGCGGGAGTCTTTGCCTCAACCACAGGAGTCGTTGTTGCTGTGCCCCCATCCGCAATTTCACAGATTACGGTACCAATTGGCACTACATCACCTTTAGCCTTGGTGATTTTCAACACACCAGCCTGTGGGGCAGTTAATTCAAAAGTTGCCTTGTCCGATTCAAGCTCGGCTATTACTTCATCCATCTTCACCACATCCCCATCCTTTTTGAGCCAGTTGGCAATGGTTACTTCCGTAATTGATTCGCCTACGGTAGGAACTTTAACTTGTTGAGCCATTTCAATAATAGTTTTTTGTAAATGAAGATTATGATTCTAATGCCTGTGAAACGATTTTCTCCTGCTCGGCCTTGTGGACTTTATTGTATCCCGTTGCAGGCGAAGCGCTCGCTTTTCGCGATACCAGCTCCAGTCCGGTCATGTACCGCTGAATGAATGACCAATAACCCATGTTCGAAGGTTCTTCCTGAACCCACGCCTGTTTGGCCCCCTTATACTTTTTCAAAACGGTGGCAAGTTGTTTTTCGGGAAATGGATGCAATTGTTCCAATCGAACGATGGCCACGTCTTTGGTCTTCCGCTTTTGGACTCCTTCCAGTAAATCGTAGTATACCTTGCCGGTACAAAGCAGTACCTTCTTTACCTCTTTGGAAGTTACATTCGGATCATCAATCACTTCCTGAAAAGCTCCCTTCGTGAACTCCTTCACCGGAGAACCCACCTGGGGATGCCGTAAAAGGGATTTGGGCGAAAAGACCACACACGGCTTTCTGAATTCCCACATCACCTGTCTACGCAGGAGATGGAAAATGTTAGCGGCTGTTGTTGGGTTGGCCACAATCATATTGTACTCAGCGGCCAATTGCAAAAATCGCTCGGGTCGTGCATTGGAGTGTTCCGGTCCCTGACCTTCATATCCATGCGGCAACAGCATCACCATTCCATTTTGACGCTGCCACTTCGATTCTGCGCTGCTAATGAATTGATCAATGATTACCTGGGCCCCGTTGGCAAAGTCTCCAAACTGTGCCTCCCATATCACCAGGGCATGCGGTGAGGACATCGCATATCCGTATTCGAAGCCCAGCACACCAAACTCTGATAACAATGAATTATAAATATGCAGTTTACGCTGTCCTTTGTCAATGTGATCCAATCCGCAATAAGCAGCATTGCTATTGGCATCGAAAAAGTAAGCATGCCGATGCGAAAATGTTCCCCGCTTCACATCCTGTCCGGACATCCGCACGGGAATTCCTTCTGTCAACAAAGATCCATATGCCAGTAATTCAGCTTCCGCCCAACCCAGGATTTTGGTTTCGAAAAATGCATCCTTGCGATCTTTCAATAGCTTCTCAATCTGTTTCAGGGGCTTAAACCCATCCGGAATGGTGGTGAGCGCTTTTCCAACTTTGTCAATTACACTTTGTGAAATGCTGGTATCCGGAGAGTGGTCAAAGTCTACCGGTTTGGCATTCCTGAGTTTTTCCCATTCCTCCTCAATCTTTTGAGGTTTGTAGGGAAGCGGCTTCTGTTTCACTTCATTCAACCGGTCTTGCAACTGGTTTCTGAAGTTTTTATCCATGTCTTCGGCCAATGTAGCGTCAACATCACCCCGTTCAATTAATTTCTTGACATACACTTCCCGTGGATTGGGATGCTTGGCAATCAGGTTGTAGAGCTTGGGTTGTGTGAATTTTGGTTCATCGCTTTCATTATGACCATGCCTGCGATAACACAGCAGATCAATAAAAATATCCTTGCCAAACTTTTGCCGGTATTCAACAGCCAGGTTTGCGCAGAAAGTCACCGCCTCAGCATCATCGCCATTTACGTGCAACACAGGGGCATCGACAATTTTAGCAATGTCAGTACAGTATATACTGGTTCGGGCATCATCATAGTCGGTTGTGAACCCAACCTGATTGTTTATGACAAAATGAATGGTGCCTCCGGTGGTGTATCCCGGCAGTCCTGACATTTGGATGACCTCATATACAATTCCCTGGCCGGCAACGGCTGCATCCCCGTGTATCAAAATGGCCATTCCCTTTTTCAGGTCGCCACCAAATTCGTCATCAATCTGACCGCGGGTATACCCTACCACCAGGGGGTCTACTGCTTCCAGGTGCGATGGGTTGGGGGTAAGCTTCACATAGATTTTATGTTTCGAAGGAGTGTCGATATAACTGGCATACCCAAGGTGATACTTGACATCGCCATCGCCCATGGTCAAGTCGGGATTCACATTCCCCTCAAATTCGGTAAAGATTTGTTCGTAGGTTTTACCCAGGATGTTCGTCAATACATTTAACCGGCCGCGATGGGCCATTCCAATGACCGTCTCTTTTACACCCAACTCGGCAGCTTTGTTGATAATAGTTTGAAGGGCCGGAATAGTATTCTCGCCTCCTTCCAGTGAAAACCGCTTTTGTCCTAGGAATTTCGTGTGAAGGAAATTTTCAAACACAACGGCTTCGTTCAGTTTCGCCAGGATTCGCTTCTTTTCATCCTGGGTGGGGTTGTTGTTGTAGTATTCTTTCTCACATTTATTAAAAAACCACTCCCGAATCTCATCATTGCGAATGGAGTTGTATTCGAATCCAATCGGACCAAGATAAACCGCATTCAGCTTTTCTATAATTTTCCTCAGGGTAGCACGTCCCATTCCTATTTCAGCGGCTACATCAAATTCGGTATCGAGATCGGCATCGGTTAGACCAACACTTTTATGGTCCAGATTCACGTTGTGGTTTCTGCGTTGCCGTACAGGGTTGGTATTTGACTTCAGGTGGCCGAAAGTGCGGTATTGGAAGATCAGGTTACGGACCTGCGTTTCCTTGATGTTAAGACTATCTCCGGTACCGGGAACATGGCCGTTTTCACCATAACGTTGCTGTGAAAACTCATAGCCTTCAAAAAACTTCTGCCAGGTGGCATCCACCGAGGTGGGATTTTGATTATAAGCCTGATAGAGTTGGTCGAGGTAGCCAACATCGGCATTCGAGATGTAGGAGTATTTGTCCATGGCGATTTTGAAAAGGAACCAAATGTAAAAAGGGACGATTAGATTAAAAAACTTAATAATCGCTTATTCAAATATACATTTTATACCTGTTCGCGACTCATTTTTAGCATCAAGCATTGGCAAAAATAGAAAATAGGCTACCTTTGCAGTCCTTTAAAAATCGGACGAGTTCCAACATTTAAAAACGAAGAAAAATGGCAGTAAAAATCAGATTAGCCCGCAGAGGCCGCAAAAAACTCTCTCTGTACGATGTAATTGTGGCCGATTCCCGGTCGCCACGCGATGGCAAATTCATTGAAAAAATTGGTACCTATAACCCTTTAACTGTACCGGCATCCATTAATTTGGATGATAACAAGGCATTTGATTGGTTAATGAAAGGAGCTCAACCGTCTGATACGGTTCGTGCCATGCTTTCTTACCGGGGAGTCATGCTGCGGAGACACCTCCAGATTGGAGTTATCAAGGGTGCCATTACGCAGGAACAAGCCGATGCTAAATTGGCGGAGTGGCTAACGAGTAAAGAAAACAAGATTCAATCTAAGATTGACAGCGTTGCCAAGGCGAAACAATCGGCAGCGAAAGCCCGCAAGGAAGCAGAAGCAAAGGTGAAGGAAGCCCGCGCGGAAGCCATCCGTAAGAAACAAATCGTTGCGGCCGCTCCGGTGGAGACCCCTGCTGAAGCAACCCCCGCTGAAGGTGAGGCTGCTGCCGAGCCCCAGGCATAATTTCAATCTGTTGATATTCAAAGTGCCAATACTTTTGTGTTGGCATTTTTTGTTCTTACCGAATTTCACTCATGGATAAAGAATTATGCTTCAAGATTGGTTATGTGGCAAAAGTACACGGCTTAAAAGGCGAAGTAACCGTAGTCATTACAGAAGCATTGGATTTTGAGACGGTTAAATCCTTTTTCCTTGAGATCAGGAATAACCTGGTGCCCTATTTCATCGAACATTATTCGGATCGGCAGGATAAAGTATTTATCAAATTCGAAGACGTGAATACTGCCGAGAAGGCAGCTTTACTCAAAGGCTCCAGCATATACCTGGAGAAATCTGCCCGCCCCAAATTAAAACGGGGTGAGTTTTATGATGATGAAGTAATCGGATTTATGGTTGAAGATGAACTTCAGGGTGACCTGGGTAAGGTAACAAACGTCATGCAATCCGGAATCAACCGGCTCCTGAATGTACTTTATCACGGTAGGGAAATTTTAATCCCGATACAGGGGCCTTTCATTACTTCCGTCAACAAAACAAAGAAGCGGATCATCGTACAGTTGCCGGAAGGCTTTCTTGAGATTTAAGTACCTTCGATCATGCGCATCGACATCATCACTTGCTTGCCGCGTTTGTTGGAAAGTCCCTTCTCTGACTCAATACTGAAACGAGCCCAGCAAAAGGGGTTAGCAACGGTTGTGGTGCATGACCTGCGCGATCATGCCCCCAATAAACATCGCACCACCGATGATTATGCTTTTGGCGGTGGTGCCGGCATGGTCATGATGATTGAACCGATTGACAATTGTATTAGTCAATTAAAGGGAGAGCGCACCTATGATGAGATTATTTATATGAGCCCGGATGGGGACATGTTCGCGCAAGCGGTTGCCAATGCGCTCAGCCTCAAGGAAAATCTGATTCTGCTATGCGGGCATTACAAAGGCGTGGATGAGCGGGTTCGCGAACATTTGATTACCCGCGAAATCAGTATTGGTAATTATGTTCTTTCCGGTGGCGAATTGGCTGCTGCTGTTGTAGCTGATGCCGTAATCCGATTGATTCCCGGGGTACTCTCCGATGAAACTTCTGCCCTTACAGATTCCTTTCAGGATGGCCTGATTGCCCCGCCCGTTTACACGCGACCCGCTGAATACAAAGGTTGGAAAGTGCCCGAGGTATTACTTTCGGGGCATGAGGCCAAAATTGCACAGTGGAAATACGAAAAATCCCTTGAAAGGACTCAAAAACGAAGACCAGACCTCCTATAATTTCCAAAAAATCAGTCAGGCACCCCTACGTATTCAAGTCAATTCGCCTATATTTGCAGTCCATTTTAAAAAGACCGAGCATCATGGCCGATTTAATTAAAGAAGTTGAGAAAGAATTAGCCGCAAAACGGACGAATATCCCTGATTTTAAGCCTGGTGACACGCTCAATGTGCACGTAAAAATCAGCGAGGGAAATAAGGAACGGATTCAGCAATTTCAAGGCGTTGTCTTATACAGACGGGGAAAAGGCACGAATGGCGAGAGTTTTTCCATCCGGAAAGTATCCAATGGCGTTGGCGTTGAGAGAATCTTCCCGCTGTTAAGCCCGAGCATCGATAAAATTGAATTCATTAAGTCAGGAAAGGTACGGAGAGCCAAATTGTACTATTTGAAAGGCCGCCAGGGCAAGTCTGCCAGAATCAAAGAAAAACTGGCCGGAACCAAAGAAGGATAATTGTTTTATACCTATAAAAAAGCCCATTTCAGCGTACTGGAATGGGTTTTTTCATTCTGCCCGGATAACCAACTCCAGATTGCACATACCGGCACGGAAACCTATATTTGCCCCTCATCTCAACCGAAAATATGGCAAAATCCAACATCAGCGCACTACTAGGTAAGGATGCTGATTCCCTCCTTTCCCACAAAAGCAAAACCATTTCGAAGAGTCAGATCCATTTACCTGGGCCTGATTTTGTAGACCGTATTTTTACACAGTCCAGCAGAAACACGCAAACCTTGCGGAGCCTGCAAACGCTTTTTGATACCGGACGGTTAGGTGGCACCGGATACCTTTCCATTCTCCCCATCGATCAGGGAATTGAACACAGTGCCGGAGCTTCGTTTGCAAAAAACCCGATTTACTTTGATCCCGAAAATATTATAAAATTGGCCATCGAAGGCGGTTGTAATGCAGTGGCCACTACATATGGTGGGCTGGCCTTGATGTCACGCAAGTATGCACACAGAATTCCCTTCATTGTGAAGATTAATCACAACGAATTGCTCACCTACCCGAACAAGGCCGATCAGATCATGTTCGGATCGGTAGACGATGCCTGGAATCTCGGTGCGGTTGCTGTAGGGGCCACCATCTATTTCGGATCCGACAATTCAACCCGCCAAATTCAAGAAGTTGCCAAAGCGTTTGAACGTGCCCATGAGTTGGGCATGGCCACCATCCTGTGGTGTTATACACGCAATGCCGCATTCAAAAAAGACGGTATTGATTATCACGTTTCAGCCGACTTAACAGGCCAGGCCAATCACCTGGGTGTAACCATTCAAGCCGACATCATCAAGCAAAAACTGGCGGAGAACAATGGCGGTTATAAAGCATTGAACACTGGGGGCAGCAGCTATGGAAAATTAGATGAGCGCATCTATACTGAACTAACCTCCGATCACCCGATTGACCTGTGCCGGTATCAGGTAGCCAATTGCTATATGGGCCGTGCCGGGTTGATCAACTCCGGGGGTGATTCAAAAGGTTCGAGCGACATGGCCGATGCTGTACGCACCGCAGTTATCAATAAGCGTGCCGGGGGAATGGGATTGATTTCCGGTCGTAAAGCGTTTCAACGTCCTATGAAAGAGGGTGTTGAAATTTTGAATGCCATCCAGGACGTGTATTTGGATAATTCCATCGATATCGCCTAACCCACAAACAATGCCTTGGTTTAAACGGACTGACAAAGGAATCTTAACACCCACGGAAGCAAAACGGGAAGTTCCCGATGGGCTGTGGTTTAAATCGCCTGCCGGAAAGATTGTGCATACGCGGGAGTTAAAGAATAATGCCTATGTAGTACCCGAAGAAGAGTTCCATGTTAAGATCGGTTCGCAGGAGTATTTTGAAATTCTATTTGATAACAGCGAGTTTACCGAGCTTGATGCCAATATGGAATCGGCCGATCCACTCAAATTTACCGATACAAAACCCTATCCGAAGCGCATTAAAGAATCGCAGGCAAAATCCAATTTGAAAGATGCTGTGCGCACAGCTTTTGGTAAGATGAATGGATTGAATCTCACTATTGCCTGCATGGACTTTAGTTTTATTGGTGGCTCCATGGGTTCGGTGGTGGGTGAAAAGATCGCCCGCGCCATGGACCACAGTCTAAAAACCAAAACGCCTTTTTTGATGATCTCCCGCTCCGGTGGTGCGCGGATGATGGAAGCAGGTCTTTCGCTCATGCAAATGGCCAAAACCTCAGCTAAAATTGCCTTACTCAACGAAGCGGGTATCCCGTATATCTCCCTGCTCACCGACCCAACCACCGGGGGCGTTACAGCTTCGTATGCCATGCTCGGTGATTTTAATATTGCCGAGCCGGGTGCGTTGATTGGTTTTGCCGGACCACGCGTTATTCGCGAAACGATTGGAAAAGACTTACCCAAAGGATTCCAAAGTGCTGAGTTTGTCCTTGACCACGGCTTCCTGGATTTCATCGTTGATCGCAGAAACCTGAAGAACCGGTTGACTACACTTTTGAAAATGATTCAGTAATCAATGGCGGTTGGAATTGGGTTCTACCCTGAATTCCTGTTCTCCATAAAAATGCCGACCATCGTGGGTGAGTCCCTGGACCCGGATAACCATGGGGCCTAGATCATCGGTTACCGAAAGTGTGGTTTCAAAATATCCTGACTGATTGGTTTTAATGCTTGGATTCCAATACAGACTGGAGCGCACGCTCGGTTGATTAGGCTGAACACCTTGCAACCAGCGGGTTTCTGAAATTGAGACGGATTGACTTAATCCCGTGATAGGAAACAGCGCTTCCTGGAGTGCGTCATTCAGAGAACCTTTCTTCGATTCTACAAAGATAATTCCATGCTGACCAAGACTACCGAGCTGAGCCAGCTTGTTGGGGTTGTTAATAACTTTCAAGGAGATCAGCTCCTCTGGTTTAAGGCTTAGAAAAAATTGCGTGTTGGCTGTCATCACCCCATCCACAATGTAAATGGGGTCTTGCTTGTAAAATACAACAGACTGTTCATAGCGATAGAACAAACGAACCGTGGCTTCAGTCCCCTTGCGCTTAATCTGTACGAAGGAGACCACTTCGTGCAACAACTCCTCCATGGTTGGAAATACAATGTAATCAGCGAGTTTGATCGTGTAATCCGCACCCTGAAATTCCTCCTCCAATATGGCATTGGGAGAAGTAATCGATTTGCTGACAGCATTCCCTTTTGAGAAATAAGAATAAGATTGATCAATAAGGTTCCGTTTCAACGCGTAGCTGGCATAGCGATCCTCCTCTCTCTGCGTGTTTGATTTCCACCGCAGACCAAGATTCATTGTGTCCGGTACAAGTTTTATCTGGTAGGTGTCATCCAGGGATTTTCCATTCCTTCGAAGGGTGAAAAACAGTTGATCGTCATCCCAAAAATCAAACGTGAATGGCATCTCAAAAAAGCCCCGCTTAGTAAAGGCTTCATAGCCCATTGCATTCTTTTGCAGATAGGCAAGTACCTGGGTGGAATCCGGAATGGGTTTGGCATCGTCTTTTGGAATGACTCTTCCCATTATTGAAATCTTGCCCAGAAACGGATAGGTAAAGGAAGGAGCCTGACCATTATAAACCTGCTCCCAAGGGATTCGATTCCAACGTTGGGTAGCCAAATATCCATGCAGGGAATACCCATCGATTGACTTAACTCGTTGAGCCCAGTTTCCTACAACCGGTAAGTCCTGTAGTACCGGATGCTGCGAGGGTCGATCATCAAATAAAGGTTGTTGAAGAATGGAGATCGATACATCGGAATCGAGAAGCTTACCGGACTCCTCCGTAACTCCGACTGCAAACGTAAACCGATCACGTTGTTTCACGTTCTCTTGCAGTCGAAACTGAACTTTGACCTTTCGAGCCTCCGGTAAAAAAATCCGTTGTGCCAATTCTTTTCCATCTCCAGCCAGAATATATACCTGATGAAATTCCCAAGTATGGGACAAGGTGGGCAGTTCAAACGAAAGCTTCGTTTCAGTAAGACGTATTTCTCGCTTTAACAGAAATTTGCCCTGTGCCATTACAAGCAAGTAAACATCCTGGTCTTTCCAGCGAGATTCTTCAGGTAATATTAGGGTTGCTCTCCAGACTGGAGTTGAATCAACGTGTAGGATAATCCCATCTTCTTCCACCGCAGGAAGGTCAACGATTGTTCCCTCCGTCTTTGCCTGAAACCGTTGGTTTCTGCTGGGTGTTATTTTGAAATCACCTACTCCGGCTTCATCCAATTGCACGGTCTGAAGTTCCGCCCCGGCTTCATCCAAAAGATGAATAGATTGACGGGGCATACCCACCGCATATACCCGGTTTTCAACACCCTGAATAAAGTGGCCACCCTCAGCCCCTATCTTCAACAGGCTGGATTGATTCGGTGTGAGTGCAACCTGTTGTTTGGTTACAACTGGAATGTCCATTTGAAAGAATGAGTCCGGTCCATAGTTGCGCATCCAATCCGAGTAAACGAGGAACTTATAAACTCCCGGGTTAAGGTCGCCCTTCAAAACAAACTGATTAAATCCGATACCATCCTTTACTTTGAATCGTACCCGCTGCACAATCTGATTCTCATCAGAAACAACATCCAGATGAAGCAAGTGCATGCCGCTGATAGGCTGGCGATCTTCCAGAACATAGGTAACAGAGAAAAAAACGGTATCGCCCGGAATGTATTTGGGTTGGTGGGTTGTTAGTTGTACCCGTACAAAAGGATATTTCTTTCTATAGTCCTGGTACCGAGTCTCTAATTCCGATAAAAAATCTACTGGATACCACGATGCGGTTACAAGGATGATCAATCCGGAAATCAGTATTCGATATTTCTGAGTCAGTTGCATTCGTTCCATTATTAATCGACCCAGAAGTCAGGTTTCACGGTAGTCGTGTTCGGGTACAGTTTCTCACAATGATCGGTAAATAACAACTCAACTTCCGGAATTACGGATTGATTCGGCACATCGTTGCGGGTAATGTAAATCGAATTTCGTGTAATGGCAGTAGCATAAAACAATCCTTCTATCGGGCCACTCTTACCACTCAATTGGGTAAAGTTGGTTGGAATTTTACCAGCTTGTGGTTCGAACAAACTTCCGGTAGCCCGCTTTTGATCCTTAATGGCCTTCCAGAAAGCAAACGCCCGGGGAGACAGGCTGAACTGTTGCACTTCCGCGTGCACCTTGTGCATAAAGGTCCATTCGGTGATGGGCACGTAACCGATTTTAACATCCCGGAAAAGTCCATCTTTCACCACTTGATTATCACTGACTACCGGTTCGGTATTGAAGAATTTAGACCAGCAGGTACAACATTCACACGGACTGACATACGTTAACGCGCCATTCCAAACATAGCCGCTACACGGCAAGGGGGCTGGACAGCGGGATTCACCACAATTTACGGTATATAACTCCGGATTGGTTTCTACCTGAAAGGTGCCCACAAACTTCCACAAAAAGTAAAAATTTTGTTGCTCTCCGGCTGTTGAATTGAATAATACATCGAAGCCATATTCAGTCGCTCCATCTGCACTTGTCTCGGCTTTATAGTGTGAATATACTTCGGTGATCGTTCCCGCAGGTAACAAAGGGTCGGGTGTTGAGCGATAGACTCTTCCATCCAATGTTTCAACTTCAAGTGTATAGGCTCGCCCGATGGTGCCCCGGATTCCTAAAGGATTGGTTTGATATTCCCCATCGGCAACACGTACCAGATTCTCCGCATTGCCGGCATCATCGGAAAGGGTGACCCGGTTGACGGAAATTGGAGTTTTGATTGACTGTTTCGATTCAATATCGAATGCCTTGGAGATCTTGACTGTATATGGCCCTGGTTCATCACTAATAAATCCTTCCACTGCAATCGGAAAATTATCAGGAGCCTCGATATCAAATGTGATCCGGTCCACACAGGCCGTGCATAAAAGAATTAATATATATCCCAATCGGCATTTCATATTCGTCAAAACTTAAAACTGTAGGAGATGGAGGGCAACGCAATTCCTATAATAGAGAGTTGATACGGCCTCAATATGCCTGGGCGAACTTCTTTGAAAAAGATGGAATAGGCATTCTTGCGCCCATACACATTATAGATGGACAATGTCCAGGTGCCATCCCAGAGTTTTTTACGCCTGTGACTGCCTTCGATCACAAAACCAACATCCAGCCGGTGGTAGTCCGGCACCCGAAATTGGTTGCGATCGGAAAACGAAGAGACGGTAAAGTTTTCATAACTAAAGGCCGATAGCGGCAAGGTTATCGGACGACCCGTGCGATAGGTAAATGATCCTGTGAAGAAATAGCGTCTCGATAAATTATAGCGCCAATTCAGATTCACCACATGGGGTTGATCAAAGTTGGAAGCATACTCGCGGCCCTCATTAATAGTTTCCTCCGGAAAGTTGCCCACAATGGTTCGCAAAGATCTGGAGTAAGCATAACTCAAGGATCCGTTTAGGCGTCCTGTCAATTTCGAAATCTGGGTTTCAATTCCATACATGCGGGCCTGCCCTTGCAAAAGGTCCGTCTCCAGGTTTGGGTTTAAAATAAGCTGTGCCCCATCTTTAAATTCAAGTACGTTGTCTAACACCTTATAATACCCTTCTACAAACGCCTCGTACTTACGGTCTTTAAAATTTTTAAAGTATCCTAACGAGAATTGATCAACTTGTTGCGGTTTAAAGTAATAGCCACTGGGTTGCCAGATGTCGATGGGTGTAACCGCTGTGGTATTGGTTACCAGGTGCAGGTATTGATATATCCGGTTATATCCGAACTTGATGGAGGCCGTTCTTGGCAAATCGTAACGCAAGCCAAGGCGGGGCTCCAGGTTTTGATACGATTTGATTTTATCACCGGTAGCATAGGAAAGGGTATCGGTCTGGTAAAGCGTTTCGCGCGGGTTATCCGGATCATAAATATTTACGGTACCCGGACCATAGGCTGTAAACAGTGAATAGCGGATACCGACATCGGCATGGAGTTTGGTCAGGATATCAAATTGATCGGCAACATAAAGACCCGACTCCAGTGACTTCTGCAATTCCATTTGAATGAAATTCTTATTGGACTGCTCCGTAGAGGGTTCTAAGGTTCCCGGATTGAAATCGTAGTAAATACTTTGGGCTCCAAAATTGAGCTTATGGTTTTTTACGCGGGCATTAAAATCGACCTTGGCGGTTGGGTAGGCCAGTTCGTAGCGAAGATTAAACCCTGTGAGCGGATCCTCATCCGAGACATCGTAGGAATAATTGCCCATCCCTAATGACAGAGACCCGCTGAACGAGGAATTGAAAGCGTGATCGAGTCGCAACGAACCCAGGTAGGTATCCCACCGGTAGGTGGAATCGCCCTGCAACCGAAACTGATCGTTGCTTAGGTAGCCAGAAACCGTTAGCTTGGTTTTGTCACTAAATAAATGAGAAAGCTTAATGGCACCATCGTAAAAGGTAACCGAACTGTTCTCCAAGCCAACGTAATTGCTGCGCACTGTATTAATCAACCAATCTGAATACGTAGTTCGAATGGATGCCGCGATGGAGGTTTTGTTTCTCTTGATGGGACCTTGAATCATCAGGTTGGTGGAGACCATGCCAATGCCACCACTGCCCTGCCATTTTTCCAGACTCCCTTCCTTCGATCGAATGTCCAAGACCGAAGAAACGCGACCTCCATATTCAGCCGGTATACCGCCCCGGTAAAAGGTAACATCGCGGATGGCTTCTGAATTGAAGGCTGAGAAAAAACCGAATACGTGCGAGCTGTTGAAAACAGGAAGGCCCTCATACAAAATCAAATTCTGATCGACACTCCCGCCCCGTACATTAAAGCCGGAGGCTGCTTCCCCTGCCGTGGTGACACCGGGAAGCACCTGTACCTGCTTAATCAAATCCACTTCGCCTAATAGAGCCGGGGCTCGCTTAATCTCTTTCATGCTGAGCTGCGCCTGGCCGATGCCACTGGTTGTAATTTCGCGCGCTGCACGGTCCTCTACCACAATTTCCTGCAACACGGTTGGCGCTTCGTCCAGTTCAATTGAAATCGACCCTCCGGAATAGACTTCCAGGTCAACCACTTTCTCGTCAAAATTGATATAGTTGAAACTAAACACATGCGGTCCTTGAGTAATAGAAAATTCAAATTTTCCATTCACATCGGTTACGGTAGCTTGTTTGGTGTCTTTTACCTGCACACTTGCACCAATCAACGGTTCGTTGGTTTTACCATCCCATACAGTACCCAACAACGTTACCCGTTGCTGCGCGTCTGGTTTGTTTGGATCCCCGATCACAAGTCGCTCCACTTTCTTTTGCTCGCGGGTTGCTGTTTGAATCAACCGGGTTCGCTCCAGCGATTGGGTGGGGTCCTTTAAAAATACAAAGGTATTGGCGTTCAGCTCCACATAACTAAACTCGGTTCCGAGAAACAGTTCTTGCAGCGTCTCATTCAGGGTTGCCCCCGCGTAGTCGTTTGGAATTTTAATATTTACCAGCCAATCGGCAAGGTAGTAGAAGCGAATGTTGGACGTTGCTTCCAACTCCTGGAACACAGAAATCAGGTCCTTTCCGCGGCTGGATTCATCCAAACGTTTGGACAAAATCGATTGCGCCTGTGCCGAAAATGTCAGCATCAGAAATAAGTACAGGAAGCAACTTAATTTGCGCACAATCAAAAATTCACAAACTGAAAATTAAGGAATGATTGGCAATTGTCTGTACTTCTTTTTATGAATTACCCATAAAAAAAGGGGCCATCGAATGATGGCCCCTTTTAAAACATTTGGAATTAATTACTTCTGCTTTAACGACCATAAGAAAGCATCCAGCAGATCACCGGTTGCTTTATTCTTATAGGTAAAGTTGATAACCATTTCCTTTTTACATGAGTTGTAGGTTCCGCTGCCTTCAATTAAGCGCACGGAACCAGATCCAGTTGTGAATTCTTGCACGGGTGCAGTTACAATTTGGGTCTCAACACTTGTTGAAGGCGTGAAAATGATAAAAATCGGAATTCCGGAATCATACCAATTGTCCGTGTTGAATTTGTTCGCAGTTGTTCCATCCTTTGTGAAGGTTACATCATAAGGCCCGTATCCACCAAAGAATTCAGATGTCTCTGTGGCATCATACGTACCCGCCCAATCATTCTCATTGTAAGAACAATAGTCGGTAACAGCAATGTTCAACCGTTGCGCAGGATAGAACTGATTACTCTGATACAATCCAGAAGCGACCAGTTGAGAGGCCAACACCTTGGTGCCATCCGTCAGGTTCAAATCGCTTTCTACGTTGATCCCGTTTGGATACAAGGCAAGCATATCATCCGCAAAAGTAGGACTCGAAGAATCCAATCCTAACACGTCCAATATGTCTTCCATCGGAATAGAAACGGAAACCCAGGGGCCTTTGTAATCATCCGTTTGCTTGAATTGAGAGAACGGTACATTCAGGAGAGCAGTGCGGGTAGTTGAACCGCCAACAGTTGTCCGCTTCAAAACAAAAATATCTACGCTGGCCAGAGTCGTTACGTCTTCTGATAGATATTCTGCATCAAACGCAAACGTCTCGGTTCCCGTCCAGATTCTCGGAAACACCTCGTATCCGGGTTTACCCTGAAAATAGAGATTGTTTAATTGCGTTCCGCGCAGGGCAAGGATCGAACCCTTCTTCACCGATGACATTTGCAACGGATCGAGTGATTCGTCCATACAAGACATTGCAACGAAAACTGCTGCAATGGTGAATAAACTCTTTATTAATCTTTTCATGTTGATTCGTTATTTAAGGTCATCAGGATTGGTATCCCAGAATACTTTGTTCGTAGCATTGAAATCCTTTTGTGAAGCATTGTCATTCAGGTTCACATAGGTTGCCGGATACACATACGAACGGTAGAACGGACCCGGATTGGTTTGCAACGTAGGCTGCAGATCGCGGGGTGCACTTGTTCTCCGGTAGATATTGTATGCTTCAACACCATTGCCCCAGGCAGAGATGTAGAATTCCTTACCAATAACATCCAGCTTGTTGGCTGCATTGTCGTATACAAAGTTGACAGCAGCCAGATAGGCGGTAGTGGAAGGTTCCCGACCCGGGCTCAATACCTGCGCTTTGCTCGTTGCAAAGTTCCGGATCTGAGTAATCGACTTGTTGATTCCGTCATTCATCGCGGTCTTTGCTCCGGCAGCATCGCCATTGCGTGCTAAGAACTCGGCCCGCATGAAGTCAGTAAACCAAGACATAAAGATGGGTTGAATCCCGGCTCCATTGGCACCATCTCCTTGAATTGTCGTGCCTACAAACGTAGCATTCGTAACAGCGGTGTTATCAATTTTTCCACCAGCAGGATATACCCCGGCAGCCGTTAATACCGGACCATCCGGAGGAATACCAAAACCATCACCATGATCGCGGCCGTAAAATCCGGGATCAAATACGCAGAACATTTTCACACCCTGGTCGATATAATGCTGTGGCGGAGCGCCCGGTGCACAGCCCAGTGACTTTGGATCAACGGCTAATGCTTGTGCAATGCTACCTACCTGACGATAGAAGTAATATCTCCACCGGGGATCCTGAACGGTAACGGCCGGATCTACCGGATCCACTTTACCCTGAAATAATTCATACAGGAAATAGTTGGCAATGTACCCACCGGCCTGACCGCGGATCGGATCGTAGTATTGGCGATACAGCGGGTGACGAGAAACCGGTACTGTAGTGGAACTATACTTATAAGTAAAGTTCTCGGCTTCTGTATCCACCAAGTCTGCCGTTAAAAGTGCGGTGATCCGTGCATCGGCACCGGCTTTACGGGCAGGAACTTGCGACAGATTTAACTGGGCTTTTAACTCCAATGTATTGGCTAATGCGTTCCAGCGAGCCCGGTTACCACCGTAATAAATGTCGCGCGACAACGCTCCACCTGCAGCAGTGCCGGTTTTAGCTAATTCAGTACGGGCTTCATCCAACAACGTAATAGCATAATCGTACACACTCTCACCACCATCAGCAACTGGATTGAAGTTACCTTCACCGCCCTTTAAAGCTTCGGTACGCGGTACATCACCAAATACATCTACGAGAGTTAAGTAAACATAGGCCGAAAGGATTTTACCAACGGCTATGTGAGTAGTCAACCCTTTTTCTTCGGCTAATGTGATCATGGTTTCTGCGTTCACCAATACATCTTCATAGGCTGAACTCCAAACTCCATTGGCATCTTGAGGACTGTTCGCGGTTTGGTACCGGAATCCGCCCGTCATAGCCTCCATGCGCACCAGCGGATTTACCCGGTCATGGGCCGCATTAAAGAAATCAGCAAAATCAAGCTGTATTCCGTTCATGATCAAGTCCACATCGGCACCTGACACGGTAATCTGGTTGGGGTTTTCCAGGTCGCCATCCAGATCGCAGGATGTAACCGTGGTTACCAACAACACCAGAAATCCAAATTTTTTAAGTATGTCTTTCATGTTGATTCTCATTTAAAATGTCACTTTCAGGTTCAGACCATATCTGCGTGCAGAAGGTCCGCCCAGGTAATCGAAACCGGCACCGTTGTTTGCACCAAAGGCGGTTCTGTCAAAATCAGCCTTGGCATACTTCGGAGCATTGATCGCACGGAACCACAGGTTGTTACCCAGGGCCGTTACACTGATGCCCTGCACTTTCAACTTGGTGACAATGCTCTTGGGCAAGGTGTATCCAAGTGAAATTTCTCTGAACCGAACCCGGGTGGCGTCATACACCCCACGGTCGTCCATGTCGGCACCAATGATGGTGTTCCCAAAGAATACACCAGACGTGGTGAGCGGAATGTCGTTAGGCTTGTACCCGGTTACGTTTCCACTGCCATCGGTGATTTCATTAACCCCCGGTAAAATCAGGGTTAAAGAAGGATTGAATTCCTCAAGATCTTTCGAAACACCACGGGCGATAGTGGTAGCTGCCGAATAAGAATACATCTGGCCTCCATCTACATAATCCCACTGCATGCCAAAGCTCAATCCTTTCCAGCTTAAGTTGGTAATCAGTGACCCTAACCAATTCGGGTTCGGATCGGCAATGATGCCGATGTCGTTACCAATTTTATAGTCTCCGGCATCGTTGACAATCAACTGGCCGTCTGGAGCCTTTTGTACATACGTTCCTTTGATTACGTTCATCGGTTCGCCTTCGATGGCAAAGTTACCGAGGTTTGTAAATCCATTGATCAGGATTTCCTTTGAACCTTCCGGCAGCGATACTACCAAGCTGCGGTTTAACGTAAAGTTAGCTCCGATTTCGAAAACCAAATCGCCCCGAACTGGAGTCACCCAAAGGGATGCTTCGATCCCTTTGTTCTCAATCTCTCCGGCATTAATGAAACTGGAGTTATACCCGGTGGCTGGATCCAAACTGCGTTGAACGATCTGATCCTTTGCCGTACGATTGTACAAGGAAAGGTCTAACCGAAGGCGGTTGTCAAGCATTTTGGTTTCAATACCCAATTCTGTTTCCTGCAATAATTCAGGTTGCAGGTTCGGGTTGGCTAAGAGACCCGGCAAGCTGGATGTTACTACATTCCCCAATCCGTCAACACGCGCCTGTGAATTCAATGTCAAAGTAGGACGAGTGCTGTACGGAGAGCCGAAATTTGCGGAAGTTCCGTAGGCGAAGCGCACTTTCAGGAAATCCAAAACGTTGGCTGCAAAATCAGGGAAGGCGGCTGTCGGAATGAACGCCACACTGGCGCCTGGATAGAACAATGAGCGATTTTCTTTTTCAAGAGTCGATGACCAGTCGTTACGCCCTGATAAGTTCAAGAACAGGTAATCTTTGTATCCTAGGTTACCATCAAAGAATACTCCCTGAATGGCGCTGTTCTCCTGGAAGTTCAGGTTAGAGCCACGGAAATCTCTCGGTAGGGTAGTTGTAAAATTGCGGTGTTCCAGCAATCCATACACCACCTGGCCCAGGCTTTCCAACCCCATCTGGTTATACTCATTGCTACGGTAGTTGAATCCAACGAGACCTGTTATGTCAATGTCCTGGTTGATTTGTTTATTAAAGTTAGCCAGGAAGGAATGATCCAATACCCGGTTGGTACTGGATACAGTACGATAGGCTCCCGGTGTTAATTGAGCATCAAATCCGGTACCCCCTTTGTTGTTCCAATAGCTTTGATCCTCGGTATATTGATCATACCCTAAGCGATACGTAACACTTAACCAATCCGTCAATTTGTAATTCAAGCTGGAACTTGAGAAGAACCGGTTTGTTAAGCTGGTCTGTTGTGCATTCTTGAGCAACCAGCGGGGGTTTACGATATCGTTACCATTGCGGTAATACACACTGGCCTTTGTTACCGGGTTTTCCCAGGGCCAATCTGTTAAATTAATATTACGAGGAGTATAGAACAGGTTGGCAAACACGGAAGGTGCACCAGATGTATTGGAACCAAAACCAGCTGCACTGGGCGGGGTCTCAAAATCGGTGCGCACAAAATTAAAGGTACTTGTCAAAGAGAGTTTCTCGGTCATGTTGGCCGTTCCCCCCAACGAAAAGTTATCACGCACCAGATTGTTGCCTTCTATGAATCCTTTCTCATCAAGATGGCTGTAGTTGAAGTTGAAACTTCCAAACTGATTGCTCGAACCGAGCGAAAGAGAAGTAGTTGCTGAATGACCTTTTACAAAATAGTCGGCCACGTTATTCGGAGCAGCTACCGGGATATACCCGCCATTGGTTACGGCATCCTGCTGAAATTCAGGGAATTCAGGAAATGTGTTACGGTGCTCATAATACGGGTGACGGACACCCGTGGGTTTGCCATCAAATATCGAACCCCAGTTGCTAAAAAACTCGCCATAGGCCCCATCAAAACCATTCCCCCATTTGTTTTGAAACTCAGGTAAGATAGCTTCTACCTGGAAGTACGACTGAGTGATGGATCCCTGAAATTTGTTTTGTTTGGATTTAGCACCGGTCTTGGTGGATACCAGGATCACACCATTTCGCCCTTGCGAGCCGTACGTGGTAGTGGCACTCAATCCGCGAAGAATACTGATGGACTCGATGTTGTTCGGGTCGATATCCAAAAAGCGGGTCGGAGCTACCTGGCCATCCAGGAAGCTGCTGCTGATGTCGTTGGACTGCGTATTAATCGGCACCCCATCCACAACCCAAAGAGGCTGCGTATCACCGGTCAGCGAGCTGATACCCCGGATGTTGATTTTTGAACCTGAGCCGGCCAATCCGGAAGAGTTCAAAATCTGAAGACCTGGGGTCCGGCCTTGTAACGCACGGCCAACATCGGTCTCTGGTTTTTCGGCCAGGGTCGCGGCAGAAATAGTGGTAGTCGCAAACCCAAGGGCCTTTTGTTCGCGCTGAACACCCTGTGCAGTTACTACTACTTCCGTCAATTGCTGAACATCAAGGCCAAGCCCCACATCCACGGTAGTGCGGTCTCCAATTGCAATTTCCTGCGTCTTCAGACCAATAAAGGAGAACACGAGGCTACCACCTGTAGAGGGTACGGTAAGTTTGTAGTTACCGTCAGAGTCGGTAACCGTTCCATTGGTAGTTCCTTTCAGAACCACGTTTACTCCAGGTAAAGCCGATCCGTCCTCGGTGGACGTGACCCTACCCGAAACCACCCGATCCTGTGCCCAGGCACTGAGCACAAAAACGAATGAGAAGCATAACAGTAAAAACTTCTTCATAGGTTTTGGTTTAGTTAAAGAATGAATTTAAGAACCCCCAATTTAGGGTGTTTTTATCCGGAACCGAAATGATTTCTTAACAATCCCTTAAAATTTAACATGAAATTCATCAAAAAATGAGTTTAAATGCAAAGAGGCCACATTTCTGCGGCCTCTTTGCTAATAAAGAAATTAAATCGGACTAAATGCGGGTTAATCTCAATTTTACCCTGCGGGTCCAGGTGCAATAGCCGTTTCTGCGGCCATATTCATCCGCGTCATCATCCAAACCTATGGTCATGATTTGTCCGGCAGTAAGACCATCTTGTGCCGTGTTGTATGAACCGCGGTTTTGAACGGTAGCTTGAGGCAAGCCTGGAGCCAACGTGGTATTTCCTGCAAAGGATCCGGCTACGGGGGTTGTCAGGTAAATTTCACGCTCGGAGGTACAATCCACACCGGTGTTTTGCAAGGGAACAAAAACAGTTCCATTCTCCAGATTGATGCGCAAGGTAATGTTTGTGCCGCGGTATCCGGTTACCGTAAACTCCCGCTCAGTAGATAACCCATTGGCAGGAATGGCCAGCGTAACCGTTTGTGAAGGGAACAACACCTGATTCAAACTGGGCGGATAACTGCTGGAATGCAAGGCTGCTGAATGGGCAGGCGACCAGATCTCCGTTTGATCCAGTGTATAACTTCCTGTCCAGGCTCCCGCTTGCAGGGAACGCACGGATACTGTATAAGTAGAAGGTGCATTGTAAAATTGGCCCGTGGTAATATTCGGAGTATTGTTTGACTCTGCAACGTTAGTCCGTTGTGGATTTAACACCGAAAACTTCCGACCATCCTTCAAAACAATCTGCCAGCGGTAAATGACCTGATCGGCTACAGCCACGGAACCCGGATACACCAACCCTGCTGACCCAGAGGGCCAGGTAGGAGGCGGAGCCGCAGTGATCCCCGCTAACGCTGCCAATGTTTCGGTGGCAGTAAGCCGGATTCGAGCCCGCTTATATTCTGAATAAGTGGGTTCAGGAACCGCGGCAAAATCTGACCCTGGAATCGTTTTGATCAGCGCCTCGCCTGTTACACCGGTACCTCTGCGCATGGAAACATAAAATTCTACTTCCTGCAGGTTGTCACCATTCGCTTCATCCACAATTTCATAGGTAACATCAAACCCTGAACTGGCGAGGTTATTAATGTCGAACACATTGGTTGTGATCGAATACATCCGCAAGTACGCACCCGCCACACGATCATTATAGGGCAGTGGATATAAACTTTCATCCCGGCAGGCAACGCCAAGGCCCATAATAAAGAGGGCCATTAACCAGGTATATTTCTTAAAATTCATAATTTCTGCTCGTTAAAGGTTAAAAATCAAGGTTGCTTGTATTGGTATCCCAGAAAATGCGGCCTGTTAAGTCAGACTTTTGCGTAACGCTGGAATTGCGAGTCGCAAAGTTGGCCGGATAATAGAACGAACGGGGGAATGCACCCGGATCATCGTTCAATGCGGGTTGCATGCCGGTGGGAAGTCCCGTTCTCCGATACAAATTAAAGGCTTCCACCCCATTGCAGTAAAGGGCAATCCAATACTCGCGCGCGATGTAATTCATGATATTATCATTACCCACCTGGGCATCATACGCAGCCAGTGCAGCGGTAATGTAATTTGTTACATCGGTGGTATAGGTAGCAGCCGGATAGAACGTGTTCACCGTAGTCGCTTCCGCACCACCCGCCACGAAGGCCCGTACATCGTCAAACGAAGCTTGGATACCATTCTGGTAATAGGTACGTGCCGTTCCGGTAGTTCCTAAATAGAGGGCAGCTTCCGCTAACATGAACTGTACAAAAGACCGCATCATAATGGGCTGCATGCCGGCTCCGCGCATTCCTACGTTCGCGTTTACCGAAGTATTCACGTTAGCATCGAACCGACCTCCGGAAGGATACGCACCCCACGCAGAGCGCAGAAAGTTATCCGGAGGAATACCTTGGTTATCTACGTGATCGCGACCCCAGTAGCCCCGGTCAGTCGGATAGCAGAAGGTACGCGGAAGACCGGACGAGCTGAAATAAGCCGGGTGTGCAGGATTGGTGCTGATGCCCGGAGGTACCCCCGCCTTGGAGTTATAAATAATGGCTGTACCTGTAGAAAACGGATAGTGAGGCGGAGCCGAAAGAGCCGTTACGCAACGAATGTTATTCGGGTCAGAGTTATTGGTGGATACCTGGCGATAAAAATAGAACCGGATTCTTGGATCACCAGGCTGACCATTTTGCGTTGCATCATATCCATGGAACATTTGCCAGATCAGGTAATTGGACATATAGTTACCTCCACCGGCCAGGTAGTTCGCATTGAACCGCGGATGGCGTGAATCCGGGTCAGACTGACTGATACCATAACGGAAAGTAAAGTTCTGAGCGGTAGTACTGATCAAGCCACCAGCATCAGCAATCACGGCATTAATACCTGCTGTGGCAGCCGTAGGATCCGTCAGGCGCAGATTCAAATAAACCTTCAACTTCAACGAATTGGCCAGTCGCACCCAGTTGCCATAGTTGTTGGCATAATACAAATCCGAAATAGCCGGAGCGGTAGCATTTAAATATCCACCCAGGGCAACGGTAGGCGTTGTTAAATCGGTCTTTGCCTTATCCAATAGAGCAATAGCTTCATTGTAAACATCGGCCATATTATCCACACCCGGATTAAACTCATCCGATCCTTGCAATGCCTGGCTATAGGGCACATCGCCAAAGCTATCCACCAGCAACAACAAGGTATATGCGCTGATGACCCGTGCCATCCCGGCATGCCGGGCCAATCCATTCGCATCAGCCAGTTCGATCAATTGCTTACCATCCAACAGGATGTTGGCATAAGCAGTTGACCAGGTGCCGTCAAACGATTGGGGATTCCAGATGTTGGCATAGTTGTTACCCCCCGAATTCATAAGTCGGGTTGCAATCATACCATTGGAACTGGCAGTGTTAAATAAACCAGCCAGGTTGCGTTGCATGGAGTTCAAAATCAAACTTGGCAGCGCCTGATTCGGCTGTACAGCATTGGGGTCTTCACGCAGATCAAGCGTACAGGAAGAACCCAGCCACACGAAAACAGTTAGTATAAAAAATTTTGTCAGTTTCATAAACTTCTACATTTAAGATTAGAATGTGAGCCGTAACACTGCACCATATCTACGCGTACTCGGGCCGGTCAGGTAATCAAATCCAAGACCGTTGTCCACACCCTGACTGGAAACTTCGGTATCGAAGTTTACACCCTTAGGCACATTCACTGCATTAAACCAAAGGTTGTTTCCATTTAATTGTAACGAAGCGTTCGTGAAAGGAGTCTTGCTCAGCAAGGTTTTCGGGAAATTATAAGCCAATGACACCTCTCTTAACCGGATGGTGGTAGCATCAAACATAGCCACCTCGTTGTATCCGAAGAACTGCGTGTTAAACCCATAGTCTGAAGCAGTGATCTGAATATCATTCTCCACATAATTCGGGGCATCGCTAGTTCCAATGTTCTTCACCCCAGGCAGAATGAACGTTAAGTCGTGGTTGAAATCAACATCATCCGAGGTACCCCGGCCAATAACCGCTGATGCCGTGGAGGAATAGATTTTGCCACCATGACGGTAATCCCACTGGAAGCTAAACGTAAAGCCTTTATAGGTAAACGTGTTGAATAAGGAGGCCAGCCACTTGGCATTGGGATCGCCCAACTCGCGCAAGATCGGATCCAACTCATACAACCCAGCCGATCCCACTACGCGATTTCCATTGGGATCTTTCAAGATGGTTGACCCTTTGATGATATTGGTGGGGCGACCTTCGATGGCAAAGTTTCCGCGATCGGTGAACCCGGAAAGTACGATCTCAGATATTCCTCCGCCTAACTCTTCCACTTTCGGCCGTACCACTGTGTAGTTCAGCATGATGTCCCACATAAAATCACCGGACTTAACGGCAACTCCTGTTAAAGCCACTTCAATACCTTTGTTGCTGAGCTTACCAATGTTGGTAGCGGTAGAGGTATAGCCGGTGGCCGGGTCAATCGGAGCGGTTGTGATCAAGTCGCGGGTAGTGCGATTGTACACGGTGAAATCGATGCCTATGCGGTCTTGCAGGAACTTAGCTTCAAAACCAGCTTCAATCTCTTGCTGCAACTCAGCCTTCAACTTGGCATTGCCGAGGAAGTCGGAGATGGTTTGCTCAGCATAGATCGTACCACCGGCATCGGCAAAGCCACGCAGGTTCTGCGCAACAATCGAACGGGTAGAATACACACCGGGGAAACCTGCGGAAGTTCCGTAGCCCACGCGCAACTTTAACATATTCAACGTGTTCGACTTCAATCCGGAAAACGCTTCGGTAGGAATGAACGATGCACTGGCACTGGGATAGAATAAGGAGTTAAAGCCCTCTTCCAGTGTTGAGGTCCAGTCGTTACGACCGGCCAGGTTCAGGAACACATAGTCTCTGTAGTCAAAGGAGAAATCGCCATACACACCATAACGCTGCTGCTCGGTATTGCGGTAGAAGGTTCTGCCGTCAAACGCGATACTGCGCGAGGAGGAAGTCTGGAAGTTGGAGTGCGCCATCAAGCCAAACACGGTCTGGTTTTCAGAGTAGATACCATCGCGCTGGCTCTTGTCGTTACGGGCGTTACCCCCGATACGGGCCGACATGGAAATTTCCGAAGTCAGGTCTTTTGACAACGAGAATATCAAGTCGTGGTTCCAGATCGTGTTGGTAAAGGTTTGTGTTTGAAACACGCCACGATCAATAACATTGTACGTAGGGCCGATACCCTTGTTATACTCACGGCTCTGGTTTTGCGTATAGGTATCATATCCTACACGATATGCCAAACTGATGTTATCGGTGAAATCGTAGGACAACGTAGAAGCATTAAAGAAGCGGTTGGTAACATCCGTTTCTCGTAGATACTTGGCTACCCACCGTGGGTTGGGAATGTCGTTACCACCGCGGTAATATATACTTTTCTTCTCCAAAGGGGTCTCAAACGGCAAATTCAAAACGTCCACATTTCGGGGCGTGTATAAAAATTGGCCATATAACGAGGGCACCCCACCGAATGAGGCTCCCCCACCTGTTGCACCATTTAAAGGCGGAGATTGGAAATCCGTATTGGCAATCAGAATGGATGTTTTGATAGTGAACTTATCCGTAACGGCCGCGGTAAATCCGGTAGAAATATTCAAACGCTCCAGGTCGTTGCCCGGAGCATAGCCTTCCTCTTTTGTATAAGCAACGGAAGCATTGTAGCTCAATTTATCTGAACCGCCTGCTATGTTCACAGAGGTGTTAGACACTAAACCATTCCGGAAGAACCCAGAAGGATCTGGTTTGGCATCATACGATTCACGCCTGAAAAAGTATTCAGGATAAGCATCGCGCAGCGAAGGGTCTGAAAGGAACTGATAGGCATACCCTACCGAGTCAATTTCGTCAAAGTGCGGACCCCAGTTGCTGAAGAACTGACCATACAACTGTTGGAACCCATTTCCATATTTATCCTGGAACGTTGGCAGCGAAGCGATTTCACTGATGGAGAGTGACTGCTGGAAGCTGATTTCCGACTGCTTGCGCTTATTGGCTCCGGATTTGGTGGTAACAAGAATTACACCATTGCGGCCCTGGTCGCCATACAATACAGTAGCAGCCAAGCCCTTCAATACGTTGATGCTCTCAATGGTGTTCGGGTCAATGTCCAGGAAGCGGCTGGTGGCTGTGGCGGTTCCCCCCGTTGTAAAACCAGAAGCATTGTTCGTGGCGGAGTTAAACGGCACGCCATCCACTACCCATAAGGGTTGGGTACTTCCCGTTAAAGAAGAATACCCGCGGATGTTGATGCTCGATCCGGCACCGGCAGCACCCCCGGTGGGGTTAATGACCACTCCGGGAACTTTGCCCTGCAATACGCGGGAAATGTCGTTCACCGGGCGGGCGGATAGTTGGTCGGCACCGACTGAACTCACGGCATAACCCAGCGCTTTCTTATCGCGGGCAATACCCTGACCGGTTACCACCACTTCACCCAGCTGGGTAACATCCAACCCGAGCGAAATATCCACGGTATTGCGATCACCAATGGCAATTTCCTGGGTTGTAAGTCCGATGAAGGAAAAGACCAAACTTCCCCCGGAAGCCGGGATAGTAAGTCGGTAGTTACCATCGGCATCGGTAACCGTTCCGTTTGTAGTGCCTTTCAGCACTACGTTTACTCCGGGCAAAGCCGAACCGTCTTCCGTAGACGTCACTTTACCCGAAACCACTCGATCCTGCGCCCAGGCACTGAGCACAAAAACGAATGAGAAGCATAACAGTAGAAACTTCTTCATAGGTTTAGGTTTAGGTTTTAAAGCGTTAAATCTAAGCTTTCGGACAGAGGTGCAAAATACCCCCCACCAAGAATACCTCTATTCTTATTCTGTCATCTTATCTGGACACAGAATAAAATATAGCAAGTAACGATTGCGGACCAAAATATTCTGTTGTTCAGTCCCTTGAAGGTCTCCAATCAGAAGAATCTTTGGAGTTGGGCTTGTTGAAAATTTTCTAAATTTTTTTTATTGAATCGGGTATAAAAAGAAAAGCACCCCTAAAACGAGGGGTGCTTTTATAAAATTGGTTGCTTTTTATTCCAATCAGGCTTCGGCCTGAACGGATACAAAAGATTTGTTGGCGCGGCCTTTCTTAAAAACGACTACCCCGTTGGTGAGTGCAAACAAGGTGTGGTCTTTGCCGATGCCCACGTTGCGGCCCGGGTTGTGCTTGGTGCCCCGCTGGCGTACGATGATGTTGCCCGCCACTACTTTCTGACCACCGAATACTTTAATACCTAACCGTTTGCTTTCCGATTCGCGGCCGTTCTTTACTTTACCTTCTCCTTTTTTATGTGCCATAACTCAATTCAAAATTTAAGATTCAACATGCAAAAATTACCCGATGCTTTCAATTTGCACCTTGGTGAACTGCTGGCGATGGCCGTTCTTCACGGTGTATCCCTTTCTGCGCTTCTTTTTGAAAATAATCACCTTGTTTCCTTTTACGTGCTCCAGAATCTTCCCTGATACCTTCACACCTTTTACAGTAGGGGCGCCAACTTCCACACTGCCATCCTTGTCCAGAAGAAGAACGTTGTCAAACGATACGTTGGCACCCGTTTCTCCCTCCATTTTTGGAGCATAGATATATTGGTCTTTAGCCACCTTAAACTGCTTACCGGCAATGTCTACTATTGCGTACATGCTTATGTTTTTAAAAATGGACTGCAAAGATAGATCAATCGACTTGAAAAACAAGGGTACCCCACTAAATTGCCCTAAAATCCTTGATTTCAAAGAATTTTCGGAGCTTCCTGCCTAATCCTTGTCAATGGCCTTACCACCATGCGGTTACCCCTCCTACCCATTTGAACGGACATGCCGCAAAGAATTGTCGCCCCGGGTTTTAGGAAATTCGGGAGTTCACTCGTACTGAAAAATAGTTTCGATTTTGGTGCTGTCTGAGCGCAAAAAAAATTTAAAAATATTTTATCTCATCTAATGATTGACACAATTTTTTTAAAGCAACTATTTACCAAACACTTACGGCCGCCAGTGTGATTCCACACGGTGTTACACGCAAAAACTTCACTTTGTTTTTGACTCATCATTTCGAATATTTGTCGATGCTGAAGTTATGAAGGGATGTTGATCTCATCCTTCATGCTCTCCAAAAAAATTAATCACCTGCACCAGAAGCCCTGAACGGGCTTTTGTTTGCAAAAAACATAGGTAACCTTTAAAGTATTTTACACATGAGTCATTCCGCAAAAGAAGAACCCATCCTCAAAGAGAACAAAGACCGCTTCGTGCTCTTCCCCATCGTACACCATGATATCTGGAGGTTCTATAAACAGGCCGAGGCCAGCTTTTGGACGGCCGAAGAGATTGATTTGAGCCACGATTTGAAAGATTGGGCCAATCTGAATGATGGAGAACGCCACTTTATTACCCACGTACTGGCATTTTTTGCTGCCAGCGATGGCATTGTAAACGAAAACCTGGCCGAACACTTTGTGGGCGAGGTGCAATACACCGAAGCCAAGTTCTTTTATGGCTTTCAGATTGCCATTGAGAACATCCACTCCGAGACCTACTCTTTATTAATAGACACCTACGTAAAGGATGCGCGGGAGAAAGACAAATTGTTTCACGCCATCGACACGATGGATTGCGTAAAGAAAAAAGCTGACTGGGCGTTGCGCTGGATTTCGCAAGGAAATTTCCAGGAGCGCCTGATTGCGTTTGCGGCCGTGGAAGGAATTTTCTTTTCCGGCTCGTTCTGCTCCATTTTCTGGTTGAAGAAACGCGGTCTGATGCCCGGCCTCAGTTTCTCCAACGAACTGATCTCGCGTGATGAAGGGTTGCACTGCGATTTTGCCTGCCACCTCTATAGCCAGCATGTCGTGAACAAACTTTCAGAAGAGCGGGTGATTGAGATTATCAAAGATGCCGTGGAAATTGAAAAAGAATTTGTGACCGATGCCTTGCCGGTGAATTTGATCGGAATGAATGCCGAACAGATGCGTCAATACATTGAGTTTGTGGCCGATCGCCTGATCAATGAGTTGACCGGGAAGAAGGTATATGGAGCTACCAACCCCTTCGATTTCATGGACATGATTTCGCTGCGCGGCAAAACCAATTTCTTCGAAAAGCGTGTGGCCGAATATCAGAAAGCCGGAGTGATGAAAAGCACGGAAAAAGAAACCGCGCCAAAGTTTTCACTGAACGAAGATTTTTGATACATTCGATCACATTTTTTAAACTGTTTTTACCACACAACCCTATTTTCAGATGCTCGTACTAAAACGTGACGGACACCGGGAGTCCGTAAAGTTTGATAAAATCACGGCCCGTATTGAAAAACTCTGCTATGGTTTAGATCCCAAATTTGTCAACCCGGTAGAGGTGGCCATGAAAGTGATTAATGGCCTGTACGATGGTGTTTCCACCCAGGAACTGGATAATCTGGCTGCTGAAATTGCAGCGACCATGACCACCCGCCATCCTGACTTCGCCAAGCTAGCGGCACGCATTGCCGTTTCGAACCTGCACAAGGTTACCAGCAAGTCTTTCTCCAACACAATGAAAAGACTGTACACCTATGTGGATCCCAAGACCGGCCAAAATGCCCCGCTCATTTCCAAAGACACCTGGAAGGTGATTCATGAAAATGCAGCCGAGCTGGATGAAGCCATCCTCTACGACCGCGATTTCAGTTACGACTACTTCGGATTCAAGACCCTGGAGCGTTCGTACCTGATGAAGATTGACGGCAAGGTGGTGGAACGTCCGCAACATTTGCTCATGCGGGTGGCGGTTGGCATTCACGGAGAAGATATTCCGGCTGCCATCGAAACCTATCATTTATTATCGGAGAAGTGGTTTACACACGCCACCCCTACTTTATTTAATGCCGGCACGCCCAAGCCCCAGCTTTCCTCCTGCTTCCTCCTGACCATGAAGGATGACAGCATTGACGGAATCTATGATACCCTAAAACAAACTGCGAAAATCTCGCAGTCGGCCGGAGGCATTGGCCTCAGCATTCACAACGTGCGCGCTAAAGGCTCCTACATCAAAGGCACAGGCGGAACATCCAACGGCATTGTGCCCATGCTCAGAAACTTCGACATGACGGCCCGCTATGTGGATCAGGGCGGTGGTAAGCGCAAAGGAAGCTTTGCCATTTACCTTGAACCCTGGCATGCCGATGTATTTGATTTTCTCGAACTGAAGAAGAACCACGGCAAGGAAGAAATGCGCGCCCGCGATTTATTCTATGCCATGTGGATTCCGGACCTGTTCATGAAGCGCATCGAGAACAATGAGATGTGGTCCCTCTTCTGCCCGAACGAAGCACCCGGCCTGGCCGATTGCTGGGGCGAAGAGTTTGAACGCCTCTATGAAAAATACGAGAAGGAAGGCAAGTTCCGCAAGCAAGTAAAAGCCCAGGATCTCTGGTTTGAAATTCTGGAAGCCCAGATTGAAACCGGCACGCCTTACATGCTCTACAAGGATGCGGCCAACCGCAAATCCAATCAAAAACATTTGGGTACCATTAAGTCGAGCAACCTGTGTACGGAGATTATCGAGTACACCTCACCCGATGAAGTGGCCGTGTGTAACCTCGCCTCGATTGCCTTGCCCAAGTTTATTACCGAAGATGGCACCTTCGACCATCAGAAGTTGTATGAAATCACCAAGGTGGTTACGCGCAACCTGAACAAGGTGATTGACGTGAACTACTATCCGGTGATTGAAGCCCGCAATTCCAACCTGCGCCACCGCCCGATTGGCATTGGCGTACAAGGCCTGGCGGATGCGTTCATTTTGTTGCGTATGCCGTTCGATTCACCGGAGGCCCGTCAACTGAATAAAGAAATCCACGAAACCATCTACTTCGCGGCCATGGAGTCTTCCATGGAGTTATCGAAGCAGCATGGGCCGTATGAAACCTTTAAGGGTTCACCGGTCTCCAAAGGAATCTTCCAGTTTGATATGTGGGGCGTTACCCCGGATTCCGGACGCTGGGATTGGGACAACCTGAAGAAAGAAGTGAAGCAACATGGCGTGCGCAATTCGTTGCTGCTCGCTCCAATGCCTACCGCTTCTACTTCGCAAATCCTGGGCAACAACGAATGCTTCGAACCGTACACTTCAAACATCTACACGCGAAGAACATTGTCGGGCGAGTTCATTATTGCCAATAAGCATTTGATGAAAGACCTCATCAGCCTGGGCTTGTGGAGTGAGAACATGCGTCAGAAACTGATTTCTACCAACGGTTCGGTTCAACCCATTGCCGAGATTCCGCAAAACATCAAGGATATTTACAAAACCGTGTGGGAGATTTCGCAGAAGTCGATCATCGACATGAGTGCCGACCGTGGTGCTTACATCTGCCAGAGTCAAAGTCTGAACATTCACTTAACCGATCCCAACTTTGGGAAGCTTACCTCCATGCACTTCTATGCGTGGAAGAAAGGGTTGAAGACCGGTATGTATTATTTGCGCTCCACCGCTGCTGCGGATGCGATCAAGTTTACATTGGATAAAACGGCCATGCAACAACCCACCGCCCATGCGCAAGCGGCTACCAATGCCGCGAATGCGTTGGTGACGGAACCCGTTGCAACCTATGCCCCGGTAAAGGAAGCCCAGCAGACGATCGCCTACAACGAGCCGGAAGTGAAACTTTCGGATCTCGATCAGAAGCGAGCCGACATGGCTTGCTCCCTGGACAACCCGGATGCGTGTGAAGCATGTGGGAGTTAATTAAGATTAACCTAATTAAGAAAGCCCGGCACTCCGGGCTTTCTTTTTATATCAATTATGAAAATTGCTTTTTTTAGTACCCAGACATACGACAAAACTTTTTTTGATAAGTACAATGTAGGCCTGGGGTTTACCATCGAATACTATGAAACGGCTCTCAATGAAAAAACCGTTAACCTTCTGGGCGAAGTAGACGCGATTTGTACATTCGTTAACGATCAGATCAGCCGCCCGGTCTTGCAGCACGTGGCACAAAAAGGAATTGGCATCCTGGCATTGCGGTGTGCCGGGTTCAATCAGGTAGACTTGGCTGCGGCCAAAGAATTCAATGTAAAGATTGTTCGCGTTCCTGCCTACTCGCCCCATGCAGTGGCTGAACATGCGGTGGCGATGATGATGACTTTAAATCGCAAAACCCACAAAGCCTATAACCGGGTGCGCGAACAAAACTTTTCACTCAACGGCTTACTGGGGTTTGATCTATATGGTAAAACGGTGGGTGTGGTAGGAACCGGAAACATAGGCCAAGTCGTTTGTACAATTATGCTCGGTTTTGGTTGTAAGGTGTTGGCATACGATATCAAGCCCGATGCACAACTCCAAGCGGCCGGAGTTACCTATGTGCCCTTAGCCACTTTGTTTTCGCAATCGGATATCCTCTCGCTGCATTGCCCGCTCAACGAACATACACGGTACCTGATCAACGATCAATCGGTACAACAATTGAAAAAAGGAGTCATGCTCATCAATACCAGCCGGGGTGCATTGATTGATACCCGATCGGTGATCCAGGGATTGAAATCAGCAACCATTGGTGCCTTGGGAATTGATGTCTATGAACAGGAGGAGAAATTATTTTTCCGCGACCTCTCCGAGAAAATCATCAAGGACGATATAATTTCACGGCTCAGCAGTTTCCCGAACGTATTGATTACCGCCCACCAGGGCTTCTTCACACAGGAAGCGCTGACTCAAATCGCCATCACCACCCTTTCGAATCTGAATCATTATAAAAATGGAGATCCGTTGGAGAACGAGGTGAGGTTTTAAAAATCAACCACTGCTCCCGGTCTTGCGTTGAGGAATTATTCAATCCCTGTTACCCGAAATTGTAACATGACATGAAGATGCCATTCGAATGGTATTACAATCAGAATTCAGCACCCGCATCCCTGGCCTCAAATCATTAAGTTTATTTTACCCTCACCGTTATCGGGCAGCAAAGTACCGCACGCGACCTTCCCCATAAAATTACTGGTTATTAAGCGCTCAAATTAATAGATTGCTTGTACCGCACAGCTTCTTCCTAACTTCTACCGTATGAAAAAGCCTTTAATTACTCCCCTCAACCGCAGAAAATTTATTGGTAACATGGCCTCCACCGCCCTGGCGTTTACCATTCTCCCACGGCATGTACTCGGTGGAAAAGATTTCACAGCCCCCAGCGATAAGATCACAATGGCTTACATCGGCCTGGGCACGCAGGGCTTGCGCGAAATTTTGCCCTTGCTCTCCGTACCCGAAATTCAAATAGTTGCCGTCTGTGATCCGAACCTTGAAGCGGTCGGCTACCGCGACTGGGGCAAGAATTACCTGCGCGATCAGATCCGCAAAAAATTGAACAGCACCACCTGGACCCCCGGAGGTGACAATGACATTCCGGGTGGGTTGAACAATGGCAAATACATTGTAGACACCTATTATAAAGAGCAACGCAGCACAGATCAATACAGCGCCTGCAACGCCTATACCGATTTTCGCGAACTGTTTGCCAAAGAAAAAGATCTGGATGCCATCAAAATCATGACGCCCGATCACCTGCATGGACTGCTGGCCATTGCCGCCTTGAAGCGCAACATCCATGTAACTATGCACAAACCGGTAGCCAACCGGTTGCTGGAAGGAAAGCAGGTAATTGATCTGGCAAAAAAATCACCGGCTACCAGCCACCTCGCAGCGTGGGAAGCCAATGCCGACATGGACAAAACCATGGAGTGGATTAACAGCGGAGCAATCGGTACATTAAAAGAAGTACACAACTGGACGAACCGGCCCGTATGGCCACAGTATACTTCGTTGCCTGCGGATACACCCCCGGTTCCGAAAGATCTTAACTGGGATTTGTGGCTGGGGCCGGAGAAAGAGCGGCCTTATCATCCCAACTATACCAATATGGTCTTCCGGGGCTGGTATGACTTCGGGGGTGGTTCGATGGCCGACATGGGGCACTATAGTTTGTGGAAAGTATTCCAGGCGTTGCAACTGGAAGCGCCCACCATCATCGAGCCGAACCGCAATCATGCAGTCGACTTTAATGAAAAGGTACCGTTCCGGATCCGGAATGATTTTGCCTTTCCACTGGCCAGCCAGGTCCGGTTCCGGTTTGAAGCGAAAGGTTCGCGGCCGGCCATCAACCTGTGCTGGTATGATGGAGGCATGCGCCCGGCAGTGCCTGAGGAGTTAGTAAAACAAAATAAAGACTTGCCGGCCGAAGCCATGATGTTTGTTGGAGATGCCGGCATCATTCTGGCCGGCTTCCATGGAGAAAATCCGCAAATCATTTCCGGCAAACGTGCCGGTGAAAGCTGGAAACATCCACGTGAGGAACCGGGTGGGGATGTTCTTAAAGGTTTTATCGATGGCATTAAAAACAAGGCCCAATGTCCGGGAAGTTTGCGTGATACCTGGCCGTTGACGGAAGCCATCAATTTGTATGCGGTCGCTTTGCGCACCGGCAAGACCTTGTACTACGATGCAGCGAACATGAAAATCACCAATGCCCCGGAGGCGAATGCCTACCTGGCGCGTGAATACCGCAAAGGGTGGGAACCAGCAACTATTTAACCAACATAATAACTCACTACCATGAATCAAACCCGAAGAAAATTCATTCATACCGGCCTGGCCGCAGGCGCTGCCGTCACCCTCGCACCTTATCTATCCGGATTTGGTAAATCTTCCACGGCATTACCCGCACCGCTTGGATTTCAAAGCTGGACGATTCGCGAAACGCTGACGAAAGATTTTGCCGGTACACTCAAACAGATGGCAGGATATGGGTACAAGAGCATTGAGATGTGCTCACCGCAGGGGTATGCAAAATATGGCTTTGGTCCGCTGGAACATTTGAAAGCAAAAGAGATGAAACAGATCATCAACGATGCGGGCATGACGTGTGTCAGTTGTCATTATATCTTTCATGAGTTCAAAACCCATGCGCAGGAACGGATTGATTATGCCAAGGAGTTAGGCCTTACGCAAATGGTGGTTTCTGCCTTTGGGTTACCGAACACGGCTACGCTCAGCGATTGGAAGAAAGCCGCGCAGGAGATGAATGGCATGGCAGATTTGTTTCGCAAGAACAACATTCAGCTGGTGTACCACAACCACAACTGGGAGTTTGAAAAGCTGGAAGGCGAGCTGATTTATGATGTGTTGTTGCGCGAGCTGGATCCGAACCTGATCAAGATGCAATTCCAGGTGTGGGTGATTATTGCCGGCTACAAGGCGGCCGATTATTTCAGAAAGTACCCGGGCCGGTTTATCTCGGCACATCTATCCGATTGGTCGGGCACAGGGGAAGCGCAGGTGCCCGTGGGGCAAGGCAAAGTGGATTGGAAAGAGTTCTTTGAAGCCGCCCAGGTGGGTGGACTAAAAAATTTCTTTGTGGAGATGGATGCGCCAACGTTTGAGCCGAGTGCGAAGTACCTCTTAGGATTGGACAAGGGATAATGGATAATGGACAATTGAAAATGGATAATGAAATAATATCATGGGGTATATGATTGGCGTGAGGTTCGTTGTTTTGATGTTGATCTCCGGGGCGATGTTTGGGCAGGACAAGAAGTTGCCTTATTACGAAATACCCGATTATCCGGAAACGTATACAGCGGGAGCCGTAGCGGCCCGCATGATTGATGGGTTAGGCTTCCGCTATTATTGGGCTACGGACGGGCTGCGAAAAGAAGACCTGGCTTACAAACCGGGAAATGATACGCGCACCTCGCAGCAGACGATTGAACATATCTATGGCATGTCAATCATTATCCTGAACAGCACGAAGGGAATCAGTACCGAAGGCCAGCCGGCCACCCTCCCTTTCGAAGCGATGCGCGAACAAACGCTGCTCAACCTGCAGGGGGCAAGCACTACCCTCCGAACGCTTTCCGATGCCGACCTGAATAACATCAAGATGGTGTTTAAGCGGGCCGATAAAACCACTGAGTTTCCGTTCTGGAATGAAATCAACGGTCCGATAGCCGATTGTCTGTGGCATGTTGGGCAGGTGGTCTCCTTTCGCAGGGCTTCAGGAAATCCGTTCACGGATAAGGTGAGTGTGTTAACCGGAAAGGTGATCCGGTGAATTGACGTTTCGCAGGCGATGTTCCTATCAGCACCCTGACGCGCAACAATCCAGCCGGCTGGTTGTTACATCCACATGGAGAAGTTACACGCCACCCTCCGGCATCTGATTTCCATCTCGGACGAAGAACTGAACGACTTTCTGGCCCTGTGTTACGAGAAGACTTTCGCTGCGAAAGCGTTCCTGAGTCACCAAGGGGAGATCAGTCAGGAAATCTTCTTCATCACTTCCGGCTTAACACGCAGTACGATCATCGATCATGCCGGCAACGAACATACCATTCACTTCTCCTTGGAAGGTCAATTCATTGCCGACTACACGAGTTTCCTGGTATCCACCCCTTCCACGAACAGTGTACAGGCGCTGGAAGAAACTTCGGTCATGGTCATGCCCCGAAAGGCCATTGAATGGGGGTATGCCCACCTCGCGCAGGGCGACAAGCTGGGTCGCACGATAGCCGAGTTCTACTTCCTTTATTTTGACAACCGCCTGAAAAATCAATATGTCTTTACCCCTGCCCAGCGGTATGAAAACATCGCCCAGATCTTTCCCAACATCCACAACCGCGTGCCGCAACACATGATCGCCTCCTACCTGGGCATCAGTCCGGTACACTTAAGCCGGCTTAAAAAAGGAAGCCGGTAAAATCTAAACAAATGTTAATGACCGGTGCGTGTTCCAACCTCCACCTTTGACTCATCATTAAATAAAAGGAACCATGAAAGAACTTGTCTTATTGACCGGAGCTTCCTCCGGCATTGGCTATGAAATGGCGAAGCATTTGGCGGCTCAGCAAATCGACCTGGTATTGGTTGCGCGTAGCGTTGACAAACTGAACGCACTCAAACGTGAGTTGGAACAACACTATGCGAACTCGGTGCATGTGTTTCAACAAGATTTGTCGGAGGTGGATGGAGCTGTGTCTTTGTATGAGGCGGTGACCAAACAGGGATTAACCGTCACGGCTCTTGTGAATAATGCAGGCAGCGGTGTGTACGGCAATTTCAGTGATACCGATCTGGACGAAGAACTGCGGATGATTCAGTTGAATGTAACTTCGGTGGTTGCCCTGACCAAGTTGTTTTTGCAGGACATGCTGGTACACAAACGCGGCCGCATCATGAATATCGCATCGTTGCTTTCCTTTCTACCCTTTCCCTACTATTCGGTGTATTCGGCCACCAAGTCATTTGTGTTGGCCTTTACGGAAACGCTGGCGGCTGAACTGGAAGGAACCGGAGTAATCGTGACGGCTCTTTGCCCCGGTCCGGTGGACACAGCCTTTAACACGGATGCCATGTGGAAGACCAATGCCTACAAGGCGAACAAGCCTGTGCCGGCAAAGGAAGTTGCGCGGCAAGGGGTTGCTTTGTTATTGAAAGGAAAAGGGAAAAAGATTGTGGGCTTCAATAATTGGTTCATCTCCAACCTGCCCCGCATTACTCCGGATGGGATCATGATGAACATCAAAAAGAACCTGGCAAGTCAGCAATAAAGCCTGAATGGAATTTCCTGAGCGAACAAGTTTACGGTAATAAAACCGGGGTGCTGGTATGTACAAATCGATTTGTTGCCGTCAACATTTCCTGAACCTGATCTTTTAACGACATCGCAACCCCTTGATCCAGCATGGTAGGGATTTCGGTCATGGCCTTTTCGTAGAGACTGGTTGCCTGATCGGTTTCTCCCCGAAGCTGGCACAGGGCGGCCTCTGTTCCCAATACCAGCGCCTTCGGAATAAAGGCGGAGGGCTTATATTGATTCCAATAGTGCGTTGCCTTGTCCAGGTCTTTTTTAATATGCGCATAAAAGAAGGCGGCTTCGATCCAGATGCCTGCGCGAATTCCAGGCGGCACCGCTTCGGCTTCGGTGAGGTAGTGATTCAGGTATTCTTCTGCCCGGCTCAGGTTATGCGTATCCAACGCGTGGTGATAGAAGAAGTAATACAAGTACACACGCATGGGGGCATTAATTTCGCGGGCTAATGTCAGCGCTTCTTCCAGCTCGGCTACAGACCATTGCGAAGGTCGAACCCCGGCCGAGCTCGTGGCAATGATCTTTAATAACAATACTTCGAACCGGGCCACGGCTCCCCCGCGGTACAAACGCAACACGCGGGCTCCATCGGAAGAGAACCCACCGGTATGAAAGGGTAGGGCGGTTATGATGAAGATCACCCCCGACAGAAACGCCAGGATGGCAACCCACCCTGTCAGCACCTGCATGAATAACGATGACGATGAAAGGAATGTTAGTACTGCATATATACCGGCAAAGACAACACCGCTCACCAGGCTGGCAAGTGGTCCGCCTGCCGCGAAGCGGGCAAACCGGTTGCGCAGGTCTTTTGATTCTGTGGGCAGGCACAACACCATTCCTCCGGAGGTATTCACATTTTTATTCCACTTGAATTTCCATTGGCCGGCTTCTTTCTCCCACAGAAACGGGCCCACCACATACATGCGAAAATCGAAGTTTACCCACACCCCGGCCAGCGCATGCCCGGCTTCGTGCAGGGCGATCACCAGAAAGAAGGAAGGAATAATCAGGATCAGCAACGTAATGAATACGGAGGTGGGCATGGTTTGTGCCACCTTAAGTCCAGCCTGCGCTGAAAAAAATCCAACTGCACCGCCTGCCAACGCCAGGAGTATGGGAACGGGTTTAATTTTCTTTTTCATCAGCCAATAAGTACACCCTCTTT
Organism: Cyclobacteriaceae bacterium; assembly: GCA_016787725.1. Taxonomy (GTDB): domain Bacteria; phylum Bacteroidota; class Bacteroidia; order Cytophagales; family Cyclobacteriaceae; genus ELB16-189. The sequence goes on along the minus strand of JAEUTZ010000004.1, from coordinate 283,108 downwards.
AGTCAAAATTACACAAGCGAAACAAAAATTAATTTGTAGGAATCGGTTTGTTGAAGCTAGCCTGATCGCATCGTGCTAATCCTACAACATCCTTGTTTAACCTTTACGGGGTCAGCGACCCGTTGAGTAAACATTGTTAACGTTTTGTGAAATGCACAGGATGGACCTAAACATTAATCCACTCCCTCTGTTGCTACAGACATAAACCAATAAAACAAAATGAAAAAATTATTCGTGTTGCTGATGGGGATTGCTGTTGCAGCAACCTCCTTCGGTCAAAGTAAAGATGTTGTTGACATTGCCATCGGATCGGCTGATCACACTACGTTGGTAGCTGCAGTAAAGGCAGCGGATCTGGTAACAACCTTAAAAGGAAAAGGACCGTTTACCGTGTTTGCACCTACCAATGCTGCGTTTAACAAACTACCGGAAGGCACCGTAGCCAATTTGCTGAAGCCTGAGAACAAGGCGCAGTTGGCCAAGATTCTTACCTACCACGTAGTGAGTGGTAACCTGGATGCGGCTGGTGTAACCGCTGCGATCAAGAGTGGTAATGGCAAAGCTGTCGTAACTACGGTAAGTGGTGGCAAACTGACTGCTTCCTTAGAGAATGGAAAAGTGAAGTTAACGGATGAGGGGGGCAATGCCGCCTACGTTACCGCTGCGGATCTGAAAGGCTCCAATGGGGTTGTACATGTAATTGATGGCGTTGTAATGCCAAAGTAATTATTCCCTGTCCATGAAAAAGAGACATCCGATGATGTCTCTTTTTTTTTATGAACGATCACCCGACAAAAAACTTAACCACACAGGTTCCGGACTTCTAATAAACGGAAGTCTTCAGAAAGATTAAGCAACCGGAAAATGAATTTCGGTAATCAGTTGCTCCTCGGGTACCTGGCCGGGCATGCTTACATACACTTCAAACGGATCAATTCCTTTGCGGTACTTATACTCCTTGTTGCGTTGCATCATGTACTGTGTGGTCCAGGCATTGCCTAAATGCTTATACATACCGGTGTGGGTGATCGTATTGACGTTACATGCCGGGATCGAGCCGGTAATAAATCCTTCTGGCAGTTGAGCGGGTATGGCTTTTACCGGATAGGCCGAAGTATACACCACCTTACCTTTTACCACATCCCAGGTATGGTAGATTGAAAAAGGCGGAGCCGCGATCTGGTTCGCTTGTTGCTTGGCCCAGGCCGATAACTTTCCGAAATCATCCGCCATTTTGCTATTGAGGGTATCCATCGTACAGGTGGTTTTTATTCCGACATACATACTCCCGGCAAACGGTTGGATCCCTTTAAAGTCGAGCCGGGAAGGGACCGCACCGGTTTCCACATAATCTTTCAGCATCATCAACCCACGGTGATAATCCATGCCGATATAGGCCGCCATCATCTTCGTCATCCAGAACATAAAGAAGGGAAGGCTGCTCGTCATGCTCCACGTTACTTCCGTTGACTTGCCCAATGATTTTAATTCAAACCATACGGGAGACGAGGATTTCCAGGGCTTTAAAAAAGTAACGACCATATCCATCCGGGTGGGAGAACTTTCCTTACGTATTTTCATTTCTCCGCTTCCGGTGCGCTTGCCCTCCCAACTGTATTCCTTGCCATCCGTTTTTACGGTCACCTTTACGCCAGGCTCGGCAATCAACCAGGGCGACCAGGCCGGCCAGTGGTGATAATCACTGAGTATGGAAAAGATTTTTTCAGGGGATGCTTCGATTAGGATGGATCGGGTAACATGAAAGGAGGGCATAGGCATGAAATTTTGATCAAACGAAGATAAGAAATGCCAGGATTATCCGAAGGAGATTCCTTTATCCCGCGAAAGCGGAAAATCCAAACCTCGCAACTTGTGTTGCCCGCTAAAGTAGACACTTGTTGTTGGTCAGCGTTTGCGATAAAGCAACGTTCGGTTTACCCAGAGGCTGGCGATTAAACTCGTGGTAAAGACAAGGGCCGTACCCGCATCTACCAACCGGGTGTTTAGATCGGCCCCCGTTAACTTCAGGATTAAAAAATGAATGTAGGAGGTAGAGTGATCGTGATGGCCAAGGGCTTCGCGCACCTGCCAGTGCCAGTCGGTGCAAAAGCAATAACCCCAGCCGTACCAGATGCCCAGGACAAACCAGGAGAAGGCTGTTAGCGCCATGGTTATCAAATGGAGTTTTCTTGTTTTGGCCACCATCCACCCGACTACATTAAACAGCGTGAACGCTGTGTGAAACAGAAAGAAGAAGATGTTCAGGAAGGATAGCATCGGGGTAAGACAAAATTCAAGATTCAAAATTTAAAATTCAACAAGGCAGATCATACCCTGCTTGTCAGTCCGTCCAAAAGACTCAAGGGAATCAGAAAAAAAACAATCAGGTCGGAAGACCTGACTGCACCTTTGCTTCTTAATGGGGGATCCTTCGCCCCCACTCTCAACCTCACCCTGCTCTGGATTGTAGTTGCTTTTTTGTTTGCTCCCCGATCGAAGTTCAGTGACCCTGCGTTTTTGTAGTGGATAATAAGAATAATTGAAAGCAATTCAGATCTGCCAGCTGGCGGAGAAGAATCTCCTCGGTCAAAGCTTGTAATCTCGTCTTCTAATGGGGGATCCTTCGCCCCTCACACACAAGCCCGCCCAAGCTCTCCAAAGGAGTCCCTTGGACTGGATTAGGGTCATTTATTTTTTTATTGAAAACCAATTCAGAGCGGCAAGGGAATACGCATTGTGGTTGAAGCAGGTTCTTTATCAAGAAGAGATCATTGAAGAAGAAGAGAAGCGAGCGAAGAATCCCCCCGAGCGAAGCCGGTTATAGCGACTCCTATTGGGGGATCCTTCGCCCCCTCGGCTCAACCCCACCCCAGCTCTGGATTGCAGTTGGTTTTTATAAAAAAACATTGAAAGCAATTCAGATCCGCCAGTCTGGCCTTTTTTTCTATTTGAAAAATTAGTGAAATTCAAATCATGCGGCCTGCAGCGTTCGTTTACCTGTTAACCAATCAACACCATACTGTTCTCTACGTTGGTATGACTACGGATCTGCGAACGCGATTATGGGAACACATTCGAAAAATAAATCCTGGAAGTTTTACTGCGCGGTATAACCTCATCAAGCCTGTTTACTTTGAAACATTGGATTCTGAAGAAGCCGCGCTTGAACGAGAACGGTTTATCAAAGGAAAAAGTCGGGCGTATAAGGAAGACCTGATTACAAAAATGAATCCGGGTTGGAATGACTTGACTGACCGCATTATGGGGATGGAGCCGTAGTGCGGTTATGCTTGGAATGCCCCCCTTTAAAACCGACTCCTATTGGGGGATCCTTCCGCCAAAGGGCGGACTGGCTGCCTCCCACCCTCATGCCTGCCGTTGCTCTGGATTGCGGTTGGCTTTTGTTTTTCTCCTCCATTTAAGTTTATTCATTCTTCTTGTTTGAGACAATCAAAAAAATATTGACAGCAATTCAGAGCCGCTCGTGACTGTGCTTTTCGGATGAAAGGGAATTATGAACGGAATACAGCAGCTTGCCCGCCTGTTGGTGGGAAGAATCTCCTCGGTTGAAGCTCGTTATCCCAGCTTCTATTGGGGGATCCTTCGCTCCACCCACAGCCCACCCCAGCTCTGGATTGTTGTTGCTTTTTTGGTTTGCTCCTCGATTAGAAGTTGGTTATAGCGACTCCTATTGGGGGATCCTTCCGCCAGTAGTCGGACAGGTTCCGCCTAGGGCGGACAGGCTGCCTCCCACCTCCCAGCCTGCGCTGCTCTGGATTTCGATTGCCTTTTTTTGTTTGCTCATCAATTGAAGCACGTTGACAATTTCAACAGGCTGCGGGTAGCGGCACGCATGATTTGAATCAGTTCAGCAACCGGAAATTGTCATTTCCTTTGTGCTGGGAATGCGATTCATTTACCATGGTGAAAGCCATTCTCAAGATCCTTCCCTTCTGATTCTATGAACCCTTCCCATAAACTCCTCGCGATTAAGGTCCTTCATACGATGATCTGGCTATTCTTTAATGGGGTGCTCTTTTATTTATTCTATGCGGTAATCACCAACCGGATTGATCATTGGGTTTGGCTCGGACTCGGCAGCTTTTTAGTCGAAGGAATTGTGCTCTTGATTTTTAAAAACAGTTGTCCCCTCACCGTGTGGGCACGCAAGTTTTCTGCCTCTACACGCGATAACTTTGATATCTACCTTCCCAACTGGCTGGCCCGACACAACAAAACCATTTACACCAGCCTCCTGGGAGTCGTGATCCTCCTCCTGCTTTATCAAATCATGATCAGGTAAGGCTACCTACAATTTCATTTCCGGAACTTATCTTTACACATGCGCAAAAATGAACTCGACTGGTTGCGGGTAATCTTGTTTGGGTTGCTCATCCTCTACCACGTAGGCATGTTCTTTGTACCCTGGGGGTGGCACATTAAAAACAACGAGCTCTACCCCTGGCTGCGCTACCCCATGATGTTTCTGAACCAGTGGCGGTTGCCGCTGCTGTTTATCATCTCCGGCATGGGCACCTACTTTGCCCTGGGCAAACGAACCGCGGGCCAGTTTGCCGGTGAACGTTTCACCCGACTCATGATACCCTTGCTGTTCGGGATGCTGGTGATCATTACCCCCCAGGTGTATTTCGAGCGCGTAGCCCATGGTCAGTTTACCGGTGGCTACTTTGATTTTTACCCATCCCAGGTCTTTACCCACGGTGCCTACCCCGAAGGGAATTTCTCGTGGCACCACCTGTGGTTTCTGCCGTACCTCTTTTTGTTTTCAGTCGTCTGGCTGCCGGTGTTCCTTTCCCTGCGCAGGCATCCGCACAACTTCTTCACCCAACGCATTGCCACCTGGGCGACCACCCCGTGGGGCTTGTTCTGGTTGGTGGTGCCATTGTATGTGTGGGAGGCCCTCGTAGAACCCTTCTTCGAATCCACGCATGCGCTGGTGGGCGACTGGTTCAATATTGTGAATTACGGGACCCTTTTCTTCTATGGCTTTGTGCTGATCAGCATAGGCGAACCGTTCTGGAACACCGTGCGCACGCACCGCCAAAAGTATTTGCTCGGTGGTTTGCTGGCCTTCACGTTGCTCATCGGCATCCGCGAGCTTTTTGAAGATACCATCGTTGTGCATTTCACTGAAGCGGTGTTCAAAGTGGTTAACCTCTGGTGCTGGATCCTGGCCTTGTTCGGGTATGCATCCACTTACCTGGTACAGCGTTCTCCCTTTCTTATCTATGCCAACGAAGCCGTATATCCGTTTTACATCCTGCACCAGACCGTCACCATCACGATTGCCTTTTACCTGATGGAACTTCCCTGGGGCCTCGCAGCAAAATTCCTGGTATTGACTGTGGGAACATTTGGCGTGTGCCTGGTGGGGTATGAGCTGCTGATCAGGCGGTGGAAGGTGATGAGGGTGTTGTTTGGAATGAAGGAAAAGTTGAAAGTGGAAAGTTAAAAGTTGAAAGCTTAAAGCTTAATAGCTTTAAAACTTACTCTAGCGTATTAAGGATGGCGGTGAAGGGGATGGGGCCGGAGGGGGTATTGAAGGTGCGGGTTTGCAGGTCGATGGCGGTGACGCTGTGTTTTTGATGTTGCCGGGTAATCACGAAGCAATCCATAACGGTGTGCTCCTCAGAATCGCCATCGTAACTCTCGGTTGTTAGAAAGGAAATGCGCAGGCCCGACTCATGGTGCAGCAGTACCCGCTCATACATGCGGTAAATGGAATCCATGGCTTCCGTCTCCGAATCCGGATAACCGTGGGGGATGTACCGACTGAACTGGCTGGCATCATAATAATGCAGTGAACTCAACCCTACCTGCTGCAGAATTTTCTGATGGTCAGGATTGGAGACTTTCATACAGGCACCTGCGCTTTCAAAAATTCAAGATACTCGGCCCCTCTTTTATCAGCCAGGTAATCAAAGGCCAGCAGCAGGGTGGCCATGATGAGGACGCCCACGAAGGCACCCTTCCAGACGGGCGGTACCGGTACAAACCAGATCATCACGACCGACAACACAAGCAGCGAAACTTCGGCCACCATGATCACCTTGAAGGTGCGCATGACGCGTTCCATGCGGGGCAGCTCTTCCTGCTTCAACTGTGCGGCATCGTGTTCGATCACGGCATGAACGCGGGCAACGTCCTTGGGACTGCGCAGGAAAACGCCTATGCAGATGATGAAGAAGAAAAGTCCGAGTACGAGCAGGACCCACGCCAGACCATTATAATAGGGTTGCTTTATTTTCAGCAGGCAGTAGAGGGCCACCGCGGTGGCGAGGAAGCCGAGGGCCATGCCGCCTGTGCACCACCAGCGCTCGGCTGTGAAGTATTTTTCGATGGGATTCATGGGAGTGAAGATAGGATGGTGGAGTTGAAAGTTGAAAGTTTAAAGTTGAAAGCTATGAAAAAACCTGAGGGGAAGATTTTAGATTGACGATTTTAGATTTACGATTATTGATCTACATCCATGCTACGAAGCTGTCATCCCGGCCACGCTTTTGCGGGAAGCCGGGATCCTCATGGAGCATCGTGGAGCAGGATCTATGAAATGCAAGTCATTAAGAATCTGTCATGCTGAGCCTGCCTGCGCGAAGCCGCTTCGGCAAAGGCAGGCCTGTCGAAGTATGACTTACAATTTCACTAAATAGTACACGGAAGTCACCCTTCGACAGGCTCAGGGTGACAAGTTCTTACTGGATTGCGGTCGCTTTTTTGTTGGCTCCTCGAGCGAAGTTCAGTGACTCTGTTTTTGTTGTGGATAAAAAAAGTTTTGAAAGCAATTCAGAGCGGATCGTGGCTGGGTCTGGTGGGTGAAAGGGTTCTTTACTAGTGAGGGATTGTACACCTATGCGTGTGCAAGGCTAAATTCCCCCACCAAGGAGGGTTTTAGATTACACCTATGCGTGTGCAAGGCTAAATTCCCCCACCCAGGAGGGTTTTTAGATTGACGATTTGCGATTTACACCCTTCACTTTGAAACGTGTCATGCTGAGCTTGTCGAAAGCGTGACTTACCGCTCACTTCATCGTTCATCGAGGTCACCCTTCGACTGGCTCTCCGTAGGAGTCCTTTGGACAGGATGACAGGCTTTTTATTTGAACCACCCTCTTCCCTCACTCCTCAACCTTCACCGGCCTTAGTTTGCTGCCGGCATTCCAGGTGGGTTTCGTTTCGCCATCGGCTACCTTCGCCACCAATCGATAATAAAACTCGTTGAACTTGGCCGCGGCAGTCCAGTCGATCTTTTGCTCCAGATCATCCTTGGGGGTGTGGTACCCTTCGCGGTACCATTGCCGGTAGATGCGCTCGCTTTCACTGCCGGGCTCAAACCCAAACACAAAGTTGATGGCGGGAATGTCGGCCTGAAGAAAGTTCCAATGATCGGTGCGCATCACCAGGTTGCGTTCCGGCTCGGGATCGTTTTGCACATTGATCTGCATGCCCGTGGCCACGGCCGTGGCATCCGCCCCCAGCGAGGTGTCATCCAACGCATGCACGGTGAGGATCTCTAACGGAAACAGCGGCCGCAACTGATCGAGGTTGATGTTCGCGGCAATGTTTTCTTTCGGCACCGGCAAATGTTGCACCAGGTAGCGCGAGCCCAGTAAGCCCTTCTCTTCCCCGGTAACAGCCGCAATGATCAACGGCCGTTTAAATCCCTTGCCCTTTTGCCTTTCAATCAATTGAATCATGAGCGCTACGTAGGCCGCATCATCCAACGTACCATTATAAAGACTGTCGCCATTCACAGGCTCGCCATAGCCATAGCCATCCAGGTGGGCGGTGAGTACGATCGCTTCGTTGGCGAGGGCCGGATCGGTGCCGGGCAAGCGACCGATGACATTCGGTGAGTTGATGGTTCGCTGCACGGTGGTAAACTTCGCCTGCAACCGATCGGGCACCTCAAAGGTTGGCAGGGGTTTACCCGCGCTTCCCAGGTCGATGAGCTCTTGAGCATGTTGGCCGCTACCGGCAATTACTTTTTCCAAGGCCGCTGCGTTCAGTCTGAAATTGAGGATGGACGTTTGGGCGGAAGCCGCACCAGCCAGCACGACTCGTTTACTATAGGCAAAAGGCCAGCGGGGTGGTTCAACGGTAAAGCCCGGATCTGTGATCATGATCACACCCAACGCACCGGCTTGTGTGAGGATGCGCAGCCGGTCAGCATTGCCGGGCAGGCCTTCGCGGCTGGTGCCGTGACAGATCACTATTTTATTCTTCACGTTGCGCGTACTGGTGGAGTCGCAATAGCCGCAGTAGGTAAGGGGTGCATCGATGGTTGGGGTGATGGTGTTGGGGCCGGCATACACCTCGTGCAGAAACCGGAGCGGGCGATTGCCCACCGTAATGGTGGCTTGCGTGATGGTGGTTTCCTCCATGGGCACGTCTTGAAACCAGGTGCCGTTATCGCCCAGGGGTTCGAGGCCGGCTGCTGCGAAGCGCTCGGCTACAATAGCTGCCGCCCGTGCATAGCCGGGTGAACCGGTGTCGCGGCCTTCCATCGCATCGCTGCTAAGTGCGGTGGTGGTGGCCCACCAGGCCTGGGTATCCGCATCGATGGCGGACGAAGTTTCAGTTGATTGTTTACAACCGGTGATCATGAAGAGCAGCAAGAGGAAAGGGAATGTGCGCATGGGAGTTTAGATTGACTTTCAAGGTAGAGAAATTTCGGCATTGGTCGTGATGAGCAATTATCGGGTAATACTTATTCATGTCTGTCAGATCGGAAGATCTGACAGCAAGCAGAGGGAATTTTAGATTGACGATTTGCGATTGACGATTATTGATCTACATCCCGGCTACGAAGCTGTCATCCCGGCCACGCTTTCGCGTGCTGCCGGGATCCCCTTGAAGCATCGTGGAGCAGGATCTATGAAAAGCAAGTCATTAAGAATCTGTCATGCTGAGCTTGTCGAAGTATGACTTACAATTTCACTAAATAGTACACGGAAGTCACCCTTCGACAGGCTCAGGGTGACAAGTTCTTACTGGAATAGAACGAAGAAACCGTTCGGTCGAAGGTCTAGCCTCACTTAATCTCAGTCGGTCCCGGCTTCAAGCGGGTCTTTAAAACGTCTTTTATTTTTTGAACGAAGTCCTTCAATGTTGCGTAACTATTGTCCGGAGCATTTAACACAATGACTGCAATCGTGTATTTGGTAAAATTTTGTTGGTATGTTAAGTTTTTGTCAAAGGTCAATAATGCGTCAAACTTGTTTTCGGTTAACAGTTCTAATAGTTTACCGTTTGAAACTCCCATCCAACCTTTGTCTGCTGTAGTGTAAATTTCAAATTCGTTAAGATCTTGTTTTAATCTTTTGGGAAGATTCTCATCAAGCAGCAGTCTCATACAGTTGCTCGATATTTTTTGAGGTCAGAATTTTACTTGCGATCTCAATCACGGCAATGGCTTGTTCCTTTTTTACGGTTGGGAAGTCCCTTAGAAACTCGTCAAGCGAGATCCCTTTTTCCAAATGGTCAAAGAGAGTCTGAATAGGAACTCTTGTCCCTCTAAAAACAGGGTTTCCTGATAGGATTTCCTTGTCAATATTTATGTAGTCCTTGACTCGATACATTATTCAAAGATACAAATTTAGTGGGTAAAACTTTCCTTTCTACCGAGGAGAAGAATCTATGAAATGCAGACCAACGCGATGGGGGATTCCGGGTCGCGCCAATACTTCGATACCGTTGGCGCAATCAATAGTAAAATTCACTTCAACCTAAGATCCCTCCAGCTTGCCCGGAATGACGGTTTATTTAGATTCACTACTCCCTCACCTCAGAGGATTTTAGATTGGATTTTAGATTGACGATTAGTGATCTACATCCCTGCTACGAAGCTGTCATCCCGGCCACGCTTTTGCGTGCTGCCGGGATCCCCGTGAAGCATCGTGGAGCAGGATCTATGAAATGCAAGTCATTAAGAATCTGTCATGCTGAGGATGCCTGCGCGAAGCCGCTTCGGCAAAGGCAGGCTCAGGGTGACAAGTTCTTGATTGCAGTCGCATTTTTGGTTGCTCCGCGAGCGAAGACTGTTAGCCCGGCTTCTAATTACCCGGCACTCAATGCGGCTGCGCCTGTTGCTGATTTAAACTTTTTGATGCGCCAGTCTTGGTCATCATAGCGCCTGGGAAAGGGAATGGCGGTAATTTTATGGGCATACGGAACGGCTTGCTTCAACACATTAAAGCCACCGCCTGTAAAAATCCGTGTGGCCAACGGAAACCAATCCGTTGCCGGAAACCAGGTATAACAATACACATCTTCCTCAACGATCTGCTGATCGCTCAGCACAATGAATACCGGATCTTGCTTTTCTAAACGGGCTATCTCTTTGGCATACCGCACCAGCGACTCCACCTCTTCCCGGATGAAGGAATGTACAATGAGCCAAACCGGTTTTGCCTGCGGAATAATTTCCTTTGAAATAATGCTGCTGCTATCCGCTGGCGGATAATGAAGGTCAATGGGAGAAATGCTTTCTGAGACCTCATTGACAACCTGCCTATGCGCTTCTTCCAACTCTTCCAATAGCAACGTCTCATTAAAACGAAGCTGGCCGGGCTTGACCAGCACTTTATACAGACTCCAGTTCAATCGCCTGGCCAGGTAAACAGTTCGTTGGTTCAGCACCGGTAATTCGCCAAACAATCCGGCAGGAAAAGCATCGATATAGAATTCGGAGAACGGGATGGTGTTCAGCGCAGAATGTATCTGTTGAATAAGTCCGTGTGGGGTTTCGTGTTCGACAAACACGATCTCCGCGTTTGAAAACAATTTTTCCGCCAGCGGATTATTGGTCAGCACTTTAATCGGTGAGAGGCTCCCCTGATCAATAAAGGTGCGCACCCGGTACAGGTGGCCCAGTCCTCCGCCCATCACATAGAAAAGTTTCATCGGCCCTGTTTGACGAGCTCGGCCATGATGATAAATTTTTCGCGCTCTTTCAATTCATCAATCAGCAAAATGCCCACGGCCAGCGATTGGCCGAAGCCTTGAATTTTGTAGTGGTCCTCCACCGCATACCAATCGGTTTCCGCGCTTAACCGCAATGATTTTAATTCGGTTTCGTTTCGCTCCAATTTCAATTTCCCATCGCGCAACTTAACTTCATAGCCCCGGTTCATCTCTTCGTTGTTGGCAATCTTCAATTTGTCTTCGTATAGTTTGACTTTCCAGATCATCTGTTCGTTCCCATCGCGCAGCTTAAAACCGTCATCATCCAGCTTAACCGCATACACCATGGTGTTGGAGGGATCGTAATATTTTCGCTTATCGCTGCGCTTCGCCACGCCAATCAGTTGGCCGTCTGCATCGCGCACCGAAATTTCATCGGCACGGATGCTGATGGCAGCCAGCTCGGCTTCCGTTGCGGACCGAATCGCATACTGACCGCCACCCAGGTTGGAGTTACTGAACGTGCAGGCGGACAGCAGGGTGATTGCTATCCAGCCATGTTTTAAGAAGTTCGTCATATCGCTTAGCTTCAAGTTGTACGGTATACTGGGTTTGGATGACACGCTGCAGTTGGGCGCCTAGCGCGGCCCGCGCATCCGCTGATAAATTTACAAAATCAAAAAAAGATTTCCGGCACGAGGAAGCGTCACCGGGTGTAAACACCAGGCCATTTTGCCGGTTGGTGATGATGTCTTTCATGCCGCCCGTGTTGGAAGCAATAACCGGTATGCCCAGGGCACCCGCCTCCAGCAACACATTGGGCATACCGTCATAAAATGAGGGAATAGTCATGCCATCGCAACACAAATAATATTTCAACAATTCATACCGGTCGAGAAAAGGTAAAGCGGTTATTGAAAACTCATCGGAAGCCAGGAGCTGCCCGGTTTCTTCCGTTACTTCCCCGATCAGCAGAACGTGAAGGCGTGCCAACACCTCCGATTGCCGCAAGGCATCAAATAAAAAACGAACGCCCTTCTTTGCTTTTAACTGACCGAATAAGCCGATGCAAACTTTCTGTTCACTGTTTTCCTTTCGCCAGGTTTTGGCAAAGGCCATTTCACTGGGCGTAGGATTCCAACTTTCGATCTCAATGCCGTTGGGAACATAGTGTACATTCACGTGCGGATAAAGCGTTTTGATTTTTTCAGCTTTGTCTTTCGAAACCACGCTCACCACGCGGGAGGCTTCGAGCACATCGCGCATCATATCGCGTTTGCGGGGTGTAAAAACGGCTGCGTCAAAATCGTTGCCCCGCACCAACGTGAGCAACGGCACCGATAACCATTTTGAAAAAACGGGCGCAGCCAGCATCGGCAAGTACCCGCCAAAGCAAACGATGGCCGCGATGGGTTTTTGCCGCACAAATTCCCAGGTTACATTAAGTGTATGGGCTTCACTGTCTTCGAAGGGAGCGGCTGCATACCACCCGTTCTGTTGTTGCGTTACCTGATAAGGAAGGCCCCGGTCTGTAAAATGCAAGACATTGATGGTGTGCCCGAGTTTGCGCAAGTGATCCACAATCCGGTCGCACGACTGGGCCATGCCTCCGCGCTGGGGCGGATAATTTTCGGTGAGCCAGAGGATGCTCATCTAGCTATCAAAAATATTTCGGGATTCATTGTCGCTACCGGGCACTCCGCTGCCCCGCCTGGAAACGCTGTCATAATCATAATTATTAAAAAGCAAATCATTCCACACCAACGCCTCGGTGATGCCGCTGCCGGTGTCCGTCATGCCGCTTGCACCCGGTATGGGTTCTGTTGGGGCAGGGCTTCCTGCTGCTGCCCCGTGCAGGGGTTGAAGCAATCCGTAGAGCAATGCCAATTCCGTAAAAAACTCACGCGGCTTTAATACTCCGTAGGTGTCTTCCTTTTTCTTTTCCTTGAGTTTGAACGAGTAACTATCGGCCTGATCGGTAAACTCTACGTGGGGTGGGATACTGCTATCATTGCGCGTGTACACATTCTTGCTGGCCGTTAGCCGGATAAAAATGCGATGTACTGTTTTTGTTTTCGATTTAGACTTCCCGCGCGGGTTGGTGTAATTTACTTTCTTAATTTCATCCATCACCACCGTTTCCAGGTAGGAATTATCCAACAGCGTAACTCCGGCAATGATCATTTTCGGTTCGTAGATGTTGATGTAACGCTTCCGGCCCTGAACGTTAACTTCTTGCTTCGTTGGTTTTAATACCTTAAACGGATCGCGAAAATCGAGGGAGGCGGAAAGCTTGGCTTCTTCACCGGCTTTCTGCCGGACCACCTCCAGGAAAGGCATGAAAAACAAACGCAAGTAATTATTGATATCGCGCCTGGCAAATTGGCTCCTTGTTTGGGCCATGTTAAAAAGAACAATTCCTAAAATAACAGGAAGTGCCAGCAGGTAATAGTTCGCCATCCCAAACGCTAAAATCACCAGACCAATAATGCCTACCACAACCAACGCCATTCTGATGGACAACGTTTGCCGGGCTTTATCACTGTAGTCATCATAGGCACTGGCCTTGCTCAAAAATCCAAGCCAGTGTTTTACGCTCAGCGTGGTGTTAATGACTTTGTTGTCGACAAAATGTTTTTGCTGCGGGGTAAGCTCCTGGTAAAACTGTTTGGCCTTGCTGATGCTCATGGTGGTGGCGGTTAAAAAGAAAAGATCAGAACCTTATCATAAACCTGTTGCAACGTACGGTGTGCGTGCCCCCAGGTAAACTGCTGTTGAATTTTTCTTCTGGCTTGTTCACCCAACTGCCGGGTGCGTTCCGGGTAATCAATAGCGATGCGCAGGGTGCGCGCCAATTCTGCCGGCCGATCCGCGCGACACAGGATGCCATCTTCATCATGATGGATGATCTCCTCGACCACCGGAATTTGAGAAGCAATAACAGGCGTACCACAGGCCATGCTCTCAAGAATTTTCAAAGGCGAACAGCCCTGCTCCAGGTTGCGACTGCATTCCGTAAGGGGGGCCACGGAAAACAACGCCTGGTTCAGCACGCTGTTTAACGAGGCCTTATCGAGTTGATACCGCCAGATCACCATGGCCGACACCCCAATCTTTTCCGCAAATTTGAGGTAGGGCTTTGCATGATGTTCGGTGTACGATGAACAAATGACCAGCGGCACCGGTACATCTTGCAGGTAGCGCAAGGCTCGCAGCAGTACATCCACACCTTGCCACGGTTGAAGCGCACCCACGTACACCATGTACTTCTCCGGAAGGTCCGTTGGGCGCGGAGTTTTTTCCGGCACTTCAGCACCATTGGGGATGACGGTGATTTTCGCTTCTTCCACACCGCGCACCCTCAACCAGGCCTTCGTTGTGTGCGAAGGGGTTATTATCGCAGCGGCCTTCGCTAAACACCGATCCTCCATGAACAGAATCTTTTGCAGCGTTTCCCTTGCGATGGATGGGTAGCGGTACGGCAACTCAATGGACGGGAGGCCGTTTACTTCAAACACCGGTCGGATGTGCGGAAACTCCAACACGGCAAGGCCGCCCCATATATCGCGGAAGTGGCCGACTACCAGGTTGTACTGCTGATCGAGAATTGCTTTTACCCAGTGCATGAAGGCCCTGGCGCGCTTCAGGAGATTCTCTTCGTCCGATTCAAAACAATAGTGATGGATGTGCTCGGTCCAGACAGGCGGTTGATTGCTCTTGAGGGTAAGTACCAACAAGGGCGGGTGTGCACCCGCCAGCACTTCACACATCTGATGAATATGTGTTGACGCCCCTTTGTAGGAAGGATGCGGATCGAAGGCCACGTAAACAGACCGGTAATCATTGCGCATGGCGGCCCCGTTACACTTTGCTGTTAACAATAATTTTCGTAGTGGCCATGCCAGGAATGAGTAATTGGTCTTCTGTAAAGATACCATTTACACCACGCGCTGCAACCCAGCAGGCTTCCCGCCACGCCCCGCCAACGCTGGACTGGATTGCGGTTGGTTTTTTTGTTTGCTCCGCGATTGAAGTTAATTATCCATACTTCTTGTAAGTGATAACCAAAAAAAAATTGAAAACCAATTCAGAGCGGCTTGCGACTGTGCTTTACAGATGAAAGGGGACTTTGCTAGTAAGGAATCGGTAAAGAAAAAAACGGAATGGAGCGAAGAATCCCCTCAAGCGAAGACTGTTATCCCCGCTTCTTAATGGGGGATCCTTCGCTTCCGCCCTCTACCCGAGGCTGCTCTGGATTGCGGTCCCTTTTTGGTTGCTCCTCGATTACCAATTCTCTATAGAGTACACCGAAGTCACCCTTCGACAGGCTCTCCGTAGGAGTCCTTTGGACAGGGTGACAAGTTCTTACTGGATTGCGGTTGCTTTATTTGGTTGCTCCGCGATTGAAGTTAATTATCCATACTTCTTGTAAGTGATAACCAAAAAAAATTGAAAACCAATTCAGAGCGGCTCGTGACTGTGCTTTGCAGATGAAAGGGGACTTTGCTAGTAAGGAATCGGTAAAGAAAGAAACGGAATGGAGCGAAGAATCCCCTTGAGCGAAGACTGTTTAGCCGACTTCTAATGGGGGATCCTTCGCTTCCGCCCTCTACCCGAGGCTGCTCTGGATTGCGGTCCCTTTTTTGGTTGCTCCTCGATTACCAATTCTCTATAGAGTACACCGAAGTCACCCTTCGACAGGCTCAGGGTGACAAGTTCTTACTCGATTGCGGTTGCTTTTTTGTTGGCTCCTCGAACGAAGACTCCATCACCGCGCATTAAAACTTCGCCTCAATCAAAACGGCAAGTAACCGAAGGGGATGGCGGAGGCTTTCGACAGGTTTTCTTTTGGGCGGGCGGGCACCCCGGACCGTTGCGTTTGCAAATACTCCACCACCTGCGCATCGCGTTGGGAATCATTAAAGGTTACACGGATGTCGGCACGACCCAGGGCGTGCAACAACCCTTGCAGGTACTCCTTCCCTTCCGCTTCGGCTTGCAGCAGGATGCGGTTGGACTCGGCCAGCTGGCGGGTCGTGTCAATGCGGGTGGCGATGTTGGCACTCAGGTATTCCACCACATCTGGGTATAAGTCGGGGCCGGCATGCAGTTGGAAGCTGCGCGTTTCGCGCACCACCAGGCGGCCTACGTGGTAGATGGGCTCGTGCAGCGTGGCGCGGGGCAGGATGATCGTTTGCAGCGAGTCGCCTGCATAGCGCAGCTCAATGTTTTTCAGGTTGAGGTAGGCAGTAACGGTTACCGGCACCTGCACCATCGCGCGGATGGCCTTATTGGGATTGTTTTGTTTGTGCAGGAAGAACAGGTCGGTGTACGTGTGGCGCACCAGGTGCAGTTCGCGGATGGAGAGGATTTGTTCCAACGTAAGTTGCTGTGGAGAGCGTTGCTCAATGCGGTGGTAGAACTGGCCGGCCAGAAAGGCGGCCACGATCAGGCCTGCGGTGAGGAGGGGTCCCGCTATAGCGGGATGCTTGGAGGTTTTCATAGTTCATGTTTTTAAAGGAACCTCTGCAACCCGCCTGGCGGATCGCAGAGGTCAGTTTTGTGGTTCGTTCATCCGAGTTTAATAGGATTGATTTCAATCCTGCCGACTTCGACAGCTTGCAGGCTTGTGAAACCGAAGCGCGCACGCACCTGTTGCTTGATGGCCATGGCGGTGTGGTGAACACCCCACTCGCCATACAACACAGTGTCGCGGTGGATACGGGCCAGACTCAACCGGCTGTAGCTGTTTGCTACGGCCTCCTGGGCCGCGCGCAAATGCTGCAGCGTTTGCTTCAGTGCTGGCACCTGCAGTTCGGGTAACCCCGGAGCATACTTGGGTTCGGCTGCCAGTGTCTCTATCAATTTTTCAAAGTGATAGATCACACTGTCGTAGCCTGACCCCGTTACCCGTGGTCGCTTTACTACAGGCTTTCCAGAATCGGTTACCGCTGCCGGAGTTTCCGGCTTGTCGGTAAGTACCCGACCTCTGATCTTGCGCACCATGCCGGCAGCATCGGCTACCGTCTGGGGCAAGGCACCACACGATTTCAGCTCCGACAAGATGCGCGAGGCAAGCAGTTTGGTTTGAACAAACGTTACTTCGCGCCAGTTGGTGGCTGACTCGTAACCCGTCTTCGTTACACTTACCTGAAGCAACGCTTCGCGTGCCTGGGTCAGTAACTCCGACAAACTTTCCACACGGAGATTTGGCGAACCGGGAACCTGCGTTCCTCCGTAACCGGTGTAGAGTGAGATCAACTTGTTGAACCCTTCTACATTTTTCAAGTTGGACATAAAATAAATAAGCGTTTATTGGCTTATGTGGATTGCAACGCACGCGATAAAACTGCGTTGTGATTTTCAGATACTTTTTTGCAAACTTTATTTATGCGTGCAAGTGAAACTCAAAATGCATTGGCACGTTTGCAGGCTCTGATTCACAAATTCACGGATTAGAAATTTATTAATGTTTGATGTTGGTCGCTGCTCCTGCTATCACGAAGTCATCATGCCACGATCACCGGCTACGAAGCAGACTCCACCGATCTCCGGTGGTAGTTATGTCAGCGGAAGCAGCGTTATCAGCGGCAGCGGTATGAATTCCGGTAGCCGATTGTGGGATACACACGTGCAGGCGGTCCATCCGCACCGGCCTGCGGTACCTTTACTTCTTTCCGCGGTGCCTTTCTCTCCACCCGCGGTGCCTCACTCACTTCCCACGATGCTTCCACCACCTCTCACGATACATTTATTGGAGCATGAGGAGCATTCTTCCGTGCTCCCGATAGTCATTGTAGTCGCTGCCGGTGCTTCCTTCACTCTTCACGGGGGTAACTTCGGTACTTTTGGTACGACCTGCGCTACTCACAGCGCCTGATACAGTGGCAGACACTGCTTACTTTCGCTTCCGCGGTGCCAACTTCTCTGCCCGCGGTGCCGACTTCACTTCTCACGAAGCCAACCTCACCACGCACGGTGCTTGCAACCTACCGCAGAAAGGTCGATTCCTTACCTTTTTCATTTTTATTGAAAGCAATTCAGATCCGCCAGACTGATTCCCTCACTCATCAGATTGCGGTTGGTTTTAATAACAAAAAAATAATTGAAAGCAATTCAGAGCGGATCGTGGCTGTGCTTTGCGGATGAAAGGGTTCTTTACTAGTAAGGACTGTTTAAGAAAGAAACGGAGGCAGCGATGAATCCCCTCGAGCGAAGCACGTTATCTCTCTTCCTTATGGGGGGATCCTTCGCTTCCGCCCTCTACCCTTCGCTGCTCTGGATTGCTATTGTTTTTTTTGTTTGCTCCTCGATCGAAGTTCATTGCCATTCTTCTTCTTAGGGATACTAAAAATAATTGAAACCAATTCAGAGCGGATCGTTACTGCGATTGAGGATGAAAGGATTCTTTACTAGTAAGGGATTGTTGAAAAAAGAAACTGAATGGAGCGAAGAATCCCCTCGAGCGAAGACTGTTATCCCTTCTTCTTATTGGGGGATCCTTTCCGCCATAGGGCGGACAGGCTGCCCCTTACACAAAAACCCGCCTCTGGATTGCGGTCGCTTTTTTTCTTATGAAATCAGCTTATGGAAAAACTACTCCACTTGCATCTCCTGGTTAACCCTAACCCGCTATGAAAAGAACCTTTACACTCGCTATTCCCACGCCCTGTCATGAGAAGTGGTCTCAGTTTACGCCAACGCCACAAGGCGGGTATTGCAGCTCGTGCAAAAAAGAGGTGATCGACTTCACCACCTGGTCCGAAGACCAGATCAAACAGTATTTCCTGGCGCGACCTACCGCCACCTGCGGGCGGTTTGCACCGCACCAACTGACTACGTACAAAGGCTCACGTCCGCCTGCGAAACTTCAGCCCCGATGGGCTGCGGCTCTGGCCTGCCTGCTGGTGCTGCTCAGCCGCCCTGCGGAAGCGCAGCCACCCCGCACGCGGGCTGCGCAGGAACAGGTGGATAAAACCCGGCCGGCCCCCGCGGAGCGGGTTGACACCATTGCGCGGCTTTCGATTAAAGGTGTGATCACCAGCGGACCGGACGGTGCGTTGCTGCCCGGAGTAAACGTGGTGCGCAAGGGTACCACCCAGGGAACGGTTACCGATGCCGATGGAAAGTTTGACCTGGTGATCGATCAGCCCCGGGTGGTGGAAACCCTGGTAGCCTCTTTTATTGGGTTAACCACGGTGGAATATGAGGTAGTGGCTGACACCCCGTTAAAAGAAATAAAAATTAGCATGCCCTATGATCTTACCGGTGGAATTACGTTGGGCGGTGTGGTGGCTACGCGGTGGTATAGCCCGCGGGGGTTATGGTGGCGGGTGAAGGGTTTGTTCAGGAGGTAGCGGGGGCCGGTAGTTCTAAATTCAGCCAAAAGCTACAGTGAGATTGGGCGATGATAACACCACCAAAGACAAAATGATTAACTTAGCTTTATCCACAAGAGTTATGAAATGAGCTATCCAAAGAAATGCATAATTGACAATTGGTCGCTCGAACATGCTGGTGTACTATTGGAAAGCACAAATGATTTAGATCAAAGTAAACATGACTCATTAATCAAAAACCTTGGGGGCCTATCTAATTTTATTACTGCCCTTCTACTTTACGAAGATTCCTACTTCCCAATAAATGGTTTTGAAAAAGATTGGAAAAGATTTAGCTGGTTCGAAACCAATGCCAGCGCTTTCATAGAGGGAGTTCAACTCGATGAATTAAACGTTAATTGGAATAGCCCTGCCAGCTATGAGGACAAGGGTATTAGTAATTATTTATTGGCTTCAAGGTCATATGAATCAGATTTATTAGTATGCCCCGAAAGGTCTGAAGAAATCACAAACTATACTGAAAGTGTTGATAACGTATTGGTTGAAACTCTGAGGGAAATCGATAAAAAAATAATTCACGAGACAAATAATTCACTGCTCAATAAGACTAAAACTGGTATCAAGCGCAATTTTCAATTTCCATCACCTACACAATATGTACTTTCCGAAGCCTCAACTAGAGAAGACTTGCTTAAGGTAATCATGCAACTTAAATCGGATGGAAAAATCAGAAAGGTTATATCTGAAATCGAACAAATCACTTCAACAACCCAGGGAGCTGGGAAATTTGAGAACGATATTGAATACCTAGTGAAAAAAGCATTTGGACGCAAAGTAGATGATAACCATAGTTGGTCAATAAGCGTGTCTGTCCCCTTTTTCAGCATCTCGAAATCAATAGATATGGATTTCTTTCGTAGAAAGGAATACCTGGTTTTCTTAAAAGATTTAATCACTTGCCGCGCTGAAGCCTATAGGATTGAGAAAGATTTTCAGAGAATATTCAAAAAGAAGTTAAGGCTCTAATCCACCTCTCAGGTTTTGAATCAACACTTTGATTTTACTAAAAGTAGACGAGGATCAATACCATTAAACTGATCTTTAAAAATACATAGAATATCTTCTATCTCTGAACAGGTTACCTCACGACTGCGAAAAGGCTTAGGCAGATCGCTTTTGAGAATGTATTCTCCATCCACTTTTCCAAGAAGCTTTTTAGCACCTGTCCTGGTACCGGCATGCAGATAAATACGATCCGGATATAATTTCAGATATGCTCCGATGCGGGTGGCGATATCATAACGGGTTAATGGACCCAGGCCATATACATCAATAGACATAATGAGTTGATAGAGTTCATCAAATGTTCTGGCGGCCTTAAGCTTGCGTTCAATAAGCAAAAGCTCATCACAGGTTGCATTCAAGGTTTTTTGCTCAAGTCGATATTGATGTGGGTGGCGCTTGTTACTTTGATTAATGGATAGTGATGAAACTCTTATTGCTTCTTTTAAGTTTACCTGACTTTTAGCAAACTCAATCCAGGAATCGGGATTATCGGCTTTGTGTTTCTTATAAATCTTAATGATATTATAAAGTCGCTTTTCAGTTTCTACGACTGAATTGATTTGTAATGCTGGCTTTGTCTTAGTTATTGGTTTCATAGGTTTACTTGGACTATAAAATACAGATTTATGATACTACGCTAACAACTTTTCCAACTTATTCTTCCACCTCACCCAATCAGGCATTACTTTCTTTTGAAGATCAAAGAACTTCTGGGTGTGGTCATGATGCACCAAATGACACAACTCGTGGATAATTACATACTCAATGCATCGCTTCGGAGCTTTGATCAACTCCGGATTCAAAATGATTTTTCCGTTTGGTGTACAACTGCCCCAGCGCGTGGGCATGTTTTGTAAATAAATGCCTGTGGGTTTCACTCTATACTGTCTGAATTCTTCAATCCATGGTTCCGCTAGCTCACCAAACTTTTCTTTTGCCTGAAGGCGATACCAATTCAATAACACCTTTTTTACCTGAGCCCTGCTCTTAACTGTTACTTCAATTGTATTGCGCTTTCGATGAATATCATTTTTCTTCCCTTCATTAATTCTCAAGATGTATTGACGTCCAAGATACAAATGACTTTCACCGCCTACATATTTCCGTGCCGGAGTCTTGGGATGGAAACTCAAAAAGAAATTCTCCTGGCTGATAATCCACGGTGCACGTTTTCTTACAATCGCTTCAATTCGTTCCACTGAAGCACCCTCCGGTGCTGTTACCAATACGTGTAACGCTGGAGTAATGGTAATGCCCAGCGACTTTCTTTTAGAGTAGGTTAGCTGATAAACAATTTCCTTCGAACCAAACTGAATGCGATGCTCCATTACCTGTGCCGTACTTTTGCAACCTCAATACACTTTTCTGCAATGGCGTCCATTTCGCCAAAGGACAAACCAATGTTGTACTTATCACGCACTTCATCGATCAGGTAATCACCAATGTCGATTTGTAACTTTCCCGTGATGTTTGATTTGTACTGCCAGTCAATAATTGGTTTGCCATGATCCAGTACAGCATTCTCAATTAATTCATCTATGCGCAGGGCGGTTTGTATGGCAATTTCTTTACGCGTGTCCTTGTCCTGAATCTTCTCGCTCAGTGATTCCATCGTAAGGCCATAAAAAGCTTTGGCCGCTTCTCTGCCTTTCAGGATTTCTGGCATGTCTGAGTCAGTATGACTCAACACGGCATCCATGATCTCCTTCACCTTATTCAAATATTGCACTTCATTGATGCGATGTTCTTCATACTCACGAATAGTATCTTTCAGCATTTCTGAAAACTTCCGATAGAAAGCCGGGTCTTCCTCCATCTTCTCGCTGATGTGCTTGGATGTGCGCGAAGCAATCTTATCCGCTTTGGCGGCAACACCTTCGGTTTTCTCTACTTCGGCCTGGAATTTATCTTTATCAAAGATGTTCACCAGCTCGGTAATCACCTTGACTTCATCCGTCTGAATATGCGTGTCAATCAGTTTCTGGATTTGGCCTTCATATTGGCTATAATCCACCGCATCGGAATAGCGCTGAATCACACTGGCGCGCAGCTTTAAAAAGAATGACAGATCGTCTTTATAGCGATCGATTACTTTCGCTTCTACTTCCCTGTGAAACTGAATGGATGACATTGCCAGTTTTAACGCTTTGGCAAAAGCAGCGAGCTTGTCATAGAATACTACGCGAATCGCATCGTCACGCAACAATTGTGAATAGGCTTCTGCATCACGTTTGTTGGCAATGGTTTTGAAAATGTCACACACCTCGGCATGCTTCTGCGGCAGCTTTTTTATTTCCGCGCTTATATCGGTCAGTGTGCCTTGCAAATCGGCCTCGTCAAACTCCTGCAGTGACGAATACAATTCCAATGCACTATCCAGTTCGCCCAACACTCCGTAGTAGTCAATGATGTAGCCAAACTCTTTGTCATGGCACACGCGATTCACGCGAGCAATGGCCTGCAACAACGTGTGCCCTTTCAAACTGCGGGTGAGGTATAACACCGTATTCTTCGGTTCATCAAAGCCGGTGAGCAGTTTATCCACTACGATGATAATCTCAGGTTGCGCAGCATTTTTAAACCGGTTAATGATGTTGTCCTGGTACTTCTTGGGTGTGCCATGTTCATCCATCATTTTTGCCCAGAATTGCTTGACGCGATCACTTGATTTCGCAAACGCGCTATCTTCTCCTTCGCGGTCATCGGGTGGTGAAATGAGTAGTTCGGTACTTACAATTCCAATTTCATCCAGATACGTTTTGTATTTGATCGCGGCATCTTTACTCTGACAAACCAGCTGGCCCTTGAATGGCGTGCCTTTCCAGCTATCGCGATAGTGAAGACTGATGTCCCACACGATGGCGTAGATTTTTTGTTCGGCTATGTTCAACTGATCAGCCCGGCTGAACTTTCGTTTCAAATCTGCCTTCTGATAATCGGTGAGCGGTTCACTGATCATACTAAAGAAATTGTCAATCGGTGCTTCATTTACTTTCTGCACCGCATAACGGCCTTCATAAAGCAACGGGACTACCGCCTTGTCTTTCACAGCCTGATCTACTGTGTATGAATCAATAATGCCACCAAACTTCAGCGCTGTGCTTTTATCCTTTTTGAAAAGTGGTGTACCCGTCATGGCAATGTAGCAGGCATTGGGCAGGGTCTTTTGCATATCAATATTGAACATGCCGTGCTGACTGCGGTGTCCTTCATCTACCAACACAAAAATATCAGGAGATAAAAGAGGCTGCTTTAATTTCTTTACTGCAGCATCAAACTTGTTGATGATGGTGGTGACAACCGCATCGCTTTTACTTTCCAGTAATTCGATTAAGCGCTGGCCAGTGGTTGCATTCTCTACCGTGCGACCACACTTCTGAAATGTTTTGGTGATCTGATCATCCAGATCAATGCGATCGGTCACCAAAATGATCTTAGGGTTGCGGATGCTTCTCTCCATGGCAATAGCCTGGGCCAGCATCACCATTGTGAGTGACTTGCCACTGCCCTGTGTATGCCAGATTACACCACCCTGTCGTTTACCTTCCTGCGGGTGAATAATGCGTTGCAACGTTTTCTTGATGGCAAAGTATTGCTGGTAGCGGGCTATCTTCTTTTCCCCATTATCGAAGATGATATTGTTAAAAACCAATTCAAGCAAGCGCTCGGGCCGGCACAAATTGTACAGATAAATGTCTTGCGTGGTAGGCAATATGCTCTCTTTCTCAAATGAATCGAAATGCTGCCGTACATAGCGGAAACGATCACTGAATAATTTATCCTTTTGCGCTATTGTGAGTGGCGTATTTTTTATGGTTTGCAGAGTTTCGTTGTATCGCTTCTCTTCTTCCTGCGAATTAAATTTCTCCTGCCACTTCGCCCAGAACTCCTCGGTAGTGCCATTTGTGGCATAAGCCGCTTGTTCGGTGGCAATGCCCAGCACCAGTTGTGAATATACATATAACGAGCGCACGCCATCTTCCTGCTGGTTGCGCAGGTGTTGCGAAATGGCCTGCTCCAGCGGCTCCTTCATATCAGGCCGCTTGCACTCGATGATGCACACCGGTATGCCGTTTATAAAAAGTACAATATCGGGGCGGTAATGCTCTTTGCTGTTGCTGCGCATCACGCTGTATTCTTCGGTGACGTGAAATACATTGTTTTGCGGAGTGGCCCAATCAATGTATTGCAGCGTGAAACTCTTTTTATCACCATCAATGCTTTGCTCCAGCGCCTTGCCGAGTGTTAATAAATTATAGGCTGCCTCGCTGGCATGGATGTAGCCCTCGTGCATGGGCAGGTCTTTCAATGCCTGGATGCCGTTTTCAATATTGGCATCGCTGAACACCGAAGTTTTGGTGGAACTGATGCGGATGGAATTGATCTCCTTCAATTGTTTGCGAAGCACATCTTCCAGCAGCACATTGGTCGTTTTCTCACCACGCAGTTTTAATGCCTCGGCCTGGGTTAGGTAGGTATAGCCCAGTTTCTGCAAAAATTGCAAGGCGGGTAGCTGGCTAATGTGGTCTTCTTTAAAGGAGGGTGTTTCCATAACAAGTCAAATTGAAACTCATTTGCGATTTATTCCGTTTTTACATTACTTTGAGCCATCAA
This sequence comes from Cyclobacteriaceae bacterium, assembly GCA_016787725.1. Taxonomy (GTDB): domain Bacteria; phylum Bacteroidota; class Bacteroidia; order Cytophagales; family Cyclobacteriaceae; genus ELB16-189. The sequence continues at coordinate 258,167 of JAEUTZ010000004.1, read as the reverse complement.
CGCGTTTCTAAGGGCAGTTTAGATTGCCTTCAAAATAAGCCGACCTGGTAGCCTCCGCTTGGGGTTATCGGGCCGCAATAAATCCCCGGTTTTTAACCGGGGTTTTTTTATTTTCTAACAATTCCTAAGGGGTCTGTCTTGGATGCCTCTTTCAATAGAATAGGCTCAAGCTTTTCAAATTGCCTTTCCAATTGAAACTTTTTCAAACTTCCTTTCGGGTACTCTCTCCTATACAGCAAATGCGCAATGATATCTACCGATTGAATAAAATACGAGTGGTGAGAAGATCGGGAAAATATGTCTTCAATTATGCTATCGGATGGTGCGTTGTAGGGAGCATCGGTAAAATGTGAGGCCACCGGATTATATTTTCTCATTTTCCTCAGTAACTGAATCACCCTGTGCCCATCCGTATCATCTGAAATAATGATGCCGTTATCTTTCACAACCTTCTTCAAATATCGGTCATATCGCTCAATCAGGCGCCTCCAGGCAATCAATTGAAAGTCATGTTCGCCTTCAAATTCATCTTTCTTGAGGCAAATATTAATGACTTTTCCACAATCAAAAATGATCGGCAATTGCTGACAATAATCCTTTAATATCTTTACTCTATCTGACTTTCGAATAAGGCGGTATGATTCTATTTCGTTAATCCGAATTAGCTCTGTGGCATGAATCTCCACCCGTTGGTTTAAATTGTAGGTAGCCTTCAGTAACCTTCGATATTCTTTCAATCTGTCAAGGCACCTATTCCAATCATGCTGACCCACAATAAGGCCAGACAGGATATAATGCGGTGAACTATAAGTAGTCCGGCCCGGATCCCCACTTTCATCTACATACATCAAATGCATGACCTATATTTCATTTTTATCCCTTACTCTTTTTGGGATCAGCACTCTTAGGATAGGTCCTTTCTTCTTGAATTCTACCGTTCTCTTTGTGAATCTTTAATGATCCGCCCCCTTGTTCTCTTACAAAGTCAGGTGCCTTCTTCAGGGCTTCTTCCTTTGTTGAATAAGTTTTACTTGAGCGCTCGGCTCTTTCCTGTTTCAATTTCCATTGGTCGTCTTCCTTTGTTAAATGATAGTTTTTCATATGGTCATAATTTTAGTCTTTTCTTCCCTGTTAACAACACCTGCATCAACCCCTTCTTCTGTTCTTTGAGTTTATCCAGCTTTTGGCGAAGCAGGTTTAGTTCGGCATCAGCTGATTGCAATACGCTAGCAATGGCGGATTGCTCTCCTATTGAAGGAATAAAGAATTTCATTGAACAAAGACCATCAAAAGACAAACTATCCCTTACGCTACCTTGTACAAACATGGGAATGTGTCCATAAAACCAATGTGTTTTCAATTGGTAATAGAAATAATCGGGTAACAAATGAGATTTATCTGTTTCAAAAACAACATACATCGGACTTAATATCCCACTTTCAAAAACTCTCAATAAATCCAGCGACCCAACATTAACCCTAGACGGGTTGTAAGCAAATTGCCCTTTCCTTACAATTTTATAGTTCGTGGCATCTTCACTAGCGACAACCCTGTCGAACTGGTCAGCCTGGTTTATAAATCCTTTTGAATTAGTGACAGATAAAACATTGGTGATTTTCAAGTCTTTATTTCTCTCCGAAATTTCTTTTAGATAATGTTCAACAAGTTTTAGTTTTACCTCCCCTTCAAACCCCTTCAACCTTTTTTTGCCCGTAAGCAACTGCTGCATCAGCCATTTTTTGCGCAGCTCTTTTTGGGCAATGAGTTGGGTAAATGTGTTAATGGCTTTGTCCCACGTGCTGAGCAAGTTGGCAATGGCGGTTTGTTCTCTTAATTGATTTGGTATTAAGACTGGAATTTTCCTTAGAATTCCGATTGACAATTCTTGAAGAGCCGAACCATTCAAACTCTTCTCGAATGTTTTAATTGCGCGATCGGAGGAAATTTGCTGTTTAAGAAAAATTCTATCATACCCTTCTTTCAGATCGATCAATGCCACTCCCCTTGTTAGATTGGCCCCTACTAAATGATCGTCTATTAGAGCTATTTGGCCAATTTTTCCACGAAGAGCCATCACAAGGTCTCCTTTTCTAAGCAACGTTCTTTTATAAGAATCACTAATCTTCTTTGAGGTTGTGATCAAATTTGATGGATCAATTTTTCCATCGACAATATCTGTTACTCGGATACATTTAATTCCGCCTTCAATACTTTCGCCAGTTTGCACTATCCCATAAGAGATTGGTCTTTCCTCGTTTACAAGGCTTCCCAATTCTTTGACATCCCAATCATTTGGTATTGGTCCAAGCGGGCTTGGTTTGTAGCCGGGTTTTATTTTCTCTTCCTTAACCATGCATCAGTTCTTTTAAATATTTATTCATCTCCTGCTGCACGTTTTTCAATTCGCCTTCCAGCCTGTTAATTTCTTCCTGCACTTTTGTAATGTTCACTTCCGCTTCTTCTTCAAACGTATCTACATAGCGCGGTATATTTAGGTTATAGTCGTTCTCGGCAATCTCTTCGGTTGTGGCCACGTAGCTGTATTTTTCTTCAACCACCCCGGCCTGCAGCCTGCCTTCATTAAAGGCGCGGTAGGTGTCTACTATTTTATCCAAATCTTCCTTGCGCAGTTTGTTCTGGTTCTTGCCGGCTTCGTAATGCTGGCTGGCATCAATGAACAAAATGTTTTTATTCTTGCCTTTCGCTTTGTTAAACACCAGCACCGCTGCCGGTATGCCCGTGCCAAAGAAGAGGTTGGCGGGCAAGCCAATCACTGCTTCGAGTAAATTTTCTTCCATAGTCTTCTGGCGTATTTTGCCTTCGCTCGCTCCGCGGAAGAGCACTCCGTGTGGCACTACAATGCCAGCCTTGCCGTGCTCGTTCAGTGTTTCAATCATGTGGCTGATAAACGCCCAGTCGCCTTTACTCTTGGGTGGTATGCCGCGCCAGAAGCGCGTGTACTTGTCGGCCCCGGCCTCATCGGCTCCCCACTTGTCGAGCGAGAAGGGCGGATTGGCCACCACGGTGTCAAACTTCATCAGGGCATCGCCTTCTTTCAGTTTGGGGTTGCGTATGGTATCGCCCCAGCGTACGGTGGCATTGTCAAAGCCATGCAAAAACATGTTCATCACCGCCAGCGCCCACGTGCTGCCGTTGGCTTCCTGGCCATAGAGTGAAAAATTGTCGGAGCCCACCTGCTGCCCGGCTTTGATCAGTAACGAGCCCGAACCACACGTAGGGTCGCAGATGCGCGCACCGGGTTTTGATTTGGTGAGTCGCGCAATTAAGGTAGATACTTCGCCCGGTGTGTAGAACTCGCCAGCCTTCTTGCCGGCATCACTGGCAAAGTTGGCAATTAGGTATTCATAGGCGCTGCCAATCACATCATGACCTTGCAGGTGCGAAGGGCGCAAATCCAGTTTCGGATCGCTGAAATCAATGAGCAGATTTTTAAGCCGCGTGTTTTTGTCTTTTACATCGCCCAGGTTGCTGCTGTTAAAATCAATGTTGCGGAAAATACCGCTGCCATCTTCGCTGCTTAGTTTTTCGCGGTTGGCTTCTTCAAGGTCGTTCAGCGCAATGTTGATGAGTTCGCCCACATTGGTTTCGTTACGGTGTTCATAGAGGTAATCGAACGAACAATGATCGGGCACCACAAAGCGCTCGTGTTTCATGGCACGTGCTGCACGCTCCTTATCGCCTTTGTATTTGCTGAGGTGTTCGGTGTATTTGTCTTTGTGCACATCGCTCACATACTTTAAAAAGAGCATGGTGAGGATGTAGTCTTTGTATTGACTGGGATCGATGACGCCACGAAAGGTGTCGCATGCTTTCCATACAATGTTGTTGATTTCCTTTTGTGATATTTTATCGGTCATGGCTTACTGTATTGTTGCGTTTAAAAGTTGATGTTTTATCAAGAGGTCCTTTTGTATTTCAAGTTGCTTGATCAGTTGCTTTTCGCGGTTTCGTAATTTCTGTACTTCCACAATTCTGCGTTGTTGATGCAGGGAGGGAACGTGCACTTCCAGTTTGCTGAGTTTTTCAATAGAAATAGAGGGAATGGTAGTGCCGAGTTGTTTGTGAAATAACTTAACGCCCGGATTATGGGTGAGGTACCAGGCGAGGTAGTCTGGCTCTATTTGCCGCTGTGCTTCATGATGGAGTCGCACAATAATAAAGGAAGACGAAGCCACAGCTTTACCCAGATCGGTATGGTAGACCACTCCAAAATTGTTGAGGCCTTTAGCGGCAAAAAGTATATCGTTATGGTGTAGCAGGTGCCGTTCTATTTTGCCGTTTAGTTTGAGCTGGGGTTTTACCTCCGGGTTAAATTCACCAAATTGATCGAAGTGAACCCCTTGCAGATACAAGGTATCTGCCTGAATGTCGGGCTGGGTATACAGCCCCGACTGGAGTTTGGCGATATTTTCTAAGAGTGTCTTCAATTCAAGGCTTTAACGGGAACCAAGGTGGGAAAGTTCAAATTTAAATCAAAGTATATCTCATACTAAGTTAATTTTTACGTCACGACATGACCTATTCGCTTGTACAAGGTCAATTTATTGATATATTTGCCCTCGTATTAACCATAAGGCCACGGCATGCCCTTGACTAGACGAACAGGTTATGGCATTTCATCCATCGGAACCCTACAACGAACTACCCTTACTTCCACCTGCTGAGGAACTGGAAGGCAAGGATATTTTAAAGGCCACCATACTGGCGCACAGAGCCCTGGCGCGTTTGGAGGGTTCCCTTTCCAATTTGCCTAACCCAGCCATTTTGCTGGATTCGATTGGTCTGCAAGAGGCCAAAGTCAGTTCGGAAATTGAGAACATCATCACCACCCACGATGAACTCTATCAATATGCGGTAGCCGAAAGAAGTGTGGGCAACAGCGCTACCAAAGAAGTATTGCATTATAAAGAGGCTTTATGGTACGGCCATGAACAGGTGAGAGAAAAAGGCGTGCTAACCACCAACCTGTTTGTCAAGCTCGTACAGGTCATCAAAGAAAATCAATCGGGAATTCGAAATACACCTGGCACTCAAATCGTGAAAGATAAAACACGCGAGGTGATCTATACCCCACCGGTTGGTGAAGAAATCATCCGAACGAAACTAAAAAACCTGGAAGAGTTTCTGAACCTGAATGACGATGGACTTGATCCGTTGGTTAAGATGGCCGTGGCGCATTACCAGTTTGAAGCAATCCATCCGTTTGGTGATGGGAATGGAAGAACCGGAAGAATCATCAATATACTTTACCTGGTGCAGCAAGGGTTGCTAAGAATGCCGGTATTGTATTTAAGTCGATATATTCTTGAACATCGGTCGGATTATTATCAGTTGTTGCGCGAAGTAACCGAAGAAGGCAACTGGCAACGGTGGATCTTGTATATGATCCATGCTGTAGAAGAAACAAGCAAGCTCACCTTGCATAAGATTGAAGAAATAAAAGTTGCCATGACTGCCATGAGTGAAGCGATCAAACAAGAGTTACCGAACATCTATTCAAAAGATTTGGTAGAAGTATTGTTTCAACGGCCGTATTCGAAGCGACAGTTTTTAGTAGAAGCAGGAATTGTGAAAGTAAAAACAGCCGGCACCTACCTTGCTTCGTTGGAAGAAAAAGGATTTTTGAAGAGTGTTGAATTAGGCAAGGAGAAGTTGTATTTGAACGTAGCCCTTCTGGATATTTTAAAGAAGTAAGTCACGATCAGCTGACCAGCAATCACCGAGCTCTCTAAACTCTTTCGGCTATTTCATTTTCAATCCGTCAACATCGCCTCCCCACCTCGTTAAATGCCTTAGCTTAACCCACGTTTCTTCAATTCATCATTCAGCGCCTCATAGTGCTTCGGTTTTTTCAATAACCGGTAAATTAGCACCAACGGTATCAAGGTGAGGAACCCCCACTGGTTTACCGCCACGCTAAATATTACAATGCCCACCAGAAAGCCAATAAAAAAGGCATCTACGATGGGCGTGGGTTTCATTTTTTTTGCTGCATCCTGTAACTCCTGGTCGGTTAATGCGGCTAGTTCATTCTGGTTCATTTAACTATTCTTTTTTGTTCCTGAGCAATTTCGCAAAAGCAACTTTCCGCCACAACGGAAGGGACCTGCACCGAAAACTTTTACTCTGGGCATTCACAAACTGTGCCTTTGGGCCCGGGGCATTTTGGATGCAGGCAATGTACTTGTCGGCAATCCGTTCAAAGGCGCGCGAGCGGGCGTGCTGTTCCGCGCAGAGTCTCCGCTTCGGGACTCTGCGATTTAGTACGGAGTTTGCGCAGATTTCCCGGTTGTATTTCAGTTGCCGTATTACTGCGGCATTAGCTTCTATTTTTAATAAACAACTCCAGGTACGTATCAAACGAGAATAACCGATTGCGGCTTTGGCCGGTAGTTTCCTTCAGTATCTTCGCCTCCACAAAATCATTTACCAAATCATTGGCTGCCTTGTAACTTACTTTAGCGGTTTTCTGAACTTCGCGGACATCAACAATCGGGTGTTTAAATAAATGACTAAGTAATGTAATGGCACTGTTGCTCCTGCGGCCAAAGGTGGTGTAAATCTTAGTTTCTAATTTTTCTTTGAGTGATAATACTTTTTGCAATGTTTCGGTTGTATGCTGGGCTGTTTCGGCTACACCCAAGAGAAAGTATTTTATCCATTGGGTCATGTCGTCCTTTGTACGCACAAAGGTGAGGTTGTCGTAATACAGCCCTTTATTGTTTTCGAAATAGGTGGAGAGGTACAACAGTGGCTTGGTCACTATTTTCTGGTCCACCAGAAATAGTGTAATTAACAGGCGACCTATACGTCCGTTACCATCCAGGAAGGGGTGTATGGTTTCGAATTGATAATGTGCTATGGCCATGCGTATGAGTGCCGGCACATTGGCTTCCTCATTATGAATGAAGTTTTCCAAATCACCCATCAATTCATTTACATATTGATAGTGAGGGGGTACAAATTTTGCATCAGCAGGACTTGTTCCTCCAATCCAATTCTGGCTCGTTCGGAATTCACCTGGCTGTTTGTGTTCACCACGAACACTGCTCAACAGTATTTTATGTGTGTGGCGTATGAGTCGCGAAGAGATGGGCAGTTTTTCTAATTCCTTAATGGCCTTGTTAAGTGCTTTGATGTAGTTCTGCACTTCTTTCCAGTCATCACGCCTTTCAGGGGCAATATCTGTTTCATTTAAGAGTGCCTCATCAATTCGTGTTTGTGTGCCTTCAATACGGCTTGAAATAACCGCCTCTTTGGTTACGTGCAGTTGAATGAACAAGTCTATGTTTGGCACCAACCTGGCATAGGAGTTAAGCTCGCCCAGTTTAATGGCTGCTTTTTCAAGTAGGTTGTTAATTAGCGGGTTGTTCCATATCCAGGCTTCGTTTACGCGATTGGGAACGAAGTATTGATACCCGGCAGGGCTTTTTTCGTATTGGCCGGCCTTAAACTGCTCTAATTCAATCATTTTACTAAAGTAACATACTTTTTTCGTTATTTTACTTTAGCTAATAAAAGTAACATAACAGAATTCTTATTTTACTTTCCGTAAAATTTCAGTGCTGCCCTTCTTAAGGTTCGTGCAACTCAATTGACTTCTCGAAGGGCTGCTTCAGATTGTCTGAATTTGCGACCTCAAGAATTACGCCCTCAATCCGCCAACATCGCTTCCCCCTTCGTTAACCAACTTACGCCAAAGGCTACGAGGGCCAGCGCTTCGAACCAGAAGGTAAGGGACCCTCACCGAAAACTTCTAATCTGGGCATTCACAAACTGCGCCTTTTGGCCCGGGGCAAGGTTCTATTGCAACCCACGCTTTTTCAATTCCTTGTTAAGCGCCTCATAGTGCTTTGGCTTTTTCAATAACCAATACATTAACACCAACGGTATCAAGGTGAGAAACCCCCACCGGTTTACCACCACGCTAAAAATGACGATGCCCACCAGGAAGCCAATAAAAAAGGCATCTACGATGGGCGTGGGTTTCATTTTTTTTTGCTGCGTCCAGCAATTCCTGGTCGGTTAATGCGGCTATTTCGTTTTGGTTCATTTAACTCTTCTTTTTTGTTCCTGAGCAATTTCGCAAAAGCAACTTTCCGCCACAACGGAAGGGGCCCTTCACCGAAAACTCCACCGCTCATTTCTTCTTCCCGATCTCAAAGCCAATGGGTCGGGCTTCCTTTTCCTGTCGGATCAGTTTTTGAATGGCATCGAATACCAACTTAAAACGCTGATCGTATTTCTTTTCCAACTGCCGGATTTTAGCAGCCAGGTCTTTATTGGTTTCCATAAGCTTGCGCAGGGCTACAAAGGTTCTCCTGCCTACCGGCAGGCAGGCATAATAGCAATGTTGGTTTCCACAGCACGGGGGCTGTTGAGAATACCGCTGAGCATGGCCACGCCTTGCTCGGTGAAGGCGAAGGGTGGGTATTTGGAATATTTACCTCTTCCTTTCTCTAAGGTCACAATTTGTGACCTTAGAGAATTCCACTCTTCGGTTGATAATTCAAAAAGAAAATCTTCAGGAAAACGGTCGATATTTCTTCTGACCGCTTGCTTCAAGACTTTGGTTTCAACACCGTATAGCAAGGCTAAATCAGCATCCAGCAGCACTTTTTCGCCTCGCAGAAACAGAATTCTTGTGGCGATGAAATCAGGTGTGGTTAGTATGGATAATTCTTTCATGTCTCATTTTTTTAAGGTCACAATCTGTGATCCCAAGAAATTATTTCTCAATCCGCCAACATCGCCTCCCCCTTCGTTAACCAACTCACGCCAAAGGCCACGAGGGCCAATGCTTCGAGCCAGAAGGTTAGCGTGCTTTCGGGCTGCGGATCAAAAAAGAGGTGGTTCACACCGATCCCAACAATACACCCTACCATGATGGCCGCACAGGCTTTATAGAGGCGGTTGCGTTGGCGCTTGCGTAGTGGTTGTTGCGCAGGCGGCAGGTTGCTTTTGGTAAACAAAAAGCCGCTCATATAAGCCAACACCAAAAAGAACAAGGCCGCACTAATGTAGTGCAGGATCCATTGCCAGTCGATCGCAAAGATGCTGACTACCGGTGCCTGGCAGGAAATAGTCGCAAGCTCGGTGGGAAAGAGGGCAATGCCCAGGCAAAACAACCCGGCTGCGTTGGCGGCATAGCTGTCCAGCTTGCTGTGGCCTTTGTAGGTAAACAGGAACAACGCCACCGCACACAGTGTGCCTACGAACAGCTCGCGCATGTTGGTATAATAGTAGTGGCTGATGGAGGGCTGCAGCACGCAACAGTTGCCCAACAGCCAGTTGCCGAACGAGAGCGCCAAGGGCAGCAGCATGCCGAACCACCCAATGGCCTGGCGCGTGGCGCGGAACGAGATGACCTCGGGCACCGGGCTGCGCTCGGTGGCGAGGGTGGTGAGGTAGGTTTTGAGGGACATGGTGAATTTTGTTTATCGGTGTGGGGTTGCCCGTCTGCCATTAATTTGAATGTAGGAATAGAAAGAAGCGATTTCCTTTATTACCGCTTTGTTGGTCATGGTCGATTCGGTAGTGATGGACTTACCGTGCAAGTTGGTTACGCTGCGGCTTGGCTGATAGTCCGGAAACCGAAGCGGTGTTTTTCCGGAGAGGTAATTCCCGAGCTCTTCTTTTGCGGCTTCGAAGATCCGGTAAGCACTTTCTGTACAGAGAAACGAGGTAACGGATTTGGAAGCATCCACCTTCTCGTTCGGATCAGTGGGAATAAAGAACGGTTTTGATTCGGAAACCGTTTTACAGAATGCATCAAAGGCCTCATTCAATTGCGAAAAATAAGGAAGGCTGATTTCAGTACCGTCAATCGGGTTGGGCGCCTGCAGTTTGGTGCCTTGCGTTAAGTTTCTTAATATATTTCCAATCAAATACATGCCGTTGTCTGTTTGCAGGTAGATTACCTCTTTTACCTGAGCGAGGGCCATGACCCCGGAACACTGCGAGCAGGATTCCAGGGTGGTGTATATGCTGACATCGCGAAAGGTGTTGTAATCATTTTGGTCGTGTCCGGAGACTTCAAATTTCCAGGTGTCGGCCAACGAAGCAAGACTAAAAATTCTTTTAATGAGGCGGGCTTCGGCATGCTCAGCCGAACTGTTATAGATCAGGTTATGGTTCATTTCAAAGTCGATGATGTGACCATCAAAATCGACCGCCAGCGCCAGGATGTTGTGTCCCAGGTAATCTCCCTTCAGGTATTTTGAGCTATTGGCTGTTACTGGTACGTTCATCGGGTAGCGGCCATTCTTCCCGCGCTTGTCGCCATTCCAAAAATAGTGGGTGGCGGCCATGGCCAGTAATGCGTATAGTCGGTGGCGTTCCTGTTGGGGCTCCGAAATTTTATTGACGGCCCGGGTCGCTAATGTTGATACGGACTTATCCCAGTATTGAATCAGGATTTCATTTTTTGTTGTATTTGCCATTGCCGAGATGTTTATTGTTCATTTGAAATGAGCGGAGAAGCAGCCAGCGCATGGCTGTTCGTTCCTGTCCTCGCTTTGCAATCAGAGGCGTAGTATAATGCCAAAAGGGCAGGCGATAAATAGCCATTGCTGCGGTTCCCGCAATGTCTGCCACACCGTTTAGAAATCCCTGATTTTCGTAAATCAAATACTGATGCGCTACGTGGCGGTTAGAAAACATGAGGTGCATGTCATAATACCCCTTTCGTACTTCCGGTTCTCGGGGTGGTGGTCGTTGTGCGGACTCACATAATCTTCATGGCGGTACAGGATGATTTGATTATTCTCCGGGGTGCCAAACGTGCTTCCGGTTACAGCTTCGCCAAAGGCTTTTAGCGATGACGAATTCAGCATCTGGATCAATCCGCATTGCGTGGCTATCTGAAAGGAGTTGGATCTGCGACCGCCAATCTCCAGTGTTTGCATACGCAGCGTCTTGGCCAATTTCTCGGAATAATTCTCCTTCATGTTGCGCAACTCGTCTTTATCTATGGGCCCTGCGATTGTTTTAAGATGCGCACTGAAATGCTGATTCAGGAGTTTCATGCAATCCTGCGCCAGGCGTTCATTGATGATCCCATCAATCACCACTACCGGTGTTTTGCGCTTGTTTGTAAATGGTGATTCCGGTAAACCATGCCTGAGTATTTTACGTCCCTTCCTGGTAAGCAGGTCTTCAAACTCGTTTGGGAATCGATTCATGATGGAAAGTGTTTTACTTTTTCGGCCGTGGCTGGAAGAACTTGAGTTCTTCCGGTTTGTACTTCAATCGCAGCGTGCTGGCGTTGACCACGTCAATCAGGTAATCGAGGGCATCGGTGGTATGGTTAATCGGCATGATCTCCACCACATCGCCTTTGGGCGGTAAATACTTGTCCTTGAAATTCTTCAACGATTTGGTGTAGGTGATTTTCTTGTCGCTGTGAAAATCGGCCAGCCTGCGAAACAGTTTCGGAAACACAATTTCCTTGTCCTCCAGGTCCACAATCTTAATCGCTTTGAACCCGGTGTTGGTAGAGTCGCCTTGTTGCCGGTGCCACAGGTGTTCGCGCTTTTGCCGGGCCCCCTGCAGGGCATTGGTAAACGCATTGCGCAAATCGTAAAACAACGTATTGTAATACACCGGATAGACCAGGCCCGACTGCATCATTTTATAATTGATGCTCTTGCGCAGCAGGGGCACATCGAGAAATACGTTGTCCTTGCCATCCGGTAAACTGCTGCTGCCCGCGAACACAAAAGCCACGGGCCGGCTGTAGAGCGGGTTGTCGATGTACCGCGTGAGGATGTAGCCGGGCACGCCATCGTTATCTACGGCCACCACCTTTTTACCGGAAGGTCCCAGTTGCACATTTCTGAATCCCAACAACGAAAGGATTTTCATCGTTGCCGGTTTTGCCAGGCGCATGGGTTGGTTCTTGCCTTTGTAGTGTGTTTCCAGTGCATCGATCGATTCGATGCGCAGTTGTACGGTGCCGTCTGCTTTGCTGGTAATGTCTTTGGTTACCGGCTTGCCGTCTTCGGTGGTCAGCTTTTTCCAGTGTGCTTTGTTGTTTGCTTTAAAGCGAACCGAGTCTCCATCCGGTTCCTTGCCCAGGATGTGAAACGTACCTTTGATGAGGATGAATGACATATGACTGGAGTTTGTTGATGAATGATTCGGTGGTTATGCTTCGATTTTGGGGTTAATGAATTTACCGATCTTTTATCTTACCCTAAAAGGATTTTCAGGCACAAATTTTTTTGCGTTAGTTTAATTCCCTTTTATTACACAAGTCTTACATACACACTGCATTCGTTGAGAATTGACAATTGATAATTGACAATTTTCTGATTCCATCCCTTTCAGCTTTTTAGCTTTCTACTTTAAACTTTCAACTTTTAACTTCCCCGCAATTCCTTCGAGCTTTCAATAAAATCATGAGCGGCTTCGCGCAGCAGGTGCAGCGCGTGCGGGTCGGTGGTGAGGCGCAGGGGGCCCTGGCCCATGCGCAGCAGGTGGTCGTGGGCCATGGCGGGTGTTTCCGTTACCAGTACCGCCAGCTTGAAATACACTTCTTCACTTAATAATTGAATGCGGTCTTCCGGATGCGGGTCGAGGCCCGCGTTTAGTTGGTCGTGCGTGTGCAGCAGCACATGGCCCAGGTGTTCAAGCAGGTTGGCGAGCCGGAAGCGGTCGATCGTGTTGCGTTGGTGTAGTTCTGTTACCGCTTTGCGCACGGCCTGCCCGATGTGCCAGATGTCGTGGATCATAGCGCTTCGGCCCGCAGGCGGTTGGCGGTTTCCAATAAATGATTGGCGGCTTCATCGAGCAGCACCAGCTCGCGCACATCGAGCATGCCGCTTTCCAGTTCGCGATGCAGCAGGCGCACGCGGTGGGATTGATTGAATTTGTCGGCCAGCGTTTGTGCGCGCATGCGGCCCAGCACCGGCTCGAGCCGGTAGTCCAGTTCGTAGCCGAGTTGCTCCAGCCGAAGGGTAAGGTTCATGGGCAGGTGGCCATCCACCAACGACCCGTATAAGGTTTTCACCATCCCGCCAATCTGCGTAAGCAGGTGTGCGAGCTGGTGCCGGTCGGTATCATCTTGCAGGTACAGCACCTTTGAAAAATAGTAGAGCTCGCGGCTGGCGCGCAGCACATCGATGACGAGCGCCATGGACACGCCCTTGTCCACCGCCTCAGTAACCACAGGAAGTTTTTTCATACCCGAAGGTGCTGTACCGCGGCTGGGTGTACAACGGGAATTTCCCCGGTTCCAGTCCGGGAAATTTCCCCTGCGGGTTGGGATTTTTCCCGTACCCAAAGCCCGGGGAAATGGTGATCTTTGAACCGGATCAACCAAAACCCCTTATGACTGTTGAAGCCTTTACCTTTTTTTTCAACCCGGCAGACATGCAGCGGCTGCTGGACACGAAGCCCGGCCAGGTAGTGTGTGTGGTGAGTATTGAAGAAGTGCTGGTGGGCACGGAGAAGCGCGGAGCGTTGAAGATCATTGCCCGTGGACCGCAAGGAAGTTCGCAAGCCACCCAGTTTGAAATTGAAGGGTGCCCCCGGCCCCCGTGTGGAGAGCAGTGAAAATCTACTTTTCAACGTACCTGGAGCCCGTTGCCTTTGGTTTGTACTTTGGGGCGCTGTTGTATTATGCGCGCAAGGTAGATCGCAGACGACCCATCGTGTGGCTGTGCGTGTATTACGGACTAGCCACGGCCCTGATGGCCCGCGTGTCCATCGGCTTCAAATCGCAGGAAGTAAACACCCACTTCTACAACATGCTGTACCTGCTCACGGGGGTGTTTGTAGGCGGGTATTATTTTTTGCTGATGCAGCGCCCCTGGAAGAAAGTGATTGCCGCGGGGGTAAGTGCGGGCACCGCACTCTATTATATAATGAACTCGGTGGTGGGCCACCAGCCCTACTTCGACAGCATCGGGTATACGCTCGTATCGCTGGGCATCGTAATTCTGATTTTCCTGCATTTGCTTCAGTTGTTGCAAAACATTACCGAGCGGTTGTCGATGAATTTTGAGTTCTGGTTCAGCTGTGTGTTGTTGTTTTATCACCTGGGCAGCTTTGCCATCTTTTTAACGTACAACTACTTTACGTACAAGATGCTGGCCGCTGACAACGCGAATGAAATCGGTATAATTCTTACATACCTGTGGATCGTACATAATGTTATCTTATTTTTAGGAGGCCTCATTACTGCTTACGGCACCGCATGGATCTCGCGCAGGAAATTTACATCATCGTCATAGCCAGCGTCTTTCTGTTGCTGGTGGCGGTGGGCATTATATCGTTGCTGCTCGTGTACCAGAAACGGCAACTGCGGTACCAGTTTGAAAAGCAGCAATTGCAGAACCAGTACAGCGAAGAGTTGTTGAAGACGCGCATCGAAACGCAGGAGTACACACTCAACACGGTAAGCCGGGAAATTCACGACAACATCGGCCAGCTGCTGAACAGCAGCAAGTTGCTGATCGGGGTGGCCCAACGCGCGCCTCAACCCGACACGCTGCAAACGGCTGCCGACACGTTGGCATTGGCCATCCAGGAGCTGCGCAGCCTGAGCAAGTCGCTGAACAACGAGTGGCTGGAGCAGTTCAGCTTCACGGAAAACCTGGAAGCGGAAGTGAAGCGCATCAACGCCTCGAACAAAATCCGCATGACGGTGGAGCAGGTTCCGCTGACGATGCCCAAAGACCGGCAACTGGTGCTGTATCGCATCGTACAGGAAGCCTTTCAAAATGCATTGAAGCATGGCGAGCCGAGCCATATCCATATCACTTTACGAATGGTGAATGGCCACCTGCACATTGACATCACCGATGATGGCAAAGGGTTTGACCTCCAGGACCCGGCCCGGCAGGGGTTTGGCATCACCAACATCAAGTTGCGCACGGCCCTGTTGGGGGGCACCGTGCAATGGAAGGCCGGCCACCCCGGCACAGTCGTACTGATTCAGATCCCCATAACCGGATGACCATGAAGATTGCGGTAGGCCTTGTGGATGATCATCACCTGTTTCGCAAAGCGCTGTCGATGATGGTGCAGAGCTTTGTGGGCTTTGAGGTGGTGGTGGATGCTGAAAATGGAAAAGATTTACAAGAGAAACTGAATGGGCAAACGGTGATCCCCCAGATCATGTTGCTGGATGTGGAGATGCCGGTGCTGAATGGGCGCGACACCGCGCGGTGGTTGCGGCAGCAGTATCCGGCCATGAAGCTGGTGGCGTTGTCGATGAATGACCAGGAGACGATTGTGCTGGAGATGATCCGGGCCGGCTGTTGTTCGTATTTATTAAAAGACATCACCCCTGAGGTGCTGGAGCAGGCGCTGACGGAAGTGTATCACAAGAACTACTATAACTCCGACCTGAAACAAAACAACCTGGCCACGCTGATGCTGAACCCGGTGGCGGCTACGCTCACGGACAAAGAGCGCGAGTTTTTGCAGTGGGCCTGCAGCGACCTTACCTACCGGCAGATTGCCGGGCGCATGAAAGTGAGTGAACGCACGGTGGATGGCTATCGCGAGAGTTTGTTTGAGAAGTTCAATGTGGGCAGTCGTACGGGGCTGGCGCTGGAGGCAGTGAGGAGAGGGATAGTTAAGTTGTGAGGGAAAGTTTAAAGTAGAAAGTTTAAAGTTTAAAGCGGAAAGCTTAAAGCTTTTAAGCTTAAAGCTTGAGTCTACTCAAAATATTGAAAGCAATTCTTCTCCGCCAGCTGGCAGAGAAGAATCCCCTTGAGCGAAGACTGTTATCCCGCTTCTTATTGGGGGATCCTTCGCCCGCTCCGCTCAGCCCCACCCAAGCTCTCCAAAGGAGTCCCTTGGACTGGATTGCGGTTGCTTTTTATAACAATAATAATTGAAAGCAATTCAGAGCGGATCGTGGCTGCGCTTGGTGGATGAAAGGGTTCTTTATGAGTAAGGGATTGTTGAAGAAAGAAACGGAATGGAGCAGCTGGTCCGACTACTGGCGGAGAATCCCCTTGAGCGAAGCACGTTATCTCTCTTCTTTATGGGGGATCCTTCGCCCCAACCCACTTGCTCCGCTGCTCTGGATTGCGGTTGCTTTTTTTCGGAGTCTACTAAAAATATTGAAAGCAATTCAGAGCGGATCGTGGCTGCGCTTGGTGGATGAAAAGGTTCTTTACTAGTAAGGAATTGTTGAAGAAAGAAACGGAATGGAGCGAAGAATCCCCTCGGTCGAAGCACGTTATCTGGTTTCTTATTGGGGGATCCTTCGCTTCCGCCCTCAAACCAACGCTGCTCTGGATTGCTGTTGCTTTTTTGTTTGATCCCCGAGCGAAAACTGTTATCCCCGCTTCTTATTGGATTGGTTCAGCAACAACGCGAGCAAAAGAATTTTCTTCATACCAAAGACAATGACGCAAAAAATAATCTGCAATTCCATGTTTCTATCGGTATCAAAATCCGGAAGCAGAGTACTACCTTTCTGTTCCTGAAATTACCTGCTATGACCCGATCCCTGTTGCTTGCGTGGCTCCTGGTTACCATCATGGGTTGCCAGCCTAAACCGGAATTATCAAGAGTCGAAACCGCCTCTGACTATGCCAGCCTCGTTACCCTGTTTAAGGAATGGCGCACCTTTGAAAATCCACCGCTGCTTACTGGTGCCCCCGATTATTCCACAGCCACCTTCACGCAACGCATGCCGCAGTTCAAAAACATACAGGCCCGGTTGCTGGCCATCGACACAACTCATTGGCCGGTACCCCACCGCGTGGATTGGATGCTGGTATGGGCCGAGATGAATGGTTTCGATTTTAACCACCGGGTATTGCAACCGTGGGTGCGCGACCCCGCCTTCTATAAAGTTCTGTGGACCGACCGCAGTGATGTGCCGGCACACGAAGGACCTGTCAACCACGGCATCATTGAACTCTGGCAGTACACGTTTCCGCTCTCGCAACCTGATCAAGCAACTCTGATCCGGCAGCTGCAAGCCATTACTCCCTTCTATGAACAGGCACAACAGAACCTTACCGGCAACGCGAAAGAACTTTGGCTAGCGGGGATTCGCGACATCCGCGCACAAGTAAACGATCTTCAGGACATGCTTCAACAGCCTGGGGTGGCGGAACTCCCGGATCTGATTGCTGCCATTCAATCGGCTACGCAGGCTACGGCCCGTTTTGCCGACTGGCTGGAGAAAGAAGCCTCTAAGAAGACCGGTCCTTCCGGCATCGGAAAAGAAAACTATACGTGGTATCAGCAACATGTGCACCTGCTGCCCTTAACCTGGGACGATGAAGTGCTGCTATTAAAACGGGAGCTGGCCCGGGCCTGGACCGCGCTGAAACTGGAAGAACACCGAAACCGCAAGTTACCACCGCTTCCGGCTGTCGATACACCGGAAGCCTTTACTGCACTGGCGGAGCGCTCGGCCCGCAGCCTGCTCACCTTTCTGGAGAAGGATGACATTGTTACCGTGAAAGAATATTTCGAACCGGCTTTGCGCGCGCACCTCGGCAGTTTTGTACCGGCTGACACGCGTAATTTCTTCGCGATCACCATGCACTATGATCCGCGCCCGCTGTACTCACACTTCTACCATTGGTTTGAACTGGCCCGTATGGATCGCGAGCCGCATGCCAGTGAACTGCGCAAAGGCCCGCTGCTCTACAATATTTTCGATACCCGCAATGAAGGTACAGCCACAGCCGTGGAAGAAATGTTTATGCAGGCCGGATTGTATGATGACGACCCGCGCGTGAAAGAAATTGTGTACATCATGATTGCCCAACGGGCCGCCCGAGGCCTGGGCTCATTATATGCGCAGGCCAACGAAACGACCATGGAAGAGGCCGGAAAAATCCATACCGACTATACCCCGCGTGGCTGGATGAAAGTAGAAAAAGAGCTGATGGTGTTTGAACAGCATCTGTATATGCGCCAGCCGGGCTACGGCACCAGCTACATCACGGGAAAATATTTGCTGGAGCGCGCCCTGGCCGACTACGCGCGGCTGAAGGAAACCAAAAGCGAGCCGTTCCTACTGAAGGATTTTTTTGATGCCCTTAATGCCAGCGACTGCATACCGATGGCCCTGGCGAACTGGGAGATTACCGGCAGCACCTCCGATCTTATTAATGAACGATGAAATTGAAGAAGGTGTGCAGGGAAAGATTAAAAGCTTAAAGCTGAAAGCTAAAGAATTAAAGAAACTGTCATGCTGAGGCTCTCGAAGCGTGACAGTTTCTTTATTGCTTTTACTTTATGCTTTCCGCTTTAAGCTTTCAACTTTCAACTTTCAACTTTCAACTTTGAACTTTTAACTTCTACCTCGAAATTCTGTTATTTGCATCCATGCGACAGCAATTACTCAGTGAAGGGGCGAAGGAACTCAGTTATGAAATCCGCGAGATTGTAAAGAAGGCGGAGCAGATCCGGAACCTGGGCCAGGAGATCTATTGGGAAAACATTGGCGACCCGATTCAGAAAAATCACAAGTTGCCGGAGTGGATCCGGCAGATCATTGCCGACCTGGCATTGCAGAACGAAGCCTACAGTTATTGTCCGAGTAAAGGAATTTTAGAGACGCGCAAATTTCTGGCAGCCCACACCAACCAACTGGGGGGCGTGCAGATTACTCCAGACGATATTTGTTTCTTCAACGGCCTGGGCGATGCCATCGGCAAAGTGTATCAATACATCACGCCCACCTCGCGGGTGATCGGGCCTTCGCCTGCCTACTCCACCCACTCGAGTGCCGAAGCGGCCCATGCCGGTCATGAGCCCCTCACCTACACGCTGGACCCCAACAACAAATGGTATCCGGACCTGGAGGACTTATATAATAAGGTGAAGTACAACCCCAACATTGTCGGCATCCTGATCATCAACCCCGACAACCCCACGGGCATGGTATACCCGAAGGAAACGCTGCAGCGCATCGTTGAGATTGCCAAAGAGTTTAAGTTGTTTCTGGTGGCGGATGAGATTTACATCAACATCACCTACAACGGGACGCGGGCCTGGTCGCTGGCCGAAGTGATTGGCGAAGTGCCGGGCATCTCGATGAAGGGCATCTCGAAAGAGTTGCCGTGGCCGGGGGCGCGCTGCGGGTGGATGGAATATTACAACCGCGACAAAGATGCTGACTTCAACCGCTTCTGCCAGGCGCTGGACAACGCCAAGATGATTGAAGTGTGCAGCACCAAGTTGCCGCAGCTGGCGATTCCGAAAATTCTGGGTGATGCGCGCTTCAAAACCTACCGCGATGAAACGAACCGCAACATCGGCAAGCGCAGCAAGATCATTGCCGATATTTTGCATACGGTGCCGCAGCTAACGTTCAACGAAACCTTTGGCGCGTTTTACAACACGATCATCTTTCGCGCGGGTACGTTGAAGCCGGGACAAAAAATTCAGATTGCCGATGCGCGCGTGCGGGCGTTGGTAGAAGACTGGGTGCGGCAGGACATTCCGCACGACAAGCGCTTCGTGTATTATCTGTTGGGCGCGAAAGGCGTTTGTGTGGTGCCCATCTCTTCGTTCTGTTCGGAGCTGCAGGGCTTCCGGGTTACGTTGCTGGAAGAGGACGAAGAAATTCTGATCAACACCTTTACGGCCATCCGCGATGGCATCGTGGAGTATCTGGCGAGTTAACTAATTGCATTTTTTCTGTGCAAATAGTTATACTTTATGCACAACTTCTGAGCATAAAGTTAGATCTGAGATTCCCACCTAACATTCGTTATAGTCATTTTTTGAAACTTTTTATTCCGGTTTGATTGAATGTCATAATAAAATTTTTCAATCTTGTAGTCCGGCACAACAAAATGAATCAACAACTTGAAATTATAACCAGCAATAGCACACGGATGATGTTCCGGGTGTTGGTGCTCAACGTCATTCTCCGAAAACCGGGGCGGTGACGATATTATATAGAGTCATGTCAACCGTCCCGCCAACAGCGGGACGGTTTTGTTTTATAGCAGGAACCGCAAACTAACGATTGTTTCAACCCATGTATTACACCGACACCACGATCTTGTTTCTGGATGGAAAATTTGTAAAGGCAAAAGATGCCGCCACCGATTTGTACAGTCAGACCCTGCACTACGGGTATGGAACCTTTGAGGGCATCCGCTCCTATCAAACCGTGCACGGTGTAAAAATCTTCAAAGCCCACGAGCACTACGAGCGGTTGAAGCGCAGCTGCGCGCTGGTGGGAATTCCGTTTGATTACGCTGCGGAAGAACTGACGCAGCTCTCGTACCAGGTGTTGGAAAAAAATAATCTGAAGGATGCGTACCTGCGGCCGTTGGTGTACTGCGCACCCAACATGACGCTGTCGGCACCGAAGGGTGTATCGCTGATGATCGCGGCCTGGGAATGGGGCAAGTACCTGGGCGATCAGTTGGTGAAGGTGTGCATCTCCTCCTACCAACGACCCAACCCGAAATCGGTAAAAGTGGAAGCCAAGGTAACAGGTCACTATGTAAACTCGATCCTGGCAACCAATGAAGCGAAGCAACGCGGCTTTGATGAAGCCCTGATGTTGGATATGAATGGCTTCGTGGCGGAAGGGCCCGGAGCCAATTTCTTTTTTGAGAAAGACGGAGTGTTGTATACGCCTCCGCTCGGCAACATCCTGCCCGGCATCACGCGCCAAACGGTGTTGGAGATTTGCCGCGAGATGGACCTGCCCGTAGTAGAAAAGTTTTTCCGGCCCGAAGAGTTGTTTGAAGCCGACAGCGCTTTCTTCTGCGGCACCGCTGCCGAAGTGATCGGGCTCGAATCCATCGAAGGTCAGAAGTTCAGCAAGCCCTGGAAGCAATCGATGGGTGCCGTTGTACAAGAGGCCTACAAGTGCATTGTGTTGGACAAGAGTTATTCGTATGTGATTGTTTAAAATCAGTTGCTGGTTTCTGGTTACTCGCTGCTCGCAAGTCAGTAACCAGTAACCCGCTACTAGCAACCAGAATGGAACTTAATAAATATAGCAAGACCATTACTCAGGACCCCACGTTGCCCGCTTCGCAGGCGATGTTGTATGGCATTGGGTTGACGGAGCACGATTTGAAGAAAGCACAGGTGGGCATTGTGAGCACCGGCTTTGACGGCAACACCTGCAACATGCACCTGAATGCATTGGCAAGCGAAGTGAAGCAAGCCGTGTGGGATCAGGAGCTGGTGGGGCTCATCTTCCACACGATTGGCGTGAGCGATGGCATCAGCAACGGTACGGAAGGCATGCGCTACTCGTTGGTGAGCCGCGAAGTGATTGCCGACTCGATTGAAACCGTCTGTGGTGCACAATATTATGATGGGTTGATTGCCGTAGTGGGGTGCGATAAAAACATGCCGGGCTCACTGATCGCGATGGGCCGGCTCAACCGCCCGGCCATCATGGTGTATGGCGGCACCATTGCCGGAGGGCATTACAAAGGGCGTGAGCTGAACATCATCTCTTCCTTCGAAGCGTTGGGCGAAAAGATCCAGGGCAAATTGTCGGAAGAAGATTACAAAGGCATCATTCAGAATTCGTGCCCGGGTGCCGGTGCCTGTGGCGGCATGTATACGGCTAACACGATGGCTTCGGCCATTGAAGCGCTGGGCATGTCGTTGCCCTACTCTTCCTCCAACCCCGCGCTGAGCAAAGAGAAATCAGCCGAGTGTGCGGAAGCCGGAAAAGCCATCCGTCACTTATTGGAAAAAGACATCAAGCCGCGCGACATTATGACGTTGAAAGCGTTTGAGAATGCGATCACCATCGTGATGGTGCTGGGCGGCTCTACCAATGCCGTGTTGCATTTGATTGCCATGGCGAAGAGTGTGGGTGTAAAAATCACGCAGGAAGATTTTCAACGCATCTCCGATAAGACCCCGTTGATTGCCGACTTAAAGCCCAGCGGCAAATACCTGATGGAAGCCGTGCACAAGATTGGCGGAGTGCCTGCGGTGATGAAGTACTTATTAAAGCATGGTTATCTGCATGGCGAATGCCTGACCGTAACCGGAAAAACAATCGCAGATAATGTAGCTCACGCCCGGGACCTTGACTTTGAAAAGCAAGATGTGATCGTGCCCTTCGAACGGCCCATCAAGAAGACCGGGCACCTGCAAATACTGTATGGCAACCTGGCGCCCCAAGGTTCGGTGGCCAAAATCACCGGCAAGGAAGGTGAACGTTTCAAAGGAACGGCCCGGGTTTTTAATGGCGAATTCGAACTGGTGGATGGAATAAAATCCGGTCGCATTAAAGAAGGCGATGTGGTGGTGATCCGCTACGTGGGTCCGAAAGGTGCACCGGGCATGCCCGAGATGTTGAAGCCCACCAGTTTGATCATGGGTTCAGGATTGGGAAAGAGTGTGGCGTTGATTACCGATGGTCGATTCAGTGGCGGGTCGCACGGCTTTGTGATCGGTCACATTACCCCCGAAGCCTTTGATGGCGGGTTGCTTTCGCTGGTGGAAGATGGCGACTGGATTGAAATTGATGTGAAGAAGCATCAGATCAATCTGCTGGTGGATGAAAAGACGATTGCGATCCGGAAGTCGCACTACAAAGCACCGGCTTTACGGGCAAAAAGCGGGGTACTCTATAAATATGCTCAACACGTAAAAACAGCTGCTGATGGATGCGTTACTGACGAAGACTGAGGAGAAGAAGGCTTTAACAAAACAAACGATCTCCGGATCGGAAGTGTTGCTGCGCTGCCTGGTGGCAGAGAAGGTAGAGCACATCTTCGGATATCCGGGTGGGGCCATCATGCCGGTATACGATGCCTTGTATCACTATGCCGAGAAGCTCACGCATTTATTAGTGCGCCACGAGCAAGGCGCCATTCATGCAGCGCAGGGCTATGCCCGCGTGTCGGGAAAAACGGGTGTGGTGTTGGCCACCTCCGGACCAGGGGCAACGAATCTTGTTACCGGCCTGGCCGATGCGTTGATTGACTCTACCCCGGTGGTGTGCATTACGGGCCAGGTGTTTGCGCACTTGTTGGGTACCGATGCATTTCAGGAAACCGATGTAATCAATACCACGTTGCCGGTAACCAAATGGAATGTGCAGGTAACGGAAGCGAAAGACATTGCCCCGGCCATCGCGAAAGCATTTTATATAGCGGGCAGTGGCCGGCCCGGGCCGGTGCTGGTAGACATTACCAAGAATGCACAGAATGAATTGATTGAAGAGTTTGACTATGAAGCCTGCCATGCGGTGCGCACGTACAAGCCGAAGCCGGTACTGCAAGTTGCCCAGGTGGAAGCAGCCGCAGCATTAATCAACCAGGCCAAGCGTCCTTATATTTTAGCAGGACAAGGAATTCTGCTGTCCGGTGCCACCCAGGAGTTGATTGCTTTCACAGAGAAAACCGGAATCCCGGTGGCCTGCACGTTGCTGGGGTTGGGTGCCATTCCGGGTGACCATCCGAACTATGTCGGGTATCTGGGCATGCATGGCAACTATGGACCGAATCTCAACACGAACGAGTGTGATGTGCTGATTGCCATCGGCATGCGCTTTGATGATCGCGTTACCGGCAATGTGAGCAAGTATGCGAAACAAGCCAAGGTGATTCACATCGACATTGATAAGGCGGAGATTAACAAAATCATTCAGCCCACGGTGGCCGTTCATGCTGATGCCAAAGAGGCGTTGAGAGCGTTGGTTGCCCACTGTACAAAAAATGCCCATGCCGAATGGATAGCGAGTTTCCGGAAGCTGAATGCCCTTGAATTTGAAAAAGTGGTGGAGAAGGAAATCCGCAACACGGCCAGCCTGAAAATGGCGGAGGTCATCTACCTGCTGTCGCAATTAACACAGGGTGAAGCGGTGGTGGTTACCGATGTGGGCCAGCATCAGATGGTGACTTCGCGGTACTATCAATATAAAAATCCCCGCACGAACATCACCTCGGGTGGTGCGGGTACGATGGGCTTTGCCTTGCCGGCTGCCCTGGGCGCCAAGGTGGCTGCGCCTGACAAGCCGGTGATTGCTGTGATTGGTGATGGCGGATACCAGATGACGATCCAGGAGTTGGGGACCATCATGCAATACAAGATCCCGGTAAAAATTCTGGTGTTGAATAATAATTTCCTGGGCATGGTACGCCAGTGGCAACAGTTGTTTCATGGCAAGCGCTATTCCTTTACGGAGATGCAGAACCCGGACTTTGTGAAGATTGCGGACGCGTACGGCATCCCGGCCGCGAAAGTCACCGAGCAAAAAGATCTGGAAGCTGCACTAAAGAAGATGCTGGCCGCTCCTACTTCCTATTTTCTGGAAGTGGTGGTGGAAAAAGAAGACAATGTGTTTCCCATGGTGCCGGCCGGAGCCGGGGTAGCGGAAGTGATTTTGGAACTACCGAAATAGAGGTGAGACATACGTATCAAGACATAAAAAAAACAAATTGTCTTACTGCTAAGTAAACAAGAACATGAAACAGGACTATACCTTGGAAATACTGGCCGAAAACAACTTCTCCATCCTGAACCGGATTGTGAATGTGTTGAATCGCAGGCGGGTGCGGATTAAGAAGTTGATGGCCCACGAAAATGAAAATGATTTCCGCAAAGGCGGGGCCGTGTTGCTGTTACACACCACGCCTGACCTGATGGAAAAAGTAAAACATCAACTGGAGAAACTGATTGAGGTGGAGTATGCGAACTATTCGCTGGGCAGCGATCAGTATCTGGAGTTGAGTGAGCGGATTGTAGACGTAGATTGAAAAAGTTTAAAGTTTAAAGTTCAAAGTTTAAAGGTTTTAAGGTTCAACATCATACTAACTACTATATACTAACTACTAAATACAAAAAGAAATGGCAAAGATCAATTTTGGAGGAGTATGGGAAGACGTGGTGACCCGCGAAGAATTCCCGATGGAGAAAGCATTGGATGTATTAAAGAATGAGACCATTGCAATTATCGGATACGGGGTACAAGGTCCGGCCCAGGCCTTGAACCTGCGCGACAACGGCTTTAAAGTAATTGTTGGCCAGCGCAAGGGATCGAAAACGTGGGACAAAGCGGTGGAACACGGCTGGGTACCCGGAGAGACCTTGTTTGATATTGAAGAAGCTGCCAAGCGCGGAACGGTGATTGAGTTCTTGCTTTCGGATGCCGGTCAGATTGCCCTATGGCCCACCATCAAACCGTTTCTGACCAAAGGCAAAACACTTTATTTCTCACACGGCTTTGGCATTACGTTCAAAGAACAAACCGGCATCATTCCTCCGGCAGATATTGACGTGGTGTTGGCTGCTCCGAAAGGATCGGGCACATCGGTGCGCAGATTATTCCTGCAGGGCAAGGGCATTAACTCCAGCTATGCGGTATTTCAGGATGCCACCGGAAAAGCAACCGAGAAAGCCATCGCGCTGGGCATCGGTGTGGGCTCCGGCTACCTGTTTCAAACCGACTTCAAGAAAGAAGTGTATTCCGATCTGACCGGTGAGCGCGGAACCCTGATGGGCGCCATTGCCGGAATCTTTGAAGCACAATACGAAGTACTCCGGTCGAAAGGACATACGCCTTCGGAAGCCTTCAACGAAACGGTGGAAGAACTGACCCAATCGTTGATGCCGCTGGTGGCTGAAAACGGAATGGACTGGATGTACGCCAATTGTTCGACTACGGCCCAACGCGGTGCGCTGGATTGGAAGAAGAAATTCAAGGCTGCTACGTTGCCGGTCTTCAAAGAATTGTATGAAAGTGTGGCCAGCGGTGCCGAAGCCAAGCGCACCATCGACACCTGCAGCAAACCCGATTACCGCGAGAAACTGGCGGAGGAATTGAAAGAAGTTCGCGACAGTGAATTGTGGCAAGCCGGTGCGGCCGTGCGCAAACTGCGCCCGGAGAAGCAACAGGTGGAAGCTTCGATGATAAATTAGAGACACCCGTAGCAAGACGTTAGACCTAAGAAAAAAATCTTATGTCTTCGGTCTTGCTACAACGTCTGAAAAAACATGATAAAGACCCTTACTTCCCAAATCGACACCAACAAGGCTGCCTATGTGCTGAAGCATGTGGCGCTGAAAACTCCGTTGCAGTACCATCGCAAGCTGTCGGAGAAGTTTGGCGCTGAAGTTTACCTGAAGCGGGAAGACTTGCAGGTGGTACGTTCGTACAAAATCCGGGGTGCCTATAATTTGATTCAAAGTCTGACGGAAGAACAACGCCAGCGCGGGGTGGTGTGTGCGAGTGCCGGCAACCATGCCCAGGGGGTTGCCTTCTCCTGCCGCGAGTTGAACATTCACGGGGTGATTTACATGCCCGCCATTACACCCAAACAAAAGATCAACCAGGTAAAGATGTTTGGTGGCGACACGATTGAAATTGTACTCATTGGCGATACGTTCGATGAATGCCAGGCGCACGCCCTGCAATTTGCTTCGGAGAAGGAGATGATCTTCATCCCGCCATTTGATCATGTGAAGGTGATCGAAGGTCAGGGAACGGTGGCCAAAGAAATTCTGGAGGAGCAATCGAACATTGATTTTGTATTTGTGCCTGTGGGTGGCGGGGGCTTGTGTGCCGGGCTGGGTACCTACTTTCAAACCTACTCGCCCCACACGAAAATCATTGGCGTAGAACCCACCGGGGCGCCCTCTATGAAGGAAGCGTTGAAAGCCGGCAAGCCGGTGGTGCTTGATACCATCCAACGCTTTGTGGATGGCGCCTCCGTAAAAAAGGTGGGGGACTTGACTTTTGCCTTATGCAAAGATCTGATTACCGACATGCTTTTGGTACCGGAGGGAAAAGTGAGTTCTACCATTTTGCAACTCTATAATGAAGATGCGATTGTTGCCGAGCCGGCAGGCGCCCTTTCGATTGCCGCCCTCGATCAATATGCGCACCACCTGAAAGGAAAGAAAGTGGTGTGTATTGTGAGCGGTGGCAACAACGACATCGACCGGATGCAGGAGATCAAAGAGCGGTCGCTCCTGTACGAAGGATTAAAACATTATTTTATTGTGCGCTTTGCCCAGCGTCCCGGAGCGTTGAAAGAGTTTGTGAATCACATCCTGGGCCCCAACGATGATATTGTACGTTTTGAGTTTATTCAAAAGCACAACAAAGAAACCGGCCCCGCCTTAATTGGCATTGAAGTGAAGTCGCGCGAAGATTTCGCGCTGCTGATCGAGCGGATGGATGGCCACCATCTGAACTATACGCTCGTCAATCAGAACGAGAACTTGTTTGAGTACCTGGTTTAGGCGGTTGCTGCGTCTTTAAAATTTACCCGTCCGATTCCGTTCGAGAACTCGAGTATGTATTACCTTTGTAATACAACTTAAGCATCATGCTTACCGTGCGTTTATCAGACGAAGAGGAAAAGGTCTTGAACGAATATTGCCTGCGATAGAATGGACTCGGTGAAAATAAATCGAGATCAATAGAGGACCGGTGCCCGATCTGTAGCGCCAGTGATGTGCCTCCCGCTAAGGCAAACTGTTCCGCTACAAAAGGAACTTTAAATATCTCCTGAGCAAGTTTTAGTGTCTCCGGTTCAACGGTAGAAAGGTGAAGCATGAATTTCTTCGGCAGGAATATCAAAATACCAACTACAAAAATGTTGCGTCCTGAGATCCAGTTCTTTCGACTTTCGAATTGCATCCCGGATTTCGTCCTTCGTATAAAGTTGAATCAATTGTTTGAAGTCAGCCAGATTCCCCCGGAGCAGGACTCGCTCTATCACGAACTTTTTGTGTCTCGATAATTCAATCGATTCCGGAGCCACATCCCAAAATAAATTTTTTGAAAAAGGGAATACTTTCATCACCGGATAAAGTTAGCGAAAATTAAATTACACCGTCCATCCTAACTAAGATTCGTAGATCGTATCTTTAACTAAAAGAAATGTATGGCACAGGGATTACTGATTGATATGGATGGGGTGGTGTATGGTGGCGACACCATGATTCCCGGGGCGGATGTCTTTGTGGCGCGCCTGTTGAAAGAGAATATTCCCTTTATGTTTATGACCAACAACAGCCAGCGTACGCGCCTCGAAGCTGTACGGAAACTGGGGCGGTTGGGCATTAAGGTCACGGAGAATCATGTGTACACCAGTGCGATGGCCACCGGAAAATTTCTGGCGAGCCAGATCCCGAATGGTACCGCCTATGTGTTAGGCGAAGGTGGGTTACTTTCTTCGTTGCATGAAAATGGAATTACGTTGGTGAATACCGATCCTGATTTTGTGGTGCTGGGTGAGGGCCGCAACTTTACGCTGGAGATGGTACAACGGGCGGTGGATATGATTCTGGCAGGCGCCAAGTTTGTAACCACCAACCGCGATCCTTCGCCCAAGAAAAAAGGGTGGGATAATCTGGGCATTGCTTCCACCACAGCCATGATTGAAGAAGCTACGGGTATCAAATCGTTTGTGGTGGGCAAGCCCGGCCCGGTGATGATGCGCGGAGCCCGCAAGGCTTTGGGCCTTGAGACCGCTGAGACTACTATTATAGGCGACACGATGGATACCGACATTCGCGGGGGTGTGCAGATGGGGTATAAAACCATTCTGGTATTGAGTGGCATTACCAAGAAGGAACACCTGATCCGCTACGCCTATAAACCCGACCTCGTAGTTGAATCCGTTAATGAAATTACACTGCCGCTTCCCTGGTGGTAATATAACTCCCGAATACCATGCAACGATCACCTCTTGTTGCACTCGTCTTCTTCCTATTTCAAACCGCGGGTGCCCAGAACTTTTCAATCACCTCTCCTACCGGATTGATCCGGTTGGAGGTTTCGAATGCAACAACATTAACGTATAGCCTTACCTACAAAGGCAAAAGCGTGATTGCTCCTTCCCGTCTCGGCTTCCGGCTGAACAAACCGGTAGCGACCCTTACCCAATTCACACTGCTCCGTGCCGACACAACCACATTCGAAGAAACCTGGACTCCGGTGTGGGGTGAAGTGCGGACCATCCGCAACCAGTATAAAGAGTTGAGGTTATCGTTAAAGGATCAATCGCCAGCCGGGCTCCAGCTCACGGTGGTCTTTCGCGTGTTTGATGATGGGCTTGGTTTCCGGTATGAGTTTCCTGCGCAAGCCACCAAATATTTGATTGTCGCTGAAGAGCAAACACAATTTGCCTTGTCCGGAGACCATAAAACTTTTTGGATTCCCGGAGATTATGACAGCAATGAATATTTATACAACACCACTCCGCTCAGCGCGATTGATGCCGTAGCCGCAGCGAACAAAGAACCCGACATTGCCGTGAAGGCGGTGATTGGCCCTGATGCCGTACAAACTCCACTCATGATGAAGACAGCCGATGGGCTGTACATCAACATTCATGAAGCGGCCTTGTTGAAGTACCCGGCCATGCACCTGATGCTGGATAAAAAAACTTTCACGCTTACTGCGCACCTGGTACCCGATGCGGTGGGCAACAAAGCCTACCTTGAAAATCCATCGCGCACACCCTGGCGCACGATTATCGTGAGCGATAAGGCTACCGAAATTTTAAGTTCGAAGTTGATTTTGAATTTAAATGAGCCGTCTGCCTTGAAAGAAACGAGTTGGATCAAGCCACAAAAGTTTGTGGGCATGTGGTGGGAGATGCACGTTGGCAAAGCCACCTGGGAACTGAGCAGTGGTAAACATGGTGCCAACACGAACAATGTAAAACGCTACCTGGACTTTGCCGCCCAACATGGTTTTGATGGCGTGTTGATAGAGGGTTGGAATGTAGGCTGGGAGGATTGGTTCGGCAACTGGAAAGAAGATGTGTTTGATTTCATCACACCTTACCCGGATTACGACCTGAAGGAACTTACCGCCTATGCAAACCAGAAAGGGGTGCGGCTGATCATGCATCATGAAACTTCCGGCTCTGCTTTCAACTACGAACGCTGGATGGACAAGGCTTTTCAGCTGATGGTAGATTACAACATGAATATGGTAAAGACCGGGTATGTAGGAAAAATCATTCCCCGCGGAGAACATCACGACAGTCAGTGGATGATTAATCATTACGAGCGCGTAGTAAAAAAAGCGGCTGACTACAAGGTGATGGTGGCCTCGCATGAATCGGTGCGGCCCACCGGATTACACCGCACGTATCCAAACTGGATGGCGTCTGAAGCGGCCCGTGGCAGTGAGTTTAACAACGCTCCGGCTTTGGGAATTACTCCGGAACATACTACCATCCTTCCCTTCACCCGCCTGATGGGTGGACCCATGGATTTTACTCCGGGATTATTTCATTTCAAGTTGAACCAGTTTGAACCCACCCGCACTACGGAAGTGCGAACCACCCTGGCAAAACAACTGGCCCTGTACGTTACACTTTACAGTCCGCTGCAAATGGCGGCTGATCTTCCTGAGAATTATGAAAAGCATTTGGATGCCTTGCAATTCATCAGCGATGTGGCGGTGGATTGGGAGGACACCAAGATTCTCGAAGCCGAACCAGGCGACTACCTGACCGTGGCGCGAAAAGCAAAAAATAAAAACGAATGGTATGTAGGTGCCATCACCGATGAAAACAAGCGTACCTTGAATCTTGCATTTGATTTTTTAGATGCCGGCAAGAAATACGAAGCGATCGTTTACCGCGATGCCGATGAGGCCGATTGGAAAACCCAGCCGGAAGCCTATGTAATTGAAAAGAAACCGGTTACTAAAAAAACTAAACTAAAATTAAACCTGGCAGCCGGAGGGGGTTGCGCTATTTCCATCCGCGAAAAGCAATAAGAAAACCAAACCAAACACTTGTAAGTCGGTGTACCATTTTCTTACTAATTGACTTGAGTTATCGCACCGGATTCTGCATCTTTGAACTTGTTATTAGAGAATCAAAATGATTACCCAATAACCTAACCTAAACCTATGATAACCGTCCCGCCCCAAGCGGGACGGTTTCGTTTTTAGGAGTCGGGTACAAACTAACGATTGTTGTGAGCGCGCAAAAACCGAAAACAATTTTTGAAAAAATCTGGGATGCCCATGTGGTGAAACGGGCGGAGGGCTATCCGGATGCATTGTTTATCGATCGCCATTTTATACATGAAGTTACCAGTCCGCAAGCCTTTGATGGATTGCGTCAACGGGGCATTCCGGTATTCAACATTCAGCGCACCACAGCCACAGCCGATCACAACGTTCCTACGAAGGATCAACATCTTCCTATCAAGGAAGCCCTGTCGAGGCATCAGGTGGAGACCCTGCGAAAGAACTGCCGGGACTTTGGAATTGAGTTATACGATCTGGGGCATCCGTTTCAGGGCATTGTGCACATCATTGGTCCGGAGTTGGGGTTAACACAACCGGGCATGACGATTGTGTGTGGCGACAGTCATACTTCCACGCATGGTGCGTTTGGCAGTGTAGCGTTTGGTATTGGCACTTCGGAAGTAGAGCAAGTGTTGGCTACCCAATGCATTTTGCAATACAAGCCCAAGACCATGAAGATTGAAATCAAGGGTACGTTGGGGAAGGGTGTGGTCAGCAAGGATATTATTTTGTACATCATTTCGAAAATCTCAGCCAGTGGTGCCACTGGTTTTTTTGTTGAATATGCCGGGGAGGCCATCCAACAGCTTTCGATGGAAGCGAGGATGACCATCTGCAACATGAGTATTGAAATGGGTGCGCGGGGAGGATTAATTGCTCCGGATGAGACCACCTTCAATTACCTCAAAGGAAGAAAGTTTGCACCCCAGGGCGAAGCCTTTGATCGTGCGGTGGCGAAATGGAAACAGCTGCCTTCGGATTCCGGGGCCGTCTATGATTCGGTGTTGACTTTCGATGCCGCTGACATTGCCCCGATGATTACGTATGGAACCAACCCGGGCATGGGCATGCGGGTAACGGATCGCATTCCAACGGTTGAAGAATTGAAGGAAATCAACGAACAGAAATCATTTAAGAAATCGCTGGAGTACATGGGGCTGGAACCCGGTTCGGCTTTGCTCGGCAAGCCGGTTGACTATGTCTTCATTGGCAGTTGTACCAACGCTCGCATCGAAGACTTGCGGCTGGTAGCCTCCATTGTAAAAGGAAAAAAGAAAGCAGCCGGTGTGGAGGTGTGGGTAATCCCCGGTTCGAAGCAGGTGGAACAGCAAGCGGTGAAAGAAGGACTGAATAAAGTATTTGAAGAAGCGGGATTTGAATTGCGCAGCCCGGGATGCTCGGCTTGCCTGGGGATGAATGAAGATAAAGTGCCTCCGGGCAAATATTGCATCAGCACCAGCAACCGGAATTTTGAAGGGCGGCAGGGGCCCAAGTCGAGAACCTTTTTGGCCAGCCCGTTGAGTGCCGCGGTGGCGGCCATTACGGGTAAAGTAACGGATGTGAGGGAGTATATATAAAAAGTTGCCCGTTGTTGGTGCACAGGTCATCGCTCCCGAACAACTAACAACCCGTAACGATCAACTACCATGAGTAAAGACAAATTCACAATACTAACTTCCACTGCGGTGCCGCTGCCGGTGGAGAATATTGATACCGACCAGATTATTCCGGCCCGTTTCTTAAAGGCAACTACACGAGAAGGGTTTGGTGAGAACTTGTTTCGCGACTGGCGCTATACCAGCGACAACCAACCGATCAACGAATTTGTATTGAACAACGCTGCTTTTGGTGGTAAGATCCTGGTGGCCGGTAAAAACTTTGGTTGCGGCAGCAGCCGCGAGCATGCCGCGTGGTCGATTTACGATTATGGATTTCGGGTGGTGGTGTCCAGTTTCTTTGCGGACATTTTCAAGAACAATGCGCTGAACAACGCAGTATTGCCGGTGGTCGTGTCGGATTCGTTTTTGGCGGTGCTGCTGGAAGCCATTCAAAAAGATCCAACTACCCCGGTGACGGTGGATCTCGTTAACCAGGAAATCAGTTTTGCCGGGAAGCGTGAAACGTTTGAGATCAATGCGTACAAGAAAGAGTGCCTGATCAACGGGTATGATGATATTGATTACCTGCTGAGTTTGAATAAGGAGATTAGAGAATTTGATTTAAGTCATTAGTGGGTAGTGGATGGTTGTTAGAAGACCAATCTGCCCCAAACAGACGAGGAACAAGCATGAAGAAAAAAATAGTCATTCTGCCCGGAGACGGCATCGGCAAGGAAGTAACCACCGAGGGCAAGAAGGTATTGGAAAAAATTGCAGAGTTGTTTGATCACCAGTTTGTTTTTGATACGGCTTCCATCGGGCACGATGCTATTGAAGCGACCGGCCAGCCCCTGCCGGAAGAAACCTTAACTAAATTGAAAAACTGTGATGCGATTTTATTTGGTGCGGTAGGTCATCCAAAGTATGATAATGACCCCACGTTAAAGGTTCGTCCGGAGCAAGGCTTATTGAAAATGCGCAAGGAGCTGGGCTTATATGCCAACCTTCGGCCCATCAAATTATTTGACGAACTGCTTGAAGCCTCCAGCATCAAACCTGAAATTCTGAAAGGATCGGATATCCTGTTCTTCCGCGAACTTACCGGGGATGTGTATTTCGGTGATAAGGGAAGAAAAGACGAAGGCAAGACGGCTTATGATCTGATGATCTATCAGAAATACGAAGTGGAACGCATTGCACACAAGGCCTTTCAAGCTGCGCGGACGCGCAAAAAGAAAGTAACCTCGGTCGATAAGGCCAATGTACTGGAAAGTTCAAGGCTGTGGCGTGAAGTAGTGAATGAGGTTAGTAAACAATATCCGGATGTAACATTGGAACACCAGTTTGTGGATGCTGCCGCCATGAAACTGATTCAAAGCCCAAGAAGTTTTGATGTGGTGGTTACCGGAAATCTGTTTGGAGACATCCTGACGGATGAAGCATCGCAGATTGCCGGTTCGATGGGCATGCTCGCCTCCGCCTCGGTGGGCGATCAGGTAGGTTTGTATGAACCCATTCACGGAAGCGCTCATGACATCACCGGCAAAGGGATTGCGAATCCGCTCGCGTCCATCTTATCGGCAGCTTTGCTGCTGGACATTTCTTTCGGACTAAAAGAAGAATCGGAGGCGGTGATCCGGGCCGTGGAACAAACTTTGAAAGCCGGTTACCGAACCACCGACATAGCCGATAGCAAGACCAGGAAAGAAAATATCTTAAACACCACGCAGATGGGAACTAACGTGATCGGGCAAATTGAAAAGGTGGTGAATAAGCAAATGGTTAAACAATAACTCGAACTCCTAAACTCTCTATCCTAACTCCTGATTTTATGAGTAAAAAAATTCAAATCTTCGACACCACGCTTCGCGATGGCGAGCAGGTGCCGGGTTGTCAATTGAAGACCGAAGAAAAGGTAATCATCGCCCGTGAACTGGAACAGTTGGGGGTGGATGTGATTGAAGCGGGATTCCCGATTTCAAGCCCCGGAGATTTTCTTTCGGTGGTTGAAATCTCCAAGGCGGTGAGTGAACCCATTGTGTGCGGCCTTACCCGCTCCAAAAAGGAAGATATTGACGTGGCAGCCGAAGCGTTGCATCATGCGAAGCGGGGAAGAATTCACACCGGTATTGGTTCCAGCGATGTGCACATCAAGCATAAGTTTCGCAGTACGCGCGAACAGATATTAGAACAAGGAGTGTGGGCTACGAAATACGCCAAAGCAAAAGGCTATGAAGTGGAGTTTTATGCCGAGGATGCCGGTCGTGCGGATCTGGTGTTTCTGGCACAACTGGTGGAAGCGGTAATTGGTGCCGGAGCGGATGTAGTCAATATTCCGGATACGACCGGATATTGTTTGCCGCACCTGTATGGCAAACGCATCCAGTACCTGGTGGAGAATGTGAAGAACATTCATCGGGCGGTGATTTCGGTGCATTGTCATAATGATTTGGGATTGGCCACGGCCAACACCATTGCCGGGTTGATTAACGGAGCCGGCCAGGCCGAAGTAACCATCAACGGTATTGGTGAGCGGGCGGGGAATACTTCCCTCGAAGAAGTAGCCATGATTTTGCAGACCCATAAAGACTTAGATTTATACACCAACATCAAGTCGCAAAAAATTTATGCGCTCAGCCAATTGGTATCGAGCATGATGCGCATGCCGGTGCAGGCGAACAAGGCCGTGGTGGGCAAGAATGCTTTTGCGCATTCTTCGGGTATCCATCAGGATGGATTCCTGAAGCATGCCGAGAATTATGAGATCATGAATCCTGCCGATGTGGGGGTTCCCTCCTCTTCGATTGTTTTAACCGCCCGCAGCGGCCGGGCTGCGTTGAAGCACCGTCTGGAATTGTTGGGCTATCATGTTGCCGGAGAAGACCTGAACACGGTATACGAAAGCTTCCTGGTGGTGGCCGATGAGAAGAAAGAAGTGAACGATGGCGATCTGATCATGATCGTCTCCAGCATGCCGGTACTGGCCAAGTTACCCTAGCCTACGTACACCAACTACCAAAAGCTTTTCATAGATTTAGTCTGTGAAAAGCTTTTTGCTTTATTAGGTACCTCGATGTCTCCACCGAAATTAATAAAGAATGAAAACCAAAACCATCAAACAAACAGTCACCTTTCCTGCCGCCCGGCCATTGGAAGTTTATAAACTGATTATGGATGCGAAAAAACACAGCGCCTTTACAGGAAGCAACGTATCCATGAGTACCAAGGTAGACGGCCGGTTTACGATGTTTGATGGTTATTGCCATGGTTTTAACATGGAGCTGAACGAAGGGAAGAAAATTGTACAAGGCTGGCACTTTGCCGAAGACGGCTGGCCAGATGATCATTTCTCCATTTGTACCTTTCGCTTCGAAAAGGTACCGGGCGGAACTAAATTGCATTTTATGCAAGAAGCTGTTCCCGAACACAAAGCCGAAGCGTTGAAATCCGGTTGGAAAGAATTCTACTGGCAACCGATGAAAGCCTACCTGACAAAGAAAAAGAAAAAATGATTTTTACCTGATTGCCGAGCATGACACGTAAGCCCTGGGTAAAAAATCTACTGCTACGGCTCCGCAAGCTGATCATCATAGTCTTTATACTGCAGTTGATTTATCTGATTGCGCTGCGGTGGATTAATCCGCCCATCACGATCACCCAACTCAACAATTGGTTTAGTTACGGATTAAAGCGCGACTATATTGACTTTGATGCGATGTCGCCCAACATCCGGCTGGCGGTAATGGCTTCGGAGGATCAGTTGTTTCCCGATCACAACGGGTTTGATATCTCCAGTATCAAAAAGGCGTTGGCGAATAATAAGAAGAGCAAACGCATTCGCGGAGCCTCCACCATCAGTCAGCAGGTGGCGAAGAATGTATTTCTGTGGCAAGGACGCAGTTGGTTTCGCAAAGGACTGGAAGTATACTTCACGTTTATGATTGAATTGCTCTGGAGCAAAGAGCGGATTCTTGAAATGTACCTCAACGTATCGGAAATGGGCACGGGCATTTTTGGCATTGAAGCGGCCTCGAAAAAATACTTTAAGAAGTCTGCGAGCAAACTCACCCGCACGGAGGCTGCCCGCATCGCTGCCTGTCTGCCCAATCCTAAAAAATACAAAGCGGAACCGGCATCGCCCTATGTGAGCAGGCGCACATCTTGGATCTTAACTCAAATGAATAACCTGGAGGGGGATGAAGATATTGAGAAATTGCTGGAGGTTCCGAGACCCACCAGGAAAAAGGCTAAATGAATTGTTCCTTTATCGCGCTACTTCCTGAATCGCCTTTACGGTATAATCAATGTCCTTCAACGTGTTATAGATATGAGGCGATAACCGAATTCCGCCAGAAGGGGCAGCAGCAATATGATGAGTATGGTATAATGTATCCGTTACCTGCTGCAGGTCTTTGCCGGGCAGATTGAAGATAACAATTCCACCACTGTGTTGTGCTGCCATGGGCGTGACAAACGTAGCGAGTGGCACGTTGGTTTTTAGCTGTTGCTTCAGGTACGTAGTGAGTTTCACAATTCTACTCTCGACATTCTTTTTGCCAATGGCTTCATGAAAGGCAAGAATCTCGGGCAAGGCAGCGGGAGACGGATCGTTGCGTTGACCCAGCACACAGAGCTGCTGATCCACCGTAGTGGCTTCCTTCCACCCTCCACCAATCACGGCCGGCCAGATTTTCTTGAAATGATCTTTGTGAACATAGAGGATTCCGTTTTCAAAAGGTCCCATCAGCCACTTGTGGGTACTGGCTGTGAAAAAGGTGCAGCCCAGATCATGAACATCAATGTTCATCGATCCAAATGTTTGGGCTCCGTCCACCAACGTCATTATGCCCCGTGCGTTGGCCAGCTGACAGATCGCTTTGGCGGGAAGTGCTAATCCGCTCAGGTTGGAGAGGTGCGAGAAAGCGATCAGTTTTGTGTTGGGGGTAATGGCCTTGATGAAGGGCTGAAGCAAATCATTCACAGAAGCAGGATCTGCCGGAACACCAATCGATTTCACATTAAAGCCAAGACGCCTGGCCTGACTCAGCCACACTTCCCGGTTAGAAGGATGATTTTGATCCCAGATAATAATTTCATCCCCGGGTTTCAAGTCAAGACCGTGGGCAATCATGCAGTTGCTTTCGCTGGTGTTGCGGGTGATGCCGATCTCGCTTTCATCGGCTCCGACAAATTGAGCCAACATAGCCACTGATTTCTTTCTAAGTGTTGTAAACAGCGATCGGTATTGAAAAGAAACATCCTGGTTGAGGGCGTCTGTTAATTCCTGCACCCTTTTCTGCACGATAGTGGGACAAGGACAGAGGTTCGCGGCATTCATCATCACTCGATTCTCTGATATAGTAAATTGCTTTTTTATATTCTCCCAATAGGATTCGTCTTCAACAGCCGTTGGTGATTTTAGGTCGCTGACACCTGCCATTGAGGGAAGTGCCAGGCCGGCAAGTGAAGTTGCCAGCAGTTGTTTAACAAACTTTCTTCTTTGATTTAGTTGCATGCGATGGAGTTTGGTGAAGCTCATGAAAGCCGAGTGGTCTTTGTTTTCATTTTAGTCAGTTGATATTTCATGCGACAATTTACATTCCACCCCTCAAACTCTCCGTCACCACCAGCACAAAATCCTTTCCCTTCACAAATCCCCTGCCGTATTCCGCTTCATACTTATCGGTAATGCCCAGGGCTGGAATATCCTCCGGCTTCTTTCCCTTCTTCAGGGCAGCGGCTACCTGATCGCGGATATCGGCTATCGCATCGCGTAGTTTTTTCACATCCGCTTTGGAAGCCAGTTCACCATGACCGGGAATGATTTTGGTGTTCTCATCAACCAATGATAGGATCTTATCCAATGTAGAAACGAATCCGTTCACCGACCCGCCACTGTTCAAATCGATGAAGGGATATCCGTAGCGCACAAAGGCATCTCCCGTATGCACTACATTGGCTTTGGTGAACTGAATGATTACATCGCCATCGGTATGCCCACGATCTAGGTGATGGAGGACAATATCTTCCTCATTCAAATGAAAATTAAGTTTATCCGCAAACGTGATTAGGGGCCAGGCATCCGCATTTCGAGGCGGCACCTTATTGCCCGCCCGGTTCACAGTCTCTTTCATCATGCGTTCGCGCACATGATCGTGCGCTACCAGAGTAGCACCCATCCGTTTAAAATTTTCATTACCCCCCGAATGATCGCCATGCAGGTGAGTATTAATGGCAAACCGGATCTCGCCCGGGTCGAGCGTTTTAATAGCGCCATTAATTTTATTGGAAAGGGGTGCAAATTGATTGTCGATCATCAGCGTACCTTCCTTCCCCAGGAACACCCCAATATTGCCACCAGCACCCTGCAGCATATAAATCTGGTCGGTGATTTTTACCGGGCGAATGCGTACAGTGTCATAATTTGTCTGTGCGAAGCTGGATAGGCTGATCAGCAGCAAGGCCGGTAGAAATCTCATAGGATAAGGTTTAGAAAATGAAGGTAGCTATTTTTCTAATGACCGTGCAGCGTGTACCCCAGGCCTACGCCAAACCAAATCCGGTTGCTCAGTGGTGGAGAATTACCCAGCGTTCCGCCATTCAGGTACATGGGTCCCAGGTTCATAAAAAACCCACCTTCCGGATTTTGATAACGATACCCGATGCGTGCCGAAAAGAAGTTGGAGGTGTCCACCGTTTCGGTTTGTGGCCAATACAGTGAATAGCCAACACCCAGCTCAAAATAATTGCCCTCTTTCCCGGTCAACAACGAAAATCCCAGGGGTAAAAGCGAGCCGCTGCTGTAGCTATATCCTATGCGTGCAGCCGCTTTGATGTACTCCCGGTCAAATACAATTTGATCCAGGTTCATAGAATAAAAACCGGCCGGGCCACCCCCCTCTAGAAATAACGTTGTACTACGAATCTTTTCTTGTGCCCACGCGTTGGAAGCGACCCCTAAGAAAATCAGAAATGTTGCGCCTATTGTAAATTTCACCCTCGTAAGGTATACAGTATACACAAGCCTGCCCGGGCTTTGGCATAATTACCTTCGCAAGAATCGGGTTGAACCCCTTAGAGGGATAAGCGAAGTTTGTGTCAACAAAAACGTTTAGCTTTATGATCATGACCCAGGAACAGGATATTAATTATGTGCGCATTGAACGCGCCATTCAGTATCTGGAGAAGAATTTCAATCGCCAACCCGAATTGGATGAAATTGCTGAAGAGGTGCACCTTTCCCCGTTTCACTTTCAACGGTTGTTTACGGAATGGGCCGGTATCAGTCCGAAAAGGTTCCTTCAATTTCTTACCGTTAATTTTCTGAAAACAAAACTGGATCAAACCAAAAACCTGGTGGAAGCCGCGGAGACGGCCGGGCTTTCCAGTCAATCGCGGGTGTATGATTTATTCACCACATTGGAGGCGGTAACTCCGGCAGCGTACAAACAGCGGGGCGAGGGAATTCATATTCGCTACGGAATTCACGACAC
The DNA here is from genome assembly GCA_016787725.1 of Cyclobacteriaceae bacterium. GTDB lineage: Bacteria > Bacteroidota > Bacteroidia > Cytophagales > Cyclobacteriaceae > ELB16-189. The sequence goes on along the minus strand of JAEUTZ010000004.1, from coordinate 218,340 downwards.
CCCTTTTGGCCAGGCCTTGCTGGGAGTAACGGACCGTGGTGTCTGTTGGCTTTCGTTTTTGGCCACCGAGGAAGATCCGCGGGGGCAGTTGGAACAAATGAAAGAGCACTGGCATCAGTCGGTGTTTCACCAGGACCAACCGTTGACGCAGTCCATCATGGAAAATATTTTTTTTGAACCCCGGATGAAGCGTACCCCGAAAATTCATTTGTTCGTAAAGGGTACCAATTTTCAGGTGAAGGTTTGGGAAGCGCTTTTGAAGCTTCCGTTGGGCAGCGTTACCACCTATCAGAATATTGCAGGTCAAATTCAAAATCCAAAAGCACTACAGGCGGTGGGCAGCGCGGTGGGGTCCAATCATATCGCCTACCTGATTCCCTGCCATCGTGTAATCCGGAAGGATGGTATTCTGGGTGACTACCGTTGGGATTCGACCCGAAAGAAAAGCATCCTTGGGTGGGAGATGGCGAAAAAGGAAACTTCTGAAATGGTGACCCGATGAGTATTGCGGCCACGCAACATACCCTCGTTACCAAGTCTGGAAATGTTTCCGCGGAGGTTTACGAACCAACTTCACCGAAGTCCCTGTTTGTGTTTGCGCACGGGGCAGGCGCAGGCATGCATCATCCCTTTATGAAGGCATTGTCAACCGAGTTAGCCAACCTGGGAATCGCTACACTCCGTTATAACTTTCTGTACATGGAGCAAAAGAAAAAGCGCCCTGATTTTCCGGCCGTAGCACATCTGGCTGTAGCGGCAGCGGTCGAGAAAGCGCATGAACTGTTTCCGGGACTTCCCATTCTTGCCGGAGGTAAATCGTTTGGCGGGCGCATGACATCACACTATTTCTCAGCGGTGCAAGTACCGTTTGTGAAGGGTCTCGTCTTCGTTGGATTTCCGCTGCATCCGGCCGGAAAGCCCGGCATCGATCGGGCGGTTCATCTTGAAAAAATAAAAACACCGATGTTATTTCTACAGGGCACCCGCGATACCCTGGCACAATGGGATTTAATAGAGGGTGTCTGCAAAAAATTACCTTCGGCAACACTCATTAAACTGGAAGGGGCCGATCACAGCTTTAAAGCTTCCGGAAAAAATCTTATTCCCGTGCTGGCCTCTGAAACAGTCGGGTGGCTTACTGCCCTGCGTTAATCAAATACGATCGTCCCGAATTTTTCGTAGTCGTGAAAGTTGGTCCGCGTTTTCTGCCACGACCAGGTAGACGTTCCGGCATCGTAATCAATGCGGTAAAAATTGCAGCGCCATTTCATCCCCTTCCTTGGAGGCACATTGTCCAGCGGCCGCAACAAGGCATAAGGGATAAAAAATTCAGCAGTCCAATGTCGGTTATCGATTCGGGTTGCATGGCGCGTCTTTCGATCACCTTCGTAGTGCCAGGGCTGCCAGCCCAAGAACGTACCCTTTGAATTCGGTACCAGAATGGGTAATTCGAAATTATGGGGCGAAAGTTCGTATTCAAAATAGAGTGGTTTAGATTCATCCGTCCAGAAAAAAATTTCCACTACATCTTCGTTATACAAATCGGCAAAGTCTTCGCGCAGGGTGGAGGTAATGACTTCGTCCTCGCAGAAGAAGAGTCCGTAAATGCCGGTTTCGGAATACAACAGTTTGACTTTCGTTTCGTACGTCTTCTGGCCCTGCCGATGCGGAACGGGTATCCAGTCGGCAGACTTCCACTCCATGGATGAACCATCACCTGTTAGTTCAAAGTCAGGAGTCGATTTAATTCGTACCATCGATTCTGCCTTTTGGCCCATCCCGAACCAGGGCAAAAACAATCCTGCCAGAAACAAACCGCTCTTCATAAAATGGGTGCGCATGTCAACGCTGGTCACTCTTAATTGCCTGAATTTAATAAATTGAACTTGGAGTCTCTACCATTACCCCAATTTCCATGAAGCGATTCTTAATTATCCTCCTCTTCCCGGTTGCGGTTTTCGCCCAATCCAATTCCGCACGAATTATTGTGATTGGCGCCCATCCGGATGATTGCGATCTCGATGCAGGTGGTACCGCCATTTTACTTTCGCAGGCAGGGTATGCGGTTAAATTCGTATCCGTTACCAATGGGGATGCCGGTCACCAACGTGAAGGGGGCGGAGCCCTGGCAAAGCGCAGGATGGCCGAAGCACAAGAAGCCGGAAAGCGATTTGGTGTTACCTATGTCGTTCTCGACAATCACGATGGCGAACTGTTGCCCACCCTGGAAATACGGTTGCAGGTAATCCGGGAAATCCGGGAATGGAATGCAGATGTGGTGATTGCGCCCCGACCCAATGATTATCACCCCGACCATCGTTATACCGGTGTCTTGGTTCAGGATGCGGCCTACATGGTAGCCGTGCCAAACGTGGCGCCCGATACGCCTCCCTTAAAGAAGAATCCGATCTTCCTCTATTCGCAAGACAATTTTCAACGCCCCAACCCCTTCCGGCCCGATGTTGCCATTGACATTACTTCCGTGTTTGAGCAGAAAGTACATGCCGTGAGTGCGCACGAATCGCAAGTATATGAATGGTTGCCCTGGATTGGTGGGTACGAAGCTGAGGTTCCGAAAAATCCTGCCGAGCGAAAGAAATGGCTGGCTTCCCGGTACAGCTATCCGTTGCGGGCGGATGTGAAGGGAGCCCTGGAGAAATGGTACGGACCGGAACGCGCAGCGAAAGTCAAGTATGCCGAAGCTTTTGAGATTTGTGAATATGGAATGCAGCCTACCCCCGAGGATTTACAACGAATTTTTCCGATGCTAAAGAAATAGCTACCGTTCGTATCGACCGGATCTTTCTCTTAACAGGATGCGGTACACAATGGCATTGCCCTGCTGAGTAGAAGTGCGGTGTGAGGGCATGGGTCCCATCCGTGCTGCATGGGTGGTTTCACTGGGTACGAGGGGGGCTAGTTTTGCAACCAATGTGTCCATCACCTGGTTTGCTATTTCGCCCTGCAATTCTTCAAAAGTGCCCCACCCAATTACACTTTGCCAATTGGAAATGCTTTTCATTTCATCCACTTCAAAGCAGCACTCCGGGTTGCTGCGCAAAAACTCCATCTTCATTCCTTCGGAAGTATGGCCCAACACGTAGCCATCCTGGTATACATACGTAACCGGAACGACATACACTTTCCCTTCCGCTGCAGTGCCGATCCTGCCAATCACGTTTCTGGTGAGAACAGCTTCAATTTCTTCCGGACTTAGTTTGCCCAGCATGGTGTTAAATTTTTAGCGATTGCTTCAATACCCCCACTTCTTCATGATTTCCAGATCCTCCTTCATGCACTGAAGCGGAGTTTTTCCCTGGTAGGCCTCCTGCTCGATAATAAAATGAGTGGTGCCTCCGGACTTGCGGCATAAGTCAACAACTTCTTTCACGTTGACGATGCCCTTGCCCAGAATGGTACTTTCATATTTTTCATTTCCTCCCTGTACAGCAATTTCGTCTTTTACATGTAACGACTCGAAGCGGCCTGGATACTTGGTAACTACATCAATTGCCTTGGCACCACCGTTGTAAAGATTTCCGGTATCCAATTGCTGCATGACCAGGTTGGGATCAGTATTCTCCAGAATGATGTCGTACAAGGTCTTATCTCCAAATTTCTCGCTGAATTCAAAATCATGATTGTGGTAGCCAAACTTCATCCCGGATTTTTTACATAACTCACCGGATTTATTGAAGATCTCGAGTTGCTGCATCAGCGCATCTTTTGACTGGCGCACTTTCTGATCCATCCAGGGACTGATCACAAACTGCTGGCCCATGTAGGCGGCATCTTCCACCGTGAACTTCCACGCTTCGGTAAAATCCTTTTTGGTAGCATCCCAATGGTTCGGGCCCAACACGGTGTGTCCACTGGGCATGGTCATTCCAAGGTCCGTCAGAATCTTCTTAAATTCGGCCGGAGTCCAGCCATAAAATTTACGGTTTACATAGTTTGCATGTTCAACATGCTGATAGCCCATCGCAGCGAGTTCTTTCAAGGTACCGAGGGGATCCGCCTTCATTTCGTTGCGAACACAATACAATTGCAACCCCAATACTTCTTTGCCCACTGGTCTTGCGAACAAGGAGGAAGAAAACAAGGATGTGCCTGCTACAGCGAAGGCACTTTTCTTAATAAAATCTCTGCGTGATGTAGTCATGGTAGATGGATTTAACCGGGATGAAGGTAGTGATTTAAAGCCGGCCGGCCAATGATTTTATACCAATGGCGTAAGTCCAGTTGAATGCTTACTTTGCATGGGTCGATTGAACTTCCCATGACCTTTTCTTCGCAACGAAAGTCACAGCTACTGGTTTGGATGGTGTTGACATTTACAAACTCGTTTAGTCAAAAAATCACCGCTCAACTACCGGGTATTGCTCCCTCGCTTTTGACACATGAGGCCCACCGTGTTTTATTGATTACCTCCGACAGCAGTGAATTCCTGAACTGGTCTAGCCATCAACCTGAAGACTTAACGCTTACGAGATTGGGCAAAAATCTGTTTCAGCTCACAAACAAAAGGAAGTTTTCGATTGCTGACTTCCATACTATGCCGGGCGTACACTTTATTGATCGCGCGGACCGTATAGCCGTAGAGGAAACCATTTTGGGGAACTTTGATCATACACTGAATGGAACTACTGCCGTGCATTCGTTGTATGAACAAATAACCGGTGATGCCATTACCTTGTCGATCAAGGAAAAACCGTTTGATCATCAGGACCTGGATGTTCGGGGCCGCGTTAAACTTAGTAGTCAATTTGATGAGCCGCCCACCCTACATGCAACATTCATGGCTACCCTGGCGGGAGGTGGTGGCAATTCCAACCCGGTGGCGAAGGGGGCTGCCTGGGGTTCGTCTCTTACCACGTCCGATTTTTCGCGTCTGCTACCTGACCCCAGCACAGACTTACTGGCCTTGAATGTATCGATCCAAAATCATTCTTACGGTGTTGGTCTTGAAAATTATTATGGTGTTGAATCAGCCGCTTATGACCAGGCGGTGATTGACAATCCCAAAATCCTGCACATCTTTTCGTCCGGGAACGCAGGCGACAATACACCCCCCGAGGGCACCTATCAAGGGCTACCCGGTGTCGCCAATCTCACCGGGCAATTCAAAGTTTCCAAAAACACCTTGGCGGTTGGTTCTTCCGATCGCAATGGAAATGTAGTTCCAAAAAGTTCGCGAGGCCCAGCTTATGATGGTCGTATTAAGCCAGAGTTACTGGCTTTTGGAGATGCCGGCTCATCCGAATCGGCTGCAGTCGTTTCCGGAATTGCCGCCCTGGTACAAAATCATTTTCTTTCACAGAACCTGACGCTGCCCGATGCGGCATTAGTAAAAGCGATTCTTATAAACAGCGCCCTCGACACCGGACGACCCCAAGTAGATTATGAGTCCGGGTATGGAAATGTGGATGCTTTATATGCGTTGCGAACCGTGGAGCGAGGATCGTATTTCGAAGCGACCATCCAAGATCAGGAGGAAATTGTCGTTTCATTGCCTGTGCCAACCAATCAAGCTGAACTTAGAATAACGCTGGTCTGGAGTGACCCTCCTGCCGATCCTGTACAATCCAATGCTTTAGTGAATGATCTTGATATGAGTTTGAACCACCCAAACAGCGGACAAGTCTGGCATCCCTGGATTTTGAATCCTTCGCCAGCGCTGGGCGCTTTGAATGCAGACGCAGTGCGTGGGGCAGACCACTTAAATAATGTCGAACAAATTACCGTATCATTTCCGGAAGCAGGAACCTATCAGCTAACGATCGCAGGTCACAACGTTCCAGTGGGTCCACAGAAATTTTTTATTGCTTATGAATTCAGAAATGGTTTTGAATGGACCTTCCCACAAAAGAATGACGCGATGGCGTCCGGAACAACCACGCTGCTTCGATGGCATTGGCAAGGAGTTGAAGACATGGCTGTCCTTGCTTATCGATTTGATTCAGAAAGCAACTGGACCGTTCTTGAACCGAACCTGAATTTAAAATTACTTTCCTATGACTGGCAGGTACCGGATACTACGGCACTCGTGCAACTCCGGTTATCCATTGGTTCGGATCAATATGAATCTGTTGTTTTTCCTATCTCCCGGCCTGATCGGTTAACGGTTGGATTCAATTGCGATGACAATGTGATGCTTACGTGGAGAAAGAATCCGCAAGCTGAATCCTATGTACTATATTCCTTGAGAGATCAATACCTGGAACCTTTTCTTTCTACCTCCGACACACTGGCCATAATTGTAAAATCACAAACCAATCAACACTTTTCGGTTGCCCCTGTGGTAGGCGGAAAAACAGGGTTAAGAGAATTAACCATCGATTATGGGCAACAAGGAACCGGTTGCTACCTGGTTAGCTTCCGGGCAGAACAATACCTGGTTACCGATACTGCCCGCTTTTATTTGGAATTGGGGACTACTTACCAACTCCAGTCCATTCTACTTGAGCGAAACATCAACGGCATTTTTCAACCCATTGAAAGTATCATGAATCCAACATCCCCATCGCTCATATTGAAGGACCCTGCACCATTTCCTGGAATCGGTATGTATCGGGTTCAATTAAAACCTGCTTCACAGGCTTCCGTTTTTAGTCAGGAAGAAGTCGTGTTTTATGCGGAGGAATCCGGGCTTTATGTATATCCCAATCCGGTTCAGCGCACGGATGTGTTAAGCATCGTGATTGATACCGAAGAAGCGGCCATCATCCGAATTTATGATGTATACGGCCGGCTAATTCGGGGAATAGAAGATACGGGAGCGGTCAAGAGTATGGATCTTTCAGATTTCAAGGGAGGAACTTATCTGTTGCGGGTGTTCAAAAATGATGGTCGAATTCTCACCTCGCGATTGATCATCCTATAAAAAAAGATGCCGGTTAATAACCGGCATCTTTTTTAAAAGCTTAATTCGATAATCAATACAGATAATCCAATGCAGTTCGGTCATTATTGTTAAACGGTCTATCGGTCGTGCTGCTCAAGCAGGCCAACATCCAGGAAGCTGCATCCGGACCAGTAGGGGTGCCCGGGATGTGAACAGCGCCAACTCCTGACGTTTCCTGACCTTCATTACCACCCGATCCGCAACTGTACGCACGATTCATGTAATCCGTGTGACGGAAGCCAATGCAATGCCCTATTTCATGGGCAATTACGGTGGTAACAAATCCCAAGCTGTAGTTGTTGTAAGCCTTGGCATAGCTAATGGAACCATAAGGGTCTCCACCGGAAGGGAAACCTGCCGATGCAATGTATTGACGTGTATTTACAACACGGATGTTAATATCCCCACCACCGGATGAGCCACCCCGAACAAACGTGAGTCCCAGATTTTGTGCATTGTAACGGGCAATAGCTCCATCAATGCCATCAGAAAGCCGGGAAGTTATGTTGCTTCCACTGGTGGTGACCACTATTGTACGTGGGGCTCCGGATACCAGGTTAAACGTATGGTATTGCTCAACTTCGGCAATCCTTAATTTCTTTGAATCGGCAGGGCCGGATAAGTCCTGATCTCGTAAGAGTATGTCACCCTCTACCAGATAACCCTCTTCAGTACGGGTAACATTGTCGGTATTGAAACCTAGGTTTCTGATTTGAGAAAGGGTGAGATCCGAAATCTCATCTTGCATCATCGGAACTTCTTCCGTTTGGCATGAAAAAAGGGCCCCCGCAGTAAGGATAGCCCCAAAAGAGAGCGTTCTTAGTTTGAGCATAAATATGGTTAGGTTTAGGTTAATGATTTTGAAATTTATTTAAACAGGGCCAGACTAACAACTGTAAGTATGTTTTTCTGATGTTACAGTACGGATTCATAAGCCGCTTCATAATGCTTAATCAGGCTTTCCCAATCAAAAGCGGAGGAATAGTTTTCGACATTATTGCGTTGCATGATCCGGCTCCTGCGGTCTTGTTGTAAGAATTTATACAAAAAAGAAGCTAATTGACGGGCGCTCCAGTCAAACGTTCTTTTTCCCCGCTCCACTACAAACATGCCGCCCTTCTCATGATCCGGCATGTTATCGAGCAGGTAGTCTCCAAATCCGCTTAAGTCGCTGGTCACGGCCGGTACTCCACTGGCCATGCACTCCAACGGGGTATATCCCCATGGTTCATAGTAGCTGGGGAATATTCCCAAATGGCAACCGCGTACAAACTGGCTGTAGTCCATTCCGAAGAGCGGGTTGGTCGGATTAATAAAATCCGGATGGTAAACTATCTTCACCTTATCTTCTTCGCGATTCAATAAATTTCTCCGAACCAGAAACTGTAAAATCTCATCAGTCTCTTCGTTAACTAGTTTATGGGTTACCGGCAACGGCATTTTCTGGCTCTTCCAGGATTGAATGGTTCTGCGATACCGGAGTTTCCAATATTCATCCACGAAGTCATTCAATGCCGGGAGGCGATGGTCCTGCCGCATGGTGCTTTCAAAAAACAACCGCTTGCCCACCTGCCGTTGAATGGCATCACAGGTTTGCCGGATCTCCTCCATCACAGCACGCGACTGCAACACTTCCGGTTTGATGCTATAAAACTCACGCTTGGTGACAAAGAACATCACAACGGTAAGGTTCGATTTTTCCGCTTTTAATTGTTGGTTTAGGTGCACCAGCGCCTCCAGGGTGAGATCGAAACCTTTGTTTTTATACTCATAGCGGCCGGAGGTGAAGAAATAAACAGTTTTATCCAAATCAAACGAATAGGAACTGAAGAAATGCCCCATCACAAACTGATGGATCTGATCTTTATAAGTGGAGTGCAGATTTTGAAATTCATGCAAGGCCTCAAACCGTTGGATGTTCAAGCCGTTTGGTAATATGAAATCGGGCTTCCTTCGCAACAAATGTTTGCATTCGCGGGCCGTAACATCGCTTACTGTAGTCATTACATCACAGCTCTGGGCACAACCGTACTCAACCGCGGCCTCGGTTTCCACGCCAAACTTGCCGGCTTCATCTTCCCACCGGAAAAACGGTAGGTGTGCATAAAATAAGGGCGAGTTGATTGCCAGGTGCCTTCCCAATTGGGTAGCGTGTGTTGTGAAGATCGTTTTAACAGGCATTCGCTCGCGCTTAATATCCAGAATGGGTAACCCTGCCATCCATTCATGAAAATGTGCCAACACGCGATGATCGCGCGTGATCTTCACCAATTCATCAATAAACAACTTGGTGAGGTAAGCAAAACCAATAACCTGATCAATTAATGGATTCTTTTGCGGTGTGCTGATCTGATGGTTCTTCCACAGAAGATATTTCACAACGTTTAGTGCCTTCTCTTCCACCGCGTTAGGATTGAGTAGCACGACACGCGGTTTGCCGGTAATCAACCATTCTGCATAAAGCACATCATATCCCCGTTTCTTTAAGTTGGCTGCTGCTAATCCAAATACATCGGCTGCATCTTCCAAGGGTTCCAATTCTGCTAATATGTTCTTGTTCAGATAGGGTCCAACCATACAAAAATGCCCAGCCCAATGGTTCATCATGGCGGGTGCTTTTGATCGAATTACTGTATAGATTCCCCCAACTTGGTTACACACTTCCCAGGCAACTTCTACAAGCAACGCTGGATTAGTTGGTTTAGCGACAAGAGTTCGTTTTGGCATAGGGTAAGTCAAAGTGACTGAATCTCACGGTTTTCTGAACAATTTAATGACAAAATTTCTTAAAAACCCAATGCACCATAGCTGGATTCTAATTTGTTGATAACGAGTCAAATCACAATCACTCATGAACTTTGATAAATTCACGATAAAGTCGCAGGAAGCATTGCAGAAGTCGGCCGAGCTTGCCACTTCGCGACAACAACAAGCCATTGAACCTGGTCACTTGCTGAAAGCGATTTTGGAAACCGATGAAAATGTTTCCAATTATTTGTTCAAAAAGCTGAACATCAACTCGACCATACTGGAGTCCAAGTTGGAGGAAATTGTCAATTCTTATCCAAAAGTTTCCGGTCAACAACCTTACCTATCGGGCACGATCAATACCGTGTTACAACAGGCTGAAAAGGAGTTGCGGGAATTTAAAGACGACTACATTGCTGTAGAGCATTTGCTGTTAGCGCTGCTGGCTACCAAAGACAAAGTATCGTCCCTGATGAAAGATGCCGGCTTTGAAAAAGCCGGGTTGATCAAAGCCATTAAAGAATTACGGGGCGGAGCCAAGGTTACCGATCAAAATGCGGAAGCGAAATATAAATCGTTGGAGCGGTATTCGAAAAATCTGAACGAACTGGCCAAAAATGGAAAAATTGATCCGGTGATTGGACGCGATGAAGAGATCAGGCGGGTGCTCCAGATCCTTTCGCGCAGAACAAAAAACAATCCCATTCTTTTAGGAGAACCTGGTGTGGGCAAGACGGCCATCGTTGAGGGCATGGCTCAACGGATTGTGAATGGCGATGTGCCTGAGAATCTGAAATCAAAAATTCTGGTTTCCCTGGATATGGGACTGCTGGTTGCCGGTGCCAAATACAAAGGAGAATTTGAAGAACGATTAAAGGCGGTGATCAAGGAGGTAACAGATTCGAATGGGGAGATAATTCTTTTCATTGATGAGATCCACACGTTGATTGGAGCGGGTGGCGGTGAAGGTGCTATGGATGCAGCCAACCTGTTGAAGCCAGCCCTGGCCCGGGGCGAATTGCATGCCATTGGTGCCACCACCTTAAAAGAATATCAGAAATACATTGAAAAGGACAAAGCTCTGGAAAGAAGATTCCAGGCCGTAATGGTAGATGAACCTTCGGTAGAAGATTCCATTTCCATTTTGCGCGGCATCAAGGATAAATATGAATTGCACCACGGAGTACGCATTAAAGATGATGCTGTAATCGCTTCGGTGGAGTTATCCAGCCGGTACATTTCCGACCGCTTTCTTCCCGACAAGGCAATTGACCTGATGGATGAAGCTGCTGCCAAGTTGCGGCTGGAGATGGATTCCTTACCTGAAGAGCTCGATGAGCTAAACCGTAAAATCATGCAGTTGGAAATTGAACGGGAGGCAATCCGCAGAGAAAAGGATAAAGAAAAAGAAGTGATTCTCACCAAAGAAATTGCCGAGCTGAGCGAGAAACGAAATGCCTTGAAAGCGCAGTGGGAAAATGAAAAATCAATTGTAAACAATTTACGCCAGGAAAAAGAAAACATAGAACGACTGAAGTTTGAAGCTGAACAAGCAGAAAAAGCCGGTGACTATGGGAAGGTGGCCGAAATCCGATATGGTAAAATCACCCAGGCGGAGAAACAACTCAAGGACCTGCAAGTGAAAATGAAAGCGATGCAGGGCGAACATTCTCTGTTAAAAGAAGAGGTAGACAGTGAAGACATTGCCGAGGTCGTTGCCAAGTGGACCGGCATTCCGGTTTCCAAAATGCTGCAAAGTGAACGCGAAAAATTGTTGCTCCTCGAAGAGGAGTTAAGTAAGCGTGTGGCCGGACAAGAAGAGGCCATCCGGGCACTCAGTGATGCCGTGCGCAGAAGCCGGGCCGGTTTGCAAGACCCAAAACGTCCTATCGGTTCGTTCATTTTTATGGGAACGACCGGGGTTGGTAAAACCGAATTATCGAAAGCACTGGCTGATTATCTCTTTAATGATGACAACGCCATGGTGCGCATTGACATGAGTGAATACCAGGAACGCCACAGTGTAAGCCGGTTGATTGGTGCACCCCCCGGCTACGTAGGGTATGATGAGGGTGGACAGCTGACGGAATCGGTGAGACGCAAACCTTATTCAGTAATTTTGTTAGATGAAATCGAGAAAGCGCACCCGGATGTGTTCAACATTTTACTACAGGTACTGGATGATGGCCGGTTAACCGACAATAAAGGTCGTGTGGCCAACTTCAAGAACACGATTATTATTATGACCACGAACATTGGGTCGCACCTGATCCAGGAGAACTTTGAGAAAATCACCGAGAATAACTATTTCGAGGTGCTTGAAAACACCAAAGAAGAGGTGTTGGCCCTGTTGAAGAAATCCGTACGACCCGAGTTCATCAACCGGATTGACGAAATCATTATGTTCCGGCCACTTAGCAAATCAGATATTAGAAAAATTGTAGAGATACAATTTAAGCTGGTACAAAAGCGTTTATTAGAGACGGCTGTGAAATTGGATATTTCCGAGGCAGCGCTCGATCGCCTTGCCAAATTAGGGTTTGATCCTCAGTTTGGCGCCAGGCCGCTTAAACGGGTGATGCAGCGTGAAATTCTCAATGAATTATCGAAGCAAATTTTATCCGGAAAAGTGAACAAGGACTCGGTAATTTTTGTTGATCTAAAGGACGGGGTTGAATTTGAGTTTATCAACCTCGATGAAGTGGAAGTTGTTAATTAAACAATAAAGGCTGTGAGGTCCCGGGTCACCGGGAAGTGTTGTGGGGTTTGGTTTTTGGGGTTAGGGCGGGCTGAGGGGCCCGCCCTTCATTTTGGGGCATTTTTATTCCTGCATCCGGTATTGTTTCTTGATTGAAGTCTGGCCCTTTCCATCCATCATCATGACTAAAAAATCACCGGCCTCCACCTTGATGGCCCCATCCGGATTTTTATAGAACTTGCGCTCTGTTCCTTCCACTTTCACCAATCCAATCAAAATCACGTTGCAGGTCTTTTTAAGATCGAAAAAGACTTTATCATAAAAGACACCAACGAACGGATTGTCGGCTGCAATTTTCATTTCTTTAATATCATACTCGTGTTCATTGTGTGCATAAGCCAGGATCTCTTCGCTGAACAAGGCTACGTTTGGTTCAAAAATGTAGCTGGCCAGTAACTTGGCTGAAATTTCATTTTTAGAAATGGTGTAGGTAACCCCGGCATTCTGAAAAGTGCCTTTCAGGTTCCCGTTGTCCAGGGTTACAACATAACTCAAATTGGCATAGTGCTTCTTTAGGTTGATAACATACACAAGCTTTTCGGTATCGTCATTCAGGTTAACAAATACAATGGACGCGTACCGGATATTTGATTTCTCCAACATATCGAAGTTGGAATAGTCAGTGTACAGAGTATACACATGGTCATCATCGTAATACTCGCGGATCGTATCGATCGAGGCCCTTTCTTTGGTGATTACTGCAACTTGTTTTCCGGCAGCAACCAGGTGACTAATTACTGATTTTCCGAAATCATTCCACCCGATGATCACTACGTGGTCTTTGAAGTCGGTTCCATTGAGACCGAGTTCGCGTTGTTCTTTTAGTGTAGACATAAAATTTGCGATCTGACCGATAATAAAACCATAAATACCCAAACTTGATAACATAACAACAAACCCGAGAGCGCGGCCCCAATAGGTAACCGGATATACATCTCCGTAGCCAACCGTTGTAATGGTAGCCACCACATACCATAGGCCATCCTGCCAGCTATTCAATTTGGCTCCAGGTGCAGAAGGTTCAATCGAATGGAGCAGATAGATGATCACCCCGTAGAAGAGAAAAATACCAAACAGAGAGAAGATTAGCTTTCGGTGGTCGGGCTTTTTCACAGGCTATTGAAACCACGCTTAAGTACGTTAAAAAAAACAGAAAGTAAAAATAAGTTCCTCATCTGCGAGCCGCACAAGCATTCAAAATAGCAGTGGTTTCGGTCACCTCCACAAGCCCCCGTTTGTGACTCCACTTATTATAGATGTAGGTTGTAATCGATGCGACTTCCAAATCCGTAAGCTCTGGAATACCTTTCATTTCCTGGTTGTACATGCTGCCGTTCACCCAAATTTGACCCTTCTTTCCGAACTTCAAAAGGCAAACCACCTCTTCAAAATTTCTTTCCATGAAATCAGATTTGTCAAGAGGTGGGTAGACCTTTCCTAACCCCGTTCCATTTACCTGATGACAATTGGCACAATGCTTTTGGTAGAGAGTCTCGCCCGCAACAAAATATTGCTGGAACTTAACGGATTGATCTCCACTCGTATCGCTTCTGGGAACACAGTTAATGTTAAACGCACTTATCAATACCGTGAGAATGCGTATTCGATCAGCACTACTCATCTTCCCTTCGTAGCTTTTTGATATCCACAATCAGTCGATTTACATCTTCTTCCTTAGTGCCGTCATACTTTCCACGAATCCGTTGCTTCTTATCAATCAAGAGAAAGGCACCACTGTGGATAAATCCATCGGGTTCGGACTTGTCCTCCATGGCCGTAGCGAAATAGCTGGTTTGAGCGATCTTGTAAATGGAATCTTTAATGCCGGTAACAAAATGCCAACGGTCACTGCTTACGCCCAGGCGTTCAGCAAAATCGTGTAACAGCGCTACCGTGTCGTATTCAGGGTCTATCGTGTGCGAAAGAATTTTTACATCGGGCATCTCTGCGGTTGCCTGGTACACCCGTAACATTTGAGTTTTCATAATTGGACATATCGTGCGGCATGAGGTGAAAAAGAAATCGGCCACATATATATTGTCTCTAAAGGTAGCATTGGTGATCAAGGCACTGTCCTGATTTACAAATGAGAAGGGTGCTATGGTGTGGTAAACCGTATCCGCGCCAACTACTTCACGTTGCCCGAAGATGGGTAACTTCTGCTCTTTGGTACCACAGGCACTAACCAGCACGACCCATGTTGTTAATATAAAAGTAAATGCAGGTCTGGCTGTAGTCTGCAGGCAGCACTCAATTAATTTCAATTTCATCGCCTTCATAAACTTCATTTAAAACAACCCCTACCAAATTTTGTCCAAATAAAATCTTGCTTCCCTTTTTCCGGTAGGTTGACAAAGTAGCCAACGGTTCTTTCTCCTTTACCCCGGTTTCGGGATTTACTGTAGTTAGTACACAGCGGCCGCATGGTTTCACTCCCAAAAACTCACTGCCTCCAATCCGAATATTCTTCCACGTATCTTCCTCATAGGGTGTACCCCCGGTAAACACAAAATTAGGCCGAAAGCGTCTCATGGAAATGGGTGAAGTCAGTCGATTATTTAAATCATCCAGCGATGGTTGCCCAATGATTAAAAAGGGATAGCCATCGGCCAAGCTCACCTGTTCGCGGTTCTTTGCGTAATCAGGATCAACATCCCGTCTGTTTGACTCAGGAAAGAACACGAGTCGGCACCGCAATTTTAGATGTTCGGAAAACCAATCACTAAGACGCGGGTCTGGTTCGATGGCCTCCACCTGATCATCCCAAATAACGACCGGTTGCAACTCGCCCTCCTCCGGACCAATCAAATCGAGGCGTACCTGATCCTGTGTTGTATGGCCAATGACCGTCAAGGTTTCATGAGTCAATGTCATGTGGAATAACGACATCTCAGGATGCTCCCTTTGGGTTAAAAAACGACCTTGCTCATCCACCAGCATCCAACGCCTGTCAAACTCCAGGCCCTTTTGTTTAACCTTTGCCTTGGCCTGTCGAACTCCGGCTAACGACTTAATCGGGTAAATCCAAATCTCTGACAGGGTGTGAGGTATCATGAACTATTTCCTTCAATTTTTTGCTAACTTAATATTCTTAATCCGAAATGAATAATTCATCTGCCCTTTGGTATTTTGAAAGCGTAAACCTTTATCAGATTCTTTGCCCGCACAAGGTAAAGACGATGGCAAATAAACACTCTTATAATTACTACCAGAAGGATCAATACATCTATTTCCCGGAAGAACCTGCCACACACATTTACATGATTGTATCCGGCCGGGTACGGCTTGGGCACCATCAGGATGACGGAAAGGAAGTTATTTCGGCCATCTTAACTACCGGTGAAATTTTTGGTGAATTGGCAATTGCCGGTGAGGAAAAGCGAACTGACTTTGCACAAGCTATGGAGGCCAATACAACGATTTGCCCGCTTAGCATTGAGGAGTTGAAAGCCCTGATGAAAGAAAACCGGGAGTTAAGTTTCAAACTTCTAAAACTGGTAGGATTGCGTTTAATGAAACTGGAAAGAAAATTGGAACTTCTGGTTTTTAAAGATGCTCGTACCCGTGTTATTGAATTTTTAAAAGATGCGGCTTCGTGGAAAGGAAAAAAGGTGGGCTTTGAAACGATGATCCCCACCCGGCTAACCCATAAGGATATTGCCGCGTTAACCGGAACCTCCCGTCAAACCGTTACGACCATTTTAAATGAGTTGAAAGAAAAGAACCTGATTAATTTCGATCGTAAGAAAATTTTGATTCGGGACCTGGACAATCTTCGGTAAGTGTCAGCAACCCGACAGCGGGCTAAGCATTAGAAATTTACCTTGGAAGCACTTCAAAACATGAGATATTTATCATGAGATATTTATATAGTTGTCTTTTTCTGATCGCCACCACACCCCTCATGAGTCAACCGCGGATAAAGGCAGTTGATTTTTCAGGGGGTATTGGCAACTATGAAGGAACCCTATCCATGATGTATAGCCACGGATGGCGGTTTGGTCAGCATCAGAAATTTGAATTCGCGATCGCTGGCCGATTCACTTCCTACCTGGGGCAAAATCAATACTATATCACGGCTCCTGCCGAGCTTACTTCCGGCAGCACCGGACCGTTTGTAATTTTTAAAGAGAACATTCCTGAGAATATTGACTCTGTGCTGATTAATTGGCCCCAGATCAATGCATTGAATGTTGCCATTCATCTTGGATATCAATTTAATAGCCGGCTCTCCATCGGGTTTAACATCGATGTTATTGGATTTTCGTTCGGTCAGCAAAAATCAGGTAGCTACATTAATGGAGCCTTTGGTCAGCAAACCCAGGTCACCCCAACGGCCTTCAATTTCCTGCTGATCAGCGACAATGATTTGGGATCTCTTAATTCAGAACTGTGTGCCCGGTATTACTGGCCTTCGCAGTGGGGTATAAAGGCCGGCATTCAATTTCTGTTTACAGAATACACCACCGAAACCGAAGTACAGCAACTACCCGAACCCAACGATCGGTTTCGCGATAAGTCCCTATTGCTGGCAATCGGAGTAACAAAATCCTTAACCACAAAAAAATAACTCCATGAATAAACTGATGCTGCTTGTTTTAGTATTTGCTTTTGGTATGGCCTGTGACACGGAGGAAGCTACTCCTACCGCTCCTGTCAATGATACCTTTATGACGGATAAAGCGACTCTTGTGCGTACAGGATCCATCATGGGCGTAAATCACACCGTGAGTGGAACTGCCTCACTGTATGTGTTGGATGGGCAATACACTTTGGTGTTAGACCCCTTCCAATCTCAAAACGGTCCTGACTTGAAAGTGTATTTAAGCAAAGATGTGGGGGCCAGCAGTTTTGTTCGACTGGGCAATCTTAAATCAACTTCTGGCAAACAATCTTATACAATCTCCGGCAGCGTACAGGTAAATGAATACCCGTATTTCCATGTCTGGTGCGAGCAATTTTCGGTTGAATTTGCACGCGCTGAGCTAAAGTAACATTAAATTACCTCCACCTCCCGGATCGCCTTGCTTCTTTCGGCAGTTGAATACGGTGCCAGGTACATCTTCTCATAGTACTCCTGTGCCATGCGGTTTGAGTCAAAAGCCGGGACAATGTCCTGCATGCTTTGCTTCACTGCTTCATACCAGGCAGCAGGATTGTTGTAATACAGCGGGATCACTTCGTTCTCCAGCAAGGAAAGAAGGTTGTTATTTTCGATGCGATCCCGTTCTTCCTGGTCTTCTGCTTCAGCCGGTGGAATGATGAAGCAATTCTTACCATGGTGGGCAAATTCAGGTATCCATCCGTCCGGAATAGAGAGATTCAAGCTTCCGTTCATCGCAGCGGTCATGCCGGAGGTACCGGACGCCTCGCGATAAATTTTTGGGGTATTCAACCAAAGATCAGAACCCCGCTTGAGCAAAGCGGATAACTGCATTTCATACCCGGTCAGGATTGCACAGTTGGCAAGCTCTTTTGTTTTCAAATAAATATCATTGAAAATAGCAATGGCTCCATGATCCTCCGGATATGGTTTACCTGCCCAAATTACCTGAACAGGCTTCTCACTATCATTTACCAGTTTTTGGAAGCGTTCAAAATCCCTCAGTAATAGATTCGCACGCTTGTATGCGGCAAACCTTCGTGCCCACACAATGGTTAATACATTTTCATCAAACAATTTACCCGTTTGGTTGGCCACTACTTTAAACAACTCGCGCTTCAGCTCCTTTTTTCTGGCTATAAGAGCCGCATCATTTTCTTGCTGCAAACTGGTTGCGAGCGGAGGATCCATCCAGAATTTCTGATTTTGTGCATTGGTAATAGCGGTAATCTCGCAGATATCATCAAATCCAGCCCACATTTTGCGCGACACCTCACCATGTAAGGCCGAAACACCATTTGCCTTACGAGACATGCGCAGGGCCGCCAACGTATAACTCAAATTGTGATCATCGGGGGCGGCTAACTTTAACACGGTCTCTCTTGGCACTTTATGAAAGAAACTCATCACCTCCAGGTACGAGATTCCGTGTTCCTCATTTCCCGCCTTCTCCGGGGTGTGTGTTGTGAATACTACCCGCTTTCTAACCTCTTCCAAATCATTGTTGAATTTGCTAAGCAAATAAAAGCATAGCGGCAGGGCATGGCCTTCATTCATGTGATAGATTTCCGTTTCACGGCCCAACACATCCAATAACTTAGCGCCACCCTTCCCTAATAAAATGGATTGAGCGATACGGGCTGATTCATGGTTATCGTAAAGGCGATGACAAATTGTTTTCGCCAAATGATCATTCTCCGGAAGATCGGTGCTCAATAAAAATATAGGAGCAGTTTGAAAGACTTCGGGCTTCAATAGCCAGGCTTTCACTTTCACCTCATGATTATGTATGGTGATTGGAAACACAATGCCGGTGTCCGTCAGAAAGGAATAATTTTTTTCAACATAGGCGGCTTTCAGGGTACCATCCATGTTACGCTCCTGATCATAATATCCGTATTTCCATAGAATGCCAATCCCAATCAGGTTCTGCTTAAGCTCGTAAGCACTGCGCATGTGCGAACCTGCTAAAAAACCTAATCCACCACTATAAATTTTAAGGGGCTGATCGATGGCAAACTCCATCGAGAAATAGGCTACAGGCTTTGAATATTTAGTGTCGATCGGATAGGAAAACAGTTCAGCAGGCGTCATCATGAGTCTGGGTAGATTTAGGGTTCCCTCAATGGGTTGCGAAAGTAACAAATGAGCGGCAATTGAGTTTATAAAATCTGGATAGGTACAAAAACAGGGTTTCGCAATCGATTGTTTTAAGGTTTAATTCTAAACTTGTTTCATCTTTAAACGTACTTTTGTTTCATGATCAGGGTATTGTTGATTTGTTTGGGTATGGGGTCGATTCCTCCGGCTTTGGCCCAAACGAATGAATCAATCTTTCTTGCCGGGTTGGAGTTGGAAAAGAATTTTCAGGTAGAAGCTGCTCTTGAAAAATATCAATCGGTACTAAAAACCCAGCCAAACCATGTACCGGCACTTACTCATGCCAGCCGGATGCTCTCGAACATAGCAGGACGGCTCACTCAAACTGACCTGGAGAAAAAGCGATCTCTCCTGTTGCAGGCTCAACTGCATGCCAAAAAAGCAATTGCGTTGCGTTCAACCGATCCACACACTCGGCTTGCGCATATCATCTCCCTGGGGTTACTCTCGGAAATTGCAACCAATCCTAAGGAGAAAGTAGTGGATGCACGCCTCATTCATGAAGAAGCGATTAAAATTTTAGAACACGATACTACGTTTGCCGAAGCCTACTTTGTACTAGGGAAATGGCACCTGGAACTGGCCCGGTTAAATTGGATGGAATTGATGGCTTGCAAGATTTTTTTTGGAGGGTTCCCCGAGGCGGTATCAACGGAAGCATCCCTTCGGTATTTCAACAAAGCACTCCACTACAATCCGAACAGCATTCTGTTTATGTTTGGTCAGGCCTCTGCCTATATTGATCTGGAGGAAAATGCAAAGGCACGAATTACACTGTACAGGGCCTTGCAATTACCGCTGGCCGAACCCGATGATGTAATCCGGAAAGAACGGTGTTCAGCTCTGCTTCAGCAAATTGAAGCCAAAACCTTGTCACCGAAAAATTTTCAGGGTAAATAATGAACCGGGTGCTTTAATCCCCTCAAAGTAGTTGAACGAGATTTCGTATTTTGGGGCATTAAATTCTTTATTGATGGAATGTATGCGAAAGAGAATTGGTTTAATTTTTTCAGTTTTGGCTGTTCTTTGCTTTTTGTCATTTCAGAAAAAACCTCAACAAGATTTAAAGGCCAGCATGGAGCGAGGGAAAGAAATTTACCAACTCAATTGTATCTCCTGCCACATGGAACAAGGTGAGGGCCTCGAAGGAATTTTTCCCCCGATTGCAAAATCGGATTATATGTTAGCCGACAAGAAGCGCGCGATCCAACAAACACTTTATGGCGTGTCCGGTTCAATGACGGTAAATGGAGTCACCTACAATGGTGAGATGAATGCCTTTGATCTTACTGATGACCAAATGAGTGATCTGATGAATTATATTTTTAACTCCTTTGGGAATGCTCAGGGAGTTATTTCTCCCGCGGACGTAAAAGCAGCTAGAAAGAAATAACCCGTTTATTGTACTTCTGAACTTATCTTTAACCCTTATCTTTAGGGTGTTAGGCGAACCCGTAGCGCTATGGTTGTTACGAAGAATTTAAAAACCGGACTTATTCTCACTGTAGTTATTGGGCTATTCTCACTTTTGGGACTGGTCGTATACGATGTACTCTTTTCAAAACCGCTAATCATGAAAGGGGTGATTGTCGAAAAGGTTTATGTACCCAAGAAAAATGCAGTCGGACCTCACCTCCTTCCCTACGGTAATTATAAGGCCTACGACTATACCGTGACAGCCGAAAAACAGGATCAATGGATTGCCTTTGTTCGCATTGATGATGGAACCGTTTTAAAGGTAAACTGCCATACCGACCATTATGAAGTGAAGCAAATTGGCGATACCCTTCATTTCAAAGAATACACCGGTGAGTTGCTTCACATCGACTACTTTTCGCACAATGAAGAAGATCAGGAATTGGAAAGGACCAGCACAAAATAAGAATGAAAGATTTCATAGCCATTGTTTCGGCCTACCAGCAAGTGGACTTCCACCAGCGAAAAGCTGCGCTGGCAACCGTAGTAAAAGTACGGGGATCCTCGTACCGCAGTCCGGGTGCGCGCATGCTCATTACCGATGATGGCCGCTGGGTGGGATCGATCAGCGGGGGTTGTCTGGAGGGCGATGCGCTTCGGAAAGCCCGTACTGTCATGCTGGAGAAACAACCGATGACCGTCACGTATGATACACGCGAAGAAAGCAATCAAAATTTAGGGATTGGGCTTGGATGCAACGGAGTTATTGATGTGTTGATTGAACCCGTAGATGCCGGTAATGATCATAATCCGGTGAAACAATTTCAATCCTTGATACGCACAGAAGAACCCCTGGCGATGGCCACCGTTTTTCAAGGACCTGACGGGGTGGGCCGGAAAATTATGATCGCCAACAATGGAATCTTAACCGGTACGCTCGGTCAACCGCAGCTTACGGAGATGGCAATTGCCGATTTGAAGACAATATTTGCCTCTAAAAAATCGGAAGCAAAAAAATATGAGGTTGGTACCCAATCGTACGAAGTCTTTCTGGAACTCATTCAGCCGGCATTATCATTGATCATTTTTGGCGGTGGTTTTGATGCTCGTCCCGTAAGTGAACTCGCCAAGTCACTGGGCTGGTTGGTTTCTGTTACGGATGAATGCGTTGCCCATATAGCCCCCGTTTTTTTCCCCACAGCCGATAAGCTTTCACTATGTCAACGGGAGTTTATAGATCGCGATTTTACCATCACGCAATATACAGCCTGTGTGCTGATGTCCCATAATTATGAATACGACCGGGATGTATTGAAAAAATTACTCAAAACCAGTGCTCCTTATATTGGTATCCTGGGGCCACGGAAACGTTTTGATAAAATGTTGAAAGAGTTTGAAGAGGAGAATATCGCGCTGTCGGATTCTGATTATCAACGAATACATTCTCCCATTGGCCTGGACATCGGGGCCGAAGCTCCCGATGAAATTGCCCTCTCCATCATTTCGGAAATCCAAAGCAAGTTTACCAACCGCTCGGGCGGGTTCCTGAAATATCACAGCGGACCGATCCATCAACGGGATGCAAACAGCGATCAGGTTTTTAAACAAGTGTACTTACAAGAGGATACTCCAAAACACGCTAAAAAATAAAAGAATGTATTGGTTCTTGTTTTTGGGGGCAAGTCTTTTTCAAGCACTGCCCTCCACCCCGCAAACTGAAATCAATAGCCAGGTATGGAAACCGTTCATTCAACATTTTAATTCCAATAATACAGAAGGGTTTATGGCGGTGCATTCGAAAGATGTCATCCGTTCTCCACGCGATGCAAAAGTTGTTTGGGGTTGGGATGCATATCGAACGCAACAGGCTACCGGTGATAAACAAGATCTTGCAACAAACCGAAAGCGAACCCTGGAACTGCGATTTACCGAGAGAATTTCTAATAATGACCTGGCCGTGGAAGTGGGCATATATAAAACTTCGTATTTACTTCCGAACGGACAGACGCAATCATTTTTTGGACGATTTCATGTCGTTTTGAGAAAGGAAACCGGAATCTGGAAAATTCTGGTAGACATGGATTCAACCGAAGGGGGCACCGTTGGAGAAAAGGATTTTCTTGCAGCCAACCCGATGGAATGAAGGTAAACATCCTGATTCTCGCAGCGGGTTCTTCCTCCCGTCTTGGACAATCCAAACAAAAATTTATTGTAGGCGGGGTTAGCTTGCTAGCGAAGACCGTGCAGGTGGCGTTGAACAGCAAAGCAAAACATGTGCTTGTGGTTTTAGGAGCCCAGGCCGAAGAGCATCAGCAATTGATTGCCGGGTTTCCAGTTGAAACCGTTTACCATGAACAATGGGAACGAGGGATGGGCAGTTCCCTGAAAGCAGGAATGAAGGTACTTCTGGAAAAACATCCCGATTCGGAAGCGGTGATCGTGATGGTTTGCGATCAACCGTACCTTACCACGGCCATTCTGGATTCACTCATCGCGACCTACCAGCGTAAATCAGCCGATATTGTAGCTTGTTCCTACAAGAATGTTCATGGAGTTCCGGCCCTTTTCAGCCGATCTGTCTTCCCAAATCTACTTGAGATTGATGATGCTCAGGGCGCGCGAAAAATTATTCAACATCACACGGGAACTCTTTTAACCGTGCCCTTCGAAAATGGTGATGTCGATCTGGATACCCCGGCCGATCTGGATCGGGTAAAGCCCTGACTACCATCCAACATCCTGTTCCGTCAATCCGGCTGACCAAACTTTAAAAAAATTCTCAAATCAAGGCTGAACCCTCTACCTTTACAGGGATGAAAGGGTTGTTTGTTATTGTCCTGTTCCTGATCGGGTTCTCATGCCGGGCAGATTCCTTTCTTGTGTTTGAGGAAAATGGAAAAGTGGGGATTAAAGACCAGGATGGAAAAGTTGTGTTACCAGCTTCTTTTGATGCCTTGGGGTGGGCCGATGGAAGTTTTTCGGTGATTGGCGATGTAACCGGTTACCGCCTGAACAATCAGTGGGGCATGATCAACCTGAAAAAGGAATTCATCACCAAAGCAGAATTCGAATCCATCGTTTATAGCAGTGGAGAGTATCTGGTCGCCAGGAAAAAAATAAACCCGGCACAGGTAAAGGCAGGTTGTTTGAACTTGCGTGGTGAAACAAAGATTCCTTTTCAATATGATGGAATACAAGTTCATGGCTTGCGGGCGATTGTCTTTCATCTGCAGAAGGGACGCTATTATTATGGACTCACCGACCTAGAAAACCGAATTGTCATTCCGGTTCTATATAAACAGATTTATCCATTGGGCACGCTGCGGTATGCTGTAGAAGATGAGCACGGAAAAATTGCGTTGTTCACCGAAACCGGAAAAGCCATTTCGGCATTCAACATCGATAGCATCGCTGCGTTCCGAAATAGCAAGGCGATTATGTATCAGAATCTGAATCAAGGGTTACTGGATCGGGAAGGGAATATTGTGGTGGAACCTGTGTATCAAGAGATTGATGTTGACACTGAGGAAGTGAAGGTATTGCCGCACGATGAGTGGCTGATTATAACCCCAACAAACAAACTAAAACAAAAATTTAGTGCCGAATCAATTGTCCCCATTGAACGAGGGTATATCTACCGATATGGTACACAATTCGGATTGCTGGACACTGCGTTGAATGTGCTGGTACCGGCTCAATACGATCAGTTGGTCCCGCTAAAAGTGGATTTATTTCTTGCTTCCCGGAACGGAAAACAAGGGATAATACAGGCCGACAATGTTGTTGTGTTTCCTTTCCAGTACGACTCGCTCCAAACTAGCAATGAATTAATCCGGGCCTATCAAAAACCCAAAGGCTGGATCTTAACCAATCTTAATCAAAGCTTCAAAACCGAAAAGCAGTATGATTTTATTGGTGAATCCAAAGAGGCGTATTGGCCAGTCAGAAATTTTGGATTTTGGGGATTACTTAACTCAGCCGGTATCGAAACTGTGCATTGCGTGTTTGATTCCCTACTTGAAATTTCTGAAGATCGAATTGTGGTTAAATTCCGAAATCAGTATGGCATCATTTCAACGCGGGAAGAATGGTTGGTGGCCCCTCAGCCGTATCCGCTTCAACTTTTAAATGATTCCTGCTATTTACAAAAGCAGGCACCCCTTACCTTCCTTAAAAAATATTCGGGCGAAACAATCTATTTCACGGAAAATCCAATCGTCTTCAAAGAAGCCTATTGGAATGAATACGTTCCCGATGGAACCATCAAGACCCTCGATTACAACGGCAGTGTTCTGGCACGAACCCCCGCTCCGGTGCTGGATCGGCTTGAAGAAATTTATGCAGGGCATGAAGGGATGCGCGGCATCAAACGCGATGGAAAGTATGGCTTTATTGACGACCGAAACCGGCTTCGTATCGCCAACCGGTACGATGACATCGGGTATTTTCAGGAGGGATTGGCCGCAGTAAAGTTGATTGGTAAATGGGGATTTATCAATGCAGAAGATCAAATTGTTATCCATCCCAATTATGAAGCAGCAAGCCCTTTTGTTCAGGGATTATCGTTGGTGCGCAGAGGTGGTAAGGCCGGTATTATCGACCGGAACGGGAAGTACATATTGTCACTTCATTATGATTCAATGGAACGACTGCCTAACAACAAAATCAAACTTTACAAGGACGGGTTAGTCGGGTTGGCCGATGCTCAGGGAACACTCTTGATTGAAACCCGGTTTTCACAATTGGAAGAACTGAACAACGGTTTAATTATGGTAGTGCAAGGTTCAAGACATGGAGTCATTTCCGGCACAGGCTTACCGGTAATTCCGGTTATCTACGATTCAATCACCTACGATCCTATTCAAAATCAGTTTCTTGCCTCCATCAAATCGGTCTGGAAAGAAATTGTGCTAAACTAATTACGCATAAACAAAGAAAGCTGCCCTCAAGACAGCTTTCTTATTGTGTTTTCAGATTGTTTATTGATTTGGATTCGGGCCCGATTTACCGGTGCCGGAGATGGATTGTCTCATTTCCGTATCGGCCTGCACATTTTGCATTTTGTAATAATCCATTACCCCCAGGTTCCCCTTCACAAAAGCTTCTGCAATTGCTTTTGGAATTTCTGCTTCCGCCTGAATTACATTTGCACGGGCTTCCTGCGCTTTGGCAATCATCTCCTGCTCCAATGCAACGGCCATGGCCCTGCGCTCTTCAGCCCGGGCCTCCGCCACTTTTAAATCGGCTGAAGCCTGATCGATTTGAAGTTTCGCGCCAATGTTAGCACCCACATCCACATCGGCAATGTCAATCGAAAGAATTTCAAAAGCGGTTCCGGCATCTAATCCGCGGGATAACACCAGTTTCGAAATCTTATCCGGATTGGCCAACACTTCCTTATGGGATTGTGCCGATCCGATGGATGTCACAATACCTTCACCCACGCGCGCCAGAATGGTATCTTCACCGGCACCCCCCACCAATTGTTGAATACTGGCCCGTACGGTAACCCGTGCCACAGCAATAAGTTGTATCCCATCAGCAGCCACGGCTGCCACCTTGGGTGTGGTGATCACTTTTGGATTAACCGAAATTTGTACCGCCTCAAAAACATCGCGACCGGCCAGGTCAATGGCGGTTGCTTGTTTAAAGTCAAGGTTGATATTGGCTTTCTCTGCCGAGATTAGCGCCCGGATAACGTTGGGTACGTTGCCTCCTGCCAGGTAATGGGTTTCCAATTCATTTGCTGTTAATTTTAATCCGGCCTTGTTGGCGGTAATCAAGGAGTTAACGATTACACCGGGTGGTACTTTTCGGATTCTCATTCCAATCAAGGATCCGATAGTCACTTTAACTCCGGCAAAGATGGCGGTGATCCACAAGCCCACCGGAACAAAGTAGAGGAACATGAAAAATCCAACGATGCCGATAAAAACAATAAAAATAAATGCTAAGCCTTCCATAGTGTTAGTTTATAGGTTCTACGATTATTTGATTCGAGATAACTTGAATGACGCGCACTTTATGTCCGCTGTCGAGGTACTCACCGAGGGTTTTTACTTCATACAGTTTATCACCCAGGGTTGCCTTGCCGATGGGCCGCAATGCCGAAACGGTGCTTCCCTCCATACCAACGGTTACCGCTAACGTTTCGCCTTCATTAACCTTGCTATCAATGGACGATCGAAGGGAAAATCGCCCCCAGACATTCGATTTGAATGCGTAGTAAATGATCAGGCCGGAAGCCACCGCGGTGACGCCTACCGTTGTCCATCCCGTTTCTGCACCGAAATAACTAAAGCTCAGGGCAATGCCGATGATCAGAAAGATAAAGCCAAGAATTCCAACGACCGTTGTTCCCGGAACAAAAATGATCTCCGCAATGATCAGGACAAGACCAAACAAAATCAGCGAAACAACAGTTATCCATTCAATCACAGCAGGCAGGGTTATAAACAACGAGCTCTAAAAGTAGTCAATTTTACGATCGTTTATTGAAATCATTTCTCAATACGCGCGTGCAAAAAGAACCCGTTTATCCGAGGGTTTACCGGAATAAACACATACCCCTGACTCAGGCTTTGCATCCAGCGGAATACACCGAATGGTTGCTTTTGTATCTTCTTTAATGGCGGCTTCCGTTTCTGCGGTTCCGTCCCAATGTGCTAATACAAACCCACCCTTTCCATCCAGTACTTGCTTGAATTCATCAAAGCTGTTGACCGGTGTAATCATTGAATTGCGGAAGGCGAGTGCTTTTTGATAGATGTTTTCCTGAATTGAATCCAGTAAAGCCGGAATTGATGTAGCAATCGCATCCAGTGCCACAACCTGCTTCTCCTTGGTGTCTCTGCGGGCAACTTCTACCGTCTTATTTTCAAGGTCGCGCGGACCAATCGCAATTCGTACCGGTACACCTTTCAATTCCCATTCCGCGAACTTAAATCCGGGCTTGTGCGTATCGCGGTTGTCAAATTTTACAGAATACCCCTGTTTGCGCAACGCGCCTGCAATCTGATTGGCCTGTTCAGAAATCTTCTCAAGCTCTTGCTCGGTTTTAAAAATGGGAACGATCACCACGTGAATCGGGGCTAATTTTGGTGGTAGCACCAAGCCATCATCATCGCTGTGGGCCATGATCAGCGCACCAATAAGGCGAGTACTTACACCCCAGGACGTGCCCCATACTTTGTCGAGTTTACCTTCCTTGTTTGTGAACTGAACGCCAAAGGCATCGGCAAAATTCTGACCGAGGAAGTGTGAAGTTCCAGCTTGTAAAGCCTTGCCATCCTGCATCATGGCCTCGATGCAATACGTCTCTACGGCTCCCGGAAAGCGTTCCCCCTCCGATTTCTTTCCCTTTATCACCGGCACGGCCATAAAGGTTTCAACAAACTCCGCATACACGTTCAACATCTGTTCTGTTTCCTGAATGGCTTCCGGAGCGGTAGCGTGGGCGGTGTGACCTTCCTGCCAAAGAAATTCCGCAGTGCGGAGAAATAGGCGCGTACGCATTTCCCAGCGCACCACGTTGGCCCACTGATTAATGAGAACCGGTAAATCGCGATACGATTGAATCCAGCGCTTATAGGTACTCCAGATAATGGCTTCACTGGTGGGGCGTACCACCAGCTCTTCTTCCAACTTGGCATCCGGATCAACCATTAACTTCCCTTTTTTCAGAGGATCACTTTTCAACCGGTAATGGGTAACGATGGCACACTCCTTCGCAAACCCTTCGGCATTCTTTTCTTCCGCCTCGAACATACTCTTCGGAACAAACAGGGGGAAATACGCATTTACGTGACCGGTGTCTTTAAACATTTTGTCCAATCCCGCCTGCATTTTCTCCCAAATACTATAACCATAGGGCTTGATGACCATACACCCGCGCACATCGGAGTTTTCTGCCAAATCTGCCTTTTTTACCAGGTCGATGTACCACTGTGCATAATCTTCACTGCGGCTTGTTATCTCTTTTCCCATCAGAAATCAGTCGTATTTATTTCGTAACTTTGAATAGTTCGGCAAATATAGAAGAGGTTTGGGAGCGGGCTTGGAGATAGCGGGAAAAAATAGCCTGAAAAATGGCATAACTACCACATTAAAAATGCTGGTTTTCGCACAATTTTAGGCTTAAACTTGTTCTGTTAATGTACCCGGAAACTCCGGTTTTGCGTTAGATAAAGTGTTCACTAAATCAAAAGGTATGAAATCAAGAATCACTTTCTTAGGCAGCCTGCTGATGTTGATGACCTGGGTTGGTCAGGCGCAGGAGATGGAATATGATGACCTGTATTTCCGGTCGAAAGACAGACCTGTTTTAGTAACCGCCAAGGTGAGTCAGGAATTGGTGCGCCAGACCTCAGTGAAGGAAACTGCCAAGCAACTTGAAGGGGCACCTGTTATTAACCCTACCGATAGCTATTCAGCCCGGAATGTGAACCCGGAATATATATCTCAAACTAAGGTTGATCCCAACTCAAGCGATGATCCAGCTCCTTATTTCACAACCGACTTTGCACCGGTAAGTGTCAATGCAAATCTTTTCGATTCCTATCGTTCAACAACCGCCAATAACTGCATGAGTTGTCCGAACATGGGTTGGGGCAATTCGTTCTATCCCTACTCCAGTTTCGGCATGATGGGATATAATCCCTACTCTAGTTTTGGCATGATGGGATATAATCCGTATTCCAATTTCTATTCCCCTTGGGGGTATGATCCGTTTGGGTATAACAGCTACTATCGACCTGGTTGGTCGTGGTCGTTGGGTATGTCGATGATGTGGGGCTCCGGAGGTTATTATGGAATGAATCCCTGGATGAACTTTGGCTACGGGGGTGGTTTTTATAATCCTTGGTATGGAGGCGGTTTCGGCTATCCTGTATATATTATAAACACTGATCCAACCAATGGTGGCCGGGCCCCTGCCTACGGAAAAAGAACTTCGCGCAGCACGGATTTAAATAATCCGGTAACCGTCAACAATCGCAATTATGGATCGACTGCAACCGTTGATAGCCAGGGACGCAATCGCGGTTCGTCTGGTCGCGTAGCTGCAAATTCAACTTCGGATTATTATCAACGTGGTTGGAGGACCAATCCGGAGACCCGGTCTTCGTGGAGCAATTCAAGTTCAGGCAGAACGGGATCCGGTATTTCTTCGTGGTCGAACACGAATAACCGAACTTCGCGCAGCTCAGACAATTCGTGGTTCAACAGCAACAGCGGAAGTCGCAGCTCAGGTTGGTCCGGAAGCAATAATAGCTTTTCCAGTGGTAGCGGAAGCCGAAGCAGCAGCGGAATTTCCAGTGGTGGCAGTTCTTCATCCGGAGGCAGACGCGGACGCGATTAAACTAAACAAATAAGAGGTGTATGAAAATTTGGGGCGTTGGGCTTCCTGGAATACTTGTGTGCCTACCGGTATTGGTAAGTGCGCAAAGCTTTACGGAAACGGCCTTACTGTTTAGCAGGACCAAGCCGGGCGGCAGCGCGCGCATCCAGGCCATGGGTGGTGCGCAGATCAGCCTGGGTGGCGATTACAGTTCAGCTTTCTCCAATCCGGCCGGATTGGGAATGTATAACCGTTCAGAGTTCAGTTTTTCAACAGGATATAATTCAGGCTCCAGTGAATCTTCCTACCTGGATAATACTACCTCCGATAATCAAACCAATCTTCATGTTCCGGGGGTTGGGTTGGTTTTTCAAAACAATCAAAACCGCAGCAAAGGGTTTTTGAGCGGCACCTTTGCCATTACCTTCAATCGAACGAATAATTTTAATC
Organism: Cyclobacteriaceae bacterium; assembly: GCA_016787725.1. Lineage (GTDB taxonomy): Bacteria > Bacteroidota > Bacteroidia > Cytophagales > Cyclobacteriaceae > ELB16-189. Next base: position 187,964 of record JAEUTZ010000004.1, on the reverse strand, counting down.
AACGCTTCAGTTACGAAGGTACGAATGCGAATAATTCGATCATTGATTATTTCATAGCAGATGCAACGGGTTTATTGGCGGATGAATTTCTGGTGGGTGGAGATTATTTCAACACGCCTACCGGCCTGGCCTACAATAATTATCTGATAGAAGACTCCACCTTTTTGAATCCCAGTGCCTCTCCGTATGAATATTTATCCGTACTCGGAACCTTTCCAAACAATCCGAACGACATCCGTACGGTATTCCAGCAAGAAGAAGTAATCTTCTCAGGAGCCCAAAATCAATGGAGTTTTTCTTATGGGGCCAACCTCTCCGATAAGTTTTTTATTGGGGCTGGTGTTGGCCTGGCTTCCATCCGATACGAGGTTAAGAAGACATACCGGGAGTCAGATTTCGTTTTTGTGCTCGATCCTACGTTTAAACCTCTCAACAATCTGCTTCTAGAAGAAGAATTAAAAATAACAGGATCTGGATTTAATGGAACCTTGGGCATGATCTATCGACCCTTGGATTTGTTACAGGTTGGGATCTCTTACACGACCCCCACCTATTATCAGATTACCGACATCTATCAAGGCTCCATGAAAACACTCTGGAACAACTTTGATTATTTCGGAGACGGTGACTTGCTTCTGGACGTTAATGAACAAACGGATGAGCTCATTTCTGAATATGATTTAAGAACCCCGGACCGGCTCAGTCTGGGTGCTTCCTTCTTTTTCCAGAAGTTCGGCTTTGTTTCAGCCGATGCAGAACTGGTGAACTATGCCCGCGCCAAATATTCCTCTGGAATCTCCGGTATTTCCTTTGATTCGGATAATGAGAACATCCAGGAATTGTATCAAACCGTTGTGAACTATCGGATCGGGGGTGAATTCCGGTTCAATGTATGGCGGGTACGAGCCGGGTTCTCCTACATGCCCGATCCCTTTGTTTCAGAACAAAACGGAATCTCCCGGGACATAACCTCGTATTCGACCGGACTGGGCTTTCGTAGTAAAAAGTTCTACGCAGATTTTGCATTGGTCTTCACACAAGGTGAAAACTCCTACCGCCCCTACCGTGTCAACTCTCCCACCAGTCCATTGGTTACCCTTGATACTAAAAACACATTGGGAGTGCTTACGATTGGATTCCCCTTTTAAGGGACATTCAATACGTGCAGCAGATCAGCTATCTGAACAATCCCGGTTAACCTATGATGAGCTTGGTTATAAAATGAGATTCGCTGCGACCGAAGAAACTCAATCTGGTCTTTGAGTTCATCGGGAGCCAGATTCGCAAGCAGTGGCCGCTCTTCCTTTTTTGAGTTTTGAATCCGGGTGGCAATTTCCCGGGGCGGAACATCTAAAAAAATAGTTTGTCCTCTCGTGTTCATATACTTCATGTTATCGAAGTAAACCGGAGCTCCTCCGCCTGTAGCGATCACCATTGACTCGTTACTTTCTCCGAGGCGATGCAACATTTCTGATTCCTCCTTCCGGAAAAAACTCTCCCCATATTGCTTAAATATTGACTTAACGGATAACCCTATTGATTTTTCGATTTCAGTATCCAGATCAATGAAGGAGAAATTCAATTTCCCGGCCAATTGCTTTCCGAGTGTAGATTTGCCACTGCCGGGTAAGCCAACCAGAAAGATTTTCATCTCAGCAAGTTGAGAATTTCGTCCGGAGAGGGGGTGTCATTATGATGCCAGTTGCCCAATACTGTCCCATTATTCCACAGGGCTATTCCAGGATTGGAGCGAATGATGGTTTTTAAAACAGTAGCATCGGCATAATAAAAAGGAACGCCCAACTGGTGCTCATGGCGAAATGCTTCCATCGCTTCCGAGCCGGATGAGGTGAGAATAAAACAATCCACTTTGCCCTCCAACTGTTGGGTCAGATCGCGCACGGCTGCAATATTTCTAACAGAAGCCTTGTTGACATCAAAAATCACCAACAACAATTTAGCGCCCTGAAAGGTGTATTGTGTCAGGTCTTCCCCTTCCGGACTTGATACGGAATAGTCCGTAATCTTCGGCTTGATTTTATCTTCATTCAATACACGAGAGGCGATGTATTTATATCCATCATCGGCCGATAGAAACTTTGTATCTCGAACCTCTTGTCCATCTTTCTCAAACTGATATTCAATAATCGGTTGTTCGGGAGCAATCATCTGTTGCGGAACATTGTTTCCTACCCGGTACGCGCGAAAATCAATGTAGGGCAAATGCAGGATAGCATAAATGCCCACCACCAGACTGATCAAGGATACCCCCCCCACTACTGCGAGACCAGTTTTTTTTGGCAATACTTCTTGGTAGTTTTTGCGATACCAAAAAAGGTGCAATACAAACACCATTAACACAACATCTTTTGTGAAAGATTCCCAGGGGGTGAGTTTGATGGCGTCCCCAAAACAACCACAGTCTGTAACCTTATTAAAGTAGGCCGAATAAAAAGTGAGGAAGGTAAAGAAGGTCATCATCAACAGCAGGAGCCAGGTTGTAAGATTCATGCGCCAGTAAATCAAGATCGCAGCTCCCAGAAATAATTCGAGGATGATCATGAACATGCCAAACTCCAGGGACCAGGGTATAAAGTGATGAAAAAACGATCCGAAGTCCTCAGCAAACACTTCAAAATACTCTTCCATCTTGATTTGTGTTCCCACCGGATCATTCAGCTTGATGAGGCCTGAAAAAATCAAAAGCCCACCTACAAAAAAACGGGAGAACTGATCGATTACTCTTTTAAACATACACGTTTCTGTTACCTGTTGACTTCTGACATTTTAATAAGGCAAAATACCGCGTAATTGATCATGTCCTGGTAGTTTGCTTTCACACCTTCACTGGCAAGGGTTATACCTTGATTGTCTTCAATCTGTTTCACTCTTAACAATTTCATAAGAATAATGTCCGTCATGGAACTCACGCGCATCTCACGCCAGGCTTCGTCATAATCGTGGTTTTTGTTCTGCAGTAGCTCAAACGTTTCGAATACCGTTTGATCATAAAACGGCTCCAACTCCTCGAAAGACATCTCCATTTTATCTGAACCCACCAACCGGATTTGAATCAAGGCGATGACGCAATAATTGATGATGCCGATAAATTCATCCTTCACAGGATCCTCCACTTTTTGTGAACCTTTCTCCTGAATGCTGCGAATGCGTTGTGCTTTAATAAAAATCTGATCGGTAATGGAGGGCAATCTGAGTACCCGCCAGGCGGTGCCATAATCGTGTGTCTTGCGGGCAAAAAGTGCTTTGCAGGTGGCGATCACCTCTTTATATTCGTGGGCAGTTTTCTCATTCATCATGGCGGTGCAAAGTAAAATATTTTCGGTCAACAAAACACTGAATGTAAACGGTAAGCTCATTGACTTATCGACACCCAAGGTGATGGGAATTTTGAACATCACACCCGATAGTTTCTATTCAGGTAGTCGCTTTACGGAACCAACTGCTGTCCTGAAGCAAGCGGAGATGATGTTGAAGGAGGGTGCTGATTTCATGGATGTGGGTGGGTACTCCACGCGGCCCGGAGCTGAGAAGATCTCTTTGGAAGAGGAACAAGACCGGGTTATTCCCGCAATAAAAGCGATCCGGAAAGAATTTCCCGAAAGTCTTCTGTCCATTGACACGTTTCGGAGTGGAATTGCCAAAGCCGCACTGGAGGAAGGAGCAAATCTCATCAACGACATTTCCGGAGGAGAGTCCGATCCAATGATGTTTCGAACGGCTGCTGAATACAGAGTTCCCTATATTCTTATGCACATGCGGGGTACACCGCAAACGATGAATCAATTGACGGACTATGAAAATCTCATGAAGGAAGTGCTGGATTACTTTCACCAAAAGTTAGATCAATTGAAACAAGCCGGTGTGAAGGATGTGATTGTTGATCCGGGATTTGGTTTTGCAAAAACGGTGGACCAGAATTTTGAGTTGCTGAAAAACCTTCAGCAATTTCAGGTACTGGGAAAGCCCTTGTTGGTAGGGCTCTCGCGCAAATCCATGATTTGGCGAACCCTCGAAACGACTCCGGACCTCGCGCTCAATGGCACCACGGTGCTCAATACGATAAGTCTGTTAAAAGGCGCGACTATCCTTCGGGTACATGATGTAAAGGCAGCGCGGGATGCCATCACCCTCACTGCTCGCTTCTAGCGAAATAGACCGGTCGTTTTATTACCTTTGTTCAGCATGATTTTCGCTTTCAAAATAGGGTTTCTTGAAGTGAGTTGGGTTGACCTGGTGGATATTACCCTGGTGGCTGTTCTCCTGTACCAGATCTATAAATTGATTCGTGGAAGTCTTGCCGTCAATATCTTCCTCGGTATCCTCGCCTTATACCTCATTTATCTGATTGTGCGGGCTGCGGAAATGGAATTGCTCGCCACCATTCTGGGACAGTTTATGGGAGTTGGAGTGCTGGCCATGATCATTTTGTTTCAACCGGAAATAAGGAAGTTTTTATTGCTGATTGGCCGGAGTACAGAAATAAACCGGGACAACATTTTCAAAACCATTACCAACTGGCGTGCCGAACATCATGATGACTTTGATGTGCATGAATTAATTGAGGCCCTGAAAACACTAAAGGCTTCGCGCACCGGGGCATTGATCGTATTCTCGCGCGACATAGAATTGAAATTTTACGCAGAGACCGGAGATCCATTGGATGCCAAAGTGAGCAAAAGGCTCTTGCTCTCCATCTTCAATAAAAACAGTCCATTGCATGATGGGGCCATCATCATTTATAAAGGCCGGATCAAAGCTGCCCGGTGTGTCCTGCCCGTGAGTGAAAACGATAACCTGCCCTCGTATTTTGGGTTGCGCCATCGTTCCGCCATGGGCATGAGCGAAGTAACTGACACACTCGTGCTGGCCATCTCCGAAGAAACCGGCCGATTGATTTTAGCACGGAATGGAAAGTATTTACGCAGTCTGAAATTGAAACAGGTTGAACAACGCATCCTGGAATACCTTCACAACGAAGAACCGAAAACATGGGAGTCGGTACCGGAAGAAAGTGAGCCGGAACCTCAGGAGATCAAAGTCCGATAAAATTCACCTGTGGATACCCCCAAAGGGGTTACTCTCTTTAAATTAATTTTATTAATTTAGTACCCTGTAAACCAAACAATTATGATTGATGGAAGAAGCAAACCCGGTTAAATTTTACCTTGCCAGGTATTTTTTCCTGGCGCTTAGCGCGCTTCAAGGACTGGCCACTGCACTCATGTTACTCCAATTTGGAGACTCTCCTAAAAACAGATTTGCCGCCTTCGCCTTATTCACGCTTGCCCTGATCTTTTTTTCGTTACACCTGCTGGTCTCTAAAAATATCAAGCGGGTAGCCATCAGCAAAAAGAAAATTGCTGTCATCAATCCCAGCAAAGTAAAAAACTATGATTGGTCGGAAGTGAAAAGTGTTAAACTCATTCCCTTTCTTAACATGTACTCGTTAAAGCTAAAGGGAAAGAAAAGCAAGATTTACTTTTTGCCAGCTTCCAATACAGAAGCGATGTTCGGAATTTTTTCTTCGGATTCGGAATTGATACCGAAAAAGGTGCGATAGTTTTTACTTTTTGTTGGCCAGGTATACTCCACCCAAAATGGCGGCCATTCCAATGAAATGGCCGGCCAGCAGTTTTTCATTGTCGATAACACCCCACATTACCGCCACAACGGGCATAATGTAGGTAACCGAACTGGCAAATAACGGGGAAGAGATCCGGAGCAACTTTACAAAAAGCAGATTGGCAACAGCCGTACTCATTAATGCGAGGAAGGCCACATACCCGAAAGCCGGCCACGCACCGGGCTGTGTACGAAGTGTGTTTGTAAAGTCGGTGAAGAAAAAAAGATAGCTGGCCCCTAACGGGCCAATGAACAATAAGGATACGCTTGTAATGGTCAGTGATCCGAGCCCTTCAATTTTAAATTTCACCCAATTGAGATTGGCGCCATACAGTGCACAAGCCGCTACAATCAACAAGGCATAAACATTAAATCCTGTAATGGTTCCGCCCGAGCGGGATAATGCTAACAGAATCGTTCCGGCAAAAGAGATAACAAGGCCGACAATCGCAAACCCGCGAAAACGTTGGTGATAAAACAGCGCTCCAATGATCATGGTCCACACCGGAGAGAGGGTGTTGAGTATTCCCGCCAGGGAACTATTGATTTGGGTTTGTGCCCAGGCAAAGAGAAAAGCAGGAAAGAATATGCCCATCAAACCAGACATCAGCAACTTGAAAGAATCACCAGGCTTCAGTTCTTTGAGCCGGGGTATGGCTATGGGCAACAGGAATAAGGCCGCTGCCGTAACCCGCAGCGCTCCTACTTCATCGGGATCAAATGCCTTGAGACCCTGCTTGATCAGAATAAAGGACGTACCCCAAATCAGGGATAAGACGATCAACAGGAAGACCGCTGTGTAGCTTTTTGGTTCCGACTTCAAGGGTAAAGAAAATTGGCGCCCAAAGAACGACAATCCGAAAAGGAAATCAAATGCGGAATCTTGCTAAAGTTCATCCGATGGATACCGGCACCGCACTATACGCATCAATGATTTCATCCAGAATCTGAACAACATCATCATACGTTGGCGCTTCTACCAGCCGGGTGCGAAAAGGCTTAAAATCAGGAGTGCCTTTAAAATAATTGGTGTAATGCCTGCGCATTTCAAAAATGCCCAATTTATCGCCCTTCCAACGGATTGAAAAATCCAAATGTTTACGAGCTGTATTCACCCGATCGATCATGTCGGGGTGAGGAAGCTGCAACCCCGTTTTAAGATAGTGTTTGATTTCCCGAAAGATCCAGGGTGAGCCTATCGCTGCCCGGCCAATCATGATACCATCTACTCCGTACCGGTCTTTATATTCCAACGCTTTTTGTGGGGAATCAATATCGCCATTGCCAAAGATAGGAATGTGCATGCGTGGATTTTCTTTGATCCTTCCAATTAAGGTCCAGTCGGCCACGCCTTTATACATTTGTACGCGGGTTCGACCATGCACCGTCAACGCTTTGATGCCAATATCCTGCAGGCGCTCGGCCACCTCCACGATATTCTTCGTGGTATCATCCCAACCCAGTCGGGTTTTTACCGTTACCGGCAAGTGAGTTGCTTTCACCACTTCCTCGGTCATTCGTACCATCTTAGGGATATCCTGAAGCAGGGCAGCACCTGCCCCTTTACAGGCAACTGCTTTTACCGGGCAACCATAGTTAATGTCAATCAGATCCGGATTGGCAGCCGAAGCAATCTCAGCCGCTTCGCGCATGCTATCTACATTGCCGCCAAATAATTGAATGCCAATGGGACGTTCATATTCAAAGATGTCGAGCTTTTGTTTGCTTTTGGCAGCATCGCGAATCAGGCCTTCACTGGAAATAAACTCAGTATACATCAAATCGGCACCACCTTCCTTGCACACGGCACGAAAGGGCGGATCGCTCACATCCTCCATGGGGGCGAGCAGCAATGGAAATGCCCCTAACTCAAGATCACCGATTCGAACCATGTTTGATATTTTGACTAAATCTCCGTTGTTTGCGGCCACAAAATTAACCCTTTTGTCCGAGATGTCTGAATTGACGGGGATTTCACAACGCCACCCACTAACATCCCTCATCTTCATTTTGCTGACAACTATTCTTGGGTTCCTGATCATCGGACCGATTCTGGGGTTTTTTATGGCCATGCCGTTTTATGCGGGCAGCCTTTTTGAGCTGGTTGAAAAGATTCAGAATCCCTTATCGCATCCTGAAATCAAGATTCCGATATTGATCATGCAAGCTTGTGCTACCCTGTTTGGCCTGATCGCTATTCCATACCTCTACCTGAAAGGCTTTGAGCGGGTAGACCCTGTACAATGGCTGAAGTCAAAATCCACTCCGGTCGTGATGGTGCTGGTAGTTGCGTTGGCCGTAGTTTCCTTTATGGCACCAAACTCCTTATTCATAGAATGGAACGCGAGTATAGTTTTTCCGGAATTTCTGAAAGAGTTTGGAGCCTGGGCCCGCGAACGTGAAGATCTTGCCGCTGAACTTACCCGCTTCTTTACCACGTTTGACACAACCGGGGAGTTTCTTTTCGGGTTGGTGGTGATCGGGTTGCTTCCTGCCGTTGGCGAAGAGCTGGTTTTTCGGGGTATGGTGCAGCCCGAATTGTACCGGGCAACGGGTAACCCTCATGCAGCCATTTGGATTTCGGCCATCCTGTTCAGTGCCTTTCACATGCAGTTTTTTGGATTTGTGCCCCGCATGTTCTTAGGTGCCTTGTTTGGCTACCTGTATGTATGGTCTGGAAATTTATGGATGCCCATGATCGCCCATTTTGTAAACAATGGGTTTTCGGTGTGGATGATCTACCTCTACCAAACCGGTACGATTACTATTGATATGGAGTCTGAAGAGGCCGCACCCTGGCCACTGGCGGCCGGTCTTGCCATTGTATTTATCAGTTTGCTTTACTACTTCAGGAAGTTCCATCAAACCCATCCGGCCTCATGATGGCCATTGCCAAATTCAGTAACCTCACGCAACGGTTAATTACCGCCATCGTAGGCGCGGCAGCCATTGTCTTTGGAATTATGTTCAGCGAGTGGACGTACTTCATCATCTTCTTTATTATTACGTTGTTCGCCCTGATTGAATTTTACAAACTCTCCGGATTGGATGGAATGTTGCCACAAAAAACATTTGGTACCGTCAGTGGTGTGTTGATTTTCTGCCTTTCCTTTTTTATCGAGCGAGGTGATATTTCATACCGCTATTACTTTCTCATCTTTCCGGCCGTTTCGTGTGTGTACATGATCAAGCTGTATAAAAAGTTTGAGCGAAAACCTTTCACCAACATTGCGTATACCTTTCTTGGAATATTCTACGTAGCGGTGCCTTTTGCGTTATTGAATATTGCCACCTTCGAAAACAACCACTACGACTATCAGATTATTTTCGGGTGCCTGTTTATTTTATGGGCCAGCGACAGTGGAGCTTATTTTGCAGGCACACTTTTCGGGAAAAGAAAATTGTTTGAGCGGATCTCACCAAAAAAATCGTGGGAAGGTTTTGTAGGTGGAGCGATCCTTGCCTTTTCATTTGCGTATGGGTTGCCCTATTTCTTCAGTGCCATTGGCCATGAACCTACTATTCGCTCCTGGCAGTGGATTGTGATTGGACTGATCATTATCATCGGTGGTACGTTTGGCGATCTGGTGGAATCGCTGCTAAAGCGCAGCATTGAAATCAAAGATTCAGGTACCAGCTTGCCTGGCCATGGCGGGTTTCTCGATCGCTTTGACGGGCTGCTGATTTCGGCACCGTTTATAGTCGCTTTCCTGGAGATTTTTTAAATGAGAATTCTATTGGTTATCGAAAGCCCATTTATTCTTTAATCTGACAGAAGTTTTAACTCTCTTCTGGTGAAATCCCAATATGTAATACTCAAAATTATAATCAGAAAAAACGGTAGTATTATCGCTCTACTATCCGGCTCTTGAAAAAAGTTATAATAGTTATCGACTGTCTTATCTCCACCTTTCACATAAAGAATATTTGTAATGTGAAATGGTAAATAAAACAATTCATTATCATACAATTTTCTGACAATCATAAATGTCATTCCATCAGCAAACAGAAGTAAGAAATAAGTAACAAACGCAATTGCAATATTCCTGGCAATGAAGGTAATAAACATGGCTAGCAATGATATTGAAAGAAATGTGAAGAAAGATTGAAAAATAAATACTCCGTAGAAATTCAAAGATGACTCAACATCAAAAGGTGCTGAAAGCTGAACAATCACTATTGTAATGGCTCCTAGAAAGCAAAATGCAAGCGAGATAAGTAAACAATAAATAAATTTTGATTTGAAATACGAATTATAAGAAGTATTGAATACAACCAAATTTACATGTCCATTGTTGAATTCTATTCCGATACCAACAATTATCCACAAAGGAAGAAAAATGTAAAAAGAAGAATAAGTGATAAAGCCATAAGCAGCGCTTTCCATAAATTGTCCTTGGGAAATTTCTTCATCTAAATAACTAAGATTAGTCAGAATTCGTATGACGATAGGCAATGCCAATATCGTTACACCTGCTAAAACCAAAATCCATTTTCTTGATTTTAGCTTGTGCCACTCAAATCCCAGGTAATTCATCTTGCTGATAACTTTAGATATTCTGCTTCAAGCCTGGTAAACTCCGCTTCACTTGAACTAATTTCTTTTCTTACTTTTCCATTAATTAGAAAAAGTACCCGGTTGCATAACTTTTCTAACTCCGTTAACACGTGACTTGTTAAGATAAATGCGGTCCCCTGCTGTTTACGAGCCTCAATGGCTGAGCGGAGTATAAATATGGAATCGATATCCAAATGGTTGGTTGGCTCATCTAACAAAATAAGTTTATGGTTGCCCATGAATGCTTGCGCCAAAGCAACTCGTTGCTTCATTCCAGCAGATAATTTGTCAAACCTGGAATTAGCGTATTCAATTGCAAAAAGATCTAAAACTCTCTTAATTTCTGAATAGTCCTGTCCTTTTAATTGAGCAAAAACTTTGAGATTGTCGATTACAGTCATACCCTCAAAGAAACCCTTTCGCGAAACTGCTGCACCAATTGAACCATTATGAGAAATGGTCCCGGAATCTGGACTTAGTAGACCCATTATTAGGTTTAATAAAGTCGTTTTTCCGGAACCATTTGGGCCGATTAGCCCAACAATCTCATTTGAATATAGATCGAAACTAATTGACTCAAGGACAATCTTATTTCCGAGTTTCTTTGCAATATTCTGTAACGCTATCATCTAAGGACCTGCAACTACTTCACACTCATCAATAATACAAGAAATCACTGTCTGAGCCCAACATTCTGGAAGAGCAATATAACACCAACCTTGATCCCACCAATTCATGTTATCAATTCTTTGTGAAGCACAATTCGCAACATCCTGAACCCACTGGTTGCTTCCTACTGTACCACTGCATGTTTCAGTTTTGCCCGATTTTAGCACTTTTGATCCATTTACCTTATTATTTGCCACATTTAATAAAAGGGAAAAGTTTCTGGTGGATACAACTTTCAATTCGCCTGAAAAAGTATGACTTTCTAATGATTTCGCCAATTGTTCATAGTTGAAATCAGTAATGTATTGAAATGAAATTACCTCGGAAAAATCTAATTTATCCATTTCGTTTACTCTGCCTTCACTATAGACATATTGCAATCTATTTTTGAAAGGAATCATAACTGATTTGGATCCTCCAGTAATTTCCCTAACAATTGCAGAAGCCATATCTAATTGAGAATGATCAATATTTAAAGACTTAAACAAAGTTGAATTAATAAGCATTTCAGGAGGAGATTCAACCTTGCTTACGATTTGTTCCTCCCCACATGCAAGCATGAAGAGAAGGATAACTGGTACTAACTTTCTCATAATTGATAAATTTTGGTTTTAAATAACTAGAAATCATCTAGCATGAATTGATGCAAACTTTTTGAATCAATTATTGAACTTACTCAAATGATATTGTGAACAGAAAATCAATGCTATCCTAAAATAATTTTTGGTGTAAGATTTTACTTTAAAATGAAATATACCTAGTAGTAGGAAGTAGGAAGTAGGAAGTAGGAAAATAGGAAGTGCTTACTATCAAAAAATCAATCACATCCAATATATAGTTTACTATAGTTACGGGTATAGAACAATTGAGTCTTATGTAGGGAAACTACCGATTTTTTAGTTTTACTCAACTCTAATAAATCCTAATTCTTGTTCAATTTATTAGAAATTGTTAAAGTATTAGAGGGATTCATTAAACATTCATCTCGTTGATTTACTTAGGGTTATCTACCTTAACCCACGCTAAAACCACATCATATTTAGTACCCTTACACCCGTATGGGTATGTTGATTTTCTATATCTTTGCAACCGATTTAAGGGGCCAAAAAATCAAGATTTAACCCGTAATTATGAGGGGCCTACATACCAGAAAATCTCACAAACATTTATGGCATACATTGAACCTGCTCCGCTAGTTGACAAGGAAAATCCGTTTGAAGCGATGATGTCGCGGTTTCATACCGCCTCCCAGATTCTGGGACTCGAAGATGAAGTTTACAATGTTTTAAAAACTCCGGCCAAGCAAGTGATCGTATCACTACCCGTGACCATGGATGATGGCAGCATCCGCGTTTTTGAAGGGTATCGGGTTATTCATTCTACCATATTAGGTCCTTCTAAAGGCGGCATCCGGTTCGATCCGCATGTTAACCTGGATGAAGTTAAGGCGCTGGCCGCGTGGATGACCTGGAAGTGTGCTGTGGTGGATATTCCTTATGGAGGCGGTAAAGGTGGCGTTACGTGCAACCCGCGCGAAATGAGTGCCGGTGAAATTGAACGATTAATGCGTTCATACACACAAGCCATGATGGATGTGTTTGGTCCGGATCAGGACATACCCGCCCCGGACATGGGAACCGGCCCAAGAGAAATGGCCTGGCTGATGGACCAGTATTCCCGAAACAAAGGAATGACGGTAGCTGCTGTGGTTACCGGCAAACCCATTGTGATGGGTGGTTCGTTAGGAAGGACAGAAGCCACTGGCCGTGGCGTGATGGTATCCACCTTAGCGGCCATGGAGAAACTTAAAATCAATCCGTACAAAGCGACCTGTGCTGTACAGGGATTTGGCAATGTGGGGTCCTGGGCTGCCCGCTTATTGTCAGAACGTGGCTTGAAGGTGGTGGCCATCAGTGATATCTCCGGTGCCTATTACAACGAAAACGGAATTGACATTGATGCTGCCATTGCTTACCGCGATAAAAACAAAGGCTCGTTGGAGGGATATGCGGATGTACAAAAAATTGCCGGTGCCGATTTATTAACGCTCCCGGTGGATGTACTTGTTCCTGCCGCTACTGAAGATGTTATTACAAACTCGAATGCTGGAAAAATCCAGGCTAAACTGATTGTGGAAGGCGCGAACGGACCCACCTCTTCCAAAGCAGATAAAATCATTTATGAAAAGGGAATCAGTGTAGTGCCCGACATCCTGGCGAATGCAGGCGGTGTAACGGTTTCCTATTTTGAGTGGGTACAAAACCGGTTGGGCTATAAGTGGACTGCGGAACGCGTGAATCGCAGAAGCGACCGGATTATGAAAGACGCTTTCGATAACGTGTACAAAACCGCGGTTCAGTACAAGGTTTCGTTGCGCATTGCAGCCTATATGGTTGCCATTGATAAGGTGGCCAAGACCTACAAATTCAGAGGCGGGTATTAATTTCAGGTTTCAAATTTCAGATTGTTCGGGCAAAGTCTGAAATTTGAAATCCGAGAACTACATCATGACGATTCATAAAGAAGGCCGGACACTTTTATTCATTCTCTTACTCGTTCTGTTTGGCGTAAACTGGGCAGTAGGATATTTTTTCCCTGAAGCACGGCTCGCACAAAACATTATGATCGGTGTAAGCATTGCCTTTTATCTGCTCATCCTGCAGTTCTTTCGCATTCCGGTATTTCAGATCAACAAAAATGAAAAGCACGTGCTGGCTCCGGCCGATGGCAAGGTGGTGGTTATTGAAGAGACCGAAGAACCAGAATACCTGAAGTCGAAGCGGAAGCAGATCTCCATTTTTATGTCCCCCATTAACGTGCATGTTAACCGCATGCCGGTATCCGGAACAATTTCCTATAGCCAATATCACCCGGGCAAATACTTGGTTGCCTGGCATCCTAAATCCAGTACGGAGAATGAACGAACCTCCATTGCTGTTAAGATGAATACGGGAACAGAGATATTATTCAGACAAATAGCAGGTGCCTTGGCCCGCAGAATCAAATGGTATGTAAAAGAAGGACAATCCATTCAACAGGGCGATGAATTCGGCTTCATTAAATTTGGCTCCCGGGTAGATATCTTCTTACCTCTATCGGCAAACGTAACTGTGAAAGTAGGTGATGTTACAAAGGGTGGAAAAACAGTTATTGCCGAGTTATAAATCCCCTCAATTCACATAAATTAAGTGCCATTCATAAGATTTTGAATGGCTAACAATCGTTGCCTTCACTAGATTAGATACCTTTGAAAAAATTGAACCCTGACGATGGCAGATAATCAAGGTTATTATCTGTCATCGAACAACGAGTATAAACTATGAGTCTGAATTTAAACCTGAAGTTTGCCAATCGTCAGCAAGAATTCTTCCTTACGCTCAATCAACGCGTAAATGCTTACTTTAAAACGAATCAACTGGAACGAACCGGAAACTCAGAAATGGTGTTCAAAACCATTTTTATGTTCTCCCTTTATTTCATACCCTATTTTCTGTTGATCAGTGGAATTACCACCAACCCCTGGATGCTGCTTGGGCTTTGTGTGGTCATGGGCTTAGGCATTGCCGGGATAGGACTTTCCGTTATGCACGATGCCAACCATGGTGCGTACTCATCGAAACCCTGGGTTAATAATTTGCTGGGACTTTCTTTAAATCTGGTGGGTGGTCATGCCCTCAATTGGAAAGTACAGCACAATGTGCTTCATCATACCTATACCAACGTGCATGAAGTAGATGAAGACATTAGTCCGCGGGGTGTATTACGAATGGCTCCTGATTCCAAGTGGATGCCCATGCATAAGTATCAGCACTATTATGCCTGGTTCTTTTACGGTCTGCTTACCCTGGTATGGGTTTTGGTGAAGGACTTTGGCAGGCTGATCAAATACCAGCGCGAAGGTTTATTAAAAAAACAACGAACTACGGCAGCGAAGGAATGGTCATTCATGTTGTTGACGAAAGCAATCTACTTTGGTTATCTCATTGCCGTGCCCGTGATGTTACTACCCATTACTGTGGGCCAGGCACTACTTGGTTTTTTTGTGATGCATTACATTGCCGGCTTCATCCTGGCTATTATTTTTCAGCCGGCACACGTAGTGGAAGGAACCGAATACCCCATGCCCGATGCGCAAGGAAATCTGGAGAATAACTGGGCCATTCATCAATTGCACACCACGACTAATTTCGGACACAAGGAAAAACTTTTTTCCTGGTATGTAGGTGGGCTCAACTATCAGGTGGAACATCATTTGTTTCCTACGATCTGCCATGTCCATTACCGTAACATTGCCAAGATTGTTGAGCAGACTGCAGCCGAATTTGGTTTACCCTATAAATCGAAGGATACTTTTTTTCAGGCGATCGCAGCGCATGCCCGGCAATTAAAAATGCTTGGAGAAAAGCCTGTTCAAAAGATTCACAAAGTCGCCATCGCGGCTTGAGTTACTGTAAAATCTCCCTTAATACCGGTAGTGATCGGACTTCACCAAAGTTGTCAATATGACTGGTATAAAACCGTAGCAACGTAGTTAGCAAGGTTTGCCGTTGCATGTAGGAAATCGAAAGACTCGTATCGGATTCCGCCCTTATTATTTTGTCAAGCATGGCCACATCCGCAGCGTCCAGCCACTGACCGGTCAGGATTTCGCTGGATTGATTGGGACCAAATCCCAGTTGCTTGCTGAGGCCAATTAAAAATATCAAATGAAAATTTTCAGGGCTTGGATGATGATCCAGCAAAATCAACGATTGCGCAATGTATTCGTGTAGCTCAGCCGGGTGACTTTGCTCTTTCACGGTTTTGTTCAACACTTCGTTGATAAACATGGCGATGGCAGACTTCTTTACTTCCCTTGACAAGGTTTGAAAGGGATGATAACATTTCACTTCTTTAATTCGTAGAATGCTGGCGTTTTCTTTATGATAGACCACGAGGTCGAGCAATGTAAGGGGTTGAAACAGGGCAATCTTGCTTTTCTTGGAATTGGAACGAACCCCATTTACGATATAACTCTGCAAGCCAAATAATTCGGTGAAAATATTGACAATAATGGAGGTCTCGCCATACTTTGTAAATCGAAAGACAATTCCTTTAGTTTTATAAAGCACTCGACTATTGCTTGCGTTTCTTCATTCCATCCATGAAGGCTTTCCTGCTTCGGGCTTCGTAGGCATCCTTCTCGCCCAGCAACACTTTCGATTCATTTGAATTGAGTCGGTAAGAAAATGATGCGAGTTCACCGCTTTGTGCGCAGATCGCGTGCACTTTGGTAACAAACTCAGCCACCGCCAATAAGTCAGGCATCGGTCCGAAGGGCTTTCCTTCAAAGTCCATATCCAATCCAGCAACAATTACACGCTTGCCGTTATTCGCCAAACTATTACATACCTCCACAATGGCATCATCAAAAAACTGGGCTTCATCAATCCCTACAACATCACAATTGCCGGCCAACAATAATATGTCGTTAGCAAAGTTTACCGGGCTTGAGCGTATTTCACGATCGCTATGGGAAACAATTTTCTGTTCGTGGTACCGGGTGTCAATGGTGGGCTTAAAAATCTCCACCTTCTGCTTTGCAATCAAGGCCCGATTAAGCCTTCGGATCAGTTCTTCCGTTTTACCGGAAAACATACACCCGCAAATCACCTCAATCCAACCACTTTTGTCAGGTTTATTGCTTCGGCCAAGATGCGGTTCGATAAACATGTTACAATTTAGGGTTTAGTATTTTGCATTACGGCCCTTCATAAGCCATTAATTTGAGTATACGACATGGGGCAATTTGTACTCATCCGGAACTCGAATTTTACAATCCCCCAGCGCGATAGTCTGACAAGCTAACCGTTCATCGTCTTGCAACTCGCCAAGTTTCCGGTAGTCTTCTTCCGATTTGGTAGGTGGGCTTAATTGCTCAGCCCCCAGCAGGACTATAAACTTACAGGTGGTGCAGCGGCCTTTGCCACCGCAAGCGTGCATCCAATCGATGAAGTGCTCCTGCACTGCCTTCAAGACCGAGCATTCCGGAGTACTCACAAACACCTCTTTTTGAGCCAAATTTTCAATTGTTATCTTTACCATGAATAATGCAATACCTAAGGCTTAACCGGTTAACAAGATTACAAAAAAAATTAACTCATGGACGAGAAGATTAGTGTGAAAGCAGTTGATCAGTATGCCGTCTTGTTCTCTAATCAGGTGGCCGAATCTTTCTTTTCGCGCAAAGAAAAAATTACGGGATCAGAAATTCTAAACCTATGTGATATCCGTCAGATTAATCTATTTATCATCAGTGATCTCCTCACTACCTGGAAGAAAGAGAGTGAAAATTTAAAGAGCCCATATTTCGATTATACAGCCAGGCCGGTTGCTGAGGCTCTTCTTCAGTTTCAAAATACGTTGAGCAATCACATTCTTATCGGTAAGTCTGACTTTTTGCCCTTGTTGAAAAGAGCCGTTGCACAAACCTTATACCTGATTCTCGCCCCCTATGATTTTTATTCCGAAATCCTGGATGATCAGCAAAAGGAGTTTAATACATCCAGCGAATTGAAAGATAAAATCAAATACCTGAAGATCAACAAAGCGCCTTTAGAGAAATTAGTTGAGCATCTTGAAACAAAAAAAATTGTCCGGATTTCAGGTAAAGAAGCCTTTGCCCTCCTGGATCATATTCTTGAGGAAGTGAATTTCACCCCGGAAGATATAGACCCGTATTTAGAAAGTTTCAATAAAATTGCACCGTTACCGATTGAAACATTATACGAGACAAAAGTACCTGCAAAAGCAGCAGCGGTAAGAGCGGCTCCCGTGGTTAAGAAAGAGCCGGCTAAATCAACACCTGCACCGGTGGCAGAAACCAAACCCACTCTGGCCGATGATTTGGCGAGCAAAAAGATTGTTCGATTGAAAGAAAGTTTGACCATCAATCAAAAATTCATGTTCACCAAAATCTTGTTTCATGGTGATTTCGAGATTTTTACCGAAGCCATTGATAAGATTGACCGGTTTGATAACCTTGCTCAAGCCCTTCGCTTTCTGGAGGAAAATTATCCTGACTGGGACCGCGAAAGTGAAGAATATGGAGAGTTCCTGGAAATCCTTCAGAAGCGATTCAATTCGTGATCAGATGCGTTGCAACACCTGACCCCGGTGTGCGTCCAGCTTTAACAGAATAAATAACAGGATCGTAAAACCCCACAAGGAAGATCCACCGTAGCTAAAAAATGGCAATGGGATTCCGATTACCGGAAATAATCCGATGGTCATACCAATATTCACCGCGAAGTGAAAAAAGAAAATACAGGCCACGGCATATCCATATGATCGCGCAAATCGATTCTTTTGACGTTCTGCCAGAAAGAGTACACGAAACAACAGGGTAACAAAAAGTCCAATCACGATCAGGCTTCCAAACCAACCGTGTTCTTCACCAATGGTGCAGAAAATGAAGTCGGTACTTTGCTCTGGCACGAAGTCAAACTTAGTTTGCGTTCCTTTCAAAAATCCTTTTCCGGCAAAACCCCCACTGCCAATGGCAATTTTTGACTGGGTAACATTCCAGCCATATCCCAGAGGGTCGGCATCCGGGTTAATGAGCGCTTTGATTCTGTTTTGCTGATGTGGTTTCAGCACATCGGTAATTACATAGTCAACACTTTCGATCACCCCGCTGATCAAAAGGGCCCCAATTATCAATACTCCGATCCTTCGAAATCGTTTCTTTCCGATGGCAATTAAAAGAATCAAAATAGCCGCAATTGCTCCGTGTAAGAACAATTGATTGGGGATCAATAACGTTAGAATAAAAATTGCAGCAGCGCAAATCCCCAGGATCAATAAAAAGGGGGACATTCCTTCGCGGTAGAAGACCAATATAAAAGAGGAAAACACCAACGCTGTACCCGTATCCTTTTGAAGGAGAATTAACATCATGGGTACACCAATCAATCCAAAGAGAATTACCTGATTTCGAAGATTGTCCATTTTGAAACCAACCGACCCGATGTACTTGGCTACCGCCAGGGCGGTGATGAACTTGGCAAATTCAGAAGGTTGGCCTCCAAACGAACCGATGCCAATCCAGGCTTTATTTCCACCCACTTCCTTTCCGATAATGGGTACGAGGAAAAGCGCAAACAGAATGACTCCATAGAACAGGTACGCGAACGTTTCGTAGAAACGCATATCGATGATGATGATAGCAAGAATGATGATTAAAGAGGCAGCCATAAACATCAATTGCCGGCCCGAATTCAGAGATAGATCAAAAATGGATTGATTGGCTGTCTCATCGTAAACGGATGCAAAAATATTGAACCATCCCAACGTTATCATGATAATGTACAGCAACACCGAAACCCAATCCAACTTACCCGATATGTCGGCTTCTCTCCTCATTCGAACTTGTTGTTTAACACATACTGCTCAATATGAGGTCGCTTGGTGCCCCCAAACAAATACTTCTCAATCATTAAACTGGCAATGGAGGCTGCTGCACGAGCGCCTTGCCCGGCATCTTCTACGTAAACAGAGATCGCAATTTTGGGATTATCGCGTGGAGCAAAGGCGATAAAAACAGAATGATCGAACAAGGGTGGTGCATTCTGTACCGTACCCGTTTTACCACAAACAATTACATCGGCCAGCTTTGCGCGATACTGCCCTGTTCCTTCTTCCACCACTTTTTGCATCGCATCCACGGCAACAATGAAGTAAGATGAATCAATGGTTGTATAATGCCGCTCCGTATATTGAGGTAAGGGCTTGCCATCTTCACCAATCGCTTTGACCAGGTGGGGCGTGTAATAATAGCCGCGATTGGCAATCGTTGCCGCAAAATTGGCCATCTGGATAGGCACCACCAGGTTTTCGCCTTCGCCAATGGCCAACGAATAAATGTTGGAAAACTTCCAGGCGGTACTTTTATAAGCCCGGTCGTAATAGGCCGGAGTAGGAATCAGGCCCTCCTTTTCATTGGGTAGGTCAATACCCATCTTATTACCAAAACCAAAGCTGGTGATGTGCTTGTTCCATTCTTCCAGTCCAACGCGTGTATCTCCAAAAGGATCGTTAACCACCCCCTTGTTAAGCATTCTTCTTAATACAGTATGAAAATAGGGGTTGCAGGAATTGGCGATAGCTCCGCGAAGATCTTCGTTGGTGTGGTCACCATGGCAATTGATGATCGACCGATCGCATCGGATTCGTGTATCTGGAGTAATTACTTTTTCCTGCAGGGCCGTCATGGCCTGTGCGATCTTAAAGATGGAACCGGGCCGGTACTGTGCCATCAGCGGGCGATTAAACAACGGCTTGAGAGAATCATTGCTGATTAGTTTGAAATTAGAACTGTAATTTCTGCCTGTAAGCAAACCGGGATCATACGAAGGACCGGAAACCAGCGACAATATTTCTCCAGAAGCTGGTTCAATTGCGACAATGCTTCCGGCTTTACCTTTCATCAAAAACTCACCGTACTGCTGAAGATCGATATCAATTCCAGTTATTAAGTTTTGTCCGGGTACTGATAGTGTATCATATTCACCTTCTTTAAAAGAACCCTTCTCAATACCTTTCACGTTGCGGAGTTTGAATCGAACGCCCCGCTTGCCGCGCAATTGCCTTTCATAAAAAGCCTCGATGCCACTCTGACCCACGTAGTCGCCTTGCTTATAGATACCTGAACTATCGCGGGCCAAACTTTCCTTGCTAATTTCACTTACATACCCCAGTGCGTTTGCCAATGCCGGTGCGGAATAGGCTCGTGTCGTTCGAGCCTGCACATAAAAACCCGGAAACTCATCCAGGTAATCCTGAACTTTTGCAAAATCAATATTAGAGAGTTGACTCATGAAGACCGTGGGTTTAAAGGGAGAGTACTCCTTTCTGGACTTCATGTCCTTAAAGCGCTTGCGAAGCTCTTCGCGTGAAATTTCAAATACGGTACAAAATCTTGTTGAATCAAAATTCTTTAAATCTTTTATCACAATTTGTAAATCATACTCGGGCGTATTGTATACAATAAGTTTGTGATTTCGATCGTAGATCAATCCCCGAAATGGATACTCCACCTGTCGCAGGATAACATTCCCATCGGCTAATTCTGCATACCGGTTATCAAGAACCTGAACAAAAAATAGCTTTACCAGAAAAACGATGCCGGTTAAAAGGATAACTAATTGCACTATTTCCTTTCTTCCCTCATTCATAATCGCCTGCGTTGTGGTGCCAGGTACTGTAACAACACAATGACCGAGGTCGTAAAAATAAGGCTTGCGACAATCTTTAGCATGGAATACCAGAAAAGTACAAAGCCGGAAGCCTCAATAAAAAAGAGGAATAAATGATGTAGAAAAATCAAGGGAATTGAATAGACTAAAAACCATTGCAAGCCATTTGCCGAAAGGGTAGCTGTTGAATTTGAATCATACCCCCCTTGTGGAGTAATGGTAGCCAACCAATAGTTGCGCAGGTACGCCACCAACACCGTAGCAAAGGCGTGCAAACCCATACTATCATAAAAAATATCGATCGTGAAGCCCAGAATGAAGCCAACGACCATCAGCACCAAGGTATTTATTTCGATGGGGAGTAATAAGATGAAGGCAATGTAAAGAAAACAGAACGCGGTATTGAACAGCACCAGATTTCGCAGCAGCAACACCTGCACCAGGGTGTAAGCGAAAAAAAGAATAAACTGTATGATTCCTGAGCGACTCATTTCACTTCACCAATAGTTATCTGCTCCAATGATTCGCGCTCATTTTTGAGCTTGCTTTTTATGATATCCACAAAGGCCAATTCGCCAAAATCCTGTGCCAATTCTATCCTTATGTCCCAAAACATGGCTTCTTCATTCAAATTCACTTCCTGAATGACTCCTACCAGGATACCCTCCGGAAAAATTGCATTGTACCCGGAAGTAACAACAGAATCGCCCACGGCTGGAACTGCATGCCTTGGGATGAACTGCAAATTTGAATACCGCATGTCTAGTCCATCCCAGCGAACACTGCCAAAGTGGTTGGTTCGCTTAATAACACTGGAAACCTGCTCATCCACATTAAGCAAGGAAATCAATACCGCGTAATGATCCGAAACCGATTTTACTTTCCCTACTGCCTTTTGATTGCTGATGGCCGCCATCCCCGGGGATACTCCATCCAACATTCCCTTGTTAATGGTAATAAAATTCTTGTATAGGCTTGTTGAATTGCCCACCACTTTGGCGCTGATGAATTCGTATTGATTGAGCCGGGCTGAATCGATAACTGCAGCGTCACCCAGCAACGCCTTTTGTCGGCTCCTTTCTAATAAGGTTCTTAGTTCCGCATTCTCCCTTGCCAGGTCCTCATTGATGGTACGGAGTGAAAAGTACTCTCTGGTACTTTGAGAAAATCCAAGAATACTGGCGGCTACCCGATTGGAAGAGTTGAAATACTTGGTGCTTTGGAACTGATTATTTTCGATAATCAACCAGGCACAGGCTAACTCGAGAACTAAGAATGTAAAAAAGGCCCGATACTCGTAAATGAAATTTATGAGTCGCTCCATTCACTAAGTCATCAATACTTTACGGTAATGGTCAAGGTTTTTTAAAGTAGCTCCGGTTCCGCGAACAACGGCACGCAGCGGATCATCGGCCACATGAATGGGTAATTTCGTTTTCAAGGATAACCGTTTATCTAACCCCCGCAGCATAGCGCCACCGCCTGTCAAATAAATACCACGTTCATAAATATCTGCTGAAAGTTCGGGCGGTGAAAGTTCCAATGCTTTGAGCACCGCCTCTTCCAGTTTTGAAATGGATTTATCAAGTGCGAAGGCAACTTCAGAATACGAAATTTTGATCGTCTTCGGGATTCCCGTCATTAAATCCCGGCCCCGGATTTCGTAATCATCAGGGCCATCATCCAACTCGGTAAGGGCAGAGCCCACTTCGATTTTTACCCGCTCCGCAGAACGTTCGCCAATCAACAAGTTGTGCTGTCTGCGCATGTAATCCAGAATGTCGCGATTGAACGTATCCCCCGCAATTCTGATTGATTGATCACAAACTATTCCGGATAGTGCAATCACTGCGATATCGGTTGTACCGCCACCAATATCAACAATCATATTGCCAACGGGCTGTTCAATGTCAATACCAATTCCAATGGCAGCGGCAATGGGTTCGTGGATCATATAAACCTCTTTCGCATTGGCATGTTCGGCCGAATCGCGAACGGCTCGTTTCTCCACTTCGGTAATGGCCGAAGGAATGCAGATCACCATTCGCAAAGACGGTGGAAATAACCGTCTGCCTGTATCAATCATTTTGATCATGCCGCGAATCATCATTTCCGCTGCGTGAAAATCAGCGATAACACCTTCCTTCAGGGGTCGGATGGTTTTGATGTTGTCATGGGTCTTTTCATGCATCTGCATGGCCTCACGCCCAATCGCCAACACTTTCCCGGTCGCTCGGTCCAACGCAATAATCGATGGTTCATCGACTACTACTTTATCTTTATGAATAATAAGTGTATTGGCGGTTCCCAGGTCGATGGCTATATCGCTGGTGAAGAAGTCAAAAAGTCCCATTCGTTCCTGCTGAAGTAAGTGAATTTAAGCCCGAAATTACAGAAATAATCCTGGGAATTTTTAAGGTATTCGCGCGAAAAACTTACGAGGTACTAATGTTTGAAATGGCGGATGCCGGTAAATACCATAGCCATGTTGTGTTGGTCGCAATAGGCAATTGAATCCTGATCCTTAATCGAGCCCCCCGGTTGAATGACCGCCTCTATGCCATGGAGGTGAGCAATCTCTACACAATCAGGAAAAGGGAAGAAGGCATCGGAGGCCATGACAGCACCCTTCAGGGTAAAGCCGAAAGTGCCTGCCTTTTCAATCGCTTGCTTTAGCGCATCTACCCGACTGGTTTGCCCGACTCCACTCGCCAACATTTGACCATTCACTGCCAATACGATTGTATTTGATTTAGTGTGCTTGCAGATTTTGCTTGCGAACAGAAGGGCTTCCACCTCTTCGGCCCGGGGTTGGCGTTTTGTTGCGGGTTTCAAATCTGACACAGAGTCTGTTTTGAGGTCTAAATCCTGCTCGATGACCCCATTCAGTAAACTTTTGAATTGCTTGGCGGCCGTAAGCGGCTGCTTTTGAGCGAGGATGATTCGATTCCTTTTGGATTTGAGCAGTGCCAACGCTCCTTCTTCATACCCAGGAGCAATCAGAATTTCAAAAAATAAGGTATTGATTTCTTCGGCTGCAGTCCGATCAATCCGTTGGTTGGTTGCCAAAACTCCACCAAAAGCAGAAACCGTATCTGCCTGAAAGGCCTTCAAATAAGCCGTCTTAACATCAACCCCAGTGGCCACCCCGCAAGCATTGGTGTGCTTGATAATCACAAAGGCCGTTTCACCATCAAACTCTTTCACCAGGTTAATGGCCGCATCCACATCTACCAGGTTGTTGTAAGAGAGCTCCTTTCCATTCAATTGATCAAACAAGCCATCAAGATCACCGTAAAATACCCCCTGCTGATGGGGGTTTTCGCCATAACGAAGAACTTTGCCTTGTTGAATACTGGCCTTGAAGCTGGGGAGCTGCTGCTCGCGATTGAAATAGGTGAAAATGGAAGAGTCGTAATGAGAAGTCACATCAAAGGCCATAGCGGCAAATCGCTTTCGATCTTCCAGGTCGCTGTACCCATTCTTTGACTGCAGCAATTCTAACAGGGCCCCGTATTGTGTACGGGCCGAAACAATCAGAACATCGTTAAAATTTTTAGCCGCGCCCCGAATTAAGGAGATACCGCCAATATCAATCTTCTCAATGATGTCTTCTTCCTTTCCCCCCTTCACCACGGTCTCTTCAAATGGATATAGATCAACTACGACTAGATCAATGGGGGCAATGTTAAACTCCTTCGCCTGGCTTACATCTTTGGCCTCCTCTCTGCGATAAAGAATCCCACCAAAAACAGCAGGATGTAACGTTTTAACACGACCGCCAAAAATGGAAGGGTACCCCGTGAGCTTCTCAACAGGTACAACCGGATAGCCAAGCTTCTCAATAAATTCCTGCGTACCCCCGGTAGAGACAAACTGGACTCCCTGGTTGGCCAATTCATGAATGATGGGTTCTAGGTTATCTTTGTAAAATACGGAAATGAGGGCACGGGTGATTTTCGTGGATGACATGGCGGTAAAATGAGTTGCAAAAATGCAGGATTCCCCTCAAAGCCCCAAAAAGAAGAGCTTACCTGTCTCTGACTAATAAACGCACCTCTTAATTACCTTTGAAACCATAAACTCCTGTTTTCTTAGCATGAAACTCTTCCTGCAAATCGAGCTTCGAAACTGGCAAGAATCTGCCTATGAAAAACCCTGGCTGGCCTATGCATCTTCCTTGGCTAATGATTTGATTGGAGCTGAAATCGATAATCAGTCAGAAGCTTCGATTGCGGATTTGGTAATCCGGTTAGTTGACCAGGCACAATCGGTTTTTATTTTTATTGTGGCCACTCCGGAGCAGCCATTCGGGGTAACCTTAAAATTGATCAATCATTTGTTGCGGTCACAAGGAAAGATTTTTAAAATACTTCTATCCGGGCACCATGAAGGGATTGAACGGTTGCTACACCCGATCGATTCAAAATTTCTGATCGAATCCGACCCGGAAAAAATAAAATCTGAAATCCGCTTGTTTGCTTTAACTTAAGCCGGGCAGATAGCCACGTTCCTCAAATGCTTCCACTTCAATGGTAAAGTCGTCCGCATCCATAAAGGCAGGAAACTTATCGCGATACGCTTGCAATGCATGCGCATTTAAAGACATAGTCTTAATTGCTTCAACATCTTCCACTGAAAAGAAGGAATCGCCTTTCGGGCCGATAAAGGCCGAAAGTCCGTTGTATTCAATGCCGTTTCCATCCAACCCTACCCGGTTCACTCCTACCGCATAACTTAAGTTTTCAATAGCCCGGGCCTTGAGCAAGGTCTCCCAGGCGGTGGATCTAACCTTTGGCCAGTTGGCGACATAAATTAGTAAATCGTAGGTGGGTTTTTTCAAAGTAGCATTCCAGCGATTTCTGCTCCACACAGGGAATCGTAAATCGTAACAAATCAAGGGGCATATCCGCCAGCCTTTCCAATGGCCAATCAAAAGACTCTCTCCGGCAGTAAATACCTGGTTTTCCTCGGCCATACGAAATAAATGCCGCTTATCGTAGGTTTTAAAGGTTCCGCCCGGCTCCATCCAGAGCAACCGATTGTAAAACCGATCGTGAACATTGGCAATGAAGCTTCCTAAAATCAATGCTCCGGTTTGGTCAGCCATCTGGCGCATCCATTTAAACGTGCGCATGTTCATATGTTCAGCCAACTTGGGAGCGCTCATCGTGAATCCCGTGGTGAACATTTCCGGTAAAACAATCACGTCCGTAGTTTCACCAATTTGCCAGATCTTCTCTTCAAACATGGCCAGATTGGCTCCAACGTCCTCCCAGTGAAGATCCGATTGAATGATGGTGATTTTTAAGTCCTGCATAGCCGTTACGGACTGCAAAGAAAAGCAATCCGGGGTTAAATTCTGAACCCTTTGGGGCACAAAACCCTTAAAGTTTTCGGAGGATTTTACCGGCTGCTTCGAGTGTTTGCTCACCCTTGGCAAAACAAAAACGAAGCAGCTGCTGATTAGCCCCGTCCTGATAAAATGCGGAAACCGGGATGGGGGCTAATTTCTTCTCGCGCGTCAACCATTCGGCCATCTCCTTTTCCGGTAAATCGGAGGTGCCTTCATAGGACAACAGTTGAAAGTAACTGCCATGGCAGGGCAATGGCTTGAAGGTACTGCCTACTATTTGATGAAGGAAAAAATCCCGTTTCCGTTGATAGAATTTTCCCAACTGAAGGTACGTTTCGGGATTGGAGAGGTATTCGGCAAACGCCAATTGGACCGGAGTGTTTACACTGAATGTGATAAACTGATGCGTTTTTCGAATTTCGCGGGTAAGCGATTCTGGTGCCACGGTATAACCCACCTTCCAGCCGGTGGCATGAAATGTTTTTCCAAACGAAAAAACTGCGATGCTACGGGACGCCAGCGCTGGAAATTTCAAAACACTTTGATGAAGGCAATCGTCAAAAATGATTCGTTCATACACTTCATCACTGAGCACCAACAAGTTATTTTCAGTGACGATTTTCTCCAGGTTTTTCAGGTCTGACTCAGCGAGTACTGCCCCTGTTGGATTATGGGGCGAGTTAATCATAATCAGGCGAGTGCGACTGGTAATCGATTTGCGCACCTGCTCCCAATCAATCGAGAAATCGGGCGGGTGCAATTTCAAATGAATCGGAGTGCCTCCATTCAACCGTACTGCAGGATCATACGAATCATAGGCCGGATCGAACAGGATTACTTCGTCACCGGCCTGGACGAAGGCGGCTATGCTTGCAAAGATAGCCTCGGTGCCGCCCGCGCAAATGGTTACTTCCGTTTCAAAGTCAGTTGGTCGCTGGTACGTTTTTTCAACCACCCCGGCAATCGCCTTTCGCAGAGCCGGTGTACCCGGCATCGGAGCATACTGGTTGTGCCCCGCCAGCATGTAGGAATTAATCAGGTTGATTAATTCAGGCGCGACCTCAAAATCCGGGAATCCTTGCGACAAATTAATAGCCCCTTGCTCCAAAGCCATACGGGACATGATTGTAAAAATGGATGTGCCAACTTCCGGAAGACGCGAATTGATATTCAAAGCTCCAAAAAATTAAATTAAACCACTCAATTTATGCAGTCAATTCAATTTCAAATAGAATTACTTGCGAAGTGGTGCAGCAATGCGATAGTCAATCTCCACATCGCCCTTGCTGATGTCTGCCAGCTTGCCCTTTAACATCCGCTTTTTAAGAGGTGTCAGATAGTCTATAAATAATTTTCCTTCTATGTGGTCATATTCATGCTGAATGATCCGGGCCTTCATGCCTGTAAATTCCTCTTCAAATTCATTCCAGTTTTCATCATAGTAGTTGATGCGAAGGCGCTCTTTACGCGCAACTTCCTCACGGATGTTGGGGATGCTCAGGCATCCCTCCTCAAATTCCCATTCTGTTCCGGTTTCGCCCAGAATTTTTGGATTCACAAATATCTTCTTGAAATCTTTTAGAGTGGGCTCATCCTCCAGGGTAGTGCCATCTACCACAAACAACCGGATACTTTTTCCAATTTGAGGGGCAGCCAACCCAATGCCGTGTGCTGCGTGCATCGTTTCGAACATATCCGCAATCAAATCCTTCAGATCGGTGCCCTTTACTATTTCACTGGCCCGCTTTCTTAAAACAGCATCGCCATACATTACAATCGGGTAAATCATTCTTCCTCTTAAATTAAACTGCAAAGGTAAGGCCCCCGAATGGATTTTAGAATCACAAGCTCTTCATTTGAAGATAATCCTGCAAAATCAAGGTGGCGCTAATTTTATCAATATTCCCCTTCACCTGGCGGTCCTTTTTCTTCATTCCACCCTGAATCATCGCTTGTTGAGCCAAGGAACTGGTGAATCGCTCGTCAATCGTGTAAATGGGCTTTTCCTTGAACACCATCCGGAAAGTATCTATGAACTTTCGTACTGCCGGGGCCGTTTCTGATTCCGTATTGTCTAACCGTCTGGGAAGCCCAATCACCACCTCATCCACCGGCTCCTTCTCAAAATAACGTTTCAAATAATTCATCAGGACGGTTGTCTCCACTGTTTCCAGGGCGGTGGCAATCATGCGCATCGGGTCTGTAACAGCCAACCCCGTGCGTTTGGTTCCGTAATCTATAGCGAGGATTCTTCCCATCGGAAGATTAGTTGTAACGAGCCGATTCGAAAAATTTCTTTTTCACCGCGTGCTCGAGTGCTAACGCTTTGGGGAACAGGATTTCATTTTCCACCCGGGCGTGTACCTTCAGACTCCTTTCAAATTGAATGAGTTCGCTATATATCACTTTCACATGCAGCGGTGCCTGGGGTGTGAGGTTGTAATTGCGCGTGATGGCCCGAATGCCTTGCATTTCATCATCGTGCGCCTCATGTTCCATGGCGCACTGTTGCAGCGAGTGTTTCTCCATCATGTAATACAATTGCGCAGGGTTGCATCCGTTTTTAGCAAACCTATCCAACAGCTGAATGTATTTAAATAAGGTGTCCTCCTCTTCGTAAATATGGTGTATGAAATCTTCCAGAAATAATGGAAACAGTATTTTAAGATCCTTTTCTACCATGTCATACTCGGAATGATTAGCCTTAAAGCTCTGCACCAATTTGCCGATGTAGGGCAATTTGTGCTTCACAAATAAAAAATGGCTGTGCTTGAGGTATTCGATGATCAGATCAAGCGGATAACTGATTAAAGGCAGGTCCGTTTCCTGAAAATTTTCGCCTGGAAATTCAAGTTCCCGAACTACTGCCTCTACGTTTAAACCTTTTTCATTACAAACTTGTTCAAGGGTACGTTCTGAGTGTTCATAAAACTTTATCCCAAAATAGAACAAGACATGAGCCCGGATTTTATCCTGATCCACCAGCTCTGAAATTCTCCGGCTTTTTAAGGCTATTTTTTCCATCAATTTGTAAATATAATGATCTGGGATATAGCTAAAATCTAACCCCAACAATTAATTTGGAAGTCCGTTAAAAGAACTAATCGTCTAAGAAATAGTATGGAGGAGCAGAAAAATTCATCATATCAGATCAGCCTACCGTTGATTTTATGCATTGGGCTGGCAGCCGGGGTGTTGATTGGCGCCAGCCTCACCAATAAGTCAGGATCTGGCGACATTGGAAATGATGTGCAAAAATTCAGGGAAGTACTGAGCCTGATCAATAGCGAATATGTTGACAAAGCCGAGACGGAGGTTCTGGTTGAGGATGCCATTGAGCACATGCTGGGAAAACTTGACCCTCACTCCAGCTATTTATCGGCACAGGACCAGGTGGCTGCCAATGAAGACCTTCGCGGAAACTTCGAAGGGATTGGGATCGAGTTTAACATTTTTCACGATACCCTTGTTGTGGTGGCCGCACTCAGTGGCGGGCCGTCCGAATCGGTTGGGTTGCGTTCAGGAGATAAGATCGTTAAGGTGAATGACAAAAACATTGCCAACATCGGTTTATCCATAACCGATGTGCAGAAACACCTAAAGGGCCCCAAGGGAACTGAAGTCAAAATTGAAGTGATCCGAAAAAATGTTCCTGATCCCATCACCTTCACCATTATTCGCGATAAGATCCCGCAATTTTCTGTCGATGCGGCTTACATGATTAATTCGGATATCGGTTACATTAAGGTAAACCGGTTCTCACAAACCACCTACCAGGAAGTGAACGAAGCCATTGGCAAACTCAAGAAAAGCGGCATGACCAAATTGGTGCTTGATCTGCAAGGAAACCCGGGTGGCTACATGGATCAGGCCATTGGTATTGCCGATGACTTTCTACCGAAGGGTGAGAAAATTGTTTTCACGAAGGGTCAGGAAAGCAAATACAACGAGGATCACTTCGCCACCGAACAAGGCGATTTTGAACAAGGTGATTTAATTGTTCTTGTAAATGAAAGCAGCGCTTCCGCCTCCGAAATTGTAGCCGGTGCTTTACAGGATAACGACCGGGCGCTTATTGTAGGGCGTAGGTCCTACGGAAAGGGTTTGGTACAGCGACCGTTTAGTCTGAATGACGGCTCCGAAGTCCGGCTTACCATTTCGCGGTATTATACACCCAGCGGGCGTTCCATTCAAAAACCCTATGCCAACCTGGATGACTATGAGAAAGATATTTCCAAACGCTACAAGAATGGTGAATTTTTCTCTGCCGACAGCATCCATTTTAATGATTCGCTGAAATATGAAACCTTGCACGGACGCTCCGTATATGGTGGCGGTGGTATTATGCCCGACTATTTTGTACCCATGGATACTACCATTGTCAGCAAATACTTCAATCAGCTCTTCAATGCGAATATTTTAAGAGAGTATGCATTCACGTATGCCGAAGAGAATAAAGGCCGGCTGACCGAAAAAGGGTATACCGATTACCTGAAGAGTTTTGCTGTAAACGATGTCATGCTAAGTCAGGTAGTGGTGATGGGCATTAAAAGTAACATCGCAGCTAACCCGAAAGACCTTGAAAAAAACAAACGCCTGTTCCAGACCTACCTGAAAGCTGAAATTGCCCGTAATGTTTGGGACAATCAAAGTTTCTATCCCATTATCAACGAAACCAACGAAGTATTGCAACAAGCCATTAAGCTCTTTGACCGAATTCCGGAGTTGAATCGAATTAAGATGTGACCGATTGACATTTCTTAATCTGGACTCACCTAATTACTGAATCAGGTGAGTTCATTTTTTTGTACCTTCCCCATCAAATCCTGAATCACATTACACTATGTATTATCATCGTTTAGGAAACATTCCGCACAAGCGACACACCCAGTTCCGCCAGCCAGACGGAAGCCTGTATAAGGAAGAATTAGTTTCCTCCGAAGGGTTCTCCGGAATTTATTCAAACCTCTATCACATTAACGCCCCGACCCGGATAAAAGCTGTAAAAGAACCCATTAAATATGGTCCAAAAATTATTCAGGATTACGCGTTGCGTCAAACCCATTTAAATACGTCAAAGGTTACCACTACCGGAGAAGATTTCCTGTCCGCCCGAAAAGTGTTGATGGCAAATAGTGATTGCTCCATTTCCATTTGTTCGCCCGTTAAAAGAAAAATGGATTACTTCTATAAAAATGCCGAAGGTGATGAGGTGATTTTTATTCATGATGGTAAGGGAGTACTGATTTCACCCTTCGGAAAACTGGAAATTCACCAGGGAGATTATGTGGTTATACCCCGCACCGTCATATACAAACTTGAATTTGAAGATGGCCCGTTGCGTTTGCTCATCATCGAAGCTGCTTCACCGGTAGAAACGGTAAAACGCTACCGAAATGAACTGGGTCAGTTAGGCGAACATGCACCCTATTGCGAGCGGGACATTCGGCCACCGCATGAATTAATTACCGACACCAGCAAAGGCGAGTTTTTAGTAAAAATAAAAAAACAAGGATATCTACATCAATACGTATACGATTACAGCCCGTTGGACCTGGTAGGCTGGGATGGTTTCCTTTGGCCATACGCCTTTTCCATTCACGATTTCGAACCAATTACCGGTCGCATTCACCAACCCCCGCCTGTTCATCAAACTTTTCAGGCTCACAATTTTGTAATCTGTTCTTTTGTGCCACGCCTTTTTGACTATCATCCGCTGGCCATACCTGCCCCGTATAATCACAGCAATATTGACAGTGATGAAGTGCTGTATTATGCCGAGGGGAATTTTATGAGCCGCAGAGGAATTGAGCGGGGATCCTTCACGCTGCACCCCGGTGGCCTGCCTCATGGCCCGCACCCGGGTACGGTTGAAAAAAGTATTGGCGCTAAAGAGACACACGAACTGGCTGTGATGATCGACACTTTCCGGCCTTTGTTCTTAACTGAAGATTCGTTGCCTTTTCTTGATGGCAAGTATCCAATGAGTTGGACGGACAATACCGGAGATTCGTTTAATGAAATAAATACACCTTAAAAATTCAGTGATGAAAACGTTATTAATTTTTCTTTTTACTGGGTTGATTCAAATATGTCTGCAGGCACAAAACAGCATGCAGGGAGCGTGGCAAAGTGGCCCCGAAGAAAACCGATCGGTAATGATTGTTGCAGGAAAATTCTTTTCTGTAGCGGTGTACAATCTGAAAGACAAGACCTACACCGGTACCTATGGCGGAACCTGGCGCGTTGAAAATGATCAGTTTGTAGAAGTGCAGGAATTTAACACCCTGAAACCTGACCTGATTGGAACTGAACAGAAAACAAGCATCAAAATTCAAAAAGATAAAATCAGTTTTAAGGGCGGGGCAGACTACTTGCGGATCGATGACGGAACTCCGGGAGAGCTTGCTGGAGCGTGGTTGATTACTGGCCGCATGGGGAATGACGGCAACATCAGAAGATCCACACCCGGTGCACGCAAGACCATGAAAATTTTATCGGGCACGCGATTTCAATGGATTGCCTATAATAATGAGACAAAAGAATTTTTCGGAACAGGGGGTGGTACCTATACAACGGTAGGTGGAAAGTACACAGAAACCATTGAAGTGTTTTCACGAGACAACAGTCGGGTTGGTGCCAACCTTGAATTCAATTATTCGTTTTTGGAAGGCGACTGGCGACATTCTGGAAAGAGCAGCAAGGGTGATCCGATTGATGAAGTCTGGACCAAGCGGGAAAAGTTGGGGCTGTAATTTATAACTAACATAGATTGAAATCTTTTTCTTTGCCTATCCAGGTTCGGTGGTCTGATATTGATCAAAACAGGCACCTGCGGCATTCTGCCTATTACGATTACGGAGCCACCACCCGCGTGGCCTGCTTCAGCCAACACGGGCTTACCAATTTGAAGTTTGAAGAGTTGCACATTGGACCCATTCTGTTCCGGGAAGAAGCCCTCTTCAAACGGGAAATCAAATTTGAAGATAAAGTTACTGTTGACCTGGTAGTGACCAGAGCCACTCCGGATTACAGCCGGTGGAGCATCCGGCATCACTTTTATAAAGATGACGGCACCCTGGCTGCGATCATCAATATGGATGGAGCGTGGATTGATATGGGAAAACGAAAACTTGCAATTCCTAATGCCTTTATTCAAAACGTGTTCAGTGACTTCCCCCGGGCTGCTGATTTTCAATGGACCGACTCCACAAAAAAATAGGTTTTTAGGATTCCTACCGGGAGTCAAAGCAAAATTTCCATCGAATCAACCTTTGCTTATGACAAGGGAATTAGTGATTCCCGTAACAATCACTTAATTATAGCCAGAAAATTTGCAATAAATGCAACTGACCTCCGGGACAAGAGCTCAATGTGGCATCTCTTACAATAATTAAATCATGATCTGCTGAAAATCGAAATCTGAATGGGTGGTTTTGGAGTGAAGTTTACTTCATGAAAACGCCATCAACCAACACACCAACCAGGGTTCACGCAGTGGAAAACCTTCTCAGGGCTTTCTCCCACTTTGCGTTATTGATTATACACCTGGTGATCATTACTCCATCATTTGGGCAGGATTATATTCTTACCAAACATGGAGAATTGCTTAAGGTATCTATTTTGAAAAATGAATCTGACCTTCTCACGTACAAACTCAACGATCTGTTTTACTCCATTTCGAAGTCTGAGGTTCAGAATTTTTCAATTCAAAATAGGACCAGAAAAAGACCCAGTAAAGTGGAAATTGTGGACCATCAGGGATCTCACAGAAGTGGTAGCCTGCTGTATGCAACGTTGGATAGTCTTTATATCTGGAGAGGGAGTAAAACTTATCATCCAAACGAAGGGAATTTTTTCGCAATAAGCATGAATGAAGTTGATGGTATTGCGATTCATCGAAATGGCAGTTTTGGAAATGGTTTCAAAATTGGAGCATTCATCGGGGGTACGCTAGGTGTTATAGGTGGTCTTGACTTAGGTGGATTTCTCACTGGATCACCGGGTGGCGATGTATTGCTTAGTGCAGCCGTAACAGGTGCCGCGGGTGGACTTTTAGGTGGCCTTGTTGGATCGGTCAGTGGCAATCACATCCAATTAGATAGTCTGAATCAAAATCAACTGGCAACAACATTACCAGCTATTCAAAATAATGCGCTACTGGCCACACCACCGATCCGGCAGGTTAATAAAAATCAGGCCGACTTCGATTGGAGTCATGAAGGAGAAAGCATTTTCAAACCAACGAAAAATCACAATCAATCCAAACTTACACTCTGTTTTCATGGTGGATTTGAGATTCTTTCCGCTCAACGATCTTCCATGAAAAATTCGATAAAAAACTCCGGGCATGGCGGCACCGTTGATAATTGGATTTGGGGTGGCAGCACGACCTATCCGGTTCGAGAAAATGGTGCCTTCTTTATGGATTTGGGGATTGAAATTCCCTTACAGAAGTCATCCCAATTGGCATTTATCTACAATTGGACATCCAGATTTGGTGCCCGAGGTATAACGGGTGAAACGGAAGTTGGAAAAAAGAAAGCGTTTGAAGTTTATTACCAGTTCGTTCCGAAACGCTATGTCCCGCTTGCCACCTCTAAATGGGAGTCCTCTTTGGGGATCGGACCCACCATCAACTTTCTTGAAACTGAGATCAAGTCTTATGGAGCAACCATGCAAATTGAAGAAACTACAAAAGCAGGCCTAGCCGGACAGGCCTCCTGGGATTATTACCTAACCCAAAAACTTTCGTTTGTCATTCGATTTTTCTGTAAAATTATTCCGGGTATGCAAATTCAAGAATCGGTCGAAATCAAAGAACATAAAGTCAACTTCAGTTCTTTCGATTTGGGAATCGGAATCAAAACTCATTTATGAGCTTTACGTGTAATTGAGTGAGTTACCCACTCCTCGATTATTCTGGGATAATGTTGATGTTCCAGCTGCTGAACCCTTTCGGCAATCTGTTCCACGGAATCATGAGGAGTGATTTCGATGGTCGATTGAAACAAGATCTTACCTTCATCATACTTCTCATCAATCTCATGAATAGTAATCCCTGAATGTGTTTCACCGGCAGTCTTAACCGCTTCGTGCACTTTTATTCCGTACATACCTTTACCTCCAAATTTGGGTAACAAGGCTGGATGAATGTTAATGATCCGATTCGGGAAAGCTCGTATGAGATGGACTGGAATTAACCAAAGAAACCCGGCCAAAATGATGTGAGTCACCCCTGCTTCCCACAGCCACTGCTCAACTGTATCGCTTTCGCGAAAGTCAACTTTGTTAAAAACGCGCACCGGAATATTGAATTTCTCTGCTCGCTGAAGACCATACGCATCCGGATTGTTGCTCAACACCAGCACTACCCGAATGTGAGGATGACCCTGGAAATACCGGAATATCGCTTCCGCATTGGTACCATTTCCGGAAATAAATACAGCCAATCGGGCAGGTTGATTCATAGTCGCAAAACAATCAAATAAACACCATACTTAAAATACCCAGCAACATGATGATTTTGCACCATTGACTTAACCAATAGAAATCCCTTCGGGTGTCCGCCCGGAGCAGTCGCAACACCAACAGCCCTAACGGTACAAAAAGAAAAATTAAAAAATAGGAGTCCGGGAGTTGCGCATAGGCAATATTGACTGCAATCACTGAAATACTGAAAACTATCAGGAATCCATAAATCATCCACTTAGTTTTTCGGATGCCGAAAACGATGGGCAGCGTTTTACAACCAAATGTATTATCCCCTTTTAAGTCTTCCATGTCCTTCACGATCTCCCGGACCAAGGTCATAAAAAAAGCAAATAAGGCATAAATGACTACCAATGAATTGTTCGCCTCATACAAGACATTCACCAAAAGAATAGCAATACTCGTTAGCAGGGCTACTACAAAATTCCCGATGAAGGGTTGACGCTTCAGGCTATTCGAATACCACCACAATAAAAAAGCAGATAAGAAATGGATCACCCCTATCTTCCAACCCACAACAAATCCCATGGCGATACCCAGGATCGATAATAATGTGTGAAAAAAAAGTGCATACCTGCGGGTAATGCTCTTCCCGATCACGACTCGCTCCGGCTTATTAATCAAATCGATTTTGATATCATAATAATCGTTGATAATGTACCCGGCCGCTGCAATAATGGCCGTAGAACAGGCCAGTGCGAGCAACTTCCAATCGTACATTAAATTCCGGTCGATCAGAAACAATGTTGTAAAATACTGGGCAAACCCAATGATAACCAGGTTCCAAAATCGGGTCAGGCGGAGCAATGCCTTGAAGGTGAAGGGTTGTTGATTTTCAACAGGCATGTAGGCAAAGGTAATTGTAAAAACGATACCGGATGCGGACCTCCCACTAACAGAACAGGAGTTAAATTAAAAACGCAGCGCTATCATCACCAGATAATTCCGACCCGCCTGGGGATAGAAATAATTTTGCCGGTACTCGGTAGGTCCACCCAAATAACCATACGTATATCCATTCGAGGCGTATTCAACATCAAAAACATTGTTCGCTAAAAAACTAATGGAAATCTCCCGCATAAAATCAGGCTTCAGCGTATAGGTTACTCTGAGGTCATTTATAAAATAAGAATCAATACTCCGATCCGGATTGGACGTGTTATCGAGATACTGTTTTCCAACATACTTGGTCAGCCATGTCACTTCCAGGTTTCGTATGGGCTGATAAATCAGGTTCGAGCCAGCAATGAGATTGGGTGAGAATGAAATATCCGTATCGGTATACGTATTGATCACTTCATTATACTCATCAAAGTTTACTCCGTAATCATATAGCACTTCACTAAAACTCCCGATCTTATTTCGGCTTAGTGTAAGATTCGCATTCCAGAACAATTTCGGATGAAGTCGGACTGAACCGTCCAACTCGATTCCGGTTCGATAACTATCTTCCACATTGGTTCGAATCAGTGCACCTACATCATTCACCTTTCCGGTAGGTACCAGTTGATTTTTGTAATTCATTAGGTAATAATTGAGATTTAGATTAACCTGGTTGCTTTTCCAACGCCAGCCAGCTTCTATATTTCGCAGGGTTTCGTGCCTGGGTGTAACTCCGGACCGTGCATCGATAAAATCATCGCGCACCGGCTCGCGGTTAGCGATGGCATAGGATGCATACCACTGATGATGTGGGGTCGCACTGTAAGTTACCCCCAGCTTGGGATTAAAAAAATTGAACTGTTGGTCGATATTAAAATCAAATTGACGGTTCTCCTTGCCTAAAGCCTGATAGGAAATACCCCGGTATTGCAAATCGATAAATCCTTGAAGTTTACCTGTGAGTTGATAGGCATTCTTCCAATAAACCGTGAAGTCCTGCTTCTTGCCATTATTGAAGTAGTATTGATAATTTTTCGGAACCTCCGAAAGCTGCGCCCAGATCACCTCCCCAAAGTGATCGCCATCATACTGGTTCCAGGCCCCGCCTAAAACTGAATTGAGTTTCTCCGTTTCATAGTTTAAGGCATAGGTAACTCCATAGAAATCGTTATCCAGCCAACGTCTGCGCACCAAATCGGATGAAGAAAATGTCTCCCCACCAATAATAACATCTGGCAAACCATAATTTGCAAATTCATCATCGTACCGGTATTCCTCATAAAATCCGCGGCCATAGGTATAGTGAAGTGCGGCATTCGCAGTCAAAAACTCATTGATCCGGTGCGATGCATGCAATTGATAATGATCCTGGGCATAATTGTCCACCTGATCTTCGTAGGTATAAATATTGAACGTTCGTCCGGAGGCAAGAAGATTTTCAGTTTGCTCCGGGTTCCATCCTTCGGTTGCTGCTGTTTCCAGCATCGCTGCCGCATCGTTATTTAAACGTGATTCCGGAACTCCGTACCAACTTTGATAGGTGATCTCTTTACCTCCAAAAACAATCGCCTTAATCATGGTCTTATCACCGTAGTATCCGCCCGATAAATAGTAAGATTTTAGATCAGAAGTAGCCCGGTCAATGTATCCATCGGAAGCGATCTGAGAAAGGCGGGCATCAAACACAAACTTGTGATTGATCAGACCTGAACCCAATGAAACGGTATGGCGTCTTGTATTGAATGAACCAAACGAATTAATCAGGTCTGCATAGGGCTCATCATTTCGGGTATTTGTCTGAAGGTTAACACTGGCGCCAAACGCACCGGCTCCGTTCGTGGATGTTCCTACCCCCCGCTGGATTTGTACACTTTGCGTTGAGGAGGCCAGATCGGGCGTATTCACCCAAAATACCCCCTGACTTTCACTGTCATTTAGTGGAATTCCATTAATGGTTACATTAATCCGGGTTGCATCACTGCCTCGTATCCGTAACCCAGTATACCCGACTCCCGCACCGGCATCCGAAGTGGTGACTAAAGAGGGAGTCCAGTTCAACGTAAAGGGAAGATCCTGACCGAAGTTTTGCTTTTGCAAAGTAGCTTTATTGAGGGTCGTGAAGGTTGTCGGGCTTTTTTCGTTGACACGGGTGGCGGTTACTATCACCTGATCGGTCATCCTTACATCTTCTTCCAGCAGAATAATTTTCCAGTCATTTTCCTCAGTTGAAAGCATGACTTCGGAAGTTTTGTATCCCACAAATCGGATCTCAGCAACATAGTTTCCCGATGCCAACTTGGGGAACTGAAAATAACCCTGATCGTTCGTGACGAAAATCCGACCCGAGTCTTTTAGCGTAACCGTGGCTCCAATCAATGGTTCGGATGTCCGGCCATCTTTAACATAGCCTTGAATCACCTGCGCCTGTACACTCCACGATCCTGCCATCAGCACGACCGATAAACAAAATTTTAACATGTATTTACGTTGGTTTAAACCTGCAGAGCACACAGGGGAATGTGATGCGTACGTTTAACCTTGCCTCCCTTCGGCCGCATTACCGGCATCAGGTTCTATGGGTATAATCTCAGCCCGTTGTCATTGGCACCCCTTGTCTTTCGACCCTGCAAACTTAGTAAGAGTTTTCGATTTGCGAAAAACAGGTTCAAACCATCCATAATGCGACCTGTGCATCAGAAATCGCAGAAATCTTATATCTTGTTTAACTTAAATACCCGAAACCTTCCTATGAACCGTTATTTATCCATCATAAATACCAGAACGGTATTCGCCCTCGCCATTTCTGTGTTGGTTTCTTTTATCACTCTTAGGTACGAATTTCAGTACAACTATGACCTGGCTTTGATTAGCATTGCCATTATCTTCCCGCTGGTCTTTACCATTCGAAGCGCGTTTCGCAGACGGGAAAAAGCGCTCGAGTTTTTGTCCCTCTTCAAAGCAGGCTTGATTACCGTGAACAACAGTTTCCAGGAAAACAAGAAATTGGACCCCGCGAAGAAACTTGAAATAAAAAATATAATTGTCAATGTATCTGCATTCCTTGTTGATTATCTGGGCACCCACAACCGGTCCCGCGAAGAAGTGCTGACCGAAACGGGGAAAGTCTTTGCCTTTATTCAGACAAATTCAGATTCACTTGGAAAAGGAGTGGTGTTGAAAATCCTTCGATTTATGCGGGACGTGCATCTGGGCGTTGAAAATGTAATTGCCATCAATCAGCATCGCACACCCATTGCCATTCGCGCCTATTGCCTGATCTTCATTTATATTTATCCGGTTATCTACACCCCGGCATTAATCAACAGGTTGTTTGATGGCCGGGCTACCTCCGAAGCCTGGATCGTCTATGCGCTCTCCGCTGTTTCTACATTTATCCTGATCTCGCTTTACAACGTGCAGGAACAAATGGAAAACCCCTTCGATCAGAAGGGGTTAGATGATATCCGATTGTCGAACTACAAAATTGAATAAACCGTTAGGAAATTACCGAATCAAAAGCTTTAATAAAACCTTTCATTTCTTCTTCCGTTCCAATGCTCACGCGGCACCATTCTTTGCCTTGGTATTCCCAAATGCGAATTAAATATCCCTTTTCATCCAGCTGTGTTAAAATGGTCTTGCCGTCCTTCGGAGCCGGGAATAGCACCACATTAGTTACCGACTTTCCGTGATTGAATTTCTTTTTGTCGAGGTAGTCGGTCAGTACCTTGCGGGCGATAGCATTTTTATCGCGCGTCATTTTCATAAACTCCTCATCCCCTAAACTTACTTTGGCTGCGGCAATGGCCGTTTGGCTGGGAGAAATGGTGTCGCCATACTTACCCACCCTTTTCAACACATCCGGATGGCCAATGATATACCCTATTCGCAAACCGGCCAGGCCATACACCTTCGAAAAGGTCTTTGACACAATTAAGTTCGGAGTTCGTTGCACCAACGAAACCATTGATTTTTGGTGTGCGGGCTCAAGAAATTCAAGATACGCTTCATCGGCATAGACCAGCGTCTTTTTAGAAGCTTCCTCACAGAATGACTTCACCACCTCCGCATTAACCACCGTGCCGGTTGGGTTATTGGGATTGCAGGAGAAAACCAGACGAGTATCGGATTTGATGGCGGAGAGTAACTTCTGATAATCAAACTCCATCTTTTCATTAAGGTCAACCTTATCCCAGGTTGCATTCATTTGTTGAGCATAATTCATCAACAAAGTAAAGGTAGGATAGGCAGATAACACCCGTCCCCCTTCCAGACCGTAGGCAATACCGGTCTGAACCAGCAACTCACCCGACCCCGCACCCAACATAACGAATGAAGGATCCACCCCTTCCTTTTCGGCAATGAGGTTACGAAGTTCAGTCATTTCTGCAAATGCATAACGATTTCCCTCCGTCAGGATATCCAGAACAGCTTTCTTTGCTTTTTCGGAAGGACCATAAGGATTTTCATTGGAGTTGAGGCGTACTTTCCCGCCATTCAATCGAGCCGACTTGTAAAACTCACGCTCAGCCTGACTAACCGGACCAGCCATCAGGCTATTGACCAACGCGGGTGTAATGGCAAAACCTGCTGTTAATGCCAATGTGGACTTAAACCAATCTCTGCGATTAATAGATTTGTTCATATTTTATTTGGTAAGATTCAATCTTCAATTTCCTCATAGCCCACCCGCAACAGCAAATAGCTAACGAAGCCGGAAATAGCAATAAAAATGATCAATAAAACCGGTACCACCCAACGAAATTGTTCTGTACCGGCCATCACTTTAAATCCCCATATAATCAGGCCAATAAATGCGCTAACGGATGCTAACAGGGAGCCTACTCCATAATAAATTGCAAATCCCCCACTGATCCTCTTCTCAAGTTTGCTTTTTCTACTCATGGTCTCACCATTTTGGTTTTTGATAAAAAGTTACATACGGCTCGCCATCCAGCACAATCATCGGATCCCCAGTTTTGGGGTGATTTATTTTCTGAAGCCGGTACGAACCCGGCCCTTTGTTTTGTGAATTATAATGAATCCGGTCTCCCTGAACCCACCAGGTACCGCGATCGCTGCTTTGCGATGAAGTGCCCGCATAGAAAGAACTCGTGTTGGTGTCCATAGAGCGCTCCGAGGCATACTCAAAAGTACCATTGGCATTAAGAATGATGCATTCGCTGGAGCTTGATCCACCTGTATTGGAAGAATTTACATTTGTCCAACACCATTTACCCACTAATTCCTGGGCAACATTTCCGTCAGCCCCATTACTAGACACGGTATTTATATTGCCCGCGCCCCGCGTATACGATACGGTGGTACCATTGGCCATCATATTGAGTTGATTGGCTACGAGGGTATAGTTAAACACAGCATTGCCTTGAGCTGTTTTAAGGGTAATATGCCCTTGTGACGCTTCATATTGAAAGGTATTTCCCAGGTAAATGCATTGACCATCGGATTTGAACTCAATTGTTTCACCCTGGCCCGACCAAATTCCAACGATGCTACTTTCTGTTCCACTCGTTATGGGTTTACCTTCTTGATTTGTTACCGCAGTCGGATTGGTGCCCCCCCGTATAAATGTTAATGCATTGTCAAGATCGCCTCCTGATAGGGTAAGCGAATTTGCCTGTAATGAAAACGTATAAGTAATGTTTTGACCGGCTTGTGTAATCGAGAGCTTCGTGTTTTGCGTGGTGTACTTGATCATTTCGCCATCAAACTCACCACTGCCATCCGGATTCAGCAATAATGTCATTTGGTATCCAAATTGGGTGTTCTGCCAGAGACCATGGATTTTTGAACCCTGCTGAACTTTAGCTCCGATTTGTGCTCCTGCAGATTCAGCCAATAGAAAGATGACTAAAAAAAGGGTTGTCCTGGTGATCATAAAAATTCTATGATCGAATGTACTAAAAAACAGGAATAGTTTTTTTGGAGTTCTTGCTTAGATAAAGCGCTCAATCATTCTCATCACCTGCTCCAAATACCGGGCATCAGTTTCATCAAAATCATTGAGCTTGTCGCTGTCTACATCCAACACCAGAGCAACTTCACTGTTTTTAAAAGCGGGCAATACAATCTCTGATTTTGAATCGGAGCTACAGGCAATATGCCCGGGAAACTCATCTACGTTGGGAACTACAATAGTCCTTTTCTCCTTCCAGCATGTGCCGCAAACCCCCTTTCCAATTCCTATCCGCGTGCAGGCAATAGGGCCTTGAAAAGGTCCTAACACTAATTCGTTGTTTTTGACGATATAAAACCCGACCCAGAAAAAATTCATGGTTTGCTTAAGGGCGGCTGCAATGTTCGAAAGATTAGCCACCACATCCGGTTCGCCCGAGATAAGTGACTCGATTTGGGGTACTAACGCCTGATACCGTGAAGTTTTGTCAGTTGCCTGTGCTATAATCAGATTTTCTGCCATGCGGACTGGGTTGGCCGCAAAATTAGAAAAGAACGGCAGAATCGCATTAAGCCTGATAAAAGAGCAAAACAATAATCAGGGCTATCAGAATTCC
This sequence comes from Cyclobacteriaceae bacterium, assembly GCA_016787725.1. Taxonomy (GTDB): domain Bacteria; phylum Bacteroidota; class Bacteroidia; order Cytophagales; family Cyclobacteriaceae; genus ELB16-189. The sequence goes on along the minus strand of JAEUTZ010000004.1, from coordinate 144,596 downwards.
GATAATCTGTACTACGTTGCGCGATTTCATGGGTGAACTTTCCTGAAAGGAAGCCTGGAACTTCTGCCAAACCTAACCGTGGCTTAATTACCCGGGGGATAAATCGTGGACCCTGTATTGATAATCAACATCTTTTCATCTCCCGGTAGTTCATCGCGCATCTGAAGCAACAAGGCCAGACCTGCGATGCCCGAGGGCTCGCAACGAATATTGTGCTTCTTGGCTATTTCCAGGGCTTCAGAAACAAAATTCTCATCCACATCCAGAATGCCCGATAGGTTTCCAATACGTTGATTCTGAATCAGAGAATTGATGTAGAACTGATAATCGTCCAACGATGGGAGGTAATACGAAAATAATTTATCCATGCGCGAGTTGGCATCGCGTGTGGTTGCTCCCATAAAATTACAATGGCTGATGGTTTGAATATCCCCTAAAAAACGTGGGTCATGCTTATAGATCCGGTTGTTGAACTCTCGCTCGGCAATAATCAGAATGTTGATATACAAATCTCCGGTGCCAAAGGGCACGAAACAGTAACCCGGGTTTTCGTTCAACACTTCGTACGAGAGCCAGTCATAGTAGTTATCGTTGTACCGATCCAGGATTTCGCGGTAGGTAATATCAATACCCTCTTTGTTGTTAGTCAGTTCTTTAATTTCCTTTCCCGTTAAGGATTGGTTGCTTAAATCCGTTTCATAAACTTCACATCCCATTTGGCGCAGGGACTCCTTAATGGTTGAACTGATCCGGTGATCCATCAAAACTTTCAATCGGGTATTGACTTTAAATAAGTTAAAGAAATGTTGAATGGCTGCAGCCGCACTGCCCGATGAAATAATGGATACCTCTTTAATATTATATCGCTTGGCTTTAATTAACACCTCCCAGGCCATGCGGGCTTTGTGGGTTCCGGTTGGGTTTGTACTCTCATCTTTCACCCAAACATTAGTGAACCCCGGCACTTCAATTTGAAATGTTTGCGAAGCAGGAAACCTGGGCTCATAAAACGGTCGGGGTGGAAATTCGGGTTTGGAAGGATCGTTTTGAGAAGGAACATCGAGCCCTTCAATGGATGTATCCCGATCGCTGGACTTTTCGTCATCCAGCTGTTCTTTGATCAGATCCATCTCTCGTTTCGATAACTTCTCCAGCAAAACATCTGCGATTTTGGTCGCAAATGACTCCATATTCGAATCCATTCCTTTTACTGGGTCTGTCTCCGCTACCTCGTCAGCATCCGCATCCAACAGGTTCCGGTATTTATCTGCAAAGCGCTCATTGATTAATCCATTCCAATCCAGCAGGTTTTGAGTAGCGAACAAACTCAATAAGTTCCGGAGTGATAAGGTGGCTCCGGGCGGGCTTTTTAAATTAAATGCCCTGCGAAGCAAATCTTCTGAAGGTCCCTGCGGATAACTCAGAGAAAGCTGCGGATCGAGAGCGGGTGTGTTCTTAACAAATTCCTTTAATGCTCTCTGCAGGCCATGAATAAAACTCCAACGGCCCGTACCCACTGATTCATGAAACCCGGTGCGGGCAAGTTGCTCTCGAATAAGGTCCAGGATTTCCTTAGGAATACGTTTGGCAGATGCTTTCTTCATGAAGAACAAAAGATCGCTCTAACTGATCAGATTCACAACTTGCTGGCATAATTACCACCATTATTCTCCTGATGCCTTTGGTGTTTGATCTTCTTGTTGAGCCGGTGGCGCATTGGAATCGATGCTTTCGGAATTAGTAGTAAACGGTACCTGCATCGAGTCCGGCTCTATCGCAGTTTGCACGTTCCCTAATTCATCTTTAAAAAATCGCTTTTGTGAGAACAGGATGATGACCACCCCAATAAAAATTGAAGAGTCGGCAATGTTGAATACCGGACTAAAAAACTCAAAATATTCTCCGCCCTTTAAAGGCACCCAATCCGGCCAGGTAAAATGGAAGAGCGGAAAGTACAGCATGTCGATAACTTGTCCGTGAAACCATTGTGTTGGCGCATCTAACGGTGCGTTGTTCAGAAATACCCCGTAAAAGGTACTGTCAATCACGTTGCCGATTGCCCCGCCCAAAATCAATGCGAGACATACCAAAAAGCCTTTGTGAGCCTGCTTCTGCACCATGCGAATCAGGTAATAAGCAATCCCAACCATGGCAAAGATGCGGAAGACGGTTAAGGCCAACTTTCCAAACTCATTCTCCCACCGGATTCCAAACGCCATACCCGGATTGAGAAGATAATGGAGCCGGAACCAGCTGCCCAGCACGTGAATCTCCTGATGGATGTACATATTATGATACACCAACAATTTGCTGGCTTGGTCAATGGCAATTACCAATAACGAGATTAAAAAGTATTTCTTGTAATTCATGAATTTCAATTCACAGCAATCTTCACCTTCAGAACAAAATCATCCATATCCACTTCGGTGGATCCTGCTACAGAATCCTTCACCTCCAACGAAAGCGCCTGGGTTTCCGTTCGAATATAATCTTTGTGCTCAAGCAACGCGGAAACAGCTTCTCCGTCTTTCTCCACTTCTATGGAGATTTTATCCAACACTTCCAGACCCATATCCTTTCGCAGATTCTGGATCCGATTCACAAAATCCCGGGCAATCCCCTCGCGCTTCAACTCGTCTGTTAACGTAATATCAAGGGCAACGGTTAACCCGTTTTCTGAAGCCACGGACCAGCCCGGAATATCTTCGGAAGAAATCAATACGTCCTCCAAAACCAGGTCAAAACCGCCCTTGTTCAGTGCACCCTTCTTTTCGATTGCGGATATCTCTTCCCGTGTAAATGCATTAATAACGGCCGAAACCTCCTTCATCTTCGCACCATACTGCTTTCCCAGTTTAGCAAAATTGGGTTTTACCTTTTTAACCAACAACCCGGAAGCATCGTCAATGTATTGAACTTCTTTTACGTTCACTTCCGCTTTAATTATTGCCTCCACGCTCTTTACACGCTGAGCAAATTTTTCATCCAGAACCGGTAACAACACCTTTTGCAAGGGGGTACGCACCTTAATCTTACTATTCTTCCGGATGGAATGAACGAGTGAACAAATCCGCTGCGCATAACCCATGGATCGCTCCAACTCTTCTTCCTTTCGTCTGTCGTCCGCTTTAATCAAAAGCGTGTGGTGAATGGATTCAAACTGCAAGGGTGTGTTAAACTCCCGGGCTCGTTGCCGGATGTTGTCCGTCAGATTTTTATATAACCATTCGCTGAAGAAAGGGGCTATCGGGGCCATCAATTGAGCCGTTACCATGAGACACTCGTACAACGTCTCATAGGCCGCCCGTTTGTCTTCTGATAGTACGGCAGGTTTACCGTCCGTAGCTTTGGCCGAGCTAGGTTGCCAAAAGCGCTTCCGATTCAGGCGGACGTACCAATTCGACAAGTGATCGTTTACAAACTCCTGAATAGCTCTAGCCGCCTTGGTGGGTTCGTATTCGTTATAGGCTGCAGTAACTTCTTCGATTAATGACTGTTCTTTGGTGATGATCCATTTATCAAGCGGAGCCAACTTGCCAAAGGGAACATTATTCATCTCGTCTTTTACGAAACCATCGATGTTGGCATAGAGTACAAAGAAAGAATAGGTATTGATTAACGTTCCGAAAAACCTGCGCTGTGTTTCAACAATTCCATCAAAATCAAATTTGAGATTATCCCAGGGCGGAGCATTTTCCATCATGTACCAGCGCACCACATCCGGACCGTACTTGGCAAGGGTCTCAAAAGGATTCACAACATTGCCTTTGCTCTTGCTCATCTTGTTGCCATTTTTATCCAGCACAAGCCCATTGGAAATCACATTTTTGAATGAAACTCCACCATTGCCTACCTTTTTATTCACGGCTTTAATTTCATCACTGCTTTCACTCAACATTACTGCAATAGCATGCAGGGTAAAGAACCAGCCGCGGGTTTGATCAACACCCTCGGCAATAAAATCGGCCGGGTAATTTCGCTCGAATATTTCTTTATTCTCAAACGGATAATGCCACTGAGCATAAGGCATGGCCCCCGAGTCGAACCATACGTCAATCAGATCGGGTTCGCGATACATGGGCTCGCCCTTTGAACTTACCAGTGTGATTTCGTCAACAAACGGACGATGTAAATCAAATTCCGAATCCTGAATCTTGAACTTTGAATTTTGAAAGCCGGCTCCTTTCGCCCGCTCGATTTCACTTTGAAGTTGTTTGATCGAGCCAATGCAAATTTCTTCTTTCCCGTCCCGGGTTCGCCAGATGGGCAGCGGTGTGCCCCAATACCGTGAGCGCGACAAGTTCCAGTCCACCAGATTTTCAAGCCAGTTACCAAACCTTCCCGTTCCGGTTGACTCCGGTTTCCAGTTTATGGTCTTGTTCAGTTCAACCATCCGGTCCTTTAACGCAGTCGTGCGGATGAACCAACTGTCCAACGGATAGTACAAAACAGGTTTATCGGTACGCCAGCAATGCGGGTACGTATGTTCATACTTCTCCACCTTAAAGGCCTTATTCTCTTCTTTTAAAATAATGGAGATAATAACATCCGTGTTTTTATAATCCGGATGTGTTTCATCTTCATTCGTGTAGTTCTTTACATAAAAGTCATCAACCCCCAAAGGCTTATGGGTTTTGATTCCAAATTTTTTGACACCCTCCGCCAGGTGCCTTCCGATTTCGGAAATAAACTTTCCCTTCTTATCAACGGTCGGCACTTCATTGCCGGCTTCATCTTTAATGGTGAGTGCCGGAATACCATGCTGCTTTGCTACCCGGAAGTCATCGGCACCAAATGTGGGGGACGTATGCACCACGCCTGTGCCATCCTCGGTGGTTACAAAATCACCAGCCACCACCTGAAATGCTTTGTCAGCATCGTAGAACGGTTGGAGGTATGGTATGAGTTGTTCATATCTAAGGCCGATCAATTCCCGTCCAGTAAATTCACGAAGGGTCTTATACGGAATGTTTTTATCGCCAGGCTTATAAGATTCTAACAATAACTCTTTGTTCTTCTCGGAAAAATATTTTCCAAGCAAATCTTTGGCTAGTACAACACTAATCGGCTTATAGGTATACGCATTAAAGGTATCAACCTGAACATATTTTATCTTCTCGCCCACCGCCAGGGCGGTGTTAGAAGGCAATGTCCACGGGGTGGTTGTCCATGCAAGAATTGAGACTTCACGATCTGTTCCTTCAAACAAAAACTCCGACTTCGCATTGCGCCTCACTTTAAACTGTGCCACGATAGAAGTGTCTTTAACATCTTTATAGCACCCGGGTAAATTCAATTCATGCGAGCTCAGTCCTGTACCCGCTGCCGGAGAGTAGGGTTGAATGGTGTACCCCTTATACAACAACTTCTTATCGTACAACTGTTTCAGAATCCACCACAGCGATTCGATGTATTCCTTTTCGTAGGTGATGTACGGCTTCTCCAGATCCACCCAATAGCCCATCTTCAGGGTCAGGTCGTCCCACTGGTCTTTGTACTTCATCACCGTTTCGCGACACTTCCGGTTATACTCTTCTACTGAAATCTTGCGGCCAATGTCATCTTTGGTGATGCCTAACTCTTTTTCCACCTGTAACTCTACCGGTAGCCCATGCGTATCCCATCCTCCTTTTCGGTTTACCTGATATCCCTGCAGCGTTTTGAACCGGCAAAAAATATCTTTAACCGTGCGGGCCATGACATGGTGAATGCCGGGGGTGCCATTGGCGGAAGGCGGGCCTTCGTAAAACGTAAACGTGGGGCTACCTTCGCGGTTGCTTACCGACTTTTCGAAAATCTTTTCTTCCTTCCAGAAAGCAAGTATTTCAGTGGCCACCCGGGCCAGGTCCAGATCTTTGAATTCCTTGTAATTGCTCACTTCGCCTAAAAATAGAGGGCGCAATTTAGGATATTTTAAGGATTGGAAATGAGAGATTTTAACTCGGATAATGAAAGCCGTGAAGGAAGCTGGGGCCTACCCCCTCTTACTCGGCTGAACCCTGCCGGTCGTGAATCTTGATCTTGCTCAGATCGATTTCCTCCTCCAATTCTCCAATGAAACTGGAATCAAAATCATCAATGGGCAAATGCTCCTTTGACTTTTTAGGCTTATCAAAAGTCATAATCAAGGCCGGCAACAAGATCAGGTTGGTGAACATGGAAATAACCAGCGTGGTGGATGTTAACAATCCTAAAGCAACCGTGCCCCCGAAATCGGAGAACGCAAAGATGATAAAGCCTGCAAACAATACGATGGAGGTGTAAATGATGCTCTTGCCGGTTTCCAGAATACTTTCACTCACCGAACGGGGCACAAAAAACCCACTGGAAAGAAGTTCCTGCCGGTATTTTGCCAGAAAGCGGATAGAATTGTCTACCGAAATTCCAAAGGTGATACTGAAAATCAAGGCAGTGCTGGCTTTCAGCGGAATGTTGAAGTAGCCCATCAATCCCGCGGTAATCATTAATGCAATCAGGTTTGGAATCAGAGAAATCAGAATCATGCGTGCGTTTGCAAATAAGATGGCCATGGAAAGGGTGATCAAAACACAGGCGAGAATTAGACTTTCAGTAAGGTTCGCGATCAGGAATTTATTTCCCTTGATGAATATCTTGGAGGATCCGGTAACGGAAACCGTGACTGTATCACTTTCTGAACGCAATGTTTTCTTCAATTCGGTTACCAGGTTGGCCGCCTTGGGTTCAATCACCTGATGCACGAGCGAATCCATTTTAATTGAACCGATGTCAGCCATTTGCATGGAGATCCGCATCTTGCTATAGGTTGTGTCTACAAACGCATTGAACAAACCGCTGTTGTCGGTCTGGCCCTTCAGGTAACTCAACACGTATTTTGCCTCAATGTCAGAAGTGGGCAACGCATACCACTCCGGGTTATTACCATAATACGCCTGGCGTGAAGCCTTGATGAAGCTTAACACCGAAATGGGTCTTGATGTAACGGTAATCGAATCAAGCGATGACTCAAAAGCATCGATTGTTTTTACAATTTTTAAGTTCTGTAACGGTTTCCTCCGCTTGGTCTTTAAATCTACTTCAATTTCCAAGGGCATAATTCCGTTGAAGTTTTCCTCAACAAAATTTAAATCCTTTTTAATATCACTGTCTTCGGGAATATCATCGACCATATACGACACCGAATACAACCGGGTCATACCAAAGATCGCCAGCAGCGTAAGCACGGCCGTAGCCGAATAAATAAACATCCTGTGCCGGTGTACCAACAGATCGATGGCGCTTACAAAACCGCCCAGGAATTTGAAATTGAGATGACGAAGATGCTTTGGTGTCGGTTCCGGCATCCAGGAAAGGATTCCGGGAATCATCACTAAACTCACGACAAAAAGGGCTATGATGTTGATGCCCGCAACGATTCCAAATTCACGGAGTATCGTAATATCAGTCGATAACAAGGTGAGAAATCCAATGGCCACCGTAAGGTTCGTAAGAAACGTAGCCAGTCCCATCTTCTTGACTACGGCCTGAACTGCCTCCATCTTGTTCTGGCGGCTGACATATTCCAGGTGGTACTTATTCAGGAGATAAATTGCATTGGTAATGCCAATCGTGACGATCACCGGGGGTATCAATCCGCTTAACAAGCTAATTTTAAATCCAAACAGGACAATTGTTCCAATCGTCCAAACAACCACCACCCCAATCATAATCATGGAAAAAATCACAGCCCGCACCGACCGAAAGAAGATGAGCATGATAACACCGGTAACAATGGCTGACAGATAGAGAAAGAAGGATAATTCCTTTCGTACTTGCTCTGCCATCACCGACCGCACGAAAGGCAACCCGGCATAATGAATTTCTATTCCGGTCTTTTCGGTAAACTCTGTGCCCAACCGAATCAAATTCTTAGTAACATCTAACCGTCTGGCAGAATTGGCAAACTCCTTGTTCATTGGTGCCAATATCAGAGTGGCTCCATTATCAACATTCACCAATTGCCCCATGTAAAAAGTTTGACCCCGGGCGATGGTTAGTAGGCTGTCCAGTTCCTGTTGCGTTTTAATGGAGTCTGAAAACAAGGAAGCGAAGTAGAACTTTTTCTCCACGGTGTCCTTTAAGATAATCCGGAGGAACGGAAGTGATAATACTTCATTAACTCCTTCAATCTTTTTTATATCATTGCTAAACTGCCGGAGCTTTTCAAATTTCTCGAGCTGATAGATGGAACTGTCCTTAATTCCTATCGCCATCATGTTCCCATCCTCACCAAACTGTTTCTTAAACTCGTTAAAGTAGACCATGTCCGGATCGTTGGGTGGAACGGTTCGGGTAAACTCATAGCTCATTTCCACTTTTAGCGCATGATAGCCCATGAACATGGTGATTACCCCAATGATCCCGATGAGGAGCATCCTATATCGAATAATAAATTGGGCAACCTTAGTCCACATGTTTGAAGTGCCTGATTACCAGGTTTGTTAAAAGTGGCCCAAAACTAAGGAATTTTGCTTTTAAATTTCCTGATCTTAAACAGGATTTGCCCCGCTCGTGGAGGGATGTTGACCATCTTAAAGTTCAAACCCTTTGATCTTTCGATAGAGGGAAAGTGCGTGACGGTCGGTTAAGCCTGAAATGAAATCGATCACTTCGCGAAAATGCAGGTACGTGTTACCTGGATTTGCCAAAATAATGCCCGTTATTTCAGGAGGTAACAACCGAGCCAGGTTCGTGTATTTGCGGGCCTGATTCTTCTTCACCAGATGTTCGGCAGCTTTAATAAATTCATCCAACAATCCAGGCAACACTTCAAAACCGGCCGATTCGATTTCCACCACATGGCGGGCCCTATATATTCTTGCAACAGAAATATCATTGATTGCATTCAACTCATTTTTGTAGGCTCCCAAATCAGTGAGGGCCTGATCAAAAGTGCCTGTCAATATAGCTGGCTCATTTTCCAGAAACACTGTCTCGACATCCGTTATCAATTTTCCAATAGCCAATGCCCGTAACACGCCAATCTTCTCGTCCGTGCTTTTAATCCGGGCGGCTTTCTCAGGATAGAAATCTTCTCGTAAAATTGCTGCCAGTAATTCAATGGTATCGTTTACTGACACAAGTCCAAGCCGGCAACCGTCTTCCAGATCAATGATGTTGTAACAGATATCGTCAGCTGCCTCCACCAAAAACGCCAATGGATGCCGGCACCAGGTATTCTCGCCCTGCTTAATTAAACCCACTTGTTCAGCCGTCTCTTTAAACAACGATTGTTCTGTTTGGTAAAAGCCAAACTTTTTCTGGCTCTTGCGACTTTTGTCACGCGCTGGAAATAATGCCGGACAGGGATACTTGGTAAATGCACCCAAGGTGGCGACCGTTAATCGCAACCCCTGGTATTGACTCTTATTTAAAATCCGAAACCCCTGAGCATTGCCTTCAAAGTGGGTGAGGTCTGCCCACTCCGCTTCTGTAAAGTGAGGCTTGTACTGCCGCCCTTCGTGGTGTAGAAAAAAATCACTTAATCCGTCTTCTCCGGAGTGACCAAACGGTGGGTTGCCTAAATCATGTGCCAGCGATGCCGAGGCAACGATGGTTCCAAAATCATGAGATGAAAATCTATCTAACTCGGCATGGCGCTGAATCAACACCTCTCCAACCCGTCTCCCCAACGATCGGCCAACGCTGGAAACTTCCAGGCTGTGCGTCAGGCGGGTATGAACAAAATCATGTTCCGGCAACGGGTGTACCTGGGTTTTGTCCTGCAGTCTGCGGAAAGGATGTGAAAAAATTATGCGGTCAAAATCCTGTTCAAAAGCACTGCGGGTCGATTCTGGCGAATCGGATTTTTGATGGAGCCGGGTGCCGGAAAGAAGTTGTTGCCAGTTCATCATCGTTTACGTCCACTCATTATCCAAATAAAGGCTTTTGCACTTTGGGCATCTTTAGCTTGAGCGGATCTTGTTTAAAAAGCCGTGCTAAAATAAGATAAAGTTCAGGTTGTGTCTGCTGAAACGGTTCCGGACGCTCAAAGAAATTTTCAACCGCCACCGCGAAAAACTCTTCCATATTGTCAAACGCATACTTTCGAAAGAAATGATTCTCATCAGCTTGCAGGTTGGCCATTTCCTGCGCTGCGTAGCGCTCCACTTCTTCAACTATCTCCACATCGAGTACTTCATATTGGTCAATCATTTTATGTTCCAACCAAAGCGCATGGGCAAATTCGTGGAGCAGTAAATTAATCCCGTCATCTTCCCTGTTCAAGCCTTCCGCAATGCCCCGCCAGCTGAAAACGATGGTCTTTAATCCGGGATTAACTTCACCCTTATGCCGTCTTTTTGTTATTCTCGAGTTATAATAGTCAGGGTAAACGATAATGCGCTTATAATATGACAACGCTTTCGAAGGAAGAAATAAAATCAGTTGTGCTGCGGCACAGGAAATGATTGCTTTCATGGCACGCGTTAATTTCAATGGTGCTCTTGGAATAAACTCGAAGTACTCATAATGATCGCGCGCCAGGCGCAGAAACTTCATTTTCAAAGACCATGGCAACGCTGTATAGTAGGCGTATCGATGATTGAGAAACCGGTGAAAGATGGGGCCGTAATAAAAACGAAAGCGCAACTCCTGATAGGCTTTATACAAGAGTTGCGCCAGCACTGCCAATAAGGCAAATCTCACGTCAAATGCGTTTAAGTAACTCGGCCATGGAAACTGAATCCTGAATTACGGACTTCACTGCGGCAATGGCTACCCGTTCTTGTTTCATCGTATCCCGGTTGCGAATGGTTACCGTATTATCCTGCAGCGTTTGGTGATCTACGGTAATACAATACGGAGTTCCGATGGCATCCTGCCTGCGGTAGCGTTTTCCGATGGCATCTTTTTCTTCATAAAAGCAACGAAAATCAAACTTCAAGAGATTCATGATTTCTTGCGCCTTTTCCGGCAACCCGTCCTTTTTCATTAATGGCAGAATGGCTACTTTATTTGGTGCCAGCGGTGGCGGAATTCGCAACACTACCCGGTCGCTTCCATCCTCCAGTTTTTCTTCGTGGTATGCCGATGCCAGCACCGAAAGAAACATCCGGTCAAGGCCTACCGAAGTCTCTACTACATACGGAATGTAATTTTGATTGTCCTCCGAATCGAAGTACTGTAACTTTTTACCAGAATACTTTTCGTGGCTCTTTAAATCAAAATCGGTGCGGGAATGAATTCCTTCCAACTCACGGAAGCCCATTGGGAAATTAAACTGAATGTCGCAAGCTGCGTTGGCATAGTGCGCCAGGTTGAGATGATCATGGTATCGGTAGTTGTCATTTCCTAATCCCAACGCCTGATGCCATTTCAAGCGCTTCTCCTTCCAGTACTCATACCATTTCATCTCTTCGCCCGGCTTCACAAAAAACTGCATCTCCATCTGCTCGAACTCCCGCATGCGAAAGATGAATTGCCGGGCCACAATCTCGTTTCGAAATGCCTTTCCGATCTGAGCAATCCCAAATGGAATTTTCATCCGGCCGGTTTTTTGAACGTTCAGAAAATTGACAAAAATTCCCTGCGCTGTTTCAGGACGCAAGTAAATCTTATTCGCATCCTCGGCCACAGACCCCATTTCAGTGGAGAACATCAAATTGAATTGGCGCACATCTGTCCAGTTTTTGGTTCCGGAAATTGGATCGGCAATGTCCAAATCAATGACCAACTGCTTCAAATCGGCCATGTCACTCCGGCTGAGCGCATCTTTCATGCGCGTGTTGATCTCATCAATCTTCTTTTGGTACTCCACCACCCGGGCATTGGTGCTGACAAACATGGCCCGATCGAAATTTTCAAAGCGTTTAGCTGCCTTTTCAACCTCCTTCTCAATCTTCTCCTCCAGTTTTTCGATCACCCCTTCAATTAATTGATCCGCACGGTACCGCTTTTTTGAGTCCTTGTTATCGATCATCGGATCGTTAAAAGCATCCACGTGACCGGATGCCTTCCAGGTGGTAGGGTGCATAAAAATTGCTGCATCAATACCCACAATATTATCGTGAAGCAGCGTCATGAATTTCCACCAATATTCTTTGATATTATTCTTTAGTTCCGATCCGTTTTGACCATAGTCATAAACCGCACTAAGCCCGTCATAGATTTCGCTGGAGGGAAAAATAAACCCATACTCTTTCGCATGGGAGATTACATTTTTAAAAAGATTGTCTTCCGGATTTGCCATAAGCCGCAAAGATAGAAATTAGTCGATAGCCGGACAGGCAGGGTTGATCAAAAAGATTTGACCGGAATGGAAATGGTAAACCGCGAACCCTGGCCGTAGGAAGATGAAAATGTTATGCCGCCTTGCAGTCTGGTCATCATTTCCCGGGCAATGTAAAGTCCGAGGCCAGAACCCTCGGCCAGATCATTGGCACGGTAAAACATCCCAAATATTCTGGGATGATGCTCTTCCCGAATGCCAATTCCATTATCTTCGATGTGAACCTTAATAATTCCATCCTCCCGGGAAGTAAAAATCTTCAAAAACGGATTTGGTTTCGTAAAGTCCTGGTACTTGAAGCCGTTACTGATCAGGTTATTCAAAACAACACGCAATCGGGACATATCCGTCTTGACGGTAACATCGTCACCGATCTGAAGGTCAATGTTCACCTTATCGACACCCACCGCATACTTCAACGAACTAATCACATCTTCTACAAGGATTTTTATTGAAACATCCTTAACCATCAGGTCAAGCCGTGTGTTGCGCGAATAATCCACAATGTCGCGAATGTAGTTGTCCATCACTTTCAGGCGTTCGTGCATCAACGAGAGATAATAGGATGCTTCGGACTGATCGCGTTGTGCTAAATGAATAAGACCGGCCATGGAAGTGAGGGGTGCCCTCAAATCGTGCGAGGCACTATAAACAAACCGATCCAACTCCTGATTCGCCTTGATCAGTTCTTCATTTTTGGCAAGAATTCGGTTTTCAGAATTCTGGACCATACGATCAAAGAAGACTACAATCAAAATACCAATAATCAATACGATCATAAAACTGACAATCAAATAAAAATGAGCATTGTTGGGATGAAATTGATCTATGTTAAAGATAGCCAGTGAAAATAAAATATAACTCAATACGGTGAACCCGATACCCTTCCAGCGCTCGCGATACCCAAAAACCGCCAACGCCCCCAGGCTGCAAGGAATAAAATAGAGGTAAGAACCCGTATGCAGGGGGTTAAAGTCTACCACGCAGAAATAATAGGCAAATGCATTGCTGCGAATTAAATGAATAACAATCGCTGTGTTTACATAACCCATCCGCAGCAACAACAGACAGCCCGATGAAATTGCAAACCCCAGAAACAGGGACCCGGGTTTCCCTTCTTCATTGAACAGATTGACAATAAAAAAGAAAAGATCAATTCCGATGTAGATTAATAGCAGGTAAGCACCCAGGGTGATTTTTCTCTTTTCACTCTCGGTACTGGGTGCCTGGTTGCCTAGTATGATCTTTAGTAAATTCATTTTACTACAGATTCGGAATCCAGATGGTAAACACGGAGCCGCCTCCGGCTTTCGATTTTAATTGAATGGATCCCTTTAATTTTGACAACGTCTCACGCACAATGTACAACCCTAATCCCGAACCTTGCGACTTTTCTGAAGCGCGGTAAAACATTTCAAAAATTTTACTTTGATGTTCTTCGGCTATTCCCAACCCATTGTCCTCAATATCAATCCTTACTTGATCCTGCTCAGTAGTAGCCCGGATAAACACTTCTTGTTGTTCTTTCAATTCATCGTGGTACTTAAAAGCATTACCTATCAGGTTATTCAAAATTACTTTAAGACGGGTCAGATCAGTTTCTATCTCTAAATCTGAGGGAATATTCAACCGAACATAGATCTGTTCCAATCCATCGGCAAACTTCAGGTCATCAATGATTCCCTTCACTACCGGCAATAACAGAAACCTATTATTCTTGATTTCTTGTCTGGAGTTTCGTGAAAAGTCGATGATTTCGCGAATAAAGTCATCCATGTTGTGAATACGCTGCCTCATCAGGTCAAGACATTGATCAATTTCCTCCTGACTCACCGATTTCTGCGATACTTCAATCAGGCCTAACAAAGAACGCAAGGGTGCGCGTAAGTCATGGGAAGCACTGTACACAAAGCGGTCCAGCTCTTTGTTGGTCTTCATCAGCAGGTCGTTCTTGATCAGCAACTCCTTTTCTGCCGCGTAATTGACATCGATTAAAAAATAGAGCAAGGCGATGCCGGTAGCAAGTGCAATGAGGAAATTAATTGCAAAAGTCAATCGCAAGAACTCTTCTGTAAATTCCTGCTTTGGTTGAATGCTAAACCCACCCCAGTAAGACAAAAAGAATAAGATGGCAGACAAAGATGCAAATCCAATGGCGAGCTTGCGGTCTTTATGCCCAAACAAAGCAAACCCGGTAATGCCTGAAATCACAAAAAACATATAGACTCCGGATCGAACATAGTCATTTGATGCAAACAGAAAGATAATTGCATTGATCATGAGCAAGAACAATACATTCGCCAGTCGATACTTTCCTTTTCGGTTAAGGAACAGGGTAATGATCGCTGAAATAATTACCGCCAGGTAGTAGAACTTATTGCCTTGAATTCCATTGAGCCAATCGGTTACCAGGTAGGTAAGACCGACAAAAATGGATACCACAATCAAATGACCTCTTAAAATGGCATTCTTATATTCCACCCATGAAACAATGTAGGTGTCTTTGCCAATAATGATGTCTCTGAATTTTTTGCTCAGCATGTAGAATCGTACATCAATGATCACAAAAATTATGAGATAAATCCAAAAAATCGAGGTAGACATTTGGTAGTTTATTATTTTTCCTCCACATAATGAACATGAAGGTAATTGGGCTGGCAATCGCATTTTCACCAACGGCTAAGGCGATTCTGGCTGAAGCGAAGCGGTTCATGGACCATTTTAAGGCTACCCTGATCTTGATTCATGTGGGTTCGCATGGGGCTGACGAGGACGATAAAATGAAAGAGCTTCTTCGCGTTTCAGGGCTCAACCCAGCTAGTTGCAAGGTGCTTTGGAGAAAAGGTGATCCCGTGAAGGAAATCCTTCGAGCATGCAAGGAGGAATCGGTTGATTTATTACTGGCAGGCGCACTCAAAAAGGAAAACCTGGTTAATCATTACCTGGGTACCGTGGCCCGCACCATTATGCGCAAAGCAAAATGCTCGGTGCTGATGATTACCAATCCCTCGTTGGAGGCAAGGCCACTCAAAAATATTGTCGTCAATGCCGAGGATAGCCCCTACATCGAGCAGGCGATCCAGGCAGCCTGTCAATGGGCCTATCTTCAACCCGGAGGTTGGATTCACATTGTGCGGGAACTGAAACTACTCGGTCTCGCACTTTCCGCCAACGAACAATGCACCGAAGAGGAGTATGCGCAAACCAAACAAAATATGCTGCGCGAGGAAACAGCAGAAGTAGAAAAGATGCTGCAGCACATACCGCATCACAACCTTAAAGTCAATATCAAAATGCTTTCTGGTAAATCTGGTTTCGAGCTAGCCCGGTTTGCTGAGCGAAAAGAAGCCGATTTGTTGGTATTGGGTGCTCCGCGCAGACGATTTTCATTATTTGATCGCGTTTTTCCACACGATCAGGAGTACATCTTTAATGACCTGCCTTGTAATGTATTGGTCATTCAACCCCGTCTTGCATGACCAAACTTAGCCAACAGGAGGTAATGAGTTTGCTGATCCAGCTGAGTGTTATGTTGATCTTGGGTCGCTTGTTTGCTGAAGCCGCCCGCAAAATAAAACAACCCGCAGTGGTTGGTGAAATTTTAGCGGGTATTATCCTGGGACCTACGATCCTGGGCATGATTAATCCCGAATGGTTTCAGGGACTTTTTCCAACCGGCACTTCATCTTTAGTTCTTGATGGATTTGTACAAGTAGCGGTGGTTATGCTGCTTTTCATTGCAGGATTAGAAGTCGATCTTCACATTGTATTGCAACAAGGACGACAGGCTTTCTACACGAGTTCACTTGGTTTGATTATTCCTTTTGCAATTGGATTTGTTTTTCCCTTTTTCTTCCCGGTTTTTTTCGGCAGTTCTGATGGCGAGCGACATCTCGCCTATTCTCTGTTTATGGGCACTTCCATGGCCATAACAGCTCTGCCGGTAATTGCCCGTATCCTTATGGACCTTAATATTTTCAAATCACGCATGGGCATGCTGGTAATCTCCTCGGCCATGATCAACGACTTAATTGGGTGGTTGATCTTTTCCGTGGTCCTTGGCATGATTGGAAAGGAACAACACATTTCAATATGGTATACCGTCATGCTAACCGTTGGATTTACCGTTGTCATGTTGACATTGGGTCGAGGATTAATCAATCGTGGATTACCTTGGGTAAATCGTAAACTTGCCTGGCCGGGTGGTTTACTTTCCTTGTCACTCGCGCTTTGTTTCCTGGCGGCTGCTTTTACAGAGTATATTGGCATTCACGCCATATTCGGTGCATTTATTGTTGGCGTTGCTCTGGGCGACTCCGAGCATCTAAGCGAACGGGCCAAAGAGATTGTACATCAATTCATTAACAATATCTTTGCACCTCTCTTTTTTGTGGCAATAGGATTGAAAGTAAACTTTATTGCCAATTTTGACCTAACACTTACTCTGGCCATTATTGCTATTGCGTTTGCCGGAAAAATTATTGGCAGTGGTTGGGGTACGCGTTTGGGAGGCTTTTCGTGGCGCGAATCGATGGCTGCTGCTTTTGGAATGAATGCCCGCGGAGCGATGGAAATTATATTGGGTTTAGTTGCTCTTGAAAACGGAATCATTAATGAAAAGGTGTTTGTCTCTTTGGTGATTATGGCGCTGGTTACCAGCATGAGCAGCGGCCCCTTGATGAAATGGATGCTGCGAAGAGAGCACTAAGCAACGGTTACAAAAGTAACAGCTACTCAATCGCTGACTTTAGAAAATCATTCAGTGGCTTAATTAATCGGGCCACTTCTGCAGCCGTTTTTACAAACTTCTTGCCCAACACCTCCTTATCCGTAAAGTTGTGTGAAACGATGAAGCTTTTGTTTTTTAGGAATTCAAGGTGAGGATGATCCTTTGGATATCCTTTCGGAGCTGTTTTTAATTTATCGAAGTCATCGAGGCCCGAGAATGCCTTTTTGAATTTCTTTTCGTTCAGGATTTTAAGAAATGCCTTGGAGTTGTAGTCAATCTCCTGCCGGATCTTCGCAAGGTTTTCCGGGTTAGGCATGTAAAAGCCGCCCGCTATAAAACATTTCGTTGGTTCGATGTGAATGTAATATCCCGGCTCCTGATCCATTTTACCCCGGGCCGAAAACCCCGCCCCCATATTCACTTTATAGGGCCTTTTGTCTTTACTGAATCGCACATCGCGGTAAATACGAAACCCCAACTTCCGGGGATTTAACCCCGCCAGGCTTTCATCAAACTTGATCAATTCTTTATGAAAAGCCTCGAGGAAATCCTCAAACTGCATTTTGGCAGCTAAGTAGTTAGGTTTGTTTTTCTCAAACCACTCGCGGTTATTGTTTTTAGCAATGGCTTTTAGAAAAGAGAATACACCGGAAAAATCCATTGGGGATTCAATTAATCGTTATTCAATATTTTTCAGAAAGATCCTGGCTGCGCAAGGCAGCCGGTTTGCCTTTGCCCTTTGCAGCCGATGGATTTTCAAAACTTGCCCATCGGGTTTCCCTATCTGTTGGCATTTTATACCATTCTTGCGCGTACAGCGTCAGGGAAAAGATGGAGAGTAAAAAAGGCAAGCCTGATTTCATAAACTAAAGATACTCAACTACTGTCTCGAGCCCAATACCCCGTGACGCTTTTACCAGAATCGTTGAATTAGAAATTGGATTTCTTTTTAATTCCTCCACAAGTAACTCCTTGGTTTCAAAATGAAATGCCGATTGATTTTTCTCCTTGGCAGATTTCATTAATGACCCACACAGGTAAACCCGATCAAAATTCTTTTCTTTCAGGAGTTCTCCTATACGGGCGTGTTCTTTTTGCGCTTCCTGTTCCAACTCAAACATATCGCCTACAATGGCCACTTTATGCGATGCTTTCAAAGATGCCAGATTTTGAATGGCGGCCTCCATCGAACTGGGGTTGGCATTGTAGGCATCCATAATTATGGTATTGGAATCCTTCTTGATAATCTGCGACCGCATATTGACCGGTACATAGGCTGCTACAGCCTGGTTGGCCGCCTGTTCATCGACACCAAAATATTTTCCGATGCAAAGAGCTACTGCAATATTTTCAAAATTGTAAGCCCCCGTGATTTGTGTTTGCACCACTTCTCCTTGATCGGATTGGTACCGAATAAACGGATCGGCATCCAATAACCGGGCATGGTAATAATCACCTTCTGCCGGATAAAAGTAAGGGCTCCTAAACCGCCTGGCCATGTTGCCCAGAATTGGGTTCTGTGAGTTAATGAATACGGTACCCTGGCTGGTAATCAAATGCTGATACAGTTCAGATTTACCCCGAATAATGTTTTCGAACCCGCCAAAGGTACCGATGTGCGCTTTGCCGATGTTGGTGATAAAGCCGTGCGTGGGGTTGGCGATGGAGCAAAGCAATGCAATTTCGCCTACGTGATTGGCACCCATCTCCACGATGGCGATGTCATAAGAATGATCAATCGCTAAGACCGTTAAGGGCACACCAATATGATTGTTCAGGTTTCCCTTGGTTGCATAGGCGTTGAATTTTTTACTCAGTACAGCCAGTACCAATTCCTTGCTGGTGGTCTTACCATTTGATCCGGTGAGTCCAATCACGGGTATCGTTAATTTTGACCGGTGGTATCGGGCCAGATCCTGGAGGGTTTTGAGAACGTCATCCACGAGAATACATCGGTTGTCCTGCGCAAATCGTGCGTCATCAATCACGCAACAGGAGGCGCCCCGGTCCAATGCCTGTGAAGCAAATTCATTCGCATTGAATTTGTCTCCGCGCAAAGCAAAAAATAGGGAGCCTTCAGAAATTTGACGGGTATCCGTTGAAATTTTTCCTGATTCTAAAAACCGCTGGTAGAGCTGTTCAATCTGCATGCGAATGTGCTAAACTAAAGTATCTTGCAGGAAAGATAACAGGTGGCTGCAGGTCAGCGTTAATTGTAAGGAAATTTTTTATTATGAAACCGGGCTGGCTCGTACTTTTTTATTTCCTGGCGTTTGGCAGTAAGGCTCAGTTTACCTACCTCCTTGATCAAAGCATTCCTGTTGAAGTGGATGGCAAATCACTGGCCTTGCCCTGGGCCGGAGGACTTAATTCCATACAGGTAAACACCATGGACTTGAATGGCGACAGCAAACAAGATTTGGTGTTGTTTGACCGTACGGCCGATAAAATTCTAACGTATCTAAATGTATCCAGCCAATATCAATACGCTCCGCAGTATGAAGAGTTGTTTCCGGAAGGAGTAACTCAGTGGATGCTGCTGCGTGATTTTAATTGTGATGGGCGCAAAGATATTTTCACGAGCGACCCCTTCGGTATGGCCGTTTATGTAAACACGACAACGCCCGGCCAACCGCTGCGGTGGCGTTCTTTTAACCCGGGTTTTCCGCTCCTCACCAAAGGCTTTTCCGGCAATGTCAATCTGAAAGTTAATGAATCGGATATCCCCGCCATCGATGATGTGGATGGCGATGGCGACCTGGACATTCTTAATGTTCGATTTGTTGGCATCGGAACGGTGGAGTTTCACAAAAACTTAAGTATGGAAAGAACCGGCACCTGCGACTCGCTACAATTGGAGAGGATCACCCAGAATTTTGGAAATTTTGAAGAGTGTGATTGCGGTAAGTTTGCCTTTGGTCAGACGTGTACCTCGTTGCCCGGTGGCCGAACCCAACATGCCGGAGGTAAGGCATTGCTCACCGTAGACCTGGATCAAGATGGCGATCGGGAAATTCTGTTTTCAGAAGAAACCTGTGCGCGGGTATACTTGTTGCCAAACGAAGGAACTGCAGAAAATGCACGGATGACCACAGCCTCGCCTTTTCCTTCCCCCAACCCCATTAATTTTTTGATTTTTCCAGCGCCTTACCTGGAAGACCTTGACTTTGACGGTACCTTGGATTTGCTCGCCTCGCCCAACGTTTACGCACGCACGTTTACCAATATCAATTTTCAAAAGTCAATGTGGTTCTATAAAAATACCGGTACGAATCAGCAGCCCCAGTTTACCTTTCAGAAAACATCGTTTCTTCAAGATGAGATGATCGATGTTGGGGATTACTCGGTTCCTGCGTTTGCAGATGCAGATGGCGATGGTGACCTTGATTTCTTCATTAGCTACTATGCCGACTCGGATTTTTCGAGTTCCATTTATCTCTATGAAAATGTTGGTTCGCAAAATGAACCCAGTTATAAACGGGTTACAACCGATTATCTCAATTTTTCCTTTGCCGGATTTTACAACGTAAAAATTCAGTTTGCCGATATAAATCATGATGCCACGCAGGATCTGGTGTTTACCGGTACCAATCCACAAAGTGGAGTTACCTCGTTGCACTACATACCCAATCGGTCATCCAACTACCTGAACTTCTCAGGTCAAGCCATCGAGTCAACCGGTTTTCAGATTGGCCAAGCTGAAAATGTGTTGCTGGTGGATATTGACCAGGACGGGCTTCTGGATATACTATTAGGAAAAAGCACGGGTGCAGTGCAGTACTGGCGGAATCTGGGGCCCGGCAATCAATACAATTATTCGATGGAGACCGGTAGTTTTCTGGGACTGGATACGAGCACCGATCGTCAGAATCCAGCCTTTGCTGCCGGTGATTTGAATGGAGATGGGCGTGCAGATTTGATTTTGGCAGACCAGCGCGGAGTATTAACAATTATTCCAGACTTCCGGGCGTCTACCAATTCGGGTGCTGGCTTCAGGAATCTCATCTATAATTCCATCACCCAAAAATATACTGCCAAAAATCTGGGCGGACGATCCTGGCCTGCTATTGCCAATATCTTCAATAGCGACAAACCAGCCATTGTTGTGGGGAATACACTGGGTGGAATTCAAATCTTAAAAAATGAAATTGGTTTGACATTGCCCGATGAACCTCAGATTGATTTGTTTCCCAATCCCGTTGGCCGCGATGAAACCTTAATCATCAAGACAGACCGCCCTATGTTGGTTCAGTTCTACACAGCATTGGGTCAAAAACTTACGGAATCCTACGCCATCCCGGCTAACCAGGAATATCCCATCCGGTTTTCGGGTTTATCTTCCGGTCTTTATCTTGCGCACTTCAGTTTCAATGGTAAATCCACCGGTAGACGTTTCATTCTCTATTAACCCACTCAAAATTTAATTCATGAAAACGGTTGCCGTCATTTTTGACATGGACGGGGTAATAGTTGATACGAATCCGTACCACAAAATTTCACTCAAGCAGTTTTGCGAACGTTATGGATATAACCTGAGCGATGAAGAATTGGTACACCGGATTTACGGACGAACCAACAACGAATGGATCCGCAATCTGTTTGGCCCCTTGCCAAAAGAGCGTATTCTTGAATTAGGGGAAGAAAAGGAAGCCTTGTTCCGGGAAATCTACAAGCCGGTGATAAACCCCCTGGCGGGGTTGGAAAACTTTCTGAAAAAGCTGGAGGCACATCATATTCCTACGGCAATTGGCACTTCCGCCCCCCGCAGCAATGTAGATTTTGTGCTGACGGGTACAAATCTGACAAAATACTTCCCCGTTATCCTGGACCAATCGGACGTGGAACACGGCAAGCCGCATCCCGAGATCTATTTGAAAACAGCAGATCGATTAAAAATTGCCCCCCAGCAGTGTATTGTCTTTGAAGATTCTTTATCTGGAGTGGAATCAGCGCAACGGGCTGGGGCCAAGGTTATAGGCGTTACCACCACGCATACCCACCAGGAACTTGGTCATACAAATCACTCGATTGAGGATTTTCAACACCTGGATCCGCTTAAACTGATCGAGCAGTTATTTTGATGGATTTGTCCGATTGATTTATCAAAAACAGGCTGAAATATTAATCATTCAATTGATTTACAGTGATTTAACACAAGAAAAACGTTGAATTCTATTATTTTTTGCCGCTCTTGGTTTATTAGCCCTCATTTCCCGATATTTGCAGTCCCTTTTTAGAAAGGGCTAAATTATACGTTTTATGGCACGAGTTTGTCAAATCACTGGAAAAAGACCCCAAGTAGGAAATAAGGTGTCGCACGCGAACAATAAGTCGAAGCGCAGATTCTATCCGAATCTTCAAACCAAGCGGTTTTTTATACCGGAAGAAGACAAGTGGATAACCTTGAAGCTTTCTACCAAAGCACTAAAAACAATAAACTTGAAAGGTATTTCGGCCGTGTTGAAAGAAGCCCGGGCCAAAGGAACCCTTTCCATCTAATTTCAGATCATTAACCTGGCAGCATCATGGCAAAGAAAGGAAACAGAATTCAGGTAATACTAGAGTGTACCGAGCACAAAACAACCGGTATGCCTGGCATGAGCCGGTATATTACCACCAAAAACAGAAAGAATACCACTGAACGTATTGAATTGAAGAAATACAATCCAATTCTAAAAAAATATACTCTTCACAAAGAAATTAAATAATCATGGCAAAGAAGGTAGTTGCATCCTTGAAAAAAACTGACGGCAAGAATTACGCAAAAGTAATTCGCGCTGTAAAGTCAGAGAAAACCGGAGCTTACATCTTTAAAGAAGAGATTGTGGCAGCCGACCTCGTGAAAGAAACGCTGGCTAAAAAGTAATCGATCTTTTTACCAAACTCCTTAAAAAGTCCCTCAACAGGGACTTTTTTGTTTTACTTGTTATCTTCACCCCATGTCATTCTTTTCCGGTCTCTTTTCGAAAGAAAAAAAAGAAAGCCTGGACCAAGGCCTTCAAAAGTCAAAAGAAAGTTTCTTCGGCAAACTCGGTAAGGCAATCGCTGGCAAGTCTACCGTGGATGATGAGGTGCTTGATAACCTGGAGGAAATCCTGATTTCTTCGGACGTTGGCATCCACACTACCTTGAAAATCATTGAGCGCATTCAGGCCCGGGTTGCCCGCGATAAATACCTGGGTACTTCCGAATTGGATCGGATCCTAAAGGAAGAAATCGCAACCCTGCTCACCGAAAGCAATTCTTCTGACCTTGTTGATTTTGAAATACCGGCTGGGGCTAAGCCCTATGTGTTAATGGTCGTTGGTGTAAATGGAGTTGGCAAAACCACCACTATCGGCAAACTATCTGCTCAATTCAAGAAAAAGGGATATCAGGTGGTTTTGGGTGCAGCGGATACCTTTCGTGCGGCTGCTGTCGATCAGCTTAAACTCTGGGGTGAACGGGTAGGTGTGCCGGTCATTTCAAAAGGAATGAACACCGATCCCTCGGCTGTTGCCTTTGATGCGGTGCAGCATGGGGTCGATTCCGGGGCGGATGTAATCATCATCGATACGGCAGGCCGATTGCATACAAAGGTGAATCTCATGGCTGAGCTCTCTAAAATAAAGAGGGTTATCCAAAAAGTGATTCCCGATGCCCCGCATGATGTTATGTTGGTGTTGGATGGAAGCACAGGGCAGAATGCGGTTGTACAAGCCCGCGAGTTTACCAAAGCTACGGATGTAACGTGCCTGGCCATTACCAAATTGGACGGTACCGCTAAAGGGGGTGTGGTCATCGGCATTTCCGATGAGTTTAAAATTCCCGTAAGGTATATAGGTGTAGGAGAGAAAGTAGACGACCTGCAGGTGTTTAATAAAATGGAATTCGTGGATTCGCTATTTAAAAAGAATTCCTAGGATGCATTGATACGGATCACCTTACGAATCAACACAAAGGGAGTAAGGGCGAATGCCAGAAAAAAATTATTCCAAAATTCTCCGTCTTTACGAGCTGCCATGGCGGCAGAAAAACCGCAAATCAATGCATAGATTAGTAGGATTGAAATATTCATATGCTAATCTACTTTTTTAAAGGGGATCCTCCAAAACACCTGGTAATTGAAACCCCAATACACGTTTTTAAAGGTTAAGCCATACCCGGGAATTTCATACGTTTCAAAGTCGTTATTTTTTGTACGGGCCAGCAGCTTCATGCGGGCCGTATATCCCATCCAGAACTCCTTCCAAACTTTCACTCGTAATCCGGTAACCAACTCCCCCCAATTGGCCCGCGCATTGCTGTTGGACTCATCCGCCAGATAGTCGCCAAAATCAACGGCCGAAAAACTATAGGTAACCTGTTCGCTGTAGTTGGCATGACCGTACCGAAATCCAAAAAACAACATATTCCGGTCTGGATCCTTCAGAAGAAAATTAACATCGATACCCACCCGGTAATAACGCCCGTCATTTTTATATAATCCGTTCACCAGCGATTGTTCCCGCTCCCAATTGCCAAAATCCGCAGCCAAATAGTATCGGCCAAAGTCAACATCGCCATTGATTTCCCAGCCTGAAAAGGACTCGCTGAATGCACTGGTACCGATGAGAATTAAATCGGTGCCCAGCCGAATGCCGGTAGGCAGGTGAATGCCCCGGGTGGAATCCGGTGGGTTGTTCTGAGCCTTGCCCGTAACGACAATAGCGATCAGGAAACTACTCAATACGTAGCTGAAGATTGACTGTCGCATTGGTAGAAAGTTGGCTGGTAACAACTTGATAAAATTCAAAGGATGTCTCGGAGACTGATAAGTTCTTGTAGATTGTATAGGCACCACAGTCGGGAGAAATGATTTGTGGCTCTACTTTATATTGTAATCGGACTGTATCCTGTTGTTGTTCATAGTAAAACACAAACAAAGCTTCAGCCACCTCCGGGCTAATTGGTAAATTGACCGTACTCACCGATGCCCCCTTGTAATAAAGCACTTCTTTTCCTGAAACCCGGATTGAATCAACCTGCGTTGAACGAGGTTGATTGCTGGCATTTACAAACCCGATTTTAACAAGGTTGGTGGCCGTTATAATGCAATCGGGCTTATTCAGACAGTTCGTCAGCATCAATAAGACAATAATAAAACCCGGATATTTCACAAGCGTACAATTAATCGTGCAAATATAGCCGCTACACCCGCCAGGCAGAATTTACCCGCAGGTATTTTCGTAATTTCGCACCTGAATTTTACAAGCTTGAAAACGAAGGGACCTAAAAAGACGAAAGTGAATATTGTTACACTGGGGTGTTCAAAAAACCTGGTGGATTCAGAAGTGCTGTTGACCCAACTTCGGGGCAATGGAATTGATACCACACACGAATCAAAAAAAGATGATGCCAATGTGGTAGTCATCAACACGTGTGGTTTTATTGACAATGCCAAGCAGGAATCTATCGATACCATTTTACGATATGTTGATGCCAAAGAAGAAGGGTTGGTGGAAAAAGTTTACGTAACCGGTTGCCTGTCGGAACGCTATAAGCAGGACCTCGAAAAGGAAATACCGGCTGTAGACGCGTGGTTTGGTACACGCGACCTTTCGCGTCTCCTGAAACAACTCAACGCTAACTATAAGCATGAATTGGTTGGTGAACGGATCCTTACCAACCCCAGTCACTTTGCCTATTTGAAAATTTCAGAAGGGTGCGACCGGCCCTGCTCGTTCTGTGCGATTCCGCTGATGCGGGGTAAGCACGTTTCAAGACCCATTGAAGAATTGGTCCTGGAAGCAAAAAACCTCGCGAAAAAGGGAACGAAAGAATTGTTGTTGATCGCTCAAGATTCTACCTACTATGGACTTGATCTCTATAAAAAAAGGAACCTGGCTGACCTGTTAAAAAATCTATCGGACGTAGAAGGGATTGAATGGATTCGCTTGCACTATGCTTTTCCAACCGGCTTTCCGTTGGATGTATTGGACATAATGGCGTCACGGCCTAATATCTGCCACTACCTGGATATTCCCCTTCAACACGGCAGCACGAAAATGCTGAACCTGATGAGACGTGGCACAACCCGCGAAAAAACCGAAGCTCTGATTAAGACCCTTCGCGAAAAAATTCCAGACATTGCCATTCGCACCACCCTGATTGCCGGGCATCCGGGTGAAACTGAAGCCGAGTTTGACGAGATGATGAAATTTGTTGAGACCTCCCGGTTCGACAGGCTGGGTGTATTCGCCTATAGCCATGAAGAAAATACACATGCCTACTCCATGCCCGATGATGTACCCGAAGAAACCAAACAAGAGCGGGTAGCCGCACTAATGGATTTGCAACAAGGTATTTCCCTTGAATTAAATCAGGAAAAAATCGGCAAGGTTTATAAGGTACTGATCGATCGGAAGGAAGGTGGCAGTTTTTATGGCCGTACGGAGTACGATTCGCCTGAAGTAGATAACGAAGTGATTATTGATGCCAAAACCAAGTATCTCCGGATTGGAGATTTTGCCACAGTTAAAATTACCGGGGCCACCGAATTCGACCTGGTAGGCGAACCAGGGCAATAGATTTTAACAAAGTTTTAACGAACCTATCCCAGATAATTTATTTCGAACTTTATGAGAAAATAGTCGTTATTCGGGATATGCATTTTCATTTCACTTGTTGTTAGTATGCGCGTTCAGAAACTGGCCTTTTCAGAAACCCGTTCCTTCTCTTCTTTCTTTCTTGATTATATCCGACAAAAAGATTCCTTAACTTCCTTTTACGGACTATTTCCTCAAATCGAGAACTTCCAATCACAACTAGAGGCAAAAGCAACATCGTTTACGGATCAACAGCGAAACGCATTGTATCAGGTTCTCACCAGGCAATACGAGGGTCTTACTACAACACAAGAAGTAAAGGACAATTTGTCTGTCTTAAAAAATCGAAACACATTTACGATAACCACAGGGCACCAGCTTAACATTTTTACAGGGCCGCTTTATTTTATTTATAAAATTGTTACCGTCATCAACACCTGCCGGCAATTAAAACAACATTATCCCAGCTATGATTTTGTGCCGGTCTACTGGATGGCTTCCGAAGATCATGATTATGATGAGATCAAATATTTCCGGCTCTATGGAAAGAAGTATACCTGGCAAACGGATCAGACCGGAGCCGTAGGCAGGTTTAATCCTCAATCCATCACCAAACTTTTCGATGAAATTCCTGGCGATATAAACGTATTCAAAAGTGCCTATTCAAAAAGCACGACCTTAAGCGCGGCAGTTCGGCAGTATGTGAATGCTTTATTTGGAAGCGAGGGATTAATAGTGATTGATGCAGACGATCGTACTCTTAAAAGTTCCTTTAAACCGGTAATGGATGCTGATCTATTTGATCACACTTCTAAAAGGTTGGTCGAAGATCAGAATCAACAGTTGGAAAAACTCGGTTACCATCCGCAAGTATTTGCGCGGGATATCAATTTCTTTTATCTAGATAAAAATGTCCGGGCCCGAATTGAACAGATAGATGAAAGATTTCAAGTAGTTGATACAGACCATTCGTTTACGCAGGGCGAGATGGAGCGGATGGTACAGGATGAACCTGAAAAACTCAGCCCGAATGTAATCCTGCGGCCCTTGTATCAGGAGTTCATATTACCGAACCTCGCGTACGCTGGAGGCCCGGCCGAAGTAGTTTATTGGCTTCAATTAAAGGGTGTCTTCGACCATTTCAAGGTGCCCTTCCCCATCCTGATGCCCCGCAACTTTGCCATGGTGGTGGATGGACCCATTTCCCGGAAGTTTGAGAAAACGGGGTTAGAATATCAGCATCTGTTCGAAGAGAAAAATTTCCTGTTCAATCAATGGGTTATTAAAAATACGACTCATGATCTTTCCCTGGGATCAGAAATGAAATTGATACTGGAGCGTTATCGTGCAATTCGTGACCGGGCCGGAAAAATTGACAGTACGTTGATTAAATTCATTGAGGCCCAATCGAAAAGAACGGTATCCGGACTTGAAAAAATTGAACAGAAGCTTTTCCGTGCCGAAAAACGCCAGCATGCAGATAAACTGCGGCAATTGGAAGCCGTTAAGGATGAGTTGTTTCCCGGAGGAAACCCTCAGGAACGCGTGGATAACTTTTTAAACTTTTACCAAAAGGATCCCCGCTTTATCCAACACTTGCTTGACACGTTTGAACCGTTTGATTTTCGATTCAATTTGCTGTTCTACTAAATGGGTGGCATGAAGAAGGATGAATTACGAAAAATCTTTCTCGCCAAGCGCAAAGCTCTTTCCACTGATGACTTTGAGATGAATAATCAAAAAATCAGCGAGCAGTTTTTTAATCACGTTCAACTTGTTGGAATAAAATACATACACCTCTATCTTCCGATAGAAAATAAACAGGAACCAAACACCTGGTTATTGGTGGAACGGATTCAACAGGTAAGGCCGGAAATCAGAATCACCATCCCGCGCATTCGAGGAGAGGAAATGGAAAGTGTACGATTCGAAGGCCGGACTCAGCTATCAAAAAACCAGTGGGGTATTCCGGAGCCTACCCGAGGTGATGTGATCGGACCGGATAAAATCGATTTGATTGTCGTGCCCTTGCTGGCTTTCGATCTTCGTGGTCATCGCATAGGTTATGGAAAAGGGTACTACGATAAATATTTGAAAAAATGTAAACCCGGTTGCTTGAAAGTGGGGCTCTCGCACTTTGACCCGGCTGACCCGATTGAAGTTGGGCCTTACGATGTGGCCTTGTCAATCTGTGTCACACCAAATAAAACCTACACATTTTAAACGGCCGGTTCTTGCTGGCTGAGGCAGTGGAATGATCCCAATCCCCAAATGATATCCGTAGAGTCTAATCCGATTACCTTGCGGGTTGGAAAACATTGCTGCAAAATGTCTAATGCCCGATCGTCATGCTTATCGCGGAAGGTGGGCACCACTACATATTTGTTGCAGATATAAAAATTCGCATACGAGGCAGGCAGGCGCTGATTGTCATAGATTACTGGAGCTGGCATTGGAAGTTCAACAATATTCATTTGTTTGCCGCTCTCAAGGCGAAGTGATTTTAATTCCTTGAGGTTATCCTGAAGAATTTGATAATTCTCATCCTGTCTGTTTGACTCAACAATCGTAACCACTGTATCCTCATTCACAAACCGGGTCAGATCATCAATGTGTCCATCGGTGTCGTCCCCAACAATGCCATCGCCTAACCAGAGAATATGGGTTACGCCATAGTAGTTATAAAGATACTCCTCAATCTGGTTTTGGGTCAGGTGCGGATTGCGATTTGGATTGAGTAAGCAAGCGGCTGTGGTCAGCAAGGTTCCCTTTCCATTAAACTCCACGGATCCACCTTCCATTACAATACCTGGTTGCACTACGGGTATTTTATAGTATTCTGCAATCAACGTGGGGATTACATCATCTAAGTCAAAGGGCGGATACTTGCCACCCCAGGCATTGTACCCCCAATCGACAATCATCTTTTTCTTCTCTTCGGGGTGAACCAGAAAAGCCGGGCCATGATCGCGGCACCAGGCATCATTGGTAGGATGTAAGAAGAATTGAATGTTGGACAAGTCGGCTTCTACTTGCTGCAAGTGGTGGATGGCTTTCTGCTGCATAGTCGCATCCAAAATGTTGATGTTAACCTTTTCTCCTTCCGCCACCCGCTTGATAAACTCTGCATAGACCGGATAAATCATTTCAATTTTACCCGGCCAGGAAGCCTCCTTGTGCGGCCAACTTAACCAGGTGGCATCATGACTGGCAAACTCTGCTGGAAAATGATACCCAAGTTGTTTCGGTGTCTTCATCAATTTGGATTTCCGGTACACCGTAACGGGTACCTTCTATACTAAATTTACTCTTCGTCAATAAATCGCTTGGTAATTGGTTGATAGGAATCAATCCTTCGGTCGCGCAGAAAGGGCCAATGGGTACGGTAGCGATCGGTTTTACCTAAGTCCAATTCCATCACATTCACCTCCTCCTTATCGTGAGAGGCTTTATACAGGATGCTGCCAAACGGATTCGAAATGAATGAACCGCCCCAGAATTTCATTGCACCCTGTTGTTCCATGCCAACACGGTTTACACTAACCACATGAACACCATTAGCCACGGCATGACTCCGCTGAATGGTTTGCCAGGCGTTGTACTGCTCGGTATTGGTTGCTTCATCCTGGGATGTGGCCCAACCAATTGCCGTTGGATAAAATAGAATTTCAGCACCCATCAAAGACGTAATTCGGGCTGCTTCCGGATACCACTGATCCCAGCAAATCAACACCCCGATGGTGGCAAACCGGGTTTTGAAAATCTTGTACCCTAAATCACCGGGTGTAAAATAAAATTTCTCGTAATAGGCCGGATCATCAGGGATATGCATTTTTCGATACTTTCCAAGATAGTTTCCGTCTGCATCCAACACGGCTGTCGTGTTGTGATAAATGCCCTGCGTACGCTTTTCAAATAAGGAAGCAATGATAACAACACCCAACTCCTTTGCCAGGGCGCCTAAGGCATCGGTGGAAGGACCTGGAATGGTTTCTGCTAACTTGAAATTTTCATAATCCTCAACATCGCAGAAATAGAGCGAGGTAAAAAGTTCTTGCAAGCATACAATCTGAGCACCGGCTGCTGCTGCCTTCCGAATCATTGTAATGGCCTTGTTTAAATTTTCCTGTGGGGATTGTGTGCAGGACATCTGCACAGTACCCACTTTAACTTTTTGACCTGCCACGTTGTTAAAATTTAGGATGCAAAAATAGACATTCTTGAGATTCTGCGATCTACAATTTTACAGCTCGTACCATCTCACGCTTGCCTGGCGGGCCTGGCAATGACTCAACCTGTAGCCCCAATGATTTTAAATCGCGCTTTAGCTGCCCTTTCGCACAATACGTTACGAATAGCGCCCCGGTCCTCATGGCACCTGTAACTTTTGCCAACATGGGTAACGTCCACATTTCAGGTTGCTTATTGGGGGCAAAGGCATCAAAAAAAACCAGATCAGCATTCAATGCCGATAGGTCGGAATCCTGAAGCGTCTCATTCATCTTGAAAATCGAAAAATACGGTGATACAGGAATCCATTGATGCCAGGCAGCCCGGTGTATCCGTTCAAATGTTTCGGTTTCGGGTTGAGTTGCACAATAATTTAAGGAACTCCAGATCGAATCGGGTATGGGATATTTCTCAAGCGTACAATAGGTTACCGGAATGGAGTTGTTTGACGACCACCGTTCTGCCAGTAAGGCATTCAGACCGGTACCAAAC
This sequence comes from Cyclobacteriaceae bacterium, assembly GCA_016787725.1. Classification (GTDB taxonomy): domain Bacteria; phylum Bacteroidota; class Bacteroidia; order Cytophagales; family Cyclobacteriaceae; genus ELB16-189. The sequence goes on along the minus strand of JAEUTZ010000004.1, from coordinate 113,332 downwards.
CCTACCTCAAAGATGTTAACAGCATGGGGATTGACCAAGGCATCAAGTCCCTTGGCGATAAAAACATAGGCGGACTCCTGTAAAGCGCCATGCCGGGAGTGGTACGTTTCCTGCAACTCCTCATTCAACAAGGTATGTGATCCATCTTCGGTGGTAATAGTTTTAATCGTGGCCAAAGCTGATATAAGTCATTCCAAAATCGCAGGAAATATAGGTGTGAAACAGTATCTTTAAAAATGAAGGCGATGGTGTCCATCGCAAGCGAGATATGGTTAAACTTAAATTACCGGCCAACCGACATCTGGTACTGCTTCAATACATCTTTTTTATTTCGGCCATTTTGTATTTCGGCAGAACCCTATTTGTTCCACTTTCTTTTGCTTTATTAATCAGTTGTATCCTGTATCCGGTTTGCACCTGGTTGGAGAAACATCGATTCAGTAGAATGACCGCCATTATAACTAGTCTTCTGGCGCTGACCATTTTCTTTTTATTGCTGGTGATTTTGCTTGTTAACCAATTAAAAGGGTTCTTCCATGAATGGCCTTCCCTGGAAGGTAAATTGCTTCACTCGATTGATTCCATTAGCGCCTGGTTGCACGAGAGCTTTAATATTGACCGCACCATGCAGATCGAATGGCTCAATCAGGTTTTTCATACATCCGGTGGAGGTGCCATGTCCATTCTTAGCGAAGCAATTGCTGCCTCGGCCGTTGGAGCCGTTTTGCTTATCCTGATCCCAATCTATTCCGTTTTAATATTATACTACCGGCATAAATGGATGGAGGTGCTTTACCGGATATTTCCTATGGAGGGCCGGGACCGCATCCGGGATATCGTTAAGTTAAGCATTAACTCCTACTACAACTTTATTAAAGGGATGGCGGTCGTGTATATAATCGTTGGAATTCTGAACAGTGTTGGGTTGTTGTTGTTGGGAATTCCACATGCATTTCTCTTTGGCTTCATTGCCTCCATTTTAACGTTCATTCCATACGTAGGTATTCTGGCAGCTTCTCTACTCCCCATTTCGGTTGCCTGGATAACATATAACTCAATATGGTATCCATTGGGTGTTATTGGCATTTTTGCATTGGTTCAATATCTCGAAGCCAACTTGATATTTCCATTAGCCGTTAGCAGCCGTTTGAAAATCAATGCCCTTGTAACCATTGTTGCCATCATAGCCGGAGGACTGCTATGGGGGGTTTCCGGAATGATCCTTTTCATTCCTTTCCTCGGAATCCTGAAGTTGATTGCCGATCGAACGCCCAGTTTAAAAACCTTGGCGTTAATTCTCGGTGGCGAAAATCACTCCGGCTAGTCTTTCCGGATTAACGCCACGGCATAGGCATTCACCCCTTCTTCGCGGCCAATGTACCCGAGGCGCTCAGCGGTTGTTGCCTTGATGGAAACATCATCTTCTGTAATGTTCATAAGAGGCGCTAAAACCTTTTTCATTTCAGCAATGTGGGGGTTCACTTTGGGAACTTCAAGACAAACCGTGCAATCCACGTTCTCCACCTTCCAACCAAGCTCGGAAAGCATGCGTGTCACATCCTTCAAAAAAAATTTGCTGTCCATACCGCTCCAGCGTGGATCTTTATTGGAATAATGAAATCCAATGTCGCGAAGGTTGGCGGCCCCCAACAAGGCATCGCAGATTGCATGAATTAACACATCGGCATCGGAATGACCCACCGCCCCGCGAGTCGAAGGTAATTTTATGCCCCCCAGGTAAAATTCCCGTCCTTCTTCTAACGGATGCACGTCAAATCCGAGTCCTACACGTATTTTCATACACTTACTTTTGGCCAAAATTAGCCGATTGTCCTACAAGTGGTGCATATTCTTTTATATTTAAGCCTCTTTGAACATGGGGCTCTTCAGGGACTTTTTGGTTGGGAAAGAAGAAATCACTTCACGTACTGAATTTAAGTATGCCATGCTGCGCGGGCAGTTTGCCTGTATCATTTGTTCGATTGCTATATTTTATGCCGGGCTGGACAGCTATAACGGGGTCTATGTGTTCCTGCCCTGGTATGGGATTTTAGGTGGCGTAGCCCTTCTAACGCTCCTCCTAAATCGGAAAAAATATTACATCGTTGCTTCTGTTCTGCAATTGACATTAATCAACGCCCTGGTTTATCTGTTTGCTGATGTGGACCATCCTTATGGCGGGGTCTATTTCTTCTTTATGAGTTGCTCGGTTACCGGGCTGATCTCCCTTTACAATTACCATCGGGGGGCCAGTATCTTTTTTACCCTGCTGCCAATTGTTCTTGGCTTTATTGCCTTTACCACCGATTTGAATATTATTCCGCCTCCCCGTTACGAGAGCAACATGGTGCAAATCAATTTTCTTGCAAACCTGACGATCGGCATTTTATCCAATGGGTTTGTCGTTTATTTCCTGATTAACAGAAATCAGGAAACTGAACGATCACTTCGGTCCAATGAACGAGACCTGATTAAAATATCCGCTGACTTAAAAGTAAGTGAAGAGCGTTTCGCGATGGCGCTGAAGGGAACGCGAGCCGGTATTTATGAATGGCGGGTAAAAACGAATGAGGTTTATGTGAGCCCACACTATAAAGCGCTGCTCGGGTATCACCCGGATGAACCGCTTGAATTGACCCTGGAGAAGTTTGTGGCCATCGTGCATCCCGATGATCTTCAACGAACATCGAAATCTATCCATGAGCACCTTTCAAATCATTTGCCTTATCAGAATGAATTGAGAATGCGAACGAAAACCGGAGAATACAAATGGTTCCTGGACAGTGGTGTATCCAAGCTGGATGAAATGGATGCCCCTTCCGTTATTATTGGATCCATCATTGATATCCACGAACGAAAAAAAGCAGAAGAAGAACTGGCCCTGAAAAATGAACAACTGGCAAAAACGAATGAAGAACTTGACCGGTTCGTATATAGTGCATCTCACGATATGCGGGCTCCACTCAGTTCCTTATTAGGACTTATTCATTTATCCGAAAAGACAGACCGACCGGGAGAAGTTGGGATCTATCTTCAAATGATGAAGGACCGGATCAAGACCATGGAGGGATTTATCAAAGAAGTTACCGACTACTCGCGAAATACGCGAGTTGACCTAACCCCGGCCCGGGTTCGCTTGCGCCATCTAGTAGATGAGGTGGTTCAAAATCTTGCGTATACGATCGTTAATAGGAAAGTTCGCGTTGAGGTTGATATTGATAACTCGCTGGAAATCGTAACAGATGTGAACCGGCTGAAAGTTGTGATCAATAACCTGCTTTCTAATGCTTACAAGTACCATGTCTTTGAACAAGCAGACCCGTACATTATCATTTCCGCGATCACCAAAGGAAATATCGCCTTGGTTACGGTGAAGGATAACGGGTTAGGAATTGCCCCGGAACATCATACACGAATCTTTGAAATGTTCTATCGGGCCTCCGAAAATTCAGAAGGTTCCGGCCTGGGGCTTTACATCGTAAAGGAAACGCTTGACAAATTACGAGGAAGCATCAGTGTACACTCCAACCTGGAAGCGGGATCCGAATTTACCGTGACCCTGCCCATGGAAGTCTAAATTCCGAGACTTTCGGATTGATAGTATAACACACTGGAATTACTTTCCTGAAAAACTTCATTGGCAACCCGAATTATATCTTCGCGAGTAACTGACTCAATGTTCTTACTTTCATTATTTATCAGGTTGATATCCCCCGACAGGGCAGCATAGGCAAGGTTCATCGCCCGGTTGATAACTTCCACCTTTTCAAATTCAAGGGAGGTGGAAGCCTGGTTTTTCACTTTTGCCAATTCCTGTTCGTGGGGTCCCGTTATCATTATTTCCCGAATCACCTGATCCACGGCCGCTTCTGCATCTGATAAACCAATGCCCTCCTTTACGCGGCCACTAATGACCAACATCCCCGGGTCAATCGTGCCCATCGTGAAGGATGAAATTGAAGTAAAGAGTTCCTGTTCTTTCACCAGTTTATTATAAAGCCGGCTTGAGTGTCCACGACTTAGAATATCACTCAACAGATCCGTAGTGTAATAGTCTCGCTCGAAGCGACCAACCATATGATAACTTTTATAAAGGGCGTGGGCCGGAACCTTTGCTTTTACCGACATTGTCCGTTTGCTTTTCTGCGCGGGCTCCTGTGGCAATTGTCTGTTATGTCGCTTCCCGATCGGAATGGGTCCAAACCACTTTTCCGCCAACTGCCTAACCTGTGCCAGCGTAACCTTTCCGGCAACCACTAAAATTGCATTGTTGGGCAGATAATGGGTAAAGAAAAAATCCTTTACGTCTTGCAGTGTGGCATTTTCAATATGACTGATTTCTTTTCCGATAGTTGCCCATTGATACGGGTGCATTTTATAAGCAAGGGGTCGCAGTTTAAGCCACACATCGCCATACGGCTGATTTAAATAGCGTTGTTTGAATTCCTCAATCACTACTTTTCGTTGAATCTCCAGCACCTGGGGATCGAAGGACAGGCTTAGCATGCGGTCGCTCTCCAGCCAAAAGCCGGTCTCCAGGTTCGCGGCCGGCACGGTGAGATAATAATTGGTAATATCCGTATTGGTGAACGCATTGTTCTCACCTCCGACCAACTGCAGCGGTTCATCATAAGAAGGGACGTTAATTGAACCGCCAAACATCAAATGCTCGAAAAGATGCGCAAATCCGGTTTTATCCGGATGTTCATCGCGGGACCCCACATTGTACAAAATGTTCATTACCGCAATGTGTACTGTTGGATCCTCGTGAACGATTACCTGCAGACCATTATCTAAGGTAAATTGTGAAAATGAAATCATGTGAATAACATAAACTGCAAGTTAATGGCTTAATTAGTTTTTTATATCTTTCTGACGCCTCTAAAATATATGTCTCCGGAAATTACCCTCATCATTTTAAGTACCCTGGTTATTTTTAGCTATCTATTTGATTTGATCGCGAGGCAATTCAAAATTCCGGCCGTAATCCTCCTTTTGCTTAGCGGGATCGGGCTTCGTTATCTGGCTACCTGGTTGAAATTGGACGGATTGGACTTTGGCGCCATACTGCCGGTATTAGGTACCATTGGATTGATTCTGATTGTTTTAGAAGGTGCCCTCGAGTTGAAATTGGAGAGAGAAAAATTGAAATTAATAAAACAAGCATTTTCATCCGCCTTTTTTATCCTTCTGCTCACATCTTCCGGAATTGCATTGTTCTTTCACTATTTAACGAGTCAATCCTTCCGGATTTGTTTCATCAATGCGATTCCACTAGGAGTCATTAGTTCGGCAATAGCAATTCCATCAGCCAGTGCACTCACTGGTGAGCGAAAAGATTTTATAGTTTATGAGTCTTCTTTGTCAGACATTTTCGGCATTGTCTTGTTTAACTTCATGATCACCAATCAAACCATCAATGGCTATGCGTTTGTAAAACTGGGTTGGGAAACGATTTTGATCCTGGTTCTTTCAGGTTTGTTTTGCCTCGTGTTATTGTATTTATTGAAACGCATAACCCTGCACCTGAAATTCTTTCTTATTATTGCTGTGTTAATTCTGGTATATGCTATCGGAAAACATTATCACCTACCTACGTTAATTATCGTATTGGTATTTGGTCTATTCCTTAACAATTTGTTTTGGATTAGACACCCCTGGTTTATGAAGAACTTCCGGTATGATAATTTCTACGCGGATCTGAAACAACTCACCCAACTTTCCGGAGAATCCGCTTTTATTGTACGCACTTTCTTTTTTCTCATATTCGGATTTACTCTTAATGTAGAAACGCTTCTAAAATGGGATGTGCTTATGAATGGTACCGCCATTGTTTTTATCATTTACCTGATTCGAATTGGTTTTCAAAAAATTTTCGTTCCGGCTGCTTCTGTGGCCGAATACTTTCTTTCGCCACGAGGCCTTATCAGTATCTTGCTGTTTTTCAGTATTCCAGCTGATCAAACATTGATCGGCATTGAAAATGCTGTTCTCTTCTTTGTCATTCTGGCAACCAGCGTAATCATGACCTTGGGATTAGTTGCTACCCGCTCTCCAAAATCCAACCCCATGAACCCATAGGACGACTGGTTGAAACGTTCTAACTTGCCGGCTTTGGTTTTCTTATGAAATTCAATCGCAAAAAATACGCTGACGAAACTCTGAAGAGCCTTTATGAAGCCCTGCTTCGCCCCCGGTTAATTGAGGAGAAAATGCTTATTCTGCTGCGGCAAAATAAAATTAGTAAATGGTTTAGTGGGATTGGCCAGGAAGCAATATCCGTGGGCATAACCCAGGCGTTGCAAAAGGATGAATACATTTTGCCGATGCACAGAAACCTGGGTGTATTTACCGGCCGCGATATACCTTTCACCCGGCTTTTTGCACAGTGGCAAGGCACACCCATGGGGTATACCAAAGGCCGGGACCGGTCTTTTCATTTTGGAACGAACGAACACCACATCGTGGGTATGATTTCCCACCTGGGTCCGCAAAACGGAGTGGCCGATGGGATTGCGCTCGCCTCTAAATTAAAAAATGAGCAAAAAGTTACCGTTGTATTTAATGGCGATGGAGGCACCAGCCAGGGCGACTTTCATGAAGCTGTAAATGTGGCTGCCGTGTGGGATCTACCCGTCATTTTTGTGATTGAAAACAATGGCTATGGACTTTCCACACCCAGCCATGAACAATTCAAGTGCAAGCAATTTATCGATAAGGCGATTGGGTATGGAATAAAGGGAGTGCAGGTAGATGGTAACAATGTACTGGAAGTTTATGATACCCTTAAAACGTTAACTGACACCTTACGCAAAAAGCCCCAACCTGTTTTGCTTGAATGCATCACTTTTCGAATGCGTGGCCATGAAGAAGCCTCCGGCACCAAATACGTTCCCAAAAAAATGATGGAGGAATGGGCCAAGAAAGACCCGGTTGAAAATTTTGAAAAGTTCCTGTTGAAGGAAAAGGTGGTTGATACGAGTTATGTAACGAGTCTTCGAAAAAACATAAAGCAAGAGATCGAGGAAGGGTTGGAGGAAGCTTTTAAGGAAAGTTTACCCACACCCGATACTACCCTGGAATTTTCAGATGTGTACGCACCTTTTCAACAATCTGTAATCACTCCCCGATCTACAAAGAAATCAGAAAAGCGATTTATTGATGCAATCAGTGATGGATTGCGTCTAAGTATGGAGGTGCATCCAAATCTTGTACTGATGGGACAAGACATTGCCGATTATGGTGGCGTATTTAAAATCACCGAAGGCTTTGTCGAAAAGTTTGGCAAAGAACGGGTTCGTAACACACCATTATGTGAATCGGCTATCGTTGGTACCGGCCTGGGTTTGTCAATTAAAGGGATGAAGGCGATGGTAGAAATGCAGTTTGCCGATTTTGTAACCGAGGGATTTAACCAGATTGTTAACAACCTCGCTAAAATTCACTGGCGTTGGGGTCAGGCTGCCGATGTGGTGGTGAGGATGCCAACCGGTGCCGGTACTGCAGCAGGCCCGTTTCATAGCCAAAGCAACGAAGCGTGGTTCTTCCATACACCCGGTTTGAAAATCGTATATCCATCCAATCCCTACGATGCAAAAGGATTGCTTTGCGCAGCACTGGAAGATCCCAATCCCTACTTATTCTTTGAACATAAGTTATTGTACCGGTCAATCAAGGCGGATATTCCCGATGATTACTACACTGTAGAAATCGGTAATGCCAGTCTGGTGAGCGAAGGTTCAGATCTATCGATTATCACGTATGGAATGGGTGTTCATTGGGCCCTTGAAGTAATGAACAAACTGCCAGAATTCAGGGCCGATATTCTTGACCTCCGAACGCTTTTACCCTGGGATAAAGAAGCCGTATTGAATACCGTCAAAAAAACGAATCGGGTGTTGGTTCTTCATGAAGACACGCTTACCGGAGGAATTGGCGGAGAAATTGCTGCCTGGATCGGTGAACATGCCTTTCACTATTTGGATGCCCCCGTATTGCGCGAGGCAAGTCTGGATACGGCCATCCCCTTTGCGGCAACGTTGGAGCAAAATTTTCTTCCCAAGGAACGACTGCAATCAAGAATCGAAGCATTGATGAAATTCTAGTACGCGGGTCACGTTACTAATCCGGAAGAAATCAACATTGCATTTTTCGCTATCTTAGCCCGTTTATTTACCTGATTTGAAGGAGGTTCTCCACGATATCAAAGTCTTTTGCATTCCATTACGGTGGGTAGGGATGCTGGTCGTTCTGTTTTTTGTGAACATATCCAGCTATGCTCAAGACCGTAAACCCATCAACAACAAAAGGCAAATCAGGGAAACAAGATCCAAGTCTGTCAAACGAAAAGAACAGGCAACTACCAAAGATATAGCCGGAAGAAAGCTTCGAACCCGCAATCAGTCTACGGCCCAACGAGCAGTTTATACCGCCCAATCGCCTTATCGTGCAAAACGCAGAAGCGGAGATCAGGTAGGACAGCCCATTGGTGGAGCAGCTCCCCGGGTTCGGTCGCGATCCGCAGAAGCCGCACGGGCTAATGTTTATCCACAGAAAGGACCTTTTGTCAATAATGCATCGCGTAAACCCGAGCAATCTTACTCCAACAAGCGTGAACTTTCTCGTCTCAATCGCTTACAAACCCGGCAGGAGCCGCCTGGTAAAAAAAAGAGGGTGATTCCCAGGTCAAATTCGCAGGCATACCTTACCCGCGGACGAAAAAATGTGTATTGGGGTAAATATTCAAAAGGAGAACGGGCCATCACAACAGATATTACAGGCGGTCCTTTAAGAACTAAAAATTTCAGAACACCACCTAACGCGCTCATTAAGGCCGAAGGACCCTATGCCGGAAGACGGCCCGGAGGAGATCGTGCCTATAGCGGTTCATTTCGGTCCGGTTATAAAACTGCCAGCCGCAGAGGAGAACTTCCCTGGAAAGGTGACATTTCCGGTCAACCTCTTCGCAGGAGTAAAGGCCGAGATAATCAGGTGGCAGGAATACCCGGCTCGGCACCGCGAATTGCCCCCGGTTTCAGTGCCCGATATATGCGTGAAGATCTAAATAAGCTGCGGGGCATTAAACCAGTAAAAGGAGGTGGTGGAAGTGTATCCGGAAAATTGCGATCGAATCAACCGATCAGTGCCCGGGCGCCTGGATTGGGGGCTTCCTACATGCGAAAAGATCTCAATCGATTGAAGGGAATCAAACCCGTTAAGGGCGGAGGTGGCAGCATCAGTGGTCGTCAGGGGGCAAGAAATGCACCGCTGGGGGCAAAGGGCCCTGGCAATCCCCGAATCGCAGACATGCAGGCGAACTATAAGGGTAACTTGCGAAGAGAAGAAATTGCATTTAGCCAACAAGGATTAAATTATACAGGTAATGTTCGTGCAGAAAGAAAAATGAAAGGGGGGGGCAGTGTTTCGGCCCGGCTGAAAAGAAATAATAACAACATGCCCATTCCAGTACGCCAACCGGAGAATCAACGAATCGCTGGCTTTCAGGTTAACTACAAAGGCTACATCAAAAGAAATCGAGTTGAAGAAGGCTTTAGTCAGGAAGGACTGAGTTATGCAGGGAATATGAAAGCCCGAAGATTACCTAAGGGCGGTGGCAGTGTGAGTGGATCTTGGAACAATCAAGGCCGCCCGATACCTGGTAAGTCGCCCGGTGAAATGTCTTCTCGGGTAAGTAAGTTTCAAGGAAATCTGAAGCAGGAGCCTAAGGCATTTAGTCAGGGGGGATATGGGTATGCCGGTGACATTCGCATGCGACCCAAGACCTATAGTCAAGAAGGATTGGACTTTACGGGGTATCAAAAAGCAAAAAAACCTTTGAAGGGTGGAGGCAGTGTCAGTGGCCGGCTTTGGAACAATAACAATCAGCCCATCCCAGGAAAAACCCCGGGCGATGCTGCCGGAAAGATTGATATGTATCAGGGCAACATTCCCCAATTCAAAAAGACCTATAGTCAGGAAGGATTGGATTTTACCGGATATCAAAAAACAAAAAAACCCGTGAAGGGTGGTGGCAGTGTCAGTGGCCGGCTTTGGAACAATAACAATCAGCCCATCCCAGGAAAAACCCCGGGTGATGCTGCCAGCAAGATCGATAGGTACCAAGGCAACATTCCTTTGGTTCGTAAAACATTTAATCAGGAAGGCTATGACTTTTCAGGATACCTGAAAACAAAAAAACCTGAAAAGGGGGGCGGCAGTGTGAGCGGACGTCTTTGGAATAATAACGGTGAACCGATACCGGTACGAACACCCACCGGTGATGAAGCCGGGGATATTAACTATTCTGGCAAAACCAGGCTGCCACGCTTTAAGCGGGAATATGTAAGAAACCCGAATGCTGTAGAACAAGCCCTGAAGAAACACCGGCCTTATGAAAATGTGTATCAAGTCAATGGCCTGATGGTGAGCGTTAAACAAAAGGACACCGATCAGAAACCAAAAGCGGTCAAGGGATCCTTGCCAGGGGTACCCCCGAGCAAAGAAACTGTAAAGGCCAGTGAGTATTCTCGTTCGATAAAAATGTATTGGGCGTATAAACATAATCCCAGCAGTGTCGATGATGCCCAGATGACAATCAAATACTCAACGTCTTTTGCAGACGCAACAGGGTTTGCAGGTAAAACCCGACTGACCAGGAACTACCGTCACAATCCTAACAGTAATAAAGAAGCGTTAAAAGTGATTGCACCGGCCAGGGCTTATGCCCGCATAGGCGACTATCAGGGAAATATCAAAATGGTTAAATACAACGATAAGAAGCATTTTCCGGATGCCCAGTTTGCCCACCAAAAAGACAACAATGTAAAAGGCGAACGAACTATTTTCACCAATGCAAAGTTGATATGGTCAAACTTATTTAAGAAAAACAGTACTCAACCCGATGCTGTTAAGGATAAAGAAAGAAGACCCCGTTACGACAAGAAAGAAAAAGAACTTTGGAAAGACCTTTACGATTAAGTTAATATGAATTGGACCCCTCTTACAGACGCCTCACAACTGGATAAAATAAATTCAGAATCCGGATCTCAACCGATTGTGATATTCAAACACAGTAAACGCTGTTCCATCAGCCGGGCATCGCTGGACCGTTTGGAAAGAAATTGGAGACAGGAAGAACTCCCAACGGTAAAGCCCTATTTGCTGGACCTGCTTACATACCGCGACATTTCCAATCAGATTGCCGAAACCTACGAGGTGGAGCATGAGTCACCCCAGATACTGGTTATTCAAAATGGCAAATCAATTTTCAATCGTTCTCATTTTGAAATCGATTTTTCAACGATTAAAAATGTCGTTGAAAAGTTCGATCCTGTTCAAAAATTAAACGTAACGGATTGAATCAGGGCCTCCGATAGACTAAGGGCTACCGGGCAGGTTCTTGCCGCATTCTTTAGCTTTTGTTTTTGAACTTCCGTGGCTTGTAAATCAGGATGAGAAAATGTTATCTGAATTTCAGCAATCTTTCTTGGGTTGCTGGTCATCACTTTTACTACCTGGGCAGTCAATCCTTTTAATTGAATTCCCTCCCGGTCGGCTACCTGGCCCATGATGGTCATCATACAACTGCAAAGTGCGGCACTAACTATATCCGTTGGGCTAAAAGCCTCTCCCTTGCCCAGGTTATCCACGGGGGCATCGGTTGTAAGTAAATTCCCCGATTTTAGGTGTTTTGCCTGGGTTCTTAACCCTCCCAGATATTCCACCGTAGCCATAGGATTCATAACAAGACTATTATTTCTGCGTTAGTTACATTAATTTTAACATTCAAGAAAAGAAAAGTGGCTGGTATCAGGCAAGCAATAATTGGCTTCGGTATTATTATTCTGTCAGGGGCTCTGTCGGTTCAGGCACAAACCCAGGACAGCTATGAATACAATTCGGAATTTACCTGGGGCATTAACAAGAATTCAGCGGGTGGTTTAATTGGAGGCTTCACCTTTAAAAAAGCAAGAAAGGTTAAAGACCAGGTTCTGGAGTCTTTTGGGCTGGAGATTATGAATGTTAAAAACCCGCAAGAAGTTCGGGTTAGTTCGGCCTATACGGGCAACTTTTTTATATATGGCAAGAGTAATTACCTCTATGCATTTCGTTTTCAATACGGTCGGGATTTTATACTTTTCACCAAAGCCCCCCAGCAAGGGGTAGAAATCAAAGCAGTCTTTGCCGGAGGACCTTCCATTAGCCTGGTGGCCCCCTACTATATTGAACGCACCGTTGACAATAGTTTCTTTTCTTCGCAGCACGAACAATACGATCCAAACAACCCTAACCACACTTTCAATAATATTCTAGGCACGGGGAATCTGTTTGAAGGACTGGGTGAATCAAACGTTCAAATTGGTCTTAATTTGAAAGCCGCCTTAAATTTTGAGTTAGGTTTTTTAAAAAGTCAGGTAACTGGTTTTGAGGTGGGTGTTTTGGTGGACTCCTATTTCAATGAAATCATGCTTATGCCCACGGCAGAGAATAAAGCGGTATTCCCAACCGTTTTTTTCACACTTTTCTACGGAAATCGTAAATAATACCTCTTAAAAATTCTTCAATTTTCTGTGACTGGCTGGCCCCAAGAGCATTCTAATGTTATATTTGAAGTTCCTAAACCCGAAATTAGCATCGTATGGAAGCAAAAAAGACTGAAAAGGCCGATTTAACGAAAAAGACCAGCTTCTTTTTCAGCATCGGTTTGTTGGTAACCATGGCGCTCACCTTCATGGCTTTTGAATGGAAGTCTTATGATGAGAGTCTGGTTGATTTGCAGGGTAAAAATGCCAACATCTTCGAAGAAATGATCGAAGTGCCTCCCACCGAACAACCACCCCCACCCGCACCGATTATTCAACAACCACAAATCGTTGAAGTCCCCGATGAAGAAGAAATCAAGGAAGACCTCAACTTAAAGTTTGATGTTGAAGTAACGGAAGAAACTAAGGTGGAAGAGGTTATTGTTGCTGCGGTTGAAGAGAAGGAAAACGTAGATGAGATTTTCAGCGTAGTGGAAGAGTCGGCTGAACCGAAAGGAGGAATGGGCGCTTTCTACAAATATGTTGGTGAAAAAATTAAATACCCGGCACAGGCCCGAAGAATGGGTGTTGAAGGTCGGGTTTTCGTAGAATTCGTTGTTAACCGTGATGGTTCGATTGTGGATGTTAAGACTTTAAAAGGTATTGGAGCCGGATGCGATGAAGAAGCTGTTCGCATTGTACAAAGTGCCCCTGCCTGGAAACCTGGCAAACAAAGAGGTAAGCCTGTAAGACAGAAAATGGTTATCCCGATCATCTTTAAATTGGGATAAGAGCACTAATTAAATCACAAAAACCCCGGCCTTAGAACCGGGGTTTTTTATTTGGTAGGCATACTAAATGATAATACCGCAAAGCAGGCCTACCAAAATAATTGCCCACGAAGGCACTCTGGTAAAGGCGGTAAGAGCAAAAGCGGCCAATGCAAACACGGCATTCAGGATCACTACCTCCACCGACTGGTGTGCCACCAATGGTTGAAATAGCAATACAGCAGCCGCGGCAACCAATCCTGCGTTGGCTGCATTAATGCCTTCCAATGAGGCCCGGATGGGTCTGAATTTTTTTAGACTTTCCCAGATGCGAATCATGAAAAAAATCAAAAATGTACCCGGCAAAAAAATGCCCGCAACCGACATGATGGAGCCAATGATCTCACCTAAGACGCCATACTCGCGCATGGCCAATGCACCGATATAAGCACTGAACGAGAAAACAGGTCCGGGTAACCCTTGTACCAATGCGTATCCTGAGAGAAACTCCTGGGAAGTTAGGTACTGCTTAGGAGCAAACTGAACAAACTCCGTATACAGCATGGGTGTTAACACCTGGCCCCCGCCAAAAATCAGACTGCCGTTACGATAGAAGTTTTCAAATAAGCGAATGGGTAAGGTCAACTCCGGAATTCCTTTGGTAGCCCAACCTAACAACGCGGCAAAAATCAATACCCCAGCCCACAGTAAAAAATTAGACCACGAAATTTCAAATCGCTTTTTCTCCTCTCGCGGATGCGCTTTATAATTCAAGGCTGTTATTACTCCTGCAATGAGCAGTACAATCGGAAAGACCACCGGAGATTTAATAAAATAAGTAGCCACACCTGCGAAAATCATAAGCACGAAAGCACGAGTAGTGGTTATCGTTTTAATACTGATTGCATACGCTGCATAGGCTACCAGTCCCACCGCCATGGGTTGAATAAACCGGGTAAAGCCCAAGGATGTATTTTTCGTGACAAAAACATTCATTAAAATGCCGGCCGCTGTCATTATTACTACCGATGGCAACAACCAGATTAACAGGGTCAGATAGGCTAGTGAAGGGCCTCCCAATTTATATCCAATGGCGGAGAGTGTTTGTGTAGAGGTGGGGCCCGGCACTACCTGGCACAACGAATTCAATTCGATAAGGTCATGCTCAGAAATATACTTTCGCTTTTTAACCAGAATATTTTGAAAATGAGCGATGTGCGCCTGGGGACCACCAAAGCAAGTGACGGAAAGTAAGAATACATCTTTTAAAAAGATGATATAGCGTATCCGCTGTACCAAGTCTTGAAATTTATTTTTTCAGTCCAATTTCTCTGAGTCGTTGGTTTAAAAATTCGCCTGCCGTAATATCTTCCCACAATTTTGGATGACTGGCATCAACACACGAAGGCAATGCCGCCAAACTCATTTCCGACCGGGGGTGCATGAAAAAGGGAATTGAATACCGGGGCGTATTCATTAAATGACGAGGTGGATTAACGACCCGGTGAATTGTAGACTTCAATTTCTTATTGGTCAGTCGCTCCAACATATCGCCCACATTCACTACCAGTTGTTCCGGTAAGGCGGTGATGGGGATCCATTTGCCATCTCTGCGCAATACCTGCAAACCATCTGCGCTGGCACCCATCAACAGTGTAATCAAATTAATATCTCCATGTTCAGCTGCCCGCACCGCATCGGCTGGCACGGAATCCGGATCTTCAATTGGAAAATAATGAATTGGTCTCAAAATGCTGTTCCCATGATGTACCTTGTCGTCAAAGTAATTTTCCGGCAAATTCAAATAAAGCGCAATCGCGCGAAGCATTTGCACCCCGGTCTTTTCCAGACGTTTATATACATCAAGTGCGATTTCTTTAAACTCGGGTAATTCCTGAGGCCATACGTTGTCTGGATATTCCACTTTGATGGGATCATTGTCCAACACCTCTTGCCCGACATGATAAAATTCCTTCAGATCCCCGGTGTTGCGACCCTTTGCGTGTTCTTTCCCTTTGCCAATGTAGCCACGCTGGCCAGCTAGCCCGGCAATTTCATACCGCTGCTTTACGGTATCGGGTAGCGCATAAAACTTTTTTATGATCGTATATAACCGTGTCGAAAGCTCATCGGATAAATAGTGGTTGCGGATGGCAACAAAACCAATGTTGTTATAAGCATCACCCAGTTGTTGAACAAAGTTCCTCTTTCGAACGGGATCGCTGCTGGTAAAATCTTCCAGGTCAAGTGAAGGGATTGTGTCATAAAGAATATCGGCCATATTCAATAACATTGAAGGTAGTGCAAGCTAATTATTTTTAGGTAAATTTACCCATCACCACAATACTCAGGCACGATTTTAGCAACACTACCTTTAAACATTTAGCAAGATGAAACCGATTAGTCGCAGAAATTTTGTCAAGCAATCCATGACTGCTTCCGTTGCTCTAACGACACCCCTGATTTCCCATGCTCACTTCCTTACGAACGAGATGGCTCCGTTGCAATTTACTCAAGTTCTACTTCCCTATCCCAGCCAGGCCTTAGAACCGCACATCGATGGACTAACGATGGAGATTCATTATGGGAAACATCATGCTGCCTACATTAAAAATGTGAATGATGCTATCACCGCGGAGAATATTTCTTATGCTTCTGAAAAGGATTTTTTTAACAATATTTCAAAACTATCCGCCAAGGCGCGTAATAACGGAGGGGGTGCATGGAATCACAATTTTTTTTGGCAGGTAATGAAGCCCACAAGTACCGGACCTACCGGAAAAGTTGCCGAGGCAATTCAGAGTTCATTTGGTTCGTTTGATAAGTTCAAAGAAGTGTTTACCCAAGCCGCCCTTACACGCTTTGGCTCTGGTTGGGCCTGGTTAGTGAAAGATGGTAACTCGTTAAGGGTTGGCTCTACTCCCAATCAAGACAATCCGCTTATGGATGTGAGTGAACTGAAAGGCTCTCCGCTCCTGGCGTTGGATGTGTGGGAACATGCCTACTATTTGAAATACCAGAATAAACGCAATGAGTATGTGGCCAACTGGTGGAATGTTGTTAATTGGGAGGAGGTTGCAAAAAATCTAAGTAACTGAAATTCTTCAACTCATTCATCGTATTCATGAACCAACCTGCTCTTTGCATCCTGCTCGGGTTAATTTGCTGTACCTCATGCCTTGGCCAGGAAATAAAAATATATAAAACCTTTGGAGGAGTCCGTTTTGAGATGGACACACTCGTGATCAGCCCAAAGCAAGTATTAGAACTTTTAAAAGTGGAGCCGATGGCGTACCAGGAATTCAAACGTGCCAAGGTGAATTACAATGTGGCTGGTGTAATGGGCTTTACGGGGGGTGTACTGATCGCCATTCCGCTGGGAACTGCTATTATTGGTGGCGAACCCGAATGGGGACTGGCAGCAGGAGGTGCCGCGTTACTTCTGGCTTCCATTCCATTTAACAGAGCTTTCAAGAACAGGGCTGTGAACGCCCTGGAGCTGTACAATAAAAATCATGCATCTCGCATAATGCCAACCTTATATTTCGCGGGTACACAAGCCCGGCTAGTGATTCGGTTTTAACTCCGTTACCTTCCTGTATATCCGAAGTGAATCATCCTGTATTTTCTCTTCGGCAGTCAATACTCCTTTAAACCCTGGAGCCTCAATGCCTGTATGAAACACTCTGGGAGAGGAAAAGACCCGGATTTCATCCCACAACCCGGCTTCGATAAACATCGACAAAGTAATCGAACCCCCTTCCACCATGAAGGATTGGATTTTTTCCTTTTTAAGATACTCCAGAATCGAATTCAAAAAATCCTTTTCATCCAATCGTATCAACGAAAGATTTTGGTGTTCTTCATGCTTGAGCAGATTGAAACAGATCGTACGTACAGATTGGTCAAACAAATTCAATTTGTCGCTGAGGCGGAGAAACCGGTCAATCACCAACCTGACTGGATTGCGGCCCGTCCAATCCCGCACGGTTAATGTTGGATTATCGTGGGCTGCGGTTTTCGTTCCAACCAACACGGCATCCTCTTCACTCCGCCATTGATGAACGATCTGCCGTGAAAACCCATTGCTGATCCAGCGTGATTCATAATTGCTACGGGCAATAAATCGATCGGCAGTTTGGGCCCATTTGAGAATGATATAAGGTCGTTCTTTTTCATGGAAAGTGAAAAAACGAGTATTCAAGGAACGTCCGTCTTTCTCCAATACCCCCGTAATCACCTCGATACCCGCCTCTGCGAGTCTTTTAGCACCGGCACCATTCACTAAAGGATTTGAGTCGAGCGTAGAAAGTACAACTTTTTTAACACGGTGGTTTATCAACAACTCTGTACATGGCGGTGTTTTACCGGTGTGCGAACATGGCTCCAGGTTGACATAAACCGTACTTCCTGCCAACTGACTTTTGTCCTGAACTGAAGCAACTGCATTTACTTCCGCATGTGAGGCTCCGTATCGTTGATGATATCCTTCACCGATGATTTTTCCGTCTTGTACAACCACACACCCCACGCGTGGATTGGGACTTACCATCCCAACCCCTTGCCGGGCAAGTTCAAAACATCGTTGCATATAAAGTTCGTCAACGGACATGGGGAAATCGCTACCTTGCAAAGATCAATTTCGGCATGACGAATTCCAAAGAACTTTTTACCAAACTGGTCAACCGCGTTACAGTACCCTATAGCAGTGCCGAAATTCAATCCATCATTTATTTGTTGATTGAGAAGAAACTTGGCCTGAGCCGAACTGATATTCTTGCTGGTAAAACGTTAGAAATTAGCCCCGGTGAATTTGATCCATACATTTTGCGAATCAATCAACACGAACCAATACAATATATCTTAGGAGAAGCGCGGTTTTATAGAAGTGTGTTTAAAGTCAACTCTTCTGTGCTTATTCCAAGACCAGAAACTGAATTGCTTGTCGATGAAATTTGTCGGTTTGCCCGTCAAGATATACCTCCAAAAAAAATTTTGGATGTAGGAACCGGCAGTGGTTGCATTGCCATTTCTCTCGCTCTTGAACTCCCTGAAACTTCCGTTCATGCACTTGACATTAGTGAGCGTGCATTGACCTGTGCTGCAGAAAATGCTGCCCACTTAGAAGCGCAGGTATCGTTTTCAAAAGTTGATATTCTCATGGAGGATATGCCTGATATGTACGATCTCATCGTGAGTAACCCCCCCTATATTACAGCTGCAGAAAAGCAGGTGATGAACAAGAACGTACTTGAATTTGAACCGCACCAGGCCCTGTTTGCCCCAGGAACTGATCCCCTGATCTTTTATAGAGCAATTGGGGAAAAAGCCAGAAAATCATTGTCGAGCGGTGGATCGCTTTGGTTTGAAATTAATGAACACTATGGAGTGGAGTTGAAAATACTGATGGAAGTATTGGGTTATCAACAGGTTCAAATAATCAAAGACCTTGACAACAAGGACCGGATTTTAAAGGCGCGATTATGAATCCGATCTTGTTGCTTCACGGTGCATTGGGCTCAAAAACACAACTGGAACCCCTCCGGCAACAGCTGGAGCAGAAATTGCACAAGGCTTATTCACTCAATTTCTCAGGACACAGCGGTGAAGCGTTCTCGGAAGAAGGATTTGGTATAGAGGTATTTGCCAAGGATGTGACAACCTATTTAGACAATAAAAGTTTACATAAGGTGAATATCTTTGGCTACAGCATGGGTGGATATGTTGCGCTTTGGTTAGCAAAAACCAATCCTGAACGCATCGGTAAAGTTGTTACCTTGGGAACCAAGTTTGACTGGTCTCCTGAGTCGGCCGAAAAAGAAATTCAAAAACTCAATCCTGAAAAAATTCTGCAAAAGATTCCAGCCTTTGCCAGAATTCTGGAACACCGGCATGCGCCCACAGACTGGAAGGAGCTTATTCATAAAACAACGATGATGATGCGCTCCCTCGGGAACGAACCGTTGCTCACCCAAAAGATGCTATCCGAAATCAACCATCCTGTTACGATATTATTAGGCGATCAGGATGATATGACGGATCGGAACTTTTCGAAAATGGTTGCCGGTTGGTTGCCAAAGGGTATCTTTCACCAGCTTGAATCCACACCTCATCCCATCGAAAAGGTGTCACTCCCTTTGTTGCTGAATTACTTAGGTTAGATCTTCCCCAATCCAAAACGCATTTGTTGATCGCAATTCAATAAATCCATCGTTTTTGATCACATATCGGCCGGAGGAAAAGTGAGGGAAATCCTTCCATTGCACTTCCGGAAGCAAATAAAGGATCGTGTGAGCCGGTAGCCACTTTTCCCACTTACCGGATTTGATCCAACTCCAACGCCTGCCTTCCATAAACATTTCTATATCCAGAGAAGGAAAGGTTTCTGCTATTCCAAAATCATCAGGGTGCATACATAATACATTCACAGCATGCGACTTGATCGCTACGAGATAACAGAGAGCAGTTAGTAGTGGCTTATCGGCAGGAGGGTAGGTAAGAATTTTTATCGGAGTTTGATCCGCTAACCGAGTAACCCATGTTTCACGGTCTTCAAGCGGTGACAAAACCACATCCACTTTAATACCCCACCCTAAAACCGACTCAACTTCACTGGCCAATACAACTACAGTAGGCATCCATTCCAATAGTTCCTGTGCTTTCTCGAAAGCAAGGGCATTTGTATTTAATATCACCAAAGCAGGCTCCTGATTTTCGCGTACCACGTGATGGCTGGACATAGTTTAAAAATACAGTTCTTGCTATTAATTTTGCCTACCTTTCAAAACACAATTTTACAAACTATGTACAAGGCAACCGTTCACGATAAAACCTTTGAAATTGAACCCACTGAAGCCGGATTAAAAGTGAATGGCCAAATGCAATTATGGGATTTGGTAACCGTGTCAGACAGTTACTTTCATATTCTGTATGAGGGCAAAAGCTATAGCGCTGAGTTGATTAAAACTGAGCCCGAAACAAAGACCTTTACTTTTAAAATTAATGGTCGGTTATACACTGTAAACCTGAAAGATAAATTTGATCTGCTGTTGGAAAAAATGGGGATGAACAATGCGGCCAGCAGCAAAGTGAATTCGGTGAAAGCTCCGATGCCTGGTTTAATTATCGATCTTAAAATACAGGCAGGAGATCGTGTGAAACCAGGTGACGCGTTGCTGATCCTGGAAGCCATGAAAATGGAAAACATTCTGAAATCGCCCGGGGAAGGAATTGTAAAAAATATTAAAGTGAAGAAAGGCGATAGTGTGGAAAAAGGTCAGGTACTAATTGAGTTTTGATCGGTAGGAAAAACAGTATGCTTTCAGATGAGCATATGGAAAGTCAAAATTCTTCCTCGAAAATTGCCCAATCCTGACCATATTTGCAGGGTTTAACCAAGAACGATACTGATCCTTTCATGAAGTACAAACGAATTCTCCTCAAACTTAGTGGCGAGGCCCTGATGGGCTCCAAGAATAGCAATATTGATCCGGCCGTATTGGAACAATATTCGGAAGAAATCCGGGCGGTAAAAGAACAGGGAGTCGAGGTGGCGATCGTTATTGGTGGTGGAAATATATTCCGGGGTGGGCAAGCCGAAGCCTTAGGCATTGACCGGGTACAAGGAGATTACATGGGCATGCTTGCCACCGTTATCAATGCTATGGCGCTACAAAGCGCACTGGAGCGACACGGCATGTATACCCGGCTCATGGCCGGAATTAAAATGGAACAGGTCTGTGAGCCATTTATCAGACGCAGGGCGATCCGCCATCTCGAAAAAGGGCGGATCGTTATTTTTGGAGCCGGTATAGGCAATCCTTATTTCACTACCGACTCCACCGCAAGCCTCCGGGCCATTGAAATTCAAGCGGGAGTGGTGCTAAAAGGAACCCGTGTGGATGGGGTCTATGACAAAGATCCTGAAAAGTTCAGCGATGCGGTACGCTACAGCCACCTTAGCTTTCAGGAGGCGTATCAGAAGAAACTCAACATCATGGACATGACGGCCTTTACTCTTTGTCAGGAGAATAAGTTACCGATCATTGTCTTCGATATGAATAAAAAGGGCAACCTGCTAAAGATTGCCAAAGGCGAAGAAGCCGGTACGTTGATCAGCTAATTTAGATTTTATGGAAGAGATCGAATTGTATTTAGACGAGGCCAGGGACCAGATGAACAAAGCACTCAACCACGTTGGTCATGAGTTGACAAAAATCAGGGCCGGAAAGGCCAACCCCTCCATGTTAGATGGAATTCAGGTGTCCTATTACGGTGTAATGAGCCCATTAAATCAGGTCGCTTCCATCACGGCACCTGAGGCCCGGTCCCTTTTTATCAAACCGTGGGAAAAGGGGTTGATACCGGAAATTGAAAAGGCCATCATGGTTGCCAACATTGGGCTTACCCCTCAAAATGATGGCCAACAAATTATTATCAACATTCCTATGCTTACCGAAGAAAGAAGGAAGCAACTCGTGAAACAGGCCAGTCAGGAATGTGAGCACGGCAAAGTAAGTGTGCGCAGTATCCGCAAAGAAACCAACGAGCATCTTAAGAAGATCAAAGGTGTTTCGGAAGATGATGTAAAGAATGCCGAAGAAACGGTTCAGAAATTAACAGACGATTATATTCTGAAGATTGATGTCTTGATGAAGAAAAAAGAGGCCGAGATTATGACGGTATAAATTGACAACAGACAAGTAGAGAATGAGCGCCTCTCTCTTCTAAATTGTCTATTGCCTACGGTCAATTACCTATGCATCCCATCCTGTTTGAAGTCGGCTCTTTCACTGTCTACACCTATGGATTTTGCATTGCCGTTGGGGCTCTGCTGGGATTTGGCTACATGCATTGGCAGGGTAAGAAACAATTTGGGATCACATTCGATCAGAGCAACAACCTCTTTATTTTACTGGTACTGGCCGGTGTAATCGGGGGCAAGTTGTTTGTCATTTTCGAAGATCCGGATTACTATTTATCAAATCCGGGCAAACTATGGTCGAGTAACGGATTTGTCTTTTATGGTTCCCTTCTGTTAACCATACCCGTTATGCTCTGGTACTTCCGGAAGATAAAAGTTCCGGTGCTTCGCATGCTGGATGTAATGGCCATTGTCACCTGCATTGTGCACGGCTTTGGCCGGATGGGTTGTTTCATGGCCGGTTGTTGTTATGGGTTGCCTACAGATGGTTTCTTGGGTGTTATTTTTACAAGCCCCATTTGCCAGGCCGATCCTTTAAATACCCCGCTTCATCCTACCCAACTCTACGAGGCTACCTTGATTTTCGGACTGA
Organism: Cyclobacteriaceae bacterium; assembly: GCA_016787725.1. Taxonomy (GTDB): domain Bacteria; phylum Bacteroidota; class Bacteroidia; order Cytophagales; family Cyclobacteriaceae; genus ELB16-189. The sequence continues at coordinate 90,745 of JAEUTZ010000004.1, read as the reverse complement.
TGACAAGTCTCCTTTTGCTAAAAGAAAGGAAGAAATTTGACGGACAATTATTTCTTATTTATCTGATGGCGTATGCAATAGGCCGGTCTATCCTGGAGATTTTTCGGGGCGACCTTCAACGGGGGTTTTTAATCGATGGGATTCTATCCAATTCTCAATTTATCTCAATCGTGGTAATTGCCGGAGCTGCGTATTTCTATGGTAGATTGATGAGAAAGAGTAACTTGCCTAAACAAAACCGGTGATTATGGAATCCGAAAGCTTCATCAAGAAAACTGCCCGTACCACAATGAAATTCATTAAACGAGCGCTGATTATTGCTTTATTACTTGGTCTTGCTGTACTGGCTTATATGTACTGGGGTGTCTATGAACGTGGCGTTTGGGCGGGTAAAGTATTAAGTGTCTCTGAAAAGGGTGTTATCTTCAAAACATTTGAAGGTAAAATTTCAATGGAATCCTTCGGGGCGTTGAAGGGCACGAGCCCGATTGCAGAAACGCGTGATTTTTCCGTTGAGGGCAGTGCTGATCAAATTATTAAAGACTTGCAGGATGTAGCCTTGCAAGGGGACCGGGTGAACTTACATTTTGTAAAGCGATACATGACGTTCCCCTGGCGGGGAGACACAAAATACTTTGTTGAAAAAGTAGAGCGTGCTTCGAGCAACTAAGCATGCGTTCCCAAACTCTTATACTTTACGGATCCTATGGCTATACAGGTAAGCTGATCGCCAAAGAATGCAAAATCAAAAACTTACAGGTAATTCTGGCCGGACGAAATCGTGAGGCGTTGCAAAAACAAAGTTCGGAAACGGGTTATCCATTCGAAGTTGTAGATATCCACGATCGTGAAGCCCTAAAAAGCCTGCTATTAAAAGGTGCTTTAGTCATTCACTGTGGCGGGCCCTTCCGACATACAGCCAAAGCGATGGCCGATGCGTGCCTGGAAACAAAAACGCACTATACTGATATTACAGGAGAGTATCTGGTGTTTGAGTTACTGGCAGGATATGATCAAAAAGGGAAAGCTGCCGGAATTATCATTATGCCTGGTACCGGCTTTGATGTAGTACCTTCCGATTGTTTGGCTTTACATTTAAAGAATCGCTTGCCATCCGCTACACATTTACAACTCGCCTTTACGATGTCGAAGGGTGGTCTGTCGCGAGGAACTAAAAAAAGCATGACCGAAGGATTGGGCGATGGTGGTCTGATCCGAAAAAATGGGGAGTTGACCCGAATTGAATTGGGCGATAAAAGTATGGAGGTAGACTTTGGGGCATTTAAAACTCTGACGCTTTGTATTCCCTGGGGTGATATTTCCACCGCCTGGCGCAGTACCGGTATTCCCAATATTGAAGTTTACACGGGCGCCACCCCCAGCATGATTAAAAATGCCAAACGGAGTCGTTATTTAAACTGGCTTTTAAGAAACCGGTGGGTGAAAAACTTTATGCTGAGGCGGATCGATAAACAGAAGCCAGGACCCAGCGATGAGAAGCGCGAAAGTGGCCGCAGTTACCTATGGGGAAAAGTGTGGGATGATTCGGGTAAATGGAAGGAGAGTCGGTTGGAAACCGTTAGCGGGTATTCTCTAACGGCTAAAACAGCGGTATTAATTGCAGAAAAAATTCTTGCCGGAAATTTCAAACCGGGTTATCAAACACCCACCCAGGCTTATGGTGCTGATTTGATTTTGGAAATTGAAACAACAAAACGAACCGATGTGTAAAACTGAAATTCTATCGTTCTGATCCTGAAACCAACAAGTCATCCAGTTCTTTTTCCTTCATCGAAACTCCTTTAACTGCACCCTTGCTATCCTCCTCACTTTCTTTCTTTGCACCAACCGTTAAAACAAAGGGACGATCGCGGTAAATGATTTTATCCAAGAATACGGTATCAGGTTTGGTCTTTACAAAAACAGTGTCCTTCAGGTACACTGTCTGCAAGCCTCTTGTAGTAGACTCGTTGGATCTTAATTGACCCAGCCACCAGCCTGCCAATGCAAATAGGATGGCAGTTAGAGAATATCCGGCCCCTACCTTTATTGCCTTTCCAAAAAAAGATTCACGTTTATGCACCGCTCGCAATTGTTTCTGTAATCTCTTTTGCAATTGATCATCAGGGCCGAGGACCTGATTTATACGAAACCACTGCGTCAACTTCTCCCCGGAAGACCGGATGTACTCATACTCTTGCTCTGAAGTAACCCATTGCGATACAAACTCCACTTCAGCAGGACTCAACGTTGCATACGGCTTTTGTTGAACCAATTTCTCAAAAGCATCAAAATCCATTTCACTTTCCTTCATATTGATTTCTCGTTAAGTATCATTTTAAACTCATTCAGTTCAAATGCCAGGCTTTTCCGCAAATAAAACAAGCGGGATTTTACGGTTCCCTCTGGCATAAAAACAATTTGGCTAATCTGACTAATGCTCAATTCCTCTTCATATCGAAGCAGGAAAATGGTTTTATCTTCCTCTTCCAGTGTTTCCAGTAACATTGTTAGTTTATCACTTGCAGACATCAAGTCCAATTCCTTATCCAGATCACGCGATTGATTTTCGACTACACCATCCATCCGAAGCTGGTTTTGCCTTTTGCGATACTCATTTTTACACATGTTATTTGCTACCGAATAAATCCAGGTAGAAAATTTACGGTTGGCATCGAACTGCAGCGGATTATGAATTATCTTCAGAAACAGGTCGTGTAGAAAATCTTCCGCCATCGCCCGGTTGTTCCAAAGCATGCGAGTGAAATAACGCATCAGGGAATTGCTGTACCGCGTGTACAATTCAGTAAACGCGGCCTCACTTCCCTGGTGGATTTTTCGCATCAACTCCTCGTCTGGAAAACGAGCAAGCTTCGATTTAAAAAACATCCGGTTACTTTTCGATAATCTCCATAAAAACCCGGAACCCCACAGCAGCATCCGGATTTGTATAGGCATTTATACTTCGCATGGTCGATTCAGCTGGTGAGTGGTTCCAGCTCCCCCCACAGGCCTTTCCTTTTTCGCTACTCATCTCAGCAACATTACCCACCACATCATATAGTCCGATATCATTTGGAAAATAGGATTTGGTAGGCGCCATGGCGGCCCAGCCATCGTGGTTGGTTGGCTTGTTGCCTCGGTAACCCGGACAATCACAGGGCTCAGATTTAAAATTACCCAGATAACAACTCTTATTGTTCAAAGGGCTGTTACGCAAACCGAAATACCGAAACCACGGATACTGTATTTCAGGGTCACGCAACGATACCTTTCGGATTTCCGGATTCTTGTCAAACTCAGACCCTTGCGGGGTAATCTTTACTTCTACTTCTTGCTCGTCAAGTTTCCAGGTGGCTGGATTTTTAATGGATGCCGCAGCAATCTGCCATTCATCTATGGTTGGTAAGCGAAATCTTACTTTTTTAAACTTACGCTCTGTCGCATTATTATATTGTTGTGTTAACCAATCACAATAAGCATTGGCCGCTTCATATGTAATGTTTACAGCAGGATAATGATTGAAGTATCGGTTCTTCTTAGTTTCTGTTCGTGGTAATGCGTAATTGGTCATAAAAGCCAGGGCTGGCTCCTCATACCGGCTGAAATCAAACTTAAACTGCTCGTATAAATCAGTCAGTTTGTTGGTTTGAAGAAATTCCAGAAAGCGATTGTATTGGGCATTGGTGACTTCCGTATTTGCCGCATAAATTGTAGTCGATACAGGTCTGAAATCTTCTTCCCATGATTTTACATCTATCGCGAAGGGAATGTAAGGAATGGTTTCAGTGGGTACCGCATCCAAATAATGAAGGATCATCTCCCTTTTACCGGCATCGGTTGCAATCTTCTCCATAATCAAACGCAGGTTTTTAGCTTTTTCCACTTCACCTCCCGTTTGATACGACTCGTAAAGAAGAATCATTGGCAAAAGGTAATTGGAACTAAAGGCCCGGCCAGCATCACTATCCACTTCGCCATTGAAGTCTACCCGCAGGTAATCTAATAAAAACTTCTTTTCAAGGTTTTCACGAATTAGGGATACATTATCAACACTACCTGCACTATGAACCGAAGCAAGACCAACTACATATAAATATTCCTTAATTGATTGAATATTATCCTTACTTACCGTAAGCGCATAATAGAATTTTTTATTCTGGTTTGTTTGGGGTAGTTGTGCACAAATCCATGAACTTGGGTTGGCTACATCCTTTCTAACCTCAACCGAATTTAGTCCGGATTGCACAAACTTACTATGCACATAATCAGCATTATTCAACATTTCCAAATTGAGGATTACCACATCCTTTCGAATTCCAAAAGCATCTTGTAAAACGAACAAAGGGATTGTTGTGCTTTCACCTTCGGTTATTAAAACGGCTCCAGGCTCCAGGCTCATTAACACATTATAGCTGTAGTTTAGTAAAGCCGGTGATACCTGACCTTTATTGTACAACCTCTTGCTAAACTGTGCTCGTATTGATTGGTCCATCGCAAACTCAGCATACAGTTGCATCAATCCTAATCCTTCTGGCTTTTCTGGTTGGAGGGCATATGCCCTCTTAAGCGCTTCATAGGATTCGGCATTGAATGCATCGTGCCAGCTCTTTGCCAGCCAATATTCGTAGGCTTCGGGTATAGAGATCGACATTTGCGTAAGAAGATCACTTAGCTCCTCGCGAGAAGATTGTGCATACACAGCAGATGCGTAATAACTGAACCATGCTTGCGGGCTATTATTTTGTTTTACCTCTGCCGCCCAGGCATACTTTTGTGATGCATACCATACCCGCGGTTTTATAACTAATGTTTTAGGCAGAATGCGCTCGGGTTCTACAGCAAAAACAAGGGCAGGAATAATAGTCAGAAGAATTATAAGTCGCTTCATAGGTTCAGATTTACAGCTCTGTACACCCGAGACTTTAAAACGTTCAACTGACTTGAGAAAATATTTCAAGACAAAAACAAAAGAAAATTACTCAAAGGGCATGCTTCTATTGTATAGTGACCACAAAATCCTGGTTTTTTGGCACCATCTTGCCAATTGGCTTTAGGTCTTTTCCATTTTTTTGGAGAATGGATTCAAATTCCGATTGAAATTCCGGATTCACGCAAATTAGAAGTCCACCACTGGTTTGAGGATCGCATAACGTAAGCAACGACTCGCTGCCAATGCCGTTTACCTTTTTCTCATAGCTCTGCCAGTTACGCATGGTGTTATCGGGGTAAATGAACTTGCTTACGTACTGTTGAAGGTTGTGAATCAGCGGGATTGAAGTATAATCAATCTCAGCCGAAACCTGGCTGCCCTCGCACACTTCCAATAGGTGACCAAGCAAACCAAAGCCTGTAATATCTGTCATGGCAGTCACATGTGCATGCTTTCCAACCTCCACCCCCACTACATTCAGTTCGGTCATAATGCGAACGGCTTCGGCAAGATCCAAGGGCTCTGCCAGTCCCCGTTTTTGCGCAGTTGTAATAATTCCTACCCCCAAGGGTTTCGTAAGGTAGAGCAAGTCTCCAGCGTTGGCTGTGTTGTTCCGTTTCAGATTTCTCTTTTTAACGGTTCCGGTCACTGCCAGTCCAAATATGGGTTCCGGACTATCAATACTATGACCACCCGCCAGTGGAATGCCGGCAGTAGCACACACGGCCCGAGCTCCATCCAACACTTGTTGTGCCAACTCGGTTGGGAGTTTATCGACTGGCCAACCTAAAATCGCCAACGCCATTAAGGGGCTTCCTCCCATGGCATACACATCACTGATTGCGTTTACAGAAGCAATTCTCCCGAACGTGTGGGCGTCATCAACAATCGGCATAAAAAAATCAGTAGTGCTGATTATACATGCATCCTCATTTAACTCAAAAACAGCTGCATCATCCTTCGATTCATTTCCTACCAGAAGCCTGGAAAAACTTCCGGATTGAAAATCGGAATGTAGAATTTTATCCAATACAGCTGGGGCAATCTTGCAACCACAACCTGATCCATGCGAATAGTGCGTAAGTTTAAATTCGTTCATCCCAGATAGCTAAAAGTTCTTTGACAAGTGCATCTATATTTTCTCCATGCCAGGTTACCACCTTCTTCACCCGATCTCTCCTCTTATCAATGCTGTTTAAATAGGCTTTATCGTAATAGGTAAGTAAAATATTCATTACAGCAGGCATATCATTTTGCTGCAGAAGTTCCTTTGCCAACTTGAAGTTTTGGCCGCCCAGCTTTTTAGTGATCTTACTCATGATCGCAAGAAACTCGGACTGATCAGCTCCACCGTACTCGGTAACCAGGCGATGTATGCGCACCTCTTTGTTCACGTCCATCTGAACCAATGGACTGTTGGTCATTTGTTCCCAAAATTCCCTTGGCAAAAAAATGTGTCCGATCGCGATTGATTCATCCTCCACCCATATTCTGCGATTTGGATCCAACAATAAGATCTCTTCAAATAATTCATTTTGAAACTGTTCGGTAGTAGGTTGGGGATTCATGAAGAGTCCTCCAAAAGCCGATCCCTTATGGCTTGCCAGTATCTCGAGGTCGATGACCTGCTCTCCACACAGCTTTAAAGCTCGTAACACATCACTTTTTCCACTGCCTGTACATCCTGTTAGTAAAACGAGTTTTAATGGATTCTTAAATGAATCTAACACTTTGTGACGATAGGCCTTATAACCACCCTTCAAGGAATGTGTTTTTATTCCAGCCATTGCCACAAACTGACAAAAGTTATTGGAACGCATACCTCCCCGCCAACAATGCACTAAAAATTCTTTGTTTTCAGAAACTTTCTCAGCTTCGTTGATGATATCCAACAACCGGGGGCCTACCAGCCGAAACCCCGTCTTTATTGCCTCGTACTGGCCCCGCTGTTTATAATCAGTGCCTACCGCTATCCGTTCCTGATTATTCAATAATGGGATATTGATCGCACCCCGCACATGACCTGCCTGGTATTCACCCTCTGAGCGTACGTCAACCACAGGAAGTGACTTTCGGAGTTCTAAAAACTCATCAATGGACATGGACATCCCTCAAAGTTCGCGAACGATGGGCCAGTTAACCAAGCATCCGGCTTTTAATCGTTGAAATCGGCTGTGATGATGGTCGATATTCCAATCCGGAATCCATAATTAAGGTATTCCCAATCCTGAAAGGCGACTGCACCTTCCAACCGGAATACCCGCAAAATACCATCGATTCCATAGCCTAACTCGGTGTAATTTTTTGAGGTGGGGGTTGCCAGGTAGTTCACAAAAATGTTTTCGGTAATGCCGGTAACCCGCACAAGCGGAATCCGGGTTACTAAAAATTTACGGAAGTGATAATGCACATTTGCTGAAAAATATTCGTTGTTCGTGCTGTGCAAGTAGTAGTCAAGAAGCCTGTAGCTTCCTACGGGGTCCGTTGTTACGAAAGGCGTTCTATTTCCAAGGAAGTGCTTGTAGTCCATAAAATACAGGTTATTGGTATTGAAAAGCATTCCCGCCTGCCAGGCAATATCCAATTCCCCGCTGATTCCTACATCCAGACGGTGTTTAAACCCTACCTCAATGTGATCAAATGAAACCTCACTCGCTGCTACCCCGGTAAACCCCTTGCGATAGTTTAATGTAAAGAGAGGTGACGAGCCCTCCACACGCGATTTATGGCCATTGCGAATCCGATACTTTTGCCAGGGACGTGCAGTAAATCCAACTAATCCTACAAATGCACGATTAGGATTAAATCCTGTATCGCTTAACTCGATGCTAACTGGCTTGTTGGGTGTATAATCTTCTTTATTACTTTGAAAGAAGGTGTAGTTGCTGGTATTGAATAATTCTGTGCGACTGGCCCAGGACCAGTTGGTTCGAAAGGTATACTTTTCATTCAGGCGATGGGTATAGTTAAGATCAACAAACTCCCGGTCATACAACTTCATCAGGTTATCACCCAGAAATAAGGAAGTGAACGTATTGACCAAATGATGAATCGGCTCATCTGAATTAAATTGTTCAACGTATTGCCCGCCTTCCACGGTTAATCTTCTATCCTTAAATCGATAGTCGACCCGCAACTTGCCCGAGAATTTCTCCCTTGAGAATGCATACCGGGCAATGGGGCTAATTTCCAATCGGGAGGTTTGTGGGCGCTTGTCTTTATCAAGGCTATCTCTCTTTACCCAACGCTTGTAAAGGCTTACCCGATAGATCAGATTAAATCCCTCCACGGAATTATAGCCGCCATAAGGAGCATGGATGCGAAAGTCTGCGGTCTTTCCAATTCCATAGTTATCACCGGTAAGGAGGTCCCAGGGTTGAAACCCACGTTTTCCTTTCTTTGAATTACGCAACGTATCTCCTTCATCGCGCTTACGCTTTACTTCAGTGAGGCTATCGTTTACTTCATAGCCGCGTTGTTCCTCTTTCGTAAGCGGGGTAGGTCGAATATCGGCCCAAAACGTTGAATCCTTTTTATATGCCAGTGAGTCTACCGAATATTTTGTTTCCGAAATAACATCCGGCTCTTTTTGCTCTTTCGCCTCCTGCTTTTCGTATTCCCGAATCAATTGATTTAGTTCCTTGCGGGTAACTTCCTTGCCCTCCTTTAGCCGTTCCTGAATTTGCTGGTCTTTCTTGCTGAACTGTTGTTCGATCTTTTTAGCTTCCTCCTTCTGTATCTTTTCGTCAATCACCGTCATTTCAACTTCCAATTCCGGATTTAGGGTGATTTTATAATCACGCATGGTGGCCAGGTATTGCCCTTCAAACTTGAATCCAAAAACACTTCCATCCACTTTAAACTGCTGCGAAACAGGCAGCCAGGCTTTCTCTTCAATCGGATTATACAGTTGCTTAATGTGAAAGTTGATTCCCATTTTGCTGGCCACCAGATCCAGACTGTGAATGCTCCACCAGTCTTCCACAATGTAAATCAGACCATCAAACACATTATCGCCTCTGGAGCGTGGCGTTACTTTTATTTTGCTGATTTCATAGTTACGGTCCTTGAAAGAGCCTAAGTACTCAAATCGATAATAGGAAAATGACTTTGGTGAAAGTGGTGATACTGTCTCCGCTATTTCGGGTTGATAGAAACTTCCAAATATATAGGAATTGGGAGATGTGTTCTTGTTATCGCCATTCGTATAAACCGCAATTACTTTCTCTTCAAACTTATTGGGTCGGGTGTATTTAATCTCACTTACCGATTCAGAAATAAAAACCCGGTCTTTGGTAATCCCTTCTTTCTCTAATGCTTTTTTCGCCAGCCACGGATAATCGATTAGCTGTCCCTTTCCTTTGATGTATACTTTAGCGGAATAGGCATCAATCTGTTGCGTGTGGAACTTAGCTTTCGCAATCGCTTTGCGCATGATGGTGTACGCGGGGTCCTCCTTTCCTGCCTTAATAATTACATTCTGGAGTACAACAACCTGAGTTTTTAGCGTCAGATCAATTTTTACAAAATCCGACCCCACATCAACTACCCGACTTACAGTTTCATAGCCCAGGTATTGAAACAAAACATCGTAACGACCCGGTGCCAGTTGAATCTCATATCGGCCATCCTGGTCAGTCGCACTGCCGGTGCCGGTTTGCTTGACAAAAATACTGGCATAGGCCAAGGGGCCTACATCGTCACCCTTAATGATTCCGCGAATACCCCCTGCCTGTAACGCCTGGGTGGTAGCAAATAAAAACATCATTAACCCCAATCTCATCAGCCTCATAGACGCAATAGGTAGCAAGGGAGTTGTCTGAATTACAGGTTATCGGTAGAAATTCTTTAAGCGGATAAGTTGCTCAACCGGTTCAGAAACGAGGTAGCGAATGGATTTATTGTGTTTAATGCAATCGCGTATGTAGGTAGCCGAAATTTCGAGTTGAGGCGCATCGATCATCTTCACGTTTGGGTGACGTGCAATTTCTGAATTTGTTACACCCGGCCGCGGATAAACATACAAGCCAAATTGATCCAGGATCTGATTGTGATTCTTCCATTTCGAAAAATTCTCCAGATTATCCCCCCCGATAATAACTTTAAACTCCTTTCCGGGGTGTTTTTCTGTGAGGTGAGCGAGGGTATGGATGGTATAACTTGGCTTTGGTAATTGGAATTCCACATCGGTAACTTCGAGCTTGTAGTTTTCAGCTATTGCAGCTTTTACCAAATCGTACCGATCAAATTCATGAAGTAAACCCTTGCTTGGTTTAAACGGGTTTTGGGGAGATACTACAAACCAAACTTTGTTCAGATCTGTGTTCTCGGCCATGATGTTGGCGATGATCATGTGCCCGATGTGGATCGGATTAAAAGACCCGAAAAACAGTCCTATTTTCTGAGGCGCACTCATTAAGGTTGCGCCTTAAACTGATCGTAAATCCGCTGTGCTTCGATCAGCGATTTTGAAAGGTCTTCATTCACCAAGATCACATCGAACTTATCCTGAAAAGTCATCTCAAATTTTGCTTTAAATAATCTTCGCGAAAGACTTTCCTCCGATTCGGTTTTTCTTTCCCTCAACCGTTCTTTTAAAACCTCTATGGAAGGCACTTTTACAAAAACAGCCAACGCTTTATCCCCAAAATATCTTTTCAAATTGATACCGCCCTTCACGTCCACATCAAAAATTACATTCTTCCCTTCTTCCCAAATTCGTTCAATTTCGGTCTTAAGGGTGCCATAAAAATTCCCTGCATATACCTCCTCCCATTCAATGAACTCGTTATGATCAATCTTCTTCTTGAATTGCTCCGGGGTTAAAAAATAATAATCTTTTCCATCCTGTTCTGTACGGCCCCGCTTATCGCGGGTCGAAGCGGAAATTGAAAATCCCAGGTCGGGGTTGTTTTTCAGAAGATGCTTAACGATGGTGGTTTTTCCAGAACCCGAGGGTGCTGAAAAAATAAGGGCTTTACCGGGCATCAGGAAGGTGTATTTTGACTGATCTGGAGTTTGATTTGTTCAATTAATTCTGCCGGTACCGTATCCTTGCAGCATTTCTCTTTGAGTAACTCCTTAATCGTCATGTCCAGGCTATACGTCTTAAAACACGGCATGCATTGATCCATGTGGGATCTAAAATACTCATGCTGCTCATGATTTGCTTCGCCATCCAGAATGAGTTGAAGCATTTCCATACACGTAGGTTTTTTACCGTTGGCAAGAAGGAAGGGATTGTTGCGATTTGTCATAACTCGGTATTTTTATAGCCCATCAATTTGGCGTAGGCACTCAGTTTCTCTTTCAAAAGGTTTCGGGCCCGGTGTAAACGACTTCGCACCGTACCAATTGGTATATCCAGAATTTTTGCCATTTCCTCGTATTTAAACCCTTCCAAATCACAAAGAATAATCACCGTGCGAAAATCCACATCGAGGGAATTCAACGCATTGGATATCTCATCTCCGATCATATCCTTCAGAGACTCCACCCGCAGGTCAGGGGTTATCTGCCGGTCTACCTCTTCCGAATTATAGTATGCCTCAACTTCTTGATAATCTACCTTGGAAGGTTCCTTCGTCTTCTTCCGGTAGTCATTAATAAAACTGTTTTTCAAGATGCGGAACAGCCAGGCTTTTGCATTAGTTCCTTTTTGGAATGATTCTATAAATCGATAGGCCTTCAGATAGGTATCCTGTACCAGGTCCTTTGCATCATCCCGGTCCAGGGTAAGCCGGAATGCAAAATTATACATGGAGTTTATGTGCGGAAGAAACTCAAGGTTGAAGATGTCATTCTTCTCCCGATTGGAATATTGCTGTTTAGGGGTTTCTTCCATGGAAGGTCAAAAATAGTAAAAGCCCGGTAAAAACCGGAATCTTACGGAAGCAGCCTGTAGTTTTTGTACTCCCCGATCCGGTAACCAATTAATTTACTGATGGCCCGCTTGATTGTCTCTTTAGTTGAGTACGTTTTCTTACTTACGTCATGGTCAAACTTCCAGTTCTTCTTTAATATTCTGGCTTGCATAACAGCCGGATGACTACCGTCAAATAACGACAATGAATCGACCTGAGAATAATCAAACTCATCCGCCTGAGCCTCGTGCTGCTCAATCCATTGATCATTAAAATAAAACCGGTTCCACTCCTTACGTTTATCCTCCATCGTGCGGGGATCTTTTACCCAGCCATAGTGATAAATCTCTGCATCAATCAGTTTAACTTTTAGCTTACTATTTGGCTTCTTGCGAAAACCCTGTGCATCTTTATAAGAAAAGATACTCTTATCGTTGCGAATGACTCGGATCTCTCGCCTGTACCAACGCCAGGATTCGCCTACATAGTCGTAGGACCCATAGAAATGTCGGTATTTAAACAAAAGGCCATCCACCTGGGGATCATCTTTGTATCGAAGCATCGATTCCTTAACGGCATCCAGGTATTTCTCATGCAAAATTTCATCGGCCTGAATGTAAAAGCACCAGGTACTATCAGGACTTACTGCCTGAAGCGCCTTGTCTGTCTCCAATGCAAAGGTGCGGCCACCGGCCCGTAAAGCATCATCCCAAACGGTTTCAATAATTTTTATTTTGGGCGAGGCAATTTTCCGTATGAGGTTGAAAGTTGCATCTTCTGATTTACCTACCGCTACCACAAATTCATCGCACAATGGCAACACCGAAGTAATTGCTTCCACAATTGGGTAATCGTACTTGATTGCATTTCTTACAATAGTAAAACCACTTACTTTCACGATTCCATTTTTTTGAGGAGGGTGGCCACTGTTGCGAATTGCAAATACTTGATGTCCCAAAACATTCCAAATGAAAGGAGGTTCCACAGCAGGGGCTTAATCGATTTTGTGGCATTAATACCCTCATGCCGAAGTACTTTGTACCCCAGGGTTTCATACATTTTACGAATGCTGTTGACTGTAAAAAATCGGTAATGAGTTTTATCCATAATCCCATTATCGGTGTAGTCCCAGTTTTTTCTTACGACAAAGTCAAACAGTGTTCTGAAAAACCGGATGTTGGGAATAGAACTAATTACCACTCCGTCTGGCTTCAACTTGTCTTTAAATTTCTCCAACACGGTATATGGATCCGTAAGATGCTCCAAGACATCATTGCAAACAATCACATCGAAATAGTTCTCAGGGAGCTGATCCATGTTCATTAAGATATCTCCGCTCAACACGCGGTCCAATTTAGCTCCTGCAACCGCTGCCTCCTCTGCCGAGTACTCCACTCCCCAAACTGTAACTCCTTCTTTCTTGAGTGAAGCTCCAAAGTTTCCCTCACCACACCCTACTTCCAAAATACAGGTTGCCTTTTCGGGAACATAGTGCAACATTTCGGCACGAATACCGGAATAGTAGGCGCCCGGTTTTGCCATAAAATCAATGGCCATAGGTTACAGATTTTTGGTTTTCAGACAGGGGAGCAAAAATACGCTATTCAGCACTGATTTTTTGCTTAAACCGAAGACTGTGCTTCGCTGGCGCGCCTGCTGCAACGAAAAAGGCAAGTGATGCATAGCCCAAGTTCTTATAGAACTTTCGAAGCAACTTAAAGAAATACAAAAACTGGATAGCCAGCTTGTAAAAGCGATTGTAGTTCTTGGAATAGTAATACAGAAACGAAATGTAAAACTCCCGTAAATAAGGCAACCGGATTTCGCTATCGGATGCGGAGCTTTTGTTTTCGAAATGCTGGTATTGCGCTTCAGGAACGAGAACCGTTTGATATCCCTGCCTGCTTAACCGCAAAGCTATGTCCTCTTCTTCACAGTAGAGAAAATAAGTGGTATCAAACCCTCCAATCGCTTCAAACGCTGTGGCTCTGATAAACATGGAACTTCCATTTACCAAATCAACCCGGGTCGGTTCTTTAAACCGGACATGACGACTGGGGAACCGCTCCGGATTAAAAATCCTCAACAACCCCGGCCCAAAAAGCTTTACCGCCAGGGTTGGAAAGTACCGGAAATTGTATTCATAAACCCCTTTGCCATTAATCATCTCACCCGATCCGTTCGCCACATGCGGATTACTTTCCATGAATTGATGCAAAATGCCCAGGCAATCATTGAGCAAAATGGTGTCATTGTTGAGAAAGTAATAATAATCTGCATCTGCCAGTTGAACGCCCATCATATTGGCTCCTGAAAACCCAACGTTGATTTTACTTCGTACGAGTTGAATACGTTCCTGACCTTGTAGCTGGGAAAGCTTATTGAACTCCTCCCTTCTTGAATTATTGTCTATGACAATAATCTGATAGTTGACGGAGGAGGTCAACCTATAGATCGACTGAATGCAGTTGAGGGTATAGTGACTGGTGTTATAATTTACAAGAATAACCGCGACCTGATATTTTCTCATGGCCGATCAGGCAGCTTCTGTTTTTGGAATTAATTTTCTATGAATCACCTTTCGGGATCGGAAGTTTTCCAGTTGTTGTTTAACTTCTTCCACACTAATGGAATTGATACACTCACAGTTAGTGCTATTGCGACACAAACTGCAGTCCTTCTTCAACGCTAAATAGGTTGCATTTTTACCAATCGGCTTCCAGCGGCCCGGGTGTATGGGTTTCATAGGAGAATACAGGCCTAATGAATGAACACCTAAAGCAGCCGCCAAGTGCAAGACTCCCGTACTACACGCCAACAGTCCATCCGCCTGACTAATAAATGTAGTTAATTCCTCCAGATTAAATTTCCCGGTCAGGTCAGTTACATTTGGGTGTTGCAGTAATTCTGGTCTTTGCTCGCGAATCAGGTCGCCTTCAGACTTTAAACCCGTCACGAAAATTTCAAACGATTCTGGTGAAAGCGCTTCTACCAATTTTAAGTAGCTGTCCAGAGGCCACTCGCGGGCGCTTCCCTTGGATTTTGGATGAATGATTAAATTAAACTTCGTTTGGCTGATTTTTGGCGAGTAGACCTCCTGTGAAGGTTGTAGTCCGTAAAACGGAATTAACTCGCTGGTATCTACATCACCATTTAATTTAAATGGTTTCAATAATTTGAAATTCAACTGACTCTCGTGCAGGTTAGACTTAAACCGGCTGAAGTCAACCAAGTGATTGCAATAAAGCCAGTTATACCAACGGTGCGCGGTGGCCACACGATGTTTTATACCGGCTTGCCTGGCCAGTTTTGCCAGTTCCCGATCGGGAAAAATAAAAATTGCCGTATCTGCCCGTTGCAATCGCAATTGCTTCGGATCCTTTAAAATCTCCTCACGATCCAAAAATTCATCTACAAAAATACAATGCTGAATGATTGCCCGCGTATAGCCCTTACCTATAAACGATATCTTCAGATCGGGAACGATTGACTTCAGATATCCTAAAAGCGGAAGCGTTAGGATCACATCGCCCATATTATCTGTTCTGCTGATAATAAGCCGCTTGCCTAACATGGCCCTATGATTAGCCTCGTATAACTTGGAATATTTGTAGAAAACATGATTGGATACTGCCATGGCCACCATCAGCCCCTCAAAGCCATCGAGAAAGCCTCGCTTGAGGATGAAGCTTTTGAAAAAGGCAAACGTAGACCGGATGATAATTTTGGCGACCGAACTTGATTTTCTTCCGGTATTTTCGCGTGCAAAAATTTCTGAATAGTTCTGAATTTTAGAGAGCGTTTCAGCGGAATTAACATAGGCCCTATGAAGGATATCTCCTTTCAAGTGCATTACTTTTACTCCGGTGCGGAGAATTACTTTATCGTGGGGGTTCTCACCACCCCAAAATCCAATCTGCCGGTTCCAAAGTCTGATTTTCTGGTCAGGATACCAATTGCCATGTCGAATCCACTTTCCGCCATAGTTGGAAAGCCGGTTCATACGATACGCTTCGCATGGCCAGGTACGCTTAACTTCCAGAATGCCTTTGGTTAGCTCCTCTGACAAATACTCATCTGCATCCAAAGAGAGTACGATTTCGTAAGAGGCCTGGGTTACGGCATAATTTTTTTGGTCGATGTGACTTTTAAAGGCGTGCTCAATAAATCGCACTCCTTTCTCTTCGCAGATTTCGCGGGTTCGATCCTTTGAAAATGAATCGATCACAACGATTTCATCCGCTACTGCCCGTAATGAATCAATGCACCGGCCGATGTTTCGCTCCTCGTTATAAGTAATTACAATGGCACTAATTTTTACCATGAAGGGGTATTTCGACCACAATTTCCTCTTAAATCTCATGCCAAGCAAAAACCTAAGTAGTCTAAATGCATTAAAACAAGGTGAAAAGGCAGGTTTCTATCTGGTTTTGATCAAATTTTGACAAATTACTGCTTCATAACCTGTATAATTCTGAGTCCACCCATTGACTGATTCTGAACTCATACTCCAATATCGACTTACCAGTGATTTAACGTTCCTGGCGGAGTTGTTTATGCGATATAAATCGTTGGTTTATGGGGTAAGCTTGAAGTACCTAAAAGATCGCGATGAAGCGAAAGATGCCGCCATGCAGATCTTCGAAAAGCTGATTGGAACGATTAAAGCCCATGAGATTGAAAATTTCAAAAGCTGGCTCTATGTAACTACCCGGAACCATTGCCTCATGCAGATTAGGGCCCGAAAGGGTAAATTCACCGAGGAATTACATCCCAATGTTATGGAAAACCAGCTGCTGTTGCATCTGGAAGACGAACCGAAACTTGATGACAACCTGCAAAAGTTAGAAAAGTGCATAGAAACGCTTGTAAACGAACAAAGGCAGTGCGTTCAGCTCTTTTTTATGGAGGAGAAATGCTACAAAGAAGTTGCAGAGCAAACTGGGTTTAACCTTAACCAGGTAAAAAGCTATATCCAAAATGGGAAACGGAATTTAAAGATTTGTATGGAGCGAAATGGATACCTGGGAGAATGAAATAAAACGTTACCGCAGCGGGGACATGACTCCCCAGGAACAACACGCCTTTGAAAAAAGGGCGTTGAACGATCCCCTTTTTGCAGAAGCCCTGGAAGGTCTTGATACAATTTCAGATTCTGACTTATCCTCGGATTTGAAAGCTATTACGGATAGAATAAACATCCGAACATCAAAGACAAGAATAACAAGAAATCCATGGTTCTGGCCTTTGCGAATTGCGGCTTCGGTAACGATAATTTTAGTAATATATCTTTTAACCAATACTTTGCTTAATAAGGAGGACAGACAAATTGCACAACAAATTGATCCTCTTACCGAACCAACGTTGTCCACCACTGATACTGTGAATTCGGCAAAAAGCCTGCTTGCGGAAACTGAATCAAACGCGGGTGAAAAATCCACAACGGAAAGAAGATCTGATCAAAAATCAGGCGCATTACAAGTCAGTCCGGCCACGAAATTGGAAGAAGCCGAATTAGCAGATGCTGCTTTTAAAGAAACCGATGTGAGTCAAAAAGTAGCCGAAGTAATTGAAGAGAGTCCGGCAATAGTTTCCCAACAACCTGCCGCACCAAAATTGGAAAGTACACAGCCGCAACAAGCCAGAACAACACCACAAGAGTTGAGTCTTAAAAATCAAATCATAAAGGGAAAAGTGCTGATGGCAGAAGAGGATACCCCCCTGCCCGGTGTCAATATTATTGTAAAAGGTACCACAGAGGGAACCGTTTCAGATATCCATGGGAACTATCAATTAACAACAACCGTGGAGAATCCAACGCTGGTTTATTCATTCATCGGCTTCCAAACCCAGGAGGTTCAAGGACGCGATCAAACCGAATTGAACATCCACTTGCTGTCGGATGTTGCACAATTGAGTGAGGTTGTTGTAACCGGGTATAGCCCACGAACCGCTGATCCAAATTATGAACCTGTCATTAAACTTGCCGAGCCTGCGGGAGGCCTCCGTGCTTATGATAAATACCTGAAGAACAGTTTGCGGTATCCTCAGGAGGCTCTTGAAAATAAAATAAAAGGCCGGGTGACCGTACTGTTTACCGTACGGACAGATGGCTCGCTTGAAGAATTCAATGTCGTGAAGGGGTTGGGCCATGGTTGCGATGAAGAAGTTATTCGTTTGGTGAAGGAAGGTCCGAAATGGTCGCCCACCACCCAGGATGATGTGCCGGTAGAGAGCGAAGTAAAAGTACGGGTAAAATTTACCCTGCCCGATTGATGGTTGGCAAAACTACCACCGTTGAAATTATTTGAGTGGCACCCTGAATTCATTTCCCAGTTCATTATTCTTTTTACTTTTAGGCTTCTTAAACCCCTCAAAGCCCATGAGTTTATTTATTAAAAAGCCATTAGAACAACTTCTTACCCAGGCCGGTGATTCTGATAAAGGCCTTAAACGCACGCTGGGTGCCGGCAATTTGATTGCTTTGGGCATTGGAGCAATCATTGGCGCTGGATTGTTTGTTCGGACAGCGGCAGCAGCTGGTGAGGCGGCCGGACCTGCTGTGGTGGTTTCTTTCATTGTGGCGGCTATTGGGTGTGCTTTCGCAGGATTATGCTATGCTGAGTTTGCGTCCATGATACCCATTGCCGGGAGCGCCTATGCCTATGCGTATGTAACCATGGGCGAGTTTACCGCCTGGATTATCGGTTGGGCATTGGTACTGGAATATGCACTTGCTTCAGCCACCGTTTCCATTGCCTGGAGTGAATACCTCAATAATCTGTTGGGGGGAGCCATCCCCTACCAATGGACCCATTCGCCCTTTGAAACTTCACTGGATGGCGTTTCGGGGATAATCAATCTGCCCGCGCTCTTTATCCTTGTCATTCTCACCTTAATTTTGATCAAGGGAACACAGGAATCGGCTACCCTGAATGCGATCATCGTGTTTGTAAAGGTCTCCATTGTATTGATCTTTATCGTGATCGGATGGGGCTTTATAAACAGTGCCAATTACACCCCATTCACTATCCCCGAAACGCTGCCGGGCCATGAAGGCTGGAATGAGCATGGATGGGGCGGAGTGCTGGGGGGTGCGGGTATAGTGTTCTTTGCCTTCATCGGATTTGATGCCGTTTCCACAGCGGCCCAGGAAGCAAAGAATCCCAAGCGCGATATGCCTATCGGTATTTTAGGATCTCTGATTATCTGTACGATCTTGTACGTGTTGTTTTCGTATGTGTTGACCGGTGTTGCCAACTGGGAGGAGTTTAAAACGGCCGGAAGAGAGGCCTCGGTGGCGTTTGCGATTCAAAAGTATATGCCAGGTTACGAATGGCTGGCTACCCTGATTACGGTAGCAATTTTAGCAGGATTCTCCTCAGTAATATTAGTCATGTTGATGGGGCAGTCCCGGGTGTTTTACTCCATGTCCAAAGATGGACTGGTGCCGAA
The DNA here is from genome assembly GCA_016787725.1 of Cyclobacteriaceae bacterium. Classification (GTDB taxonomy): domain Bacteria; phylum Bacteroidota; class Bacteroidia; order Cytophagales; family Cyclobacteriaceae; genus ELB16-189. The sequence goes on along the minus strand of JAEUTZ010000004.1, from coordinate 71,494 downwards.
GGTTTTTTCTGAACTTCACCCTAAGTTTCGTACGCCATTCAAGTCAAATTGGCTCTTGTTAATATTTGTGGGTCTCTTTGCAGGGTTTGTGCCCGGCAGCATTGCCGGTGACCTCACCAGCTTTGGTACGTTGTTCGCGTTTGTGTTGGTGTGTGTGGGCATTTGGGTACTGCGGGTGAAGAACCCGGATGCGGTGCGGCCCTTTGCCACTCCCTTGGTGCCCTTAGTCCCGATTTTGGGAATCATTGTATGCTCCGCCATGATTTTTAGCCTTGGCAAGGAAACGCTGATCTCCGCAGCTATCTGGATGGTGGCCGGATTAGTAATTTACTTTAGCTATAGCAAGAACCATAGCAACCTCCGGAAAGGAAACTAGTTAACAACCTCATCAGTAATCGTAAGGGTAAGCCCGTTCAATTGGGTCCGGTACTGATTGAGCGGCCGCCAGGCTGGGCCGCCAGTAGGTAATCCATCCGTAAAATTAAAGCTGGAATTGCAGCAGGGATCGATCATGAATAAGCCGGAGCTGTGCACATTCACGGTGGCACAGGCTTCATTCGGGCGGTATGAACAATTGCGTTCATAAGCAAGGTAAGTTGAGTTATTAACCCGGTAGACAATAATACCCCGGGCACCGCCCGTGCTTAGCTCCTTGTGGCCGCCATCTGTCTGTAAGGTGATATACTCCGGTAAATTGAGATTGATCACCACATCCGTAAAGGCAATAATTGGAATCGGATCATCAGAAAGATCGGGCGTACAGGCCACTAACATAAACACCACCCCCCAGTATTTACTTTTTATATTCATAAAATCCCTTCCCCGTTTTACGCCCTAATTCCCCGGCCTTAATTTTCTGATCTTGAATTTTACTGGGTTTAAACTTCAGGGCTTTGTTAAAGCCTTCATATACCGATTCCGTCACAGAATAATTAACATCAATTCCAATCAAATCCATTAATTCAAACGGCCCCATTTTAAATCCTGACGATCGCATAAGTTGATCGATGGTCTCATGATCGGCTATACCGTCCTCCAACAATTTCAAGGATTCCACATAAAAGTGACGGGCTACTCTGTTAACGATAAATCCCGGAGAATCTTTTACTTCCACAGCCGCTTTTCCAAGGGATATAGAAAAGGATTTCATAACGGAAACCAGTTCCGAATCAGTTTGTTCACCAGAAATCACCTCCACAAGCCTCATCACATGAGCAGGATTAAAAAAATGAAGGCCCACAAAGCGGGAAGGGTGCTTCAGCGTAAGCGCGATAGTTGAAACCGGAATGGATGAGGTGTTGGTCGCAAAAATCGTTGTGGGTGAATTGACCTCTTCTAAATCCGCAAACAACTGCTGCTTAATCTTCAGATTTTCTACTACTGCTTCGATGATCAAATTTGCTTTCAGATCAGAAATGACATTCACAGCGCGAATCCGACTTTTCGCTGAAGTTGCCTCATCGGGCGATAACTTTCCTTTTGCTACCGATTGATCCAATGAGATTTGAATGCTATCAATTGCTTTTGCGCATGCACCTGTGTTGACATCAAACAACAAGGTGTCATACCCGGCAAGCGCACAGGAAATGGCGATGCCTTGCCCCATGGTACCCGCTCCGGCAATACCGACTGATTTGATTGGGTTATCTCCCATAAAATGACCGGATCATTTCACAAACATAATCAATCTGCTCCTCTGAAAGCTCCGGGTAAATGGGTAAGGATAATATCGACTTCTGAAGTTGTGCCGAGACCGGGAATTGATCTTCAGTATGATGCAGATACTGGTAAGCAGGTTCGAAGGGCAAAGCCTTCGGATAATGTATGAGGGTTTGAATTCCCTGTTTTTCCAGATAAGCCTTTAGATTATCCCGATGATTGGCTTGAACAACAAATTGGTGAAATGTGTGAACTGATTTCGCCAGGATAGCGGGTAAAACTAACTCCGTTATTCCGGTAAGCCGATCCTGATAATGCTTAGCATATGCAATCCGCTGGTTGGTCCACTTCGTGAGATACTTGAGTTTTACATTAAGAACTGTTGCTTGTAAAGCATCCAGCCGACTGTTTGTGCCTTCAAAAAGGTGTTCATCTTTTTCCAATCCACCGTGATTGGCCCACCTTCGAATGAGTTCAGCAAGCTCCCTATCATTGGTGGTCACACACCCACCATCGCCAAAAGCGCCTAAATTTTTGGTTGGATAAAAGCTAAAAACACCACACGTTCCAAACGATCCGGCTTTACTTCCTTCCAGTTCAGTAAAATGTGCCTGGGCGCAGTCCTCAATCAAAAACAATCCCTTATCCTTACAAAGTGTGACAATCGGTTTAATATCCGCTGCCTGACCATATAGATGGACCACGATCACCGCTTTGGCCTTATCTGTAACCTTTGCTTTGAGTTCCTTTATTGAAACGGTATAGAAATGAGGATCCACATCAACAAATACCGGCTTGGCGCCAACCTGAGAAATTACTTCGGCAGACGAAATCCAACTCCAGGCTGGGGTAATTACCTCATCACCGGGCCCAACCCCAATCGCTTTAAGAGATAAGAATAATCCATCAGTAGCGTTCCCTACTCCAACACAATGCTTCATTCCGCAATTCAGGGCAAAATCCCTTTCAAAGCCAGAGACAAGATTCCCCCCAATAAAATAGCCTGATTCTAATACGGTGGCGATCGCTGTATCAATCTCCGATTTTATCGAATGATACTGAGCTGTTAAATCAAAGAAGGGTACTTTCATCCGGGCGTGGGTTACATCACCGGCTTGAACTGCTTTAAGAATCGTAAATCATTCTCAGAAAATAAACGCAGGTCATTAATCCCATACCGAAGCATGGTAATGCGCTCTATCCCCATCCCAAATGCAAATCCGGTATAGGCTTCAGGATCGATCTCACAATTTCGCAGCACGTTGGGATGTACCATTCCTGAGCCGGCAATTTCCACCCAACCGGAATACTTGCAGACATTGCAGCCTTTGCCGTGGCAGATTAAGCAGGAGATATCAATCTCGGAACTGGGTTCCGTAAAAGGGAAGAAAGATGGCCGTAACCGGATTTTTGTATCTCTACCGAACATCTCTTTCGCAAAATGATAGAGGGTCTGCTTCAGATCTGAAAAGCCAACGTTATTATCGACATATAATCCTTCCACCTGATGGAAGAAACAATGTGCCCGGGCCGAGATGGCCTCGTTGCGGTACACCCTGCCTGGCATGATCGCGCGGAAGGGTGGCTTGCGACTCTTCATCAGCCTGATCTGCACATTCGAGGTGTGCGTACGCAGCAGGACGTCCGGATTCTTTTCAATGAAAAAAGTATCCTGCATTTCCCGGGCCGGGTGGTTCTCCGGAAAGTTCAAGGCGGTGAAGTTATGCCAGTCGTCTTCAATTTCAGGGCCGTCCTCAACATTAAATCCAAGGCGCTCAAAAATCTCGATAATCCGATAACGGGTAAGATTCAATGGATGCTGGCTTCCGGTTTTGTTAGGGATGGGTGGCAGGGTTAAATCCCCATCAAATGCGCTGGAAGATCCGTCATTGCCCAACCCAGATTGGAGCTCCTCAAATTTAGCTTCCGCAAGTTTCTTAAGGTCGTTGAGCATTTGGCCCATCGTCCGTTTTTGGTCTGCAGGAACTGCCTTGAGCTCTTCAAAAAGCTGGGAAAGCTCGCCTTTCTTTGAAATGAATTTAAGGCGGAACTCCTCTAACTCAGAGTTAGTCTTGACAATAAAACCCTGAATCTGATTTTTTAAAACTTCAACTTTCTCGGTCATCTTTAGCGATTCGTTCCTGAAAATACTTTAACAGGTAATTGATCATCAGGCAAAGCACAATTACAAGGGGTAAAATTACGGCATCCGACTGGTTTCTTAAAATCCATGCCATACCAATAAAAACTAGATTAATTCCAACCAAAAACAGCACCGCTTGGGCATGTGAAAAGCCTAAATTCAGGAATTGATGATGAAGGTGGTTTCTGTCTGCTTTAAATGGCGACTGAAATTTTCGAAGGCGAAGAATAATAACCCGGAGGGTATCGAAAATCGGGATGATCAATAAACAAACGGCAGTACTAATGGATGCCTTGAACTTTAACGGATGAGTTGCCGAAAGAAGATGATTTGAATTTATAAATTCAATCATTAAAAGGGAAAGCAGCATGCCTATGGTGAGTGCTCCGGTGTCGCCCATGAATATTTTTGACGGCTGCCAGTTAAAAATCAAAAATGCAAAAATTGAGGCCGCAAATGAGAGGGATATCAAAGCCACTACTAGCATATGGAGACTATAGAACCAAATTCCTAAAAACAAGAGAATCAAAAATCCGATGGCACCTGCCAGTCCGTCAATTCCATCGATTAGATTGTAGGCATTGGTAAGAATGAGAATGGTGAACACAGTTACAAACCATGAGACGTATTGGGGAAAGATAACTTTTGGAGCCAATTCGTAAAGCGAGTGAAGGGTTGTTTGACCGAAGACCACCAGAATAACGATCGGCAAAATCTGACCGACCATTTTCTGCGTGGGACTCAAGGTTAGAATATCATCCCGTAATCCGGTAAGAAACATCAAGGCGATGGCAATTAAAAAATACTTCAGTGAAGAAAGATCAGAAATCGAAAGAGCGATCAAGACACTGAAAACAACCCCCACGACAATGGGAATTCCCCCCATTGAGGGAGTGAACTTATCATGAATTTTATGACGGCCAGGAGAGTCGAAAACCTTCCATTGATGGAGGATCTTAATAAATACCGGAAAAAGTAGTAATGAAATTACAAATGAAATTGCTGGAAATATCAGATTTTGAGCGGCTGCCACAAGACCTAAAATTATCAATAAGCCTTATCACTCCCACGGATTAAGCTCACAATTGTTAAAAAGATGATTTTGATATCCAACCAAAAAGACCAGTTCTCGATATAGTAGCGGTCCAAACGAACCCGGTTTTCCATATCCGCCAAAGTTTGGGTCTCACCGCGGTAACCCATACACTGTGCCAGGCCGGTGATGCCTGGTTTTACGTAGTGGCGCGACATGATGTTCGCGATTAATGGTTCAAATTTCTCATTGAGTTTAATGGGGTGAGGACGTGGGCCAATTATCGACATATCTCCTTTTAAAACATTAATGAATTGAGGTAATTCATCAATACTGCTTTTGCGAAGAAATTTTCCAACTCGTGTAATTCTTGGATCATTCCTTTTTGCTTGTAAAAAATCGGCATTCCTATCAAACGTCATAGAGCGGAACTTCAAACAATCAAAAGGCTTGTTCTTTAGCCCACTTCTCGGCTGTATAAAAAATAATGGTCCTTTTGAATCAAGCTTAATTAAAAGCGCTATAATTGGTAATAGCCAGCTAAATATCAAAATCAAAAATGCAATTGAAAACAATAAATCAATTATACGCTTTAGAATTTGATTTCGGGTATCGTCCATTGGCAAAACAGCCAAATCTAAAGCTGGGATAAAATCGAAATTGCCTTTTAAAGTAGACTGTTCAGCATTGAGGTTACTTATCAATACTTTTACTTTTATCAAAGAATCAAGACCAAAGTCAACCAATCTCTTCAAGTCATGTGTACTTGCCCCTTCAATGCAATAGAAAATTTCGTGTAATTCATTTGTATCATTGATATGTCTCAATTGATTAAATACATATTCACTATCTTGGTAATTCAAATAACCAAAAAATCGATAACCTTCCTGATAGTTAATTAGAAAATGTCTTCTTATATCCTCCGATAACCTATTTCTCCCAATAATTACATAATTTCTTCTGGAAATCTTCCCTACAAAGAAACGTCTTACATATATCAAGAAGATTTTATTTAAGAAGAAACCAGGAAGGAATATGATAAAAACTAGGATTACCTCATTCAAAGAATAACTCCTGTTCAAAAAGAAAATTAATGAAACTACGACAAGCAAATGAATAAATACAAAAGCAACCTGGTTTCTAAATATTTTTGTAACTGTCCAACTCTTATTAACACTATATGGGTTTGATACAAGCACGAGAAAAATCCAACCCAGGTTGCCAAACAACAAAAGGTAAATAGCATTACTGCTTTCCAATAAAATAAAATTCTCATTATAGAAAGCAAAGGATAGGTAAATTGCTATGTTTAATAGAATTATGTCGATAGATAAAAACAAAAATTTTAGTAACGGGGTCATTTCGGATGGCTATCAAACTCCAATTTTATCCTACTTGATAGACAGGATGATATTACCAATTGATGACAAAAGACAAAAAATACAATCCCCTGATAGCGTCCAAGAATAACTTCTGTCATTGCATAAATGACAAATGGAAAGGCTAATAGTATTCCTAAGGTAAACTGCATTTTAAATGAAAGATACAATGGTCTAATCAAAACTAATGACAATATTGCTAGACCAAGGATACCATTTGAAAAAAAACTATGGATGTATTGATTGTGAGCGTTTAAACTTTCCTTTGCAAATTCATTCATCCCTTGACTTAGAAAATACTTGTTTAATACTTCTTTATAATCTCCTATACCTACACCTAAAATTGGATTAGGATTGGCATTGACTGCAGCTTTCCATATTACGGAGCGATCCCAATTGTCGGATGGATTCGAAAGAAGGACTGCAATTTGGTTTGACCCTGAAACGTACACAAAAACCAGAAGAAGTACAATCATAGAAATCATCACATGTGTTTCATGCTTCGACTTATTGCCCTGTAAGAACTTCAAAGCAAAAAAAGAAAAGGATATTAATATTGCTATAAATGCAGTCTTGCCACTCGTAAGGGTCAGCACCCCAAAAAGGAAGCTCATAATAAGGGAATAAATCCATAAAGAATAATTGAAGTTTTCAAAATAAGCCTGATAGGTTATCCATATCATTGCGAAAATGATGTAATAAGCAAAGTATGTAGGTTGGCTTCCAACAAATTCACTAAACTCGTAAAAGAAGAATACTTGAAGATCTAACCCATTATTATATTTTATTATTGATACTATTAATGAAATTAACCCTGATATCAGTACTCCAACAGTAAAAAGATTTAGCAAATACCTGTCTTGCTCTTTGTGCAATAAAAATGCATATACAATTGGTAATGCAATAATACTAAAGTTAGTTTCTAAAACACGCAAAGCCTCTGATCTGTCTGCCGAGTAAGTGAACCCAATCAATAGCACTGCTGCGTACAAGAGCAAATCCCAGCTTTGCAATAGGAAAAGGGATATCTTCTTTGTAGAGACGACAAACAAAGAAATTATCAATAGGCCAACAAGGATGCGAACATTTAAATAATGAAAGGAGGGAATTGTTAAGACGAATAACGCCCAAAGCCAGTCGATCACAACGTGGCTTGAATGCTTCTGGTTCCCGACATCAATTTTATTAAACCGCTTAAGCATTTTCGGTACCGAATACTCTGTCATTCATAAAGTACCTTATTAATAGTGAATTAAAAAAAGCATAAAAAACAATACCTCGATTTAACTCAAGTACAGATTCAGGCACAAATGAAACCGCAATTATAAGAACAAAAATTATTACTAACCATTGTCTTTTCCGAAATCCAAGCACGAACGGATTTATAAGATTTGAAATCAACACTATAAATCCCAGTATGCCCAATTCAAGGGTAGTATGTAAGTACTGATTATGGGGATTAAGGCTATTCTCGTAACCAATTTTAAACTTGTTCCTTAGATATACTTCCTGTAATACATCTTGTGCATCTCCGGTTCCTGTGCCAAATAGGAAATTTGACTTAATTCCTTCAAGGGTATACCGCCACTCATGTATCCTCAAGGATAATCCTCCCTCACCATGCACATTCTCCGAATAATGTGCTCTTGGGTTAATCGCTGTTGAAAATCTTTCTCTGGTTATCGGATTCAGGAAAATTAGAATAGTTATAACAGATATAAGACTCATGAAACCAATCACACCTCTCAGCAATTTCTTCTTTAAATAGGAATAATACATGACAAAAGTCGTACCTACTAGGATCAGCAAAAAAAGTTGCACACGCGAAGCCAGCAGAACAATTATTATTACATTATATAACAACAGCAAAACTATCCAAATACTTATGCCACTCTCAAGTTTATTCTTGTCCCACAACAGCCATATTACAAGGCAACTTGAAAATAGGATATACAAGGCGAAATAGGTTGGATGAATCCGCAATGGCTCTACAAAAAAGTAATTTGTGAAATAATAATAATTGAGGTAATCATATCTACCAGGCAAATGTATACCATTCACCAAAGCATTGTAGATATAGGACAGTGTATGTCCCTCTTTATAATTTCGATAAAATGCATACCCAAGACAAATCAATGAGGCTAGTAAGCAAGCCAAAACCAACGTCTTAAAAATTATCCGAATCTCTGTCTTTGAAATGGCTGTTGAAGAAAATATAATCAAGGGTAGCACAAGAAGTGGTATCCGTTTCTCAAGAATAAAAAGGCCTTGCTCAAAATTTTCGGAATAAGAAAGTCCGATAACAGTAAGACAGAAAAAAGAAATGAACAATAGGAAGTGTCGATTACTTTTCAGCCTTACCCACTTCTCAATTAAGCTACTTTCCTGCACCCAATTAAGGACAGCCAAAATAATTGCAACATTGGTTAATCCTTTGGAGAAAGGCAACGAGAAAACGAGTAATGAAAAGATTGAAGTCCTAATCCCTTCTCTTGTCAACTTATTGGCGAACATTTTAAGATATTAAGATGTAAAGAGATTTTCATAATCAGACACAATCTTATCCCAACTGTATGAATCCCTAACCTTCATAAGATTTCTGGTCATAAAAGTGGAAGCATTCTTGTCAACACTTGAATCAATAATTTTGGACACGTCAATACTGCTCGAAAAATAAAATGCTTCCCGTCCAAGTACCGATTCATTGAAAGGATTCTGATGTGCACAAATAAGACTGTTTGATGCCATTGCTTCTAGTAGGGATGGGTTTGTACCACCAACACTATGGCCGTGGAAATAGATATTTGAGAAATATCTTAGGTTGTTCAATATTTCAATGTCATATATAGCGCCTAAGAAATAAATTCTTTGATCATTGCTAAACTTAGAAAGTAGATGTCGGCCAAATGTATTGGTCTTACAATTTCCTATAACCAAAAACTTGCGTTCACTTAATGATCCGACTACCCCATTCAAAATTGTCTCAATATTATTCTCGGGTTCCATTCGTGCAATAAGCATGTTGTATGAAGTTGGGGCTAATCCATATCCAGTGAGTATATCTATATTTGGAGCATTAAACTCATGTGTGCCATATGGAATGAACTCTGAATTCCGATTGTACTTGTCCAATAGATATTTTTTAATACCTATCGAATCGGAAATTAAACAATCGCTTGTTTTTACAGCCAACTTCTCAGCATATCTTAGAAAATGTTGGACCAGTCGGCTATATTTTGTTCGCTTCCATTCGAGTCCATCCATGTTTGTAAATATCCTGGCTGAACTAGGTAACAACCAGCCCCATATTGAATTACTTGTATAACCCAATTGAAGCACTATATCAAAGTCTCGCCTTCTTGAATCTAAAATGCATAGTAAATCATAGATAAACTGACCGAAGGTTCCCAAATGTACTTCCGCATTGTACTTATGAATTAATTGAACTCCGTTCCAAATGCTTTCCTTATAAGAATGATTATGTGTGCTATATACGATCACTTGATGACCTCGTTCAACTAGTCCTTTCGACAAGTATTCTGCCAATTGCTCGAATCCACCATAATTGTTGGGGATTCCACGTGTTCCAATTATTCCTATTTTCATAAAACGAATCGTAAAAATCTAGTCTCACTTTGTCTTCCCTTCCGACACCACAATCATGGTTCCTGATTTACCCATGGCTTGGTTGGCCCAGGTCAATAAGAGAACCGGAATGATTAAAATTGATGTCAGGAGGATGAATGCTATAAGATTTAAAATTCTGCTTCTCAAACTCTTTTTAATAAAGTAAAACTTATTACGTCTTAGAAAGTTGAGTAAAATATTCTTGTGTGGTAAAACGAGATTGCCAATAGTTATAATTTCCCCTAGAAAATTTTGAAAAAATGAATCAAAATAAATACACTTAATCCGCAAACCATTACGATCAAGAAGTAATTTAATAGATTCAGGTGTGAAGTGTGAAAGATGCCGCGGAGGATCAAGATGATACCAATTTTTGCCGCCTATTCTTGCCTGGTTACTTGAAAAATTAGGAATTGCAATGATTAACGTTCCGGTCGGCTTGAGTAATGCTTTCATGATACTCACCGCGCCTTCTGGATCATTTAAATGCTCAAAAACATGCCACAAAAAGATATGATCATACTCTTTATTAAGCTGACTATTGTTTGTTACTTGCTCTAACGTGCAGTGAAAAACGCGGTCTCCCAGTTTTGCTTTGGCAATGTTGTAACTTCTGGTAGAAGGCTCAATCCCTACCGCATCGTATCCGGAATCTAATGCGATCTTTAAAAAATTACCCTTGCCGGTTCCAATTTCAAGAAGAGCCCCCTCCTTTTCTTGTGTTTGGTGGAGGTAAGCAAGCTTAAATGACTCAACGAAATTCAACATTGGCCGTAACAACTTATGAGACAGATTCTCTTTTGGGTCATAAGCACCGTCTTCATAGACCATATTCAAATCCTCGCTTTTTACCTCTTTCGTTTTTCCAAGACCACAACCCAAGCATTGGTTGATAGAAAAACTTTTATCAAGGCAATAATCTAAGGGTCCTGCAGAAAATCGGGAAATTGTTTTTGATCCGCATAACATGCAGGTCTCGTCACTCGGGTTACTCCTAATCATACTGTTTGTACAAATTTATTTCTATACGAAAGGTGAATAAGAACTATGGTGCTCAGGCAAAGCAATCCAAATACCTGGTGCTTGTAAATTCCAGCATTTGTTAAATCACAAATGGCCATGCCTATGGATATCAGAATCAAATAAAAACCAGTCTCGTCCAAAAATCGAATCCTTCTTAAAATGACCAGGGGGCGAAGATAAATGAAATACAAAAAGATAATTGAGAAAATGCCAAATTGTGAAATGATGGCAAGATAGCCGTTGTGTGTATCCAGCAACACCTTCTCGTTAAAACCGTATTCAGCTTTATAGTAATCCCACCGCATTGAACCAATTCCAAAAAATGGATTGGCCGTTATCATGCTAAAGGAGGTCTTGTAAAGTTGCAATCGCGTTAATATCGAGGCAGTTTCTGGGGTAAGTTCCATTTCAATAATATCCCTGCCGGAACCCGGAAAATTCAATTCTATTTTCGAAAACACTTTTATTATATCAAATCGCTGGCCAAGATTACTACTAAAAGCGTCAAGGTAAATGAAAGAAATTCCCAGAACGATAAAAAAAACTGTTAGATACAAAATCGTTCGAAAAGCACTTCTGTTTAAATAAAAGGTGACAACGCAAAATAGAACAAAGCCAGCCAGCAATGCCATTCTTGTCTGCGAAAATATTACAGTGACCACACCGATTAGTATAACTACCACTAACAGAAGTCGAAATACAATTGACTTAGTCTTTATTGATATAAAATAAAAAAATACCGTTAGACAAGCGATAATATTTCCAAAAGTATTATTTCCCAGCGATCCGCTAGTGAGTCTGTCGAGGTTATTGAGATTTGTAAAGACAATAGCCTCGCAAAAAAGGAAGACAACAGAAATGATTAGTCCTAAAATAAATTGCTTGGTAAATGCGTGGGGGTCGTATAGTGAAAATAGGATGTATAAACCTATTAAATAACGTAAATGCATAAATCCCGACACAATTAAAAAAAAATCTTGTGCATCTGTAGAATAAAAGGCATTGACAATAGAAGATAAAAAAAGAACTAAAACAGAAACCAAAAGAAGGTTGCTATCAATCAGGATCAGTCGGTTTTTTGACAAAACTCCTCTTATTATTCCTAACAGAATAAAAATATCGATATGGGTAAATAAAGGTGTAATACTTGCATGCAACTCTGATTTGCTTCCAAAGTAAACACCCGGAATAAAATTATCAACAGCTGATGGGAACGCAATAATTTGAAAAACGAGCAGGGTAAAATAAATTCTTGATGAAGTCAGACTCAGAGCGCTTAGTATGACAAATAATAAACCCGAAGCAGCTGCAATTACATTTATTTTATCAAAGTAGAGTTCATTTAGAATAAAACCAACAATTGTGGAGATAACTGTTGTGCCATAAACAACTATCAGTATTGATAGTAGAAGAATATAAATGTATAGCTTGGATTTGTAAGAATACATTGATTACCGATTATGAATACGCTTCAATATATTTTTTTATACGTTCGGCCGAGTTTCCATCTAGCTCAAAAAAATAATGTGAAACAAAGTCTGAATAATTAACAACTTTCGAAAAAACCAATTCGGGGGTATCTAATAAGCGTTTTATTTCCTGAGAGGTGGAGAATATATGGGAACAGTTGAATGCCTCGTAATCCATAGTGTAATCCAATAATTCATTTGACTTATATTGAAATAGAGGTTTTGAATAAATAATCGCTTCCATACCAACCGTTGAATTTGTTACAAAAACAAAATCAGTATTCCTTAATAGGTCCTTAATATTTTCAAATCGAAGTACCTTAAATGAAATCCCTGAATTTTTAAAAATAGTCTCTGGTATAAAAGTGTAATCAACTGCTCCTCCCGGATGAAGTTTAATAGTAACCTCAATATCACTATGTGTCGCCAGGGCATCGCGCACCACTTCCAAATATTTCTTTTCGACAAGGATGTCACTCAATACAATCAGTGCTTTCTGCAAAGTTTTGATGGGTTTATATTGGTTCTTTTCAAATCTTTCTGAATCCAATCGGGGGCACCCAACAATCTCAATTTTACTTTCCGGTTGCCCATATGATAAAAACCAAGCCTTAGAGGCTGGTCCCCAAACTAAAATTTTATCGGCAATTACAGGCAGGTAACCCTCCTCTCCAATGGTCGCCCCATGTTGTACAACAAATGAATAAATCTGTTTGGACTTTGCTAGCAATACCATTATTCTTGACACCTTATGCACATCACTCATCAGAATTATTTTTGAGGTCTTCATCTTTGCAAAGATTGCCTCACTGATATTTACCATTAATATAGAGTCGAAGAGGTTAAGTAATAGCAATATGAGTGATACACCATACTTTTTGTGGATACCCATTAGATCCTCCCTGTGGTGAAATGCCGCAACCAATATCTTAAAAGAATCTCTGATGACCACTAATAGAACTTTCAGCGTAAGGCCATCAAAAAGGTTTACATCCTGGCCTCCGGACTGGCGCAATCGTGGATCAGTGTAAATCGTAATCGACTTCTCCTTTTCAAAGGCCCTATAGACAATATTCAAAGCTTCAATTACCGCTCTATTGTAGACATCGCTTACAAACACAAAGTCGCTCTCAATCGAACCTGTAGAAGAAAAAGGCCTTTTGAGTTTGCCCATAAATAATTTAGCAAGGTTATCAAGACTAAATCGTTTAACGACATTTATTATACTATCATGTTTATATACGCCAAAACAGAATTCGGCAATATAAACCTGAGATAAAAACAACAGGTTGTAGTCTTTATAATACAGCCTGGTTCTGGGCAGGTCCTCATGAAGTTCCTTAAGCTTGCTTTCCATATTATTTAGAAAACATGAAGCAGAGAGAAGAGCTATTTATTGATGTGCTTAAGGAAAACAATAATTGGAATTCCGATCCACACAGAAATCCTTAATTTAAAATTTCATCTCCACATGCTTTTCATAAACCGTTGAATCATCTATCTGAGAGGCTTGTCCAGACATATCCCAGATTTGTAACCCCATTTTTTTAGCATGTTCTACATCGCTCGACTCCATTTTCATACTTCTCCATCTATTCACCGAATATTTTCTTGTTTTTAGATAAGCGATATAGCGCTTCATGTGTTGATCATCAAGTCCATAGGAAATAAATAATGCCTCCCGCTTTTGTGGTGTGTCGAGAAATTGACTTTTCGGGATTAACTTACATAAATATGGGTTTAAGTCAACGTTTGGAAAACTTCGAAGCACTTTTGCATTTCCGGAATGTGTTGTCCTTAAATTCCAAATGATCAAATCTCTCGGACTTGATTTTACATTAACAATTTTTCCTGACCAGCGTGAAATGGTTTTGTGTGACTTGTCGCGCAGGATAAGGCCACCGGAATACTTTGTGTAATCCTGCAAATAGATTCCCATTCTAAGAATGGTGTAGGTTGACCCCCAATCTGGAGCACTAGGATTACTTTTATCGGGGTTATCCTTATGCAAAGACATGACCGTATCATTAAATGAGATAGTGCTATCGCCAATGTAAATCGGATCGCCCTGTAGCAATTCCTTCACCAGAGTAACTATTCTGGGGTTGAGCACGGTCAATCCTTTTAGATACGGATTACACAACAAATCGCCCCGAAGGTCTTCCTTTATACTGCGCTCCGTTGCGTCTCTTATTTGTGCACTTTGCTCTTCATCAAAAAAATCCTTGAAGATAATCCATCCGTGCTTTTCGAATTTCTCCCGATTACTCATACGTTATATAGTTTTACAATCTTTAGCAAAATTAGAAAAAAAATACTCCTAACAGCGGTGCTTTTATCTTTTAGCCAAAGTCATTTTTAAAAAATAGGACTTTGTCATCAAGACGATGCCAAAACTAGACAGGCTTGCAAGCGCAGCACCCGGAAGGCCCCATAATGGAATAAGAATGAAATTGAGCAAGATACTTGAAATCGCGCCTGAAAGTGTTGTCTTTAATAGTATGGTGTCTTGCTTAAAGGCATAAAGACAATAATGGGGAATAAAGGAGAGATTCATTACGATATTGCTGCAAATCAAAATATAAAGTACACGAACTTCAGCCGCAAATGATTCCTTGCTGAGAAATTTCATTAGGGGATGAATCATCACTACTTCAGCAATTCCAATGAGAATACCTAATGCCAATACTCTTGTATACATTTTGTTTTTAAACATTTGGAATGAGATCATGTCATTTTTTAAGTGACTTTCAATCAATCTTGGATAAAGAATAATAATTACAGCAACATTAATGGCGGTATTGATGAGGTTAGCTATCTGGCTAAAAAAGATATAAATGCCCAATTTAGCAGTGCCCAGGTGCAATTCGATAACATAACGATCAGTAAACTCTATAAGTTTGTAGGAAATTGTGGTTAAGAAAAATACTAAGGAAACCGATAAGCCGGCTTTAATCCAACTCCAATCTATTGATTGGTCAAGTGGATTGTTTCGATAAATCTGATTGACTTTATAAGCAGAATAGAAACTAGCTATTACACTGCTTAAAATCCATGCAGTGAGAAAACTTTCGAAGGAAGAAAATTTGAGTGGTGTTATAATCCAAAGCAAAAATACAATTATAATCCAAAGACCTTGGCTAAAAAACAAGGTTATGTTTGCAATTGTGGGACGCTGTAAGATGGTGAAGAGTGCAAAAAACGCCTGATTGATTGTTTCTAAAAAAAGAAGTATCAAAAAATAAATAATTAGGTCACTGCGCAGTAATCCAAAATGAAAAATCAAAAAGGTGATGGGTAAAACAATTAAATATGCAATGCCATAGAAAACGAATATGTTTCGAATGTAAGAGAGTTGCCGATCAACTGGCATTGTGATTACTTCTCGCAATCCATAACTATCAAAACTAAAGCATAAAATAAAATAGCACAGTAAAATGCTTGTTGTAAAAAGCCCATACTCGCCCAAAAATGCATCCGGGAATTCTTTGCCGAGAAAAAATGTCAGACCAAATTTTGCTGCAATGGTGAGTGCCCTGATGGAAATACTGCTTATGTAAATCTTTAAAGAAGGGTGCTTTAAAATTCTTTCAAGGTAATCCATAAAGTAAACTGCTTTGCTTAATCCCTTGAATAATTTTATCTACAACCTATCGCTTCAGACGACCCCTAATTATCAAAAAAGTAAGTCAAAACTCATTGGGGTTCCTTTGGCAATATTCCGATTAGACTTTTTGCCTAAAAGTTGATCATAAAAGCGGGGCTCTAATCCATCACCAGGCCTGATTACTTTCAAATTTTCTTTGGTGAATAAATCACCATTCTTGATGTCTTCAACCACGTAGACCGACCGCTTGAATTTTTTGCTTTTATCTTCAGCTTTAATTACTCCAAATTCAGGAATGCCTAAAGCTAAGAATGCGCGTTCGCTTTCGATAACAAGGGATTTGAGCTCGTCCGGCTCCAATGAAAAAGCACTATCCACGCCTCCATCAGCTCGCTTTAAAGTAAAATGTTTTTCGATTACTCTTGCCCCCAGCGTCACCGCCCCAACAGAGGCACCCACACCCATCGTATGATCAGACAAACCTATTACGCAATCACTGAATATTTGTTGAAGCACTGGAATTGTGAGAAGATTGGTATTTTCTGGACTGGCCGGATAGGTACTTGTGCATTTCAGCAAAACAAGATCCTTACATCCATAAGTTTTTAGCACCTGCACGGATTCAAAAATGTCGGCAATGGTACTCACACCAGTTGACATAATAATGGGCTTCCCCGTTTTGGCAACACGTCTGAGCAGTGTATGATCAGTATTTTCAAAGGAGGCGATTTTATACAATGGCGCGCCTAACTTTTCCAAAAAATCGACTGCACTTTCATCAAATGGTGAGCTAAAAGCAATTAGCCCGCGCTCTTGCGCTTTCTTAAATATTTGGGTATGCCACTCCCATGGAGTATATGCTTCTCGATATAAATCATATAATTCCCGGCCGTTCCATAAAGAGTTGCTATCTTCTATTTTATATGCCCCACGCACCGTCATTGTATCTGCCGTGTAGGTTTGCAGTTTGATGGCATGAGCCCCCGCATCCGCTGCCGCATCCACAATTGCAAGAGCACGCTCCAATGACTGATTATGATTTCCTGACATTTCTGCTATAATGAATGGCCGATTTGACTGAGAAATCACGAAATTTTCGATTTTGATATTATTACTCATATTGGTTTTTCAACGAAAGTTCAAATTTACTTGAATCCGGATATTTCTCTGCTGGGTGTATTGTAAAACCTGCTCGTGTAAACGCCTTAATAGAGGCGATGTTAGCATTTTGCACAAAACCTACTATTTTTTTTACCCGCTTTGCAACCGATAATTGCTGAATAGATTTTGTCAGCAACGAAACGCTGAGTCCCTTTCCGCGCCAAGATTTGTCGATCAAATAGCTGATAATTGCAATCCCTTCCTCTTCATCGGAAAAATCGAACCGTATTTGCCCAATGGGAAATTCTTCAATTTCAGCGATATAGTAATTGCATTTATTGCTTTCTAACTTTGCAGCAAACCATTTCAAATGATTGTCCCAGGAAATCTCTGATTTATCATAAGCATATTGCCTCGCTTCAACATCGGTTGCCCAGTCATAAATCAATCGCGCATCTTGTTCCATGGCTAGCCGCAGACGCAACCGGGCATAGTAGCGAAGCGAATTAAAAAGTGCATGGACGGACTTGTTGGACGAGTCAAAGTTCAACGTTTTAGGTCTAAATCGCGACTGACTTATATCGCTAACAAAGAAGTCCCAATGGCTATAATCAAACGCAAACTGTCGGGTGATTAAATACTGCTTAATGCATGTCTGATTATCGGCTGTCTGTTTGAGAAACAGCTGTCCACCTGTACTTAGAAATTCCAAGGCAACGGTGCTTGGCGGTAATATTGCAATATTACAGTTTGCCATCACTTCAAACATCTTATGGGCGGACAATCCTCTATGTGGGATAATTTGGTGATGCTTATCCGCAACTGCCTTAAGTTCATCGAAAAACGCATACGTATGACCGACTACCACATCAATTGGGATGCCCAGTGCTGATGGCAATATTTCGTTTAGCACAATCATAGTCTGATTGTTCGCGTCAGCGCCACCCATATTTAAAAGGATTCGGTTACCTGTCGGTTGTTTAACAACTGGCCTACTCAGGAATGGCTGTCGCAAGAATATATAGTCAGAGCCAAAACAAATCTTCGTATAGGATTCTCGAGAATAGGCTTTAGGATCGATCGCCCCGCAAAAATTGATGACAGCATTAGCGACAAAATGACGTGAAGGAATATCATCGATTGTAACTAAAGCTCCAGCGTGTTCTTTAATTAGTTTTTCATAATCAGTGGTAAATGAGTAGCCATCCAAAACGACAATATCATCGTTGGAAAGAAGGCTTGCAAATTCTATACCACCTACCTTATCGTCAGAATCTAAAGGAAGTAATACTGCACCAATAGCACGAAGCGAATCTTTCACGAAATCATCTGGATTGCGGATAGCAAATTGGATATCGTACTCTTTCAGCACTTGCGCTAAAGCCATGCATCTTGAAATATGCCCCATACCGATAGCACTGTTGCCATCCACACGAAATACGATTCTGCCCTTTTTCAATTTGTGGATCAAAACCTCCTGACTAAAATACCCTTTCCTTCGAGAAAACGCTTCGCCTCTAGGGGTGTCTGTTCTGTAAAATGGAAAATACTAGCAGCAGCAACCGCAGATGCATGTCCAGAGTTCAATGCCTCATACATGTCCGCATAATTACTTGCCCCGCCTGATGCAATCACTGGCACGCCTACTTCGTCTGAGACCCTTCTGATAATCTCAATGTCATAGCCAACCATTGCTCCATCGTTTTTTATTGAGGTGATTAATAGCTCACCTGCACCTCTTTGTTCCATTTCTTTGGCCCATTTAACTGGGTCTTTTCCGGTTGCAATTTTCCCGCTGTCTTTATAGCATTCATAGCTGCCATCCGATTTCCTCAGTATGTCAATGCTAGCGACAATGCACTGCGTACCAAAGAGATTGGCACCTTTTGAGACAAGCTCTGGCGTTTCATAGCAAGCACTATTTATCGCAACTTTGTCAGCACCAGCGCGCAACAACTTCTTGATATGGTCGATAGTCTTAACACCTCCGCCAACAGTGAGGGGAACAAAACACTCATCGGCAATTTCATCAATCACCTCATAATCCGGTTCTCGATTCTGCTCTGTTGCAGTAATATCAACGATAATCAATTCGTCAACTTGTCGCGTATTATACACTTTAATAGCAGGCAATAATGACCCTACTCTTCTCCAGCTATTAAATCCGACTCCCTTTACAATTCCGAAATCTTTCCAAAGGATGGTAGGAATCACGCGAGCTTTTAACATCAGTTTATACTTAGAAAATTTTTGATAATCTGGAATCCGGCTCTTGAACTCTTTTCTGGATGGAATTGAACTCCCATAATGTTGCCATTACTCACGATTGAAGGAAAGTCGAGCCCATAATGCGTTGTAGTCAGAATATTCTCTGACTTCCTTGCATTAAAGAAATAGCTATGAACAAAATAAAAATCAGTGGATGGTTCCAGCTTTGCCAGCAATGGATGATCTTTTTTTTTATCAATCTCATTCCATCCGATATGCGGCACACGAAATTTATTTGATGATTCTAAATTATAAATTTTCATTACTTCGCCCTCAATCAAACTTAAACCAGTGTGTTCGCCTCCTTCAAATCCCTTTTCGGCTAAAAGTTGCATACCAAGACATATTCCCAGCAAGGGCACTTTATACTCTAAGGTATATTTGCGGAGTGCAGAATGCCAACCAGCTGCCGTTATGTTTCTCATTGCATCTCCAAATGCGCCTACACCTGGTAAAACAAGGTGTGATGCTATCTCTGCATCTCTGGGGTTATCGCTGATAAACGCAGTCGCGCCACACTCTTCAAATGCCCTCTTCACAGAACCCAGATTGCACATGCCATAGTCTATAATAAGTACACTCATTTTACTCTGCGTATTTAATTTTCTTCAGATTTCCACGTTTATCTTTGATTAGGTTGCCACGGGCATCGGTTTGAAAAATTTTCTTGTTAGTGAAGCGATCGCACACTTTTATAAAGTCATCTAAGGTAATGTCTAAAGGGCCTAAAATATCTTCGATCGATACATCAAGATATGTCCACGGAAATTTCCCATCATGCTTATTTACAAAGTCGACTGCAAATTCACGGGTTATTCTTCCTCTTCGAAGATGTAAGCACGTAATATCGGTTGCGCGACCGAATCCAAATTTCAGAAACTTGAAATAATCATGAATTCCTGTCTGACAATTGTCTAGGTTTTCATAGTTGACAACTGAACCTTCAACTATAGTGCTTTTTGTTACAAAGCCATTCGCCTGCGCAATTAGAGCATTGCTATAGCCATCCCAAGGAAAATAATATCCTAAAAATATTCCCGTTGCTCCGACTCTTGATAGTTCCTCATCCTTGGGATAGCTATATGGAATCAAATGACGTTTTTCAATGCCTTCCATACCGATCAGATCAGAGACGCGCAATCCTAAAAGGCCACCAAATTCTTCAAGCCATCTCCTGTTTAAAACGTTATTCTCGCTTGCAGATGCCGGGCCACCATATTCATTTTGCGAATTCTCACCCCAAACTATCAAAGGTACGTTGAATTCAACTGCTGCCCTGACTGGGATGGTGAAAATCCCAACATGCTCCGGCCAGGAAATATCTCCAACCTGTGTTAAACCGATTTTATTCAATTTTCTTCTAACATTAATGTTTGGCGAGAACTCTATGTAATCAACACCAAAGCTTTTAATATTTTCAATATTTTTCCTTCCAATATCAGAAAGATGACAGGTTGTAGCTGTTACACACAATGGATTCAAACCTTGCTGAAGGACTTTTAACACCTGATAAGTGCTGTCTTTTCCACCACTGACCGGAATAATGCAATCCCAGCTACTTCCATCTTTTGAACGGTAGCGATCTACGACTTCAAAAAATTCTCTTTTTCGAGTTTCCCAATTGATCTCTTTTCTCCTTTCAAAGCTACGGCAGGCGTTACACACACCTTCTTCATCCAAAAACAAATCTGGCTTCGTGTCTGGCATTACGCAACGAGTACAGTACTTCATAAGTTTACTTCTTTTTGTTTAACGTGGGTATTTAATGCTTTTAAAGTTGGATTCTTAATTAATATTGCAATAATATCTTCATAGCGAAGATTCCCAGCGTTATATTTTTGCAATAGCGAATCAAGGAGTGTCCAGTCATCCGGTGTGTCTAAAGTCCAGCGCAAGTCACTGTAATCCGGTTGCGATGTGTGGTGCTCTAGCACGACACTGCCAGATCGATTTTGGTTTATGTATGGCGTTACATGCTCCTTATCGGCTTCGAGTGTTGCATTCTCATAAGCATCTTCAAGAAGCTGACGTGAAAAGATTTCGAAGTCAAGGCCTCGCGGATAGGTTCTCTGTATGCAATTGGAATAATAAATTTTATCATTTCTTAGCTGCTGATATTTATCAAGTCCCTCTGCGATAATATTTCCATCAATAAGCGGACAATCAGAAGTGACTCGAATAATCGTATCAAGTTCGTGCATACGCGCACAAAATGTGAATCGCTCAAGGACGTTGAACTCATCACCGCGGAAATACGAAAAATTGTTGGCTGTACAAAAATCGACAACAGGTTTATCTGATTGATTATTTGTCGTTGCAACAAAAACTGGCAAACCGCTCCATTGAAGTCGATGGATGTGATGATGTAGAACTATTTTTCCACCGGAGAACAGTAAAATTTTACCAGGCAGCCGTGTGCTGGTCATTCTTGCTTGTGTTATTATACCAACCTTAGGCATTTCTCTTTTCAAGAAGATACATGAAATCAACATTGCCTTTTTCAGCCTGTGTGATATATGGGTACTTCTCTTCTTTGATAAGTTCTAAATTGGAAAACTGACTGCGCAATAATTTTCCATAGTTTGCTTTCCACAAGAAACCTTCATTTCCACGATAGTTTATTGATGTTACATCATCTGAGTAATATTCAAACCCCCAAACGTATTTTTTAGAGCAACGATACATTTCAGAAAACACTTTAGAAAGATTATCAGGAGAAATATGAATAAGCACACCACTTGTAAATACCAAATCAAAGAAATTATCCTTAAATGGAATATCAAATGCAGATCCCTGAATGATATTAATTCCCTCTGTATACTCTTTAGCTTTTTGGACAGCATAATCTTGAAGTTCAATACCGTATAGGGAAGTGAATCCCTCAGATTGAAGCTCAGATAATTGCATACCTGTGTTGCAGCCTACTTCAAGAATTTTAATATCCTTTGGTATAGAGCCTAAAAATGTTTGATTCATTTTTGTCCTTGAGATTCCATACCAAACCTCATAAGCATTGTTAAATTCATCACTATGTCGACTATTCCTATCTGTGTAGTTCTTGCCGAAGTCACCACTCCAAAAATGTTCTTGTGTATTTAAACTCATAATTTTTTATTAATAAAATTTAAGATTGTTTCAATTACAAAATTTTGCTCAGTATCTGATAGAGAAGGATATATGGGAAGACTCAAACATTCGCTGTAGTAAGACTCAGCCTCAATACAACGCACATCATGATAACCATTATTTCGGTAATAAGGCATACTATAAACAGGAATATAATGGACTTGCGCTATAATATTATTTAACCTTAGATGATTATAAAGTTCTAATCGGTCTTTAATTCTAATTATATAAAGGTGATAAGCATGTTGTATTCCTTTTCTATCTAAGTTTTGTTGGTTCTCAAATTTTCTGATTGATTTATATCCTTTAAATGCCTCATCATACTTTCTTGCAATTTCCTTTCTCCTTGAAAGGCCTCTTTCGGCCTTTTTCAATTGTGAAATCCCAAGGGCGCAGAGGATATCAGGTATTCTGTAATTAAAACCTAATTCTTGCATTTCATAATACCATCCACCTTCATTTTTTTCAAGTAATGAAGGTTCCTTGGTTATTCCATGTGTTCGCAGTTTTAAAAGCTTTTTATAAAGCTGCTCATCATTGGTGGTAATCATTCCACCTTCGCCAGTGGCAATATGTTTGACAGGGTGAAATGAAAATATTGCCAAATCTGCATAATTTCCATTTCCACAACGTTGTTGTTTTGAGGCTGAATCGGTGAAAAAACCACCTGGGGCATGACATGCATCTTCAATTATCCACAAACCATATTGATCAGCTATTTTCCTAAACTCCTCTAAATTGACTGGATAACCAGCAAAATCAACAGGAATCAAACCATGAAAATAACCCTCCGGCTTTGATTCAAGCAGTTTTATCACTGATCCAATATCAATTACGCCTGAAGATGAATCAATGTCTGCAAAATGTACTTTACCACCGCAATACAAGACACAATTAGCTGAGGCTGCAAATGTTATAGGTGTTGTAATTACATTCGAATTATAATTTACTCCGAGTGCAAGTGTACATAAATGAAGAGCAGCCGTTCCATTTGAAACTGCAACTGCATATTTACTTCCAACATAATCCGCAAATTTTGATTCAAATTCATAAACTTTTGGCCCTTGTGTTAGAAATTCTGAATTAAGGGCATCAACTAGAGCCAACTCATCGTCTTTTGATATTGATTGCTTTCCATAAGGTATTGGTCTAATCATTTGGATATAATTTCAAAATTTGGATCCACATATTTGTTTATTAATACTCTTAAATTTTCAACTGTTTCCCACTGGTCATTATTACCCGAATTATAACTAAACCCTTGAGGAACATTCTGAGCCTTGAAATGCATTTTATAATCTTCAACATTAAATATTGGCTGTTGAGGTAAAATCGCATAATACTTACCCAAATCTAAAGTGTTATAAGAATCTGATACGGTTATCATTTCTTCATGAAGCTTCTCTCCTGGCCTGATTCCCACTTCAATCTGCTTGCAATCTGGCGCAATAGCTGTTGCAACATCTACAATTTTGTAAGAGGGTATCTTGGGAACAAAAATTTCTCCACCCCAGGCCTTTTCAATAGCAAAAAATACCATTTCGCAACCCTCTTCCAGAGAAATATTAAAACGAGTCATTCGCCTATCTGTTATTGGCAGTACTCCTTCTGAACGCTTCTTTAAAAAAAACGGCATTACAGATCCGTTAGAGCCCATCACATTACCATAACGAACTACTGAAAAGATTATATCCCTTTTCCCACGTATATTATTTGCTGCAATGAAAAGTTTATCTGATGCTAACTTTGTTGCACCGTATAAATTTATAGGCGCAGCAGCTTTATCAGTAGACAGGGCAACGACTTTCTTAACTCCAGCTTTTATTGCGGCACGAATTACATTTTCAGCGCCAAGAATATTTGTCTTAACGCATTCCATCGGATTATATTCAGCAAGATGAACATGCTTCATTGCTGCAGCATGTATCACCACATCTATTCCCTCAAAAGCACTTACCAATCTGTTTTCCTCCCTTACATCCCCGATGAAATATCGTAGAACCGGATATACTCTCTCAGAATATTCCAATTCCATTTGATAATGCTTTTGTTCATCACGTGAAAAAATTACCAACCTTTTGACATCAGGATATTTCTTCAAAATCAATTTGGTAAACATCTTACCAAAAGAACCGGTTCCTCCTGTAATTAAAACACTTTTACCATTTAACATTTTTAGAGATTATTTATTGCAAAGGTATCACTTGCCACCCAAATACCATGAAATGGTTTTTAAAATCCCGCTTTCAAAATTCTCATCCGCACTCCAGACTAATTCCGTTTCAATTTTAGTCGCATCGATGGCATAACGTCTATCATGGCCTGCCCGATCTTTTACATAAGTGATTTGTTGTTTGTAAGATTTTCCATCTGCCCTGGGACGTTTTGCATCCAGAATCTCACAAATTGTATTTACGATCTCTTTGTTGGTGCGTTCGTTTCTTCCGCCAATATTATAAGTTTCACCCGCCTTGCCCTTATGATATGCCAGGTCGATTCCTTTGCCATGATCTAACACATATAGCCAATCACGTACATTCAATCCATCTCCATAAATCGGAATTGGCTGTCCTGATAATGCTTTGCGAATAATGGTGGGTATCAATTTTTCATTATGCTGCTTGGGACCATAATTATTCGAACAATTAGTGGTCACTACATTCATCCCATAGGTATGGAAATAGCTGCGAACGATCAAATCGCTACTCGCCTTGGAGGCAGAATATGGGCTATTTGGTGCATAAGGAGTTGCTTCTGTAAATAAGCCTTCGCTTCCTAATGATCCATATACTTCGTCAGTAGAAACATGTAAAAACCGATTGCCATTTTTTTCACTCTTTACTTCAAACGGAGCACTCATCCATTGCCTGCGCGCCACGTCCAATAAGGTAAAGGTGCCGTTGATATTTGTGTGAATAAATGCTTCAGGGCTTGAGATGGAATTATCTACGTGCGACTCTGCCGCAAAGTGAATAACGCCAGATATGTTGAATTTCTCAAAGAGCGATTCTACTAAGGCACGATCACAAATATCGCCCTTCACAAAGGTATACCGGGCATTCCCTTCAACCTCTTTCAAATTATCAGAATTACCAGCATAGGTTAATAAATCCAGATTAATAACATAGTAATCCTTGTTCTTTTCCAAAAAGAAGGGAATAAAGTTCGACCCAATAAAACCGGCACCCCCGGTTACTAATATGTTCTTCATCTCAAAAATTAAATTTAGCTTCGCTCAAAAATGGATGACTCTGGTCACGACCGGAAAGTATCAAA
Source organism: Cyclobacteriaceae bacterium (assembly GCA_016787725.1). Classification (GTDB taxonomy): domain Bacteria; phylum Bacteroidota; class Bacteroidia; order Cytophagales; family Cyclobacteriaceae; genus ELB16-189. Next base: position 45,783 of record JAEUTZ010000004.1, on the reverse strand, counting down.
TCTTTCGGCTCCAATAGCCAATCAATACCCATAGAAGGATCACTATAAAAAATCCCTCCTTCTGCCTGCGCGTTGTAGTATTCATCGCACTTGTAAAAAACCTCTGCGCGGTCACTTAATACAACAAACCCATGTGCAAATCCCTTAGGTACCAACAATTGCTTTTTGTTTTTGTCTGAAAGCTCAATGGCATAACTTTTTCCGAAGGTTGATTCACTCTTTCGCAAATCCACAACCACATCAAGAATTGTTCCTGTAAGCACCCTTACCAACTTGGTTTGTGCGTGAGGAGCATTTTGAAAGTGAAGCCCACGCAAAACCCCTCTTGAGGAACTCGATTGATTGTCCTGAACAAATTTTATATCTATTCCAGCTTCAAGTAATGTCTTTTGGTTGTACGATTCCATAAAGTAGCCTCGATTATCTCCAATCACTTTTGGCATTAATATCAATAAACCATTAAATCCAGTCTCACTAACTTTCATCTAACGAATAAACTTTTCATTGATAATCTTCATTAGGTATTTGCCGTATTGATTCTTAAGCAGGGGTTTGGCCAATTCAATGATTTGTTCCTTGTTTATGTATCCTTTTCTGTAAGCTATTTCTTCTAGACAAGCTACTTTAAGTCCCTGCCGCTCTTCGATTGATTCAATAAAATTAGAAGCTTGTAACATCGATTGATGAGTGCCCGTATCCAACCAAGCCATACCCCTACCCAACAATTTTACAGTTAGGGATTTTTCCTGAAGATAGATTTTATTCAAGTCTGTGATTTCCAACTCTCCCCGTGGGGATGGCTTCACCTGCTTGGCCTTTTCAACGACTGTTTTATCATAGAAATAAAGACCCGTTACTGCATAATTTGATTTGGGTTCTTTCGGCTTTTCTTCAATGGACAACACATTGCCTTGCACATCAAATTCTGCCACACCGTATCGCTCCGGGTCGTTTACATAATAACCAAACACCGTAGCTCCGGTTTTAAGTTGGCTTGCTTCAACCAGTAATTTGGAAAAATTGTAGCCATAAAAAATATTGTCTCCTAATACCAAACAGGCAGCGTCTCCATTCAGAAAAGTCTCACCAATTAAAAAAGCCTGGGCCAAACCATCAGGTGAGGGCTGCTCGCGGTATTCCAGTTTTAGCCCTATGTCAGATCCGTCCCCCAATAGTGCTCTAAACAAAGGCAAGTCATGGGGTGTAGAGATAATCAGGATCTCCCGGATGTTCGCCAACATCAAAATAGACAAAGGGTAGTAGATCATTGGCTTGTCATAAATTGGCAAAAGCTGCTTGGAAACCGCTTTTGTAAGGGGATAAAGTCTTGTTCCAGACCCCCCTGCAAGGATAATTCCTTTCATGGACTTAAATAAGCCGCAAATTTACAATTTTAGAGGTTCGAATCCCTATTTGTTTTCCGGATTTGATGGGCTAATTCAATGGAGGGAAGCGCTTGCTGAAGGCCAAATCCATTGCCCTTTAAGATTTCCTGATAGCTGGTGGTATGTAAATCGGTAAACCCTTCGCTGAACTCAATCTCTGAACCATCCATTTTAAGGGACCGGAAGGTACGCTTTCCTTGTCCTATTACAGCCTCTGGTAAATGATTTTCATTAATACTCAGAAACCATTTTACCCGGGCGCGCTGGAGATCTAAATAGCCGGCAGCATGGTCCGCTTCATACTTTTCAATTTTTAAGGACTTGAGGGACCCGAAAATCCACAACAGCATATCAAAGAAGTGAATCCCGATATTGGTGGCAATTCCGCCCGACTTTGACTCTTCCCCTTTCCAACTATGGTGATACCATTTCCCGCGCGAGGTGATGTACGTCAGGTCAACCTCAAATATCTTATCCTTAGGGGTAGCAAGAACCTGATTACGCAGAGCAATAATAGCCGGATGCAACCTAAGCTGAAGAATCGTATAAACCCGTTTTCCGGTTTCTTTCTCAATATCTGCCAATGCCTCTACATTCCATGGATTTAAAACCAGAGGCTTTTCACAAATGGCATCAGCATGGTGACGAAGTGCAAACCGAATGTGGGAATCGTGTAAGTAATTAGGTGAGCAAATACTCACATAATCCAACGGAGTTCCCTGACGTCTGAGTTTATCAATATGTCGGTCAAACCGTTCAAATTCCGTAAAGAAATCAGCGTGGGGAAAATAGCTATCGATTATACCCACACTGTCAAACTTATCCATAGCCGCAACCAGGTTGTTTCCTGTTTCTTTGATTGCTTTTAAATGGCGTGGAGCGATGAAGCCTGCTGCTCCGATCAATGCAAAATTTTTCATACTATAACTTGGTCACGTTCCCGTCCATTAGCTGATATCGCTCATTGCTCTCCGGACAAAGTGCATTTCCATCTTTGTCAAATTTCAATTTATGCCCATACTCACTCATCCAACCGGATTGCCGGGCAGGATTGCCCACCACAAGCGCGTAATCAGGAACATGTTTTGTCACCACCGCACCCGCCCCGATAAAGGCATACTTTCCAATATCATGTCCGCAAACAATGGTAGCGTTGGCACCAATGGTAGCGCCTCTGCCTACTCTTGTTTTCGCATATTCAGACTTGCGATTAATGGCACTGCGTGGGTTGATAACATTCGTAAAAACCATGGAGGGGCCAAGGAACACATCATCATCGCAGGTTACCCCGGTATAGATTGAAACATTGTTCTGCACTTTCACATTCTTCCCTAAAACAACCTGGGGCGAAACCACTACATTCTGACCGAGATTGCAGTTCTCGCCTATTTTACACCCGGTCATGATATGTGAAAAGTGCCAGATTTTTGTCCCGGCTCCTATTTCACAGTCCGCATCGATGACCGCTGTTTCGTGTGCAAAATAGTTTACCTCAGCCATTTGGATATTCCCTGATCGAATTACAAATGTAGGATATTTGATCCGCAGTCATTTCGGTATGAATGGGCAAAGACAAAACAGTTCGAGATAATTCTTCGGTTATCGGAAATGATCCTTTTGGAAAATGAGGCTGTTCATAGGCTTTTTGCAGATGGAGCGGCACCGGATAATAGATCATACTAGGAATACCTCTATCCTGCAAATACTCTTTAAATTGATCGCGGTTGATTCCCTTTGTTCTTATTGTGTATTGGTGAAAAACGTGAGTGGAATTGGAAGCACGAACCGGTGTTGTTAAAAAATTTACGCTAGATAATTCCCGATCATAGAAGTCCGCCACCGCTCTTCTCCTTGTTTCATAGTCATCAAGATACCGGAGTTTTACCCTGAGTATGGCTGCCTGAAGGGTGTCCAGCCGGCTATTGACTCCAATCAGATCATGGTGATATTTCTTTTGCTGGCCATGATTGGCGATCATCCGGATTCTCTCACCCAATTTTTCGTCTTGTGTGAACATGGCTCCCCCATCGCCATAACAACCCAGATTTTTAGATGGAAAGAATGAGGTACAGCCGATCGTTCCCATTGTGCCCGCCCGCATATTTCGGCCATCAGAAAAGGTGTAAACGGCACCCAGCGCTTGCGCCACGTCTTCAATAACATGAATGGAATGTTTACGTGCTAACGCCAACAATGGCTCCATATCTACACTCTGTCCGTAAAGGTGAACCGGTACTATGGCAAATGTTCTGGGGGTAATCTTTTCTTCCAGTTGTGATACATCAAGATTAAAGGTCTTGGGATCAACTTCGGTGAATACAGGTTTGAGTCCCAACAAGGCAATCACTTCGGCCGTAGCCACATAGGTATGAACCGGCAGAATCACCTCATCGCCTGGCTTGCAACCCAGGGCCATCATGGCAATTTGCAATGCATCCGTTCCATTGGCACAGGTTATGACCGTTTTTGACCCGACATATTTTTTCAAATCCTCTTCAAATTGCTTTACCTGGGGTCCTTGAATAAAGGCTGTGGAATCCAAAACTTCCTGAATAGCCTGATCAATCTCCGGTTTGATCCGGAGATACTGGGAATGCAGATCAGCCATCTGTATCTTATGCATATCAGCGGTTTCTAATTTTCTTTTCCCAATTCCACGCATGAAGTAAGGACTCCTCCAAGGTATACTTCGTCCTCCAGCCAAAAGCCTGATTAATCCTTTGAGGATTAGCGAACACTTTTTCTACATCGCCAGGCCTGCGTGGGCCAATAATATACGGTAACTTCATTCCAGTAACCTGAATGAACTTATTTACGAGTTCAAGAACACTAACGCCAACACCCGTACCAAGATTGAAGGCGTCAAACAAAGATGCTTCCGTTCGGTTAATGAGAAATTCCAATGCTTTGACATGAGCGATTGCCACGTCCGAGACATGGATAAAATCCCGGATACAAGATCCATCAGGCGTATCATAATCATTACCAAAAACTACCAGCTTTTCTCGAACCCCGGCTGCCGTTTGGGTAACATAGGGGACCAGGTTATTGGGTGAACCGATGGGTAATTCACCAATCTCTGCGCTGGGGTGTGCCCCGATAGGATTGAAGTAGCGCAAGGACACAATTCTAAATCCCTCCGAAATAACATTTTCAAGGATCTGCTCACAGATTTGCTTGGTCTGACCGTAAGGCGACTCTGCCTTTTTAAAGGGAGCAGATTCATCAACAGGTATTTGATCAGGTTGACCATACACTGTACAAGAAGAAGAAAAAATCAGATCCCGAATCTTGTTTCGCTTCATGACCTCAAGTAATGTCATGAGCGAGCCAACATTATTCTTGTAATAACGCAAAGGCTTTTCCACCGATTCATTGACCGACTTATACGCAGCAAAGTGAATTACCGATGAAAAGGTATTCCGTTCAAATACTGAATTTAATGCGACAGCATCCAGGCAATCGATTTGGTGGAAATCAATTTTTTTACTGATTATCCTTTCAACACCTTCAATGATGCGAAATTCACTCCGCTCCAGCGTGTCAATCGCGGTTACCCGGTATCCTGCATTAATTAATTCCACCAGCGTGTGGGCTCCGATATACCCAGCTCCGCCTGTAACAAGTATGTGCTGTTGCATTTATAGCCGAGCTGTTACCATTGATTTATCCAAAAATCCCTTAACATCATAAACAATTGTATTCGAATCGCGGATAGTTGACCAGTCCAGTGATTTAAATTCCTGATGGCTAACAGCCAATACGATTGCCGAATATTTCTTGTTTAACTTCGAAATCAAACTCAATCCATATTCGTGACGAACTTCATTCTCATCGGCATGCGGATCAAACACCTCCACATCTGCACTATAACTCTGTAGTTCGCGAATCACATCAATGGCGCGACTGTTTCGGATATCCGGACAATTTTCCTTAAACGTAATTCCCAGCACCAGTATTTTAGCTTTGTTAACCGGTAAATTGTGCTGAGTCATGAGTTTAATTACCCGGTTGGCTATGTGAATACCCATGTTATCATTGATTCTCCTTCCTGCCAGGATGACCTGTGGATGATAGCCTAGGCTGTCTGCTTTATAGGTTAGATAATAAGGATCTACGCCAATGCAGTGGCCACCCACCAAACCGGGCTTATATGGGAGAAAATTCCACTTGGTGCCTGCTGCGTCCAGCACTTCGTGTGTGTCGATTCCCATCTTTTCAAAAATCAAGGATAATTCATTAACGAAGGCGATATTGATATCCCGCTGAGAATTTTCAATCACCTTTGCCGCTTCGGCTACTTTAATGGATGAAGCCTTATGTGTTCCAGCTTTGATGATTCTCTTGTAGAGTTGATCAACCTTTTCGGCCACTTCCGGAGTGCTGCCGCTCGTTACCTTCTTGATGGTAGGAAGGCGATGTTGTTTGTCTCCGGGATTAATCCGTTCCGGAGAATACCCACAGAAAAAATCAACATTAAATTTTAGTCCGCTGTGCATTTCAAGAACCGGCACGCAATCCTCCTCTGTACAGCCCGGATATACTGTTGATTCATAAATTACGATGTCACCCTTCTTTAAGACCTTACCTACAGTTTCACTCGCTTTGATCAGGGGAGTGAGGTCGGGGGTTTTGTATTCATCTACCGGAGTGGGTACAGTTACAATGAAGTAATTCACTGCGTTCAAATTCTGAGGATTAGATGAATACGTGAGGTTCGTTGCGGATTTCAATTCTGCAGAATCAACTTCCAGGGTTCGATCATGTCCGTATTTCAGCTCTTGAATTCGCTCCTGGTTTATATCAAACCCAACCACCTCCAATATCTTTCCAAACTCAACAGCGAGGGGAAGTCCCACGTATCCTAATCCGATAATTCCGATTTTGTCCATTTAGTTAATTTGATAGTATTCCTTATACCAGTTCACAAATTTTTCAATTCCTACATCGATCGGGGTTGATGGCTTAAACCCAACGTCCCGCATCAGGTCCTCCACATCGGCATACGTTTCCGGAACATCTCCATCTTGTAGGGGCTTTAGGTTTTTAATGGCTTTTCGGCCTAGCTTTTGTTCCAGCACTTCAATAAAGTGAAGCAAGTCAACCGGCTTGTTATTGCCGATGTTATAAATTTTATAAGGTGCAAAGCTGCTAGCCGGATCCGGCTTTTCGCTACTCCATTTGGAATTACCCGTTGGAGCTTTTGGAATCAATCGGATAATACCTTCAACGATGTCATCCACATACGTGAAATCACGCTTCATCTTACCGTAGTTAAAAACATCTATCGGTTTTCCAGCCAGAATTGCTTTTGTGAATAAAAACAACGCCATATCCGGTCGACCCCAGGGGCCATACACGGTAAAAAAGCGAAGGCCGGTTGTTGGTAACTTGAACAAATTCGAATAGGCATGAGCCATTAACTCATTGCTTTTTTTACTTGCAGCGTAAAGGGCAAGGGGATGGTCTACGTTGTCATGGACCGAAAATGGCATCCTGGTATTCGCGCCATAAACCGAACTGGACGAGGCATAGATCAGATGCTTGACCGGGTAATGTCGGCATGCTTCCAGAATGTTGAGAAACCCGGTCAGATTACTCTCCAAATAAGCATAGGGATTCTGAAGTGAATACCGAACGCCAGCCTGGGCAGCAAGATTAACAACATAATCAAACTTGTTTTGCTGGAAACTGGAATCAATCGAAGGTTTATCGGCAAGGTTTGCCTCTAAAAAAGTAAAGCCGTTCTGCTTTAAAAGCAAAGCAAGTCTGGATCTCTTCAAACCAACATCATAGTAGTCATTCAGGCTATCCAGCCCGATTACGGTGTACCCAGAGTGGCACAATCGAGAGGACAGATGGTATCCGATGAATCCGGCTGCTCCGGTAACTAGAATAACCTCTGGTTTTGACATCCTGCGTACTATGGTTAATTTCGGGCCTCAAAACTAACAACTTAACGGCTCGAATTGATGGAAAATCCTCAAAAACCTGTAGCATCGGATGAAATTGATGTGGGCGTTCTGTTCGCCAAGATTGGCGATTTTTTTAAACGAATTGGGTTTGGTATCATTCGATTTTTGGCCGTGATCCGAAAAACACCAATTCAAAACAAGACCTTATTTGTGTTTTTGATTCTGTTTGGGGGAGTAGTTGGATTTGTTTACTCAGCTTTTTTGAAAAAGAAATTTTATGAGTCAACCATGATACTTAGCTCCGAATATTTGAACATGAGGATTGTTGACAGCTCAATTGACAAACTGAATCTGCTGGCGGAAGAAGAGTCTCCAATAGGATTAGCACATGAACTTAATATTAATGATTCGCTTGCTAAGAATATAGAAAAATTTGAAGCTAGACCTTTCGTTTCCGAAACGGATCTGATCGAGTTAGAAGTATTGAAAGAGCAACTCAAAAACGCTCAGTTTGATAATAAAAATGACAAAGTAATTGAGCAGGTTATTCAACGAATTGAAATCGAAAACCGGCATGCTTTTGAATTCACCGTACGGACCTACAATCCTACCGTTGTAAAACCTTTGCAAGATGCTTTGGTAAGCTACTTTAAAGATAACGATTACATAAGAAAGCGGATTGAAATCAATAAAACTACCCTTACGGAAAGAAAGAACAAACTTGAGCAAGAGTTGCCAAAACTCGATAGTTTAAAGCGGGTTATCTACGCCAACTACAAAAATATGGCTGAACAAAGTCGGCAGGGTTCCAATAATGTAATTCTTAGTGACAAGGCCGTAACCAACCCAATTGATATATATAATCAAGATATTGCCATTTATGAACAAATGCTATATGCACAAAAACAACTATTCCTTCAGCCTGATTTTGAAGTAATTGATGGTTTTACAGAGTTTAATGAGCCCACAAGTTATAGTACTCCAAAAATTATTCTAATCGCCATGGGCATTGGTCTTGTACTTAGCTATTTGATTGTTGCCTTCCGGAATTTTGACAAATACCTCGCAACAATAAAATAAACCGGTGTTTAAAACCCTGCTGATCAAAGAACTAACCCTTGAACTCAGACGCAAATCTGTCATCTCCGGGCTATTGCTCTATCTGTTCAGCACCGCCTTCATTTGCTACCTGACTTTTAGCTTACGCCAAAATCAGATCACCCCGCTGGTATGGAGTGCTCTGTTCTGGATCACCATATTATTCACAGTTATCAATACCGTGGCCAAGAGCTTTATTGGTGAGAAAAAGGGACGCGACATCTACTACTACTCCATTGCTGCACCTGAACTAATTATTATTTCAAAAATTATTTACAACTCTTTCCTAACCCTGCTTCTCTCTTTTACAGGATTTGTTCTTTTTATTTTGCTTTTGAAGAATCCTATTGCCGATTTCACCCTCTTTGCACTCACCTTAGCCCTGGGGGCAATCGGTTTTGCTTCCTCACTCACCTTACTTTCCGGCATTGCCGCCAAAGCCAATAACAGTCACATCCTCATGGCCGTGCTGTCTTTCCCGATTGTCATTTCAGTTCTGATGATCACCGTAAAGGTGACTAAAAATTGTATTGATGGATTGGATCGGTCCGTAAGTACGAATGACCTCCTTACCTTACTGGCAATAAATTGCCTGGTCACTGCCGCCTCGTACCTCCTCTTCCCGTATATTTGGCGGAGTTAAGCTTTCCCTCATTTTCATTATGAAGACCTGGTTGAAGGGCGTTTCAATTGTACTACTTGGGTATACCATTGTAGGTGGTTTATTAATGGACGTACCCCGATTAAACATTGTAAACGAAACGGTTAGGGCATTATATTTTCACGTACCCATGTGGTTTGGCATGGTAGCTCTTTTCCTGGTCTCCACTATTTACTCGATCCAGTACTTACGCAAGCCGTCTTTTGAAAAAGATACCCGAGCTGTGGAATATGCAAATACCGGCTTACTGCTTGGTTTGCTCGGCATCTTTACCGGAATGATTTGGGCCAACTACACCTGGGGCTCACCCTGGCATGGCGACCCTAAGCAGAACGGAGCAGCCATCTCCTTGCTCGTTTACCTCGCCTATTTTGTTTTAAGGGGCTCGGTTGAAAATGAAGATCAACGAGCCCGACTCAGTGCGGTATACAACATCTTTGCCTTTGCGGCCATGATCCCGCTCATCTTTATCATCCCGCGCATGACCAGCTCCATGCACCCAGGAAGTGGAGGGAATCCCGGCTTCAACATGTATGATTTGGATAGCAAAATGCGAATGGTTTTCTACCCGGCTGTTATCGGCTGGATCTTGTTGGGGGTCTGGATCGCCACGCTGCGGATCCGGATTCGGATTATCAACGAAAAATTACTGAACCTTGAAAATGAATAAATTCATCCGACTGATATTCCAGTTCATCTTATTCTCCCTGCCCATCAGTGCAATTGCCCAACCTGTGGAGATGGCCGATACCATGCGCTCAGAAGGTAAAATTTATGTGGTGGTTGCCATCCTGCTGGTGATTTTTGTTGGCCTGATTGGGTATTTGATCCTGCTCGACCGAAAAATTACCCAAATCGAAAAAAAACTGCCTGAAAAGAAGAATTAACGACCTGTTAAAATCTCAACTTTTTAATCAGAATCGCTGTTTTTGACTGTAACTTTAAGCCCGCAAAAAGTTATGGAGATGAAGAAGTCGCACATTATTGCCATCGTTGTTATTGCCGCCTGCATCGGGATCATTATCGTTACCGCGGGTGATGCCAGCACATATGTCACCTTCGACCAAGCCTACCAAATGGCCTCCACCGGTAACAAAACCCAAATTCATGTGGTGGGCGATTTGAAGAAAGACGATCAGGGGAACATCGTTGGAATTGAAAAGAGTGCCGATAACCTATCCTTTTCATTCATCCTGATTGACGAGAATCAAAAGGAACAAAAGGTTTATTACAACGAACCCATGCCTCCGGATTTCACCCGTTCTGAAAAAGTCGTGGTAATAGGCAGCTTTCAAAACAACGCCTTTGTAGCCAACAAAATCCTGTTAAAGTGTCCTTCGAAGTATCAGGAGGAAAAACTTAATGCCAGTATTTAACCATGGAGTGTTTGATTAGAAACCACTCCATCATACCATATCGTACACTTTATTTACTTCCATCCTGATGCACTACTTCATTGGTGACCTGGGCCACCTGTTTGTTATACTCTCTTTCGTTGCTTCGCTCATCTGCGCCTACGCGTACTGGAAGGCTGCTTCCGTTGCCGGTGAAACAAAAGACCAATGGCTGAAAAATGCCAGGGTAGCTTTCTATGCTCATAGTGCAGCGGTGCTCGGTGTTGTATTCAGCCTGTTTACCATTATTTACAAGCATTATTTCGAATATCACTACGCGTACAGTCATTCTTCACTCCACCTGCCGGGTCAGTACATGATCTCCTGTTTCTGGGAAGGTCAGGAAGGAAGTTTTCTGCTCTGGATTTTCTGGCAGGCGCTGATCGGACTTATTCTGATCAAATCCCAACGCCAATGGGAAGCCCCCGTTATGGTGGTGTTTGGTTTGGTTCAGGCATTCCTGGCCTCCATGATTCTGGGGGTAGTTATTCCCTTCTTGAATATTAAATTAGGAAGCTCACCTTTCATCTTGTTGCGCGATGCCATGGATGATCCGATTTTCAAACTTCAACCGGATTTTATTCCGAAAGACGGCAGTGGATTAAATCCGCTGCTTCAGAATTACTGGATGGTAATCCATCCGCCTACACTTTTTCTTGGTTTTGCCCTAACGCTGGTCCCCTTTGCTTTTTGTATCGCTGGCCTGTGGCAGAAAAAATATGCAGACTGGATAAAACCAGCTTTGCCCTGGGCCTTGTTGGGTGGTGCCATTTTAGGCCTCGGAATATTAATGGGCGGCTACTGGGCATACGAAACGCTGAATTTCGGTGGATATTGGAATTGGGATCCTGTTGAAAATGCGGTGTATGTACCCTGGCTGGTATTGATTGCCTCCATCCATACCATGATCATTTATAAGAATAATCAGACCGCGCTCAAAAGTGCCATTATCCTGAACATCGCGGTGTTTGTTCTGATCCTTTACTCAACTTTCCTGACAAGAAGCGGCATTTTAGGCGATGCCTCAGTACACTCTTTCACGGATTTGGGCCTTTCCGGTCAATTGCTGATTTACATGTTGTTCTTTACCCTTGCCGCCATCGTTTTGGCCACCATCCGCTGGAAAGAAATTCCTACTACCGAAAAAGAGTCCTCCATTTACTCGCGTGAATTCTGGATTTTCCTGGGAGCTACCACCCTTTGCCTGATGGGATTTCAGGTGCTGCTACCCACTTCCATTCCCGTCTACAACCGGTTGATTGAATTTTTTGGCGGGGAATCAAATCTTGCTCCACCGGCTGATCAAATTGGTTTCTATTCCAAATTTCAATTATGGTTTGGCGTGCTGGTAGCCTTGATTTCAGGAACGGGTCAATTCTTTTGGTGGAAGCGAATGGATAAAGGAACGCTGTTAAAAGAACTTGCATACCCAGCCTTAATCTCCCTGATCGTTTTTGCAATAATAATCTCGCTGGCCCGCGTGTACGAACCCGTATACTTAGTGGTTACGCTGGCCGGGGTTTACCTGATCGTATCCAACTTAAAAGTGCTTGCTTCGGTAACAAAGGTGAATGCTTCCCTTTCCGGTGGAGCCTTGGCTCATATAGGCGTAGGCATGATGTTGATTGGTGTCATGTTTTCATCCGGCTACAGCAAGGTGGTTTCGCTCAATAACACCGGCATGCTGATCTCAAAAGATTTGCCCACTGAATTCAATCGCGATAATCTCTTGCTTTTTATCAATGAGCCGCGCACCATGGCGGGTTATGAAATCGAATACCTGGGTGAACGTGTTGAGCCCCGGAATGTGAATGGGTATGTAAGTAAGAATGACATTGACCTGACCATGGACCCATTTAAAGTTGTCGCTAAGAAAGACATCCTTTTCAAGGGACGCAAAATTCTAAATGCTAAAGACACCTTCGAAATCAATCCCGAGAACACCTTTTATGAAATAGAATTGCGCAGGAATGGTGAGGTGACGGCCATTCTGTATCCTCGCGTTCAAATCAATCCCGCCATGGGCGGCTTCATCGCTTCCCCCGATATTAAGCGTAATGTTACCCGCGATCTGTACACCCACGTTTCATTGCCCATGAACCGCGAAGAAGAGCCTGAATGGAGTGAGATGGAAGAGATTCGCACAAGAATCAACCAGCAATTTTTTGTTAACGATTATGTGGCCGTGCTGGAAGGGGTTACCCGCATCACCCAGATTGAAGGGTTCGAACTTTCGGATGCGGATGTGGCCGTTCAGGCAAAAATAAAAGTGACCGGTGAGCGGGATACCTATTATGCGGAACCCATTTTTCTGATCCGTGATCGGTCGCAAGTAGGACGACTGCCTTCCGAGATCAACGACCTGGGGGTTAAAATTACCTTGCTCAATATTCATCCTGATACCAATGAATTCTCCCTCGGATTAAATACCCGTCAAAAAGATTGGGTGATTATTAAAGCGATGGAAAAGCCTTTAATTAATGTACTTTGGCTAGGCACCGGAGTGCTTATGGTTGGTTTCTCAATGGCGATGGTGCGAAGATTCAAAGAATTTACCAGGAAGGCCGGTTAACCCTACTTGCTTTTCAATTCCTCTTTCTGGTACTAACGGCCCTTACTGCGAGATAAAAGAAGAATAAAGCAACACCAACCGGTATAAAATAACTATTGCCAGGGATGTGAAGTATTTTCAAAACAGATCCTACTATCACAAATAAACAGGCAATAACTCCAACGAAGGTAGCCGATTTCATGGTTGCCCGGTTTTCAATTCCATAATCCACTGACGGACCAGCGCAACACCCTCCTCATGCGTAATCGACCTACCCAATTCGGGCATCATGATCCCAGGGTGAACTGATTCAATCCGGAATTGCAAAATAGACTCATCCGGCTTTCCCGGTACAATACTATACAACAAGCCCCCGGAACCTTTCCCCGCTGCAACAGGGGCTTTGCCCACCCCCAGTCGACCAGGGTCATTTTCACTCGCCAATAAATACAATCCGCTGTTTTTTGCAGGGCCATCCGCCCGATGACAATGCGCACAGTTGATTTCCAACCACGCCCGGGCACGGTCGCTGATGGAAACGGTTGGATCCTCATACGAAGCCAGTCTGGAAACCTCCTTCAAATCCGGAAGAGCTTCCAACACTCCAACTTGTTGCCAATGAATTAATTGATTTTTCTCACCTGTAGGATATGAGTAGACTCCGTTTAACTGCCGCGCTGTTGGCCCAATGGGCATTACTTTGTCACCCCGTAAGTGACAGCCCTTACACTGATTCATATTCGGAACAGAATACTTAATCTGTCGTGCCGCTCCGTCAGTATGTATCCATGAGACATCCAAATTTTTTCCAGCCACATTTATATAGGCTTCTGTCTGGTCTTCATTCCAAATGTACGGTAATGCCTTCCAGGTGCCGGCCTCATTGATTAAAAGGCGGGTTTCGAGAATGCGCATTTCTGCGGTGGGCTTCCGAAAATCCGCGGGATAGTAAAAGTTTTTGATCAGAATTGTTCCCTCCGGAAATTCCATAACATCGTCAACACTAAATTTTGCTTTTGTTCCAGTAGGGATTTTTGCGAACCGAAGCTTAAATGCATAATCGGTAAACAAAGCAGCATTAAGGGTGTATGGAATTACGTCACTGGCTGGTTGCAATTCCTTCAATGGGCCAACAAAAAATCCATATTCAGAAAGTTTCTGCTTGCCAACATGGGATAAATCAACCGCTACTTCCTGCTCGGGCAACACTACGATTTCCTGTTTCCGGGGTTCACAACTAAAAAGCAAAATCCCCAAAACACAACTCCAAAAAGCCTTCATCGCTTGCTGATTTTCACTCCTGCGCAATCAAACTGACGGGCGTCTTTCTTCAGGCTCTTAAAATCATTGGCCGCGTCCAGGTTGATTACATTCACCTTGTCCCCCTCCTGAACACAAAGCCCACGATCGGCCCGCTTCGGGTCCTCAATGCCATCATAGGCAATATCGGGCGGGTTCATAAAGGATTTCATGAAAAATAATTTGCCGATATCGTGACCCAGGGCCGGGAACCAATGACTGTTTTCAAATTTATTTTCATGAATATAAATCTGATACGGAAACGGGTTGTACAAGGTATCCGTACGAAAATTATTATCCACCGTCTGTACTCCGCCAATCGAGCTCTCCTGCTCAACCTCGCCTTCATTTAAAGCCGCCACCAATTCATAACTAATAATTCCAACGCCAATTGTTTTATTATCGGTGATTTCATTTTTCGTAAGCTCCAGATCGTGAGTGGCAAGTATCATTAAGCCTGTACCAGGTGGAATACTAGCCACAATGTTTCCTTTGGCTGCAAAATTTTCATGGTTGTTATCGTGGACTCTATTATTGTAAACTTTGGTGGTGTGGCCGTACTGGGTAAGCCCCGGAAGATCAAAAACCAGAATGCCACCTGTGTTTTCATAGGCTTCGTTGCCATAAATTTCCACCCAACGAGAATTTTCACTTTCAATCCCGGCCACATTCCAGTAGGCCTTGCTGTTGCGAATGATGACTGAATCAGACTGACCAACATAGATCCCGGCATCCGCAGACCCCATGGCAATGCATTCGTCAATAAGTACTTGTTTACACAACACCGGGTAGAGCGCATAGGCTCCATTCTCCGTTTTTGGCCCATCCGCCCAAACCGACCGAATGCGCTTTAGGGTAATGCCACGCACTTCGCTCACTTTTAAGTTATCCCCAATCGCATCTTCAATCGAAAAATCCACGAGCGAAATATTATTTCCATTGGTTATCAGCAATCCCTGGGCGCCTTCGGTCTGGTTTTTAAATGATAAAATGGTTTTATCCATACCTTTTCCCCGTATGACCACATTTGACTTACCGTCCATGGCCAGGCTTTTGGTAAACATAAAATTTCCTTCCGGGAGGTCGAGGGTGTCTCCGTCCTGAATGGTAATCAGTTGCGTCTGCAGGGTTTGCTCAATGCTTTGCCACACCCGGAGCTCGGATTGCTGATCGGCACAGGAAATCATCGCCAGCAAGGCAATTAAGAATACAGATTTCATAGGTAGAATTTCAGTTTAAAGGTAAAGGATTTGAAGACAACTTGATTGGTTCGCCCGCTGACTCTTTTATTTTTCGATTCACTTGCGAACTGATGGGGGCGCCTTTTATTGCATTGGAATCGCGAGTGGAGAGCAGACTTTTGCAAATCTGAGAAAGAAAGGGTGGCGCGAAAGTACGCTCGCCCTTGTGGCCACCGCAGTTGCATTCCCTTTCCGCACATGACAGGAATGCTTGCCGGTGTGCAGATTCCGTCAGCCGTCCTGGCTTTGTCAATGAACAAGCCAAAAGCGAACAACCAACATCGGTTACTCATCCGTATTTCCTCTTGCTACACTTTCCAAAATTGCTTTAATTCAAATTCTATTGACCTTACTCAATTGACGCATGATATCCGCAGCCACCCCGAATGATGCTATCGCATTAGACAAGCTGGTTAACTCAGCTTACCGGGGCGAATCATCCCGGCAAGGATGGACAACCGAGGCTGACTTATTGGATGGAACCCGTACGGATGCCTCTGCCATTGCCGAACTGATAAAAACGCCCGGAACAGTTTTATTAAAGTATGTGGATGGACAGGAAATTCTGGGCTGTGTTGAACTCCGGAATCAACATGGAAAATTGTACCTGGGCATGCTGACCGTTAAACCCAACCTGCAGGGTAAAGGAATTGGTAAAGAACTCTTGATGGCTGCCGAGCAGGAAGCCAGAAAACAGAACTGCCATGTAATTTACATGACGGTAATCTCGGTTCGGAAAGAATTAATCGACTGGTATCTCCGGCATGGATATCAACTTACCGGAGAAACGAAACCCTTTGCCTTCAATGATCCGCGCTTTGGCCAGCCAAAAATGAAGCTGGAGTTTGTCGTGCTGGAGAAAAAATTATAATCAAATCTGTTCCTGCAGCAGCAAGGCGGCACAAACCCCGGATAGCAAGATTCTCTCTTCGGGACTTACCTTCGTAAGATAAACCACTCCCTTGTCAATCATCGATACGGCTGCGATGGCTACTCCATTGCTATTACGAATTTCAAATCCTGCAGAACCAAAAGGCATGGTGCCAACTTTCCCCTTCTTGCTGATCACTTTCGATAGCGGCTTAATGGTGTAGAACTCGTCTTTACTTTTACTCAAATACCCCTTGTACTCTTTGGGATTTAGTTGAGCTTCCTGATTGTCAATCAATAGTTCCCAGCGGTTGGTGGCTTGCGCATCGTAAATCATTGCATAAAAAGTACTGGACGACTCATCGCCAATGCCCAGAATATCACCAAAAAGATTAATGACGCTGTTGGGGTTATCGCCAATCGTAAAATCTTTTGATTTAAAATTCGTGATGCAATAAGCCCGGGCCTGATTTCCAAGACTGTCTGCCAGGGCAAAGTAGAGGGTTTGATTTTTCTTAACCTTCTCGCTGGTAATGATCTTCTTAAAGTCCTGATCGGTTGGAAGGCCTTGCGATAATCCCATCATGGAAGAGGAGCCCTTTGTCCAAGACCGGTCAACCAACAAGGTATGATACTCACCAAAAGAAAGTTTCTGGTTAATAAGAATCCCTTGTCTTCCTTGTACCGGGTATTCAACCGCGTCAGACCATTCGGTGCCATCCAGCGATAATTTGATGGATTGAGAGAGTCCAAGGTTGGTGATTAAAAGAAGGAATAAAAAAATGATTTTCATTTTACATATTTTAAAATTGTTCACAACGAAGAAACCCGGTCTACTGTGAATCGATGCTTTCACGAAAAGTGACTGCCGCAGGTTTCATTATTGCAGATACTATTGTATAGAATTTTTTGGGTCCTTAGAACAGGAAAGTCGCACCATCATTTCGCCTTGAATTTTGGCTCCTTCACCAGTGGAAAATGGTCAAATGGGCAATTTCTTTAGGCATCTCGGGGGTTTTGCACCTATCTCCAACCCGACCTCAGCCGTTCAAGTGGCTGAAACCAAAAATGTATGAAAACTATATTTCTAGTAACCATTGCTCTTAGCCTTGGGGTGCTTGCCCAGGCTCAGGATCCTGCAAAACCCGGCAAGCTTCCCCTTACGATTACGGTATTTTCAGAATCCGTAAGCATGCCCAACTTTCGTAACTTTTTCAAACATCCCAATCTGGGTATACGCATCGGAACTGAACTTTACTATTCACGAACTGAAAACAGGCATTTGCTGCAAACCGTTAATCTGGGCTATTACTATCACAAGGATTTACAAAATGGATTCTACATCACTTCGGAGTTTGGTTATCGAAGGTTTTTTAACAACACCTTTGTTGATCTGACTGCTGGCCTCGGATACCTGTTGATTGATTCTGCTCTACCTCGCTATAAAAAAACAGGGAATGACTATCAACCGATCGGAAGTACGTTTGGCAGGATCATGCCAACCCTGGGATTAGGTGCGGGTTATAAATTCAAAACGCTTTCTGTATTCAGTCGGTATGAACTTTTTGGTGAAATGCCTTTTGGATACAAAGGTGTACCTGTTCTGCCTCATAAAGCGCTTCATGTTGGTACTCGATTTAACTTAAAATAAAATCAAATGAAACCCAGAATCATTCTCATCTTCAGCTTACTCCTTGCAGTAGCCTGCTCCAACGAAGTAATCGTTCCGGTGCCTCCGATGCAGGAGGATATAAGTTACGAAACTCATCCTAAAAACCAGCTATACGAAACTGCACTTCGTGACTATCGGAATGCAACCAATTCGCCCGGCAGCGTGCTGCTGATTCACCGACCCGGTGAAGAGCTCTGGATCGGAGCGGTAGGAAAATCAAACCTGGCCCATAATACATCCATGAATACCAATAGTCAGTTTCGCACCGGCAGTGTTACAAAAATGTTTACAGCCGTGGTTATTATGAAACTAATAGAGCAGGGCAAGTTCACGCTGGAAGACAAACTGGCGAACATTCTCCCGACTGTAAACGGGAAAATTCCAGAGGCAGATCAGATCACGATCCGGCACCTGTTGGGGCATTTAAGTGGAATTATCGATCCACCCAACGAAAGTTTACGATACCAGGCCGACATCATAAATAACCCAACCGACATGTATGCTATGACGCTTGATGAAACCCTTGAAACCTATGTCTACGGAAAAGCTCTTCACTTTACTCCGGGAACAAGTTATTCGTATAGTAACACAAACTACTGGCTGTTGGGTAAGATTGCTGAGCGTACAACCAATAAAACACTGCAAATGCTCATGGAGGAGATCATCCTAACCCCCCTTGGGTTGGCCCGTACGTACATCGAAAAAAGGGATGATCGCAACGTAACCCGTGGATATGCCGATCTGTATAACAATGGGATTCTGATGGATGTGACACTGTGGGATAAAGCGGAAGGCGATGGCGAAGCGGATGGAGGTCTCATTAGTACAGCCGAAGATTTGTATCGATTTATGAACGGGCTATTTCATGGAGAGTTGGTTACGCTGGCCACCCTTGAGGAAATGAAAAAGATTCAGTTGCCGACATGCAATACACCTTACTGCGAATATGGATTGGGTTTGGAAATCTGGCGTACGGATGCCGGAATTGCGTATGGCCACAACGGTGGATTGGTGGGCATTGAAGCGAATGTATTATACTATGAAGATACTGGAGGCATTTCTGTGCTGTACAAAAACAACGGAAATGGTTCGGATAAGAGTTGGCTGGATTCGCTTATGAAATAAGTACTTCCTGATCTGTGCCCGTGACCAGCACAGATCAGGTTTTCAAATTTTCTTTCCTATCCAGGCCTTAAATTCAACCGCCTTCCTTTTGCTTACTGTTACTTCTTCATGGAAGGAAGGTTGAATTTCTAACACTAATTTGCCCGCAGTGTCTGCTTTAAATTGCCGAATCGCCTTAACGTTACTTAACATCTGTCTGTTGATTCGAAAGAATGCAATGGGATCCAGTAAATCTTCCAGGTTCTCCAATGAGGACGAAGAGGTGTACTCCTTACCGTCAAATGTTTTGATGAAACTGATTTCATTTTGCTTATGAATAAAAGCGATGTCGTTCGTTTGTACGGGCACAGATGCGGTTCCGTAATTTACTATCAACAAATCGCGATATCCGGAAGGCTTTATCAGATCGGAAGAGCTTTTTACCCCGGCTACCGATGTCTCTAACTCACGCACTCTGTTTTCAAGTCTCTCGATGGTTTGGGAATAATATTGATGAAAGTACATACCCGTGTAAATCATATGTACTAGCACGGTAAATACGATTGTGAGTGGAAAATCATACACCAATAAATAGCCTGTTTCAAAATTGCCGGGTCGCTTGATCAGGATCTCATTCCATAAATAAATCATGGAAGCTACCAGCGGTACCGTAATCACAAAGGAGGTCGATGCCTGAATAACAAATCGTTGAAATCGCTGATTGACCCAGGAGTAATGTTGATCCAGATAAACAATCAAACGCCTGTTGGCTTCCCAACTTAGCGCTACCAATAAGGTATTCCACGCCAGATCGCCATAGTATAAAGGTTGCTTCATCAGCGAACCAACAGACTCATATTCCCCGAAATGGCGAACGATAAAACCCAACACCGGGTAGCCAATGATGCGAAGCAATTTATCCTGATAGTTAATTTTCATCTGATATACAGGTGATAAAAATCAGTAATTCCATTGGTCGATATCATAAAACCCAAGGAAATATTTTTTCAATTTTGGCATGCTAGACCGTATCCGTTAAACATGAGATATTTGATTGGTCTTCTGATGCTTGTCCATGGCTTAATTCATCTCCTGGGTTTTATCAAGGCTTTTGGAATCAGCCAAATTAATCAACTTCCCCGGGAGATTTCCAAACCGGTGGGAACCATCTGGCTTGTGACAGCGCTCCTGATGATCATTGCCTCAGCGACTATCGTTTTTAAAAAGGAGGGGTGGTGGGGCATCGCTCTTGCAGGCGCCTTACTTTCACAACTATTAATTTTTCTTTACTGGAAGGACGCCAAATTCGGCACGATTCCAAATCTGATGATCCTTCTTGTCGCAATGCCCGCCTTCTTTGAATGGAACTTCGAAACGAAATTCAAAAGAGATGTTACTGAGAGTTTAAATCCGAATAACCATAAAGAAACCCTGCTCACGATCGAACGTATTTCACACCTACCGGAACCTGTGCAACGGTACCTTATCTACTCAGGCGCCCTTAACAAGCCCGTCCTCTCCAACTTCAAAATTAAGTTTGAAGGCCGAATCCGCAGTGACGGAAAATCTGCATGGATGCCCTTTACAACCGAACAATACAATTTCATTGAAAACCCCTCGCGTCTCTTCTTTATGAAAGCCAAGATGAAAGGTCTTCCGGTCACGGGGTATCACGCTTACAAGAATGGCTTGGCTACTATGGATATTCGATTGCTCTCGGTGTTTACGGTTCAATATCAAGCTGGTATGGAAATGAATGTGGCGGAAACAGTAACCTGGCTTAACGACCTATGCCTTTATGCACCAGCCGCATTAATCGATAAAAGAATTCATTGGGAAACGATCGACAGGCTCCAGGTTAAAGCCGTCTTTCAACAAGAGGGTATCAACGTTGCTGCAACGTTGCAGTTCAACGAAAACGGTGAACTTACTAACTTTGTCTCGGAAGATCGGTATCGGATTCTGAGCAATTCAGATCGCAAACAAATTCGGTTCTCGACACCCGTTAAAAATTATATTGATGTAGATGGACGCAAAGTACCCGGTTTCGGAGAAGCCGTCTGGCATTTGCCTGATGGGGCACTTACCTATGGTGAATTTACATGCACGGCCATTGAATACAACGTAACGAAATGAAGCAGCACCACCGATAGTATTTTCGGTCGTCATTTAGTAGTTTCATCCTGCAACTTGAATCTATGTTAAAAGTAATTGCCTTTGATGCCGATGATACGCTGTGGCATAACGAAGCGTTCTTTCAGGAGGCTGAACGGAAATTCTGTGTTCTTTTGGAAAACTACCTTCCGCAACACACGGTAGCCCGTGAACTGTTGCAAACGGAAATAAAAAATATTGAACTCTATGGGTATGGCATAAAAGCGTTTATGCTCTCCATGATTGAAACGGCCATCCGGATAACCGATAAATCGATTCCCAATGAAGCGATTGAAAAAATTATCGACTTTGGGCAGGAAATTCTTCAAAAGCCTGTAGATCTCATTGACGGAGTTGACCACGTGCTGCAACAACTAAAAAGTCGCTATCGGTTGGTAATGGCCACCAAAGGCGATTTGCTGGACCAGGAACGAAAACTTAAAAAATCTGGCTTAGAACACTACTTCCACCACATCGAAATTATGTCCGAGAAAAAAGAACCGGACTTCAAAAAATTGATCCGGCATCTGGACATCTCTCCGGATCAATTCGCCATGGTGGGTAACTCCTTGAAATCCGATGTTATACCCGTCTTAAATTTGGGTGGATATGGATTTCATATTCCTTACCATGTTACCTGGGCACACGAGCGCGTAGAGTCGGAAATCAATCACGACCGGTTTAAGCAACTCAGCACCATTCACGAAATTTTAAATTACGTTTAAAACAACCAAGTTTATATAATTCTACACGACTTTCTTGCGGATGAGTTTAGCATACGTACGACTAACCGGAAAACTCTTACCGTTTTGCATCTTTACAATCATACCCCCATTAAAATGGCGCTCGATCTCCTTCAGATAATTCACGTTAATGATGGTGGATCGATGAACCCGGATAAACGTATCAGGATTCATAAGTTCCTCCAGTTTTCCAATTCCTGAAGAACTTACAAATTGATCATTCTTCGTAGAGATCACCGTGTAGTCTCCGGATGCCTCCAGGTAAATGATTTCTTCAACCGGCAGATTGTACAGCTTTTCAGATTTCTGAACAAAAAGATGCGAGTCGTACGATGCTCGGTGTGGTACAGTGCGCAAGCTGCCAAGCAAATCTTCCAGATTTCCTTCCTCCATTTTCTTTCGCTTCAAAGCCCTGTCTACTGCCAACTTGAACCGCTCCTGATCCAGCGGTTTTAGTACATAATCAACCGCATTTCTCTCAAATGCTTTGATGGCATACTGATCATAGGCCGTGGTAAAGATTACATAGGGCTCGTGTTCAATTTCATCGAGTACGTCAAATCCATTCATTCCCGGCATCTGAACATCCAAAAAGATTAAATCGGGCTTCATCTTATTGATTTGTTCTACAGCCTCCGTACCCTTGCTGCACTCGCCAATCACGTCAATTTCCGGAAAAGGCTCCAGGAACTCACGAAGTAGATCGCGGGCTAACTTCTCATCGTCAATAATTAAGCAGGTTGTATTCATACAAGTTGGTTTTCTAATATGGGTTGCGATTCATGAGGGGTTCTTAAATTTTTATCCTCGATGAAAAAACTTACGGAGTACCCTTGCTCGGTGGCCAGGACCCGAAGGTGTGACTTCACTCCAAAATAACTGCGCAATCGCAAGTCGGTGTTTAACATGCCCACTCCGCTGGAGCTCCCATCCATGACTTTTTTTGCCTTGGAACCTAAACCATCATCCCGGATCTCAAAAAAGATGATGGAACCGGAACGCCTCACCGTTAAAAATATTGTGCCTCCTTCTTCTTTAGGGGCAATTCCATACTTCACTGAATTTTCAACCAGAGGCTGTAGAATCATGGGGGGTATAAAAATTCCTAAACAGGTTGAGTCAATACTCTTTTGGAACTTTAGACGATCACCAAAACGGACTTGTTGAATCCGTACATAATTTTCAATGAACTCAATCTCATGCACCAACTTCACCATTTCACCGCTGTGCGAATCCAACGCATACCGGAAAATATCAGAAAGTTGACTGATTACTTTTCGGGCCTGCTCCTTGCTGGTATTGACCAGCGTGCTGATGGAGTTCAGCGTATTGAACAGGAAATGCGGATTGATTTGCGATTTTAAAAGTGAGATCTGCATTTCCTTATTACGCAAAGCCAGTTCACTTTTTTCCTGCTCTTGTTTCTGCAATCCTTCAAAATACCGAATTACATAATAAACCCCAACCGTGATTATATACTGATCGTGAATGGACAGGGCATCTCGCTTGCTTAATAAGCCCACCATGTATTCCTCCCAATGTTCCAGGTACACATATCCTTCCAGGTAATCGCTGAAATAATAAGAGAGTGTTCCCATTCCAAAAAAGAAAAAGATAATGCCAGCAACGTGACCTGTAATTTGCCAAACGGCTTTAAACTTAAATAACCAATGCGACCACAGGAAAATCAACAGGATAGACACAAATAAAGCTTCCAACAGAAAAAGTGCTGTCCACAGCACATAATACTGAGGATTGACCAACCGCCACTCCAATACCGCACTGATGGTAAAATTAATGGTATACCAAAGACATATCAACAAATATGCCCGCTTCCAGATTCTTGGTATTGCATCCAGCCATTTCATGAGCTTGGCAGATTATTCTTTAAAATTAAACATTCGAAGGGAAAGCCGACCAATGTAATATTAGCACGATTAATGGAGTTTATTGCTGTTTACTTACCTTCGTAGTACATTATGAATACCTAATTTTGCGAATGGTAATCTCTCCAAAGCCCATTTTCTTTACATGAGGAATCTATTTCTTTTTTGTATGATTCTAGTGGTGAGCTTCTCTCTCCAGGCGCAGCGGATCACCATTTCCGGAAAAGCAATAGACAAAGATACCAAAGAGCCACTTCCATTCGCCACCATTGGGATAAAAGGGCAATCCATCGGTACCATTACCAACTTGATGGGTGAATTTGACTTTCACATCTCCTCCGAATTACGCAATGACCTGTTTGTGATAAACATGTTGGGTTACAAAACCTATGAAGTTCCGGTTTGGACATTGCTGGAAATCAGCCCGCTTGTGATTGAAGTTGAGAAATCTACGTTCATGCTGGATGAGGTTTTAGTTTCTGATACCTTGAATGGTGGCGAAATAATGCAGATAGCCTTATCGCGTATAGAGCAAAATTATCCCATGAATCCCTATCTGATGGATGGATTTTACCGTGATATTAAAAAAGTTGGAGGCACCTACATCTCCTTGTTGGAAGCGGCCGTTAAAATCTATGATGAAGATTACCTGGAGCCCCGAAATAAATTCAAACTGCGCGAACGCGTTTCTCTATTGGAAGTAAGGCGTAGTATTGGATATGCCAGCAAGTTTACAACGTATTTCGACCAGGATAACTTGCTGGAAGATCTGTTGCTTCATAACAGCATTCGGTACCGTCACTTTCCTGTTGAATTATCTTTCTACAACAGCTTAAAAAGAGAAAAAGATTCGCATTACAATGGTCATGAAGTGTTTGTTGTTGCTCATACAGCAGAATATCTGCTTCGGGTTTACATTGAAAAAGGAAGCTATGCGATCATTCGAACAGAATATGAAAACAGCATGGAAGAAGAGTTGATGAAAAAGCGGGGGCTGGAAAGTAAATTCGTTAATTTGAAACGGGTGATCGATTTTAAGTACTATGGGGGCAAATTCTACCTGAACTACATTTCGGTGGACTCCAAAGTAAACTGGTATGATATTAAGACCAAGGAATTAAAATTTGAAACGGAATTAAATCAATCGTTGCTTATCAATCAGGTGGAGCAGAATACCGCCAGGAGAATTGCAACGACTGAGAAGATGAGAAACTATGGCTTGCAATATCAGGACTTGCCCTACAACAAAGAATTCTGGGATACTTACAATGTCATAAAGGAAAGCCCGCTGGATCGAAAAATTATCGAAGACCTGGAGAAACAAGGCCCTCTGGAAAAACAATTCAAAGACAATCAATTACCCAACTAACGGCAACCCCGTTGGGTCCTGTTGCTTACTCCGTAAAATATTCAACCACCAACTTCGCCAATCCAAGCGTCATCACAAGCAGTACCGTAACGCTGATCCAAAACGTGGTACCAGCTTGATTCCAGTGGATGACCAGGTTTACGCTTTGGGTGACAAGTTGATACACGGTTAGGCCAACATAAAATAAGTAAAAGAACTTTGACCGGTTGAACAATCCATACACGCAATAGAGATTAATCAATATAAACAGGATGGTTCGTGCCAACGATTCACCATTCATCTTAAGGAAAATTCCAGCAACCTGATAGAGGGCCGCCACACCGAATAAAAATCCAAACAAATAGTTTGTTCGCTCTTGCCAGACTAAATAAGTGTAGTTGAGTCGCATGGCTTCTTGCTTTTTAATGTTAGCTCAAAGCTAAGTATGCCATAATCGGCCTCAACGTTAACCTCTGCCATTGCCCAATAATCCTTTGGCACTATTTAATACAAAGGGCAGTGCTGGAATTCATTCGTTGCTTTATTTGCAAAACCTGATCAAAATTCCTATTATTATTTGCACTTACTACCATGCGCCTATGGAAAGTATTCAGTCTACTTTTTTAGGTGAGATTAAAAAGAAGATCCCTTCTCACCTTTCGTTGGCAGACGAATTGGCAGAACTCCTGAATATCAGCAGAGATAGTGCGTATAGGAGGATTCGAGGTGAAACCGTTCTCTCGCTGGATGAGGTGAAAAGAATCTGCACGCATTACCATGTTTCGCTGGATACACTTCTGAACCCAACGCCAGAGATGGTGTGCTTCCACAATCGAAGAATTGATAGCAAGTATTTCACTTTTGAAATGTGGCTGAAATCGATTCTTCACAACGTGGAAATGCTCAGTGGTTTTGCCGATAAAACCCTATACTATGCGGCCAAAGACATCCCTCTTTTCCAGTATTACAAATTTCCAAAACTGGCCGCATTCAAAATGTTCTTTTGGACTAAGACTTACCATCAATACCCAAGCCTGGCCGATAGCAAATTCAGCTTTGACCTTGTACCGAAAGAAATCATACAGGTGGGAGAAAAACTATGGAATCAATATGCACAAATACCGAGCGTTGAAATCTGGAGTGATGAAACAGCCACGGTAACATTGCGGCAAATTGAGTACTACCTGGAAACTGCTGTAGTTACTCAGGCGCAAGCACTGGAGATTTGTGATGAATACAGCCGCATGTTGGAACATATTCGTGCCTGTGCTCAGAATGGATCGAAGAACGGTGAATCCAATTACAGTCTTTACAAGAATGACATTCTCATTGCTGAAACCACCATCTTCTTCAAGATGGGAACAAAGCGTGTGGCATTCCTCACGTACAACACGATGAATGTGCTCACCACTTCCAATGATTCCTTTTGTTCAATCATCGATGATTACCTCAGCAATGTGATCAATAAATCCATCCAAATTAGCGCCAGCGGGGAACGCGAGCGCAGCAAGTTCTTCAACCGGATGCAGGAGTCTATTCAATTACTAAAAAAGAAGATCCTAACCTAAAAGCCTTAGTTTGATTTGTGAAATCGATAGACCAAGGTAGCCTGGTAAACCAACCCATCGGAGAAATCCGTATTCAGTTGTTGCCGGTCATCCCCCACGCTGATCAGGATCGATCCGACCGTAATTTTATCCGATTCATTGAATACCCGGTAGCTACGACCCAATGTGTATCCCAGTTTTGCCTGGATCATCAGGCTTGGGCTTAAATTGAATCGCAAATAGGAGAATAATTCATTCAAAGATTTTACGACATAGCCCTCCTCCTTGCTTTCGGGAATTTCGGATAGTTGATAAGACCGAACCAACCCATTGAAATTGGCACCCACATGTACACGATCGTGAAGCTTCCAATTCACATCCGCTAGAAAGGGTAAGGTCAAATTGGCCTCAAATTTCTGATCAGTACTCTGGTGGTACAACCCAAACAGAGGAACGATAATCGGTCCAAATTGTTCGGTGTTAACGTATACTCCGAACCGATAATTAAAATTCTCACGCTTGGTATATTTCCATAAACCAATGGCACCGGTTTGAAAATCCTTCCAGGTAACACTTTTTAAATCAGAAGCGATCTTTGGAATGAGTATGTAAGTAGCCGACCACCACTCCGAATAGGTTTTCGAAAACCCTATCCGAAAACCAATCGCAGAAAAACTTTGTCTTGGCTCGGATTCAAATAATTTCGTCTCCGTTTCTTCATAGATCAATCCGGTTAAAAAAGCTGCCTTGGTATTGAGCACCAGCGGCAAGGTTAGGTCAAATCCCATTTCGTTGATTCGTGTACTTGAGTCACTATTCTCAAAATAGTTTTGGTTCGTACCACTATAAAAAATTCTGGCTATATCAACATATGATTGGGCCATCCCATTCACCAGGCTGCTTGCAACAAATGCGATTGCTAATAACTTTTTCATGGATGAAATCAATTTAATGGAAAGTAGTTTCTAAAAAACAGTGAGGCCCACAGAGCCGATAGGAAAGAAAGAGCAAGCCAAAGAATATTCATTGGATGCGATATCCCTTGATCGCTGATAAGGATTAAAAATATACAAGTAGTTATAAGCCTGATCAGCTCGGAAGGATATAACCATGACTTAGACTCCATGATACCACTCCAGTTAATAATCATATGCCATAACAAAAAACTTCCAATCCATCGCTCCACCGTTGTCCAAGGTGACTGTGGGTCGATGACCATCATCATCAATGCAATGCCAGTAAGGATGTGAATCAACAGATAGGGCTTGGCTCCGAGAAACATCGTAGTTATAAAGCGCACCTGGTTCTGAGCTGTTACCTCTTGTAGTGCAGGTTTAGGTGGCAAGCCCTGAGGTCGCCAGCCCAATGGCATAAACCAGATTTTTAACTTATCCGTCCATCGAGGAGCAGCCATGGCATCTTTCCAAAGCAATTGGTAGTAATGAAAGTTGATTGAAATCGGATTCCAGGTGTTGGGCGGGTTATACATTCCATAGACTACTTTCTCTTCTTCTTCAGCGTAAGTGTGAAAAAGTCTGTCCCAGATGATCAAAAACTCACCAAAGTTCTTATCGAGGTAGGCGAAGTTGATGCCATGATGAACCCGGTGATGGGAAGGCGTAGTGAAGATATACTCTATCCATCGCCAGAGTTTTGGAATCAATTCGGTATGATGAAGAAAGGAGATGAATAAATGAAGACCCGTCATGGCGTAGATATCCACGGGGTGGAATCCAATCAGGGTTAAGGGCCAGAAAAACAGAAAGGAAAATAAGCGCTGCGTAACACTTGCCCGGAGCGCCACAAAAAAATTCATCTCCTCGGCCGAGTGATGCGGGGAATGAGCTGCCCACATAATATTGACGTGATGCCCCCAACGGTGCACCCAATAGAAAATGAAATCGATCCCTAGGAGAAGTAAGATGAAGGTAAATGAATTCATCTCCAGCGATTCAATTAACCGATACTGCTGCCACAGATATCCGTAAACAACATAAACTCCGGCAGCCACCAATACATTCATGGTTTGATTGCCCAGGGCTGTTCCAAAATTGGCAACGGCCTCCTGAAATGTGATGTACTTCTTCTTGTAATACCAGCAGATCAGAATCTCCAATACAATAAACCCTAAGGCCAACGGAGTTAAGACGGCATAGATGTTTGTATTCATAGTGCTTCTGTTTTGATGATCAAAAGTATTTTCCTTGGGGCAGTATCTGATTTCATTCTATACTGCACCCCTGTTTAGTTTTTGCATCGTACACCAGAAATCGGAATCAGGTGCTGAGCCGGTACGGACTCTTGCAAATGGGGAAAATTTGGATTATTATTATTTACTGAAGACACGAGAATGACTTCCTCACTAGACTCAAACTCCATTCAGACCGCCTTTTTAAGTCAGATCAAGAATAAATTATCCGACAGCACCTCTTTAGCCGATGAAATGGCTGAACTCCTAAGCATCAGCAGGGATAGCGCCTATCGAAGGATACGCGGTGAGACAGTTTTAAGCCTGGACGAGGTGAAGAAACTCTACGACCGTTTTGGACTATCGCTGGATGCGATCGTCTCCCCCAACTCCAATGTAGTTCTCATTCAGCATCAGGCAGCTGATTATACGTACTCTCTAAAGGAGTGGTTAAATTCGCTGATCTACAACCTGGAGCTTGCGAGATCTTCGCAGAATCTGGAATTGATTTTTGCTGCTAAAGACATCCCCGTATTCCAGTATTTCCGCCATCCCGAATTAGCCGAATTCAAACTTTTCGTTTGGTCGAAGTCCATTATCAAAGATCCGGCCTACGAGAACAAAGCCTATGCCCCAAACTTTCTGCCAAGAGAAATACTTGCCCTGGCTGCCAAGGCCTGGGATTTGTACGCCTCCATTCCAATCACAGAAATCTGGAGCGATGAAGTGATTAATGGAACGCTTAAGCAAATCGAGTTCTATGTGGAGTGCGATTACTTCGAAAATCAAAATCAGGCGGCAGCATTAGTTGAACAGTTGTCACAATTCATCGCTCAAATCAAGGCAGAAGTCACGGAGGGCAAGAAACCCGGTGGCGGCTCAATGACCCTTTACTGCAACGAAATCCTGATTCCAGACAACACAATATTCGCCCGAATGGATAGTCAACGAGTGGTTTACATCAACTATAATACCATGGACCTGCTCACTTCGTACCAGAATTCATTTTGCGAAATCACAGAAAACTACATGCGAAATCTTATTAAGAATTCCACCCTGATCAGTGCCACCGCAGAAAAAGAGCGCAATCGTTTTTTTGGAAAGATCGAAGACAAGATACTGGTTCATAAAAAATAGGAGAACCGCAATGACCAAGACAGCCACCGGCAACATTCAGGCAGCCTTCCTCGAACTAATCCGAAAGCGCTTACCCGATTCCGTTTCCTTTGTGGATAAGTTGGCAGAGTTGCTGGATATTAGTCGTGATAGTGCCTACCGGAGAATCCGCGGAGATACCGTGTTGTCATTGGACGAGACAAAAAAACTATGTGATTTGTTTGCTATTTCATTGGATGCCCTCCTCACAACATCCATCAATACCTCCGTATTTCATCACCGGGCCTTAAGCACCACGTACACCCTCGAAAACTGGCTAAACTCCGTTGGCAAGAACATGGAGTACGTCAATACGTTTCAAAACAGGGAAATGATCTATGCTGCACGAGACATCCCAACCTTTCATCACTTTCGATTGTCCGGCCTATCCTCTTTTAAAATGTTCTTCTGGTTGAAGACGTTGATCAAAGATCCTGTGTATGTAAACAAGCTGTATCACCCCGAACGTATTCCTGAACCCCTGGTAAAGGCTGCCCAGAGAGTTTGGAAACTCTTTTCAACCACTCCAAGCATCGAAATCTGGAGCGATGAAGCCATTAACGAAACCATAAAGCAAATTGAATTCTACCACGAGTGTCGCTTTTTTGAGCAGCGTGAGCAGGCTCAACAACTCTGCGATCAACTGATTGAGTTGATCAGTTCAATTAAACAGGAGGCCGGCCTGGGAAAAAAATCAAGTGGTGTGGATTTTCAACTCTACAAGAACGAAATTCTGATCGCCAACAATACCATCTATGTTCAAATGGATAAGATTCACATAGCGTATATTAACTATAATACACTCAGCCTGCTCACTACTCACCAACCATCCTTTTGCACCAAAACGATCAAATACTTGAATGACTTAAAGAAAAATTCGGTCCTGATCAGCGAAACAGCCGAACGGGAACGGAATAAGTTCTTTAATCAGATGAAAGGAAAAATTGAGGCCTTGAAAAAACGGCTAGCTTGACCTTAAAGCTTTAACCCAGCTGCTTCCTGTAGAAGCTCCTGTTTGTTGATAGGAACCACGCCCACATGCTGGCACACCAACCCCCCTCCTAAATTGGAAAGCTCCGCGATTTGCCGGGGTGGCAGTTGCAACGCAACACAGAGCGCAGCAATACTCACTACTGTATCGCCCGCACCAGATACATCGGCTATTTCGCGTGGGTGGGCCGGCAACTTTAACTTTTGGCTCTGATAATCGATGTACACTCCTTGCTCGGATAACGTAGCCATCACTCCTTCCACAGCAAGCTTTTGCTTCAATAGTTCGACCGCTGTTTCCAGTTGTTCCTGATTGCCCGACTCCAATTCAACCTTCAACCCTTCGCGCATCTCTTTCAAGTTTGGCTTGAACAAACTCACCCCTTTGTAGGCCAGAAAATTTCGCTTCTTCGGGTCAACAACAGTGGGAACCTGTTGCTGTTTCGCCAGGGCTACGGTTTTTGCAACCAGGCTTTCGTTGATTACGCCTTTATCGTAATCCTCAAAAATTACTACCTGACAGGAAGGCAAGAGTTTATGTATCCTTTCAACCAACTGATTTTCCTCCTGTGAGTTGGATTCCTTGTCGGACTCTTCATCGACACGAACTACGTGTTGGCTACTGGCAATCACCCGGGTTTTGACTGTCGTAGGCCGGGTGGAGGAGACGACCAGCCCTTCCGTAGACATCCCTTGCTGTTCGAGTATAGTGCGCAATTTTTTTCCAGCTTCATCCTCTCCGCAAAGGGCAACTAAAACAGGGGTGGCTCCCAAAGCCTGAACATTGAGGGCCACATTAGCAGCACCCCCCAACCGAAGATCCCGCTTTTTCACGGTGACAATTGGCACGGGGGCTTCGGGTGAAATTCGTTCCACAGCCCCCCAGATATAGCTGTCCAGCATAACATCTCCGATAATTAGAACCCGGAGCTCGTTGAAGGCTTGAAATATCTGCGGTAGCGTACGAGCCATTTTACTTAAGATTTGCCAAGGCTTTCTTCATCCGCGCCAAGGCTTCGTTCAGGTCTTTTTCAGAAGCTGCGTAGGATAACCGAACACACTTCTCTTCGCCAAAAGCGCTACCCGGCACCAGCGAAACATGACCCTTCTCCAGCATATACATGCAAAAATCGTCACCGTTTTGAATGATCCGTTCACCATCGGACTTGCCGTAGTAGTAACTTACATCCGGGAAAAAATAGAAAGCGCCCTGGGGATAATTTGCTTTTACACCGGGCATTTCTTTCAAAAGATTATAAACCAAATCTCTGCGTATGCGATACTGCTCCACCATTTCCTGTGTGGGTTTCAAATCTCCGGTTATGGCAGCTAAGGCCCCGCGCTGAGAGATGGAACAATTTGCTGATGTTAATTGCCCTTGAACTTTGTTACTGCCATCGGCTACCCATTTCGGTGCTGCGATGTAACCTACTCGCCAGCCCGTCATGGCAAATCCTTTGGCAAACCCATTGACGGTAATGGTCCGGTCGAACATGCCGGGCAGCGAAGCCATGCTGGTTTGTTCTCCGGTAAAGTTGATGTGTTCGTAAATCTCATCACTAATCACCATCAGGTGCGGATGCTTCAAAACAACAGTTGCGATGGCTTCCAACTCCTTCTTACTAAATACAGAGCCTGTTGGATTGCACGGGGAGGAGAAAATGATTGCCCTGGTTTTGTGGGTAATTGCTTCTTCTACCTGCTTGGCCGTTACTTTAAAATCATTCTCGAGTGTACCTTGAACTATGACCGGGGTGGCCTCGGCTAACCGTACGAGCGCATCGTAGCTTACCCAGTAGGGTGAAAAAATGATCACCTCATCCCCCGGATTCAACAATGCAAGCATCACGTTGGCAATCGATTGCTTGGCCCCATTGGAGACAACGATATTCTCTGCGCGGTAAGGAACGTGATTATCCCGTTGATATTTGGTAGCCAACGCTTCGCGCAAATCCTGATAACCTGCAACGGGCGGGTATGAGAAATATTTGCCTTCATCAATCGCCTTCTTTGCAGCATCGCAAATGTGCTGGGGAGTTTTAAAATCAGGCTCCCCCAGGCTTAAGTTAATTACGTCAATGCCCTTGTTTTTAAACTCTCGGGCTTTGGCCGCCATGGCCAGTGTGGCTGATTCTTCAATAGCGTTGATTCGATTGGAGAGGTGGTTCATGATTAAATAAATGAGCCCAAAAATAAGAAAGAAATTAACAGGAAGCAGGGACTATTTACCCCATGGTTTGTATCTTAAATCGATTGCAATGTACATCCATGGCCGTAAGTGGATTTCGGACGTCAAAAGCACCCGAACTTGCTTTTTGTATTGCCAGGACTCCATAGGTTTATCCTCCCTTCAAAAAGGTACCTATGTATCATTAGAATTATTACTACAACTTAAAATGAGTATTTACTCCTATTGTACTTATGTCACCAAAAATCTGGTAGCTGTATATCTGTAAAATTAATCCTAGCGATATTTTGTCAGATACCTCCCGCCCGCCTTCCAGCGATAGCCCATAGCCCAATTTACTAACAACCTGAATATGGCTTGTAACTTGAGTACTCGAACCACTCTGATAAAAGGCATCGGAATGAAAGTAAGCACCTCCGGCTGACACACGAACATAATTCTTAGAAAAACGGTTGGTATGATTAATATACAAGCCACCGGTTAATGCACTAAAATTACTCAGGAAGTCAGTGTTTGGAAAAGAAGACGTATTTGATGTCACTGAGTGAAAGAACCCCACCTTTGTAGACACAGAAAATGCTTTGAAAAAAAAGTACTCACACTCGCTGGTAAGCATAAACCCCGGGTTGCCAATGTTATTCTCTGAACCAACAGATATTGAAGTTGATATTTCCCATGATTTCTTTTCTTCAATCTGACAAAAGCTAGTCTGAATTGACACCAGGAATATAAGAACCAAATAAACTTTCATTTCTTTGATTCAAAAACTGTGTAATTAACTCCAACAGTCCACATTAAGTAATCGTACTTAACTGGGTATTTCTGCCCATGATAAGCAACTTGGCTCATTACCGGACTAACATTTCCCTCCAAGACAAATGAAATTTCTAATGGACCAAAGTAGTAAGACACAGCAGCCTCTACAGACAACATGAAACGATTGATACTTCTCCCAAATTCAAAAACGGTATACGACATATCCTTCTGCCAGTCTTCATAATCTTCTTCATTCCAATCTTTATAATGGGGATCGTCAATCAGCATTATTCCTAACACTCCCGATTTCAAAGAGAAGTTTCGTCCAACGAGAAAACCTCTATTTACGGAAAATCTAATCATACGATTAGTGCTTCCAATACCGCCTGCTAAATCAGCGGATCCAAATTGCATCAAATCTTCCTGCCATTTCCGATTTTCTATCACCAAATCGTACCGGCTAAATAAATATGAAAGTTGCCCTTCCCAGCATCCTCTTCTTTTAAAGCTTCCAAACAAACCTACTTCAAACCCATCAGTACCAGTACCCCCAGAAATGTAGTAACGATCACTGATGGTTGCTCTAACACTTGGAGTAAGTGAGTTATATGCTACAAACAGTCCTGAATTTGAAATGATTTTCTGGCCAATAGCTTGACCTGATATTATCAAAAACACCGAAAGCAGTCTGTATCCCATCTTATCAGAATCTTAAAGCTTAAAAATTACATTTGGTCCAATTACAAATAGATCCGCAAATATTTCATAACTATAAACTTGAAGCATAAGTGTGAGGTCAATTGAAGATGTTATAGCCCCGCCACCCTCCAAAGAAATTCCGTATCCAAATTTTTGAACATCATCATAGTACACATTCATATCCGAGTATAAGTAGTGATAACTGAAATAAGTGGGGCCAATTGCAAGCTTCACAAACTTTTTATCCTCATCAAAACGGGTTGTATAGCCTAAATTTAACCCAACTGAAATAGAATTAAAGGAGAAATAAAATGGCTCAGGATGAAACCACGGCATAGATTGAAAAAATCCAAGCCTAGGTGAGACAGAAAATGATTTGTTTAAATGGTATGTGAAAGAGCTATTCAACATAAACCCTGGATTACCATAGTTATTTTCACTTCCGTAACTTAATCCAACTGATGCTTCCAATTTATTAATACGCAATTCTTGGGCTACTATCACGCCAGAAATGAATAATTCAAAAAGAACAATGCAAATAAATCTTAAATACAAACTAACCTGAATGAAAATCATTTGGATTTAAGTTTAATAACAAGATCCCGGGAGACTGTACAGCACGTTCCCATCAGTGCTATTATATTGGGGACCAAAGCCGTTCAGAAATTCTGGTGTGTTTCCAAAGGTATTATACTGGTATGTTAATTCCGTACGTTCAAAAAATCTGCTATTTATTATGCCATTTTTACTTGTAACCTCAATATTACAGTACGGGTGGTGTGTTATCCCTCCATTGTTGAATCTTAAAGTGCCCGTAAAGTACTTTTTATCTGAAGTATTATCATATTCATAAATACCGAAAAGCTGATTAATTGAATTTGATTGCCAGTTTTGATCCAAAGTTCTCCAAATATCAATCCAGTTGCCATTTCGTATAGCAGATCGAGTTACGTAGTGATAAGCAGTATTATTCCAGGATGTAATTGGAGTAGTTGTTGATTGAGCTTTAACACCTATGAAAAAGAACTCTGAGCCCCCTCCATTTCCATTAAACGAAATAAAAGAATCATACTGCTTTTGATTCAATACTTTTATCTTTCCGATAGAAACTTTCAGGTTTGCACAGTTTTGTTGTGTCTGATTTAATGTTGTTTCCGCACCCATACCAACAATATGAGTCGGATAAATTTCTGAATAATTGTCATTTACTAACATTGTGTGATCGGGCGGATTTATTATGTCTGGTTCCGGACCGTAGGGCATAGGTATCACCTGTTGATCTGCTTCCACAGTCGCTGGAACTATGGCGTAAATATAATTTGTATATTGAGTTTGTTCATGATAGGGGAAATATATACTCACTCCACTATCATCAAAGAATTCTTCATTAGTTCTAAAGTTCTCACCGGACTTCTCTTGGTGTCCTAACTCCCTTTCAAAGCTTGTCTTGAATATACCTACTTCAAAACCCCGTTTGAGCTGTCTTTCCTTAAACTGTGGCAATTGATAAATGGGACTATTTTCTGGATTTAATAAATCTTTAAGTAACACTCTTTCATCTTCATAGTAATCACTTGCAATTGCTGCATTTACCTCCTCAATAACATTACGGTCTTTATAGATTTTGCGAAGTACCCGGGTGGTTGTAAGAATTGCTTCCATATTTTGCCTGTCTGCTTCCGATTTTATCAACGTCTCGTCAACAAAATCTGGTACAAGTTTAGTCACTTGAATAGGTTCCTCTTGGATACAGGCGCCTACCATGGCAATAACTAGTAAGCTAACTATCCGAATGGAAGATGAAGTTGGGGGGGGGGATTGTCCTCATAGATTTGATTTTTTTAGGTTAACTAAGATATATAAAATTATCCGGGTAGTTAACAAACGCCAGTGAACAATAAGTTTATGCATCATGTAAGTTTATACCGGGTTTTGGAAAAATAGGCTGCTTATTCGAATTATACCTGAAAAGGCACACGCCCGCTGATACTCCTTCCCAACGTAATCTCATCAGTATATTCCAAATCGCCCCCCACCGAAACGCCACGCGCAATGGATGTAATTTTTACCGAAAAATTGCTCAGTCTCCTGTTAATATAAAAAGCAGTCGTGTCGCCTTCCATGGTGGGGCTTAACGCCAGAATAATTTCTTTAATCGAGCCTTGCGCTTTCGCCACCCGCTCCACCAACGCGTCTATTTTTAAATCGGATGGGCCCACACCATTCATGGGCGAAATGATGCCACCTAAAACGTGATAGACGCCTGTAAATTGTGCGGTGTTCTCGATCGCCATCACATCGCGGCTTTCCTCCACTACACACAGCACACTTTTATCCCTGCGATGGCTGCTGCAAATCGCACAATCATCCGAATCGGAAATATTATGACAGGTGTTGCAAAACCGGATGTTGTGCCGCATGCGATTGAGCGCTTCCGTGAGTGCCGTAGTTTTTCCTTCCGCCTCCTTCACCAGGTGCAACACCATGCGCAAGGCCGTTTTCTTACCAATGCCGGGCAGCTTGGCTACTTCGTTTACGGCATCCTCAATTAGCTTCGATGGAAATTCCACAAAAATTTTAAGCGATACGATTACAATATCCTGGCATCAATTCCCGCGTCACAAATCGCTTCGCGCAGGGGCTTCAATTCATCCATCGCACCCGACTTCACCGTGGCCTTTCCCCGATAATGAATCAGCCACGTGCATTGTTCGGCTTGCTCAACGGTGTGTTTGCAAACCCGGATCAACGTCTGGATCACATGATCAAAGGTGTTAAAATCATCATTAAACACCACCAGGTTGTTGATGTCTGTTTCATCAACTACCTCCAGCACCTCAATCAACTCCTTCTCCTGATGCGATGTTTTCATTTTCTGTCAGAATCCAGTACAAAATTAAAAAAAATGAACTTGTTTGCTACGGCATTAATCTCATGGATTTTACTTTCTTTAGAGCTTCAAAATCACATACATGAATCCCTTTCTGGTTATCACCATCCTGGTAGTTTATTTCTGCGTTCTGATCACAATCTCATACCTTACTTCAAAGGGAGCTGACACCAATACCTTCTTTACCGCCAATCGTCAGTCCCCCTGGTACCTGGTTGCCTTTGGCATGATTGGCGCTTCGCTCTCAGGGGTTACCTTCATCTCCGTGCCGGGTAATGTTGGCAAGATCGGGTTCTCTTATTTTCAGGTGGTGCTTGGGTACCTGCTTGGGTACTGGGTAATCATTGGCGTGTTGATGCCCCTTTACTACCGGCTCAATTTAATCTCCATTTATACTTATCTCGAGCAGCGCTTTGATCAATGGTCGTATAAAACCGGAGCTCTCTTCTTTCTGATCTCCCGCACTATCGGCTCTTCGTTGCGCCTCTTTCTTGCCGCAACGGTGCTTCAATTATTTTTGTTTGACGCATGGGGCGTACCCTTTTTTATTACTGTGGCGGCCACCATTGCCTTGATCTGGGTGTACACGTTTAAAGGCGGTATTAAAACGATTGTCTGGACCGATACCTTTCAAACTTTCTTTTTAGTAACAGCCGTTGTGGTTACCGTAATAAAAATTGCGGGCGATCTCGGTCTGAATTTTACTGACGTGATTGCTGCCATTCAGGCTAAAGGCTATGACAAAATCTTTCATTTTGAAGATGCCAATTCCACGCTCTTCTTTCCAAAACAATTTTTTGGCGGAGCATTCATCGCCATTACCATGACCGGCATGGATCAGGAGATCATGCAAAAGAACCTAACCTGCAAAACCCTGGGCGATGCACAAAAGAATATGTTTTGGTTTAGCCTGATCCTGGTGTTTGTAAACTTGCTCTTCCTAACCTTAGGGGCACTGCTCTATTTATACAGTGAGCAAAATCAAATACCGTTGCCCACCTTATCGGATGAACTCTTTCCACGACTTGCCTTTACTGAACTCGGGGCCCTGGTAGGAATTTTCTTTTTACTCGGGATCACTGCTTCCTCGTACGCCAGTGCTGATTCGGCCCTGGCCGGACTAACCACCTCCTTTTGTATCGACTTCTTACATTTCAAAGAAAAGGAGGAAAAGCAAAAACAAAAACAGAAATTCATTGTCCACCTTTCCTTCTCGCTGCTGTTCCTCGTCATCATCATCGTCTTTAAAGAAATCAATGAAAAGTCGGTGATCGATGCGGTATTGAATGTAGCGGGCTACACCTATGGCCCGTTACTGGGATTATTCAGTTTTGGTTTATTCACCAGGCGCCATATTAAAGGAGTGGGCGTCCCCCTTGTGTGTCTTGCTTCTCCCCTTCTTTCTTATCTGATTAGTCAAAATTCAAAAGTATGGCTAGGCGGATATCAATTCGGAATAGAAATTCTGGTCGTTAATGGATTGATCACGTTTCTTGGGTTGTGGCTGATCTCTAAAAATAAATAAGAGCCGCACCTTTCGTACGGCTCCCTTTTACCCAAATCAATTTGACACCTATTTATTTAAATATTCAATTACGTATTCTTTGCCTCCCTTCTTGATCTTTACCAAATACGCGCCCGGTGCCAGATAAAAGAAGTCTACAATCGTTCTTTTCGACTCAACAAGAATTGATTCGATTAAATCATGGTCTTCATTTTCAATCTCGATCGTGGCACCAATCAAATCCTTTGAATTTTTAAAATAGAGGACTGATCTCTTTTTCGACAATACTTTAACCCAGGAAGTTGAATCCTCCGCTGATGCCGTTGTAAAAACAGAAACCACCAATAAAATGATCACAAATGCTTTCATACTTACTTGATCTTACTCTTTCCCTTGTAAATACAATGACCATACCGGCTGGAAAAGGCCTTCTTTTCAGGTGAATTTGGGGGTTCACCAAAATTTATTAGCCCAGAATGGGAAAAAATTTCCTAAAGCAGCTCGACTGCCGGATCCCAGAACTTACTTTTAAAATCCTGAATCTGATCCTTGATCACCTTAATTCCTTCCTTCTCCAGCCGTGCTTTCATTGTTGTGGGTGTTTCAAAATGATGCTTGCCCGTGAGTAACCCAATTCGATTGACCACGCGGTGTGCAGGAATTTTTTTATTGGTATGTGCCGCATTCATTGCCCAGCCTACCATGCGGGCACTCATACCCGTGCCCAGGTATCGGGCAATGGCACCGTAACTGGTTACCCGGCCTTTGGGAATGAGTATGACCACCTCATAAACATCATCAAAAAAAGAGGGCGAAGAGGAAGCCTTTTTTGCCATCGATCAGTTGAGTCTAAAATCCATGAATGGCTGAAAATCCATTACTAAACGTTTAACTTTGCGCCTCCAAAATTAGAAAAACCTTAACCGAAATGAAGAGTTGGTTCGTTCTGGTATGCTTTACACTTGTTTTTACAACATCTTCTGCTCAACGGCTTCAAATTTCAGATTCAACCCGGTTTAACACGCTCCTGGAAGGGGTCGAATTTAAATTCCGTTTTGAGCATTTCGAACCGGTAAACCCCAGATACACGTTGGAAGGCGCTGAAGGGCTGAATATGCAATTGGATTCATTGGGCAATTTCGTGTGGAAACCGTCTTATGATTTAGTGGATCGCCTGGAAAAACAGAAAGAAATAAGTGTGATGGCCCAGGCCGAATGGAGTGATGGCCGGAGGGTTAGGCGAACGCTGAACTTTATTGTTTTGCATCAAAATCGTCCTCCGCTGGTGGAAGACCTACCCATCTTTTACGTAAGGCTATCGAGCGTTAATCGATATCAGATTCCGACAGAATACGTGAGGGACCCGGATGGTGATCCGCTCATTTTCAAATCCATCCAATCGCAGCTGCCGGAAGGCTTATCCTTATCTTCGCTCGGGTTAATTACCTGGACACCATCGCGAAATCAGTTCAATTCATTAAAGAACAATCCGTTAACGCTTGAATTTGTTGTGCAGGATCAACCGGATAAAGCCGAATCGCGTGGCAAAATAAAAATCGCCCAGACCCAATTAGATTTACCACCTGAAATCCTGATTGTACCCGGTGATTCAGTTATTACAATCAAAGAAGACGAACTCGTTAATCTGAAAATCTATGTATCTGATCCCAATGGCGATGACAATATCAGCAATGTAGGCTTTGTGTCTTCCGACCATCGTATTCCGTCAAACAGTTTTGTACAGGGAACCTCTGCGCAATCGGAATTTACCTGGTCTCCGGGATATTACTTTGTGGAAGAATCGCAGAAACAAAAAGACACTGAGATTCTATTTTTTGCGCTCGATAAATCAAATAACCGGGTACAAAAAAGTGTAAAAGTGAAGGTGTTAGACACCGAAAATCTGGAGGAAAAAGACAAGTTTCTTTATATCAAATACAAAAGCTCCCTCAGCTTGGCCAAAACGATGATCGACATGTTGGACGAGAATCATGAAAAGCTGAATAAAGCGTATAAACAAGCGAAGAAAGGAAAGAAAAATCGATCCATCGTAAACGCCTCTCTGGGCGCAACAACGGGGTTGGCTCCGGTTGCGTTCGCTGATAACCCCAGCACGTATAAAACAGTCTCCGCCATTGGGGGTACCACCGTGCTTACGATGGGCACCCTGGAGGCGACCGAAGTCATTGGCAAATCCAAGTCCGATATTTTAGAAAAAATGAAAATCAATGTAGAGATCCGTAATCAGCTGCAATTGGAAGCTGATAATTTTGCGAGAAAATATTCATTAAAAAGCACTCGCAGAAACAAGGATTTTGACGCTGACCGCGATAAGTTATTGCCCATCATTAACAATCAAAAACTCGTGATCCTGGAGCTTGATGCAAGCAAACCGGGCATTAAGGAGTATGACAATAAGGACCTGAAAAAGACATTCCCGGACTTTAGTGAGCAATAGAACGTTTGTAGAAATCAAATTTCGGCTTACTTTTGCAGTCCTTAAAAAAGCAAAATCACACACAGAGGAGTGGTAGAGTGGTTTATCCTTAAGGGATGCCTATGGCATTGCACCGGTCTTGCCCCAAAGGGATGCCGATGGCAAAAATCGGAGACCGTGCACGCGGTCCGGGGGTTTTAGTAGCTTTGTGGATGTTTTATGTCTATGTCCTTCAGAGTGAAACGAGTAAAACACATTATTACGGTCATTCAATTGATCTGGATAATCGTTTGAAAAGACATAATGCTGGGAAAGTAAGATCAACAAAAGGCAGAAGGCCTTGGAAGATTGTTTACAGCGAACCTTTCGATACAAAATCGGAAGCTTACAAAAGGGAATTATTCTTTAAGTCAATTGAAGGTTATAGATTTCTTAAAGAAAAAGGTATTATTTAAAAAGAGGAGTGGTAGAGTGGTTTATTGCACCGGTCTTGAAAACCGGAGACCGTTCACGCGGTCCGGGGGTTCGAATCCCTCCTCCTCTGCCAAGTAAAAGTCAAACACAATCAAAACCTCGAAATCGTAATGATTTCGAGGTTTTTTGTTTTTAGAGCATACCAAAAACAACCAAAAATTCGCAATCCCTTGGTACCAGTAGTGGTACCAAACTTTCAGACGGAAAGTTGGTACCAAAACGAGGTCAAAGTGCTGAAAATCAACCTGTTCGACCATCGCGCATCTTGATTTCAGCATCCTGGAAAGGATACTTTAACCAATTAAACTAAGGGATATATGAGGCAAACAATTTCAGTTAAGTTTTTCGCAAGAAAAGACCGCGCAAAGGATGATGGTTTGGTTCCAGTTTTCATGAGAATTGGAATCGGACTTAAGCGCATAAACATCATCACCAAGATTTATGTAAAACCTGCCGACTGGTCTGTTCAAAACTGTAAACTAAAAACCAACAACGAGGAATCGCGAAGGATAAACAAGATGCTTGAAGGCTTCAAGTTGAAAGCTTTTGATCATCAACGAGAGTTGATGACCGAAGGAAAGGAAATCACCTTGGACAATCTTAAAGCAAAATGGTACGGAACATCTACCGAACGTCCACGAATGTTGATGGAAGTTTTCAAACAGCACAATGAGCAAATGAAAGCTCTTGTCAATCGTGAGTTCTCACCGCTAACACTGGAACGATATGAAACCTCATACCGGCATACGCTGGAATACATGAAATGGAAATTCCAGATTGAGGACATTGATATTAAGAAGCTTAACTATGAATTTATTGCCGACTATGAATTTTGGCTGAAGTCTCAGCGTAAATGTGACCATAATACTTCCGTGAAGTACCTATCCAATTTCAAGAAGATTGTCCACATCTGCATTAAAAACGGTTGGCTTGACCGCGACCCGTTTTTGGGATTCAAAATGACAAAACGGGAGGTAGAACGTCCCTTTCTGGTAGATGAAGAACTCAAACGAATTATTGCAAAACAATTCGTAGCCCCACGCATGAACCAGGTGCGCGATATTTTCATCTTCTGTTGCTATACCGGATTAGCCTATGCTGATGTTGAAAAACTAACACGCGAAGAAATCACCACTGGTATTGATGGCGAGAAATGGATTTGGACAAGCAGACAGAAGACTGACACTGCGACCAGAATTCCCCTGCTATCTCAAGCTCTTGAAATTCTTGACCGCTACAAAGATGACCCTCAATGCGCTATCAAAGGAAGATTGTTGCCTGTTTTGAGCAATCAAAAGATGAACACCTATCTGAAAGAGATTGCAG
Source organism: Cyclobacteriaceae bacterium (assembly GCA_016787725.1). GTDB lineage: Bacteria > Bacteroidota > Bacteroidia > Cytophagales > Cyclobacteriaceae > ELB16-189. The sequence continues at coordinate 2,308 of JAEUTZ010000004.1, read as the reverse complement.
ATGCGTGTGACATCACGAAGAAAATGACCTTCCACACGGCTCGGCACACCTTCGCTACTACTGTTACACTTTCTAATGGTGTACCGATTGAAACAGTGGGTAAGATGCTAGGACACAGAAACCTAAAGACTACCCAACACTATGCAAGAATCCTTGATTTGAAAGTGAGCGAGGACATGAAGAATCTCCGGAACAGGCTCAATACAAAATCAGTAACTCCTGCAATAGCTCAAAAATCCTAATCTCAACTTTAATCCATTACTCCAATGAATAAGATAGTCACATACCTTGAAAGCAAAGAAGTTGTTTTTCACGGAGCACTTATGCTAATCATTCTTTACGTACCTCACGCTGGTCACCTTTTTAAGCATCTTGAACACTTAGATATGACCATTTTTGGTTTCTCAATTTTGAACTGGGTTTATGGAATTGCATTAGCCAGTATTATTGAATTCATAATTTTAGTTTTCATTATCAACGGTTATAGAACAACTGGAAAGTTCTATGCAGTTGTTAGCTTTTTTATTAATGCCTTCTACTATGACCATTGGTTCCTTGCTCTACAGGAGCCATCACTGCTGAATATCAAATTAGCAACGATCAGTTTCCTAATATGCTTCTGCCACTCCCTCGCGGTGTGGCAGTTGAGCGAACTGTTCTACAAAAGATTGAAGGCAGACAAAGAGAAGGTTGTTGAATACTGGTGTCCGGAGTGTGAAGCAGGACCATTTCCAAATAAAAGGTCGATGGAAGGTCATATTTCTAAAGCGCATAAATACTACAAACGGATTTTGGAAAACGGTAAGAATTCCAAAACCCATTTGAATGGCATCAGTTTATAAGATTCAATTTTCCAAACGCTGAGATTTATCATCTCAGCGTTTTTTCTTTCCCACATTGTAAAGTACTGGCCCCAGGTTCTCACTAATCTTCTCAAGAGACCTGCCTGCTACATAACCTCCAACACCCAAGTCCATCAAAGTCCAGATGTGATCATCAAGAGTAGTTACCGGAAGGTTGAAGTATGGCACGAGCACGTAGTTATTGAAAACGATAAACATGCAGATGCACATGAGTATCGGTCTCCAGTTTCGTTGCAACCAGCTTTCGCCTTTCGTTTCTGATTCAATAATTTTTGATTTCGTTTCCAGCAGCTTGCTTTCATAATCAATACAGGCTCCTTCCATGTTCATGAGAAGTTCCTTGTACTTCAGTTGAAGTTCAAGCTTCTCATCTGACTTGTCGATTTTGTCGATCGCATTCCCAATGGAATCGACTGTCTCCTTTACTCCAACTCCGAGAATTTTAGACAAAAATCCTCCGATAGATGGCTTTTTACCAACTTCACTTGCCTCCATGTTTGTATGTTTAATTGTTAGATAATTCTGTTTAGTAATGCTGACTATCCTTAGTGGTCATGTCACCATTGATCGGATAAGGTTTTAATTTTTGTTTGGCCATTGGCTCTTGCCATTGGATGCCGAATTGTCGAAAGAAATCCAAAGTGCTCTTAGGTGCGTACCTGTTCTTGGTAATGTTCACCACACCTTTATGTACCTCACCCGCAATTTCTGCGATATGCTCCCAATCTTTTCCACCTTTGAAATCCCCGGCTTTGGTATGCTGGAGGATAAAGATGAATGCTTTGTCAGGATGCTCCTTTCGAAGCTCTTTGTATTCATTGATTTTCAGTCCCAGGTCATTCACTGAATCGAGAATTATAAACTGATAATCCGAAAGGTCGGGGTCTTGTAAGTTTTCAGCGAAGTGCAACCTTGATGGCAGAGGATTCAAAAATTCGTTCACCTTCTTGGTCATGGTTGGCGAAGCAAATTCTTCCGATGACACGTAAAGAACATCACCGAAATTCTCAGCAAGGTATTGCGCAAGCTTTAGCAGGAAGATGGTTTTTCCATTATGCGGCTCTCCATGAAACATCATGGTGAAGTTCCTAGCGGGATTTCCAAACAAGGAATGCCAGAATGAAAAGAAATTGAGCAAGTCAAGTTTACGGGTTGCCATTTCTTCCGCAGTCAGTACTCCACTGAGTCCTCTGTTGTGTGAACAAGCTCCACGACTTGCATCCGAGTATGTTTTACTCTTACATGGTCTTAGCTTCTTTCCACCTGTATCATAAATTCTGCCCACCTCATTTTTGCATCCACAGGCTTTTACGATTCCTTCCAATCCATTTAGTTCAGCTTTTGAAATTGACACTTTTGTACTCGACCGTTGTCGTAGGCTTTTGTAAATAGCATTTACTTTATCGGCATAGGGATCATCTTTGGTAAGCTTCTTCTTGTCAACC
>JAEUTZ010000018.1 GCA_016787725.1 Cyclobacteriaceae bacterium | reverse complement strand
CATTGAAAAGGGTGCCAAAGTAGTGCTAAACAATATTTTCTTCGAGACCGGCAAAGCAACCCTTACTTCTCAAAGCCGGTTGGAGTTGGAAAAGGCAATGGAATTGTTGCGGGTCAATACAAGCATGGTGATTGAAGTGGGAGGGCATACCGATAATGTAGGGGATGATGGTTTTAATATGAAGCTTTCGCATGACCGGGCCCGGTCCGTACGCGATTACCTGGTAAATGGAGGAGTTTCGTCTGACCGCGTACAGGCGAAAGGCTATGGAGAGTTGAACCCCGTGGCCACCAATGAGTCGGAAGACGGCCGCAAGGCAAACCGAAGAACAGAATTTATTATTCTGGAGTTTTAAAATTATGTTCTTGTAACGGCAAGGGGCACAGGAATCCTGCTTGATTTTTGTTTGAAGCAGCTCATCCTGAACTTAACAATCATAGAAGACGCTACCGTTAATAATCCGATGGCGAGAATAGGAGCGACCAGTCCAAAGCGATCAGCGATCAGTCCGGTTGCGATGGCACCCATGGCATAACCGAGGTCGCGCCACAACCTGAAGATACCAATGCTCTTCGGTCGTTGGTCAGGATGGGTGTAATCCGAAATGGCCGCCAGAAAAGTCGGATAGACAATGGCGGTTCCGATGCCAAGCAGACTTGAAAGCACGAGAAACCCGGTGAAAGAGTTGGCCCAGAGCATCGCCAGCAACGCAACACCTTGTACGAACATGCCAATGAAAAGTAATGTCTTTTTGCAATACTGGTCTGCGAGTTTGCCGGAGTATAATTGCCCCAATCCCCACACTGCGGGATAGGTGGCCATGATGATTCCGGTTTCGTGAAGATCAAATCCTTTTGATACGAGAAGCATTGGAAACAAACCCCACACCATTCCATCATTCAGGTTATTGATTAGCCCGGCTTGTGTGATGGAGCCCAGGTTCTTATGCTTCCAGGTGGTGTCCCAAAAAATATTTTTCAGCAACGGGATGGTGCTGGTAACCGATTCGAGTTTTACATGATGGTGTGTGTCTTTGATCAGGAGCCAACTCATCAGCAACCCCACGATCCCAAGCACGATGCCTATATAAAATGGATAAGGCCGCAATCCATAGTGGCTGGCAATCCACCCGGTAAGAAAGGCAATGGCTGCCAAGGCTATGTATCCTGCAAATTCATTTAAACCCATGGCAAAGCCCCGGTCTTTTTCTCCCACCAGGTCAATCTTCATCACTACGGTACTCGACCAGGTGAGTCCCTGACTGACACCGAGAAAAATGTTGGCCGCAATAATCCAGTTCCAGGAAGGAGCATTGATGAGGAGCAAAGGAACCGGCAACGCGAGGATCCAACCCGCTATTAGCAAATTTTTTCTACCGAAACGGTTGGCCAATGCACCGGTGTAATAGTTGGTAATCGCTTTGGCGACACCAAACACCACGATGAAGGAAAGGATGGCCGACTTGGCGGCTAATCCGAAATCAGCTTCCGCGAGTTGCGGGATGATGGTGCGTTCTAATCCGATCATGCCGCCAACAAAGGCATTGACGATCACCAGTAAGGTGAATTGTTTCCAGTTTTCTTTAAGTCCAAGTTGTACGGCCATCGGTTAGTTCAGGGATACTTCCACCGGAAGGTTTTGCAATTTCCAATCGGGAAAACCCGCTTCCAGGCGATTTGCTTTGTACCCGGCTTTGGTCAGCAAAGCCACCGCTTCATCGGCATACAAACAAAAGGGCCCCCGGCAATAGGCAATGATCTCGCCCCGCTTCGGTAACTCTTTCAGTCGCTTTGATAATTCTTCAATCGGAATAGAGATTGCATTAGCGATATGTCCTTGCTTGTATTCAGATTCAGGACGAACATCCACGATGGTAACTTTGCCCGAATCCAGTTTCTCAATGAGTTCATTGATGGTAACAGTTTCAAAGTCGAACTTCGACTTCCGGAATTCCTTTACTACTTTTTCGATGGATGAAATCCGTTCCACGCCCAACTCACGCAACGCTTTCCAGGCTTTGAATACATTGTCGTTCGACAGGCGATAGAAAATGAAATTTCCCTGACGATTGATCTCCACCAGGTACGCATTCTTTAACACCTGCAAATGTTGGGAGGCATTGGCGATGGGAAGATTGGTTTGATCTGCGATTTGTTCTACTGAAAACGCCCCCTGCGCCAACAATTCAATGATCTCCATCCGGTGTGGATTAGCGATTGATTTGGTGATCCGGGCTAACTCATTGTACACGTTGTCTTTGAATTGCCGTTTGTTCATGGGCTTTTGGTTGGATAGGACTTCAACCACAAAGGAAAGAGGGCGGTTCCAACTATTCAATAAATTTATTGAATAGTTTTTAAAGGTCTTATTCGGCTCCGCCAATTCCACATCGAAGGCTTTGTAAACGAATACCGGCTCGAATCCATTTCACCAGACGGCATGACGCTGGTGTTCCTTTCCGAAAGCATTGAAAACATTCCGCTCGGGTTTAGGGCGAAAGAAACCTACCAGCGCATCAACGAGCACGAATTCACAGAAATCTTTGAACTGGCTAAACCGGGCAAGGAGTTTCAGGTGTATTCAAGGGCCCGGTTAACGCGAAGCAGGAACGCTGATTGATCCACAAACTGAAGTACAAATTTTCCTTCCTAGGAAAGGAGCAATTAACCACAGGTTTTTCGCTGATTTTAGCGAACTTACCCGGTAAAATAGTTTAACATTATTGCATGACTGAACTTATTTGGGAAGGCAAGTACAAAGACGGAAAGAAAGTTACTCCGGTACGCATTGCCCTGCCCTTTCAGACGATTGAGACCGTAAACGAAAGCGCGCAACAACGGCAAAAGACATTGGACTTCTTTGCAGCCGAACCGCCTGCTGACTTCAATAACAAAGCCTGGCGCAACCGGCTGATTTGGGGCGATAAGAAATATGTGCTGCCTAGTTTATTACCTGAGTTTGCCGGGAAAGTAAACCTGATTTACATCGATCCACCTTTTAATGTTGGCTCTGATTTTTCTTTTACGGCAACTATTGCCGACCACCCTGACACTGACGAAAATGAAGAAACCCAATTCGTAAAAGAACCAAGCATTATTGAACAAAAAGCATATCGAGATACATGGGGAAAAGGCCTTGATAGTTACATGCAGTGGTTTTATGAAACAACTCTTTTGTTAAAGGAATTACTTGCAGATGATGGGAGTATATATGTTCATTTGGATTGGCACGTAAGTCATTATGCAAAAGCAATAATGGATGAAGTTTTTAGCTATGACAATTTTTTAAATGAGATAATTTGGAGACGAAAGGGAGGATCGGCCCTGGGTACTATGGGAAAAATGTCCGCAGCTACCGATACCATTCTGCTATACAGTAAAAGTAAGGAGTATAAATTCAATACTGTTTATGAAATGCCTTCTCAAGATTACATAGAACAAAACTTTTCTAAAGTAGATGAAAACGGAAAAAGATTTCAAGCAACGGTAATGAGGAGCCCTTCACCGAGACCCAATTTAATGTATGATTATAAAGGTTATAAGATGCCACCAAATGGCTGGGCTGTAACAAAGGAGAAAATGAAAGAAATGGAGGAGAAGGGCATGCTCTATTTTCCTAAAGAGAAAAGTAAACAGATTTATAAAAAGTTATTTCTCGATGAATATAAAGGCCAGCCAATAAATAGTCTATGGGATGACATTTCAACTTTGAAAGGTAAAAATTCCGAAATCTTGAATTATGACACACAAAAGCCAGAAGCTCTCTTAGAACGTATATTAAAAATAAGTAGCAATGAGGGAGACTTAGTCCTTGACTGCTTTTGCGGCAGCGGCACAACTGCAGCCGTGGCCGAAAAATTGAATAGAAGATGGATAACCTGCGACCTTGGCCGGTTTGCCATACATACGGCAAGAAAAAGATTTTTAGGGATAGCTAATCTTAAACCCTTTATCGTTCAAAATCTCGGTAAATACGAACGGCAGCAATGGGTTAATGCGGAGTTTGAATCCCGCCCGGGCGGCACGGAAGACCGCATTAAGCAGGAGAAGGCGTACAAGAATTTTATAATCGAACTTTATCACGCTAAACCGATAGAAGGCTATACCTGGCTGCATGGAGCGAAAGCCGGCAAGATGATTCATGTAGGCAATGTGGATACACCCGTTACCGTGGATGATATTAAGGCCACCATCAAGGAATTTTGGAAATTAGTTGGAAAAGAAAAATCGGCTGAGAAAAACCATATTGATTTTCTGGGTTGGGATTTTGCCTTTGATGTAAACGAAACCGCCAAACAGTTTGCCGCGGAGAACAACGTACAGATTCACCCCATAAAAATTCCGCGCGAAGTGTTGGAGAAGAAAGCGGTTGACCAGGGCGATATTAAGTTTTATGAACTGGCCTCGCTGGGTATAAAAACCAAAACAAATAAACTGGCGGTAAGTGTTACACTGGATAACTTCATCATTCCGCCTGATGACGTGCCGGAGGAAGTGCAGGGCAAAATTACCCATTGGAGTCAGTGGATTGACTACTGGGCGGTGGATTGGAATTATCGTGAGGATACCTTTCACAACGAGTGGCAAAGCTACCGCACCAAACAGAATCCAAAAATTGAATTAACGGCTGCACATGCCTATGAGAAGAAAGGGAAGTACACCGTGCTGGTAAAGGTGATTGATATTTTAGGGAACGACACGACTAAAGCAATAGAGGTTTCGATTGGGTGAGTTTAATCCACAACCGGTAAGAAAACTTAATAGTTGGTTAAGAATGAGCGGAATAGAGATCTATCAAACCCATGACCGTCATACTCAAATAGAAGTAAAATTTGAAGGTGATACAGTTTGGCTTTCGCAGCAGCAGATGGCTATGTTATTTAAGCAAACCAAGCAGAATATCAGTTTGCATATTAATAACTGCTTTAAGGAAAGAGAGTTAAGCAAACGGGCAACTGTCAAGGATTCCTTGACCGTTCAAAAGGAAGGTAATAGGCTGATAAATAGAAAGATAGAGCTGTATAATTTAGATGTGATTATTTCCGTTGGGTACCGGGTTAAGTCCAAACGTGGCACTCAATTTCGCCAGTGGGCAACCCAGCGATTGAAAGACCATCTGGTAAAAGGGTACACCCACAATCAAAAAAGGTTAGAGCAACTTCAGCAAACCATTCGGTTAATAGAGAAAGGCGGCAAAACAGAAAGCCTTTCGTTAATCGAAGCTAAAGGCCTGCTGGAAATTATTTCGGGCTATACCCAAAGTTTTGTGTTGCTCAACCAATTCGACAGCAACAAACTGACAACAGAGAGGCTAAACGAAAGCATCACGTACGAAATCCGGTACGATGAAGCAATTACGGCCATTACCGAACTAAAAAAGAAACTTATAGAAAAGAATGAGGCGAGTGAACTATTTGGTAATCAGAAAGACGAAAGTTTTGCCGGCATTCTGGGGAATGTAGTTCAGTCTTTTGGTGGGGAATACTTATATAAGAGTATTGAAGAGCAGGCTGCACACTTATTATACTTTGTAATCAAGAACCATCCGTTTAGTGATGGTAATAAACGCATTGGGGCCTTCCTGTTTATCTGGTTTCTGGAAAAGAATAAGCACCGGTTTAAAAAATCGGGCGAATTAAAAATTAATGACAATGCCCTGGTAGCTCTGGCATTGCTGGTGGCGCAAAGCAATCCTTCGGATAAAGAAATCATGATAAAACTCATTATCAATCTCATCAATGGGTAAAAGAAAAGCAGCGACCAAAGGAAGTAAGCAAAAGGATCTGTTCAACATTCAGGAGCAGTTGAACACGGCTGCCTGTGTACCCCAGATAAGGGAAGCCATAAAATCGTGGCGGGCGGATAAGTACAAAGGCATAACTGCCACCACCCGTGAGCTTTTCAATTTTTGGTTCCATACGGACCATGTGTTGCCCAACGGCCAAACCTTTCGTTACCATGCTGCCCAGCGCGAAGCCATTGAAACATTGGTGTACTTGTTTGAGGTAAGGAAAATCAGAAACAGGAAAACGTTGTTAGAGACATTCGCTTTCAACACAAAGGAGTTGAGACTTCCGCCATACGATGAGTTTGCCAGGTATTGTGTAAAGATGGCTACGGGCAGTGGCAAAACAAAAGTAATGGCCATGACCATTGTTTGGCAGTTTGCCAATGCCGTGCGGGAAGACGATACCCAGTTTGCCCGGAACTTCTTAATCCTTGCCCCAAACGTTATTGTGTTCGACCGCTTGCGCACCGACTTTGAAAGTGGACGGATATTCCGAACAGACCCGTTGATTCCGAAGCATTTTGCGTGGTGGTGGGAAATGGAATACTACATGCGGGGCGATTCGGAACGGACCAACAGTCAGGGTGCTTTGTACCTGACCAACATTCAACAGTTTTATGAACGCGGTTCTAAATCTACTGATGATGAACCGGAGATAATGACATCGATGCTGGGTTCAAAACCACCGGCTACAAAAACAGAAATTTCAGACTTTGATGAGCGAATCGCGAAGCGCGAAGGTTTGACCCTGGTGCTGAATGATGAAGCGCACCACACCCATGACGAGGAAAGTGAATGGAATAAGTTTATTAGAAAATTGCATACCCTACGACCGCTTGCTTTGCAGTTAGATGTTTCCGCAACCCCACGCTACAGCAAAGGCTCGTTGTTTGCGTGGACAGTTTTTGATTACCCGCTCAAACAAGCCATTCTTGATCGGATTGTAAAAAGGCCCATTAAAGGAATTTCTAAAATCGAGGAAGCCAAATCGAATATCGCCAGTGTTCGTTACAAGGGATTTTTAACAGCAGGTGTAGAACGATGGAAGGAGTATAACGGTCAACTCACCCCTTTAAAGAAAAAGCCGATTCTGTTTGTGATGATGAACACGACTGAGGAAGCTGAGGATGTTGGCGAGTGGTTGCGCACAAAGTATCCGAATGAGTTTGGTGCGGATAAGACCCTGATCATTCATACCGACAAGTCCGGTGAAGTTTCTAAAAAAGATTTGGATGCGGCCCGGAAAATGGCCCGCGATGTTGACCATGATAAGAGTCAGGTGAATGCTATTGTTTCCGTGTTAATGCTTCGTGAAGGTTGGGACGTACAGAATGTGACGGTAGTGGTTGGGTTACGGCCCTACAGTGCAAAAGCCAACATATTACCAGAACAAACGATCGGGCGTGGACTTCGCTTAATGTTTAGAAATCAGGGCGACAACTACACTGAACGTGTGGACATCATCGGGAATGGTGCATTCATGGAATTTGTGGATGATCTAGAACGCCTGGAAGAATTAAAGTTTGACTCGTTCCAAATAGGCAAAGACAAACTTCGAATTATTACCATACAGCCCGTAGCGGAAAAGATGCAGTACGACATTGGCATTCCGGAAATTTCTCCGGTATTAGGCAGGAAGAAATCGTTGGCTGAAGAGATTGGAGAAATTGATGTCATGAAGTTTAAAATCAATAAGCTTCCGCTAAAAGGCAAAGACATTCAGGAAATCAAGACGTTTGTCTATGAAGGTCGGGACATCTTAACCGATGAGAAGCTATTGGAAAGGGAGTATAAAATACCGCCCGCACAAACAGCCGAAGAAGTAATCGGGTATTATGCTCGACAAATTGCGCAGAACATAAAACTGCCGTCCCAGTTTGCAGTACTCGCTCCCAAGATTAAAGACTTCTTTGAGCGTAAGGCTTTTGGCCAACGTGTTGACCTGACCGAGAAAAATGTAATACTCGCTATGAGTACCAACATTGCAAGCTTTGTGGTGATCAAAGAGTTTGAAAAGGCGCTACGGGAAATTGTCATTGAGCATAAAGAACCGCAATTACTTTCTTCTGATCGGATGCTTTCCAGTACCCCTCCATTTCCTACTTCAAAGAAATTATTGGAAGCAAAGAAAACGGTTTTCAACTACACGGCATGTGGTAATGATTTTGAATTCGATTTTGCCAGGTTTTTAGATAAGGCCGAAGATGTTAAGTCATTCGCCAAGATCCCGGATCAGTTCAGCTTTTGTGTTCAGTACACGGATACATTGGCCAATATCCGAAACTACTTCCCCGACTTTATTGCCGTTGCAGAAGATGGAACCAAGTGGATTATAGAAACCAAAGGCCGGGAAGATATTGAGGTAAAATTGAAGGATAATGCAGCTATTAATTGGTGCCGGGCAGCCAGTGCCCTAACCAAACAAAAGTGGCTGTATTTAAAGGTTCCTCAAAAGGAATTCGAACAATTACATCCGGAATTGCTCGAGGAGTTGGTGGCTGGAATCCACCCACCAGAGTGACGTAACAGGAGCTTTACATCAAGCCAATAACGTTTACCAGTCGGTTGAAAGCCCGGTAGCTTCGGCTAGTTACCTAAGCCGGTCGGGTCATTACAAGGGAGCACCATCCCAGTTACCACTTAACATCGGTTTGCTGCTCGCCTGCATCGGGAAGTTGCAACTCGCACTCGGGTAAATGCAAGGCTGCATCGGTTAATTGCATAAGTCGATCGGGCAAAGCGGGTGCCGTGCCGGGCCATTGCAGGCGGGTGTCGGGTAATTACACGTCCGCATCGGGCCATTGCAGGGAGCCATCGGGTAATACAAAACTCCGTGTGTCATGCTTCGGATGAATCTAATAAATTTTTAATCAACACATTCATGAAAAAAGTCCTAAGAACGTGCCAGTCGTCTGGAAGTTACGCGGTTGAATGAAAATATAGTTTTCAAAAAACCAATTAAAAAACACAACACGGTACAAGGGCCTGCGTGTATAAGACTAAGTAACTTAAAACAATTAAAAGTTATGTCACATGTTAAAAACGTGCACGCCTTTGGGAAGCTCACGGGCATCTGCACCGGGTATGGAGGACAGTACAACCCCGGACAACAAAACCTCCAGGTGGAAGCGATGACCACCTTGATGATCAGCGCACAACAAGCATTGGCTGCCGTCAACGAAGCGCAAGCGTTTTACGACAAGGCAACCAACCAGCGCGAACTAGGATTCAAGAACGTAAGGCGACTGAGTTCAAGCGTCTGGTTGGTATTGAAAGCCAGCGGTGCCGGACCGCTCACGGTTCGGGATGCTTACCAAATCAAGCGAAAGATTTGGGGCGCCCGAAAAGCGAAGCGTAAGGCGGATGCGGCTGCTGCCGAAGCAGGCGTAAAGCCAGGACCCTTCATTTATGGAAATGATTACGGTACCCTGGTGAATTATTTCGCGCAATTGGTGGCAACTGTGGAAAATGAGCCTCGGTACACTCCAAACGAGTCCCGGTTAACCTTGAGCGGGTTGCAGCAGAAGCTGGCGGAGTTGAAGATGCTCAACGAAACGGTTACGCAGGCTGAGATTCAGCTCACGCAAGCCCGCAGAGAACGGAATGAACTGTTCTATTTGCAGGAGGGTAACCTGGTGTCCACCGCCATTGCGGCCAAGAACTACATCCGCGGGGTGTTTGGCTTTCAGAGTTCTCAGCACAACGAAGTAAGCCAGTTGGATTTTAGAAAACCCCGAATGTGATGATGCAGCTTGTTGATTAAAAACCTCTGCGGTAAGACTGCGGAGGTTTTTTGTTTTTTATCCTTTTCTGTTTCCGTACTTTCAGGGTATCAACAGATACCCTCATGAGCAACCTCAACCTGAAAGCACAATCTGAAAATACCTACGATGCCATAGTCGTAGGCTCCGGCATCAGCGGGGGCTGGGCGGCTAAAGAACTTTGTGAGAAAGGATTAAAGACCCTTGTGCTGGAACGCGGTCCGATGGTGGAACACGTGAAAGATTATCCCACCGCCTCGTTTGCCCCGTGGGATCCGCCTCATCGCAACCTGGTTACTGAAAAGATGCGTACCGAGCAGCACATCCAGGTGCGCGGCTTCTGCAACGAATACAACAGTCATTTTTTTGTCAACGACATCGAACACCCCTACACGCAGGTGAAGCCATTCGATTGGATTCGCGGCTACCATGTGGGTGGGCGCAGTCTTACGTGGGGCCGGCAGTGTTACCGGTGGAGCGACCTCGACTTTGAAGCGAATGCCAAAGACGGCTTTGGTGTGGATTGGCCCATCCGCTACAAAGACATTGCCCCGTGGTATAGTTATGTCGAAAAGTTTGTTGGCGTAAGCGGTTCGATGGAAGGCTTGCCGCAACTACCCGATGGCGATTTTCTTCCGCCCATGGAGATGAATTGCCTGGAGCAACATGTGGCCGGTAGTATCAAGTCAAAATTTCCGGAACGCAACATGATCATTGGCCGGGTGGCCAACTTAACGCGGGGGTTAAGTCAACGGGGTCCCTGTCAGTTTCGAAATGCGTGTGACCGCGGGTGTCCGTTTGCCGGATACTTTAGTAGCAACAGTGCCACCTTGCCGGCTGCCAATGCTACCGGCAATCTTACGATCCGGCCCAACTCGGTGGTGGCCGAAGTACTTTACGATCAAGAGAAGAACCGGGCAACAGGGGTTCGCATCATCGATGCTGAGACGCTTCAATCCGTGGAATATTATGCATCCATTATCTTTTTGAATGCCTCTACCATTGGCACCACTTTTATCTTATTGAATTCGGTTTCGAATGCATTCCCCAACGGGCTTGGCAACGGCAGCGAACAGGTGGGCCATAATTTAATGGACCACCATTACCGCGTGGGTGCCGGGGGCAGCCATGAAGGTTTTCAGGATCAATATCATTCCGGTCGCAGGGCCAACGGAATTTACATTCCGCGGTTCCGGAACCTGAACGCGAAAACAAAACGCAACGACTACGTGCGGGGCTTTGGCTATCAGGGAGGTGCTTCACGCGGTCGCTTTAATGGTTCCGAGAAAATAGGCGTGGAGCTTAAGGCAGAAGCTGCCGGGTTGGGCGACTGGACCATGTGGCTGGGCAGCTGGGGCGAGCAGCTTCCGGACTATAACAATAAGGTGACCTTGAGCAAAGACAAGAAGGACAAATGGGGCTTGCCGCTGGTGGACATTGATTGCGAGTTTAAGGAGAACGAATGGGCCATGCGCAAGGACATGATGAACAGCGCTGCCGAAATGCTGGAGAGTGGCGGCCTGAAAGACATCTATACCTTCGATGATACCAAGTCCTATCCCGGATTATGCATCCACGAAATGGGCACGGCCCGCATGGGCAAAGACCCGAAGACTTCGGTACTTAATAAGTGGAACCAGATGCATGAAGTGAAGAATGTCTTCATCACCGATGGCGCCTGCATGACTTCTTCGGCTTGCCAGAATCCATCCATCACGTACATGGCGTTAACTGCCCGCGCTGCAGATTATGCGGTGGCGGAGCTGAAGAAGGGAAACCTTTGAAGTTCAAAGTCTAAAGTTTAAAGTTTAAAGACAGTCTTGCCTTTAAACTTTGGACTTTTCTCACCTTCATAATTAAAGCAAATGGGTAAGGTATAATGGTTATCGCTTGTTTGTTTGCGAAGGGATGCATTTTTAAGTCTTTAAACTTTGAACTTTAGACTTTCAACTTTAAGCTTTTCCCCACCTTTACAAAATAAAAATTCTCCAAGCCCGTCTATGCAGCTATAATGCAGCGGGTGATGGACTTGGCCATGCAAGAAATCAAACAGAACACATTCCTGAAGGAAAAGGACAAACTGCTGGGATTTATCCGCAGCCGCGTGTCAACCATGGAGGAGGCAGAGGATATTCTTCAGGATGTGTTTTATCAGTTTGTTGCCGGGTTTCAATCCATCGAATCGCTGGACCGGGTTACCTCGTGGCTCTACAGTGTGGCGCGCAATAAAATTATTGATCGCTATCGCAGGGATGCGAGCCGGCCGCAGCGTACGGACTTTGAATTGATTTCAGGCAGGGATGATGAGGCTCCGCTCACATTACAGGAGATTTTACCCGACCTGGACAACACCCCGGAAGCAACCTTGTTGCGGGAAGCCATTTGGGATGAAATCTCAGAAGCGTTAGCCGATTTGCCGGAAGAACAACGCGCGATCTTTATTCTCAATGAAATAGAAGAAAAGGGATTTCGCGAAATCTCAGAAGAAACGGGAGTTTCGATTAACACGCTGTTATCGCGCAAGCGGTATGCCATCATGGCCTTGCGCAAGCGACTGCAGAAATTTTATGATGATTTAACGCAAGATTGAAAGAACATTAAAAACAATACAGCTATGAACAAAGCCGTGTGGGTAGGAAAAATAATAGTGTGGGTGGTGGTTATTTTCTTCATCGCCCTTGGGATCGTACTGGGTACCATGTATTTGTGGAATTGGCTTGTACCTGAATTATTCAGTGGTCCGGTCATCAACTTCTGGCAAACCCTGGGCTTGCTGGTGCTGGCCAAGGTATTCTTTGGTTTTGGCGGCCGGTGCCGCGGACATCAGACCCATGGCCGGGGCCCCTGGAAATATTACTGGAAAGAAAAGTGGGGCAGCATGACCCCCGAAGACCGGGAGAAGTTTAAACAGAAGATGAAGGAGAAATGGTGCTACCGGGGTGAAAGCGGCCCGGGGGCAGAATCCGGCACTTCAAACGGTTGAGGAGACACCTCGATAAAAATTCATAAACTTTTTTTCAAAAACCCCGAACAAATCCAAAAAAGAGGCGTTGAAGGAAACTGTGGAAACTTTTGTAAAGTAAATAGTTTCCATAGTTTTGCGCCCGCTTATGGAAGAGTTAGAGACAAGAGAGAAGATTTTGGAAGGTGTAGAGGCACTTTTCATGAAATATGGGGTTCGGAGTGTGACCATGGACGACATCGCCCGGCACCTGGCGATTTCCAAAAAGACCCTGTATCAGCACTTTGCTGATAAGGATGACCTGGTTTACAAGATGTCGGAATCTTTTTTGGAACGGACCTTTCGTCAATATGAGGCGATTGCCCGGGATTCAAAAAATTCGATTGAAGAGCTGAGCAAGATTTCGGTGTGCATGAAGCACGACATGGAGCACCTGAACCCGTCCATGCTATTTGACTTACAGAAGTATCATCCCAAAGCCTGGAATCTTTGGATTGATCATAAGACCAAAGTGATTACCGAATCCGTGATCAGAAACATTCGCCAAGGCGTTGACGATGGCTATTTCCGACCTGAGATTAATCCGGAAGTGATGGCGATTACCCGCCTGATCCTGATTGAGAACGCTTTTGATGCCCGGATGTTTCCACGCGATAAATTCAATTTTGCCGATGTGCAATCGCAATTGTTTGAATTTTTTGTTCACGGTTTATGCACCGATAAAGGCAAAAAACTCTATCAGAAATACAAAGAATCAAGTTACCAACCCTCAATACTTTAATTATTATGAAGTTTAAATACCCCTTATTCTTCCTGGTGTTGCTACTGGCCTTCGAAGGCAGTGCCCAGAATAAACAAGCCAGTCGGTTTTTCTCCTTGCAGGAGAGCATTGACTTTGCCCGTGACAACAATCCGAATCTGAAAAGTGCCAGGTCAGCCATTGAGGCAGCCGAGGCCCGTGTCGGTGAATTCCTTGCTACCGGTCTTCCGCAACTCAATGCTTCGGCAAACCTGACCGATAATTTTGTGATTCCAACTTCCTTTTTACCGGCCATTGTGTTTGACCCGAATGCCGGTCCCGATGAATACGTGGGCGTTCAGTTTGGTACCAAGTACACCGGCAACGCGTCCATTACCCTGGATCAAATGATTTTCAACGGTTCGTATTTCGTTGGCTTGAAGGCGAGCAAGACGTATACAGAGTTGGCCCGAAGGGATTTTATCAAATCAGAAACCGATATGGTAGAGGCGATCAAAAAGGCGTACTACTCGGTGTTGGTGAACAAGGAGCGGGCCGACCTGGTGGATAAAAACTTTCAGCGTCTCGATTCGCTGCTGAAGCAAACCCGAATTCAATATGAAAATGGATTTGTTGAAAAGATTGATGTAAACCGCATTCAGGTGCAATACAATAATATTGCCAATACCCGCAAGACGGCCGCCATTGGTCTGGTGATGAGTTACAACCTGTTGAAATTTCAAATGGGCTTACCCATTGAGGAGCAAATTGAATTAACCGATAATCTGGAAACAATAAAAGCGGTCGTGTTGGATGAGTCGTTTAAAGAAGGATTTCAATACAGCAACCGGATTGAATACAGCACCCTGGAAGTGAACAAGGCCCTGGTGGAGTTGGATATTAAAAACACCCGGTCGCAATACCTTCCTTCCATTGATTTGTTTGGCAATTATGGTGCGAGTTACGGAACCTCCGCCTTTAACAGCCTGATTCAGTTTGGTCCGAATTGGCGGGCATTGGGGGCCGTAGGACTTCGTGCCAACTTGCCCATTTTCGATGGCATGCGCAAGAGCAAGGTTGTTCAACAGAAGAAATCGCAATTATCACAAATCGAAAACAGCCTGGTGCTCACCAAGAGTCAGATTGATCTGGAGCAGGAACAAGCCAACATGAATTTCGAGAGTAATGTGCAGACGCTTCGCACCCAACGCGAAAACATGGATCTATCAAAAGAAGTGTATGATGTATCGGTGATTAAGTATCAGCAAGGTGTAGGATCTAACCTGGAAGTGATTGATGCTGATGCGGCCTATAAAGAAGCGCAAACCAATTATTTCGCTGCGTTATACGATGCGCTGATTGCCTCGATAGAGCTTGAGAAAGCATATGGAAAATTATTATCTAAATAAAAACTGAATACCCAATAACTATGAAAAACCTATATGTGCTTTTAATTCTATTTGTGTTGGCAGCCTGCGGCAATCCGGAAGCGGATTCCGGGCTGGAGGCTAAAAAGAAAGAGTTGGAGTCGGCCCGCAATGAAATGATTTCGTTGAAGGAGAAAATCGGTACACTTGAAAAGGAGATCGTGGCGATGGACCCCACCTTTGCACGCAACAACAATGCTGTGCTGATCTCCACCTGGACCCTGGAAGCAAAGCCCTTCGCACACTTTGTGGATGTTCGCGGAGCGGTTGAATCGCGTAAGAATGTTTCCTTAAGTGCAATGACGGGCGGTAAAGTCGACCAGGTGTACGTTCGGGAAGGGCAGTCAGTAACGGCCGGCCAGGTATTAGTGTCGTTGGAGGCCGATATCTTAAACAGTACCATTGCCGAATTGAAAACCTCCCTGGAGTTGGCAACAACCATTTATGAGAAGCAGGAAAAACTGTGGGCCCAGAAAATCGGTTCGGAAGTGCAGTATTTACAAGCCAAGAATAATAAAGAGTCTCTTGAGAAACGTCTGGAAGTAGCCAAAGCGCAACTGGATCAAACGATGGTGAAGGCTCCTTTTTCCGGAACCATTGATCGCGTGGATGCGCTGGTGGGAGAGATGGCTTCTCCCGGGATTCCGTTGGTGCGCATGGTGAATCCGAATGATATGTATGTAAAAGCCGATGTATCGGAAGATTTTATCGGCAAACTGAAGGCAGGCGATGGTGTGGAGATTTTCTTTCCGGCTTTTGATAAAAAAATTAAGAGCACCATTTTATCGGTGGGCCAGGTGATCAATGCGGAGAACAGAACATTCCGGGTGGAGGCGCGTTTGGAGAATGAGGTTAACGCAAAGCCCAATCAGGTGGTGGTGATTTCGGTGCGGGATTATGTTAACCCCAAGGTGTTTCAGATACCAACAAAAATTTTGCAACGCGACAGCGAAGGGCAATACGTGTTCAGAATCGAGAATCAGGAGAATACCCCTGTTGCTAAAAAGGTATATGTTGAGCCGGGCCTGTCGTACGATGGCCTGACAGAAATTTTGAAGGGATTAACGGGAACCGAGCAGTTGGTATACGAAGGATTCCGCGAAGTAACTGAAGGTGCTGAACTGAAGATTGCCAAAACCGAGAAGACCGTAGTGGCCAGCAAATAAACCCATTCTAATCAGTATTGTATGAGTGAATTAAAAAATACACCGGAACCCATCGAAAGAAAAGTAGACAAGGAGTTTGGCTTGACCACATTCTCGCTCAAGAATGGTACGATGGTGATGTTCCTCACGTTCATGTTTGTGATCCTGGGTATCATCACCTACCGGTCGTTGCCGAAAGACAGCTTCCCGGAGGTAAAGCAACCTATTGTTTATATCGGTACAGCCTATCCTGGAAACTCTCCGGTGGATATGGAGAATCTGGTAACCCGCCAGATTGAAAAAGAGATTAACACAATTTCTGAAGTAGATAATATCCAGTCCACCTCGGTGCAGGATTATTCCACTATTATTGTTGAGTTTGATCCGAAGATATCCATTGAGGATGCCTTGACCAAAGTAAAGGATGCCGTAGATAAGGCCAAGCCTGAATTGCCGGATGATTTACCGGCCGATCCGAACGTGTTTGAGATCAACTTTTCGGAGTTTCCCATCATGAATATTAACCTGGCGGGTAATTACCCGCTGGAGCAGCTGAAAAAGTATGGTGAATACCTGGAAGATGAGATTGAAAAAATATCTGAAATCTCCAAGGTAGAGATTCGCGGGCTGGATGATAAAGAAGTTAAGATTAAAGTTGACCCGTATGAACTCGAAGCTCGCAATCTCAATTTCGCTGATATTGAAAATGCAGTGAGCGCGGAGAACGTGACCATGTCGGGTGGAAACGTGTTGGATGCCGGGGTGCGGAGAACGATCCGCGTGGTGGGCGAGTTTACCGATCCGAAAGACCTGGAAGATATTGTGATCAAAAATGAAAAAGGAAACATCGTTTACCTGAAGGATGTTGCCCGGGTGGAGTTTGATTACATCGAGAAGCAAAGCTATGCGCGCCTGCGAAAGGAGCCGGTGGTGATGGTGGACATCATCAAGCGAAGCGGTGAAAACCTGCTGATTGCCACGGATCAAATCCGGGCGGTACTGGATAAGGCAAAAGCAGACGTATTCCCAAACGATCTGAAAGTGTCCATCACCAACGACCAATCTTCCGTCACCAAAGAGATGGTGAGCAGTCTGGAGAACAATATTATCTCCGGGGTAATTGTGGTCGTGATTGTGTTGCTGATGTTTATTGGTACGCGTAATGCACTGTTTGTGGGCATGGCCATTCCGTTGTCCATGTTCATCACCTTTATTGTGCTGAGTGCGTTGGGTATGAACATCAACATGATGGTGTTGTTTGGGCTGATCATGGCCCTGGGGATGTTGGTTGATAACGGGATTGTGGTGGTAGAAAATATTTACCGCCTCCGATCCGAGGGCTATACCATGTGGGATGCTACCCGGTTAGGGGTAGGTGAAGTGGCTGTACCCATCATCTCTTCAACTGCTACCACGTTGGCAGCCTTTATTCCGTTAATGTTATGGCCCGGCATTATGGGGCAATTTATGAAGTATCTCCCCATTACCCTGATCATTTCCTTATCAGCTTCCTTGTTTGTAGCACTGGTTATTAATCCGGTATTCATTGTACGGTACATGAAGTTGGATGGAGAGCACGTACTAAATCACAAGGCTCTTTGGAGGAACTCCATCATAATGGCCGTACTTGGTGCGCTGTTTATTTTCATGAAGATATATTGGTTAGGAAACATTTTAGTCTTCCTGGCGGGTCTCACTTTGTTAAATGTGTATGTGTTGGCTCCCTGGTCGAAAAAATTTCAGGCGACTGTTTTGCCATGGTTGGAAAATGTTTACGAGCGAACAATCACCTTCGCCTTACAAGGGAAACGACCTATTGCAATTTTTTCAGGAACGTTTGGCTTGTTAATCATGTCGTTCATGCTGATGGGAATCTTTCCGCCCAAAGTGCTCTTCTTTCCGGAAAACGTACCAACGTATATCAACATCTTTATCGAATATCCGGTAGGCGCTGATATCGAAGAAACCAACCAGTTTACCAAACGGGTTGAGGACCGTGTGCTCGAGATAATCAAGCCGTATGAACGGGCTGTTGAATCCGTTGTCGCCAACGTGGGTGCAGGAACCGGAGATCCGATGGATATGTCGAGTATCGGCCAGGCGGAGTCTCCAAACAAAGCACGTATTACTGTCAACTTCCTGGATTTTAAATATCGGCAAGGCGTGAATACTGCAGAAGTACTGGATGAAATCCGGGATGGCATCAGCGGGTATCCGGGCGTGGCCGTTACCGTGAATAAAAATGCCGATGGTCCGCCTGTAGGCAAGCCTATTAGTATTGAAATCACCGGGGAAGATTTGGAAACGTTGATCAGTCTATCCGAGCGGATGAAAACCTACATTAACGAATCGGGCATCCAAGGAATTGAAAAATTGAAACTGGATATTGAAACCGGAAAACCCGAGTTGCTTGTGAACATTGACCGGGAAAAAGCCAGACGGTTTGGTCTATCTACCTATTCCGTAGCCAACGAAGTACGGACTTCCTTGTTCGGTAAGGAGATCACCAAGTTCAAACAGGGTGAGGATGATTACAAAGTGCAATTGCGCCTGGACGATAAGTATCGGTACAACATCGATGCGTTGATGAACAAGAGCATTACCTTCCGCGATCAGACCAACGGGCAGATTTCACAAGTACCGATATCGGCCGTGGCGAGTGCTCAATTCAGTTCCACCTATGGATCCATCAAACGCAAAGACATGAAGCGCCAGATCACCATCTCTTCAAACGTGGTGGGTGGCTACAATGGTACCATCATCAACGATCAAATAAAGAAAGTACTGGCCGATTTCGAAATGCCGGTGGGGTACAGCTATCGTTTCGGAGGGGAGCAAGAAGACCAGGCGAAAGAAATGGCCTTTCTGTCGCAGGCGTTGATTCTGGCAGTGTTCATCATCTTCCTGATCATTGTGGCACAGTTTAACAAACTTACCTCTCCGTTGATTATCATGACTTCGGTGTTGTTTAGTACCATCGGTGTATTCTTTGGGTTAATCATCTTCCAGATGGAATTCGTAATCATGATGACGATGATTGGGATTATTTCGCTGGCCGGTATTGTGGTGAACAACGCCATTGTACTGCTTGATTTTGT
>JAEUTZ010000003.1 GCA_016787725.1 Cyclobacteriaceae bacterium | reverse complement strand
TCAGCTGATCTACTAGCTCATAATTAATTCCACTCTGGCTGCCCGTAATCTGTAGCGTCACCGTGCCCCCATCACAAACCGTGGTCGCACTCGTGGGCGCTACCGTCTTGTCATCGGGCAACGCATTGATCGTTACCGCTTCACCCACGCTCTGCGGACTTATACATCCGGTAACACCGTGTACTACTGAAACTGTATAAACTCCGCTACCGACTGGATCACTAATGGCAATTGATGCACTAATGTCTCCGGTTGGTGCACCATTCTTGTACCATATATAAGTTCCACCACCCGGAGCTGCTGAACTTGTTAATGTCACTTCGGGATTAATACCATCACAAATGGTGCTTCCAGACGAAATGATCGTAGGGGCAGCGGGCAACACATTCACCGTGATAGTCGTTACATCCGTATCCACAATACCATTGGCATCCCGCACGGTAACGGTATAGGTCTCGTTCGCGGTAAGCGTTGCTGTTGGGTTTGCAATGTTGGTGGCACTTAGCCCCGTAGCAGGACTCCATGAATAACTGTAGGCAGGGTCACCACCCACTACGTTGGTGTTAAGATTAACAGGAGTGCCACTGCAAACGGTCACTCCGCCTCCAACAATAGTGGCAACAGGACTTGCCCCGGTAATGCCCGTGAAGAAATTATCGCTCGGAGTTTGAGAGAGACTAGATCCATTGGCGGTAAGGGTGGTACCCACTAACGTGGAAAATTTAATCCAGGGATTCGTGAGCTGATTAAAGGTTCCGGGTAACTGACCGGAACTGATGCTACCCACGGCTCCCACTACATCGGAAACTGTGTATGTTGCAGAGATATCAGCAACTCCACCAACTATGTCAGTTTGAACATCCCAATACCGGGTTAAATAATTTGCTGTGCTGGCATTGTTGGGATGCTTGGCATCATACACAGTAACTCCAACGGTTGCCGGAAAACCGCCACCAGCAGTAACATTTATTGAGATGGGTGAATATTCAGAAGTACTTACATTATCACCAATAGGAAAGACGAAAGAACCAGCACCACTAAAAGTTTTGATCAAGCGATCTCCTGCCGATGCAATAATCATCCGGGTAGCGGATGGTACAATGGAAATCGTGGCTGCAGGACCTAATGTTAAATTGTAACCATTCAGATTAAGACTACCATTGGAAACTGTCAGTGTTCCATTGACAGTAACAGCCCCGCCCAAAACAGCAACTCCAGCGGATTGATCAATGATCAGGTTCTGATAGATTCCCGATCCAATCGTTTGAGCTGCTCCATAGTATCTGACGGCTCCCGTATTGATCGCAATCCCATTGGAAGCACCAGAAAATCGAATCTCCCCTAGGGTATTGTCCAGCGTACCGGTAACGGATAGCGTGTTGACACCTAAATCAAATACGGAAGAATTGGTAAAGTTGTTTGCAACTGATACATTTCCACTTGCTGTTTTTTGTCCGGCTCCGCTTAAGACAAGGTTATGATAATTTACTCCAGCTACTGTCTGAGCACCGCCTCCATTATAGTGCACGGTACCACCGTTATTGCCGAACGTTCCGGAATTAGTCAAACTACCGGATAGTGTCAACGTGCCGGAGGTTGCAGTAAATGTTCCGGCATTAATTGCCAGGCTGTTGAGCGTTACGGCATTTGAACCCAGGAGTAAAGTTCCGGCACCAGCTTTCGTCAGATTAAATGTTGGAGCAGAGATAACTCCCCCAACCGTTAATGTACCGGCATCAACTGTAACCTGACGATTGCCGGATAAACTAACTGCGCCTGTTCCAAGATTCAGGTTATTGGTTCCGGTAAAGGAAAAATCCCCACCCCAGGTTTGGGGATAATTTACGGTAGTAATGGCACCACCTGATGTGTTATCAATCGTTCCGCCATTAATCGTAAAAGTACCCCCCACGGCACCTAGCGCACTCGCATCGTTAATATTGAGCGTACCTGCATTGAGCGTTGTTCCTCCAGAAAAAGTATTCGCTCCGGAAAGAGAAAGTGCACCCGCACCGGCTTTAGCCAAACTGAAACCACCGGCAATCACGCCTCCCACCGTCAACGTATTGGCATTGGTGGTAACCAAACGATTACCCCCCAGGGTAACATTCCCAGCCCCTAACCGTAGACTTTGTGTACCGATAAAAGTGAAATCACCATTCCAGTTTTGAGGATAACTGGCGGTAGTTACTGTACCCCCGGTAGTGTTGTCAATCGATCCGCCATTGATAATGAATGCAGATCCCACATTTCCGAGGGCGTTGGTATTGTTAATGCTTAAAATGCCTGCATTTAAAGTTGTACCAGAGTAAGTATTTGCCCCATTGAGTGCTAATTCACCTGCTCCGGCTTTGGTGAGGCGAAACGCACCTCCGATTACCCCCCCCACCGTCAGGGTCGAGGCATCTGTGGTTACCTGCCGATTGGCATTTAACGTGACTGCCCCGGTACCGAGGTTGAGGGGATTGGATCCAAGAAATGAAAAGTTGCTATTCCAGTTTTGAAGGTTGTTATTGGTAAGGGTAATAGGTCCCCCGCTGGTATTGTCAATATTACCACCGGCAATTGTAAACGTGCCGGTGCCAAGTGCCGTTGCACTATTAATATTGATAGCGCCACCCGAAAGCAGTGTGATTCCTGAATACGTGTTGGCCCCTGAGAGGGTAAAGGCCCCGGTTCCGTTTTTGGTAATTCCAATGGAAGTTGCCGATCCATTTTGAATTACCCCTGAAAAAGTAGTAGAGGTGTTGTCTCCACCTACCGTCAAAGTTAGTGTTCCTGCCACACCACTTCTAACTGTACCTGTTCCTGCAAGTGAGCCAGCAATTTCATTATTGCCGTTTAAGTCTAACGTAGAGTTAATGACAAGAGCGCTCGAATTTGGAATCGCTCCGCCTCCAGCATTGATTCGAAGAATTCCGGTATTGGCGGTAGTTGATCCAGAATAGCCATTGGCTGCGTTGGAAAGGTTCATGGAACCGATTCCTTCTTTTATGATTCCTCCGGTTCCGGAAATAATTCCTGAAATATTTAAATCCGGAACGGCAGCGGTATCATCCACAAAGAACGTGCGGGTTCCGCCTCCAACATCAATATTTGCGCTGATAGTTGCAGGGGTACCAGCTGCATTCGTAGTTACATCCCCAGCAAGGGTTATTGTACCCCCACCAGAAATGGTAGACCCTGTCATATTAAGAGCACCGACACTTGTGATATTGTTACCGGCCAATGAGAATGTACCCTGCGGAACCGTTAGTTGGTTTGTGACCGAGGTCGTAGTCGTTAAACTTACTGTTCCACCTGGATTATTGATTGTTAAATTAGAAACTGTGGCCGGTAATCCGTTTCCAGTTGCTTGGGCAGCGGTACCTACATAATGATAATTGGCTCCGGTTGAAAAGGAACGTGTTCCACCTACCTGGATATTCCCGGATATCGTAGCGGCAGTTATACCACTTAGTGACCCAATGCGCAAGGTGGCCCCTGAACTCAAAATGAAATCACTGTCATTGGCTCCGTCATCGGTAATAATACCAGAAGCAGTCATTGTTAAATCCCCATCATTCTGAAAGAAGCGGGGTTGACCACCAAAAGAATCAATCAAAAGAGTACCAGAAATTGTACCTATTCCTGTCGAAGAAAGGAGCATACTCAAACGGACACCGGCTGCTCCAACAATAATTGTTTTTCCTGAGGCTACCGTTAGCATACCTGTAACGGTGATAACATTACCTGAAGGTCCAGCCAGTGTACAATTTCCACTTAAGGTAAGGTCACCCAACGAGATGTTGGGTACAGCAGTAATGTTGGCTGATTGATCACTATTAATAATAACATCATCTCCCGCGACAGGTGGTGTTCCTCCTGACCAGTTAGCACCGGTAGTCCAGACGCCTCCTGTGGTAGGTAACCAGGTTTTCTGGGCTTCTGATAATGAAGCGCTTAGTAAAACTAAAAGGAATGCGGCAAGAAGTGGAAGAAGTCGATTGGAAGGCCGGATTAGTAAAAACGGTACTGATTGGATATAGCTACGCAATCGTAAAGTCAAGGGCATAGGGTGGTTCTTGGCCAACTACAGAATCTAAATGATACAGACGGATTAAAAGTAACCATTTTCGCTAAAAATCGCGTTATTCAACGAGTTTCCCGTCCGGATTTAATTTCATCAGTACCAACTTCTGCTGGCTGCCCAATCCGCCCAGCGTCATGGTTCCATATAAAAGAATCCGGCCGTTTGGAAGCTCAGCCACATTTCCTGCAAAATCTTTACCCCCTCCATCAAAAATGAGAGGAGGTTTGTTGTTGTCTGAAAATTCGCGGGAAAGAAACGTGAGGGCAATTCGAGGGGAAGCGGTGGTATAATCATCTGCGACCATTAAGAAATTACCGTTGGATTGCTCCGCGGTACGGATTTGGTTGCCCTCATCGGCAGATAAAACCGTGATTCCTGGCCGGGCTCCCAGTTGATTCACTTCCTGTTCCACCAACGTTGTCACAGCAGTTAAATCATTCGCACTGGTTAGTTTGATCAGGTAGGATTGCTCTGACGTTCCTTGTACTGACTTCCCTGCCAGAACGAATCCAACTCCGGTGGTACTGACAGCAGATAAAGTCTCATCTTTTTGAACGTCCCCAAAGGTTAAGTCGATACTGGAAGGTACCCCAACCATATCCAGTTGGAAAACCCACACCTGATAGTCATTTACATTATCTCCGACAAAATCATTGTTTGAATAGCCGAAAACGTAATACACTGCATTGGGTACAACTTCAATGACTTTGGTTGCAAAATCATCACCATTCAGGCTACCCGTAACATCTGACCAATTTCCCGTCAATTCACTAATCCAATTCAATGAATTATCAAACCGTAGATGCATGGCATCTCGTAGATCATTAGCACCCGGTACGGCACTTTCTAACTTGGTGGTTGCACCTGCTACCATGAATCCATTGCTAACAATCGAGACTGAACTTACTTCTTCATTGGTCTCCAACCCTGAAGAATTAGTTAAAGCTACCCGGCTGCTGTCCAAGGGCAATCCCTGCTGAGAAATCGTCTTAATGTAAACATCCCGGTTGCCGGGTGTCATTTCTGTTTCTCCTACAATGATCAACCGACCGTCCGGGTGAACTTCCAAATCCCGGGCGTATTCATGCTTATCCGGCAACCCGATGGAACGCTCCCACAGAATAGCACCGTTCGGGTCCACCTTCATCAGATAAATCTGCTGGAAGTCTCCCACTTTGGAACTGAGGGTATTCCCCATCATCACAATACTCCCATCGGTATTGACTACAAAATCGATTCCGTATTGATTTCCATCCTTGCCATAATACTTAACAAAGTAAGATTCTTCTGGCAGGGTAAAGTCGCTGGCCGTGTCGCAGGCCAGCAGAAAAAGTAGTGGAAGTAGTACTCTATGTTTCATTCCACGCCCTCCTTTTCACCCGACTTCCTTTTAAAAATACCACGGAAGGGTTTTGTTTTCTTCCGGGGGTTATATATCGGATGGATATACCCAGCCGAAATCGAGATGTTATCTAACCTGAAAAGGTCACTTACATGGTTGTAAAAGGGAACGGACGATGAAAATTCACCCTCTTCATTGTAATAGTTGGTCTCGAGCTTGGTTAAGTTGGTAAGGCCCATCATGTACCGGATGTCGGCATAAACAAAGTCTTTTCCAATTTTATATTTGAGACCCCCTCCAACCACCAGCGATTGATTAATTAAATTTCTTTTAAAGGCAAGCGGCTCAGTAGGACCGGTTGCTTCCTTTTTAGAACCATCCGGTTTCTGATCGGTATAAATCCAGTTTACCCCACGGGCGGTGAATAACAGGTTGATTGCAAATCCAGCATAACTGAATGGCCGGATCTTGCCCGAATCATCGGAAAACTTGACGTATAACGGAAAATCAAACCAGTTTTGCCGCTCTACATACCGGCCTTCATCGGCATCAAAGTAGGGCATCTTGTCTTGTGCAAATGCCTTGTAGGAATAGTTGGCTTCCCCACATAAACTCCAGCGATTGTTAATGTTCCAATCAATGCCCGCACCTGCTTGTACCCCAACACGCAAAAGGTTTTTTGTTTCCACTGGATTTCCGCTGGTGCTAACGTCATGAATGGTACGAACCAATGACGTATTAAAACCGGCCCTCAGGTGCGGAGTAAATACGGGGGTTGAAATAAATTTGCGGCTGAGATAATAAACATCAATCGGGTCGCGGGCCGGATTAGCGACATATTCCGGATCGGCTCTCAGTAACTTTAGATAGCTATCATCGGCAGCAATAGGATCATCTAAAATCAAATACGCTTGTGTCAGCAATAGATAGGCCCGGACCTTTTGTTCACTGCTAAAGCCCTGATCCAGGCATGGCTTTAACAGAGCAGGGATGCCATAGTACCGGCCGGCATTAAATTCATCATCGGCCTGGATCAGAATTTGTTCGCAATCGCTACTTGGCTGGTCAGTTACCTGGGCGGAGGTGGAGACTGAATACAGGAGGAAGAGTAATGTCAAAAATAGTAACGGCCGCCTCATCAAAAGTCCTTAATTAGTAAACTCCGGCATGTTGATTCGTAGCCAATATCACTCCCCACGTAGCTGTCCCATTCGTCCTTCGTCATGTTGCGCTCCATCTTCGGGCACACCTGCTCGGCCAGCATGCGCGGGTCGGTTGGCCAGATTCTAATTTCTCCGTTGTTACACGAGGCAATTAAATACCGGGAGTCTTTTGTGAAGACAATATCCCATACGGAGCCATTATTGTTATCCATTACAATGGGCAGGTCCTCCTCGTGATCCACCACCCACATTTGTAATTTGCTGTCCAGGCCGGAGCTCGCCAATAACAATCCATCCGAACTAAATTCCAGGTCGGCAATGCCTGACTTATGTCCGGTCAACTCTTTGATGCGTTTGGTATTCAAATCCATAATTTTCACAACGCCCCGTACCACACGTTGCTTCTCGTTTATCATTTCAACCCCGAAAGCAATGACCGGTTTGGTAGGGTGCCAGGCTACGGAAAGAATGCGGTTCATGACTTTGGCTGTCTTTGTTGTGTCGCTGAGTTTAATAATCGACTCATCGGACCAGATTTCCTTAAAGGAATAATTTGTCAAATCAATCATGACCACCTTTCCACCTGCTGAACCGCCAACCAACTGTTTTCCATCGGGGCTGATATCGATCGATTTCAAATCATAGGGAAGCGTAGTAATTTTCCTGCTCTGTCCGGTCAAGGTAGTAAGGCGCAAGGACCTATCGGCCGAAGCTGTGATGAACGCTGAATTATCCGGCAAGAACTTGATATCATTTACGAACGCAGTATGTCCGGTCACGCGTTGCGGTTTAGCGGACGAAGCCAGGTTAATAATCTCAACATAACTGGAATCACTGGTATTGATCAGGTATTTCTCATCGATGCTCAGCGCCAGATCGCGGTTAGGGATTCCGTCATTCTCGAAAATACTGGCGGTCTGGATTTTTTGTGCTTCATAATTGCCTTTAAAGATCCTGCCATCATTCCCCGTGGTGTAAAAATCTGATGAAATGTTTGAAACTGCCAGCGCATACATCCGGTTCCGATATCCACCGGGCACTTTCACCGCATTGTAGTTATACCCTTGAATTTTTGCTAATGAGTAGTATAACCCCCGGAAGATATAAGGATCATATTGCTTGCCGCCATATTGGGTGTGGTAGAGATACCCTTGCATGGAGGTTAATCCTGCCAATTGAGCATCTTCAATACCTTCTGACTTAGCCGCCAAGGATTGTGCTTTGGAAAGCATATACAAACGATTGGACTCTTTCAAATTCGCTTCTGCACGATTATATTCCGAAGTTGCCTTATCCCGCTCAAGCCGGGCGCTATCTCGTTGAATAGTTGCTTCGTTGAAATTCTTAACCGCAAGATTTCGTTGATATTCAGCTTCTTCCAAAGCTATTTTTAACTCTTTAAACTGAACTTCCAATAAATCATTTTGCTGCTCAATTCTTCTTTCTCGTTCCTCTACTAGTTTTAATGCTTCTTCCGCTCTGGTCTGCTGTTCAATAGCATTATCGCGTTGTAATTGAGCCTCTTTTTCCGAATCGAACGCTGCATCACGTTGTCTATCCGCTTCAATCTTCTGGAAGAATCCGTACACAAAGAACCCTGTGGCGATCAATAACAACAAGGCCAGAATCAAGTTCGTAACGCGGGCTCTGCGCAGCATTCTGCGCTGCAGCATCTCCTGATTCTTTAACTCCGCCTCGTAGGTGATGCGGCTCGTATCCAAAAATACGATGGCCCGCTCAAAGGCAATGTCATATCGTTGTGCCCATTGCCGGGTCGGTTTCTGTTTCTTTTGCCAGTTGAGTGCTAATTGCAAATCGGGTGGCCGCCACAAACTGGTTTTACCAATCTGATACATGGCCGAAGCCTCCGATACCCGTCTATACATCTGCGCAGACTCATATTCTTCGTCTACCCAGGTGGAGAGGCGGGTCCAAATGCGCATCAAACTTTCATGGGAGAGCTCGACCACCGAATCGGCCTTCAGGGCAATATGCATTCCCGGCATGAGGAAGGACCGCCCGGGTTTACGGAATTCTTCTACAACTTTTATTACTTTGTCTTCCGCTACTTGCGCCAGCTCCGCCACTTCGGAAATGCGGGCCGGTCTTCGCATCTCCAGACCTTCTGAATTCTTCTCGGTAATACTCTTAAAGAGGACTTCTGCTATATCTTTTTCCGAATTCGTTAGCTCATCATAAGCTTCATTTGCGTGCAAGGAAAGTGCCTGAGCAACCCGGCCCACCGCATTGTAATGGCGGATGTCCATGGGCTCCCCGGCTTCCCGGTTAGCTACCCAATAATCCCACGTGCGCATAAGCGCATGTTGGAGAATCGGGAGTTGATCCTGACTATCGCCAATGTCGCTCAACAACCGCTTTACCAAACGCTGTGCAATTCTTCCACCCCCAACAGCCACCGGGCCTTCAATCGCCAGACGTTTCTGATCGCGGGTCATTTGAGGCACCAGGTAATTGCTGGTATTGATCATTTGGGTAAGGCCAGCAAAACCTGAGCATTGTCCCAGAAAATCGGACCGCATGTTAATAGCAACATAGGCAGGAACCTGGCGTTGCTTTACGGCTTGAATTAACAAGTTTACATAAGCGATCGACTCATTCGCGTACTCTTCACTGCTATCGTGGTATCGAAAAATCTCTTCAAACTGATCGACCAAAAAGAAAACATTGTCATTATCAGAAGTTTGCAAGTAGCGGGTTAACTCAACCAACCCAAACGAACTATTGCGTAAAACGGAATTGATGATGGCTTTATGGATATGTTTATCCTCTTCAGTAATCCGGCCTTCACTTAGCAGAAAATTGACTGCACTCTGACTAAGATTTTCGATGGGTGAGTTTCCCGGTCTTACGGTGATTACTTTCCAATGCGGACCGGAATCGGTCATGAACCCACCATAGAGTACGGGAATCAACCCGCAATACATTAGACTGGATTTACCGCTGCCCGAGTAACCCATAATGGTTACCGACCGATGCTGGTGGAGTTTGAGCAATATTTCGTCTACCTGGCCTTCGCGGCCAAAAAAGAGGTGACTGTCATCCAGGGTGAATGGGCGAAGACCCGGAAAGGGGTTTGTGCCAACCTGAAGCCCTGAATTAGGCTCCGGATCAGATTCATTCAATTCGCCAACTTGAACGGAATAATTTAACATCCCTTTCGCTAATCTTGAAAATTACTCAAAAAACAGAGGAATCAGGATTCCCAGAAGACAATTCTTACGTCTAAAAAAATTCCAAATACGACTGACAGTTTAAAAAATCTGTGAAAAATAAGCGAAAATCAAATATATTCCAAAACCTTGCTGGCCAGCCTTACATGTTCTGCCAGCAACTCATAAAACCGATCTTTATTGAACTTGAGCAGAATGGTATCCTCCGTTGCCTTTATTCGGTTGGAATTCACAAAACCGGAACTGGTAACGTATTCACCAATAAACTGTGGCGCCTGATACTCTGCGAGTTGAACTCCTTTCTGGTAATATTGAACACTGCCCTTGAAAACAATGAAGAAGTCATTCACATCATTTTGGTCTAAGGTAATTACTTGGTCCTTCGGCATCGTAACCGTCACCGAGATATCCGCCAGGTACGAAAGTGTAAGCCCGGAAACACCCTCAAAGAGTGATGGCTGCTGATAGAATAAGACCATGTCATATAAAAGAATTCTGCGTTTCCCCTCCTGCAGGATCGCAGCATCGAGTTCGCGCTTAACCTCATTGCCCAGGCGAATTACGTTGGACTGATAAAGATCCTGACTAATCTCATTCAACGACCAGGCTGCCGTTTGACGGATGAATTTATCAGGATTGAAGAGTTGGGCAATGAGATCTAATGAAAATTCTTCAATACGTTGTACCCCGATCTGATGCAACACGGCTGATTTGGTCCAGCGATTACTCTGCGTAAATTCCCGGTTGATTAAAAACTTCAGGACCAATTTCTCATCCAATTGCACCCGGGGATAAAACACTTCTAACCGGTTTAATTTCTCCGTGTTGCTGATGTCGTCCAGGACGGGAATTACTTGTTGCTTCAATTGCTCTGATAAAAAAACATCCAGCAACTCAATGGCATACGTTACCCCTTCGGCTGTTCCACTTTCAATATTCTCTTTCACCAATTGAATAGAACGTGTTTCATATAACATCGCTAATAACATGTATACGTGGTCAATGTCATTCTGAATCTCGCGGTTCAGGGCTCTTCGTACCACTGCCGAAACTTCATCATTTCCAATTTCCTGGATGGCACCCAGGTTCCAGGTGATATCGGCAATGTCTGATTCGATGGCATACTTAATCCGGCTTACCTGCGACATGCCCGCTTTAAATCCCGATTTTCCGAGGGCTAACAATACCTGAGATACGATTACCTTATCTGGAAAATCTATTTTATTCCATAATAATTCTTTCGCACGGCTGCCACCGATACTGCCGATTATTTGCACAACCCGAAGCATTATTTGTGAGGATTGACCCGATCGATAAAAAGCATTATCCAGTAAACTCAAGGCCGGCTCGCCAATAACAATCAATGCATTCATCGCGGCATTCGTAAACTGCGGGCTTCCCAGGTTTTCAATCAGTGCATTAATTACCTCGGTGTCATATTTTTTTATTGCGGTCTTGATAGCGGCCAGTCGCACGCGTGGTTCCGTGTCGTTTAATAATTCAATGAGGAAAGAATTGTTATCCGTGCCCTGTGAATGAAGAAGCAGTTCGGCACTATAATGGCGATCGCTTACATCCTGCGAACGAGCAAGGCGTTGAATCCTCGCTTTTTGAATATCACCCCCGCTGTTTAAGATGAATTCCAACTCGCCCTTGCTAAGAATACGTTTATCTTCCGGATGAACCCGGTTTTTATCCAACCGGATCACATAATGATCCGACACGGAGAGGCCCTTAATTTCACTCATTCTTTGTTGGGCGAACTCAAGGGTTTCCTGACCTTCATTTTTCATGAGCTGATTGACCCACACCCCTACCTGGGTAGGTTCAATTTTCTCTAATAACTTACAAGAGAAAATGGCTTGGGTGGGTTTACCAGTTTGCAACAGCGATTCCAGACGTTTGGTGATTTGGGTAAATCCAAATTCGAGGCTGTCCAAATGTCCGTCATCATTTTCAAGTTTTGCGCGAATTTTGTTTTTATATTCCTGATAAAGATTTTGGATCACGTTGAAATAAAACAAGGTTAATCCCAACACCAACACGGGCACCCATAAAATCTTGAAGAAAGGAATCAAGGCAAATGAAAATATAAAGATCCCGGCCAGAAATCTACCCGACTCGCTGACAACCCCTTCTACTTTCGCCTGAATACTGAATCGATACCGGTTGTCGAGTGGAATGAAGAGCAACTTATACACCGGGTTTTCGAGAGAGTCCTTTAGCATGCCATTGAATAGCCGCATGACCGCAATGAAGAGGAAGAAGTAGATATAGGTTTGAGGGTCGGTTGTCAAATCATACCCGAGCAGCGTTCCTGTTATGACCGACCCAACAGACAGTAAGACCACCACCGCAGGAAGTACAAAAAGTGAAATGCGTATTCCATAGATGCTAAGAATACGATCGTTTACAAACAACTGCATGAATAAACTCAACGCATAAATAGTACCATTGAAATACGCCAGGAAGTTGGTCAGGTCGCGCTGATCAGGATATTGTTTGTTTAGCAGGGTTTGAAACGTGAATTGATTAAAACTGTAGGTCACCATCGAGACAATCAGAAATAGACTCAACAGAACAATGTACCGGTCTTTGAAAATCCGGTTGAATTGAGTTTCAGAACGCACGGTTGGATCTGCGCTAACCCGGGCCAGGGAATAGTTAATAGCAATGGTGATCAGACAAAGCAGCGAGGCAATGATGCTGACATTACAAACAATCAGGTAATTGGAAGTATCCGGAAAAAATCGGGCTGTTAACGGAATCATGAAGTTGGCTAAAATGATCGCGATCAATTGTCCGGTATCAATCCAGCCAATGATTCGCTTGGATTGCTTGAAATTGAAGAGTCGGCCAAATATTCCCCAATAACACAGCAATAGTATAGCAGTCATCGGCCCGATTAAACAATACATGATAAACAGGGTACCATCCTGAACGGCCACATCGGCAAAGTGATAGAAATAATAGAGTGCCAGGGTGGCTAGGACAATTAATACAATGCTCACGATCGTAAGCGTTACAAACTTGATACGATTTTGGAAGATTGAAAACAACAGCGTTGAGACAATTCCCAACACTCCAGACATGAGGAAGGCCTTATCCAACTGGTCACTGAGCCGGTTCAGGAATAAAGATTCTGCTGTTACCTGATACGTGGCTATAAAAATCCCTATGAAAAAACCCGTAGCCAACATCAACAGAACCTGATTCTGTTCATCGGGGCGAACACCTAAAAAGGCCAAGACATTTCTTTTCACGTTTTGAAATTAAGATTTTCAAATGAAAACAAAAAAGCCGGACGGTGTTACCGTTCGGCTTCTTGCTTTCCCTTGTCTGGAAGTTACTTCTTCTTGGATGCAGTAGAGTCTGCCTTTGATTGTGTTGTTTCCTGTTTGTAGACTTCGTTCAATCCTTTAATAACATCCTGCGTGATATCCACACTGGCTCCCCCGTATAACAGATCGCTGTTCGGGTTATATTTCAATACAATTTCCAATTGTTTTTCCTGAGCATACCCTTTCAGGTAGTCCGTTACTTTCTTGTAAAGCTCCTCGTTCATTTTGGCCTGCTCGTCCATCAACTCCTGCTCTAGGCTGCGCTGATACAACTCCAGGTTCTGCCGCTTTTTAGCAAGGTCCTCTTCGATGGCTTTCGCCTGTCCAATGGTCATGCCGCTATAATTGCGTTGATAGGCCGTAATATCATTTTGAAGACTTTGGGCCCGGTTTTGAAGGTCCTGATCAAATTTTTTGCCTTTCGTTTCAAACTTTGCGGTATTTATTTTAAAGAAGTCGTAATACTTTAATATGGTGTCCGAATTGATATAAGCTACTTTTAATTCACCCGGTTTAATGCCATCGGCAGATGCAGGAGTTTCTTTTCCCGAAGAGAAATGAAGAAAATACAAGACCCCAACCGCTATCAACAGTACCACATTCAGGGCAAGAGAAAGATTTTTCATGAATCAAATGATTTAGGGGCGCAAATATAGCCCTCTGACCAGTAATTTGAAGCGTTTTTGGGAATTTTTCAGATTCTTTGAAGATTAATCCTCGGTTGCTGTAGAAAATGAATAAAGGGTTTCATCCAGCTCCAGGGTATCGGAATTGAAATCCTTGATGAATTTGTCAAGGGTTTCTGAAGTAATCTTCTCTAACTGCAAGCCAACGTCCAATCCTATCCCTACCGGATGAGTGGTATCCAAGTCAACGTGCTCGGTAACTTTGATGGCTTCATCCTCTTCCAATTCAAGAATCACCTCAGCCATGTACATTCCAATTTCCTCCTCCCGTTCCGTTTGCACATCTTCGTTGTTGTTGATCATCGTTTTGTATTCGGGGAATTTTTCCATTACCCGCTTTTCTACCAATTCCATCAACTCACTTTCATAATGAAAGCGAAGGGTATAAAGGATACAATCAAATATCACTTCTTTCCCATCGTGCTTACCGATGAAATAGAAATGGACATACTCATCCGTTGCTTCATCTACTGCATCGAGATAGTATCCCGTTTCAGAAAATTGAATTTTCCTTCGTAATGCTTCAGTTTCTTGATCTGGAAATTCACTCATTCTTTAAACCATTCTGCGTACATAGGATAGTTTCGTGCAGTGCGTTCAATCACCGCTTTCATTTCTTCACCCACATCCTTTACCCGCCTGGCCGGAACGCCCGCATAAATACTACCCGGTTCAATAATCGATTTCGGTAAAATGATTGCCCCGGCTGCAATTACCGACCCGGTACCCACGACTGCATGGTCCATAATAATGGCACCCATTCCAATTAATACGTTGTCCTCCACGGTACAACCATGCACAATGGCGTTGTGGGCAATTGAAACATTATTTCCAATTACTGTTTTAGCCTGTTGGTAGGTACAATGAATAACGGCTCCATCCTGAATGTTGGTATGATCGCCAATCGTAATGGAGTGAACATCGCCCCGCACTACCGCATTGTACCAAACTGTACAATTACGGCCCATCGTTACTTCACCAACCACTACGGCTGTCTCGGCCAAAAAACAATTGGTGCCAAACTGAGGGGTATACCCCCGCACTGATTTAATTATTGCCATTCTCAACAGGTCTACTAAAACCTTCAAAACTACCTTAAAATCGCTGATTATAATGGTTTTACTATTTTAAAAACCATCTGCCAAGATGTCACAAAACCTCTAAAATGTATTAATTTTGCAGTCCGAAAGCTTAAAAATGAAGAATTTGATTGAGGATATTGGGGTCATTGGAGTAGAGGGGGAGGCAACTGAGCCGATGAAAGTTTCGCAGGAACAAAATACCGGAAAATCCAGGAAACTGTACATCGAGAGTTATGGGTGCCAGATGAATT
Source organism: Cyclobacteriaceae bacterium (assembly GCA_016787725.1). Lineage (GTDB taxonomy): Bacteria > Bacteroidota > Bacteroidia > Cytophagales > Cyclobacteriaceae > ELB16-189. Next base: position 51,580 of record JAEUTZ010000003.1, on the reverse strand, counting down.
TCTCAGACAGTGAAATCGTGGCGGCTATCCTGGGGAAAGCGGGATTTGATACCACTTCCGATCCTTCGCAAGCCGACCTGATCTTTTTAAATACGTGCTCCATTCGCGAAAAAGCGGAACAAACAGTCCGTCACCGGCTCCATCACATTCAATCCTACAAAAAGAAAAAGCCCGAAATGATGATAGGCATTCTTGGTTGTATGGCTGAGCGTTTAAAAACCAAGTTGCTGGAAGAAGAGAAAATTGTGGATTTAGTCGCTGGGCCTGATGCTTATCGCGATTTGCCCAACCTTATTGACCAGGTGGATGATGGCGACAAAGCTGTCAATACCTTTTTATCGCGTGAGGAAACCTATGCGGACATTACACCGGTTCGATTAGGCAGCAATGGAGTTACTGCATTCATTTCCATTATGCGAGGGTGCGATAACATGTGTTCTTTTTGCGTGGTTCCTTTTACACGCGGTCGCGAACGGAGCCGTGATCCGCATTCCATCGTAGCCGAAGCCACCGATTTATTCCATAAGGGGTTCAGAGAAGTTACGTTGTTGGGTCAGAATGTTGATTCATACAAGTGGAGCGAGGAAGAGAATAACAAAGCCCGGTTGGAGAAAAATGGCATCAACCAGGTGGTGAATTTTGCCAACCTGTTGGAGTTGGTTGCTCAAGTACATCCCGATTTGCGGATCCGGTTCTCCACTTCGCACCCAAAAGACATCACTGATGAGGTGTTGAAAGTGATGGCCCGTTACGAGAATATCTGCAAGTACATTCATCTTCCGGTGCAAAGCGGCAACACAAGAATTCTTGAGCTCATGAATCGTGGGTATTCCCGCGAATGGTATTTAAACAAAGTGGAGCGCATTCGAACAATCCTTGGTAATGAATGCGGCATCTCCTCCGATATGATTACCGGATTTTGCAGTGAAACCGAGGAAGAACATTTGGAAACATTATCCTTAATGGATCTGGTTCAGTATGATTATGCATATATGTTTGCGTACTCCGAGCGTCCGGGAACTTTAGCTTCAAAGAAATTTCCGGATGACATCCCGGCTGAGGTTAAAACCAGACGGCTGGAAGAAATCATTAACAAGCAACGCGAACATTCGTATCTCCGTCATCTCCAGGATGTGGGCACGGTACAGCGCGTGTTGATTGAAGGCCCCTCGAGAAGAAGCGAGGAACATTGGCAAGGCCGCACTTCCGCCAACCGGGTAACGGTATTTCCGAAGGGCAATAAAAATAAAGGTGAATACGTCAATGTAATGATAGAACGGTGTACCAGTGGAACATTGATTGGGAAGATTGTTGAATAATTATGGCCATTACAGAAACTGAAATTCAAAGTGTTAAACAACGGTATGGGGTAATCGGCAATTCACCCTTATTGAATAATGCTGTGCGGGTTGCCATGCAGGTAGCCCCAACCGATATGTCCGTATTGATTACCGGTGAAAGCGGCAGTGGAAAAGAATCCTTTTCGAAAATCATTCATTACCTGAGTCCGCGCAAGCATGGACAGTTTATTGCCATTAACTGCGGATCCATCCCGGAAGGCACCATCGATTCTGAGTTATTCGGGCATGAGAAAGGATCGTTTACGGGCGCACACGAATCCCGAAAAGGATATTTTGAAGTTACCAATGGTGGTACCATCTTTCTGGATGAGATTGGTGAAATGCCCTTAGGTACACAGGCGCGCTTACTACGGGTGTTGGAAAATGGTGAGTTCATCAAAGTGGGTTCTTCCAAAGTGCTCAAGACCGATGTGCGTGTCGTTGCGGCAACCAACGTGAATCTGTTGGTTAAAGTAGAGCAAGGAAAGTTTCGCGAGGATTTGTACTACCGGTTAAGTACGGTGCCCATTTTTGTTCCACCCTTGCGGGAGCGTGGAAAAGATGTGGAGTTGCTCTTCCGGAAATTCGCCACAGATTTTGCAGAAAAGTATAAGGTGAAGCCTATTACGCTTACCGAGGAAGCAAAGAATATGCTGCTGAAATACCGTTTCCCGGGCAACATTCGTCAATTAAAAAATCTGGTGGAGCAAATTTCTGTACTTTCCTCTGATCAAACCGAAATTACGGCCGAGGTACTGAGTCACTACATTCCGAAGGAATCCAGCTTACCAGCGCTCTATAAAGAACAAAACGGGCACGACAGCATTTCTGAACGCGAAATTCTTTATAAAGTACTGTTCGATCTGCGCAAAGACATGAATGACCTCAAAAAAATTGTGTTGGAGGGCGCGGGTAACCCTGCACAAACTGCGCAGTTGGTAAAAGAACATGCAGGGTTGTTTGAGAGCGTTCATCAGGAAGTGAAACCGATTCACGAACCGGTTACCCTCAATATCAATCCCGCTTCTGCAGAACCACCCGAAACTGAAGAAGAGGAAGTGCAAGACATCAGCCATGTGGCCGAAGATGATTCGCTCTCACTGGTTAAAAAAGAAAAGGAGTTGATCATGCGGGCGCTTCGTAAAAACAACAACAAACGGAAATATGCGGCACGCGATTTGGGGATTTCCGAACGCACGCTTTACCGAAAAATTAAAGAGTACGAACTTGAAGAGTAGAATTTACGGTTTCCTATGTTGCCTGTTGCTGTTGCCCACGTTACAAAGTTGCATCAGTTACTCGTTTACCGGAGCGGCCACCACGGCAAAGACAATTCAGGTTGATGATTTCTTTAACAACACCGACCTGGGACCTGCCAACCTGGGTCAGGTATTCACCAACCGGCTGAAAGATTATTTTCAACAAAATTCCAGTTTGAAAGTGGTTCCTGAAAACGGTGAGCTTCAGATTGAAGGAACCATTACGCAATACCTGCTAACTCCGGTGGCCCCCGTTTCTGGTGGTTCATCCAATGTGGGTGACCCCGCTGCACTAACGCGCCTTACCATCGGTGTCCGGGCAAATTATATTGATACCCTTGAACCTAAAAATAATTTCAAAGACCGCTCATTCACATTCTACGCTGATTTTCCGAATACCCAGGATTTCAATTCCGTACAGGAAAGCCTGCAACGCAAAATTCTCGATCAGATCTACATCGACATCTTTAACGCAACCCTTGCTAACTGGTAGGTTGCTAGACGCAGGATTTTCCATTACATTTACTATCCCCACATTTTTAAAAAATGGAACGGAATCAATTCTATCAACTGCTTCATAATTTTACCTCACTTACGCCCGAGGAAGCAGAGGCTTTGAAGCCGCTCAAAAAAGAATTCCCGTTTAGCCAGGTCATTCATGGTTTGTTAGCGCGGGCTGCTAAGGATAACCAATGGGCGGACCAAGAAATCTGGTTGCATACCGGTGCCGTGTATAGCAGCGACCGCGCTGTATTAAAGTCGATCATATCGTTGCCGAAAAAGAATCGGGAGCTTAAGACGACCATCGATACAGCGGTAAAATCTGAACCTGTCGGTGGTAACCCGATTGAACCAGCCAAAACAGACACATTGCAAAGCAAAGACAAGGAAACGGAATACATTGCATCCCTATCCGGGGATAGCTTGTACAACGAAGTAATGCACGACATCGAAATTCTGAAAGAACGGAAGCTCCAATTTGAACAAACCGTAAGCAAATTTGAAAAAGGCATCATCATCGCTTCGCCATCCGGTCTTAAGCCGCGAAAAAGCAAATCTCCTGCTGATCCAGATGAAGGTTTACTTTTGGAAATCAAGAACTCCAAAAAGAAGATAAAACCCGAAGGCCCCAAACAAAAAGAGCAGATCGAAATAATTGATCAGTTTATAAAAACCCAGCCCTCCATCAAGGGTAAAGTGGCCCCGGTCGAGTCCGTGCCGAAGGAGGACCTATCGGATAAAAACAATTCGTATGGCGACAACATTGTTTCGGAGACGTTGGTGGAGATCCTGTTAAAGCAGGGAAAGAAGGAAAAGGCGATTGAAGTGCTCAAGAAGTTAATTTGGAAGTTTCCACAAAAAAAGGCTTACTTTGCGGCTCAAATTGAAGACCTGAAGAAGTAGTATGTACACGTTATTGATTGGATTAGCCATTTTTAGTTCAGTTTTGCTGGTATTGGTTGTTCTTGCTCAAAATTCAAAGGGTGGCGGATTATCGAGCCAGTTTGGAGGATCCGGTGCTAGTAATCTGATTGGTGTAAAAAAAACCGGAGATTTGTTGGAACGCCTTACCTGGGGCTTTGCCATTGCGATTATGGTTTTCGCCTTGGCAACAAATTTTACCACTCCAAATTCAGGTGCCAGCGATGCCATTTTGGAAAGAGCCCGGGAACAACAGGGCGGTAACATCGATTTACAAAAAACAGAGCAACCTGCAACACCCGCTGACAGCGCGAAGTGATCGGGTTTTAACATGATAGTCAAAAAAGGGGGCGCTTGCTCCCTTTTTTATTGCCCATGGTTTTGCTCCAACTCCATCCGGGCCTCCTCCAGGTCCAATTCATACTCAATCTTGCGCACCAATTCATCGTTAATACGCCCCTCCTTTCGCAAGCTTAACACGAAGCTTCTTTCACGCTTTAGTAATTCGCGCTGAATTCGTTGGAATTCATCGATTTGTGCCTCTGTCATGCGCTGCTCGTTCAAATCCTTTCGGATGCGCTGAATGCGGATTTCATATTTTGATTTAATCTGATTGAGCACCGCCTCACTGAGCGCCAATGAATAGTTCTCTTCAATCTGCTCGATGATGGCCGAAGCTACTTTTAACCGAACAGCCTCCTCTTCCCGAATGTGCTTGTCATCGCCTTTGATTCCCAGCCAGGAAATCAGTTTGCGCAAGGTCATTCCCTGAAAAACCAACGTGACGAAGATGACGCAAAAAGTGAGAAAAATGATCATGTCGCGGTTAGGAAAAGCTACGTTATCCGTGGCCATGATCGGTAAAGCGAGTGCAGCCGCCAGCGAAACAATTCCTCGCATACCCGACCAGGCGATGATTGAAACCCGTGCCGGAGTAGTTTCCGGTTCCCGCTCGCGAATTGCTCTACTGAGCCAGCGGGGAATGTAGGCTCCCGGAAATACCCAGATGATTCGGGCGATGACTGTTACCAGGCTGACGATACCGCCATACCACAGCAATGTTCCAAAAGAATGTCGTTGAATATTATCGAGGATCATTGGTAGCTGAAGCCCGATTAAAATGAAAATTATCCCGTTGAGTATAAAGATCAAGGTGTCCCACACAGCCGATGCTTGAATTCGGGTGCGATTGGAAAATATTTCAGACGAGCGCGGACTTAGGAATAAGCCAGCTGCTACTACGGCCAGCACACCGGAAGCGTGAAACTCTTCCGCAATCAAATAGGATGCGTAAGGGGCTAATAGCGTGAAGGTTGTATCCGTGGTGGCATTGTTGGGGGTAATCTTATGAATCCAGAAAAAGATGTACCCTACGGCCAGTCCCAAAAAAATTCCAAGCGCGGCCACGTAAAAGAAATTGATTCCTGCAAGCCAAAATATGAACGTACCCGAAGCAGTGGCAGCGATTGCATACCGGTAGGCAATCAAGCCAGTGGCATCATTTACCAGGCTCTCCCCTTCCAGTATGGTGATAATTCTTCTGGGAAGTTTCAACCCTTTGGTTGCAGCAGTTGCTGCCACAGCATCCGGTGGAGAGATAATGGCCCCCAACACAAAGGACTCCGGCCAGCCAAAGTTGGGAATGAAATAGTGGGCCGCCATGGCAACCAATACGGTCGTAAACAACACACATCCAATCGCCAGCAGGGAAATAGGGCGAATGTTCGCTTTAAAATCCGGCAACGATGTATTCCAGGCGGCTGCATACAAGACCGGTGGAAGGAAAATGAGAAAAACTATATCGGGGTGGAGTGTGATGTGGGGCAATCCTGGAATCAACCCAATTCCTATTCCTACCAAGACAAGCAAAATAGGATACGGTATGCGGATGCGATCCGTAACCTGCGCCAGGGCGGTAACCACCGCCAGCAACCCAATAATCAATGCAATATTCTCCATGAATTAACGCTCTGTATAGAACAATGATTTTAAAAGGTGGTTCACCGATTCGTTTATGCTTTGCTTATCGGATGAAATAATTACATCAGCTTGAATTGGAGGCTCATAGGGAGAGTCGATCCCTGTAAAATTTCGAATCAAACCAGCCCGTGCTTTTTCATAAAGACCTTTCACATCACGGGTTTCACAAATCTCTAATGGACAACGAATGTAAACCTCCTTAAACCGGTGTGCACCAATGATATCGCGGGCTTTTTGCCGATCTGCCTGAAACGGTGATATGAATGTCGCCAGTACACAAAAGCCTTCGTCTACCCATAATTTTGCTACTTCAGCGGCCCGTCTGATATTTTCACTCCGGTCAGAAGCAGAAAATCCAAGGTCCAAGTTCAGTCCACCGCGTAACACATCTCCGTCCAATACATACACGTTACTCCCATCGAGGTCAAGCTGCTTCTTAAGCTCCTGTGCCAACGTGGTTTTTCCTGCACCCGATAAACCGGTGAACCAGACCACAAAATTATGTTGAGACGGTGCCTTCATAAATACAAACCTTTAAAATGAGAAAAAAAATCATAAGTTTAATCATGGATATAAAGGAAGAGCGGGCACCCTTTGCCTGCCGTTTTACTGAAGGAATTCCTGACTTACTTTTCTCACTTCGATGCACGCTGGTAATCAGCACGTACCAGGCTGGCAAGGTAATCTTTATCAGCGCTAAAGATCGAAATGGATTAATTCAATTGCCGCGAACATTTAAGAAGGCCATGGGCATTGCCATCGAGGGTGAGCGAATGGCGATTGCCACCCGACATGAAGTGGTTGTGCTAGCCAATAATACCGCCCTTGCCCCCACCTTAGCAAAGCAACCCAATACCTACGATGCACTCTTTCTGCCAAGGTCAGTATACTTTACGGGTGAGTTGGATATTCACGATCTGGCGTTTACCCCAAAGGGGCTTATTGCCGTAACCACACGATTCTCATGCATTTCAAAAATTGACTCCAATTTCAGTTTCACTCCCATCTGGAAACCCAAGTTCATTACCGAGCTTGACCCGCGCGACCAATGCCATTTGAATGGAATGGCGCTTGATCAACATGAATTAAAATATGTTACCGCATTAGGCACAAGCAATGAGCCCGGAGGCTGGCGCGAAAACAAGGCCGCGGGCGGAGTATTACTGGATGTGCATTCGCAGGAATTTATATTGAAAAAATTGCCGATGCCCCATTCACCCCGGATCTATGAGGGTCAGTTATTCGTGCTGCTATCTGGAACCGGGGAATTGATTAAAGTAAACCTGGCCACCCAAACCTATGACGTGGTGCAGCGACTAAATGGCTTTGTGCGAGGCTTGGATAAACTTGGCGACTTCCTCTTTATCGGATTATCAAAACTGCGTACCACCAGTAAAGCGTTTGGTGATCTGCCCATTGCCAAAGAATCTGTGTTTTGCGGAATTGCCGTGGTCCAACTTTCCACCGGCCGGTTAGTTGGCCACATCCAATATGAAAACAGCGTGGAAGAAATTTACGATGTCCGTGCAATTGCCGGAACCCGCAGGCCGGGGATACTCAATCATTATGGCGAAGATCATCAAACTGCGATTACCACGCCAAGCGGTAGTTATTGGGCTCAGCCACAACCCGAAGCGAAATGAAATTGTGGAGTCCTTGGGATGCCGCTCACTTTAATGATCCGTATGAGATGTATGCCCGGCTGCGTACGGAAGATCCGGTGCATCGATCTCAAACCGGTGAGTGGATAATTACCCGATATGAACATGTACGTGATGTCTTAAAAGACAACCGCTTTATTACAGGCAACCGACTGGAGTGGATCAAACGAGGCATTGCGCACCTTCACAACCACGAACTCGACTTTCACGCTATTGCACAAGCGATGTGCGGATTCATGCTTTTCCTCAATCCACCTCAACATACACGCATCCGTAAATTCATGCATGCAGTTTGGACTGAACGGGAGATTGAGCCGCAAATTCGGATGAATGCCCGGGAAATCCTGAGCCGGCTCCCTAAACAATTTGATGTAGTGAAAGATATTGCACAGGTGTTGCCCGCGCTAACCATGTCAAGGATTTTGGGAATCAGTCCCAATGATTACCACTACTTGAAAAATCTTGCCTTACAACTGATAAAGGGATTAGATCTGTATATTACGATCAAAGATTTGGTTACCATTCACTCAGCTTCGGTTAAGTTTATCGAATACTTCCGGACAATTATTCGAGAAAATAACATGGCCGAGTCAGGATTGCTAAAAAAGATTATTCAGTCCAGTGAAAATACGCCTGACCTGTTGTCTGAAAATGAATTGATCTCGCTTTGTATCTTTTTATTTACGGCAGGTGAAGAAACAACCAGTAGTTTAATCGGAACGGGTACACGCAATTTGCTTCACCATGCAGGCAACAGCCCGATCACCAACTGGGATGCTGCCATTGATGAGTTGCTTCGGTACGAATCGCCCGTGCAATTGCTGGGGCGTATCGCGCAGGAAGATGTTGAAGTGGGGGGTCAACTCATTTCCAAAAACAGTACCGTCACCTTATGCCTGGGGGCAGCTAATCGTGATCCGGAAATTTTTGAAAGCCCCAATCAACTCAACTTGTTACGCAATCATAACCGCCATATGGCTTTTGGATCGGGTATCCATTTTTGTATGGGCGATTGGTTGGCCCGGTTGCAGGGAAAAATAGCGTTGGAAGAACTGCTTAACACCTACCCTAACCTGAAGCCCAATGGTCAAGTGAAATGGACCCGGCATTTATCTATCCGAAGTTTGAGCACCTTTCCTGTTCGGGCAGACTAAATGCGCGCCCCCTTAAAATAATACACCCGTATGTGGCGCCCAGATTTATCCATGCCAATGTAGGCCATGCGCGAAGAGCGCCAAATTGCTTCGCGTCTAAATTGCTGGAGTTTCAGATTTTCCACAAACACCAGAATACCGATCGCTTTATTTTCACCCACTGTTCGGTTAAAGTTCTCGAGGCAATTACGGGTCTCAATAGTCAATTTATCGGCCAGGCCAGGATGACGATACTCAGGAAGGATGATAGAACGATAGAGATAAAACGTATTGTTATTAAGCTGTTTAAAGTTTACAAGGCCAGCGGTAGATAATCCAACTATTTTTTGCGTAACCCCATCGCGAATCAGAAAAACCACTTGTCGTGCACGTTCCTGCAGCGATGAGTCGGACCGTAACATCTGATTGCTTTCCCAAAAGGCGATAACCTCATCCATCAAGGGAAGCGTCATTTTTTGCCATACTTGTTCAAGCGTAACCGGCCGACTTTTAACCGGGGCAGTAAGCTTTAATGGAATCTGCCTTCCATTTACAGAAAGCGTTACCTGAAATGACGAATTAATAAAGGGTTGAAGGCGCTCCCTGAAATCCTGCTTAAAGGTTAGATTGTCCCAATCATACGCATAGATCGGGTGGATAATAATGGATGTGCCTCGTGCTTCCGCAACGGCTTTCCGTTCGCGTTTTATAGGAACTTCAGTAAGAGAACGACCATCAAAATCCTGCCAATCAAAACCTATTTGTGTTGTGGTGCTACCATCGGAGCTAGTTAGCTCAATCCATCGACCTAACCGGGTAGTTGCCAATTTGCCCAGCCCTTTTCCACCCACCGCACTACGATTAAGCTTGGTAGGTTGCTGCTTCCTACCCGATTTTTTTTCAGAGGGTGCGAACCGAACCCACTCATTCAGTTCTTGGCTGCTCATTCCTCGCCCATTATCCGTTATTACCATATGCCCGCCTTCGGTCGGTTTAAATAGTAAGTCTGCTCGCAAGGGCAGTCTGTTGGTTTGAATCATGATCTCAATCTTCGTGGCATCGGCATCGAAGGCATTCTTGACTAATTCAAGCAGAGCCAGGGAGGGCGTTGGTGCAATTTGTTCACCCAATTGTTTGAAGAGCGAAGCGCTCACCGTAAATTGCAATGACTCCTCAGGCATGGATTAAAGTTATCACCAAATTTATTTTCATGAATCATTTTACTGAAACCGAACTGGTTAATTTTTTTAAGCTCAAAATTTCGGAAGAGTTGGGAATTGGTGTGGATGAAATCGATCCTGCGGTGGAATTCATAAACTTCGGGCTCGATTCAGTAAAAGCGATTTTCATTTTGCAACACCTGGAACACTTTGTGGGCGAAGAGCTAAATCCCTTACTATTTTGGGATTATCCCACCATTCAATCGATGGCCGCCCACCTGACTCAGCAACTTAAACCTTAGATCACCGCATTCTTAAAGTACCCGATGCGAATGTGGTTACCCTCTGCGGTGCAGCCAATGAAAATCATCTCGGTCCCTGGCCAAACCGCCTGATTCCAAAGGTGCTTTATCATCTCGTTTTGAATAATGATGGCCACGCCAACACATTTTGATTCGGTATCCGCTTGACTTTTTGCCTCCAGTTTCATCTTTGTTTTATATAACATTTGCGTATCCAAAGCCGGGGCGCGAAAATCCGGATCAATAAAACACCGATAAAAATACACCCAGTTATGAATTTGCTCCAGCCGGGCTTTATACACAGTTGCCAGTCCGACAATTTTTCCCGAGCGCTCCCGGGTGATCAATACCAATTCCTGCTGTCTGCGGTTTGCTTCTGTTACTTTAAGCCCCGCCCGTTCAGTCCATAAGTGCATAATTTGCTGATTATCTTCGGCAGAAAGCGGATTATCAGGCACCCAATCAAATGAAAAATCAGCTACTGATTTCATTATTAACAGGTAAGATAATTTAAAGATCGTATTTACCGTGGTTACCAATAAAGTATTTATCTTTAGGATGCATAAGTTTTAACCCGCTTCAACACCCTTGAATCCGCTGTTAGCTCAGATATACTCGGCAGCTACCACCAAATATCGAAAATTTAAGTTTCGGTTAGATCGTAGCATCGCTTCAGGTAAGTTTTACCGGTTCAGCCGCAGGAAGCAACGGCAACTCTATGCCCGCGTAAAGCGTTTGCAGAACCGGGTTTTACAATTGCATACCCAATTGAAACTCGCGGCAGCCTCGGCAGTTTTTGGTCTAGTCTTAAACGCCACACCGGCACAAGCCCAAACTACCCTCGGTCCCTTTGTACGGAATTATTTAGACAATCCGCTGCCCCCTCCACTACCGCAACTTACTCGGCCGGTTCCTGTGTATGCAGATCTGGATGCCGATGGAGACGATGATCTGATTGTAGGCCATCAATATGGCCTCGAGTATTTCAAGAATATTGGTACCACATCAAAGCCTACTTACTTTAAGGTTAATAGCGGAGATACTGGATTTCCATTTGAGGGCATTGTAGGCGGTTCTATACCAGGTAACAGAAGGTCTTATGCACCAACCCTGGCCGATATTGATGATGATGGGGATCTGGACTTACTTATTGGCGCAGACTTTTATAAATATGGATATGGCCAGGGAGAAACTTATTACTATAAAAATATTGGCTCTGCCTTAACTCCTGATTTTGAACTCCAAAGCGCAGCCTTAACACCATTTCGGGATAGTAACGGTGATCCTCTCGAAACCCTAAAATTCGCACATCCAACCCTCACCGATCTGGATTTAGATGGCGACTACGATTTGCTTTTGGGTGGTTATTACAGTTATTCAACTGCCGGGTATATACTTCAATATTACGAGAACACGGGCTCAAAGAGTAACCCAATCTACACGAAAAATTCAACTCACTCACTACTTGCAGCTGTCAATAACCAATACTCAAGCTATCAGTGCAGCGCCCAAACAATTGACCTGGATAATGACGGGGATTTAGATGTTGTCTTAAGCGTTTACAGTCAGGTAATTTACCTGCGCAACGACAATGGTGTTTTTGCCAGCGAAGCAGATCGATTGGACCAACAAGGGCCATGGGATCCGGTAACAAAACTGGGCAATCCTTTTCATGCGGTCAATACTGAGATTCCTGGCGTAGTAAACAATGTGTTTATTTCGTTGGTGGATCTGGACAACGATGCGGACCTAGACGTAGTGGCAGGCTTTTCATATTATTATAGTTACGCCTATGACGATTCCGAGCGCAGCTTTAAGTTTTTCCGAAACAATGGTAATGCGGTGTTTGCATTGCGCGATGGCCTAAACAGCCCGGTGGACGGAATTGATTTGGGCAATTCATCTAATGCCTCCTTTATTGATATCGATGGCGATCAGGACTTGGATGTTTTTACATCCGGAAATATCGCCTACACTTTCTGCCCGGATGGTTGTTACAACGTTTACCAAGAATTCAGCAGCTTATATGAATTTGAGGACGGGGTGTTATTGGATATAACCGGAGAACCTATAGACATTTTTACCACCGTCAACCTGCCGCCTGAAGCAAAAGCAAAATTGGTAGATCTAAACGAGGATGGATTGGTTGATCTTATTGCGCCATACTACGATGATCCAACCTTTAAGGTGAGTTACTTTAAAAATGTAGCCGGGACTTTGATCAATCAAACCGGCACCAATAACCCTTTAGATTTCATAAGCGAAGCGGGAGCAGTGAGTCTTGACTTTGGCGACCTGGATGGTGATGGCCTTAAAGATTTTGTGATGGGAAGAACCGGGCAGCCACTAAGGTTATATAAAAACACAGGCACCAGTGCCGAGCCCATCTATACACGCAGAACCGATTGGGAAACCGGATTCCTAGCAAGCATGAATTTCAATGCCAGTCCGAAATTCTTAGATATAGACAATGACGGTGACCTTGATGTGATTGTAGGAAAATACAACGAAGTCTGGTATTACGAAAATACAGGCAACACCGCTAATCCGGTTTTTGTGGAGAAAAATGGGGGAAGCCTTGATAATCCGTTCAAGGACATCATCTTCAACAGACCGGCTCCTGAATTTATTGATCTGGATGGTGATGGTGATCTGGACTTGCTTTCGGGCGATGGGCTGGGTCAGTTTAATTATTTTGAGAACACAAACCCTCCGCCCGTTGCGGTTATTGCAGCCTCCCTTACAACTACTGAAAACAATGCCGTGCTGCTTGATCCGGCAGTTGCCATCAATGATCCGGATAACGATCTGATCTCGGAGGTGAATGTTTCCATCATTAACTATGAGCCCGGCAAAGAGATATTGCTGTTCACCAACCAAAACGGAATTACGGGAACATTTAACCCTGCCACCGGAGTACTTACCCTGCGCGGTAAAAATACCATTGCCATTTATACCTCCGCCATCAAATCAATAGCCTATCAATACACGGGCTCAAAACCGGCCAGTGGCGGAAGAAAAAACCCTGGAGCAAAAACAGTAAACCTTACTCGTACAATTTCATTCCTCGTACGAGATCTGGACAGAACCACTCCCCTGCCTACCCAGGTAGATGTAGCCGTTACATTTCCCAATGTGGATCCGGCTATAGCCGGTTCAACAGCGGCTGTTACATATATCAATACACCGATTGTGGTCGGTTCGGCTCTTACCCTGTCCGATGGAGATGATGCCGATTTGGAAGGAGCCACCATATCAATAACTGCCGGTTTGATTAATACCGAAGATCAGCTGCTGTTTACGAATCAGAACGGCATAACAGGAAATTACAATCCCACCACGGGTGTGTTAACGCTAACCGGAGTTTCATCCTTGGCTAATTATCAAACCGCCATTCAATCGGTACAATACAATAACACCTCGGCTACTCCCAATTCACAATCGCGTACCATATCTTTTATGGTTACGGATGGAGAAGATTTGAGCAACCTTGTAAGTGTTGATGTTGCCGTAACGGTAGCACCCAATGTTGCACCTGTTTTGGCTGGCACCCTGCCGGATGTAACATTCTCAACATCTTCGGTCATTGTCGCCTCAGCGATTACTGTAAGTGATAGTGATGATACCGACCTTACCGGGGCGACTGTAACAATTTCCACAGGATTGGTGGCGGCCGAAGATCAACTTTTATTTACCAACCAAAACGGAATTTCAGGGGCTTATTCCTCCACAACCGGAGTGCTTACCTTAACCGGTGCATCTTCTGTCGCCAATTATCAAACCGCTATCCGGAGCATTCGGTATACTAATACATCGACAACACCCAACTCGCAGAACCGGGTCGTTTCTTTTTTGGTTACGGATGGTACTGATTCCAGCAATACCCTCAACGCCACCGTGCTGGTGGTAATCCCCAATAATCCACCACAAATTGCGACCATCACCCAAAGTACCCAGATTGGGAGTATCGTTACCGTTAACCTAAGCTCATTTTTGTCGGATCCGGATAACGATCTTGATTTTACTTCCCTTCAGATTGTTGCACAACCCACCAGCGGAGCTCCTGCCTCGATTTCCGGTACCGATTTACAAATTGATTACAGCAACACAGATTTTGCCGGCACGGATCAGCTGACCATTGAGGTATGCGACCTTTCTGGAGCTTGTACGCTTGGGCTCATTACCGTTACCGTGGAAGGCGAAATCATCGTTTATAATGGTTTTTCTCCAAACGGAGATTTAAAAAATGCGTACTTTAGAATTGCCAATATTCAGGTATTACAGCCCGTTAACAAAGTGAGCATTTACAACCGGTGGGGCAGCCTGGTGTTTGAAACTGATAATTATGACAACAATACCCGGAGGTTTGAAGGAAATAATCAAAACGGAAATCCCCTGCCTTCAGGAGTTTATTTTTACAAAATTGAGTTTCCCAGTGGAGCCCCTGGCTTATCCGGTTACGTAACATTAAAAAGATGAGCATGAGAAAATTATTACTCCTCACTTTGATCTTTAGCCTCAGTATCCATCTGAGTCAGGCTCAGCAAGATCCGATCTATGCCCAATACATCAATAATCCGATGACCATCAATCCGGCTTTTACGGGGTTAAACAATAAATTCAATGCATCCATCACCTACCGAAATCAATGGGGAGGATTTGACGGGAACCCTACCACCTTCAATTTCAATAGTCACATTTCATTACTTGACAATAAGATTGGGACTGGATTATTGATTCTTCAGGATAAGATTGGCAATACGCAGAATACTGAAGTTCAGGCCACCTTCGCTTATAAACTAAAGCTGGATGACAACAACACTGTAAGTTTTGGAATGCAAACTGGCATCATTAATTTTCAAGACAATGTTGGTGATGTTAATCCATTTGATAAAACCGATGATTTATTTTTGCAAAATACAAATGTAACCAGACCAAATGTAGGTGCTGGTGCTATTCTTAAAAACGAAAAATATCTGGTCGGATTGTCCATTCCTCGCTTACTCAACACGGTTCTTGATCAGGGCGGGCAGGAATTCCAGTTATATGACCGGCACTTCTATCTATTCGGTGCTTATGTATTCTATCTCAACGAACATATCCGGTTTAAGCCTTCCGCCCTGTTGCGTGGGGTTAGTGGTTCTCCCGCATCGGTGGATTTGAATTTCAATGTGAGCTTGAATGAAAAATATGCTGCCGGTATTTTTACGCGCAACTTCAACACCTACGGATTGCAGGTACAAGCCCGACTGGGTGACAAATTAAAATTCGGGTACATCTTTGAAGTTCCAACCAACAACTCGGTAGGTATCTCATTTACCTCGCATGAGGTATTCCTGGGGCTGGAAATCCCGACCTTCAACTTCCACGACCGTTCTCTATCCAATTTCTAAGGGTCCGGGCGAAATAATTCTGAACCATTTTACGGGTATTCGGTTTATATAGATATTCATGAAAATAGCTGTTTCCCGTAAAGAACACTTCAATGCGGCCCATCGTTTGTTTAACGCAACCTGGTCCTCCGAAAAGAATGATGAGGTATTTGGTAAGTGTAATAATCCGAATTACCACGGACACAACTACGAACTAATCGTGACCGTTATTGGCATACCCGACCCCGCTACCGGGTATGTCTTTGATATGAAGGCACTCAGCGATTTAATTAAAGAACACATCCTAAAGCAATTCGATCACAAAAATCTTAATTTAGACACCACCTACTTCAAAACCCTGAATCCCACGGCCGAAAATATTGCGGTCGTGATCTGGCGGATCTTGAGGCAGCATATCGACAACCAGTATGAGCTTAAAGTCAAACTCTATGAGACAGAAAGAAATTTCGTTGAATATCCGGCCTATTAAACCGCTTGACGAGGATTTTGACGAAGATCATATCCTCACAACCTGGAATACACCGTTGCGGGATGATGCTTTTGAATTGACGGATGATGAAAAGATAGAGCAAATTGAGAAGCGCTTTCGCGAGATCATGGAGATCCTGGGATTGGATCTGACCGATGATAGTCTTCAGGGAACACCGCGAAGGGTAGCCAAGATGTATGTAAAGGAAGTTTTTAGTGGTTTAAATCCGAAAAACCGGCCAGTAGCCCGCCTCTTTGAAAATAAGTATAAATATGATCAGATGTTGGTAGAGAAAGACATCACCTTCTACTCGCATTGCGAACATCATTTTGTACCCATCTATGGCAAAACCCATGTTGCCTATTTCAGCGGAGGGAAAGTAATCGGCCTTTCCAAAATCAACCGGATCGTACAATATTTTGCCAAGCGCCCGCAGGTGCAGGAGCGCCTTACGGTACAGATCGGTAAGGAATTACAGCGCATTTTAGGTACCGAAAACGTAGGCGTTGTGATTGACGCCAACCACATGTGCGTTGCCTCACGCGGTGTAGGCGACACCAACTCCAAAACGGGTACAGCCTTTTTTGGTGGCAAGTTTGAAGATGAAAACACGAAAAGGGAATTTCTGAATTACATCAACAGCAAATAGGTGATGCAAAATACCTGACCGGACCTTAGACCTCCCCCGGGAGGTCTTTTTATTGTTTAAAACTGCTCCTTAAGTATTCCTGCTTGCATCCTTTGCTGATGTCAATTTCCCCAATTATTGCTACTTTAGCTCCCCATAAAACCTTGATTTTAACCTACGATTTATGGTATTTGATTTAGACATGATTAAGGCCGTGTATGCAGCTATTCCCGGCCGGATCGCCAAAGCCCGTGCAATAGTTGGTAAACCTCTTACCCTATCTGAAAAAATTCTCTACGCCCACCTCCATGCCGACCAGAAACTTGAAAATTTCGGTCGCGGAAAGTCGTATGTGGATTTTGCCCCGGACCGGGTGGCCATGCAAGATGCCACTGCGCAAATGGCCCTGCTTCAATTCATGTCGGCTGGACGGCCCAAGGTAGCGGTACCTTCTACCGTGCATTGTGACCACCTGATCATCGCCAAGGTAGGCGCAAAAGACGACCTCACCGTGGCGAATAATGAAAGTAAGGAAGTGTTTGATTTCCTTTCTTCGGTTTCAAACAAGTATGGTATTGGATTTTGGAAGCCCGGAGCAGGTATCATTCACCAGGTAGTGCTTGAGAATTATGCATTCCCTGGCGGAATGATGATTGGTACAGACTCTCATACCGTAAATGCCGGAGGGTTAGGGATGATCGCTATTGGTGTGGGGGGTGCCGATGCCGTAGATGTAATGGCCGGCATGGCCTGGGAGTTGAAATTCCCCAAACTGATCGGAGTAAAACTGACCGGTAAACTGAATGGATGGACCTCTGCAAAAGATGTGATTTTGAAGGTAGCCGGTATCCTTACCGTGAAAGGAGGTACGGGTGCAATTGTTGAATATTTTGGGGAAGGCGCAACTTCCATGAGCTGTACCGGAAAGGGAACGATCTGTAACATGGGCGCGGAAATCGGTGCGACCACTTCCACCTTCGGGTACGATGCCTCCATGGAACGATACCTGATTGCTACCGGCCGGAGTGAAGTGGCGCAGATGGCTAACAAAATTAAAGAACATCTTACCGCAGATCGTGAAGTTTATGCCAACCCGGAGAAGTACTTTGATCAGGTAATTGAAATCAACCTTTCTGAGTTGGAGCCCCACCTTAACGGGCCTTTTACACCGGATTTGGCCACTCCAATTTCAAAGTTGAAAGAGGAAGCCCAGAAAAATGGCTGGCCGATGAAAGTAGAAGTTGGACTGATCGGTTCTTGTACCAATTCATCGTATGAAGATATTTCCCGGGCCGCCAGCCTCGCCAAACAAGTTGCCGACAAGGGGCTTAAAACCAAGGCCGTGTTCACCATTACACCTGGTTCTGAACAGGTTCGTTACACCATCGAACGCGATGGCTTCATTGATACCTTTAACAAAATTGGCGCGAAAGTATTTGCCAATGCGTGTGGGCCTTGCATTGGCATGTGGAGTCGGGTAGGCGCTGACCGTAAGGAAAAGAATACTATAGTTCATTCATTCAATCGCAATTTCCAATCGCGTAACGATGGCAACCCGAATACCTATGCATTTGTAGGCTCCCCGGAATTGGTGACCGCCTTGGCCATTGCCGGTGATTTAGGATTTAATCCGATAACGGATACACTCACAAACGAACAGGGACAACAAGTGAAGTTGGATCCCCCCACGGGTGATGAATTGCCGAAGAAAGGATTTGATGTGAAAGATCCGGGATATCAGGCTCCGGCCAAAGATGGTCGTGGCGTGGTGGTGAAGGTTAGCCCCACCTCCGATCGTCTTCAGTTGCTCGAACCCTTTAAACCCTGGGAAGGAAAAGACCTGAAGGGTCTTCGACTTCTGATCAAGGCAAAAGGTAAGTGTACTACGGACCATATTTCTATGGCCGGTAAGTGGTTGAAATACCGTGGTCACCTCGACAATATTTCGAACAACCTGCTGATTGGTGCTACTAATTTCTTTAACGAAAAGATTAACAGTGTGAAGAATGGCTTAACCGGTCAATACGATGAAGTACCGAAAGTACAACGGGCCTACAAAGGGCAAGGCATCGGATCGATTGTTGTCGGTGATGAAAACTATGGTGAAGGCTCTTCCCGTGAACATGCCGCGATGGAGCCCAGACATTTAGGTGTCCGCGCCATCCTCGTTAAATCCTTCGCCCGCATTCACGAAACCAATTTGAAAAAACAAGGCATGTTAGCCTTGACATTCGCCAACAAAGAGGATTATAACAAGATTCAGGAAGACGATACGTTTGATTTGACTGGATTAACTTCTTTTAGTCCGGATAAGCCGCTGACCCTGGTCATCCATCACAGCAATGGCATTACCGAATCGATTCAGGTTAACCATACGTATAATAAGAATCAGATAGTTTGGTTTAAGGCGGGATCGGCATTGAATGCAATGAATGCTCCGGCTACAATCGCACAGAAATCATCTCCAAAGAAGGCTATAAAGAAAACGACCAGGAAAGCCAAGCCAGCTAAAAAAATCGCTAAAAAGAAGGTGGCAAAGAAAGCTGCAAAAAAGAACAGACCTGTTAAGAAGCTTGCTCGTAAAGCCGCCAAGGCCGTAAGAAAACTGGTTAAAAAAGTTAAAAGGACGGCCAAGAAAGTGGCCAAAAAGAAAAAGAAATAACTTCTTAAGAACACAAAAAAAGCGGTCCTGCCGCTTTTTTTGTTTCATACGCTGCTATTAATCTCTCTTGCTTCCGGTCCGGTACAAGGTTAGGCCCATCAGTACAAAGAAGAGCACGCCTAACACGCTGTATCCATTCGCACCAATTAAGTTAGTCAGGCCATGTTCCGCACTGATTGATTTCATTTTCTCAAAGATCGAATCATTGACAGAAAGTAAGGCAACAATAACACCGGCCAGCGCTCCGCCCGCAATCAAACCTGTAGCAAATAAACTTCCACGACCGAGCTCTTCATCTTGCTTGGCTTCACCTTTTCGTTCTGCGCGCCAGTCGATAATTCCTTTAATGGCACCGCCAATAAAGATGGGTAAGGTGGTTGATAACGGCAAGTACAATCCAATGGCAAAGGCCAGTGCTTTGATTCCACAAAGTTCAATCATGACGGCAATAAATACACCCACCATTACGAACTGCCAGTCGAGGTTATAGGAAAGGATGCCCCGTGCCAGCGTTGCCATGAGGGTTGCCTGCGGGGCCGAGTAACGCTCGCTACCAATAGCATGGGTTATTCCTTGAGCAGCCATATCCGCAGTAGGGGTATCCAACACCTTTACTACCAAACCGATCGCCACGGAAGAAACGATGGCTCCAATGAATAAAGCCAGCTGCTGATATCGGGGTGTGGCTCCAACGATATATCCTGTCTTTAAGTCCTGCGAAGTTGCACCTGCATTTGCGGCTGCGATACAAATCATCCCACCCACCACCAGGGCCAGTGGTTCATAGAGTTTACCGCTCCACCCAACTGCGGTAAATATTAAGCAGGTTCCCATCAGCGTGGCGATGGTCATCCCAGAAATAGGACTGTTGCTGGAGCCTACCAGCCCCACAATCCTGCTGGCCACCGTTACAAAGAAGAAGCCGAAGATGATAATGAGAATCCCTATCAAAAGTTTCTCGAGGATACTGTCACCCGGAATGATCTGACCTGGCAACATGGCGATGAGTGCAACCAGCACAAGGCTGCCGATAATAACTACCTTAAAGGAAAGGTCCCGATCCGTTCGCACAATGCTGGCTTCGCTTTTCTCTTTCAAGGAGGCCACACTTTCTTTGAATGAACTTACGATTGTCGGCAGTGTCTTCATCAATGTAATGAATCCACCAGCAGCCACAGCCCCTGCACCAATCTGGCGGATGTAAGCGAAATAAATGGCCGGAGCCGGATTTGCGAATGATTTTGTAACCGGATCCCAACCTCCCCGACCCCCGGCCGTGTTCATATCAGCCAGATATCCTAGTTTGACGAGTTGTGCGGCAATGAGACTAGGATCCATCAATGTTGACAATAAGGGAATCATCGCCCACCAGGCCAGCACGGAGCCGGCAACCAGCACCCCACCGATACGCGGACCAATGATATACCCTACCCCCATGTACTCTGGGGTGATCTCCCCGTTGATGGTAGCCGAAGGCCAAAACTTGTTCACCTGGCTGGTGACAAAGGTTGGCATCTCAGAAATTACATGAAATACTTTTTGCAAGATCGCATACGCCAGGGCAAACCCCATCCCGAGAAACGCAGTTTGTGCAAATACACCACCTTTCTCACCGGCCTGCAATACAGATCCGCAGGCAGTTCCTTCCGGGTACGGAAGCGTACCGTGTTCCTTTACGATCAACGATCTTCTTAATGGAATCATCATCAAAGTACCCAACATACCGCCAAAAGCAGCAAGAATGAGAATCGTTAAATAATTGAAATAGCCTTCCCCTACGCTGGTTCCATCTTCACCAGGCGATAAAAACAAAAATCCCGGTAAGGTGAACACCACCCCTGCTGCAATTGACTCTCCGGCAGAACCTGCTGTTTGAATTATGTTATTCTCGAGAATTGTTGTCTTTAAAAATTTCCGACCCAGGGTAATAGCGATCACGGCAATCGGAATGGAAGCCGATACGGTAAGACCTGCCTTTAACGCGAGATACACGGTGGAACATCCGAACAGAATTCCAAACAGCGCGCCAAACACAACGGATTTAACTGTGAACTCTGCAACGTTTTGTTCGGGCGCGATGTAGGGTTTAAAAGCTTTACCTTCTGCCATAGAGTGGGTTTTAAGTGTTAACGGGTAGACTTCACAAAAAAGGTATTATAAAGAATTAAGAGTAAAGTAGTAACAGCCCCAATCCCGGCAAGCGTATACCACATCATAGAGGGATTGGTGTCCAGATAAGTAATCCGAAGCCAATCCGCCAGATAACCGGCTGTAAGTGAACCAATGGCCACCGGCAAAAAAGCAAACCCCATGAATGTACCCACTTGATTCTTTGGAGCCAGAAATGCGACATATTCATAAAAGCGTGGTGCCTGAGTCGCCTCTCCCAAGGAATACAAAAATACCCCGATGATGACGGCTGTTACAGTACCCATTGCACCAATAATAAGCCACGATAAACTCGCAAGAATAAACCCGAGAGTCATTGCCTGAATGGGTTTCCATTTTTTTACCAGGGCCGCCATGGGCACCGTCAGTATAATGATACCAAACGCATCGATGGTTTCCAGTAACTCAAAATCTTCAAAGTGAAGAAATTGCGTAGCATAAAATGGAAGGAGGTAAAAAATCTGCCAGAACATTAACCAGAAGCCCGAGAAGATCACCAGGAAACTAATGAATTTAAGGTTCCTGAATACGAGTAACATGTCTTGAAATACTTTGGCAAAGGTGCGCTTGTCTTCTTCAGAATTTTCGGCTTGAGGTTCTTTAAAGAAAAGAAATGTTCCGATAAAAAGCAGGGCCGAAGTGATCGAAGACATCACCAAAACATACTCAATGCCCAAATCTTTGCGAATGGTTAATGCCAGTACCGGACCAATCGCACCCCCCAGATTAACGAGCGTATAATAAATTGAAAAACCCAAGGCACGAGCCTCGGGTTTGGATGTTTTTGCCACGGTGCCAACAATGCAGGGTTTTATTAAGGAACCGCCAACTGCGGTAAGCATCAAGACAATGATCACATAGTTACGAAGTCCGATGGCTTGTGTGATGGACGTTCCATATTCCATTCCTGCTAACCCAATTGCAAAATACCCGATTGCAAACATGCCAAAGCAGGCCATCAGCGTTTTTCGAAATCCATAGCGATCAACAAACACGCCTGCCACGATGGGTAAGGAATAAATAACCGTAGAAAACCAACCGGTGAGGGTGGCAGCTTCATCCTCCAATCCAACTTTGGTAGCCAGGTAGTAAGCGAGCACGGCTTTGGTGCCGTAAAACGCTAACCGTTCAAAAAGTTCTAAGGTATTCGCAATCCAAAAGGTAGAATTAAAACCGTGTTTGATCTCGTCAATGCGCGCTGAAAAGGACATGTTCAGGTAGAAGGTTTTTCGAAAGTATGGGTATTAATTCATTTTTTCAAAGGTTTTTATGCCCAGACAGATTAGATTCAATCCCTATCTTTGCAGCAACACCTCCCCTATGAAGTCCGAAACAATGAGTAATCAGACCGTATCCCTGGAAAGCTACTTTCAGGAAATTGCATCCCGGATTATTGGTAATAATTATTCATTCAACGGACCATCCGGAAAGCGTACCCTGATCTATGCCGATTGGATCGCCTCGGGCCGACTCTATGCACCCATTGAATCAATCTTAACCAAACGCTTTGGCCCGCTGGTAGGGAACACGCATTCTGAATCCAGCCTGACCGGTGAGGCGATGACCCTGGCCTATAAAATGGCCCACCAAATTATCAAGCAACACGTACACGCCAACGAAGATGACGTGATTATTACACAAGGCAGCGGTATGACGGGTGCCATTTCAAAACTGCAGCGCATTCTTGGGCTTCATATTCCCGAACGAGCCAAACCATTTTACAAGCTACCCGCTACAGAAAGACCTGTCGTGTTTCTGACTCATATGGAGCATCACTCCAACCAAACTTCCTGGCTGGAGTGTGAAGTGGATGTTGTGATCATTCCTCCCGGAGATGACTTACTCGTAAAGGCCGAAAATCTTCAACAAGAAATTCAGAAATATGCTGATCGCAAGCATAAGATTGGCGCCTTTACTGCCTGCTCGAATGTAACCGGAATTTTTACACCGTATCATGAATTAGCCCGTATTATGCATCAGCATGGCGGACTATGCTTTGTGGATTTTGCTGCCTCAGCGCCCTATACGGACATGAATATGCACCCAGCCGACCCGGAAGAAGCATTGGATGCTGTATTCTTTTCACCGCACAAATTTTTAGGTGGCCCGGGTAGTCCGGGAGTGTTGATCTTTAATAAAAAACTATATCAGAATCGCGTTCCGGATCAACCGGGAGGTGGTACGGTATTATGGACCAACCCGTGGGGCGAGCATCACTACTTTGAAGACATTGAAACCCGGGAAGATGGCGGAACGCCCGCATTCCTGCAGACCATCCGCGCGGCATTGGCAGTGAAACTCAAAGAGCAAATTGGAACCCCGGCCATCGCGCAACGAGAAAAAGAACTGTTGGACATTGCTTTCTTTCGTTTGCAGAATGTGCCTGGATTGCATATGCTTGCCCCTCGTATTTCCGACCGACTAGGAGTTATCTCCTTTTACATCGATCACCTGCATTATAACTTCATTGTGCGCGTATTAAGCGATCACTTTGGTGTTCAGGTGCGCGGTGGTTGCTCCTGTGCCGGTACGTATGGCCATTACCTGCTTCATGTAGACCGTGACTACTCCCGTAAAATTACCAGTAAGATTGATTCCGGAGATTTATCGGAGAAACCAGGGTGGGTTCGACTCTCCTTGCATCCGGTCATGAGCAACGAAGAACTTTATTATACGCTGAGTGCCATTGAACAAATTGCCGAACATCCGGAACGTTGGATGAATGACTACCTCTACTCTGCGAATACGAACGAGTATCATCCCGTGAAGGAAAATCTGGCTCTTAAAAAGCAACTTGAACAATGGTTTAATCTGGAAGATTAAGCCGTATATAACTTGCGGTAATACTCGTCCAGCATACGCTTCACGGCAAACTGATCTTTGGTGCTAAGGATGCTCTGTTTCATCATCTCAACCCATTTGGTGCGCTGGTCATAGTACGTAGGCACTACTTCCCGCAATAATACTTTATACAGTGCCTTTTGATCATGGGCATCCAGTTTATCCTCCTTCTTATTCTCATAGCCATCCCCAATTTGCCAGCCATTAACCCCGTGATTACAAGCTTCGGGCCACCATCCATCCAAAATACTTAAATTCAAAACTCCATTGATGGCAGCTTTCATCCCCGAAGTGCCGCTGGCTTCTTGTGGCCTGCGAGGATTGTTGAGCCAAATGTCGCTGCCGCGAACCAACGCTGCCCCGATAGTCATGTCATAATTTTCAAGGAATACCACCGAGTTGGGATATTCTTTCGTAAGTGCCACAATGTTTTGCACAATCTCCTTTCCGCGGTCATCCAGTGGGTGGGCTTTGCCTGAAAAGATGATTTGTAATTTGCCGCTGCGGAACAAGCTGTCAATCTTGGGCCGGTCACTAAAGATAAAATCACTGCGTTTGTAGGGTACCGCCCTGCGTGAAAACCCGATCAGCAGCGCATCTTCATTCAGCGTTACGTTGGTGCGTTCTTTAACAAATGCCAACAACTTGCGTTTATTTTCCTGATGTATTGTCCACAGGTTCCCTCCTTTTTCCGCAGCCTCTACCATGCGTGAATCAACCCAGGTAGGCAAATGGATGGCATTGGTTATCCCGACTATCTCCTCCTTTTCCTTCACCTTGCGCCACATATGGTTGGCTGTAGCGGCATGCAACTGCGCAACCGCATTTGATTTTTTTGACATCCGCAACGCTCCAACCGTCATGTTGAACGGAGAACCACCTAATTGTTTCAGTTGCTTTTTACTGAAAGCGCCATTATCAGCACCCATGTATAATAAACGTTCTATGTAATGCGACTCATTGCCCTGCACAACCGGGGTGTGGGTAGTAAATACAATCTCCTGGCGTGTAGCGGCAAAGGCATCGTCAAAAGATTTTCCTGAAGACAATTTCTCACGCAGCAATTCGAAACCGGCAAACAACGCATGACCCTCGTTAAAGTGATACACATCAACCGGTATGCCCAGGGCACGCAAAGCTTTAACGCCACCAATACCTAACACCATTTCCTGTGCAATGCGTTCTTCCCCGAACCAGCCATAAAGCTGGCCGCAAATCCAGGCGTCTTCATTGCCCGGCACATCCGTATCCAATAAGTAGAGAGGTGCGTTACCAAACTCTTCGCACAGCCATACTTTGCACTTTACTTCCCGCTTGCGGATGGTAACGGATACCATCACTCCGGTGTCCTTTAGAAATTCATATTTGTAAATGGGGTAAGTGTCTAATACGCTGCCTTTCTCCGTGATGCGCTGATCGGTATACCCTTGTTTCCATTTAATACCGACACCAACTATCGGATAGTTGTGGTCCTTGGCTCCCTTCAGATAATCTCCAGCTAATATTCCCAGCCCTCCGGCATAGATTTTAAAGTCACTGTGTAAACCATATTCCATACAGAAGTACGCCACCCGGGGTAAATTGTTCTGAGCCATAGAGCTTTTTTAGTACAGCAAGGTAAAAATAGTTTTTAGAAATAATAACAGGAGAAATCGTTTGTATCTACGGAGACACACCGGCATGTACTTTTCGAATGAACTGAATAATGCCCGGAAAGAAATGCTCCTGGTCATCCCACATCGACATGTGGCTACCATTGGGGCAATGCAGGTAGCGGCCATTTTTGACCTGGGTTGCCATCCATTCCATGTGGCGGGGATCCATTGTATCATGGGTAGCTCCTACGGTCAGGGTGGGCACCTTGATCTCGGGTAATCGATCTTTGATGTCCCACTGCGCTAACCGGCCGGCAATGCCAAATTCACTCGGGCCTTGCATCAAGGTATAGATGGAGGAATTCATATGCTTGAAAGCCCGATTTACCGGATCCGGCCATTCTGAAGCCGGAAAGCGGCAAAGGTGTTGCTCATAATAGTTGGGCATCAATAATTCCATATACCGTGGATTCGAAAAATCCTTATTAGCCTCAAGCGTTCGAATCTCAGCTAACACGGCCGGATCCATTTGCTTGGCCAGCACATTGTCTGCATAGGCGCCATAGTCAGGGCAACTGGCCATCATGTTGCAAATGATTAATCCTTTCAGATTCCTTTGATACTTTAATGCATATTCCATGGCCAGGATTCCACCCCAGGAGTTGCCCAACAGGTAAAAGTTAGTACTGTCTAATTCCAGTGCTTGACGAACTTCTTCCACTTCTTCTACGAAACGTTCAATGGTCCACAGGCTGCTATCGCTGGGTTGATCGCTGTAGTACGAACCCAGTTGATCATAGTAATAGTATTCAATACCCGCTTCCGGAAAGAAACTATCAAATGATTCAAAATACTCATGTGTACCGGCTGGGCCTCCGTGCAAGAGAAGCACTTTCATGGATGGATTGTTACCTACGCGCTTCGTCCACACCTTATACGTCCCATTGTGGATTGGGATCATTTGTATACCTCCGCTTCTTACGCCTGTCTCCTCAAGGTCATAATACGCTTGTGATGATTCCGGTTGAGGTTGGCAACTCACCAGTGCCAGCATCAATACGATCAGCGAAGTTTTCATGAGTGGTCTACTTTTTTGGTTGAATTCTATTAGAAATCTCCTTTCACTTTATCATGGCTGCTTTTGACTGATTTATCTGCAACCCGTCAACAGGTTGATCAGAATAAATGATGGCATCACCCACACGGATCGTATGCTCTGCGGATGGATTCAGAATTTTCAGCTTCACGGTATGCTTTCCTTTCGGAAGTTGATACTTCCAGCATAACTCGTATCTCCGTGTCGTAAAGTTGACAGGCAACGTAGGTTTTTCCACTACCGCCCCATCCAGATACAGTTCGGTGTTAAAGACGTAGTCGCTGGTATTGGCCCAGGAAGATGCATCACCCAACAGAACAAAGCCAGTACCTTCAAACTCAAAATTGATTTCGTCCTTGGTTGCATTCCATGGAGTGGGGGTTTTATCTACAGGATAATGGTCAACAAAACTCTTTTCAAATTTTACTGCCACCGGTGGTTGATACGGGATGGTAATCATGTCATCTGAGATCGTACCTCCATGGGCTTCAATATTCAGGAGGGCGTGGCGCAACCCGATGTCATACACGTCTAGCAAGGAAATTGACGTGTACTTGAAATCAATGTCCTCGGCTTCGTTAAGGCCCAGTTTCCAATAAGCTGGAATGTTTCCATAGCCGATGATGGTTCCTAAAATTCCACCGGCCGAAGAAGGGTTGCAATCTGCATCCTGCCCGGTACGGGTGGCAATTTCCAGCGTCTTTGTAAAATCCCCTTCCCCATAAAGTAAGCCCATCACGACATAAGCAGCATTTACTTTGGCATCTATGTTAAAAGGACGAAACACGCCTTCCGGGCAACCTATATCACTGGCCCACTTTTTCTCCACCTCAAACCATGTTTGCTTCCAATCGCCTGGGTATTGCCGATGCCAACTGATGACATCGTTGATGCATTGATAAAATTCGCTTTGTGGAGGAATGGTTTTTAATGCTTCCGAAACAATGAACGGAATATCCTCGGAGACAAATGCCAATGCATACAGGGCCCCTATGTAAACTCCCCCATACCAACCATCACCATAGTTCATGATGTGACCGATCTTGTCGCTGATTTGGGAAGCTACATTGGGCATGGCCGGACTCATTAAGCCTGCAAAGTCGGCTTCAATCTGATAATCGATGCAATCGGCATGGGGGTTGTTCAGCCAATGCCCGGAAGCGGGTGCAGGTATACCATTCAAGATGTTATACCGGCCCGCCTGGTTGGCATGCCAAAGCGCATAGCCGGCCTTGGCATAGGCATTGGCAAAAGAATCGATGGGCGCTGCCAACCCGAATTTTTCAAACACATCAACAAAGGTGAGATCCATGTACAAATCATCATACAAACCCGGATTGTTAAGCAGGGTTTGCTTCAGATAGCCCTCATACCAGTGAAGGGGCTGATAGTCTGGAATGAAGGCCCCCTGAAACCGGAACTCATACGGTCCGCCAAAAGTGACACCAATCGTTTGCCCGGCCCATCCCCCCATGATTTTATCCCTGAGTTGTTCACGTGTAAGTGTGATGTTGTCAGATAGTGCAGCGTGCTCTTCTTGTTGACGACAGGATATCGCCAGAAAGAACATGAGTAAATACAGGGCAAATTTCATTTTTCAAATAGTTGAATGATGACTGAAACGGGACTTAAAAACGGTATTGAAACTTAAGAAAAAACAAGGAATACTAGAAATTTTGGACGCTTAAGCATTGTGTTAATACCATTCAGAAAAATCACCGGAAATCAATTCCACCCGGTATCTTTAGCTAAATATCCTATGACTGATCTGCTGGACGTCATTATTGTAGGTGGTGGATTTTCCGGACTGGCGGCAGCTAAGACCTTGCATTCTCAAAACAAAAAGATCATACTGCTTGAAGCTCGAAGCCGCGTTGGCGGTCGCACTCATACCCGGCACCTGCCCGATGGTAAATATGTGGATGTAGGTGGACAATGGATTGGCCCCACTCAAGACCGGATGTATGAACTATGTCAGGAGCATGACGTGACATGGTATGAAACTTACAACCAGGGCAAGAACATTCTCGACCTGAATAAAACCCTACGCACCTACACCGGGCTAATTCCTAAGATGGATGTACGTTCACTGATCAATATTGATTTCGTATTGAAAAAGTTGGACCGGTTGGCAAAAAGTATACCGCTGGATAAACCCTGGTCGGCAGCGAATTCGAAAACCTGGGATAGTATCAGTCTGGAAGCCTGGGTGCGGAAGCATTGTTTTACCTCCGATTGCTTCAAGATTGTGCGTGCCGGTTTGGAAACCGTTTACGCCTGTGAACTAAATGAGGTATCGATGCTGCATGCCTTATTCTACATCAAGTCTGGAACCAACCTTACATGCCTCCTCAGCATCGATAAAGGCGCCCAGCAACACCGTATAAAGGGTGGTATGCAAACTCTGGCAGAAGCAATTGCCACACCGTTTTTGTCACACATTAAATTCGATAGCCCGGTTAAAAACATTTTGCAACAAGATAATCGGGTGATTGTATCAGGCGAAGGGTTTTCTTATCACGCACGCAACGTAATTATTGCCATCCCTCCGGTGCTGATTTCCTCGATTGCTTTCACACCTGCTTTGCCGCTCTTCAAAACACAACTTCTTCAAAAACTGAGTATGGGCATCGTGGGTAAAGTGTTTGGGATTTACGAAAAGCCATTTTGGCGTGAGAAAGGTTTTAGTGGTCAGGTTGTTGCGGATGAACATGCCCCGTTTCAAACATTCTTCGACTCCTCACCTGCCGATAGTGCGTATGGGGTGTTGCTGGCCTTTTGTATCGCAGACCGCGCCCGTAACTTTTTTTCACAAGAAGAGGGTGCAAGAAAGAAAATTGCACTCGAAGCCTTTTCGAAATACTTCGGAAAGGAAGCAGCTACACCCCTGCATTATGTTGATCATTGTTGGGCAGATGAAGCCTGGAGCCGGGGTTGTTATGCCGGGCTCTATCCTACCGGTGTCTGGACTAACTTCCAAAATACGCTGGCTAAACCTACGGACCTAATTCATTGGGCCGGTACAGAGACATCGGACATTTGGTATGGCTATATTGAAGGTGCCGTACGTGCCGGTGAACGGGCGGCCCGTGAAATATTAAATTGATCCTGATATGTGCGATACACTGGTTGCACTTCCTCCTGTTACAAAAAATGGTACCTTAATTTTTGCCAAGAATTCTGATCGTGAACCTGATGAAGCTCATGCCTTACTACAGGTGCCGCACCAAAAACACAGTGAACAAACTTTGAAATGCACCTTTATCGAAATACCCCAGGTAGAAGAAACCTATGCCTGTATTCTGTCCAAGCCATTTCAAATGTGGGGTGCAGAGATGGGTGTAAACGAACATGGGGTGGTGATCGGAAATGAGGCTGTGTTTACAAAAGTGAAGATTGATAAGAAAAATAACGGCCTTACGGGAATGGATTTGTTGCGATTGGCATTGGAGCGTAGCAAGACAGCTGAAGAAGCGGTGAACTGCATCACTTCGCTACTGGAGAAATACGGACAAGATGCCTGCGGTGGTTATCGAAACAAATCATTTTACTATCACAATAGTTTTATTGTTGCTGACGGGCAGAATGCCTGGGTGCTAGAAACAGCTGGAAGAACCTGGGCTACAGAGAAAGTGAAAGAAATGAGGAGTATCTCCAATAAACTGAGTATCGACAAGCCGGATCAAATAAGCAGAGAAGCTATTTCTTTTGCCAGGCGGAAGGGCTGGTCGAAAGAAAGCGAAGCATTTAGTTTTCAAAAAGCATACAGTGATTGGTTTTATACAAAGATGGGTCGCGCAGCTTTTCGACAATCCTGTACGACAATACTCACTTTGAAACAACAAGGTACGATTACACCGGCCCATGCGATGCAGATTTTGCAGATGCATAATATCGAAGGTGAATCATTCAAACCCTCGAGAGCCAACACTGGTTCGGTTTGCATGCATGCCACAAACGTTTTTAATCCCAGCAGCACTACCGGCAGCATGGTAGCCGAGGTGCGAAACAATGCACCCGCCACGATTTGGCTAACGGGTACGGCCCATCCTTGTCTGTCGGTGTATATACCCTTTTATGTGAACACGCCTGTGTTGCATGAGTTTATTCAGCCAACAGCGAAGCCCGATGAATCATTGTGGTGGAAAGCGGAGCGATTGCATCGGTGCATCAGCAAAGATTATCAGAAACGAAAATCATTGATAGAACCCGAGCGCAAGATATTACAACAAAGTTTTTTGGAAAAGGAAGCAACATTCTTTCAAAGCCCTCCTATGTTGGAGGAGTTAGGGAAGTTTAGTGCAGCGTGTTTAAAAACTACCGTTGACGTGATTGAAAGGTGGAGTAAACTAATGAAACTGTAACGTTGTGGCTCTCAAAGGTTGACGCGAGCACACAAAGTAGGGCCTTATTTTCCCGCAGGTCTCTGACGAAGTTCCCGATTGATCCGACTGGCCAAAAATGCAATCTCCTTTTGTAAAATGGGGCCTTGCTTGATTTCATCCCCAAAATCCTGAATAAGTCCGGTGTCAGCTGTATAAGTTGACCATTCCGGAACCCCGGTGCCGTTGGGGTTACCTGTGCGTATGAAGTTTATCCAATACGTAGACATGATTTGTTCCTGCACGCGATCGCGTTCTTGCCAAGGGCGGTTCCAACGATGCAAGGTGTGTAACGCATACGGTACTTCAGAAGTGTGAAATGAACCATAGTTCGGAAAGTCGGGCTTGTCTGTAGGTACAAAACTTACCTGATATAAGTAGGAATCACTCTTGTTATATACGGCCCACAGGTGCGAAGGCAAGACTGCAAATTCACAAAGTCCGAGCCGTACTTGTGAAGCCCGGGATTCTTCTTTTGTGGTAGCAGGAAATAACTCCAGAAACTGACCGCTGGCATCTTTGTATTTTACTTCAGCCTGCTTTATAAACTGCCCGGGTGGAAGTGCGTTGCCAGCCCGCAACATGCCATCTCCGGTTACCCAACCAGTCAGTAACGGCACATCATTATGCTTTCCTTCTCGGAAGTGCCTCAGGATCTGAGTGGGCAACACATAATCTTCAAATACGGGCGCGAACGAGCCCCACGGCATTTTGGCAGCTGCTTGTTGAATAATAGAATCCGGAAGGGATCGTAGCTGTTGAAGTGTGGTTGCTTGTACTTTCGCGCTAAATACAACCCCGGATTCTTCCGCCTCCGGCAACTGTCTCCCAATCGTGCCGGAGCCCAGGAACCCCCCACTCTGTGCAATCGCTTTATGAAATAACCCTTTGCCCAAGGAAGATGCCACCAGGGCATTAATACTAAACGAACCAGCCGATTGTCCTGCGATGGTGACATTATTGGGATCCCCACCAAAGGCCGTAATATTTTTCTGAATCCAGCGCAATGCCTCCAGTTGATCCATTAATCCGTAATTTCCGGAAGCGCGCTTTCCCGATTCGCGGGTTAGTTCAGGGTGCGCTAAAAAACCGAATACCCCAACGCGATAATTAATACTCACAAATACAATTCCCTGTTTGGCCATCTCTTCTCCGTCATAGATTGCGCATGCAGAAGAGCCAGAAACAAATCCACCTCCGTAGATCCAGACAAAAACCGGCAACTTATCCTTTTTGGATTTCCCTTTTGTCCAGATGTTCAGGTAAAGGCAATCTTCGCTGAGAGGTTCTGGTGGCGCAATGAATTCTTCAGTCCACATATTAAAAGGTACAGGCTTTCCTTGCATTGGGCTTGCAGAAAATTTATCGCAGGCACGTACACCACTCCAATTCGCAACGGGTTGAGGCGCTCTCCAACGCAAAGCACCAACCGGGGGCGCTGCAAAGGGAACACCTTTAAATACCGCAACCTCACCCAATTGCACTCCGGAGACTTTTCCGTGTGCAGTGTCAACGACCGGTTTTTTCTGTGAAAAGGAAAAAAGGGTGGTTACACACAGTACACCGATCAGAATGATTTTTTTCATAGCCGAGAATTCTGATCAAAAGGTAACGAAATATCAGGATCGGAATGACAAATACGATCCAGATTCTATTGACTGCGCTGATAGAGGCCGTCAAAGATTTTACTCCAGGTTTTTCCTTCATCGGCACTTACCTCCCATACTTGTTGTAGGGTGCCTTGCGGATGAGGGGTCCAGGTGATGCGGTCCAATTGCCATTGCCCCTGTATATTTTTGCTTTTTCCCGAAAGGATCATGTTGCCATTCTCAATCCCCCCTGTCAGCAAGAGGGTTCCGCCTTGATTATCTACCCAGGTTTGATTCCATTGCCCGGTAAAGGCATTGTAGTAGTTATAACTCGTTCCTTTATAAACCCCATTTGCTGAGGTCCAATTCTCCTGCAAAAGACATCCATCCTGCATCACGCGAATTTCATTTTTCCCGGCAGGTTTTCCTTGCGGATTCGTAACGCTCCAGGTGCCAATCCAAAAGTCGAATGCACGGTGTTGGGGCGTGTTGCAGGAAGCTGTCGGTGCCGGATTGGCTTGTGCTGTAGCGCAGATGCGGGTGATGACAAAAAGTGTGAATAGGATTGGAGTTTTCATACTGCGGAGTTATAACCAAAACTATCGAATGAACCCAATTTTTCTATCCCGCAAGATGTGGGAAAGTACCACTTCATCAATTCCTCAACACTACATAAGAATGCTACTGCTTAGGCTCGCTGATTACAAACATCCGCATACGGATGTCCTGCTCTGGCCGATCGGATTTGTTGGTTTTGGTAGCCGCGATTTTGTCAAGCACGTCAAAACCTTCTTCCAATTCTCCATACACTGTGTAGCCTCCATCTAAATGAGGTGTTCCGCCTACCGTTGTATAAATTTTCTTCTGCTCTTCGTTTAGGGTGAGCTTGCGTTGCACAATCGTGCTATCGAGTTGGGTGGGCCGCCACGGCTTTCGCTGCACGATATAAAACTGACAATTGCTGCTCGCCTTTTCGGGATTGTTATCGCGTGCAGCTGCCAACGCTCCCCGTTTATGATAGATCCCCTGTTCCGTTCTGAATTCTGCAGCAATCCGGTCGCCCGGAGCCGATCCATTGCCCAACGACTCGCCCGGCTCCGCTTTCTTGCTGTTCGGGTCGCCTCCCTGAATCATAAAATTATTGATCACCCGATGAAACATCAGGCTATCGTAAAATCCGGCCCTCACTTTGGCAATGAAATTATCGCGGTGCAACGGAGTCTCGTTGTACAACTTCACCACCAGGTTGCCCGCATCGGTCATGATCAGCACATGGTATAATCCATCGCTCTTGCTAAATTGCCTGGAGTACTGCTTAACAGTCGCAACTTCTTCTTTTGTGAGCTTTCTGAAGGTATGTGGGCTGCAGCTGCCCAGGGCCAGAAGCAGGAATACGAACATGAATCTCATATAAGACAGGATGTTAATTATTAGCTTTGATAAGCGGCAAATTAAGAGAAAATGAAATCAAGACGAAAGTTTCTAAAACAGCTGGTGGGATTATCCGCCCTGTCAGTGACACAAAGCTTTGGCAACATTCTTTTGCCACAACCCAAAACCCGGTTGGGGGTAGCCTTGGTAGGTCTGGGCTATTACAGTACTGACCTGCTGGCACCGGCCCTTAAACTTACACGACATTGTTCCCTCGCTGGCATTGTCACTGGCACCCCGGCCAAAGCCGAGCGCTGGAAAGCCGAGCACAACCTTGCCGACAAGAACATCTATAACTATGAGAATTTTGGAGCCATAGCGAATAACCCGGACATTGATGTAGTCTATATCGTGTTACCCCCTTCCCTGCATGCAGAATATGTGATTCGGGCTGCCGCCACCGGCAAGCATGTTTGGTGTGAAAAACCCATGGCCATGACCGTAGCGGAATGTAAGCAGATGATCGATGCTTGTAAGAGACACAATGTGACGCTTAGTATCGGGTACCGCATGCACCACGAACCAAATACCAGGCAGATCATTCAATTCCGCAAAGAACTTACCTATGGATCGGTGGTAAAGGTGGAAGCTGCAGCCGGCTACGTAGACGGGCGCACCGATCATTGGAAACAAAAGAAAAGCATGGGTGGCGGATCGATGTATGACATGGGTGTATACCCATTGAATGCCACCCGGTATAGCACAGGCCTGGAACCGATCGCGGTTACCGCCCGGCAAAGCACCACCCGTCCGCACATTTACAAAGAAGTAGACGAGACCATGCAGTTTGAATTGGAGTTTCCCAATGGCATTACCGCCTCCTGTGAAACCAGCTTCGGGAAGAACCTGAATAATTTACTGGTAACTACTTCGAAAGGTTGGTATACGCTGGCGCCCTTCCAGTCTTACAGCGGCATCAACGGAGTGACCAGTGATGGTCGGAAGTTAAATGCTGTTATCCCAAACCAGCAGGCACGTCAAATGGACGATGATGCGCTCTCCATCATGAACAAAACACCCCTGCTTGTGCCCGGAGAAGAAGGACTGAAAGACATCCGCGTGGTAGAAGCCGTTTACCAATCCGTAGTCCAGAAGCAACGGGTAACCATTAAAGTTTAAAAATCGGTAGTAGCTTCGGCTAGGTTCAACTCCTGTATCCAGATATTCCTGTACAACACATCATGCCCTTCCGCCTGCAGCTTTAATCCACCGGGCCGGTCAGTAATTCCCTTACCACCATCGTTACCGCCATCCTGTCCGGAGTTGGGCCCGCCCCACACCTGATTAATCACCTGGTTAGTGTGTACTTTCTTGCCATTGAAGTAGACCGTTACCATCGGCTTTTCCGCCAACTTTCCATCCTTAAAACGCGCTGCGCGAAACACCACATCATAAGCATTCCATTTACCCAATCCGTTGTACGCATAATAGGGTGACTTACTTTCGTTGATTACCGCTGCCAACCCATGCGAGGTGGAATCGCCATCGAGGATTTGAATCTCATAGCGGTTTTGTAAGTATACTCCGCTGTTACCGCCCGGTTTCACAATCAGAAATTCAACGTGGGCGCGGAAGTCGCGAAACTCCTTTTTCGTTACAATATCGGCCGCTCCATACAGGCCACCGGCAGCAGCCGGATCGTTGGCATTCATCACCTGGCCTTTATCAACGGGATCTTGTTGCAATTGCCATTTAATGGGCAAGCTAGCCTTCAGCCTCGGACCATTCCAGTACGTCCATTTTGCATCCAGCATCTTGCGAGTACCATCAAAAAACTGTTCCGCCCCTTTGGGGCGTTTGGCCCCAACGCCAACTTGAGCCGATACTATGCTTATCGAAAAAACAAAAAAAACTAACATGCCCAGCCGGGCCTGAGATTGATTCATACGAGTGAATGGTTACAATAAAATTACGACCAGGTTGTGGGTTTAATGTTTTTAGCAGCCCGCAAGATATCGATGCGACTGATCTGCCCGATCAACACACCATTCTCAACCACCGGCATTCTGCGGATGGGAGAATTTAAAAACTCTGTGGCCGCGTCTACCACAGTACTTTCGGGGGATAAGGTTTTAACCTGCTTTGTCATATAATCTGAAACTACCGGTGCACTATGCGGTAAGTTATGATACGCCTGATCCACAATTATTTTCAGGCAATCGCGCTCTGAAATAATCCCCACCAGTTTGCGGTTTTCATCCAGTACCGGGGCCCCTGAAATCCGTTTCTCAATCAGGATGTCGATCACTTCATTGATCGATTGATCCGGTCGTACGGTTACCAGGTTATGTTGCTGAACCATGTACTTGACAATGGATTCATACTTCGGCATACTACCCGCAAGTTCCTCCTTGCTCTTGATTTCTGGCTTAAAATTCATGTGTGAAGGGTTTAGATTAAACAAGATAAGGAATCCGATAGAATATCAAAAGCAGCTCATCAAGGAGAATTACTATCTAACGGTTAAATGGAAATTCATTGATCCAATGAAATCCACGATGGATTACTGAAACCCACGAAGTCCACGGGCTGAGTTTCAAATATTTCAATTGCTGCACAACGTCCCCGGCATCTTGTTCAAACAATAAATCGAAAGCCCGGTCATTGGTAACGACCGTGCGCTTGCAACTCCACACCAATAACTTGCCGATGCTCTGACAGCAATGGTATAATCCGACCAAACGAAGCGTGAATGCTGGACCCGCCTCCATGAATGAGCACCAACGGCTTGCCCTGGCCATAGATCTCATACTACATGCGCAATCCATTCACATTGCGATAGCCGCTGGCATATTCTGTAGAAGTCATGTCCGTTAAAAACCGTATGAATTCCGACTCATCGGAATTTGAAAGGTCTTGGACGCTTCTTTATACCCGCAACGAGCCCCGGAAGGCCCGTGCTGCATAGTAAGATTCGGCACCGTTGTGATATACAAAAATGTGACCGTAGCGGAAATCAGCAAAGATGGCTCCGCCCAGTTTTCGGATGGCTGCCGGTGTTTTTATCCAGCTTGACGTTTTCGAATCGAACTTACCCAGGCTCTGCAATGTGCGGTACTCCTCTTCTGTTAAGATTTCAATACCCATATCTTCCGCCATTTGGATCGCGCTGTTTTCCGGTTTATGTTCTTTTCTTGACTCCAACGCTTCATGATCATAGCAAATGCTTCTGCGGCCCTTCGGACTCTCTTCTGAACAATCGTAAAAAATGTACTCGTTCGTCTTTTTATCAACCCCCACAACATCCGGCTCCCCTCCGGTTCTTTCCATTTCATTGAGTGACCAGAGTTTATCTCCATTCGCCTCCAGCCTGGCCTGGATTGCAGCCCATGCCAGGCCCTTGTGGCGGTGCATGTTTTTCTCAAAGCGAGCCTTAAGCGTACTGAGCAAGTCCTTCCTTTGCTCGGCTGACAACTTCTTTTTGCTTTTCATGTATTACAATTTAATAGTATTTACTGAAATTTAATACAGTGTCCTTTAGCTTTGAAAAAAATCCTCCATGACCATTCAATACCTCGCTGAACTTGCCGGAACGTATTTCTTTGCCATCTCGGGTGTGCTCGCCATTGATGACAAAGACCGGAACTGGTTTGGGGCAACCTTTACCGGTTTCGTTACCGCCATTGGCGGGGGCAGCTTGCGCGATATTCTTTTAGGCAGTCATCCCCTGATCTGGATTGATGATATCTATTTCCTCTATGCCATCCTGCTGGGCGTGGTCACTTCCCTGGTCTTCTTCAACTGGGTCCTGAAACTGAGAAAGACCATGATCCTGTTTGACATGGCCGGCATTGCGCTGTTCACGATTGTAGGGGTAGAAAAGAGCCTGAGCCTGGGTGTACGACCCGAGATTGCCGCGCTGATGGGTGTATTTACAGCCGTCATGGGCGGTGTTATTCGTGACACTCTCACCAATAAAACACCGATCATCTTCAGCAAGGAAGTCTATGCCACGGCCTGCCTGGCTGGTGCCATTCTCTATCTGATTCTGGAAAGTTCAGTGTCCAGGGTTGAAAATTTTCTCCTCTCTGCGGGTTTAATTGTTCTCATCAGAATCCTGGTCATCCGGTTCAACATTGAACTTCCTTCGTTGAAAGCTAAACAATAATTATCGGTAGATATCGCCAGCTTGGATTGCACATCCACTCCCTAAACTAAGGGGCTCCATTTTTTGGGTTGAGAAACTATTTGCCGCATTTGTTTTATGGCTTGCCATATTTTGATTGTACAAAATCTATGGACACCCGCATCATTTTCTTTAACGCATCCAGGTTGATGTCAGACAATTTTTTAATATAAATACAGGCTTTCCCGATTTTATACTTGCCCAGGTCTTTCAACAAATATTCGTGCTTTGGATTTCCTGTATAAACATACAGTGAAATTGCTGCTTTGCGTGGTGAAAATCCGACTAAGGGCCAATCTCCTTCTTGCCGGCTTCGGTCCGATTTATAGTGGTAACTACCAAAACCGATAATGCTCGGGCCCCACATTTTGGGCTCGTGCCCGGTAAAACTTTGCATCAGTTTTACCAGTTCTAAACTGTCTTTGCGTTTCTGTTCCGTGTTTGCAAACCTGTTGATGAATTCGTAAACGTCTTCCTTGGTCTGCTTGGTCTTGATCTCTGCCATAGGATTGAATAGGGTATTATAAAGAGTGCATAAAATTAATGTCGCACCAGTTACTCAGTCTTCAATAACTTCAAATACCCAATCGTTTAAGGTCTCAAACCAGGAAACACCATTATCATTTTTGGCAATCATGCCGTCCAGGCTTTGAAACCATATGGATTGGGAGTGTAAACGAATCTGTGCCATCTGCTTTTTTCACTTTGGCAAACAAAGGGCGCTTGCCAGATACACGATCGTGTTGGGAGAATTCTCGTCAATCTCCAATACGAGGTCTTTCCTTTTATTCTTGTCTATGCGTGAAAAATGCAAGTCAGAGTCAGCATACATCCAGGCTGCTTCCATTTGCTGTCTAACCCCTTCGGCTTCGGCCTTTTTATTTTGCCCGTTCAGGCTTTCATATAATCCGTTCAGGGCAAATCCATTTCTTGGCCACGCTGCTAAATCTTCACGGTAAATCGCTTCGGCAGCAGCATAGTCTTTGGCATTCATCAGCACATCTCCCAACAAATGCCGCACGGAGAAAAACCAATCCGGGGGTTCATTGTAGTTTAATCCGTCTTCCAGCTCGATGGCTTGCTTCAACAGGGGTATTGCCGATGAATAATCTCCGCCTACAGTCTTCAATTCAGCTTCCAATACCTTCGATGCAATGTTACAAACCTGGTTGGCCGGATTAATGGACCAGATGATGATTCGCTCCACATCCTCCGATTCACTTAATTGATTCAGGGCGTCCAACTCAATTCGGGCTTCGGCTGGTTTGTTCAGATTTGCCAACGCCATTCCACGGGCATAGTGCCAAATGGCGTTGGGATAGGCCAGGTCCGCATCGGGCTGTGGACTGGCCAGAATTTTCTCCCATTGTTCAAATTTTACAAGTACGTGCAGCGGGATAGTCGCATAGTGCAGCACCGTCTCATACCCCGTTTCGCGAAAATACTTTTTGTCAAGAATGGATACGGTTTTGTATGCCGCTTCAATGGACTTTGCCCCTCTTCCTTCAAACGCAGCCGTGGCAGCCAGGAAATGGTAGTTGTGCGGATAATAATATTGAGGATAAACCCCTTGCGAATTGCACTCCGCGATGTAAATGCTATCCGCAATCACGGCTTGCTCGTTGGCAAGGGAGCCCGCATGGTAGTCGCCTGTATTGATGTAAATGTGTGACGGCATGTGTACCAAATGACCAGCCGAAGGAACCAGGAACTTTAATCGCTCAGCACTTTCCAATGCCTTTTCCACATCCGGCCCGGCTTCTGCAGCATGGATATAGAGGTGATTAGCCAATGGATTTTTTGGATTGATGGCAATAGCGTGCTCCAGCACGGCATGGAGTTCGGCAGTCCAGGGTCGGGGTTCGCCTCCCTTTTTTGTGTAGAAATCCCACGCATGTAAATTCATGATGGACTCTGCATACAGGGTGGCAACAAAATCATTTTCCGGAAATTCAGCATAAGCTGCCTTCATCGATGCAGCATACCCATCATCGTTCGTTGTCAATATATCTGTTGGGAATTTAATCTGGATTGCATTGATGACGGCTCTTTCCCAGGCTGAAGCGTTGCTGCTAAAGCGGACTGCATTTCCTACCGCATTCCTTATTTCTTCGATCGCACCCATGTTTTGACCGCCCGAGTTATAGTTCGGCCCAAGCACATAGGCGATACCCCAATACCCCATGGCAACGGTGGAATCCTGCCGGATGGACTCCCGAAAGGACCGTTCGGCTTCGGCATGATTAAAACTGTTGGCCATGATGACGCCCTGATTAAAGAAAAGTTGAGCGTATGGTGAGTGGGTCGTTATGGCAACCTGATAGTCCCCAATATTGTTAAGGACAGGCGCCTCAAACGCTGGCTGCTTGTCTGAACATGCTGTAAGTACAAGAATGAAAGAAAAGAATAAAAGCACACGTTTCATATCATCTTGGTTATGGCATGTAGGCTCTATGCTGAACATGTTCATTCATCTTCAAAATAAACGTGCACATTGTCTTGCCTCCAAATCAAGAATTCTTTTACCCCATCGAGTGCAACGCCATCTTGTTTCCTTCTGTATCAAGGAAATGAGCCATAAATCCGTTTTGTCCGATTGATGTTTTGGGTAAAATAATCTTGCCGCCTGCTTTTTCAACGTTAGACAGGGCAACACTCAAATCTTCCCCTCCATTTAAATAGATGAGCGACCCGTTCGTAGATGGCGTATAGCCCTCACCCTGTACCAATCCCCCGCCAACTCCTTTTTCCATGTCAGCCGGCAACATGCCATATTTGAACTGGGGATGCGGCATCACCGTGATCGGTTCACCTAAGATGGTCTCATAAAACTTTTTGGCCCGGTCAAAATCGGTTACCGGAATTTCGAACCAATTGAGTGTGTTAATCATGATAGGTTGATTTTTATTACGAAAGATATACTCTTTGCTATCTCTTCCAGTCGGATTCCATAATTAATTGTTTCTTATGAGATTACCTTGGTCTAAATTAAGAAAAATATGGCCCTGTCATACCCCTGATACAGTATCTCGATTAAACTCATTGAGTTTTTGTGCTCCCTGAATACGTTTCTCGTTAAACCTTCTTCGCGATCAGCGTAAGGTCGGGTTCCGTTATCGTAAGGGAAACAACTTTTTCACCTTCCCATTGAAAAGAAATCGCTACCGAAGGGGCCCCGTTGTATTCAAATTGTTGGTTACCCCGGTTATACAACGATCCGCCAAACTTGTTCAGCTTCCCCAACGAGATTTGCCTTCTCATGTTCAACCGCACGGTAAATCCGTCTTCCGGTCCCTCGCCATACAGGTAGTTGCCCAGGTATTTTTCATTATCGGCTTCCGTCATCTCCAGATTGACTGGCACGACATCGGCATTACCCAACGACTCCAGGTAAGCAATCAGTTTTTGATTGCGCTGCTTTTGGTCGTCTGTGAGTCCTTCCCGTTCCAATCCGTTCTTCACATGCTGAAGCAGCGTAATGCCATGTGGACCGGCTATGGACTGGATGCCCGGCTTGGCAGCTACCATCGCCCGCACGGCAGCTTCATCGCCAAACATGGCAAACGTAAAAATATCGGGGCGGGCGCCTTTACTGATCAGGTAATCGGCAATGTCTCTGCGCCCAACATGCGAAGCGGCACCAAGTGCAGTTTCCCAGTCGCCAAAGCCCCAGTCCCATGTGGCGCGG
The DNA here is from genome assembly GCA_016787725.1 of Cyclobacteriaceae bacterium. Lineage (GTDB taxonomy): Bacteria > Bacteroidota > Bacteroidia > Cytophagales > Cyclobacteriaceae > ELB16-189. The sequence goes on along the minus strand of JAEUTZ010000003.1, from coordinate 9,254 downwards.
GCCAACTCCGGTCGTTTGCCTACCAGCTCTTTTACCCGGTCGAGGTTGAAATGCGAAACGCCAACCACTTCCGAAACGATGGCATCGTCAATGGAAGGATAGCGGTAAAAAACCTTGGTGTTGGCATATGGGTACGAACCCGTTTTTGCAAAGAGAATCTTGGGCAGCGATGCTGCCAGCAGGCCAAACGCAGAACTACGAATCACCGCTCTCCGGTTGATGGAATTGCTCATGGGGGTGTGTTTCTTGTTAGTACGAAAAGCGTAGCATTAACGACAGGATTCTGCCATGAATGGAAGGCGGGGTGTATAAATGGCATTTAAAATCCGCCATCGCACTATTGAAATAGCACGGTTTGCTGAATTACTTCTTATTTAAAAAAAGTTAATCGCAATCTTGTTAATCAGGTCCGGCTTCTCGGCAAACACCTCATGGGTGGTATTTGGCAATACACAAAACTCACTGCCCTTGATCAGCCGGTGCATTTCCAGGCCATGTTCGATTGAAATATCATCGCGGTCTCCAAGCACGATCATGACGGGTATGCGGATATTGTCATAGACGTTGACTGGGAAATATTCCTTACTATACCACATCCGGTTTAAATTAGCGGCCATTTTGCGCCAGTCCTTTTTTGGTGTCAGGGTGTTATACCATTCAATATCCTTTTCGTGCCACTTTGCCCAGTTGTCTACCGAAGGCATCTTCACGGAATCAAGCACGACTCCTTCCGGGAGGGCGAAGCCCCGGGTGCCGTTGTTTGCGCCTACGGCAATTACTTTTTTAATCTTGTCAGCGCGTCTTTCCGCCAGGAGCAGACCAACAATGGCGCCATCACTAAATCCCATCACATAGGCACTGTCAATCCGGAGTGAGTCGATAAGCAGTGACATGAAGTCCGTTAACAAGTCGTAGCTCAAACTATCGGTTTGCTCCGAACGGCCTTGCCCGGGTGTATCCGTTGCAATCACCCGATACTGTTTTGAAAGGTCAGGAATACATTTTTCAAAGTCCTTGATACTTCGATTTAGTCCGCCCCCCGAGAGTAAGAATAAAGGCATTCCCTGTCCATACTCCTCCACATAGATTTTTCGATTGTGGATCACAACATACCTGCCGTCATTGGAACCATAATCAATTGCTGCCGGCTCCGGGATGCAACCCGTTGATAACAGTAAAATTAAAATGAGCCTGATTGGCTTCATGGTCAGGCTACGATGTAATTCAACTCCGTTACCCCGCAGGAAAATGGTCGGGTATTTAATAGGCTAAGTTTTATCTTGTCCTTGAAGCCCTCAAACAACGGTATGCCGTGGCCAAGAATGATCGGATTAACAAATAGCCAGTAGCCGTCAATGAGGTTCAGTTGCATCAGGGAATGGGTTGCGGAGGGGCTACCAAAAAGTAAGATGTCCTTCCCGCCATTACCTGATCGCTTTATTTCATTTATTCTGCTAGAAAGGTTGTCGCTAATAATGGTGGTGTTCGGCAATACTGCACCATTCATGGTTTTTGATAATACAACTTTATGAACCTTGCTATACCACTTTGAATGGTCGATGTCATGCCGGGTTGCATTCGGCTTGTCGCCTGCGGTTGGCCAGTAATTTTCCATCATCTGATACGTTACCCGGGCCGTACAAGGCGGTGTCACCTTCGCTGATCCGCTTGCCGACATGACTAAATATTTCTTCATCCACCTTAATCCAGTCCATCTCCCCCTTGGGTCCGGCAACAAAGCCATTCAACGAGATGTGCATAAATGAAATGATCTTTCGCATAGGTCTTTGGCGTTACGGATTATTTCCGCTAAACGTACGATCGAAAATAAAACTTTATTAACACTTTACGCGGCTAGTGCAAATAGTATTTGATGTGCATTTCTGCTTTCAATGTGTTTGTTTGACACACCGTACCATAAACTTACGCAACTCCTCCTCTTTGTCAGGCTGCATATTATGCTCATGAGAATGGATGTTTGTATAAATATTCATTATGTGAATGTGGCCCCTTCCTTTAAAGGTCTCCATACTGTCGGTAGTATAGTAATCAGCATATACATCCGGGGCATTCAATTTTCCACCTTCCACTCGGCCCGTAGGATTTAGATTCAAGGGGTTTCCCGCTTTAAACAGATCTATTCTCTTTTCATAGTTTAAGAAGCTGAAATAGTAGTTTTCCTCTTCCATCGCCATTGTTTCCAATTTTACTTTTTTAGGACTTTCCTTAACCAGTAAATTAAAATAATCAATCCAGTCTTGTCGGTTCGGTAATCGCCAGCCCCTTGGACATACCGAATCCGTATTGATAAAATGATAATATCGCCCATGAAGGTTAAAAGACGTGTACTTTGCTTTTTGCTCCTCGGTCAATCCCACTGAATAATCAGCCTCGTAATCCAAATTGTCCAACATCCAGGTTGTGTTGTTTAGCGTTTTAATTCGGTACTTTTTATTATCACGCAAGTCGGTGAGTACGTCCTCTTGTGCCAGGCTGGAAACCGGAAAAAGGGTGGCTACAATGACGATCAGTTGTAGTATGTTCATTTCGTTAAAATTGCGAACCGGTGGAAAATATTAAGCACAAACACTGAATCCGCATAATGAATATGCATTGGACTGGCGTTCAGCTAATCTAAATCCAAAACTATTTTCAAATTCTCTTTCAGCTTGTCAGCCGTGGCGTTATCTACTTCTCCGACTTTTTTAACAAGTCGTTGGTTGTCAATCGCCCTGACTTGATCAATCATTATGTCACAGTTCTCTTTGAGCCCGAACGGTGATTTCTTGAGGTGAACTCGCAGTATCTGCGCGTCTGGTTTTACGTTTGTTGTGATCGGGCAAACGATCGTTGATGGGTGCTCTTTATTTAACAAATCCGTTTGGACAATGATGACAGGTCGGATTTTTCCGGCTTCTGTCCCCATTCTTGGATTAAAGTTGGCAATCCAAATTTCGAATTGCTTAATCTTTCTCATTCAGCTTTTCAAACTCAGCCAAAATCTCCAGGGAGTCCTTAGCAACAATTTTAGATTCTTTACTCAACTGATTCGAAAGCAGTCTGCGTCTATGAAGTCGATTGTAAAATTCGATAGCATCGTTGATATACCGGTTCCGGTTCTTCTTCACTTTGGTCACGATTTTCTCAGTCTCCTGGAAAATATCGTCATCCAGTTTTAACGATAGATTTTTCATGTATATTTTTTTACAAAGGTATATACTTTTTAGATATACTCCAATTTTTTTGTGCACCTGCTGCAAAAGTGCCTTCTGATAAGTAACGGCCCTGAGGTTAACACGAAGATTGAATATTGATTTTGTCTACGACTCCAAAGGTTCGGAAGATCCTTCAATCGGAGCTCCGAAATGCATTCGCCTCATCAAACGCTTTTAAGCAATTCGCTAACGGTTGGCCTTGTTTGTAAATGCAGGCGCAGAAAGCTTCGCACGCCACGGGATTTTCGTTACCGGCACATTGATTTCTGCACTCCTCTTCCGAGTTGCCCGGCACGATCTCATACAAATAGAACGTACCCACAATGAGCATCGTCAGCACGGTAAACACACCTCCAAAAAATGCCAGGCGAAGCCGCATCCCCAAGGGCTTTGTTACCACGGGCACCGCTGCTTCGCGCTGGTTAAATGGCAACAGGTGTTTTAACCGGTGATAATCCCAAATCAGTAAAAACAAGCTCGCTAATACCATCATCGTTACAATCCGGGTCCCGTTAAAGCGGGTCGCATAGGTCAACACACAAATATTAACAATGATGGGAAAATACAGCAGGGCTCCCAGCAAGGCCGTTCTCGGAATCAGCAATAATACAGCAGTGATGAGTTGAACAATTCCGATAAACGTATAGTAGGATCCGGTGAGTTGCAGGGCCTCGAAGTAATGCCCCAACGGATTATTGGCCGGCAGGCCGGCAGCAAATCGTTCCCCCATAATTTTAACGAACCCGGAGGGAATAAAACTCAGGGCCAACGCGATGCGGCAAAAAACTGCAAATCCTTTCAGCCATTCGTCAGCTTTTGCCGCATTGTAAATTTCTTCCAGTCGTTGCATGTCTGAGTATAAATGAATCGGGAATGAAGAAGCCTTTAGCAGGTAGCGCCTGATGCCGCTATGCTACATTCCTTTTACGGATGATTATTGTACTTAAGAAATGGAGCACCCAGGCCATGGCCGTCCAATAGGCCGCAAACGCAATCAGTAGAATGGGCGGCACTGGGTCCGGATCCTGACCTAAAAATGACAAGGGCTCTATCAAAACAAACTTGACCGGATAGATCAGCGTAGCGAGGGTACGCTTCCAGCCTACGGCTGACTCAAGTCCCGGATACCACTCCCCGTTTCCGGGAAAGAGCGACACTTCGGGCCCCAACAGTGAATTCGAGATAAATTGAAAGACCAGCGCCAAAACGACAAAGCCAATAACGAATCGCTCTCTTGAAATTTTCATCGTGTCGGGGATTTACTCTTCGTAGTACAAATTTAAGTAAAAGTACTTTGCATTTAAAAGTATATCACGATAAATATTCATAAACAGGACTCTTTGCAGCGATTTGGAGGTATTTAATCGGAAACCTTCATTCCGAGCTACTTTGCCATCCTAAGTGAATGTTGCAATGAATTCAGGTCCAGCTTTTACTTTGTATTATAAGGGTTTTCGGTTATCCCTTTTAATTCGGATCATGATTAACGTGCTTTTTAATGGCATCACCGGGGATGTGCAAACTAGCCATCTTGGTAATCACCAATATGGTAAAAATAATTCCGAACGCAATTATCCCGATGGACTGATTTTGAGCCGCACTCAACTTTACATACTCCGCCATCTTGGTCTTGTGTATGCAAGCCATGTGAACGAAAAATGAAGTTATGGCAAGTGCATAGTAGGGTATAAAAAAGAATCGCTGTGGATTTACATTCATATACCCCACGCCAAAGTATAGATTGGTATCGACTCCAAGTTTGTACCTGCCCATTAAAACGGCACTGACATGAACGATCAAAAAGAACGACATATAAAGACCTGAAGCAATGTGTAGAAAATCAAATATTGAGTTCACCGAACCCCACTTATTATTGGCCAGATAGATACCTGTTACAATTTGAGTGCATACAGCCGCCAACAATAGTGTTTCGATGATGGGGTGACGGTATACTTTCCGGGCCGCATTCATGAAGGTGATATGCCACTCGGTTGAGTGGAGAATGAGCGCATGATTGAATACGTGAATGCCAACAAATATGGCTATGGTCAATCCGGAGAAATAGTGAATTGCTTTCATGATATTACCGATAATCATTCTTAGTGTTTTCAATACTTAATGAACCGGTACCGGTATGGCCGATAAACAGAGCCGCACCCATCATAGAGATGTTCTTCATGAACATGGCGTTTTGAAGTTCAGAGAAGATGGGGTCTGAGATTGCCCAGAAATTATGGATGGTAAAGGTTATGGGAAGAAGAAAAGCGACCAGCAAAATCGAACCGATTCTGGCTTTATAACCAATGATGATGGAGATGGCACCCAGTAATGCCATGATACCTGACGCTGGAACAAGCAGATTTGCAAACGGTACACCCTGTGATGCCGCATACGCTATTGTTGGAGTTGAAAAATGCTTCGCTGGCGACAACAGAAAGATTAGTGAGAACAAAGCGCGACCTAAGAGTTGAACGTATTTCATATTTAATCTGTCAGTATTTATAGTGCCGACAACACTTCTTGTTAGTGAATATTTTTCTGGTATTTATTTAGTGAATCTGATCGGGCGCAATAGGTGCCGGAACGATGTTGTGCACCGGTTGTGTCGTTTTCAGGTAAGCAAAAATGGCCTTTATGTCCTCATCGCTCATGTTTCGGTAGATGGGCCAAGGCATGGGCGGCAGAAGTGACCGGCTTCCTTCCAGTCCTTTGTATTTTCCTTTTTTTAAGGCTGTTAAAAACTGCTCCTCTGTCCAGTTGCCGATTCCCGTTTCATCGGAAGTGATGTTGGCTGCAAACGAAACACCCCATGGTCCGACTGCGCTTGTCAGGTGCTGATTGAATAAGACCCAATCCTGGAGGGCTTCTTTATTAATTGCTGGCAGCGGCATATCTTCAGGATAGCCTGACAATAATCGTTCTGGATCGGGTTCTGGCCCGCTCGGTGTCATTACTTTCGGGGAATGACAATCATGGCAGGCCGATGTGTTCACCAGGTATTCACCCCGTTTAATCAACTCCTCCTGACCTAGCACCACAGGTGTTGCAGGTTTGCTCGTTTCATGACATGAGATGAGTGTGATTGCCATGATGACCACGAGAGAAAGCGCAAGTAAGGCTGTCACCAACAACCGGTTTACCTGCATTGAAATTTTTTTATCAATCATTCTTATTCTGTCCGTATTTACCGTGTCGACAGCACGTTTAGTGTAATGCATACTCTCATGCTGGTCAACGAATTTTATCGTCTAACATCGTTGACCTTTATTTTACTTTTAAGGTAGTTCCGCTCGGATAAATAATCCGAAGTTTTCTTCCCGTGATCTGAGTTGTCCATACCAATCAACATTCAACCCTACTCCAAAGGATAGGGTCTTCACACTCAGACCGAGTCGCAGATAGCCATAACTTCGATTGTGTTGACCTTCCGCCAGGCTGGTATTGTATAAGGTGTGTAGGCGGGTTTACAGCTTGACGCGTTTCGATAGTGGTGGACGATATTCTATCAGGGCTAATGTCTCGAAACTGCTTTGGCCAGGATAATAAATTCCCGGCACCAACACGATCAGCCAGTATCGGGTACTAGTTGCATATTGGAAACCTGAAAAGTAGTTTAGTCCGACCTCGTTCAGGTTAACTCCAAAAGCGATCCTGAACTTACGATATATTGGATAGGATAATAATGAGCTGGAAAAAAACTCATCACGTGAATCTTTATTTGGATTTGCTCCTGAATATGTTGTGACATTAAGAAAGCCCCAAGCAGATTCGGGTGCAAGTGGCCGGTTAACAATCAAGAGCGAGTAAAACTTTTGATGCCCTTGCATCAGTTCTACTGGAATTGGCGAAGTGGAATCACTTTGCGCATTTACCCATATTGGGCACGCAATCAGTATCAAGATTAATTCAACCCTAAGCCCATTATATCGAATGGTCGATTGAAGGTTCATCATTTTCCCCGTGTTTTGATGACTCAAAAGTAGACGGGCAGTACGGAGAAAACGTTTAATTACCTTAAGAACGCTTCTTAAAGTAGTTTAAGAAAATTTTTCAGATGCAAGCTTTCTTCGAATCTGGCTGAGAAATTCTGGGGTCATACCCAGATACGCTGCAATCTGATGTTGTGGTACCAGTTGCTCGATATCGCGGTGATTTTTAGTAAAGTTGAGATACCGATCCATGGCCGGGATGCTGAGATTGTCAATGATTCTGCGCTGATGGGAAATGAATGCATTGGAAAGCATGAGTCGAAACATTCGTTCAAACTTTGGGAATTTGATGAGCAGGTTTTCAAAATCAGCTTTCGTTATTTGCAACACCTCACTGTCCGCTAATGCATCGATGGTCAGTTTAGCCGGAACATCCCGGATCAGGCTTTCCATATCCGAGATCCACCAGTTGGCCACAGCAAATTGCACAATGTGGATCTGTCCATCAGCATCAACCATATATGACCGCAGGCAACCACTAACCACGAACGTTTCGACCAAACACAGCTCTCCGGGTTGAAGCACAATTTGCTTTTTAATGTATTTTCCAGGCTTGAATAAGGACAGAAAATACTTGGCTTCCTCCGGGGTAGGTTGAACAAACCTTTTTACGTAACTGAGTAACCGTTCCTGCATGACGCAAGTTTTGCCTCACTTAAATTATTGCTCATGTTGCGATAATCCAAATGCTCAAACCTAAATTTAGCAATAATTACTGGGCCGCGTGTTGATCTGGCTCTTGCCATAACTATGGTGACGTGGTGGGTTTGGACGCCTGCCTGCCGGTAGGCAGGGCTATATCAAGTGCCAAAAGTGCGTCAGTTGAAGCACAGTCTTCTTATAAATGTGTACGTATGTGCATATGACATTGCCGGGTGGGTATAGGAGCCAAAGATAAATGACCATCGGGAATGGTTTTGGCGACCTGCTCAGCCATCGTAAACCTTTACAAACGCTGTTTTGAAACACTAACTACAAATTTACCCGAACTCCTGCAATGGTATAGGCATAGTTTTGGCAGTAGAGCACCTTCTTGTCACTTCATTCAAAGAATTTTCTTTCGTCTATCATTAAAGCGCTTAACTCTTTCATGGCAGCAAACACTACTACCCCTTTTTCTCATAATTAAGTGCTGGCCCCACCATTTTAAAACCGTGAGCTTGACGATATTGATCTTTTTCCTCTTCATTCATATTTTTAAATATTCCTTGGCTCATGGCTTTAAAGAGTGCTTCCATTTTTCCTGCTGGTTGAAAAGCCATCAGAATTCTCGCATTGCCGTCATTCATTTTAGCAAACGCATGCGGCACTTGCCGGGGCCCGAAAACACTGTCCCCAGCTTTTGCCATAAAAGTCTGGTCACCAACCTTAAATAGAAACTCTCCTTCAAGGATAAACCAGAACTCGTCCTGTTCGAAATGAACATGCTCACGAGGTCCACCCTTTTTTACCCTGATCGATTCAAAGATGTAAAGATCATTGTTTGTGTCCTCTGATGAAACCTTGGTGAAAAATGTGTCCCCCTCAAGAAGCGAGATAGGTTCATTAAAACGGTCTTTTCCAGCGTCAACTTTGAGACCTTTGTTTATTCGGTCTTTACTTTTAGTTTTTGCTATTGATACCCATGGTGAGATCAGAAAAGCTCCCAGTGCAAAGCAACCCCTCATAAATGAATTGCGGTTCATAGGCTTGGTTTTTTTTGTTTTTAGGATGTTCTTGTTAATCAAAAATCTCGTTACTTCAAGATCGGTATTTTTACTTGTCCCTCAATTTATTTTTAAGGTTTATGTTGTCTCGAAATTGTTGACTTCTTCCTGTAGGAAATCTTTGTTAGTAGAGTGTCACCCGTTTAGATGTCCCAATTGTCCTGGGCCCAATTACTGACTACGCTGGTGCATGAGACATAGTGTGTACTAACCCCCTATAAGTTGGACAGAATCGTTGTTTAAAATGTGTAGTACTTGCCGGTTTTCCAGTTCAACTTCCAAGCTAAGGTAGGTGTCTGAATCAGCCGAGTCAAGGCTGGTACAGAGCGAACGATTTTGTGTTT
>JAEUTZ010000026.1 GCA_016787725.1 Cyclobacteriaceae bacterium | reverse complement strand
GTAGTCCCGACAGGAATCGAACCTGTATCAAAAGTTTAGGAAACTTCTATTCTATCCATTGAACTACGGGACCCAAAGGAGGCGGCAAAGTTATGAAAAAATGATTACGGAATTACTTTTGTAATCGTGCCAGATCTGCTTCGGCAGCGATAAATCCAAAGGCTGAAAAATGTTTACCTCCAATCACGCGCTCATAAATTTGTATAGCCTGGGCAGTATCGCCCTGACACAGATGCCAATTTCCGACACCATATCCCTGTGTAGCCAGCGCCAGATCGACATCTTCGTTTGATGCATTCACAGACAAAACGGAATCTACTGGCAGCAGACCTTTATATAGATTGAGTCTCTTAAAGTAGGAATCGTTCTCAATAATTGTCATGCTATCCGTGATCTTTTCTAATAATTTAGTTGCAGCGTCTACTTTTCCCTGTCTCCGATACGTCATATATAGCCAATCGACTGTAGCGGTAATCAAGTCATCGTTATCTGATACCTTCAGGCATTCCAGGTAGGCTTGCTCGGCATTTTCAAAATCGCCTTTCAGGTAATACGCCAGACCGAGATGATACCAAACATTGAATTGTGTTGAGGAGAGGGGTTTGTTCAATTTATTGGGCTGTCCATCCGGTTCAATTTCAAGGGGTAAATCTTTCATCAATTCGACTGCTTTTTCCAAGTCAGAAATTGCTGCATCAAATTTGCGTTGCGAAATATACCGATGTCCCCGATGGCGATAGAGACGATATGAATTTGGGTATTTCTCAAGGCCTTCACTGAAAATCGCAATGGCTTTGTTATACCGCGATAAGTAAGCGGTCCTACGACCCAGCCAGATATAATTTTCTTCCGAAGGATTGCTATCAAAATTTTTCTTCGCAACAGACAGATTACTATCAAGTTTTGGATTCAGTTCGGTTGGCGCATAATATTCAAGTCCCAATAAAGAATAAACCTCGGCCGCCTCAGCGGCTGCCAGTTCCGGGTTATTTTCCTTACAACCTAGGGTGGTTAGCGAAATCACCAGCGCGATGGCAATTGTATTGGTACGCATAAATTCTGTTAGTTACTAATGGAAACTAGGGAATTACTTTAGTCTATACCGGGTTGTTTCAACACAAACCCTGATTTAACTTTTTCCTGATCAACTATTTTTTTGACATCCGCCAATAGTTTTTTGGCATCATAAATTATCCCGTCCTTAATCGTGTACTTTACCCCGCCAACGCGCTTTACGGAATTATCATCCATCAGTTTGATTGCTCCGACTCCATACAATACTTGCAGGTTTTCCAACGGATTTTGGTCCACGACTACAAAGTCGGCAAGTTTTCCGATTTCTACGGAGCCGATTTCTCTTTCCAAACCAAGGGCCTGAGCCCCATATAAGGTAGCTGATCGAATTACCTCCAATGGATGAAAGCCTGCTTCACGAAGCAATTCCAACTCGCGGATGTAGCCGAAACCATACAGTTGAAAGATGAAAGCATTGTCTGAACCAGCGGTTACACGCCCACCCCGGTTTTTATACTCGTTCACGAAGGTCATCCAAAGCCGGAAGTTTTCGCGCCAAGCCACTTCTTGTTCGGTTCCCCAGGAAAACCAAAACGATCCATGGGCAACACGACTCGGTTGATAAAATGCCCAAAGTTGGGGCAGCGTGTACGTTTCATGCCACTCTTGCCTTCTTGCTTTATGCAGGTCGCGGGCAGCTTCGTAAGTGTCAAAAGTCGGGTCCAAGGTAAAATCAAGAGCCAGCAAGGAATCCATAACTGCATTCCACTTTTCTGTGTAGGGCGCTGCTGCCTGTTTCCACAAACGACCAGCTTCTTCAAAGCGATGCTGTTCGTTGGAGTAGTTATAGTTTAGCGGGTAGTTTTGTAATGTAGAACCCGTAAGCATCGCCTCCGGTAATCCGTACCAATGTTCCATGGTGGTAAGCCCCGCTTGTGCCGAGTGCAGTACATTCCAACGGGCCACTCCTAACTGCGCATGATGACATGCCGAACGCAAACCCAATCTTTTATTTTCACGAATGGCTGCATCCATGATCTCGGGGGCGGCCCCGAAGAATTTAATTCCATCGGCACCTTTTGTCTTATTTTCATTAACCCAGGCGCGTGCTTGTTCGGCAGTACGAATGGGTTCTTTGGCTCCGGATCCAAATGTTACATATGCCTTGATTCGTGGCGCAGTAATCAGGTTCTTTTCACTTTTCAATTTCTGATCCAAAACCCACTCTAATCCATTGCCCGAGCCAGGATCCCGGATGGTAGTGACACCATGTGCCATCCAGAGTTTGTATACATATTCAGCAATCGGTGCCTGGCTGCCCCCAATGTGACCATGCATATCGACAAAACCTGGCATCACAAACATGCCTTCGCAATCCAATTCCTTTCCACCCGCTTCTAATTTAGGCCGGCTGCTACTGCTGGACATGCCGGGTGTTGGTAATCCTAGACTTACAATGTTTACAATCCGATTCTGTTTAACAACAATATCTACAGGACCTACTGGTGGAGCTCCGGTACCATCTATCAACATGGCACCTCGAATAATTAATTGGGTATAAGGCCCATCACCCTCTTTAATCTCCGGAGCTTTTAAAATCTGTGCAATAACAAAGGCGGGGGCGAGCAGGGTAAGCAGTAGGAAAATTTTTTTCATGGGGCGAGTTTTTTGGAAGGTAATTCATTTTGATGGTTGGCACCACAAAACCTTAAAGAGGGCTTATTTTTTTGCCGATGAGCGGTGCCTGAGTTAACGTTGAAAAGTGATAGAAAAATGGCTTTGATTGGATGTTTATGGTAAAAATTTACCCTTTCGAAAACGATTTCATTAAAATATTTGAAAATGTGGGTAATATTTTATCCAAATAAATTCAAATTTGATGAAAATCTACCTCCCATGAGCAAGCCAAAGACCCGCTGGATTGTAATTTTTGCAATCCTGAGTATCCTTCAACTGCTGGTATTATTCAATGCAGGTAATCCGGTAACAGAGCATACCGTTGCGATCGATAAAGCAGATACGGCCTGGATGATCGTGGCCACCGCGTTTGTCTTATTTATGACGCCCGGACTTTCCTTCTTTTATGGGGGTATGGTTAGTTTCAAAAACGTGATCTCAACCATGCTGCAAAGTTTTATTGCCCTGGGGGTGATCAGTCTATTGTGGTATCTGGTGGGATTTAGTCTTGCTTTTGGTGATAGCATCGGTGGATTTATTGGAAACCCCACTACTTACTTTGCCTTTAAGAATGTTGGGTTGAGTCCGAACCCAAATCTCTCGCCCACATTCCCCTTCTTACTTTTTGCCCTGTTTCAACTCAAGTTTGCCATCATTACACCGGCTTTAATTACCGGCAGTTTTGCCGAACGCGTAAAGTTTACATCCTATCTGATCTTTATGTGTTTGTTTTCATTATTGATTTATTGTCCGCTGGCACACTGGACCTGGCACCCGGAAGGTTTTTTGCGTGTGTGGGGAGTTCTTGATTTTGCCGGAGGTACTGTGGTTCATATGTCGGCCGGGTTTGCCGCGCTGGCGGGTGCTTATATTTTAGGCAAGCGCGAAGAGAAGCAACATCAACCGGCCAACATACCTTTTATCATTTTAGGAACCGGGATGCTTTGGTTTGGATGGTTTGGTTTTAATGCAGGATCGGCACTGGCGGCCAATGGATTGGCAGTACAAGCGTTTGCAACTACCAACATGGCTTCTGCTTCGGCTATGATAACCTGGGTCATGTTCGATGCCTTGGTGGGACGTAAGATCTCCGCAATGGGCGCGTGCATCGGAGCCGTTGTTGGGTTGGTAGCGATTACCCCGGCTGCAGGATTTGTGAATTTGGGGCAAAGTGTATTTATTGGATTTGTTGCCGCCCTGGTCAGCAACATGGCAGTGTATTACAAACAGAAGACTTCCCTGGATGACACCCTTGACGTATTTCCTTGCCATGGGGTAGGCGGGATCGTTGGGATGGTAATGACAGCCGTGTTTGCAAAGGATGTAGGCCTTATTTACGGGGAAGTAAATACGTTCAAATACCATATGCTTGCCCTCCTGATTGTAAGCGTGTTTACCTTTGGTGGTTCTTATATTATTTTCAAAATCACCGGACTCATTACACGCATGCGCGTTTCCCCAGAGGATGAACAGTTGGGATTAGATTTAAGTCAGCATGCGGAGACGATGAAAATCTCTGCAAAAGCAGGAGCTATGTAACACAAAACCACTTGTAAAATTTCAAAACTGCCCTTCGCAGAAAGTTTTACTTTTGCTTTAAATCTAACCCTATGAAGAACCTATTTCTTATCGCCTTGCTGTGTCTGGCATTGAAAGGCTGGACGCAAAAAGCCAAGCAGGATCCTGCGAAGTCAAAACAGGAAGTCATAAAATCCATCGATTCAGAATACGATAAATACACCACCATTGCGCATAAGATTTGGGAATTTGCAGAAGTGGGTTATAAAGAAACCAGGAGTTCGGCCTTGTTACAGGAAACATTGGCGCAGGCTGGATTTACAATGGAGTCGGGTGTTGCTGGAATTCCTACTGCTTTTGTTGCCACGTTTGGATCAGGTAAACCGGTAATCGGCATCTTGGGTGAATATGATGCCCTTCCAGGAGTATCGCAAGATGCAGTGCCGGAAGTAAAACCAGTGGAAGGGAGACCTGCTGGGCATGCTTGCGGACATCATCTGTTTGGAACCGCTTCCGCAGCAGCAGCCATTGCTGTAAAGAATTGGTTGATCACAAACAATAGAAGCGGAACCATTCGCTACTACGGTACGCCTGCTGAAGAGGGCGGTTCTGGTAAAGTCTACATGGTACGGGAAGGATTATTCAAGGATGTGGATGTTGTTTTTCATTGGCACCCGGGTGCTCAGAACAATGCAAGTGCTGGTACTTCTCTGGCCAATAAGAATGGGAAGTTTCGCTTTACCGGAATTGCTGCCCATGCTGCCGTTTCGCCTGAGCGCGGCCGTTCAGCCTTGGACGGGGTAGAGGCCATGAATGATATGGTGAACATGATGCGTGAACATATTACTCCACAAGCGCGAATTCATTATGTAATCACCCGCGGGGGCGAGGCACCCAATGTAGTTCCTGCCTTTGCGGAAGTTTACTATTACGTACGTCACCCTAAGCGAACCGAGGTGAAGGATATGTGGGAGCGTGTAACGCGGGCGGCCCAAGGTGCGGCATTGGGTACCGATACAAAGGTGGAATGGGAAGTATTAGGCGGAGTGTATGAATTGCTACCGAACGAAACACTTGCCAAAGTGGTTGATGCCAATCTTCGGTATTTGGGTGGCTATGTACTCAATCCTGAGGAAACTGCCTTTGCTGAAAAGATCCAAAAGACATTTACCACTGCGCCTCCACCGCTCTCCTCCACGAATGTTGTTGGTACGATGTCGTTGCTATCGGGTGGATCCACTGACGTTGGAGATGTAAGTTGGACCGTGCCTACCGTGGGTTTAAGCACGGCTACCTGGGTACCCGGCACCGCTGCCCACAGCTGGCAAGCCGTTGCCGCGGGTGGCACCAGCATTGGGTATAAAGGGATGATACTCGCTTCCAAAGCCTTGGCGCTTTCGATGATGGATGCATTTTCAAATCCAGGATTAATCGAGGCAGCAAAGAAAGAGTTCAGCGAACGCAGGGGTGCAGACTTTACGTATGAGTCGTTGTTAGGAAATCGTGCACCGGCATTGAATTACCGGGATTAACTGAATCAGGACTGGTTCATAAATTTTCCAATCTCATTGAAGAACTTATCAGGGTCTTGCCAAAAGTTGCGACTGTAAACGCGAAGGAAGGGCCAGTTTTTCAATTCCAGCAAGTGTGGAGTCAGCGCATGATCGGCTTTTGCATGCAGGCTTTGTTGGTAGAAGTAATCATCGGTAAGTATGGCACCCAGTGTGCGGATTCCTTTTTGAACCGTGAGATCATAGTAGGGGAGTTTGTGTTCCTCCAGTATAAAATCCGGCCACTTCTGCTGAACCCAGCTTTTGATTTTATCTTTTAAGAGATTAAGGCTCTTACGACCATTGGCGGAATTCATTACGGGAGCAAACGTACCCTGTGAAGTATCCAACACAAATTGAAGATATTCCTTTAGTAATTTGGGTCCGGCATTTACCGTATTTTCAACGGGAAGTTGGTCGGGAGTGAAGCTACTAACAACGATCACCTTTTCGCGGGCCCTGCTAACCGCTACATTAAGCCGGTTTTCTCCACCCGCCATATTCAAGCTTCCGAAATGCGCATGAACAATACCTTTTTCATCCGGTGCATAGCCAATGGAAAAAATAATGATATCCCGTTCATCGCCCTGCACATTTTCAATATTTTTCACAAAAAGTGATTCTGGTATTTCATCCAGGGTGCTTTCCAACACATCCAGGATCAGGTATTGCTGTGGGGCATTGAAAGTAACGATTCCAATTTCTTTATTGGGAGAGGTCATGAGCAGTTGTGAAACCAGTGCTGCAATATGTGTAGCCTCTTGCCGGTTGGTATGATTTTCCCAATGGCCATCAATTTTTTCGTACACCAGGCAAGGTTCATTAGCATTAACAACTGTTAGATCGGGTAGTAATTGTAAGGAACCCTTATAGAAGTGCTTATTTGAGAAGTCAATCAACTCCAGGGCTTTGCTGCGATAATGTCCTTTTAGCTGAACATTCATTAAGTAGCGACTGCTGAGGTCCAGGAGGGAATCGATTTCCAAATCCGGATGACCTTCATCCTCCTCTTGCCAACGGGTCTGATAATAATCGCCAGGTTTTAGTTGCATGGCATCACCGGCAATTACTACTTGTTTAGCCCGGTACAATGCCGGTATGCCTCGTTCAGCAAAGCATTGAGAAGCTTCGTCAAAGATGACCAGATCAAATAACTCCCTCATCGGTAAAATGGCCGAAACTGATTCGGGCGAGGCCAACCAGCAGGGGATCAGTTTAAAAACCTCCTCCTCAAACTCAGCGATTAATTTTCGGATGGGCCAAATCTTTTTCTTCTTGCTTACCTGATGCAATAAGTCGCGGTACGTGACGCGGTTGTTGAGCCGGTTGAACTTGAGATCATCAATCACCTTTTCCCGTGCTCTTGACAAGATGATTTCTTCACTGATGGCTTGTTTTTCGTTCAGTAACTCGCGGAGTTCATTTTCCAGCAAGGCCATTTTCCCGGATGAAACCATGCGTAATTCTGGGTGCTTCAGTTCAAGGTGATCTATCCAGGAAAGGTACAAACTGTTTAAAAACAAACTCTTGAATTGATATTCATCCCATTGCCCGGTGTGCTCGTGTAATTTGTGGACGATGGATTTTTCATCCGGGGTAAGACTCTCTTCCAGGGCATCAAACTCACATAGCGCATCAAAATCCTCTTTGAGACTCTCCACTAATTTTTGAGCAAACCAGGGTTGCTGTGTGATTGCCTGAATCTGAGCATGCGTCAGAAATTCTGTCCAATAATTTTTACTTTTGGTTAAAGTTGATAATAGGGTATATAAATGATCCACTTTTGCATGAAATTCAGTGAGGGTAAGTGTCAGCGGATCAATTACATTTTTAAGCCCCCGAACCTGACTAAAATTGAGTTTGGCTTCCAGTGCAAAATGTTGGTTAGCAAACCATTGAATAAATTCTTTTGGGTCGAGGGTTTCAGGCACATTTTTTAGCCAGGTTTTTGATTTCAGCTTAGAAAGATTGTGTTCCAGATTCAAGCGATTATCCAACTTGCGCTCAAGTAATTTAAATCCTTGCTTGTTGCTGATCAGGTTGTTGGCTACCAGAACCCGCTTAATCAAAAATTTATCTCTAGAGAACAACTCCCACCGCACCAGCCCAATCAAACTCCTTCTGGCCTTCATGGAACGATATAATGCTTTTTGCATTTGGCCTAATTGGTGACTGGGCAAATAACTCTCGGGTCCTTCACCATCAAAGCAACTCATCAGGTTTTTCTCAACATTCGAGAGCCACAACGAACTTGTCTCGTCATCCATCTCCGCCACCATGCATTGGAAGTAGTAATAGGTGCTTTGATTGTGAATGAACGTTTTAATTTCCTTTATATGCGATTCCTTCTCAATCAAGACTTCACATTGATCCCAATCCAGGCGGGTGGAGAAGTGTTTGGTTAGCGCTTCCGTTAGGTTGGTAAAGAAACTGGCGACTTCCTGGACAGCCTTTTTTATTTGAGCCTGATCGGTTGCCTGAAAATTTTTGAATGATCGTCTGTCTCGCCACGGATAATCAGCTCGTTTAAAATTTTGTGCATAGTGGACATACGTATTCAGTTTTCGCAAAAAGTCCTGAATGGCATCAAAACGAAATCCATGAAATTCCTGCTTCAAATTAATAATCGACTCCGAGGGACTCGATTGTAAGTACAATTCTTTAATGGGAAGTCCACATTCTGAATCATCGAACAGAGTTTGCTTAAAAACCTCTAGGTCTTCGGCAATTTGGTCGATCCGATGACTGAGTTGCAGGAATTTGCGATCCAGTTGAATGGAATCGAGGCTAATGTTACGGGCTTTGTACTCTTCAACACGTTCAATTTGACTGGACAGTTTGGCATAGATTTCTCTGCGATCATTCTTGAAATCATGAACGAGGGCGAGGTAGTCGTTCAGTTGACGTGATTTCATACGATTGAATACCACATCCAGGGCCGCTCTTTTTTGGCATACTACCAATACCCGCTTCCCGGAGGACATTGCATCACCAATCAGGTTACAGATCAATTGCGATTTTCCAGTGCCCGGAGGCCCTTGTATGACGAGCGAGTGTCCTAGCTTGACCGCTTTAAATGCATTTTCCTGCCAGATATCCTGCGGAAAGACATTGTACACACGCTCTTCTTTTACTTGCTGCAAGAAAGCAGGGGCGTTTGTTTTTTCTGCGATTGACCGGTCTTTAAAAAACTCTTCTAAGTCCTGGATGGTTGTTTCTTCTAGTAAGTGGAGGTAATCCGGAACCAGGTTGGATCCGGCCTGAGGAAAAATTCCTAAAACAGCCTTGGGAAATAATTTCAGTTCTCCATTCTTCAACCCTTCCGCAAACTCTTCTTTCTTCAGGTTGACGAAAGGGGTAAGCTCATCGCGGTAGTTATCTGGATTAAAATGGATTTCCAATTGATTTTTTTGAAGCAGTTGATAGAGGGCGGTACGGAAAGATGTGCTTTCGCGGTCCACCTCTTCAAATGTTTCGTCCAGTAATTCTTCACTTGCCTGAACCTGATTGTAAAATGCATACGCCAATAAGAATGACTTATTAAAACTAAGCCCGGCTTCTTCGCGCGGTTCCAGGTGCCATTGATTATTTCGAACCGTTAGGGTGACCGGAAAGAACAGAAGCGGGCATCGAACCAATGTTCCATCCATGAACTTTCCCTGCACGATTGGCCAGCCCACCTGCAGATCCTTGGATCCTCGCTCTTCAAAAATAAGCTGATCAATCCGCTGTAACTGCTTCAGTTTTTTGCTGGTTTCATTGCTGCTTTCCATTCGGGCATCCAGCACCGCACATAGATTCTTGGATTTATCCGCAATGAGTGCCTCGATGATCGAGAATGCATTTTCACCATTTAATTGACTTAGCTCCTGTATATCGATGAATTGATCTGAAATAAGTCTGGGTAAGAACAAAGAGCGGTTATTACCAGAGAGATTGGTAAGGCGTCTCAGATAAGTAGTCAGCAGCTTTTTGGTTTGCTCCGTACGGGTCACGCTAATGATTTAGGGTAAGGTAGGATTTTATTTTCGTATAGAACGTTTCATTGACCAGCGCTATTTTCTTTAAATCTTCGATGGACTGAAAATTACCATGTTGGAAGCGGTACGTGGTAATAGCCTTCGCTAAATTGTAGGTAATGTAAGGATGAGCTGCCAATTCTTTTTCGGTTGCCTCGTTAATGGCAATTTTCTTTGGTTGAAATTCTTCCGTGATGAAACTTGCCTTTTCAAGTTCCGAAACCACGGCAGAATCCAAACCGTAAACTTCATGCAACTGGACCATCGATGTGAAACCTCCCAGCCGATTGCGGTAGTTAACAATTCGCTGTGAAAGAGTCGGTCCGATTCCGTAAAGGCGAATGAGTTGGGCTGTATCGGCCTGATTTAAATCAAACTTCGTGCGTACTGGGGGCTTTATTTCCGGCTTTGTTTCGAGGGTGTTGGCTACACGTTTAGTATTTCTTGACTCCGGCAACTCAATGTAAGGGTATAGCTTCACATACAACGAAGAATCCAGGCCATAGATTTTCAGTAGGTCAGATTTTATAAAAAATTTACCCCTCTTACTCCGATAGTTGTCAATCCTCCTGGCCAGAGGGCTGGGAAATCCCAGAGTCTCCAATTCCTGAACCGAGGCGAAATTTGGATTGAAATTAAAAAGCTCATGTGTATCACCTGAAACCAAACTATCATCATCAGCCCACCGCCAATTTGCGAGGGCACTATCCAGGGCCTTTGTTTCACTGCTAAAATCGTGCGTCTGATGAGACTGCCAAGCCTGGTAAACCGGTATAATAAAAATACCCAACAGCATGAGCGGCAGGAGAATCAGAAACGCATTGGTTTCTCTTCTGGAGAGACTAAAGAATGACCGTACCCAGGCCTTCACGCGATTCATGAATAGAAATTTACTAAAAAAATCTGCTCAGAGACCCGCTAGAAAATCCGAGAAATAAACAAGTCGAATACTTCTACCAGAATCAACAGGATGATGATCCACTCAAGGGTATTGCTTTCGCGCTGGTGTGAAATTTCACGGAACACACTCAGATTATCTTCAATGATGCGCATGGTGTATTCAATTTCACTGAATCGCACCCGGAGATCAAAGTGTTTCATCAACCCTTGGTGCAGTTTATCCAGAAATTCATCATCCCAAACCAATTCCGGGGCATCAAAAATGTAAATGTTATCAGCAATGTCGTTTTGGGTATTTAACGACTTGCCAATAAACTTGAGCATATTTTTTCGGCTGATTTTCAGTTTCCCGTTAGTTTCCAGATAATTTGTGAAGCCGCGAATTTCCGTCAGCAAATTCTCAGTGATTTCATGATACCGATCCAGCGCCACCGATTGCGCAATGTTGAACATGGCAATCCGGTATACCTTCGCATCGAGCCGATTAACCACTACCCGGTTAAATTCAAACTTCATATCCCCGTTTTCCACCGTAATTTCATGGTCATCGCGAAGCCAGTAGGGCAACGGATTTCGATAGAACGAATGAATTGCTTCGATTGCCAGCTTAATTTCTTCATCGGTGTGTCCTGAAAAAACAACCACCCCGTAATTGAAATAATATTGGTATTTATCCGATCCAAAGGAGTAAAAAAGTTCGGAGGAGGAGTCGGCAATGGGCTTAAGCTCTAAAAAAGTCTTAATTCCTTTCAGATCTAACTGATTGGCTACCAGTAATGCCGAAAGTTTAACCTGTTTCATCCGCTATCAAATTTAACGTTATTATCATGCTCATAAAATTTTAGAATGGGTGAAAATTCTCATTTTTGCAGCTTGATGCAGATGATTATGAAAAGGTGTTTATTGATATTGATTCTCTTTGTTGTGTGTATCGAAGGTTTTGGTTGGGGAGTTACAGGGCATCGCGCCACAGGCTTAATTGCCGAGCGGTATTTGACTAAAAAGGCGAGGAGTAAAATTCAACAAATTCTGAATGGAGAATCGTTGGCCATGGTGAGTACCTGGATGGATGAAATATTATCCGATACAGCATACAAATACACTACCGATTGGCATTGGACTACCATTCCGGATGGCGGACGGTATGAAGATGTAGAGGGGAATCCAGATGGGAAAGTGATCATGATGATTGAAAAAATTACAGCCGAGTTGAAAAGCGGGAAATTATCGGCTAAGCAGGAGCAAGACTATCTTAAAATGTTGGTTCATATGGTGGGCGACATGCATCAGCCGTTGCATGTAGGCAGGCCGGGCGATCGGGGTGGTAATGAAGTAAAGGTGAAATGGTTTAGGAATGATTCAAATCTGCATCGGGTTTGGGATAGTGAAATGATCGATGGCTCACGATTAAGTTATACCGAATTGGCTAATGCGTTAGGGGTACCCGACAAAGAGACTGTTAAACATTGGCAGAGCACCGGAGTTCGGGATTGGGCGTTGGAATCCATGAGTTTCAGACCACAGGTTTACGATATAAACGATGGTAACCTGGGCTATGTTTACACCTATCAGTATTTTTCAATTGCTAAAACAAGAATGCTTCAAGCCGGTATTCGCCTGGCAGGATTGCTCAACCAGATTTATGGGTAGGTTACTTTCCATATTTCCGAAGCCACCATTGAAAAACAATAAGGCCCCAGATGCGGGCAGGTACATCCTGCGGATTGCGGGAGAATAGCTGGTCTTTCAGTGCCTTTATTTCACCATAATCAAAAATTCCTTGTTCCCGGATGGACTTTTCAGAAAGAAGATCATCGAAAATCATTGATTTCAGTTCGTTGCGAAACCATTTCAATAAGGGTACTTCAAACCCTTTCTTGGGTCGGTGAAATAATTCCACAGGTAACAGCGCTTGGAATGTATCCCGCAGAATCCGTTTTCTTGATGAGTGAGTAATTTTATACTCATCCGGCAAACTGAATACATAATCAACAACCTGATAATCCAAAAATGGAACGCGCACTTCTAACCCATGCGCCATGCTCATCAAATCAACCTTGGTAAGCATGTCATTGGGAAGCACGAGGGTCATGTCTGTCAAGAGGAATTCATTCATGGAGGCTTGATCAGGGATATACTGTAAGAGGCTTTGCCTTCTGCTTTCAAACAGTTGTTTTGAAAATTTCGTTTTGGATTCTTCCGTGAGAAGTTTCAACGCCTCTTTTTCCTGAGCATACCCCGCCCAACGCCAATAGCGTTCGCGGCTGGAAAGACGGAGGCCTTCCGCAAACCGATTGGCCTGCCGAATTTTGTTGCTGAGATAGGAGTTTCGTGATTGCGGAAGGGATTTCCACAAAGGACCCAATGTCCCGATCAACTTTTCAGGCCACTGCTTATTGATTGCTCTATAGAAAGCTGAATGCTTGTTGTATCCGCCCAGCATTTCGTCCGCACCATCGCCCGATAATGCCACGGTGGCATGTTTGCGGGTTTCTTTGCTAAGGATAAAAACATTAAGGGCTGAAGAATCTCCAAAGGGTTCATCCAGATAATTAAGTGCCGATTGAAGGTGGGTCAGCAAATCATCATTGGACAAGGAGAACACAGTATGATGAGTGCCTACGTGTTTAGCTACCTTGTTCGCATAGCGGGTTTCATCAAAGAACTTCTCATCGCGAAAGCCGATCGAGAACGTGTGAAGATCAGGTTTGTGCCTGTGGGCTAAAGCAGTTATTACCGAGGAGTCGATTCCACCACTCAGGAATGCACCCAGCGGTACATCCGAGATGAGCCTTCGTTGTACCGACTCATCCAATAGATCCATTAGTTTTTTTTGTGCTTGCGGATAGGGAAGGGCAGGTTCATTTCTCTCAGGGATGGAGTAGTATCGACCTACCAACAACTCCTTTCTTTCCACTTTTAGAAAATGACCGGGCTGTAGTTTTTTTACATGGGTAAAAATGGAATCCGGAGCGGGTGTATAATTTAATTGTAAATAAAAGAACAGCGATTGATAGTCCAAGGTCTTGTCAATACCATATTGAAGCAATGATTTCATTTCGGAGGCAAAAAGAAATTTGTCTTCATCAAAAAGATAAAGGAGAGGCTTAATCCCAAACCGATCCCGCGCTAAGAAAAAAGTCTGTTCCTGACGGTCGTAAATGCAGAAGGCAAAGAACCCATTGAGTTTATTCAGGCAGGCTTCTTTTTCCCGAATAAAAAGATTCAGGAGCACTTCGGTATCAGAAGAAGAGGAGAAGGCGACTCCCTGCTTTTGCAATTCAAGTCTTAGCTCCCGGAAGTTGAAAATCTCACCATTAAAAACGATGCCATAGCGTTTGGCGGAATCCCACATGGGTTGGTTTGCGAGGGCGCTTGTATCAATGATCGATAGTCTTCTGTGCCCGAGTCCAACGTAATCATCAATGTAAATATCCTGAAAGTCTGGACCACGTTGCTCCAGGGCCATGGTGGCCGAGGTAACATGCATCATGTTAAACCTGCCGACTAAATTAAATGCAAAGACTCCGGTAATGCCGCACATGGTTCAGTGGCAATCAAACTGGATTGTTGCCTATCGTTTTAAATGGTCACGGATGGCTGTTCACAAAACCTTTATCCGCATATTTTTGAACCAGATTTCGCTTCCATGGTCTTGAAGGTCGATGTACCCTTTCTTCGCCATTCCATACCCTGGAGCATCTTTCCATTTGCTTGCATTCTTCCTTTGAATCCAGTCTTCGGAGTGCAACTCATATTCAACCACTTTCTGACCATTTAACCAATGTTCAACATGATTTCCGTTAACCACTAGCTTCGAGTTGTTCCACGATCCTGGCACATACAGGGTTTTGATGGCAGGAGTTGGGTGCATATCGTAGTTGCACCCGGTCTTTTGCAAATCGGTTAATTCTCCGGCATACCCGAAGTCATCTACCAATTGATATTCAGGTCCGGAATAATAAGGTTGGTCAAATTCTTCGGTTACACGAAACATCACTCCGCTATTACCCTGCAGAGCAATTTTCCAATCAAAAACAAGTTCAAAATTTTCGAACTCGTCACTAGTGCGTAAATCAGAACGTTCATCACCATCACCGGATACACTTTCATTGAGGGGTTTGCAATGGAGGGTACCCCCTTGCACTTCCCAGGTATTATTTTTACGGTCTTTGAAAATCTGCCACCCATCCAGACTTGACCCGTCAAACAACAATTCCCACCCTTCCTCTTTTTGTTGGTCAGTCAGGTGATTGTCAATAGAGCCTGTATTTTCTTGTGATTTATTTGACGTGCAGCCGATACCCAGTGCCATCAAAATCGGAAAAATTGCTGATCGGAGTACCTTTTTCATAGAAATATGACTTTATTAGAAGGTTACTTAATTGAATAAGTTCGAAATTAACGGCAAAAGTTAACCATATGAAATCAAAAATCTACGGCATACTTACATCAATTTTAATGTTTTTCGTAGCGCAGGTGGAGGCTCAGATTCACTTTGGAGCAACCACAGCCTACAATGCCACCTTTGTACTAGACAAGGGATTGAGCGAAGACCCACGGTATAGTTCCACCTATACGTATAACTGGGCACCCTTTGGTTTCACTTTTGGTGCTGATCTAGGGAATAAATTTGGCCTTCAGTTGGAGGCGATTAAATCAACCCAGGGTCAAATCTATAATGTTATCAATACCGCCAAACAGATCGCTGGCACAAGGAGGATCGATGTTGAATATATCAATATTCCCTTGATGATGAAATTTATGGGTGGAGGCTCTGGTAAGGCCCGCGGAAATTTTAATTTTGGGCCGCAGTTGGGAATCCTCAGCAAGGGTATTGAAACATTGCAAACGAATAGTGGTAATTATGAAATTCCTGAAGGACTAGACTTTGCAACAATTCAGGATGATTACCCCTCCGCTATTGATAATGGCGATGGTACCTATAACCTCCCTAATGATGTTCCTACTACAGCGTTACTTCAAAAGGAGCTGGACGATTTCAAGAATACGGAGTTCCAATTAGCCGTAGCCTTCGGATTAGATATCGACTTATCAAAACATCTTTACTTAACAACTCAGGTAAGAGCTAATTACAGCTTTACAGATATGAGAAATGAAGACATTATTAATTTACTAAAGAGTGGTAATGTTTCTGAAATTTTTGGAGGGCGGGCAAACTTCCTCGTGGGGGTACAAGTTGGATTACATTACTATTTAGGTACGTTAAAGTCTTTTAGATAGGAACAGAGATATTAAAAAATGGTAATTGCCAGGCTGTATAGGTCTGGCTTTTATTTTTCGTTAGTTTTGGATCGGTGTGGAAGATAAATTCTGAAGTCCGGTTCCTGGTATGGGTTGTTGGTATCAGCCTGGTGTCTTGCAATCCTCAAAAGGGGATTGATTACTGGGATGTTCTTGATTCAAATTCAATTTTTATTTATGAGACTATAAACACCCCCAAAACAGACAGTGTAATAGGCCCTTTTTTTAGAGTTTCAGCCACTTCGTTTGTTATTGCTTTACAACCGATTGGTAAGAAAGAAGCTGATTTATTGTATGCCTATCGAATTCCGGAAAGAGAATATACAGGTTTGATTTCCAGTGCTCTCACTAATAAAAGAACCCAACGGTTAACAAATCGGGTGTACAATGGGAACGTAATCCATGAGATTCGAACGCTCCCGGATAATAAGATAGTTCTTGCTTTTTCTTACCTGCAGGATATTGTCATTCTTTGCCGGTCTCCGATTTTGGTAGAGAATGCTTTGCGGATTGCGGAACTTCCGGGTAACACGAACTACCGGGTGTCCAATCCGGCACTTTTTCAATTTGCATCTCTCAAATCAGATGAAGGGAATCTGTATCTAAACTTCAATTCGCTGATGGCTTTTGGTCTGATAGCAAATCCGAATTGGAATTCCATTCCACTTTTTAAAGAATTTGCTCGGTCTGCTGTTCTGGATGTAAAGACAGAAAACGAGAAGCTATCTATGAATGGCTTTACACTGGATAGTATTGGAAGAACTTTTGGACTATCCCGTTTCCAACAACAGCACCCGGTAAAAAATGATGTGATGCGCTTTATACCCTTCTCAACCAACTGGGTTATTCATTACGGAATTTCGGATTGGAGCAAGTTTATGTTAAATCAAGATACCACTAAATCTTTTTTTGCCGATGAGGTTGCTGTTTGTGAATCTGAAGAATCTGGAGGTTCGCTGATCTTTGTCAAAGTGAAAGATACTGCGACAGAAATGGGTTCTTATGTTGAAAACTATTCAGGTTATGAATTAAGTGCCCTCCGGGAATCTGAATTTTTGAAACCCCTCAATGAGTTGCTGCCTGCCGACTCGGTGGCCTACATGACCTGGTTGGAAAATTATATGGTTATTTCAGGGAGTGTCTCATCCTTGAAGAGATTAATCGATGAAATTGAAGCGGATGACACGTGGGGTAAGTCATTGGCTTTTCAGGAATTTTTAGGTCGAGGCTTGCGCGAAAGTAATGTTTCCATATTTTTTAAAAGTATAAAATGGAATCCTGCCCCCGAGAGTCGATGGAAGCCTGTTTTTGATTCGTTGCACTTATCATCCATCGCCTGGGGCAGCATTCAGTTTAGCGCACTCGATGATCATTTCTATACCAGCATTAACCTGGAGCCTACATCTCCGGGTAAACAGGATAGAAAAGTCCCGGTGGTAGCCTATCAACTTTCCAATGCCATCGCGCGTGCGTTCCCTGTGAAAAACCATACCAACTCCAAGAGTGAATTGATCGTTCAGGACTCCACGCATCAAATTAGCTTGTTTTCTTCTGAAAATGGAATTCTTTGGAGTTATGTCCTGGACGGTGTGATTTATAGTTTAACGCAAGTCGACTTATTTAAGAATGCGAAACTCCAGTATTTTATAGTTACTCCCACTTCCCTTTATGTAATCGACCGGCTTGGACGTGATGTTTCGGGGTTCCCAAAAAGGTTGTCATTCAAGTCGAGATTTGCCACCGTGGTGGATTATGACAAGTCGGGGAATTACCGGTATTTGTTAACCACTCCTGATCAAGAAGTTTTTATTCTTGACAAGTCTGCAAAGCCTCTGCCGGATTGGTCGCCAAAGAGAATCGGTTCAACCATCAACTACCCACCTGAGCACTATCGGATTGGCGGGAGTGATTATTTCGTATTCCTCACGGAGGATCAGTCTATGCACTTAGTAAACAGAAAGGGGAACAACAGTACCGGATTCCCGTTCAAACTCCGAGGAAAAGTTTCCGGTGACTATTTTGTTGAAGTGGGAGCGTCTTTATCCGGAAGTTATTTGTATTTCATAACAAGTGCGGGGCAAGTAACAAAGTTGACTTTGGATAGTAAGAGTTTAACGACTGAAGACCTTGTACGGGGTACCAATTCTCAATTTTCATTGATCAGGCCTTATGCAACTAGCCAAAAGTTTTATTATTCTCGGATTGATACTGACAAGATAGCCGTATTTGATGCAATGAATAAATTGGTTTTCGAACGACAAAATCCCGGATCCTATGCACTTCAGCCCTCGGCCATTGTGCTTGCACAGGATCGTACTGTTTTTAATTACTATGATCCGGAGCAAAATCTTTCCTATTTATTTGATCAAACCGGTACCATGATTACCAAACCCGTGGAAAGCACCATCCTGCCCGTATTTGGTGTTAATGTTAAATCCCGGCAAGCCTTTATTTATTCATTTAATGGAACGGTTGTTACTACCACTGCACTTCAATAAGGTTTGACAGAGTGTAGATTTTCAAGTAGATTGATCAACCATTCACTTTGATTGTGCGAATTCTGCTGATTTATTTGTTGCTCATCGGCTTGTGCACCCCTTCGGTGATAAGTCAGGTAAGGCCTCGGTCATTCACCAACGAAGTGAGTTTTGCCCTTGATAACGATGTATTTCTTTTTATCGATCGGTATTATTCGGCAGGGCACCATGTCACCTATCGGACAAAAATCAAGAAGCAAAGTGCGCTGAATAGAGTTTTCAATACCGATAGACCAGGGGACAATCTGATCCTGTCGTTTAATCTGGGAAATGAAATCTACACCTCGCGAACAATCCGGTTTGCCAATCCGGCCAACATGGATCGGCCCTATGCTGGCCTCTATTACAGTGGTTTTTCCGTTAATCGGCTAAAAGGGGATTCATTCATCGGAGTTATCGAGGGGAAAGTGGGCCTGGTTGGGGAGCAGACGGGAATAGGCAACCTTCAAGCTTGGTGGCACGAGCGAACAGGGTTTCGGGAACCTCGTGGCTGGAGGTACCAGATCGCAGATGAAGTTATTGCAAACCTCAATGTTCAATTATTAAAATCAATTCCTCTTGGACATCAAATAGAAATGGTGAGCAACTCCGCGATTCATGCGGGTACCGGGGTCAATAAATTGAGTCAGGGCATTACCGTTCGATTCTTAAATTTCCGACCGTTAACACAATCTGTTTATTCCAATGCATCGCTTGGCTATGCCGGAGACCCTGATGCGATGGAATTATTTTTGTTTGCGGGTGGAGGAATTGACTATGTGGTTTCAAATGTATTTTTGGAAGGAAGTTTATTTGAACGAAACCCAAGTCCATTTACAGTAGAGGCAACACCTTGGGTAGTGCGAAGTCGTTTTGGGTTAATGTACGCCAGGAGGTACAACTCGTTTTCAGTAACTGTTAATAGTTTAACCAAGGAAACGTTGAAGGGGCTATCGCATAGTTATGTGCGCCTTGCAATTTCAAGATTATTATAGAGTTGATTTATTTACCGCGCATCTTCTCCAATTGATCCCACTGCGTATCGGTAATGGCTTCGAGGTGACTGAATTCGCCACCATTTCTGAGCCATTCACCTCCGTCAATCGTGATTACTTCTCCATTTATATAGGCTGAGAAGTCAGACATCAGATAGGCAGCGAGATTGGCTAACTCCTGGTGTTCGCCCACTCGTTTAAGTGGAATCCGTTCAGCAGGATTAAATTTGCTGACAAGGTCGCCTGGCAACAATCGACTCCAGGCACCCTCGGTAGGGAAGGGACCCGGGGCAATGGCATTACTCCGGATGTTATATTTTGCCCACTCCACTGCCAGCGATCGCGTTAACGCCAGCACACCGGCCTTACTGCAAGCAGAGGGAACAACATATCCCGAGCCAGTCCAGGCATATGTGGTGACAATATTCAGAAACGTGCCGGGCTGCTTGTTCGCAATCCAATGCTTACCCATGGCCAGGGTCATATAGTAAGTACCCTTTAGCACGATATCTACAACAATATCGAACGCCCGGTATGACAGTCGCTCGGTGGGGCTAATGAAGTTCCCCGCTGCGTTGTTTAGAACACCATGAATCTGCCCGTAGCGTCTTTCCGTTTCCGCTATCACATTGACAATTTCTTCATACTTTCTTACATCGCACGCAACGGCCAATACTGAACCACCGGTTTCACGTTCCAATTCCAGTACCGTTTTATCGAGCACTTCTTTCTTCCGGCTCGTAATGACCAGATTGGCACCCAGGGCGAGCATGTATTTTCCCATGGATTTTCCGAGCCCTGTTCCTCCGCCCGTAATAATGATTGTTTTCCCTTTCAGCGCATCCGATTTTAGCATTCCTTCCATAACCCACTTGTTTATCCCAAAGTAATTGATTTTTATTTCAGATATTTGCTTCCACAATTTTTTAAACTATGAGATCATTTAAAATCATACTTTTTATCCCCTTACTGATTTTTTCTTCTTGTATAGTGACCAAGAAAAAATATGATGATGTGCTCGCTCAGAAGATAAAGGCAGAGGGTGAACTGGCAGACCGCACCAGTCAATTGGAAAGAGCCAACGCCTCGCTGAGGGCATTGGACTCCACACTCACAAAATTGAAGCAGGATACTGCAGACTTGAATCAATCATATCGGGCAACCAGCCAAAAACTGGATGATCTTAATAAAGAGTATGATCAATTGAATTTATATTATAAAAACCTGATGAACAGCAGTGGTAAGCTAAACAGAGACATGGCCGAGCAGCGCGATCAACTGTTGGCCATTCAGCAAAATTTGGAAAATACGCGTAAAATGAATGATTCTTTAAGCACAAGTTTGGCTGAGCGTGAGAGGAAAGTAAAGGAGTTGGAACAGGTTCTTTCAAATAAGGATAAAGCTGTAAAGGATTTAAAAGACCGGATTACGAATGCGTTGTTAAATTTCAAAGAGAATGATCTGACGGTGAAGGTGAAGAATGGAAAAGTGTATGTTTCCTTGGCCGAGCAGCTGCTCTTTGGATCGGGAAGTATTGAGGTGGACAGCAAAGGGGTGATGGCCTTGCAACAGTTGGCACGAGCGATCAAAGATCAACGCGATATTCAGATCATGATTGAGGGACATACAGATAATGTTCCGATTTCAAAGAAATCGGCTTACATGCAAGACAATTGGGATTTAAGTGTGATGCGTGCAACCTCCATCACCAAAATACTTACGGGTGCCGGAGTTTCGGCAAAGCAAATTACAGCAGCCGGAAAGGGTGAGTTTTCTCCCCTGGCTCCTAATGACAACGCTCAGAACAAACAGAAGAACCGAAGAACGGAGATCATCATCACCCCTAATCTGGATGAATTATTTAAAATACTCGAATCAAACTAGTGATGTTACGGCTGTGGACAATACTGCTTGTCATTGTTGATGCATTGGCAATTCTGGATGTGTGGAGGCGTGAGCCGAGTCTGGAAAAGAGATTGTTGTGGACCGTGGCGATCATTTTTCTACCCCTGGTAGGACCTATTGCATGGTATGCAATCAGTCGAAGAATTATTAATCTCTGAAAAGAAAAAGGCCCGAACCGGGCCTTTTTCTTTTGTATCGAGTTGAGGTTTAGTCTTTCAAGATCACTGCATCTATATTCTTTTGTTTTACCAATGAATTGAATGCTGGAACCTCCTCCTTCAGGATTTTATCCAGGGCAGTCAGGTGTATATCAATCTCTGAGGATATTTCCTTCTTAAACGCTACCATTTGATCAGTAGGCCGGAAATTTCCAGAACCGGCCAGTGAATTGAGGTGCGCCAGTTTATTGTTTAACCGGATCGGAAAATTCAACGGATCCTGGCCACTTCGGTTTTTAGTTTGATAGAGCGATTCCTCAATCTTCTTCATGTTATCCTGAATGGTTTTCGCTTTGTCAAGAACTTCCTTCATAACTTCTTTTTGATCGTTGATTGGGTCAATTGCCCGGTTAATTTGCTCACGGACCGTGCGGATTTTCTTAATCGCTGTATGGGTTTCACTCACTTTAGCAATCACTTCTTGCAGGAAATCGAATTGCGCTTTCATATCTGCATCCGAAGCGGATCCTCGTGGATCTTTTAGAATTTCGAAATCTGATTCCATGGACTTACCGTTGACGGTAAGTTTGACTTTGTAAGTTCCTGGCAATGCGCGAGGACCATTAAGGGAAGCAGCCCACAAGATCATTCCATCAAAACGATCCGCATCCGGATAGCGCATGTTCCAATTGAACTTATTCATACCTGGTTGCTTCAGGCTAAGTTTTTCTTCTTTGGCTTTCAAGTCCGGTTTGGTAGAAAATTTCTTGATCAACGTGCCATTGGTTTGAACAAATTCGAGAGTTACTTGGGCTTTTGTAGTATCTTTTACATAAAAATGAACCATAACACCCCCCGGATGATTTTGTCCGGCTGTGCGGGAAGTGCGTCCAAAACTGAAAGCAGGTCCCATCCGGTAACTGGGCATTGGTTTATACAGATAAGAATCACTTGCTGAAATCTGATCATTGAGTTGATGCAACGGTGTAAGATCATCAATTAGCCAGAATCCACGACCTTGCGTGGCGACAATCAGGTTGTCGTTTTTAATGGTAAGATCGGTGATTGGTACGATCGGTAAATTCAATTGAAATGGTTTCCAACTGGCACCGTCATCAAAGGAAACATACATTCCGGTTTCAGTTCCGGCATATAGCAGACCTTTTCGTTTAGGATCGGCCCGCAGTACCCGGCTAAAATGACCAGCATCAATGCCATCGGTAATTTTCGTCCAGGTTTTTCCGTAGTCTTTTGATTTATACAGGTACGGGCGATAGTCACCAAGCTTGTATCGGGTTCCAGCTATATAGATGCCACCTTTGGTATGCGGATCAAATTCAACGCTGTTAATCATCGTCCATTCTGGCATGTCTTTCGGAGAAATGTTCTGCCAGTTTTTACCTCCATCGATAGTGGCATAAATAAGTCCATCATCCGATCCAGTCACGATAAAATCCTTTTCGAGAGGCGATTCGCCAGCTGCAAAAATGGTACAATAGTACTCCACACTGGTATTGTCTTTGGTGATAGGACCTCCTGATGATCCCAACTTTGTCTTGTCGTTTCGGGTAAGATCAGGACTAATTGTTTCCCAGGACTGACCTCCATTAGTTGAAACATGCACATGATTGGAGGTGGTATAAAGTTTCTTAGGGTCATGCGGTGAAAAGAAAATTGGGAAATTCCACTGAAAGCGATATTTCATATCCTCCACGCCATGGCCCATCGGGTTATCAGGCCAAACATTAACAGCCCGACTTTCATGTGTGCGGTGATTTTCTACTTCTAACAAACCTCCATAATTACCACCGTATACGATCTCGGGGTCGGTAGGATCCGGAGCGAGGTGCCCGCTCTCACTTCCGGCCGTAATTTCCCAGTCACTCTCGGTAATGGCGCCTCCATCCACCCGGTGATAGATGCGAACTGTGGAATTATCCTGTTGGGCTCCATAGATTCGATAAGGGAAGGCATTGTCTGTGACCACCCGGTAAAACTGCCCGGTGGGCTGATTCTCGTAAGTGCTCCAATTCTCGCCCGCATCAAAGCTAATCTGTGCACCGCCATCATCGGCAATGATCATACGTTGGTTGTTTTCAGGGTCAATCCACAGGTCATGGTGGTCGCCATGAGGCGCGTTATAAGTTTGGAACGTGCGACCGCCATCTTTTGAGCGGTGATAGGATACGTTCAATACATACACCATATCAATATCCTTTGTATCAGCATAAATGCGTGTGTAATACCAGGCACGTTGACGAAGATTCCGGTCATCGTTCATTTTGCGCCAGGTTTGTCCGGCATCATCCGAGCGGTATACACCACCGTTTTCATTTTCAATAATAGCATAGACACGGTTTGAATTTACCGGTGAGACTGCAATGCCGACAATCCCCCAGGTACCTTTTGGAAGGCCGTTATTGGTTGTGATGTTCGTCCAGGTCTCCCCACCATCCGTACTTTTCCAAAGCGCAGAGCCGTCCCCGCCACTTTCTAAACTATAGGGTGTTCTGCGGATACGCCAGGTGGATGCATAGAGTATTCTTGGATTGTTCGGGTCGAAACAGAGATCGATCGCCCCGGCATCCGCATTGGCAAACAGGGTTCGCTTCCACGTTTTACCACCATCGATAGATTTGTAGACACCCCGCTCATCAGAGGATTTGAATAAGTCGCCCAGGACAGCTGCGTAAACTACATCCGGGTTTTTCGGATGGATGCGGATTCTGGGAATGTGTCGCGATTCCTTCAATCCGCTAGGGGACCAGGTCTTTCCGGCATCTACAGACTTCCACATTCCGTACCCATAGGAGACATTACCTCGAACAGTTTTTTCGCCACCGCCAACATAGATCACGTTGTTATCCCACTCACTGACTGCTACTGCCCCGATGGAGCCCCCAAAGAAGCCATCGGATATATTTTGCCAGCTATTGCCGGCATCCGTGGTACGCCAAACACCACCCCCGGTTGCACCAAAGTAGAACAGATTGGGTTGGCCAGGCACTCCGGTAACGGCAGCCGATCGACCACCCCGAAAAGGGCCAATGCTGCGCCATTCCATTGCATTATATAGTTTATCATCATAGGTTGTAATGGCGGCCTTGGGTGGATTCGTTCCCTTCTTCTGGGCAACCGATCCAACCCCAACCAGCAATAAAGGCAAAATGAACAGGAAGAGTTTCTTCATAGATTTCAGATTTAGATTTTAAATCAATGGCGATTTTAAGGTGAAATTTTGATTACACCGGTTGTTTTTTTACCAATGGCTAAAAGAGGCCAAATGATGGAAGGGGTGGGATTTTGATAAAACTCACCTATTTTGATGAAAATTTTGCGAAATGAACTCCCATCAGCTGAAGCAACTTTTTAGTATTCCTGTCATCGTAGCTGCCTTAGGTTATTTTGTCGACATCTATGACCTGTTGCTTTTTAGCATTGTCCGGATCCCGAGTTTGAGATCAATGGGTGTAACCGAGGATCAGATGTTGTCGCAAGGCGAATTTCTGATTCGGGTACAAATGGCGGGACTGTTGGTGGGGGGAATTATTTGGGGCATCATGGGAGATAAACGCGGGCGGTTATCTGTGCTCTTTGGCTCCATTCTTTTATACTCGTTGGCGAACATAGCCAATGGATTTGTTACTACGGTTAATCAATATGCGGTCTTGCGATTCATCGCAGGCATTGGGTTGGCTGGTGAATTAGGGGCGGGCATAACTCTGGTATCAGAATCTCTGCCAACGAAACTTCGGGGCTATGGTACCACGCTGGTGGCAACCGTGGGATTGATGGGCGCGGTGCTGGCTAATTACATTGCCAAGATTTTTGACTGGCAGGTTGCCTATTTTATTGGTGGCGGATTGGGGTTGATCTTGTTAGTAGCCCGAGTGAGTGTGTTTGAGTCCGGAATATTTTTGAAGGTTAAAGAACAAACTATTCAACGCGGAAATTTCTTTCAATTATTCAACCAGCGGGAAAGGCTAGTCAAATTCCTGGGATGCATCCTGATTGGGTTACCCATTTGGTATGTGATTGGCATCCTCATTACCTTCTCGCCCGAGTTTGCAAAAGCCATGAACATTACCGGAGTGGTGGCCGGGGATGCGGTCATGTTTAGTTACATCGGGTTGGCGGGTGGCGACATGACCAGTGGCATCACCAGCCAAATCATCCGCTCACGCAGAAAGACCGTGTTTGGATTTATCTTTTTAACCCTCTTCTTCATTTTGATATTTCTCTACTGGCCATTTCAAAGTGCAGTTGGGTTTTATGTCAGTTGTTTTTTGCTTGGATTTGGAGTGGGCTATTGGGCGCTCTTTGTAACCATTGCGGCCGAACAATTCGGTACGAATCTTCGTTCCACCGTAGCGACTACAGTCCCCAACTTTATCCGAGGCACCGTTATTCCACTCACCATTATGTTCAGGTACGCCCGTGAATCCTTGGGGATTCTGGAAGGAGCGCTGATAGTTGGCATTTTTACAATTATTATTGCGTTCGGTGCCTTACGCCTAATTGATGAAACTTTTGGCCGGGATTTAAATTTTGTTGAAAAAGATTAATGAAACACCGGATTTTTCCATGGAATGAAGTCCTGCTACCGTGCGATTTTTTTATTCACGTTCCTTTTAAACTCTATTTTAGAACTTTCGTCTAACATCTTACATGTACCCTGCTGGGGTCTTGATTCTGGTTAACTTTAAGGCTTAATTAGAAAAGTACTTACTACGGAGGGTCATGCGCAACCTTTTATTCTTATGGGTCTTGTTCTTATACCTTCTGGTGTGTGGAAAGGCTGGCGCTCAAAATCTAAGCATCATCGACAGCCTGCACGCTGTGCGTAAAAACCTCTCAACGGAGGATCAATTTGACGTATTAAACGCGGTTGGCTTTGAGTACCGCTACTCTTTTCCTGACAGCACCATCTTTTATTGCACGCAGGCTTTTGAACTGGGTAAGACGCTGGCTTTGTCGAAGAATCTTTCCAAGCCTTTGAGCTTTATTGGATTAGCTTTCGCCAATAAAGGAGATTACAATCGTTCTGCGGAATATCATGAATGGGCTATTCAGGTAGCGCAACAGCAGCAGGATTCAGTTCAACTGGGATTTGGATACAATAATTTGGGCAGAATGTTCTTCGATGGTGGTGATCTGGAGCGTGCCTCTACAAATCTCTTTCACGCGAAAGAAATATTTGAGGACTTGGAGGATAAATCTGGTCTCGCTTATGTATATCGAAGTCTGGCAAATATTTACAAAACTCAACAAGATTATCAGCAAGCTATACAAATGTCAACCAAAGCCTTGCAGCTGCGAACAGAACTAAACGATAAGCGGGCAATTG
Source organism: Cyclobacteriaceae bacterium (assembly GCA_016787725.1). Lineage (GTDB taxonomy): Bacteria > Bacteroidota > Bacteroidia > Cytophagales > Cyclobacteriaceae > ELB16-189. Next base: position 68,172 of record JAEUTZ010000026.1, on the reverse strand, counting down.
TTTCTTCCTTGGTTGAACTGGGGTTGATTTATGAATCCATTGGTGAGACGGAAAAAGCATTGCAAAATCTGGCAATAGCAGATTCGGTTGCCGAGTTGATCAATGATCGGGTTACCTTGGCCGAAGTGGAGCAGGCAGTTGCTGAGATCCTATTGGTTGAGGGGGAATACGAGAAGGCATTTCAGCATGCGTCCAACGTACTAACTATTGTTGCTGAGATTACGAATTTAAGGCTCACTATCCGAGCTTCGCTGGTAAAAGCGAAGTACCTGATATGGAAAAATAAATGCCGGGAAGCGATCCCCATTTTTAATGATGTCATCAGTCGCTCCGCGCAATCGGGTAATCTTAACTATGAGATCGAAGCAACGCGCCTTGCTGCCGGATGTTACCGTTTATTGGGGGATAAACGCATGGAAGAAGGATTATTGACGCGTCAAGAAGTGTTGCGTGAGAGAATCATAAACGTAGACCTGCAGCGGCAAATCGAACGCCTCGAATTTCAGTTACAAATTAGTAAGAAGGAGCGCGAAAATGAGTTGTTAAAAGCTTCTCAAGCGAATAGTGAATCTCAACTTTCTGCTCAACGATTTCAAAATCGGTTATTGATTATCCTTGTCATTTCAATTTCCATGGTTTCTGTCATTTTATGGTCTTTCAACAGGAAGCGCAGATTCGTTAACAGAAAGCTTCAAGAGCAAAATGAGCGTATACTGAAGCAGCAGGAAGAAATTTCCAACGTAAATGAGGATCTGATCCGACAGAATCAACAGTTAAGTGAATTGAATTATGAAAAGAATTCACTAATGAATATTGTGGCCCATGACTTGAAATCTCCCCTGAACCGGATAACAGGGTTAGCCAACATCATGGAATTGGAAGGTGGATTGCCGGATAAGCAACAGGAGTATTTGCATTTAATAAAGAATGCTACCCGGTCGGGTTCAAACATGATCATTGACTTACTGGATGTTAATTCTTTTGAAGAAAATGGGCATGCACCTAGCATAGTCGAATTTGATGTAAAGCGCTGGCTGGAGGAACGAGTAAATACATTTCAACTGGCGGCCCAGGCAAAATCCATACAGCTAAGCATTGAGAATTCTCTATCCGGAAACTTCAATTCAGACCCTGAGTATTTAAACCGAATCCTGGATAATCTCATTTCCAATGCAATCAAATTTTCTCCCAAAAACCGGGAGGTACTGGTTTCAGGTAAGCTTGAGGCTAACCGACTACGGATATCGGTTAAAGACGAGGGACCCGGATTTTCGATTCAGGACAAGGCATTTGTATACAAGAAATTTAAAAAGCTTTCTGCCCGACCCACGGGAGGCGAAAGCTCCAACGGGCTGGGATTGGCAATTGTTAAAACCCTGGTTGACCGGCTCCGGGGCGAAATAAACCTGATCAGTGAGCAGGGCCGAGGTTCCGAATTCATCGTTACGATACCCGCGGCTAAAGAATAATTTTTTTATTGATGTTAAACCTTTTGGGGATACCACCATCAAAGGGTCCAAAAAGTATTCTATGAAAACCTTACTTATTGTGATTTTTTTCTTTTTTGGAATTGGAGCGATACATGCCCAGGAAACTCCTCGTGCTGATGTTCGTCAGGCAAATCAAAACACTCGTATTCAGGAGGGAAGAACTTCTGGTGTGCTGACCAGAAGGGAGTCGAAAATGCTTAGGAAAGAGCAACGGCATATCCATCGGGCGGAACGTAGAACCAAAGCAGATGGCGATGTGACCCGTGCTGAGCGTAGAAGACTTGAACGCAAACAGGATCGGGCAAATCGTCATATTTACCGCGCAAAAAACAACGAGATTCAACCCAAATAGAGGAGTTTGAGCAAGGAGGCCAGAAATATCTTCTGAATTTAAACTTTGTTTAGTGCATTGGTAAGATCATCTATCAGATCTTCTCCATCTTCAATCCCTATGCTCAATCGAATCAGGGAGTCACTCAATCCATTTTTGATGCGTTCCTCTTTTGGAATGCTGGCGTGCGTCATGGAGGCAGGATGATTGATGAGAGATTCAACACCGCCCAACGATTCTGCCAATGAAAACAAGTGTACTGATTCCATTAATTGAGTCGCTTTAGCAGGGCTATCATTTTTCAAAGTAAACGAAAGCATACCCCCAAAATCCCGCATTTGTTTTCGGGCAATGGAATAATTTGGGTGATCAAGAAATCCCGGCCAATACACCTGCCCAACTTTTGGATGAGACTTTAGAAATTCAGCGATCTTTTTACCGTTCTGACAATGACGTTCCATTCTCAGGTGTAATGTCTTAATACCACGCAATACCAAGAAGGAATCTTGCGGGCCCGGCACAGCTCCACAGGAGTTTGCAATAAATGCCAGGTCATGAAGTAATTGATCATCATCCACAACCAGCGCCCCCATAATCACATCGCTGTGTCCGCTCAGATATTTGGTAACCGAATGCATGACAATATCGGCACCAAGCGCGAGGGGATTTTGTAGGTAGGGGGAAGCAAATGTATTATCTACCGCCACCCGTACATTGTTCTTTTTTGCGATGGTTGCACAGGCTTCAATATCGATAATTCTCATCAATGGGTTCGAAGGAGTCTCCAACCATAACAGTTTGGTATTCTTATTCAGGTAAGGAATAAGATTATTAGCATCTGTCAAATCAAGGAAGTGAAAGATAATGCCGAACTTTTCATACACCCGTTTAAACATGCGATACGAGCCTCCATAAAGGTCATTGCTGGTAATCACCTCGTCTCCGGGACTTAATAGTTTAATAACCGCATCTGTGGCCCCCATGCCCGAAGAAAAACAGAGACCATGCTTTCCATTTTCTAGGGCAGCAATACTTTTTTGAAGAGCGTTGCGGGTTGGATTGGCCCCACGTGCATAGGCATAACCTTTGTGTTTGCCTGGTGACTCCTGAACATACGTGGATGTTTGATAGATGGGCGTCATGATTGCCCCGGTGGAAGGATCAGGTTCTACTCCGGCATGCACTGCTTTGGTTCCGAATTTCATATCAGAAGATTGACTTTTAAAATAAGGTTGAGTGAGTGTGTTGAGTTTCCTATATGGACCGCTCGATATCAAATTTTTCAAGGTAGTCGGCTACACGCCTTACCATACTGCCCCCCAGCGATCCATCCACCACCCGATGATCATAAGAATGTGATAAGAACATCTTATGTCGGATGGCTATGGCATCTCCATACGGAGTTTCAACAACGGCAGGTTTTTTCTGAATGGCTCCCACTGCAATGATGCCCACCTGGGGCTGAACGATAATGGGGGTGCCCATGACATTCCCAAAGGAGCCGACATTTGAAATCGTAAAGGTGCCTCCGGTTAGTTCATCAGGTTTAAGTTTGTTTTCGCGTGCGCGCCTGGCCAGATCATTAACGGCTTTGGCTAATCCGGTAAGGCTATATTGATCCGCATTTTTAATTACCGGCACGATCAGGTTGCCACTCGGTAGGGCTACCGCCATCCCGATATTAATTTCCTTTTTCTTAATAATCCGGTCACCCTCTACCTGTATGTTGATCATTGGATAATCTTTGATGGCCAACACAATTGCTTCGATGAAAATCGGAGTGAAGGTTAACGCATCACCTTCGCGTTTCTGAAATTCATTTTTCATTTTATTGCGCCAGAAGACAATGTTGGTTACATCGGCCTCAACAAAGGAGGTAACATGAGGGGCTGTTCGTTTCGAATCAACCATACGATCAGCGATCATCTTGCGCATCCGGTCCATCTGGATGATCTCATCTCCGGCATTAATAGAGGCCGGAACCAGTGGCATTGATGCACCGGAAACCTTTTGCTGAACAGCCGAAATGGTTTGACCCAGTTTACGGTGTTGCAAATAGGAAAGCAGATCTTTTTTGGTTACCCGTCCTTCAAGTCCAGTTCCGGGAATTGTCTCCAGTTCCGTCACGGCTATATTCTCTTCTTTAGCAATGTTCTTTACCAACGGAGAGTAAAAGCGTGTCGAGGATTTATAATCGGTTACATGGACTGTACCCGAACCGTTGGTGGCGATGGGTCCAGCTACGATAGGGGCTGGTTTACTTTCTGGTTTCGGCTTTGCTGCTGCTTTCGGAGCAACGGGTGAAGCCTCTTCATCTCCCACGGTAGAAATAATAGCGATTGGCTTGCCCACTTTCACCACGTCACCCTTTTGTGCAAGAATTTCCTTCAGGATGCCTCCATGAGTGGAAGGCACTTCGGTATCCACCTTGTCGGTGGCCACTTCCAGTACCGATTCGTCCTGTTCAATCTTATCACCGGGTTTTTTTAGCCAGGAAAGGATGGTTGCTTCCATTATGCTTTCACCCATTTTTGGCATGATCAGTTCTACCAGCGCCATGATTCAATCGTTTGTTTTGATCACGCAAGTTAACATTTTTGACAGGATTCGAGGACACCACCCAGCTATTCGGAAGTGAGGCTTACTGGCCCATTTCTATTTGCTTATGGCCAGCTTTTTAGAATATTCTATGGTATTTGTCAGGGATGATAAAATCATCTCACTTTTCACAAAAAAATGACTGATTACAATCTGGCTACTTCCTGATGGAAGTCATTCTTTAAGGTGTTTAAGGATATGACATTCGGGCATACTAAAACACAGAAGTTATGGACACTGCAATACTCGAGAAACCCACTTCCAAAAAGCCCGAAACCATGAAAACGAAAAAATTTGTTTATTCTTTTCATGAAGGGGATGGAAAGAACAAGCAATTGCTGGGTGGCAAAGGTGCTAACCTATGCGAAATGACCCAGATAGGCCTTAATGTGCCTTCCGGATTTGTTGTAACAACGGAGACCTGTTTAACCTATCTCGCAGAGCCCGACCGCAAACTTCCAGCCGGGGTGATGGATCAGGTACGCGAAAATATGGTGGCATTAGAGAAGGCTACCGGAAAGAAATTCGGGGACGCTGAAAATCCACTCCTCGTTTCAGTGCGTTCAGGTTCCGCCATGTCAATGCCCGGTATGATGGATACGATCCTAAACCTTGGCCTGAACTCCAAAACCTTAAAGGGCTTAATCAATCAGACGAACAACGAACGCTTTGGCTATGATGCCTACCGCAGATTTATTCAATTATTCGGAAAAGTAGCGCTGGGCGTACCGGATGAAAAATTTGATCTTCACTTTGAAGAAGTTAAGCGTAAAGCGGGGGTGAAAGTGGATGTTGGCTTACATACTAATGATCTGAAAGAAATCAGCGACCGCTTTCTGGGTGTTGTTCGCGATCATACCGGTAAACCATTTCCGGAAGATGTATATGAGCAATTGGAAATCGCAATCAAGGCGGTGTTCAACTCATGGATGGGCAAGCGGGCAGTCGATTACCGCAGAGAATTTAAGATTACCCCGGCCATGGCCAACGGTACGGCTGTGAATGTGGTAACGATGGTGTTTGGAAACATGGGCAATGACTGTGCTACCGGTGTGGGCTTCACCCGCGATCCTGGTACGGGAGAGAACGTGATGTTTGGTGAATACCTGACGAACGCACAGGGAGAAGATGTGGTGGCGGGCATCCGCACACCCAAGCCGGTGACTATGTTGGCAGCGGAAATGCCAGATTTATATAAGCAATTAGAGGTGCTTCGCAACAAACTCGAATCCCACTATAAAGAAGTACAGGACTTTGAATACACCATCGAAAAGGGTGTATTGTATTGTCTGCAAACCCGTAATGGGAAGATGAATACCACCGCGTTGGTTCGTACTTCCGTGGAAATGGTAAAAGAGGGGTTGATCACCAAAGAGCAAGCATTACTTCGTATTAAACCCGATATGCTAGAGCAACTGTTACACCCGCGCCTGGATTCAACGCACAAAATTGAACCGCTGGCACAAGGACTTCCAGCTTCTCCGGGAGCAGCCTCGGGGCATGTTGTGTTTGATGCTGACCGGGCTGAGTTGTTGGGTCGTTCCGGTGAAAAAGTGATCCTGGTTCGCGAAGAAACCAAGCCGGAAGACATTCACGGATTTTTTGCATCGCAGGGAATTCTAACCAGCCGGGGGGGCAAGACTTCGCACGCAGCGGTAGTGGCTCGCGGAATGGGCAAACCTTGCGTAGCCGGAGCAGAGGGAATTAAGGTAGATGTAAAACTACGCCAGGCAGAAATTGGCGACAAGATTTTACACGAAGGCGACTACATTACCATAGATGGGGGAACGGGGTATGTATATAAAGGAGTGATTCCTACAGTTGAACCAACCTTTTCAAAAGAACTAAAAACCGTATTGGGATGGGCCGATGAAGTATCGCGTCTCAAAGTAATGGCCAATGCCGATACCCCATCCGCAGCTCAAAAGGCGTTGACCTTTGGTGCCATGGGCATTGGGTTGTGTCGCACCGAGCGCATGTTCAATGATGTGGACCGTTTGCCGATTGTTGTGGAAATGATTTTAGCTGCTACGAAAGAAGATCGCGAGTCCGCATTGAACCGATTGAAAGATATTCAGCGTAAAGATTTTATTGAAATTTTTACGGCCATGAAAGGGAAGCCTGTTACGGTGCGCTTATTGGATCCACCCATCCACGAGTTCTTACCTACGGAAGATGTATTAAAGGATGAAGTGGAACATCTTCTGAAGCTGAAAGGAACCGTGAGCGGTGTTACCGATTTGTTCAGCAGCCTGCGGTTATTGAATGCCGACTTAACGATTGCCGAGCGTTCTAGCGAGCCGTTTACGTTGGCCGGTGTTGAATTGATTGAAAAAGCCATTGAAAAGAAAGGCCAAATGTTGCGCAAAGTGCGCGAGTTACATGAGGTGAACCCGATGCTAGGCCACCGCGGTGTGCGGTTGGGATTAACGTTCCCCGAAATCTATCGCATGCAAGTGCAGGCCATACTGGAAGCGACAGCTGAATGCCAGGTTGCTGGTACCGATGTACGGCCCGAAATCATGGTGCCTCAGGTTTGTACCGCGGAGGAATTGGATCAGGTGAAAGTGTTTGTGGATGAAATCAGAAATCAAATCGAAAGCCAGCGAAAAATCAAACTACAATTTAAGTTTGGTACCATGATCGAAGTGGTTCGCGCTTGCTTGCAAGCGGAGGAATTGGCCAATGTGGCGGAGTTCTTCTCTTTCGGCACAAATGATTTGACACAAGCAACGTTCTCCTTCTCACGCGAGGATGCTGAAAATAAATTCCTTCCGTTCTACATCACGCAAAACGTGTTAAAGGACAACCCGTTTGAAGTGCTGGATCGCAAAGCCATGGGCAAACTGATGAAGATGGCCGTTGATGAAGGCCGCAAGAAGAACCCGGAATTGAAAGTGGGCATCTGCGGTGAACATGGTGGTCATCCGGAGTCCATCCAGTTCTGCCATGAAATTGGCCTAACCTACGTTTCTTGCTCAGGCCCACGTGTACCGGTCGCCCGCCTGGCAGCCGCACACGCCAAATTGTTGTCAAAATAATGGGCAGGTAAGAACAGTGTCCAGGTGCAGGTCCACGGGCCTGCACTTTTTTTATTTTATTTGGATTTTCTTTGTATTGAAAAGAAGCAATGATAATCGATATTGGAGGATTCCTATTTTGCGCAGCATTAATCACCTTTAGTGGTACCCAACTTTCAAAGTACGGAAATCGATTGGCCGAACTAACCGGCTTAAGTGCAGCCTGGATTGGATTGATTTTGATGGCTACAGTAACTTCGTTGCCCGAGCTTGTTACCGGGTTAAGTTCCGTAATAGTAGTAGGGGCACCAAACCTGGCAGCCGGAAATATTCTTGGGAGTTGTGCCTTTAACCTATTGATTCTCTCCGTTCTGGATGTGATGGTAAAACGACCGATTACATCTCTTGTAAAGACTAGTCACCTGGTTGCCGGTTCGTTTAGTATTATGTTATTGGCCGTAGCCGGTGTGGCGATTATCATAGCGCCACAGATGCCCAACCTATTATGGGTTAGTCCATTCACTCCACTCTTGGTGCTGTTATACGTGGCAGCTGTGCGGGGTATTTTCATACAGGAACAAGCTAACTCAACGGGAGAAGCCATTGTGGGTACGGCACCGCGGAATGGGGGTGAACTCAAAAAGGCATTATCCATTTATAGCATCCATGCATTGATTGTAATTGCTGCTGCCTTATTTCTCCCTTATTTTGGAGAGAACATTGCTCTACAAACTGGTTTAAGCGATTCGTTTTTCGGAACCTTATTTCTGGCGATAACTACTTCGTTGCCCGAACTTGTAATCTCCCTTTCTGCATTGCGTATTGGTGCTTTGGATATGGCGATGGGGAATTTATTAGGGAGTAACGTTTTTAATATTTTTATTCTGGCTATCAGCGACTTATTTTATAGTACGGGATCTTTGTACGCAGCCATTTCCAGCACCCATTTGCTTTCTATTTTGGCCTCCATTCTCATGACCGCAATAGTTGCTTTGGGGTTAACCATTCGACCACAAAAGAAAGTCTGGCGATTAAGCCTAGACACATTAGCTATTCTGATCATCTATATTCTTATGATGTTTACACTCGAGTAGCACGCATGGTATTATCTTCACACCTGTGGGAAACAAAAAAGGAGACCCAAGTCTGAGATCTCCTTTTTTGGGAATCAATTAGAATTTATTGCTTCACAAACTTATATGTCCGGATGATGCCGTTGGTTTGTGTTCTGGCCAGGTATAGACCGGGTGACAAGGAACTTACATCGCACCGGATGATCAGGCCATTATCCAGATTGTGATTTAACGATTGATGACGTACGCCTTTCATATCCATAATTTCCAGATGGACAGCTTCATCTTCCTTTATAACAAACTCTTCTTCCTCTTCCAGATCGATGAGTAGTTCACGCTCAACCGGGTTAGGGTAAATCATGGCGGAAGGGTTGGAAATGAAAATCACTTCCTCCTTCTCTTCGGCATCGGCCATTTCGCGACCAGACGGCCATCCATTCGGATTGCCATTCTCCAGGCTTTCAATGGCGTCCAGATCAAAACCATCCGAGGCTTTATTGAAGACCGTTACCGGGAGTGGTGTGCACTTGGCTGGATTCAACATTTTCGCATTTGGATTCGTGACATCCACTACCCGAACAAATTTAATCCAGGAATAAGCACCACTGATATCAAAATCAGTATCCAGTTTAACCCGACAGTTGACGCTGGGAGTTGTGGTGTTGGTACGACCCAACGATTTCCAGGTATTGCCATCCTGCGAAACGAATACCTCGGCTTGTTCCGGATACAAGGCAAAAATCGGGTTGCCATAGCTGGTTTCATATACCCGCAAGTCATTTCCGGGTTTATCACACAACTGGTTGTCAAACTCGAGGGTGATGGATCCGCCAAATCCAAGGGAAACAAACCGGATTCCACCGTGCGGTGAATCTTTTGCATCGGCTTTACCCAATGCTTTGTCGGGGTTGCTTCGATACCAAATGATGTCTTTACCATCCCTTCGCTGGCCCTGGTCAAAATCAACCACCCGCTCTGTGATCGCGGAAGGCAGACAACAAGGTTTGTTGCTCGAGGCTTTGGTAACTTGTTTCAGTTCACCCTTCTCATTCAACCATTCAATGATCGTTGTGTTCGGACCGGCTTGAGCGATGGTTATGAAATACGTTATTCCTGGTGCGGCCGTAAGGGTTCCGGTTTGAGTAGAACCATAAACCCTCCAGGTAACCTCAACATCAAAATCATTCGGATTGGTAATGCGCCATCTGCGCTCCGCAGGGTCCTCATAGCATTCGGATGTCAGATTTAGATCCAGAACGGGGATACAATTCTCTGTGGTAACAGAAGCAGCAGCCGTGGTACTGCATTGATTTGCATCCGTAACAACAACGGTATACTCACCCGCTTCCAGGTTGTCAATCGAGGCTGTCGTGGCCCCGGTATTCCACAGGTAAGTAAAGGGTTCCTGACCTCCGGTAACATGTACGGTAGCACTTCCGAGATTTCCATTTAAACACGTACCATTAACTGCGGTGAGCGTAGCAACAGGAATCGGCAGTACGGTAATGGATACTGTATTGCTTTCCGTGGTGGATCCAATAAAAGAGCAGCCCTGAACCCGCGCACAGCGAATGAAATAGGTAGTTACATCCAATGGACCTGATTGATAGGTGGCTTCGGTTGCACCAAAGATCGGTGTCCAATAAGGATTTCCCAACGTGTTAGGAACATTGACTGTGCTGCTCATCCACTGGTATTCGATGATTTGTCCGGGTAATGCCACGGCCGGAGAAACGCTGGTTAACGGTGCCGGAGTGAACGGCCCGCAGTTCTGTTGATCGGCAGCAATGGTACCTGCATTCTTAACATTTTCAAAAATGTGAATACTCACTTTATTACTTTCGGTTGTTGCCCCAACAAATGAACAGCCTTGTACTCGTGCACAGCGGATAAAGTAGGTAGATTGTCCTAATGCTCCGGGTTGATAAGTTTCTGCAGTCGCCCCGGCTATGGGTTTCCAATAAGGATTACCTTCTGTGTTGGGGACATCCACCGTGCTGCTCATCCACTGGTATTCGATAACCTGTTCCGGACCTGCTTGTGCCGGGGTGATCGAGGTAAGAAGTGTCGGAGTAAAGGGACCGCAGTTTTGTTGGTTGGCAGCAATGGTTCCTGCACTGGTTACATTTTGGAAGACCTGCTTCTTAATCCAATTAGACTCCCCGACAAATTCAACACATCCGGCCCTACGGGCACCTCTGCGATACCAGGTGGTTACTGAGATTGGAGCCGGATCATACGTTGGGCTATTTGAATTATTAAGAACTTCTATGTCTGAACTTAAATCTGAATTCGTTGTGGCTACCCAGACGTATTCAACTTCGCCCAAGCCGCCTGAAGGTAATTCTGTGCTGACAATTGGTGCTGGGTTAAATGGGCCGCAATTGCTTTCATCACCTTCAATAAGACCGCCCGCGGTTACATTGCAGCACGGCACCGTGGTAATAACGATGGTTTGCTCCTTTGAACAGCCACGCGAATCGGTAACGGTAAGCAAATATTCTCCGGCAGGAAGTTCCGATAAGTCAGCTGTTGTCTCTCCTGAACTCCATGAATAAGTGTATGGTTCCATCCCACCGGTTACTTCGATGGCGATGCTCCCCAGATTTCCATTCGTGCAAGTGCCATTCGTGACGGAAGCATTTACCATCAGTTCCGGATCGCGCGTTACGGTAAACGACATGGAGGTCTGATTGCCTTCAACATCGGTTGCAGTATACGTTATAGTGGTTGTGCTACCGGCTTCAAATGGAGAGCCTGATTCAGGGCCGGCAGTTTGATCGATTGTTACTGATCCGCACGCATCCGCTGCCACAGGGGTTTCCCAAATGGCGATTGGTTCGCATCCTGATAGTATAATGTTCTCAGATTGTACAATTGTTGGAGGTGTTATGTCTTTCACCACAATGGTCTGGGTTGTCGTTGTGGTATTACCATGTATGTCCACTACCGTCCAGGTGATGATGGTTTCTCCAACTGGATAAACATCTCCTTCATAAGCTTTGGTTACCGAAGCAATAGCACAATTGTCTGTGGTGATCGGTCTCGGTAAATTTATTGTTGCCGAACAAGCTCCCGGTTCCGTATCCACTTCAATGGGTGCCAGCTGCGTAATCACCGGACTTTCATTGTCAATAACAACAACTGTAATTGTTAAGAAGGCTTCATTGCCCCCGGCATCCGTAGCCGTATAGGTAATTGTGGTTGTTCCCACCTGAAACAGGGTTCCTGGATCATCAATTTCAGTTCCGTCCAAATCAAATGTGCGGGTCACCGAAACTCCACAATCATCGTACGCTTCAATTTCGGGTACTGTCACGGTGGCCATACAAAGGCCTGGATCGGCCGAAATTTCAATCAGCACATCTTCTTCATTAAAAGTTGGCGGTTGATTATCCACCACGGTAATGGTGAAGCTAAGCGTAGCCAGGTTTTCGGCCATATCGTAAGCCTCATAGGTAATGGTGGTAACCCCGACCGGATATGGATCGGTTAAGGGAATTTCTTCACCATCACTTCGGGTTGCAAATAGAAATATTTCCTCACAGTTATCGAGTGCTACGATTTCTGGCAACTCGACTGTGGCGGAACAGGATTCTGCGACCGCTTCGGCTATGATATTCTCTGGAATGTAAGCGAAAGTAGGGGCCTCATTATCCTGCACATACACATAAAAGCTTGCCTGAGTGGAATTACCAGCGGCATCTGTAGCGGTATAGATTACCTGGTTCGCCCCATAGCTAAATAGATCTCCCGGTTGGTAGTTGGAGGTAAAGCTAACGACTCCTTTATTATCGGTTGCCGTGGGGGGTATCCACGTCACTACGGTGTAACAGGACCCTGGGTCATTCTCTGCCAGGATATCAATCGGCATTCCGGATATAACAGGGGGTTCTTCATCACCGGGCTCGGTAACGAGGGAGACAAGCCAGAAGTCACTTCCCCCAAAATTTGGGCTTGTCTTATCACCGGAAACCGGAGAATAAGAAGAAGCTAAAAAGGTAATTTTTCCACCATTGATAACAACTGATTCATTCGTATCACTTTGGTCATTGCTGTTTCCGCCAATGGTTTTATCCCAGAGTTTGTTGCCGTTGAGATCAAGTTTAATAAGCCAGGCATCGTTCCCGCCTCGGCTATTTTCTGATTTGATGCTGTTGGCATTGCCGTTTGAATATCCTGTTATCAGGATTTCGCCATTCAGTACAGATACATTCGTGGCATTATCGTATGGGAAAGAGCCCCCGCTACCAAAATCCCGGTCCCAGATTTTCCCGCCCAATGCGCTTAATTTTACAATCCAATAATCAGTATCATAATTGGTATAATAGACAGGATAACAAACGGTTTCATAACAGGTTGACCATCCGCATCTATAGCTTCTCTGATAGCAGTTTGTATAGGAAAAGGTTTGTGGGTAATAAAAGGTGTTCTGGGTTTTGTCGCCTGATGCCAGTGATTGCGAGTATCCAGCCAGTGCTATTTCTCCATTAGGCAGTTCCTTTACGTCTGAAAGAATATCCGCAGAAGAACCACCGATCGTTTTATTCCAGATAATATTTCCGGCACTGTTAGTTTTCACCAGCCAATAATCCGAACCTCCACGGGACGTTTCCGTTTTTTCTCCGGAAATGGACGAATAGGAATATCCCCCCAATAAATAATCACCCGTGCTGGTGATATCGATTGACATTAGTAAATCATCCGAAGAACCACCAATTGTCTTGTCCCAGATTTTATACCCGTTGTTATTAAGTTTAACAACCCACATGTCGTAACCACCCCGCGAAGGTTCTGTTTTATCGCCCCCCATTCCGGAAACGGAATAACCGCCCACCACAATGTCTCCGAAGGGGTCAACTTTAATAGCCTCCAGCATATCCGTGCTGTTTCCATCCAACTGCACGGTCCATTCTGTAATCCCATTGGCATTGATTTTCACAATCCAATAATCGTAGTTGCCTACCGAAGAGTAAGTATAGCCGCCCAACACGAAACCACCATCGATGTTTTCCGCAATGGAATTAAGCCGATCATAATTACCATTGTTATCATAGCTGTAGCGCCACTCTTCGTTGCCAGCAGCATTTACCTTGATCACAAGAAAATCATTGGAAGCAACAGAAACTTCACCTCCCATCAAGTACCCACCATCCTGAGTCTTCACCAAGGCCCGGCCAAATTCGTTGTTGCTGGTTCCAAAAGACTTATCCCACTCTACCGCTGGTGCCTGCGCCCAAAGCACGACACTCACCAAAGAAAAAATCAGTGTAAAGATTGCTTTCATAGGCTTAGTTTTCGGTACGGGTTTTTACGCTAGCCAATTCAATTTCGAATAGTTCCTTGTTCTTAACAGGAATACTGATGTACCTCAAATGGGGTAACGGAACCTGGCAAGTAATTAGTTGAACTTCCGCGGGCATGAGCACCAGCGAGGTGACCGGCAACTTTCGTAAGTTATTATCGCCCTGATCGAGGACTTCCAATTGAAATTCAAGACGCTGACGAGTGTTGCCAGTGTTTTCTGCCAACAGCCACAGCCAATCCTGGCCATTGCACGTGCCGATTTGGTACGATAGCCGCACCCCCTCACTTTCATTTAGGAGATTCCAAATGGGTTCCTCGGGTTGGGCGAATGCGCTCCCGGAAACCAGGATCAGAATTACTGCGAAATATAGTTTTCTCATGACAACACGGTATTTACAATAAAAACATCCCAGACAATGAAAGTGGTTAATACGAGATATTACAAATCAGCGAAAAAAGTAACCACTCAACGAGTTAATAGACTTAGTAAAGATACCTACAGCCGGCCCGATTGTCAACTGAATAGGAAGCTAATTTGGACCTAAATACTGCCTAATCAATCCTGTAGCCGGGGTTATTTCTTCTTTTCTTAGGATGGGCAGAATGGCGTTCGAGTCCGATAATTTGGATTTATTGGGTGTTATGCCATTAAATATTTTGCGAATGCATGTAACCTATTTCCCTGTTTTCCGTGATATTTGCGTCTCCAATTAAAACGAATCATGAAGCTTGTATTCTAATTCAACCACCGGGACATTCCTGCACACGCGGGATGTGGTTGAATTACTTTGGTTACGCACCGAATCGTCCGCCATCCGGCAGATACAAGTTCAATTTTTAATTTTATTGTTTCTTCATGAAAGCAGCGATCACTAAAACCGCTTTACTATTTCGTTTATTCAAAGAAGCCATCGCAGGTTCGGAGCAGGACTATACCTTGTTGAGTATGAACCGGGCCATCTTCTTGTTGGCCATTCCCATGATTGTAGAGATGGGCATGGAATCCATATTCGCAGTGGTGGATATCTATTTTGTAAGTAAGCTGAATGACAGCGATGCGGTAGCCGCCATTGGCTACACCGAGTCGGTATTGAGTATACTGTATTCGCTGGCCATGGGGTTGGGCATGGGAGCCACCGCCATCGTGGCGCGCAGAGTGGGGGAGCATGACTTTAAAGGCGCCAGCAATGCCGCCATGCAGGCTATTTATCTGGCGTTGGGCGTGGCGTTTATTATTAGCATGACGGGTATGTTTTATTACAAAGACATCCTCCGGCTCATGGGGGCATCAACGCAAGTGATTGAATCGAGCTCTTCCTATGCATTCTGGATGTTTACCGGGAACTATACGGTAACCCTGTTATTCCTGATCAATGCCGTCTTTCGCGGAGCCGGGAACGCCTCCATTGCCATGAAAGCGTTGCTGATTGCGAATGGCCTCAACATCATTTTGGATCCCATCTTGATTTTCGGCTGGGGCCCCATACCTGCCATGGGCGTGGAAGGTGCTGCCATTGCCACCAACACCGGCCGGGGCATCGGTGTGCTCTTTCAATTGTATTTTCTGTTGAATGGGAAGAGCATCATTAAGGTTAATTGGGATAGCCTGGTAGTACGAGCAAAAATTATTACCACGGTTATTAAGGTGTCGGGAGGAAGCATCTTACAATTCATCATCGGTTCTGCCAGTTGGATCTTTTTAATGAAGGTCATGTCTACGTTTGGCGATCATGCTGTGGCGGGTTACACCATCGCAATTCGTGTGTTCATCTTTACGTTGCTTCCTTCCTGGGGCTTGGCGAATGCTGGAGCCACATTAGTGGGGCAAAACCTGGGCGCGAATCAACCCGACCGGGCAGAGACTTCGGTTTGGCGGGCCGCTTATTACAATGCTTTTTTTATGGGTTTTGTGATGATCCTTTTCTTGACCATATCCCCCTGGATCATCAGTATTTTTAGCACCCAGCCGGAGGTATTGTACTATGGCGTTCAGGCGCTTCGGTATGTAAGTCTTGGTTATATTTTTTACGGCTATGGCATGGTGGTGGTGCAGGGCCTGAATGGCGCTGGTGATACCTATACGCCAACCATTTTAAATGTGTTTGGCTTCTGGGTATTTCAGATTCCGTTTGCCTACCTCGTAGCGATCGAACTCGGCTGGGGCCCGAAAGGTGTGTTTATTGCCATTGCCCTCGCAGAAACCTTAATGGCGATTGCGGCTATTGTGATCTTCCGGAGAGGCAAGTGGAAGACAGTTAAAATTTAAGAGTGCTGGATGCTTGATTCTGGATTTCCAGGAACTCTAATTTTCTTTTTTCTTAAAAGCGGACTTAAACGCATTCTCCATCTCGGCCCCTGCCTTCTTTAACGAGGATTCAACTTCCTTCCAGCGTTCTTTGTTTTCGGCTTCTTTCTTTAGCTTTTCAGCAGCTACCTTCAGTTCTTCATATTTCTTCTGCATGTCCACTTCCACGCGTGTACTGGCATCCTTCACTTCTACCAGAAACTGATCCAGTTTCTTACCAAAATCTTTAAAAAACTTTTCGGCTTTTCCTTCCTGATTTTCTTCCATAAGCAAGTTTATTTAATCAACTTACTAAACTAATCTATTTGACATGAACAGCCAACAAGATCCGCTCGAACATATCAAACACCTGCTGGAAAGCAAATCAACGGCCAAGCAGATTACGTATAAAAACCTGCTTGCAGCGTTCTCTCAACTGGCCAAGGAATCCAAACGAATTACCCATGAACTAAACAAACAATCAAAACCCGGAGATGAGGATGTGACAGTAGACTTTACATGGGTCAATGAGCACGAGTTCCACGTTAAATTGGCGGGCGACCTGCTGGTTTTTGTACTTCATACAAACGTGGTAACGTTTGATGACGAACATGCCGCCATGAAGACGGAATACATCCAGGAGAAAGAAGTAAACCGGTATTTCGGACAAATCATGATTTACAACTTCATGTCCGATTCACTGAAGTTTAATCGCATCAATGATCCGGGATATTTGGTTGCGAGGGTTCTAATAAATCATGAAAACCGGTTTTTGGTGGAGGGGGATGGCCAATTGGGATTTTTATACAGTGCGATATCACAAAAACCTATTGGTGAAACTGATCTTAATGCCATTGTTAAACTGAGTTTGATGGCAGCCATCGAGAACGATTTAATGGCACCCCCTTTTACACAGGTGCGGTTTATTACTTTATTTCAGAAGATTGAGAAGACCCAGGAATTGGGAGGAGGGCAGAAAATCGGATTTCGGATGAGTTATCAGGGGAATCCATCAAATTAATTTATCGAAAAGTTGTTGGGTCAGCCCCGCCCGTGGTATAATTTTGACCCAATTGAAAGAAAGTTGAAATCGAAGATCCTGATTCTGTTGTTTATGTTTACGTTGATGGCCTGTGCCAGCAACCAACAAGGCTATAAGCCCAAGTATAAAAAGCCTGATCCCAACAAGCCGCTCCCCTGTCCACTGAAAGATTGCTAAGGATGAAAAAAATTATCATAGCAATTGATGGATACTCCGCGTGTGGAAAAAGTACCACCGCTCGTGAAGTGGCAAAGGAGTTGAATTACAAGTACATCGATTCCGGGGCCATGTACCGCGCGGTGACGTTATCTTTTCTTCAACGTCACGTGGCTTTAACAAATCCCAAGGAGGTTGACCGGGCGTTGCTAGGTATTCGCATCACCTTTCTGGTCAATTCAAAAGGCATAACAGAGACCTATTTGAATGGAATAAACGTAGAGAAGGAAATCCGTAAGATGAATGTTTCTGAAAAAGTAAGCCAGGTGAGCGCACTCCGCACCGTTCGGCTAGCCATGGTTGAACAACAACGGAAGTTGGCAAAAGAGCGTGGGGTAGTGATGGACGGCCGGGATATCGGTACGGTAGTGTTTCCGGATGCCGAATTAAAGATTTTCTTAACGGCCGACATGCTGGTCCGGGCCTTTCGAAGACAAAAGGAATTGTTGGAGCGAGATGATTTAGTCGATATCGATACCATTATTTCCAACCTTCAACAACGCGATGAAATGGATAGCAACCGCACTGAAAGTCCGCTGCGAAAGGCGCCTGATGCCATCGGAATAGACACTACCCAGATCTCCATAGACGAACAAGTTGATGAAGTGATCCGGATGGCCCTGACTAAGATGATCAGGCCATTGAAACCGCAGGCTTAAACAAGTCTTAAAACCCCATTTTTTCTAATAAATTCTTTGTTTCTGATAGCCTTTGTCGGTAGCATATAATTACTAATTTTGCCCCGATCTAAACTAAAATTGTTGCCGTTAACTCATGGGCAAGTTCATCCGACTCAAAAAAGGTTTCACCATCAATCTCAAAGGAAAAGCAGCTCCCAAGGTTGTAGAAATCGACCAGCCTGAAACATTTGTCATTAAGCCTACTGACTTTCATGGCATGTACATGCCTAAACCGGTAGTAAATGTTGGGGATACGGTAAAAGCCGGTTCGCCCCTGTTTCATGACAAAAAGCATGAGAACGTTTTGTACACAGCCCCTGTAAGTGGCGAGGTGGTGGAGGTAAAACGAGGCGAAAAACGGAAACTGCTGGAGATAAAAATTCTGACTGACAAAAAAATAGAATTCGAACCTTTCAGGAAATATTCAGTTTCGGAAATTGCTAATCTGGGTGCTGCCGAAATTAAAGCACAAATTCTAAAGTCGGGTATCTGGCCAACCCTGGTACAAAGACCCTTTGGAATAGTAGCCGATCCGGCTGCCACGCCCAAAGCCATTCACATTTCCGCCTTTGATACCCACCCGCTCGCCCCGGATTACAATGTTTTGTTTAAAGGGCAGGACCAATTCTTTCAGATAGGGGTGGATATTTTAAAGAAGCTTACTTCCGGAATAATCCATGTGAATACTCATTCCACCACTGAAATTTCTACTGTGTTTTCGCAGGTAAAAGGAGCGGAGGTAAATAAATTTTCAGGCCCGCACCCGGCAGGATGTGTTGGAGTCCAGATCCATCATCTCGACCCAATTAACAAGGGGGATATTGTTTGGACGATTAATCCAATGGGCGTCATTCAGATCGGTAAATTATTTTTAAACGGAGTGTACGATAGTTCCCGTATACTGGCCGTTGTAGGGTCTGAGGTGAAGAATCCTCAGTACTATAAGACGTATACCGGAGCATCTGTAAAGAAATTTCTGGAAGGCAACTTGTCTCAAGATCATGTTCGGGTTATTTCGGGAAACCCGCTTACCGGTACAGCCATCAGTAAGGATGGTCACATGGGATTCTTTGATCATCAGCTTACCGTTTTGCCGGAAGGTGATTATTATGAATTCATTGGCTGGATTACCCCGGGAGCACGCAAGGTGAGTTTTCATAGAGCCTTGGGATTACTCTCGTTTCTGTCGCCCGGAAAGGAACGGGTTGTGGACACCAATACGCATGGCGAACCCCGAGCCTTTGTTCAAAGTGGAGTCTTTGAACAAGTTACGCCCATGGATGTATTGCCTACCCATTTGCTAAAAAGCATTTTGGCCGAGGATATTGATGAAATGGAAGCCTTGGGGATTTACGAAGTGATTGAAGAAGATCTGGCACTGTGCGAGTTTGTGGATGTTTCGAAACACAAGGTGCAGGAGATTTTAAGAGAAGGACTGGAGTTAGTTCAACATAGTTAATTCTGTTTGTAGATGAAGTTTTTAAGAAATCAGCTGGATAAGGTAAAGCACCAATTTGAGAAAGGTGGCAAGCTGGAGAAGTATTTCTATGCTTACGAAGCCATGGAAACTTTCCTGTTCGCACCGAATACCACCAATGGACAGAAAGGAGCGCAAATCCGGGATGCCATTGACTTGAAGCGTTTGATGATGACCGTCATCGTGGCCATGCTCCCGTGTCTGGTGTTTGGAATCTGGAATGTCGGCCATCAGCACTTTATGGCGATTGGCCAGGCTGGCGCAACCATGGGTGATAAGTTTTTAATCGGGGCAATTCAGGTGATCCCCATCGTCATTGTATCGTATGGAGTGGGGTTAGGAATCGAATTTGTTTTTGCTATTCTGCGGAAGCACCCGGTAAACGAAGGATTTTTGGTTACTGGAATGTTGATTCCCCTGGTGATGCCTCCGGATATTCCACTATGGCAGGTGGCTGTGGCTACCGCCTTTGCAGTAATTATTGGAAAGGAAGCTTTTGGCGGAACGGGAATGAATGTAGTTAACATCGCCTTAACCGCACGGGCATTCTTGTATTTTGCTTACCCTACCGATATTTCCGGCAGTGTTTGGACATACCTGGGCGATGCCCAGGCAGTAGCGGGTTATTCGGGCGCAACTCCTCTTTCAATTGGAGCTGAGTCTGTGACTACCGGTGAGTCAGTAGTTACCGCACTAAATTCATTTGGCGCTGGCTGGAATGAAGGAGTTTTCACACTTTCTAATCTGTTCATGGGCATCAGACCAGGTTCTATCGGGGAGACCTCAACTCTTATGTGTTTGATCGGAGCTGCTATTCTTATCGCCACCGGTACCGGCAGCTGGAAAATTATTTTCAGTGTGTTTGGTGGTGCTTATGCCATGGGCTTATTGCTGAACTTGATCGGTGGCAATGCCTTCATGGAGATGCCGGCTCATTATCATTTGGTGATTGGAGGCTTGGCCTTTGGAGCGGTGTTTATGGCAACCGATCCGGTAACCGCTTCTCAAACAGAATCGGGCAAATGGGTCTATGGTATTTTAATTGGCGTCTTTACCGTATTAATACGGGTGTTTAATCCGGCTTATCCGGAAGGAATCATGCTGGCGATATTACTAATGAACGTTTTCGCCCCGCTGATTGATTATTTTGTAATTAGTGCTAACAAAAAACGGAGGTTACAACGTGCGACAGTCTAATCTTTACATCATTATGTATTCGGCCATACTCACCATCGTGTGTGGCGGCTTACTGGCATTTGCCTCTCAGGCGCTGAAGCCAAGGCAAGATGCGAACATTGAATTGGAGCGAAAGTCAAATATACTTTCCACTGTAGTTGTGTTAGAAAAGGGAACTGATATTACAACGCTCTATCAAACCCGTATCCGGGAATTGGTTATTGATTTTAATGGAAATCCTGTTGATAAGAAGGCAGCGGATGTAAATGTTGGAGCCGAATATAAGAAGCGCCCGGAAGATCGTTTATTGCCAATTTATGAATTTTTGAGTGCCACAGACCCCAACAAGGTGGAGAGTGCAGTGATACCGGTATTTGGTTTTGGATTATGGAATACGATTGCAGGATACGTGGCTCTTGAATCAGATTTTAACACCATCAAGGGAGTCAGTTACTCACATGTAGGCGAAACACCAGGGCTGGGGGCCCGCATCGCGAGCGCTGAAATTCAGGATCGGTATAAGGGCAAGCAGATTTTTCAGGCAACAACCCTGGTTTCGGTGGTAATGCAAAAGGGAGAAGGAATGGATTATTCGCAAGACCCTCATAAAGTGGATGGTATGTCTGGAGCAACATTAACAGCAAAAGGAGTTAACAACATGTTAAAGGAGTACTTTGGGTGTTATCAGAAGTATCTTGAAAAGAATAAAGGAACAAACCAACAAGCGAATTTATGAGCACAGAAGCGATAGCGGTTGCACCGGTAAAGAAAGCGGAGCCCTTGTTCTCAAAAAAGAACCGGAAACTGATGACCAATCCCCTTGATATCGATAATCCGATTACGGTTCAGGTTCTGGGAGTTTGCTCTGCCTTGGCAGTTACTACGCAAATGAAGCCCGCCATGGTAATGGCCATTGCGCTTACCGTGGTTACGGCCAGTTCCAATGTGATCATTTCTTTGATTCGCAATACCATCCCAAGTCGAATTCGAATCATCGTGCAGTTGGGAATTGTATCACTATGGGTTATCATGGTAGATCAATTGCTAAAAGCTTATGTGTATGATGTTTGGAAGCAACTATCCGTTTTTGTGGGATTGATTATTACCAATTGTATAGTGATGGGCCGACTGGAAGCCTTTGCTATGGGCAATAAGCCGGGTCCTTCCATGTTGGATGGTCTTGGCAATGGATTTGGATATGGAATGATCTTATTGATCATTGGGTTTTTTAGAGAACTTCTCGGGGGCGGTTCGATTTTTGGGTTCAAGGTGTTTGAAGCAATGGGCGTTCATTATCAAGGCAACGGTTTAATGTTGTTGCCGGCAGGAGCATGTATTTTAGTCGGGATCATCATATGGGTTCAGCGTTCCATCAACGGCTATCGCGAAACTCACTAACAGTATTAACGTATGGAAAATCTTATCAGCATAGGCGTTCGATCAATCTTCATTGATAACATGATCTTTGCTTACTTTTTAGGAATGTGCTCGTACCTGGCGGTTTCCAAAAAAGTAAAGACAGCCTTCGGTTTGGGGTTGGCCGTTATTTTTGTGTTAGGCGTTACGATTCCGATCAATTGGCTAATTCAAAATTATATTTTAGTGCAAGGCGCGTTAGGTTGGATAAGTCCTGACTTGGCAACAATTGATTTAACATTTCTGCAGTTTATTGTCTTTATCGCAGTAATTGCAGCGATGGTTCAGCTTACTGAAATGGCCGTTGAAAAATTTTCGCCAGCCCTTTACGGTTCGCTTGGAATATTCCTGCCATTGATCGCAGTAAACTGTGCCATCCTTGGAGGATCCCTATTCATGGTAGGACGGCCTTACAATCTGGCCGAAGCAACTGTTTTTGGATTTGGATCGGGCATTGGTTGGATGTTAGCAATCGTTGCATTGGCTGGGGTTCGCGAAAAAATGAAGTATTCAAACGTACCGGCTCCCCTGCGTGGCCTTGGCATTACCTTTATCCTCGTAGGCCTGATGTCGCTTGGGTTTTTGAGTTTCTTAGGATTCTCCTTATAAATCGTAACGAAATGGAAATGGAAAGGCTTCCGAATCGTGCGGAAGCCTTTTTAATTTTGTACCCATGAAAAACACCTTGCGAACCATTGCCCGGTACTTCTTTAGCGGCATGTTATTTATCGTTCCCTTACTGGCCACCGGGTATTTTGTATTTTGGTCATTTGCTCAACTCGATGGCCTGCTCAACTTACCCTATCCGGGGTTAGGCTTTCTCATCATCTTCGTAGTCATTACCCTGTTTGGGTACCTCACTTCCAACTTTGCGGTGCGCACGGTAACCGACTGGTTTGACCATGTGATCAACCGCATCCCATTAATCAAACTGATTTATTCTTCGTTAAAGGATTTGATCGGAGCCTTCGTGGGCGATAAACGAAAGTTCAATAAACCGGTGCTCGTTACCATCAACAAAGAGAATACCCTGCACCAGATTGGATTTGTCACGCAGGAAGATCTTTCTGATTTGGGATTAACCGATATGGTAGCCGTTTATTTTCCTCACTCCTATGCGTTTTCAGGCAATCATTTTCTTGTACCCAGAGCAAGTATAAAACCATTGAACATCTCAGGCCCTTCTGCAATGAAGTTCATTGTGTCCGGTGGAATTTCAGGATTTAAAGACCAGTAATTAATGAATCACTCCGGACCCAATCAATTCATTATCCTCGTACCAGGCAGCAAACTGACCCGGGGTTACACCTCGTTGGGGCCGATCAAAGACAATATAAAGACCATCCTCTTTTTTGTGAAGGGTACAAGGCTCAAGGGGTTGTCGATAGCGGATCCGGGCCCGATAGGGTCTCGATTCCCCTGCCTTCAATTTTAAATCCTCCCGGATCCAATGTTCGTCTGCATTCGGAATGAACAAGCCTTTCCGGTAGAGTCCCGGATGATCATCGCCACTGCCTGTGTAAATCACATTTGCCTCCGTATCAGTACCAATAACGAACAGGGGTCTTTCATATCCACCAATATTAAGACCTCTGCGTTGCCCAATGGTGTAGAAATGAGCACCATTGTGTTCACCCACCACCTCGCCCAATTCCGGATTCAGCACATGAGGCTTCGTTAAGGTGATCAGATCCGGCTCATCAACTTCATTATTAAATGCAAGGGAGTCATTAGGCACCTCAATTACGGTCCCCTTTTTAGGTTCCAACCGCTGTTGCAGAAAGTCAGGCAGGTGCACTTTGCCAACAAAACAAAGCCCTTGCGAATCTTTTTTATCAGCCGTAGCCAACCCTGCTTTTTTGGCAATGGCACGCACTTCCGGCTTCACTAATTCTCCAATCGGGAACAATGCCGTTGAAAGTTGCCTCTGTGTAAGTTGACAGAGAAAATAACTCTGGTCTTTGTTCGGATCTTTTCCCGCCAACAGTTGAAAATAGGCTTTACCATCTTTTTGAATTTCACCTTTCCGGCAATAGTGGCCGGTGGCCACAAAGTCCGCTCCGATTTTCAAGGCGGCATTCAGAAACACATCAAACTTGATTTCACGATTGCATAATATATCCGGATTTGGCGTTCGGCCGCGTTGATATTCGGCAAACATATAATCCACAATCCGCTCTTTGTACTCCTTACTTAAGTCAATTGCCTGAAAGGGAATTCCCAGATGTTGGGCTACAATCATGGCATCGTTGCTGTCATCCAGCCAGGGGCATTCGTTACTGATGGTAACCGAGTCATCGTGCCAGTTTTTCATGAACATGCCGATCACCTCGTAGCCTTGCTCTTTTAATAAGTAGGCCGCTACGCTGGAATCAACACCTCCGGAAAGTCCAACGACAACTCGTTTTTTCATTTTCTTATTAAGCCGGATTCTCTGCTAAAAGTTCATTGATGATTTGATTAAACCGTTCCTTAAACTGTTCGTAATAAATACCGGTACCCGGTCCTTCAAAACCGGTATGAATGTGTTTCACTTTTCCATCTTTACCAATAAAAATCGTGGTTGGAAAAGCAACCACCTTGTTCAGCATGGGTAACGTCTCTGCGGCTTTCGCATTGTCGTTGACTCCGGCAATTAAAAATTCATAAGGAACATTCAATTTAGCCTTCATTTTCTTAACACGTTCGCTGGCATAGGTAAAATCGTCTTTGCGTTCGTAGGCCAGACCTATGATTTCAACACCACGACCTTTATTTGCTTCATACCAGGGGGCAAGAAATTTAGTTTCGTCCATACAATTGGGGCACCAGGTGCCAAAGATTTGCAGCACAACCACCTTGTTCTTGAAGCGATCGTCCGAGAGTGTCACCGCGTTTCCATTCAGGTCGGGAAAGCTGAATTCTATTTTTTCATATCCTGGTTTCAGGAAGGTTAATGATTCTGCGTCCGGAAGTTGAGCGTTATCATTGAGCTTTCCGGACCAGTTACGAAATCGGGTTTTGCCCAGCCAATGGCCGCCCGCCAATGTTGAATCAGTTGGTTGCACCACCTCAAATAGATAAGCATGATTGCCATCAAAAGCACTGAGGTGTAAGGTATCATTGACAACAGCTCCTTCAAGATACCGGTAATCACCGGTGGAAGTGACAAATGAACCCCTGGCATACCCATCGGTTTGTTCAATCAGTGCAATGGCACGCGATGTGTCTTTTTCATTGAAAAATTGTACCTCATATTTCCCGGTAAAATTTTTGGTCACAATGTTATTGGCAGGTTGAATGAACCGGAAATCCTGCCCATACTTTGCTTTGAAGGGAACCTTGTAACTGGGGTTGTAATTGAGATTGAAAAGACCAATCAGGCTATCCCCTTTCACTGTTGCCCGTAGATAGGCATCGAAGACATGCAATACCATATTCAGCGAGTCACCTTGAAATTCCACCTCGTCTAGCAGCAACCGTTCTTCAGCATTGTGAAGGATAGCGTCCAGGCCTCCGGTGGCATCCTGGATCACTTCAAAATTGAAAGGCAGGTGTTCCCCTTGAATTTCCAGTACACCGCGCCAGATTCCGGTTTTTATTTCGGCAGTCTTTGAGGAACAGGTAATCAATAGAAATCCAAGCAGGGATAATAATATAAATCGCATAGTCTTTATTTACTTCGAGGCAAAACACAAAAATGCGACAAATGATTCTATTTTCGTTGTCGTTTAACGGACTAATAACAAACGTCTTTTCATGTTGCACGGAATAAAGGTTCTGGAATTAGCATCGGTGCTGGCCGGCCCCAGTGTGGGTCAGTTTTTTGCCGAGCTTGGCGCAGGGGTGATTAAAGTGGAGAACCTGAGCAGCGGAGGCGATGTAACGCGCACCTGGAAAGGAATGGGCGAGCAAACCGATGATCGATCGGCCTACTTCTGCTCTGTAAATTGGGGGAAGAAATCGATTGCACTGGACTTAAATACAGCCAATGAGAGAAGTATTGTTCTGCAGCTGGCAAGGCAAAGTGATGTAGTAATTGCCAGTTATAAGCCTGGAGATGCTGATAAGTTGGGAGTTGCTTATCACCAATTGAAAGCACTTAATCCTACCCTCATTTACGGACAAATTACCGGATATGGTCCGGATCAGAATCGTGTTGGATACGATGCTGTTATTCAAGCCGAGAGTGGGTTCATGGAGTTGAACGGCAGTGCCGAAGGACCACCCACAAAGATGCCGGTAGCCCTGATCGATGTATTGGCTGCCCATCACCTGAAGGAAGGGTTGTTGCTTGCGTTGTTGAAACGAGAAAAGACGGGTCAGGGGAGTTTTGTGGAGGTATCACTGATCCAATCCGCCATTTCTTCGTTGGTAAATCAGGCCAGCAATTGGTTGGTGGCTCATCATCTTCCAAAACGCCAAGGATCAGCCCATCCTAACATTGCACCGTATGGCGATTCTTTTTTGACCAAAGATGGAAAGCGGGTTTTATTGGCAATCGGCAGCAATCGGCAGTTTTTAGATTTGATCCAGGTTCTTGGATTGAAACAGTTAGAAAACGATGTTCGATTCAGCGCCAATCCGGAACGTGTAAATAACCGCCCTGCATTGAATGAATTTCTTGAAAAGGCAATTGAGCAAATCGAATCAACTGCGCTGATGCAGTCTTTGCATCGAAAGAAGATTCCTGCCGGTCTTATTCAAAACATGGCAGAGGTTTTTGAAATGCCCACAGCCCGGGAAATTTTGCTTGGTCATAATTCTTTGCAAGGAGTAAGAAATTTTGTTGCCACGATCAATCATGATTGGCCAACAAGTACCTTGCTGCCGCCTCCGCATTTTGGAGAGCATACCCGGGAAATTGTGGATGGGTTGAACCAGAAGTAATCAACCGCAGGGCCTGAAAAATTGCCTCCACTGGAAAAGGAAATCCTGATTGGTCTTCTGCCAGTATCTTCGATTCCATTAACCATTGAACTATGAAGTTTACTATCCGAATGATTTTTATCCTCCTGATATCCCCAGGAGTAGCCTTCGCCCAGACAAAAGATCCGATTGTGGAAGCCATTGTAAAGGAAGCCACTGAGAATTCGCAACTTGAAAGACTCGCCCATGAGTTGATGGATCAGATTGGTCCGCGGTTGGTGGGTTCACCAAAAATGCAGCAGGCTCATGACTGGGCGGTAGCAAAATACACGGATTGGAGCATACCGGCACGCAATGAAAAGTGGGGTGAGTGGCGTGGCTGGGAGCGGGGTGTAACGCACATCGATATGGTGGCGCCCTGGGTTAAATCGCTGGCCGGGACGCAACTTGCCTGGAGCCCCGGAACAAAAGGGAAAACGGTTACAGGTGAGGTCGTAATTATCCCGGATGTTACAGATTCCGTGGCATTTCAAAAATGGTTGCCTACTGTAAAAGGCAAGTTTGTGATGATTTCCATGAATCAACCTACGGGGCGCAATGATGATAACTGGGAAGAGTTTGGAACCAAAGAGTCATTTGAAAAGATGAAGGCTGACCGAACCAAACAAACCGATGCCTGGACAGAGCGCATAAAGAAAACCGGGAACACGAATGCCACCCTGCCGGTTGTCCTGGAAAATGCAGGGGCAGCCGGTATCGTGATGAGTTTCTGGTCGCGGTGGTCGGGTGCGAATAAAATTTTTGGTGCCCGCACCAAGAAAGTTCCAACCATTGACCTGATGTTGGAGGATTATGGACTGTTATACCGGCTTACCGAATCGGGCAAGGCACCGAAAATCAGTGTGCGGACCGACTCAAAAGAGACGGGTATTGTACCCACCTACAATACGGTTGCTGAGATTAAAGGCACAGCGAAGCCAAATGAGTACGTTATGCTTTCCGCCCACTTCGATTCCTGGGATGGCGGAACAGGCGCCACCGATAACGGAACCGGCACATTGGTGATGATGGAGGCGATGCGGATTTTGAAGAAAGTGTATCCAAATCCTAAACGAACCATTTTAGTTGGCCATTGGGGTAGCGAAGAACAGGGATTGAACGGATCACGGGCTTTTGTGGAAGATCATCCTGAAATTGTAGCCAACCTGCAGGCGCTCTTCAATCAGGACAATGGTACAGGAAGAGTAGCAACTATTACCGGTCAGGGATTTTTACATTCCTACGATTTCATCACCCGCTGGTTGACGAAAGTACCGGAAGAATTTAAGAAAGATTTGGAGACTCGTTTTCCAGGTTCACCTGGAGGCGGTGGCTCTGACTTTGCTTCGTTTGTAGCGGTAGGTGCACCGGGTTTTTCGTTAAGTTCATTGAGTTGGGATTACGGAACCTTTACCTGGCACACGAACCTGGATACCTATGATAAAATCGTGTTTGATGATGTGCGCAGCAATGCGATCATGGCCGCCATCTTAGTTTATATGGCCTGTGAAGATCCGGAAAAAACTTCGCGCGATAAGAGTGTTTTACCGCTCAATACCCGAACGGGTGAACAAATGAAATGGCCGGAGCAACGCAAAGCCACCCGTAAAGGTGGGCTTGATTAAGCAAAAGCCTGACAAGAACAAAAAAAGGACATGCCGTGGAGCATGTCCTTTTTTTGTTGATGGTAATTCAATTAAGCGAACACGTTAAACTGGTTAAGGATCACCACCAGAATCACAATAGGACAAACAAATCGAATAAAGAATGACCAGATCTGAGCAGGCGTAACTCCGGCAATTTTCTTTGTGGTGAAGTACGAAGAGCCTTCATTGATCTCGGCAATGATGCGAGCCGGTTTAATAACCCAGCCGATATACAGGCAAACGAACAGGGCTACAATCATGATGAATAGCGTGCCCCATAGAAAGTCCATGATATCCATGAAGCTGGTGATCTCCAATCCGAAAATATTCACGCTCATGTTCGTAAGGGCCTCCACCGAACCTTTTGACAGCGCTGCGGGTATTCCTACAATAAAAGCTGCCAGAGCAACCGTTAGAGCAGCTTTTTTGCGACTCCATTTTTTTTCGTCCACTAACCACGAGCCAGGTACCTCAATCATCGAAATGGTGGAGGTTAAGGCTGCGATCATTAATAGTAAAAAGAAAAACGCTCCGATGATATTGCCCCCGGGCATTTCGTTGAAGATGTGAGGTAAGATTTGAAATACCAAGGTAGGCCCTTGATTGGGTTCCAATCCAAATGCGAACACCGCTGGAAAAATCATGAGGCCACCCATCAGGGCAACACCGGTATCGAGTAATCCAATCCAAAGGCTACTCTCCACAATACTTTCCTGCTTTGATAAGTAGGAACCATAGGTGATCATGATTCCCCATCCAATACTCATCGAGAAAAAACATTGACTAAGTGCCTTCAAAAATGTACTGGCATTGATTTTGGAAAAGTCAGGCACCAGGTAATATTCAATCCCGGCCATTGCTCCTTTTAAGGTAATGCTTCGCAGAATTACGATAAAAACCAACACGAAAAGAATGGGCATCAGCAATTTTGAAGCCTTCTCAATTCCCTTTGAAATATCTTTTGTCACAATTAATAAATTGAGACCAACAAAGAGCACTAGAAGTCCTATCACGACTGCGGCATTCGCCTGAAAATCAGCAAAGGAAATTTCCATCCCGGTAAGGGAAGTATATACGTATCCAATCGTCCAGCCCGCAATCACACTGTAATAGCTGAGCACAAAGAAGCTAACGGCCAGTGCAAGTATGGGCCCGATCATCCAAAATGCATTGGCTCCGGTATCTTTGAAAGCCCCAATCGGATTTTTCTTAGTCAGGCGACCGAGTGCAACTTCATTAAACAGCAAAGGGATACCAATCAGGAGCACGCAACACAGGTAGACAAAAACAAACGCGCCACCGCCATTTTCACCCGTCAGGTAGGGAAATCGCCAGATGTTACCCAGCCCTACGGCTGAGCCGGCAGCGGCCATGATAAAACCAAACTTGGAACCGAATTGACCTCTGTTAGCTGACATAGTTATAGGTTAGATTAAAGGGTTGTTTAACGCTGCGAATTTTAGCAATTATCTCTGATTTGTTTACATGGATTTGAACATTGGCAAAACTACCGTGTAAGTTGGGCGGCAACCATCTCAAGCCCCTGGTGGAAAGTGTGGGGCCGGTAGCCCAATTCCTTTTTCGCTTTGGCAATGACAAATCCGGTTTTGAGAGGTCGCTTAGCAGGTTGCTTGAAAGTTGTGGAGTCGGCTGGCTTGATCAACGTAGCATCCAATCTAAAAAATTCAGCAGTACGAATGGCAATATCAAAAGGCGTCATCATTTCATCACCGGATATGTGATAGATACCCGTGGCTTTATGTATCGCGGTCAAATAACAACCCATGGCCAGATCTTCGGCCAGCGTGGGGGTGCGCCATTGATCATTTACCACCTGAATTGTTTTACCAGCTTCCAGACTATTTTTTACCCACAAAACGATGTTGCTACGACTCATGTCCGGAGTTACTCCGTACACCAGTACCGTGCGCAGGATGGTCCAGGGTATCTTGCTCTGCATCGCTACTTGTTCCCCTGCCAGTTTACTTTCACCATAATAGTTAACTGGATGTGGCACAGCGGTCTCATCGAGTGGACCCCGGGAACCATCAAAAATGAAGTCCGTGGAGATGTGAATCAAGTGACAACCATTTTGTTCGCAACCGAGCCGAACATTTTCTACACCGGTAACATTGGCAAGCCAACACAATTCGCGATCCGTTTCACAATGATCCACCTGCGTCATGGCGGCTGTGTTGATCACGGCATCGGGTTTTGCTTCCGCGATGACCTGCAAGGTTTGATTGCGGTCAGTAATGTTCAACTCCATAAACCGAACATTTGCCGGCAGTCCTCCGATTGACTTTCGAGCGGTAGCTATCGAAGTGATTTCGGGATATGAAGCTAAAAGTTGAATGAGTTTGTACCCCAGCAGACCATTGGATCCGGTAACCAGTATTTTCATGCACTAGTTGTGAGGGTATTGGTAGCCGTACTGTTCGGTAATTTTTTTGCGCGGCACTTCTTCTACGGTAACCGTCATGCGAACATCTTGTTGGGGCCGGTCGTTTCCATCGCGTGGCAGGGCCGCAATTTTATCAATCACTTCCAGCCCGCTGATAACTTTACCAAACACAGTGTATTCTCCATCCAAGTGAGGCGCTCCCCCCACGGTTGTGTATGCTTTAATCATCGCCTCCGGTACTTCTTTATAAATCTTCATGCCCATTTCTTTCTCCCACCGGGGCACCAGGCTATAGATTTTTTTCTGATACGCCTGCATATCGCCACTCATGTAGATCTGGTTCAAGGTGTCGATCAGTGGTTGATTGGCTGTGTTCTGTAACATGCGCTGAAAAGCAGCATTCAATTGTGCCTGATTCACTCGGATGGCATCGGCATCGCTGGCTGGAACCACCCGCCCCTGTACAATGTAAAACTGGCTGCCACTCGAGGCTTTGTATGGATTTTGTTCATCGGGTAGTCGGGCAGCCGATAGGGCCCCCTTCTCATGAAAAAATTTTGAATTGAACTCTGCTTCTACGGTATACCCGGGGCCGCCCATGCCTAACGGTTGACCCGGCATGGCACGCTTTGAGTCCGGATCACCCCCCTGAATCATAAATCCTTCAATTACCCGGTGGAACAATAAACTATCGAAGTACTTTTCTTTGGCCAGTTTAATGAAATTCTCTTTGTGCTTTGGCGTTTCATCGTACAGGATAGCCATCATCTCGCCCTGATCGGTTTTAATAGTAACCAGGTAATCGGTTCCACTCACCTCCTGACCGCACTGATTGAAGGTAAAAACACTTGTGATCAGACATGCAATTGCAATCAATTTTTTCATAGTGTGAAAATGAATTATGGATTAATTGTTTTTGAAATATGTAGCGATAAGTCGAGAAAAATCATTTTGGCACTGCCATTGCGTTCCAGGTGGTAGTGCGCATCGGTAATGAGTTGATTAATTTTCTCCACTTTTTCAACATTCATGATTTTACTGAAGTCTTTTACAAATTTTGCTTCGCCTGTTTTAATACGACTGAGTGTATCGGCACCGGCATGATGAAGCAACGTTTCACGCATCATGCCTAACCCGTATTGAAGCAGGTTTCGTTGATTGAGCCGGTCAAGGTCGTGAAATTCTTCCGAGAACCCCACCAGGGTTGCAAAATCCCGTTTGTAACAAGAGCGCATCCATTCCGCAAACCGATCCTGATAATGATCCTCTTCGCTGGTAATTAATTTAATTGCCAGGTTGAGATTTCCTTCAGCGAGTTGAATGATTTCTTGTCTGCGGGTTGCTTCCACCGGGTGTTTTTCCTGGAGGTAGGAATCAAGATCTTCATCGGCCTGGAGCGGTACTTGCACTACCTGGGTACGGGATAGCACCGTTTGCAGCAAACGCTCCGGTGCATTGCTCACCAGCAGAAAGAAGGTGTTGGCGGGCGGTTCTTCCAGAATTTTTAAAATGCCATTCGCGGCTGAAGGATGCATGAGTTCCGGTTGCCAGATAATCATGACCTTGTACTTGCTTTCAAAAGGCTTCAAGGAAAGGGTTTTGATAATTTCGCGGCTTTCTTCGCGATTGATCAGCGCTTGCTTGTCTTCGCCACCGTAGAAATTGGTCCAATCCGTTAAATCCCCAAAGGGTTGCTCCAGTAGAAATGCCCGCCACGATTTCAGAATTTCTGATTTGAATCGTTCTTCATCTTTATCGCCTTTGATGTTGCCCAGTGGAAATACAAAGCTTGTATCGGGATGAATATACTTGGCGCTTTTACTACAGGCTGCACACGTACCGCAGGCATCGTGTTCATTGCGGTTTAGACAATGCAAGTATGTACTATAGGCCAAGGCCAGAGGAAGATTCAAAGCACCCTCCGTTCCTAAAAATAACTGGGCATGAGCAATATGATTTTGTCTGACTGAGTCAATCAGCCGGGCCTTTACTTCTTCTAATCCTGGGATATCGGAGAACTTCACGATCGTTTATGATTTCTTTTCCCAAACCCGATGCACCGCGGATTCTTCAAATAAAAATTGGAGGATCTCTTGATCAACTTTTGTCAACTCAATGTTTCTGCGAGCCATGGCTTTTGAGGCCGTGTCCAGTGCTTTATTGAGTTGATAGGTGGTGAATCCGGCTGCTCCACCCCAAGCGAAAGAGGGAATGAAGTTGCGGGGGTATCCATCCCCGAAAATACTGGAACTAACGCCCACTACCGTTCCGGTGTTGAACATGGTATTGATTCCGCACTTGCTGTGATCACCAAACATGAGTCCGCAAAACATCAATCCGGTATCCTTAAATCCACCTTTGCTATAATTCCACACCTTGATGTTTTCGTAGTTGTTCTTCAGGTTCGAGGTATTGGTATCGGCCCCGATGTTGCACCATTCTCCAATCACTGAATTTCCTAAAAAGCCATCGTGAGCTTTGTTGCTATAACCAAAGAGGACGGAGTTGCTTACTTCGCCACCGATTTTTGAGAACGGGCCCACCGTAGTGTCTCCACGCACTTTGGCGCCCATATTTACATGCGAGCCTTCGCACAAGGCAAAGGGTCCACGAATCAATGCACCTTCCTGCACCAGGGTGTTTTTGCCTAAGTAGATAGGTCCATTTTCTGCATTCAGGATGGCGGCACGTACTTCAGCTCCTTCTTCCAAAAAGATTTGTTGATCCCGATACGTGCGGGTATGCGGGTCCTTCAAGGCTAATGATTTCCGACCCGTGGTTAGCAAGGCGAAGTCTTCCCGAATCTGGGCTCCGTTGTTCTGATAAATTTTCCAAACCTCATCGATGAGTGTAAGTGAACCTGTAAAGGGAAAGATTTTGCCGGCAATTATCTCGGGCACTTCATCATCCGGTGTACGGACAGCCAGGATCATCTTCCCTTGTGCCAGCGCGTCACCCTCCTTTAGTTGTCTTACCGCCCCCACAAACTCTGTGGTTGGGCACACAGCACCATTAATCCAGTAATTATCGGATTGATGATGCAATGGAAATTTTTTACTTAAGTAAGGTGCCGTGGCGAATGAGGCTTTTAGATTCAGTTGTTTTTCCCACTTTTCTGCAATGGTCAGGATGCCGATCCGGATCGTAGCTACCGGACGTGTAAACGTAAAGGGCAGGAGATTTTGGCGGATGGTGGGTGGATCGAACAGAATCAGGTTCATAGCGCTAAAATAGGTTGATCAGACCCTATGGCCAAATAAGGTGCATTGGTAGGAAAATAAAAAAGGCCCCGTTGATGGGACCTTTTTCTGCAAAACGCGCTAAGAAGAATTTCTTTATTTTTTTCCGTACTTCTTCTGGAATTTCTCGACCCGACCGGCTGTATCCACAAACATTTTCTTGCCCGTAAAGAAAGGGTGCGAAGCAGAGCTAACCTCGACTTTTATCACCGGATATTCTTTGCCATCGGTCCACTTCAATGTTTCTTTGGGAACCGAGGTGGAGCGGCTTAAAAACTTAAAATCGCTCGAAGTATCCCAGAAAATCACGTCTTTATACTCAGGATGAATGCCTTTTTTCATATTCTAATTGCTTAAAGGACTGCAAAATTAGGAAAACCAGCCCGATTTGCAAGGCCTATATGGCCAAATTAGGCCAAAAAAAGCAAAGGTTGTATTTTGGAGCCAAATTGGAACAGAAGGGCTAAATAAAAACCAGAAAGCAGGAGAACCCGGAATAACCTGTATGGTTTCCGATACTTACAAAGAAGTGTAAAAACCCGGAAATAGCTCTAAAATCGCAGACATTTGGTTGTAGGAACCATTTAAGTTGATGGGGTAAGCTAACTATTAATGAAGCCTTTTTTTACGGCACTATTTATTCTTGCATCGGTTGTTGGGTGGGCTCAAAGCACCAACGCTACCCTCAATGAAGATTACTATCATTGGATCGACCGGTACGAAATCAAATCCGGTAAAATTATACCCGAAATCTTCACCTCGGTAAAACCTTATAAACGCGATGCCATCATCCGGTATCTGGATACGCTGGCTACCAACGATGCGATTTTCGCATCCCGCAGTGATCAATTCAATCTTGAATTCTTGCGAAACGACAGTTGGGAGTGGAGCCAGGCGGAGACCAACACCAGCAAAAAGCCATTTCTGAAGAGTCTCTATAAAAAGAAATCCGATCTGGTTTACGTGGATATTCCAGAGTTTGACCTGCACGTCAATCCGGTGCTCTATTTAAGTGCAGGCAGTGACACCAGGCGCGATGACCTCATCACCAACAATACCCGCGGTATTGAGATCCGCGGCATGGTTGACAGGAAGGTTGGCTTTTACACATTCGTTGGCGAAAATCAATCTGTGCTGCCTTTATATGTGCAGGAAGAAGTCAATCGCAACAAAGCCATTCCCCACGAGGGTTTCTGGAAAACATTTAAAGATAATGGAGTCGATTATTTTCAGGCCCGTGCCTACATCGATTTTAACATCAGCAAACACATATACATGCAAGTTGGCAACGACCGCACGTTCACCGGCAATGGCTATCGGTCCTTTATCTTTTCGGACTATGCTCCCCCCAACTGGTTTTTGCGGGCCAATGTAAAGGTGTGGAAACTGAACTACCGCTACCAACTAAATCGGATGGCAGCCGATGCCCGAACTTCCGGCAACCAGCGGTATCCGGAAAAATTTATGGTGCATCACCACGCATCATTTAACATCGGCAAGAAGTTGAACATTGGTGTGTTTGAATCGGTGGTGTTTAGTCCCAAAGACTCACTCAACGACAACACCTTTGACCTCAGTTATCTGAATCCGGTTATTTTTTACCGGGCTATAGAACAGCAATACGGTAGCAGCGACAACGCTTTGCTGGGGTTGGATATTAAATGGAATGCCTTTAAAGGAGTATCGTTTTACGGACAATTGGTGTTGGATGAATTCTTGTTAGACGAAGTGACCTCTGGAGA
Source organism: Cyclobacteriaceae bacterium (assembly GCA_016787725.1). GTDB lineage: Bacteria > Bacteroidota > Bacteroidia > Cytophagales > Cyclobacteriaceae > ELB16-189. Next base: position 32,144 of record JAEUTZ010000026.1, on the reverse strand, counting down.
GGGTTGGTGGGCCAACAAATATGCTGCGCAAATGGGGGCAAAATATATTGACGCCCTGGGCGTCTCTAATCTTGATCTGCAGGCAGAGTTTAACATTACCAGACCGTATACGTTTTCGCATTATTCCCAATATGGTAGTTATAGCAATTACCGGCAACCCATGGGGCACGGTTTAGGAGCTAATTTCACCGAATGGGTGGGTATTGTGCGCTACCAGCCTATTCCGAAATTGAATCTGATTGCGAAAGTTTTTTATGCGGATATCGGTCGGGATGATGTAAGTGAAAACTGGGGCACTGATATTTTAAAGAACAGCAACACCCGTGAACAGGAGTATGGAAACACCATTGGCCAGGGAAATCTCAATACCATCCTCTTTTTTGATTTTACCGCATCGTACATGCTAAAGCACAACTTCTTCCTTGATGCGAAACTGGTGGTGCGGAAGAGTGAGAGCAATTTACCAGCATACAATTCAAATACTACACTCACTTCGTTAGCTTTACGATGGAATATTCCACAGCGGTTGTATGATTTTTAAACTTCATTGATGAAAAGTTTTTTCCGCATCCTTTCTTACGCAAACAAATTAAGCACCCGGCTGGTCTTTTTTTTCCTGTATTCTTTTTTAGGGGTAGTATTTGGGGCATTTAACATTGTGCTGATCATCCCCATGTTGCGCGTGCTTTTCAGACAAGATCAGGAAGAGGTTGGGATACCCCCCATACCCGAATTCAATTTTTCGACTGAGTATTTGTTAGGGTTATTTGACCACTATTTTTTAACCATCATTAAAAATAATGGCCAACTAAGTGCGCTGCTTTTTATTTGTGGGCTAATTGTTACCACCGTGGTACTCTCCAATGCCTTTAAATTTTTAGAGCGTGTAATTGCCACTAAAATCCGAGTGGATCTGGTGAAGAACATTCGCATGGATATTTTCACCAAAGTAACGCAGTTACACATTGGTTATTTCAATACCGAGCGGAAGGGAGACTTGATCTCGCGGTTTACGAATGATGTTAATGAAGTGGAGAATGCCGTCATGAATAGTTTAAAAGCAGTAATGCGTGAACCGATCACCATCATTGTGTATTTCTTTGTGTTGTTTACCATTTCACCGCAGTTAACATTATTCACCTTATTGGTACTGCCCTTAACAGGCGGGGCGGTAGCCGAGATTATCAAGCGACTGAAAAAGCAAGCCACTCAAAGCCAGGAGTCGTTGGGAAGAATTCTTAGTATTCTGGATGAGACTTTTAGCGGAATGCGGGTGATCAAAGCCTTCAATGCCCGCAATTTTGTAGTTGATAAAATTGAACGGGAAACTGCGTTTTATCGGAAAACATCGAAATCGATGGCCTATAAAAATGAGCTATCCGCCCCGGTTTCTGAAATGTTGGGCGTGATGATCGTTTCCGGGATCATTTATTTTGGTGGCAACCTCGTGCTGTCCGAATCCTCTTCACTGAAGCCTGAGTCATTTCTGGGATTTCTGGGTGTGTTCGCCATGATCATGCAACCGGCAAAAAGCTTTTCCAATGGGATTACCTCTCTGCAACGCGGCACAGCGTCTGCCAAACGGATTTTTGCACTCATCGATCAGGTGCCGGCCATTAAAAGCAAACCCAATGCTACGGTTCTCAAGTCCTTTGAAAAAGAGATTCGTTTTAACAACGTTTCGTTTGCCTACGAAACTGAATTTGTTTTGAAGAATATCAATTTAACCATTGAAAAGGGCAAGACACTGGCGCTGGTGGGTCCCTCCGGTGGCGGTAAATCTACCCTGGCTGATCTGGTGCCTCGGTTTTATGATCCTACCGAAGGAGATGTTCTGCTCGATGATGTTTCCTTGCGCGATTATGAACTTGAATCACTTCGCCAACAAATAGGCGTGGTAACGCAGGAATCGATTCTTTTCAATGACACCATCTTCAACAACATCGCGTTCGGTATGCCCCATGTAAGCGAAGCAGATGTCATGCAAGCTGCCAGGATTGCCAACGCCCATGATTTTATCATGCAAACCGAGCAAGGCTACCAAACCCTGATCGGGGAGCGTGGATCCAAACTTTCCGGGGGCCAACGGCAACGACTCAGCATCGCCAGGGCGGTGCTAAAAAATCCACCCATCCTCATATTGGATGAGGCCACCTCCGCCCTCGATTCTGAATCAGAGAAGTTGGTTCAGGAGGCGTTGTTTAATTTGATGAAAAACCGGACCTCCATCGTAATTGCGCACCGGTTGAGCACTATTCAGCATGCTGATGAAATTGTAGTGATACAAAATGGCGGAATCTCGGAGCGGGGAAGTCATGATCAATTAAACAGCCAGAATGGCCTCTATCGCAAATTGGTGGCTATTCAAACTGCCGACCGGTAAGCATGCAAGGTTTTTGACCGGATTGCAATTTTTGCTTTTGACTAAAAAGCATAAGTTTGTTTTTTTATATTGTGCAAATAATGAATCAACGCAGACGCATCTTCTTTGCCATCTTCGGGGTCTATCACCTGATCATTCTGATCTTTGTAATCTACATTGAATCGAATAAAGAAGACTTTGGCATCCTGTCTCAACTTTACAGCAGGATCTCCCTCATGAAGTACGGTGCGGTATTGGGTATTATTCTCTTTCTGGTTGACTTTGTTTGGTCCTGGCTGGATAATAAGAATTCACAGAAAGAACATGACACCTTGCGCCACGAGAACAACACCCTCAAGGCAAAGGTGTATGACCTGCAACAGCCTGGCACCCCCAAGGAATCTCCAGCCACTGGCAATAAATAATCATGAGTTATTCTTCACTCATCGCCACGGAACTTAAGCAGGCAGCGGAGGTTCTTCAGCAGTTTATCAACAACGAAGAAAACCTGAAGCAGATCGAATCAGCTGCCAAAGCCATTGCCGCTTCGGTCAGGCAGGGCGGAAAAATAATCTCATGCGGAAACGGAGGCTCTCATTGTGATGCCATGCATTTTGCGGAGGAGCTCACCGGCCGTTACCGGGATAATCGCAAGGCCATTCCAGCCATTTGCGTAAGCGACCCCAGTCACATGTCTTGTGTAAGCAATGATTATGGATATGAATTTGTGTTCTCACGGTATATCGAAGCGCTCGGCAACAAAGGTGATGTGATGCTGGGCATCAGCACCAGCGGCAACTCACCCAACATCATCAGGGCCGCGCAGGTCGCCAAAGAAAAGGGAATGACGGTGATCATCCTTTCCGGAAAAGATGGTGGCAAGCTGGCACCCCTGGCCGACATCGAATTGCGGGTGCCCCACTTCGGCTATGCCGATCGCATTCAGGAAGTGCACATCAAGATTATCCACATCCTGATCCTGCTTATTGAGAAGGAAGTTGTTGGCTAATTCCTGATTCTTTCCATCGGATTATTTATATTCGACAATCCGGTTTACAAGCTGAATGTTGAAATTTTAAATTCGATATCTGAAATCAATTCATGGTTGCAAAGACTTTTGGCAGCGCTGTTCATGGTGTTGATGCCCGCACCATTACCGTGGAAGTAAACGTTACGCAGGGCAAGGATTTTCACATGAGTGGATTGCCAGATACGGCCGTCAAAGAGAGTCAACATCGGGTAGAGTCCTCCTTTAAGAGTCTGAAGTATTTCGTTCCCCGAAACAAAGTAGTTGTTAACCTGGCCCCGGCTGACATCCGCAAGGAAGGGAGCGCGTATGATTTGCCGATTGCCCTCGCGGTATTAAAGGCCAGCGAACAAATCGGGGCCGAAGACCTGGATCAGTATGTAATCATGGGCGAGCTTTCGTTGGATGGAATTCTTCGGCCCATCAAAGGGGTATTGCCCATCGCCATCCAGGCGCGCAAAGAAGAGTTTAAGGGATTTGTTTTGCCGAAAGCCAATGCCCGCGAAGCAGCGATCGTCAACAACCTGGACATTATCGGGGTTGATACGTTGCAGGAAGCCATCGCCTTCTTTGAAAAGAAAAAGCAGATTGAGCCGTTGGTGATCGACACCCGCGAGGTGTTTCAAAGCAAACTCAACAATTACGAAGCCGATTTTAAAGATGTGCAAGGTCAGGAAAACATTAAGCGGGCGTTGGAGATTGCGGCTGCCGGAGGACATAATGTAATCATGATTGGCCCACCCGGAGCCGGCAAAACCATGCTGGCAAAACGGTTGCCATCAATCTTGCCGCCACTGACACTGAATGAAGCGCTGGAGACGACTAAGATCCATTCGGTGGCCGGTAAGATCGGTGCCGATGCCACCTTGCTAACCACAAGGCCGTACCGCAGCCCGCACCACACGATCAGCGATGTAGCCCTGGTGGGCGGAGGTGGCAATCCGCAGCCCGGTGAGATTTCGCTTTCCCATAACGGAGTATTGTTTCTGGATGAGTTGCCTGAGTTTAAGCGCACGGTGTTGGAAGTGATGCGACAGCCCATGGAAGAAAGACGAGTCACCATTTCGCGCGCGAAAGTTTCCATTGATTATCCGGCCAACTTCATGCTGGTGGCCAGCATGAACCCGTGCCCGTGCGGATACTACAATCATCCGGAGAAGGAATGTGTTTGCGCACCGGGTGTGGTGCAACGGTACCTAAGCAAAGTAAGCGGTCCGCTGCTCGACCGCATTGACCTGCACGTGGAGGTGGTGCCGGTGAGTTTCGACCAGATGACTACGCAGCGCAAGAATGAAACCAGCGAAGAGATTCGCACCCGCGTGGTGAAGGCCCGCGAAATTCAAAGCGAGCGGTTCAAGAATCAGAAAAGCATTTATTGCAATGCCATGATGCCCAGCAACATGGTGAAAGACATTTGTGTGATCAACGATGCCGGCCGCACCCTGTTGAAAACAGCCATGGAACGGTTGGGACTCAGCGCCCGCGCCTACGACCGGATTTTAAAAGTATCCCGTACCATAGCCGATCTGGCAGGCACCCAGGAAATAAAGATTGAACATTTAGCAGAAGCGATACAATACCGGAGCTTGGACAGAGAGGGGTGGGCGGGGTGAGGCAATGGATAATAGTTATGGGTATTTGATTAAATGGTGGTCAGGCAACCTAAATTGACTAGAGGTTATTTGTTAGATAACCAATTCGAATTCGTAAATTATTCTTCTTTATGCTTTGGATGAGAAAGTACTTAATTGTAATTCTTCTAATGGCGGCATGTTTACTATTAATCGGAGATATTGTTGTTAGGTCATGGTTTTCAAATGGGCTTCACCTAGTTTTTGATGATGACAATTTTAATAATATAGTTACACCAATTGCAACAATTATATCAATAGGAATATATACTTGGACTTTACTTGTTTTAATAAAGCAGAATAAAGTTATCCATAGTCAGAACCTCAAACCAAATTTTCAACGCGAGTACGATTCACTAATTAAATCATTAAGTGGTAAGATCGATAATATTTTAACCTACAAACCCATTGATTTGCCTGAGATGTTTTGGCGATTTCACGTTGACTTAGGCAATGACAAACATTATAAGGATGATATTCGATTTCACCACATGGGAAATTCTGATAAATATAATTTCTATGAGATTGGTTGTTCTTATAAAAAAATTGCATCTTTTCTCCAGCTTTTTGCTGAAAGTGGGATTTATCACTATGACCCACTTGCAGAATTTATAAAGCGAGTGAAAGAATCAGATTTAATGGAGGACGATAAGGAACACTTCTTATTAATTATAAAAACAGAAGTTGTTAATAAGTATATCTACTTTATAGATAATATGTCCTATACAGATCGCCTGTATCTGATTCCAATAAGTAATGGAAACTTAGTTGAGTTCAAACCGTTTGCATTTACTGCAATAAGAAAGCATTACGATTTATTTGTCAAAGAATTATATCCTGAAAGATTAACTCACTCAAACTCTCCTCTTTGTTTCATTCTTCTTAATTTTTTCAGCTGGTATTTCTACCTGACATATTAGTGGTATTTTATTTTCTATTGGATCAAGTAGACCTGAAGAATTTATTCTTGCATTGCAAATGCAACATTTATTTCTAAACTTGTTGATGGCTGAAGATAAGAAATTGATTCAATAATCAATTGTACATATTTCAATGCTTCCGTATGAAAGACTCGATTATACAGAAAGTAATAGGGTATATACTTCTAATCCCGCCCATATTAAGCGTGGCTCTTTTTGTATTACAAATTTATTTTGGTCAAGAATTGAAAGTTTTTAATATAACGTCTCCTTTCTTTTTGTCGGCTTGGACTGGGTTTATTGGCGGTACAGGAGGAGGCTATACTTCACTCTTGCCTCTTTACTTTGGGATAATGGCAATTGCAGGAGCGTATTTAATTAAAGAAAACAAAAAATAGAACAGTATATAAGTTTAATATGCCTGTCTCTAAGTTGTTATATTGTGCCAGACCTTTTAGTTACCAAACGAATTTATTTTCTCTTCCCATTAAATTAATATTTATTTTCAGATTCTTTTCAGGCCAACCAAAATAACACAGCAACAATCCAAACGGGCCAAACAGGAGTACCATGTAACGGCCCGGGTTTACCATTACGAATTGGTTAGGATTGGATGGATTATAGTACAGCAGAAAATGATGATCATCGCTGCCCTCGATAACGGTATTGTCATAGCCTTCGTGGACCCGGTAGACAGTGCCCAATTGATCAGTAAATTCAAACACCATGTATGCGGTTTCCGGTAGGTTCTCCGGCACGATTTGTTCCAGAAAAAGCGCTTCGGTTCGCGTCCAGGCAATCTGCTTGTAGAAGTAGTCAAACGGAATGTATATGCTAACTATGATCAAAGTCAGCCCGGGCACCAGGAAGAGCAATTGAAATGCGTAAAATCTTGGGGCCATTAGCTCAGGGTTACTTCTGGAACTAGGTTCTATTCACTTCGCACAAGGCTACTCTCGAAAGATAAACAATCCCACCCCCTCGCCCCAACTGTCACCAATTGTAACAAGTTGTAATTTCTCAGTCATACACTCATCCTGATCCCAACGGTTACCGTACTCTAAGCATCACCCATTCGTTACGCTAACGCAATTTGTGTTATGATTTACAACTACTTCTTGCTGGCCCTCCGCAACATTCTCCGCCAACGCGGCTATGCGGTCGTCAATATGCTGGGCCTGGCCGTAGGGTTGGCTTCCGCCCTGTTCATCCTTTTGTATGTTACGGATGAACTCACCTTCGACACCATGCATCCGTATGCGGCTAACACCTACCGGATGGGGTACAAAGTCCAGTTCCCCAATGGCAATGTCGAAGCAGCACCCTATGCCCCGGCCGGATGGGATAATTTCATTCAATCCAATTATGAGGGTATTGGCGGCATTGCCAGCTATACGTCCTGGGGTATGCCTACCAGCATCAACTATGTTGCGAAGGAACGGATCGTTCTAACCGAAGATATCATCTGGGCCGAACAATCGGTATTGGATATAATTTATCTGCCCCTGGTAAAAGGCGGGGCCCAGCCCCTGAAAGAGCTCAATTCCCTGCTTTTAACCGAATCGGCTGCTCAGGAATTGTTTGGCGATGAGGACCCCATTAACAAAATAGTCTCCGTTTCGCATGCGTGGGTAACCAATGGCCAGACTGTGGAGATGATGGTTACCGGGGTGATCGAAGACTTGCCCTCCAACTCGCACATAAAACCCAAATACATAGCCAACATTTTGGCCTTGAAACCTTTTATACCCGACCTGGAAAATGTACTGAATACCGCCATGGGCGATGGTAACAATGGATTCTGGACCCAATCGTATTTCGTGTGCGATGATCCGGCCAAGATTGAAACCATCAAGGCAGATTTGCAGGCCCGCGCCAATGAAATTATTGAAAAGAACAAGTGGGACATCACGTTTACCCCCGTGATCAGGAAGATCACGGAGATACATTTCGACCAGGAAATGGATTGGACAATTGATCACAAAACAGCCGATATCAAATACATGTATGTGTTTGTGACTATTGCGCTTATGATTCTGCTGGTGGCCTGTATCAATTACATCAACCTCGCCACAGCCAGGTCTGCAAGTCGTGCCCGCGAGATCGGCTTGCGCAAGACGTTTGGCGGGTTCCGGATCCAATTGTTTTTTCAGTTTATGATGGAGTCGTTTGTGCTGGTAGTGATCTCAGCCGTGATTGCTTTGCTGACGGTGGCTTTGTTCATCCCACAGTTCAACAACCTTACTGGAAAATCATTTTCTGTACTGCATCTTTTCAATGGCACCATGATGTTGGTCCTGATCGGGGTTATCGTTTTCGTAACGTTGCTGGCCGGCAGTTACCCGGCACTTTTTGTATCCGGATTTCAACCGGCCTCGGTATTGAAAGGGAAGTTTGCCTTCGGCAAGGGATCTACGCGATTCCGTCAGTTTCTTACTACCCTCCAGTTTATCGTGGCCGTTACCTTGCTCACCGAGACGATCATTGTTGTGCGGCAAATGGATTTGATGAAGAATTCCAAATTAAATGAAGCCGGCAAGCAGGTGCTATCCATCAGGTATGGGGGCTTCAATGGCCCGGCCAATGATCAGCAATACCTGAGCTTTAAAAATCAGGTTTTATCCGATCCGGAAATACAACAGGTAACCCTTGCCAATCATTTGCCGCGACTGGATTTCTTCGGACCTCTCGGAATGGAGATGCAGTTTCCTGAAATCAGCGAGGAAAAGCATGAGTGGTTTCAATTGAATGGCGATTACGATTTTCCATCTACGTTTAACCTGAAAATAATAGCCGGCCGCGATTTTGATCCGGAAAATCTGGCGGATTCAATGGCGGTATTACTAAATGAGTCAGCGGTGCAGGCTTTGAACCTCACTCCGCAAGAGGCCGTAGGTAAAACAATCGTGCGTCCAGACTATGTCATGGGTTATTCCATGCCCGATTCCACGAAAGCCCCCATAACCGGAATTGTCATAGGTGTGGTGGAGGATTTCGCCTACCAGTCGATGAAGAAGAAAATTGAGCCATTGGCCATCTCACCCAAGCCGCATTCGGTGGATCGGATCATTCATGTGCGTTTACCGGCCGGTCAAATTCAATCAAAGATTGCTTTTCTCGAGACTACCTGGAAAAAAGTGTTTCCGAATTTCGGGTTCGACTATTGGTTTGTGGATGAAGAATTCGGGCGCATGTATGAAAATGAAGTGCAGGTGGCTAATCTCACCGAAAAATTTTCCTGGTTGGCAATCCTGATCACGTGTGTAGGCCTATACGGTCTGGCCTCCTTCATGGCCGGGCAGCGTACCAAAGAAATCGGAATTCGTAAAAGTATGGGGGCGAGCAATGGTCAGATTCTGATGCTGTTGCTCTCGGTATTTATCCGGTTGCTAATCATTGCGTCCTTAATCGCAGTGCCGGTAGCCATTTTCCTCTCCAACCAATGGTTGGCAAGTTTTGCTTACCGGATCGATTTGTCGGTGTTTATTTTTGGAAGCGCGGTCGGCTTGATTGCTTTGATTACTTTGGTAACAGTTGGGTATGAATCCCTGAAGGCCTCGGTAGCTAATCCGGTTCAGTCTTTACGACATGATGGCTAAGATTTTTTGACCTTTTTATCCCTTGGTCAAGAAAAATGGACACGTCAGCCGATAGGCAGTGTTGAGATCAGGCAATTGCTTAGTTTTAATCATGCAATTTCTGAAGTATTTTTTGTTGGTGCTTCTGGCCGGGGCTTCGTTGGTGCCAAATATTGACCCGGACGCGCTTGCAATTTTTGTGGGCAGTACCCCCTGCGATACAGACATGCGTAAAGCATTTGCGGTTCCCGAGAAAGAAAACTGTGAGTTTATCAAATGGCGCCTGCAACTGGATGACGGAAACAAGAGGTTCCAGATGGCCGTTACGTTTGGGGAGTCGCAACCCAACACCAATGGGTTTAAAGGAGGGGGCACCAGACGGGAGATTACAGGAACGTTCCAATCCGATGAGTCGTTTTATCGCTTGCAAAGCCCCGAGTTGCAACAGGATTTGTTCCTGGTTGTGCTAAATGATAACTTATTCCACCTGGCTGATGAGAATGGACAATTGTTAGTTGGCAATGGCGGGTTTAGTTATCTACTTAACCGGACGCCAAAAGTCATACCTTCAACCAATATTGAACCGATGCCCGGTTTGATGGGAATGACAGCCGGAGTTTTTGATGGACGCACCCCGTGCGATGAATTGGCACCGGTGTTTCGCATCGCTTACACACCCGAGTGTATTAAAATGAAATGGCGGCTCAAACTGTTCAACACAACTCCTGAGACAGGCACCTTCGAATTGTTAACCATTAACTACCGGGATCAGAATACGCTCAAGGGATCCTGGCGCATGATCTCATCCAGCCTCCAGGTTCCGGTATTGGAGCTGAAACTTCCAACGCTGAACCAGACGGTATATTTTTTTAAAGCAGGTGAGCATGTCTTGCTTTTTCTGAATGATGAAAAGCAACTGCGCGTGGGAAACTCCGATTTCAGCTATGCCCTGAACCGGATGCCGGGAAAGTAGCCTTGATTGCATACACGCAATGCACCGATTACTTTTGTTGTCAAGCAACAAGGGGTTTAGCCCTCAAATGATTCGTACCGTTATTATTTATGGCCTCGCATTAGCTGGCATTGTTTTCCTGCTCAAATACCTGGAGTACCGCATGGTTGTGCGCGACCTGTCCATCGAATTTTATGTAGGGATTGTGGCGTTGGTTTTTACAGCGCTGGGAATCTGGGCGGGGTTAAAACTTACCCGAAAAAAGGTGATTACGGTAACGGTGGGGCCAGCGTTTGTCCTGAATCAGGCGGCATTGGATCGCCTCGGCATCAGCAAACGGGAGCACGAGGTGTTGGAATGGATGGCCCGCGGGCTGAGCAACCAGGAAATAGCGGATAAGCTTTTCGTGTCTCTAAACACCATTAAAACCCATACTTCCAATCTTTTCCTGAAACTGGAAGTAAGCCGGAGAACACAGGCAATACAAAAAGCCAAGGAGTTGAGGTTGATACCCTGAGATAGTGGTTTCTGCCTGCCAGTAGCCAATCATACTTTCTTACTATTTCTATTATATTTCCATAAATCACCCGTTCAGGTGAGGGATTTTGAGCCAGGCCGGTGTTGGTTTGGGCAAAAACTAAACGCATATGAAAAAAGTCATTCTGGTTTATGGTTCAATTGCAGGGGCAATCGTGGGGGCTATGTTCTTTATTACGGCCCCGCTTTATGATAACGGCACAATCAACTTCGATAACGGCATGTGGGTGGGCTATACCTCTATGGTTATTGCCCTTTCACTGATTTTCTTTGGCATCAAATCCTATCGCGATTCCTATGCTTCTGGCTCACTCGGTTTTTGGAAAGCATTTAAAATAGGTATTCTCATTACCGCAGTGGCATCCATCATCTATGCCCTTTCGTGGGAAGTCGCCTACCGCACCGTTTCGCAAGGCTTTACAGAAAAGATGAAGGAATATTATGTTCAGAATCTCAAGCAAGAGATTACAAATGAGGCCGAATTAACTGCTGAAATAGCAAAGCAGGATCAGCTCTGGTTGATGTATAAAAATCCGTTTATTCGTTTTGGAATGACCTTGTTGGAAATTTTCCCGGTGGGTATTGTAATTACCCTGGTCAGTGCCGGTTTGTTGCGCAAACGCGAGTTCCTTCCACCATCAACCCAATAAATCCACCCGTATGCAATCAAAGGCACCTTCAGTTTTCGAATACCTTAAAACCTTACCCGATGAGCGCGCAGAAATCATCGCTGCCTTGCGGAAGGAGATTAAAGCAAATCTTCCGAAAGGTTTTGAAGAGACCATGCAGTATGGCATGATCAGTTATGTCGTGCCCCATACAATTTACCCGGCTGGCTATCATTGCAATCCTCAGGATGCCTTGCCTTTTATGAGCATTGCTTCGCAGAAAAATCACATTGCCGTGTATCACATGGCGATTTACCAGGGTTTATTGCACGATTGGTTTGTGAAAGAGTGGCGCAAATACAGTGATAAAAAACTGGATATGGGTAAGTCGTGCATTCGGTTTAAAAAGCCGGAGGATGTTCCGGTAACGTTATTCGGAGCACTGGCCTCAAAGGTAAAACCCAAAGAATGGATTGCCATTTATGAGAAAACCTTGAAGAAGCAGTCCACAAAATAAACGTTGCACCATGAAATTAGGAGCATTTTCAATCAGCCTGAGTGTGAAGGATCTACCTGTATCAAGGCAATTTTATGAACATCTTGGATTTCATGTTTTCGCAGGAAGTATGGAACACCGCTACCTCATCATGAAAAACGGCAATGCCCTTGTGGGATTATTTCAAGGAATGTTTACGGGCAACATGTTAACATTTAATCCCGGGTGGGATGAAAATGCAAACAAGGTGGATCCGTTTGACGACATTCGGTTAATTCAAAAGAGTCTAAAAGAGAATGGAATTAAGTTGGATTCAGAAGCTGATGAAAATACTACAGGACCTGCCAGTTTTGTCATTCATGATCCCGATGGGAATGTGATCCTGATCGATCAACATCGGTAGTTGTTAATAGGACATTTTTAGATTATTGAGAGCGTTAACTTCCGATCCACTTTCTGAACTCGGGGGCAGTTTCCTTGCTGACAAAAACATCTTCTTTCATTTCGGGCTTTAAGTAAATCTGGATTTTACCGCTCTCGGGTTTAAAACGATCAATGGCTTTTTGATGGGCAATAAATTTCCGGTTCAATCGGAAGAAAATGTTTTTATCCAGTTCGGTCTCCAACGCACCCAGGTTTTTATCAACGATCATTTGCCGTCCCTGAAAGTCGCGCACGAACACAATTTTGTGGTCCGTAAAGAAGTAGGCAATTTCTTCGGCATTAAGAGCAATAAACTCGGTGCCCTTGCGTGCCACCAGCCTTCCTTTTGTAGGGGGTTGCTGTTGGATTAGTTTCAGGATATTTCCCTGCAAGAAATGCTGCTGAAGTGTTTTCATTTTTTCAAGTGAACGTTTCAGCTTTTCTTCGGTGATTGGTTTGAGCAGGTAATCGATGGAATTGAATTCAAAACTCTCGAGCAAGTACCTGTCGTATGCAGTAGTGAAAATGACCGGAAACTTTACCGGATGTTTCCTGAAAATATCGAAGGAGTGGTCATCCGACAGTTGAATATCGACAAAGGCCAGGTCAGGCTCCCGGTTTTTGTGGAGCCATTCAAGCGAATCTTTTACACTGCCCAACTGGGCCACTACCCGGATGGCCGGATCGATTTCCAGCAACATGCTCAGTAATTTGGCCCGGGCAGGAAGTTCATCTTCAATAATGATAACGGTCATGCAAAGGTTGGAATTTATCCACGTATAGGTGTCAACGGAAATTTAACCACAAACTGTCCACCTTCCTTTCCGGCTGAAATACCCTTTCCTGTAATCAACTTAAAACGTTCATCCAGATTTTTTAAACCAATCCTGGAGGAATGCCGGCTGCTGCGTTCGCGAATCGTATTACTGATGATCAGGTTCCCGGCTTCCACGTTCACCTGAATCTGCATCGGGGTGTGCTCGCTGATTTCGTTGTGCTTTACAGCATTTTCAAAAGCAACAAAGACGGAAGTGGGAGGGATTAGAAAATCCTTGCCGTCTGAACCGTTGAATTGTTTTTTTATGATCAAAGCATTACCAAAACGCAGGTGTAATAAATCGGTGTATTTATGAGTAAAGTCCAGTTCATCATCCAATAATACCAGGGTTTGATCTTTTTGACTCAAAATATACCGGTACACTTCCGCCAGGTTTTCGGTGAATTCAAGGGCCTTGGTGGAGTCTACTTTGATCAAATGCGTTAACGTGTTGAGCGAATTGAACATAAAATGCGGGTCGATCTGATTTTTAAGTGCCGCCAGCTCCGCTTCTGCTTTCGCCCGCTGCAGCTCTGAGTTTTTCACCTGTTCGTTTTGTTGCTCTTTCACCATAAAAACGGTTTCATAGACATGCGTGACAAACAATACGCAAATCACATTCACAAGCGCCACAATCAGTATAACATCCCATTTAATAGCACTAAACCCTGCAAAATTGTACCACATACATAACCATGCAATTGTCAGGGGCGTAGTATAGAAGATATTGTTCATAAATAATAACACCAGCTTTTCGATCGGCTTATCAAACCAGGTGAATCGCTTTCGGGTGCGAAAAAGCAGATACCGGTTTCCTTGCCAGATTAGGAAGGCAAGCAGAATAAAGTAAAGATAACCGAGCCAATAGCGGCCATCCTGCCAGGTCAGGGTACCGAACAATCCTGTCAGGTTGGGAATGGCAATTCCGAAAAAAGGAATGCCCACAAGCCGCATGGTGCGATCGTTGAGTTGTACATCCTCGTGAATTTCCTGTTTTGTTTCCGGTTCAGTCACGTTTTTTTCCGGTTGGGTATCGGATTCAAATTTCGTGTTGTTAAAGTTCGCAATTTCAAGGTGTGATTCTACAAGGGTATAATTAATTCTATTTGTGTTAACCGAAATACTAACAGCCGAGCGATCAACCCAGTCCTATGAACGAGTGGCTCGTACGGCAACCTTTCATGTGCAAAGTCACATCCAGGCGGTCTTTCCATTGTTTGGGCCCATTCGTGAAAAGGAGTGGGCCGCGGGTTGGAATCCGGAAATAATCTATTCCAATCATCCTGAGATTGAGCAGCAGATGGTATTCAAGACCAGCGGTAAGCATACCGATGAGCCGGAGTATTTGTGGATCGTATCGAACTATCAGCCGGAAAAACACCGGATCGAGTACACGGTCTCAACAGCAAACCGTGTTTGGTTTATTACGGTTCAGTGTGAAGCGGAACTGCAGGACACAATTGTAACCGTTACGTACTCCTATACAGGATTGAATGCTGCGGGGAATCAGCGAAACAAGGAAATGCTAGAACAAGTGTTTGCGGATAATCTACAAGACTGGAAGGTAGCGATCAATCATTATTTACATACCGGAAGGATCTTAGAATGAATATGAGAACACAAACATAACCCTCACCTTAAACCCTACCTGTATGGACGTACAATTAAACTACCTCGCCATTATAGCCGCTGCACTTTCTACCTTTCTGATTGGTGGATTGTGGTATTCACCTGCCTTATTCGGTAAAGCCTGGATGAAGGAAAATGGATTTACGGAAGAAAGCCTGAAGGGCGGAAACATGTTGAAGATTTTTGGACTGGCTTTCGTGCTCGGATTAATTGCTGCGGTGAACCTTGCCATGTTTATGGGGCCCGAAAGTGATCCCACCATGGGTGCGTTGTGGGGCTTTCTGGCCGGAGCCGGCTGGGTGGCTACCTTTGTTGGCACACATTATTTGTTTGAAAGAAAATCGTTTAAGTTATTCCTGATTAATGCGGGTTATAGTATTGTTGCCTTAACCATTATGGGAGTAATTATTGCTGCTTGGAAATGAAAAAGATACTGGGATTCGTTGTAATGGCCAGTATCGGAGCAATGATAAGTTGTTCAAATACCAAGCCGAAAGCCGATGTTTCGGAGTACAAGATTGCTTACAATGTGAATTATGATACGGCAAACGACAATTACGAAATCTTTGTCATGAATGCCGATGGTACCGGGCAAAAAAATGTTTCCAATACACCGGGTGTTGAATGGGTTTATTATGCATGGAAGGACAAACTCTACTTTATTTCGGATCGCGATACCATCCATCGAATGTACTTTTTGTATGAGATGGATGCCGATGGAAATAACGTTCGGAAAATTACAGACCTTCGGTTGGAAGACTCCTGGATGAGCAGTCGTGATGATGGCCAAGAATTGATTGTATCCGGTCGAATCGGAAAGGAAATTCGGTTTCAGTTATTCCTGGTGGATGTAATAACCGGCAGGTATACTCAACTCACTACCGATACGGCCGCCTCTTTTGCAGATCCTCATTTTTCACCCGATGGAAATCAGATTGTATTCCGTCATCGTAAAAACCGAAGAAACTACCAGGACGAAAAAGCAGAAATCTGGATCATGGATGCAAATGGTAGCAACTTAAAACAGTTGACTCACTATCCGGATGACACCACAGCACAATGGCATAGTTACCATGCGGGGCCGCCTTTCTGGGAACCCAATCAAAACATTATTTCATACATCTCCAGACAAAAAGGAAAACATAATATCTTTACTATGTCGCCCGATGGTTCGAATGTAAAACAAATTACAACCGATACGTTAAGCGAAGGCTGGCATGCGTGGTCGCCAGATGGTGAATGGCTGGCTTTCGATGTTTCCAATAAGAAAGGGAATATGTTTGACATCTATTTGCGAAACCGGGATGGCTCAGGGCAGAAAAAGCTCACAAGCGATTGGCGTTCTGAAATGGCTCCTGTATTTGTGTTGCCTACGCAGTAACCAGGCTATTGTCATAGTGTCTATTCCCCTGTTGGTTAAACTTCAGGGAATCGCTTTTTTGTTGAAGGTGTGAAATCTGCTTGTACCTTCCCTCTAAATTCAGTTACATGCAATGGCGTGGCCGGAGACAAAGTAGAAGACTATAACAAACTCTCCGACCGGCTTGAATGCAGGCCGATTTTCTGGCCGGGGTGTGGGCTCACCATCAAAACAATCAGAACAATATAATGGAGTCAGGCGACTATGAAGAAGCCATGAATGCTGCCAGCGCGATTGGGGATGACCGGCTGCAAAATCAAGCGCGCGGATTTGTGGTGCCCGATTCATCCACACGCGGAACTTCCGAGCAACGGCAACGTTGGTTCAAAAAAGGATTTGATACGGGGATTTATCACAGGGAGATACTTTTACTACAAGTAATCTATAATCCAGCTTTGGGGTAGTGTTATTTGCCTGTATCTTTGGCCAGCATGAGTGTTGATTCCGGTTCGGTTCCCGTGTTTTATCAGATTCTCCTGTTCCTGATCGGAGGTGTGCTTTTTGTTGTAGCTGCCCTTTTTGTATCACGTCTTCTTCGCCCAAGTCGTCCCAATTCGCAAAAGCTGGCATCCTATGAAAGTGGAGAGACCGCACAGGGGCCGGCCTGGGTTCAGTTCAATATTCGCTTTTATGTACTTGCTCTGGTTTTCATCTTATTTGAAGTGGAGATTGTATTCCTTTTTCCATGGTCGGTTGTATTTGCAAATGAAGAATTAAACACTCAAACAGCAGGCGCCTGGGGGTGGTTTGCTTTGGTGGAAATGTTGATTTTTATAATTGTCCTGGTGTTTGGATTGGCCTATGCGTGGCGAATGGGCCACCTCGATTGGGTAAAATCAAAACCTCAAACCACGGATGTTTCATCCCCGGTACCTCCTGAAATGTATGAGTTATTAAACAAAAGATATTCCGGACACAAGGGTGAGGAGAAACAGTTATGAAAGGGCTATTGGATCAACAATTTGAACAAGGCGGGGTGATCATCACCAAGATCGATGATTTATTAAATTGGTCGCGGCTGTCTTCCTTATTTCCAATGACCTTTGGATTGGCTTGCTGTGCCATTGAATTCATGAGCACGGGAAGTACCGTTTACGACATGGATCGGTTCGGCATGGTGCCAAGGGCAACTCCGCGTCAAAGCGATGTGATGATTGTATCCGGTACGGTAACATTTAAAATGGCCGACCGCATCAAGCAGCTGTATGAACAAATGGCCGAGCCCCGGTACGTGATTTCGATGGGCTCGTGCGCCAACTGCGGTGGTCCCTATTGGCAACATGGCTATCATGTGGTAAAGGGAGTGGATCGGATCATTCCTGTTGACGTTTATGTTCCGGGTTGTCCGCCCCGGCCGGAAGCATTGATTGGTGGAATCTTGAAATTGCATGAAAAAATCCGAAATGAAAGTCGCGTAAAACCCGTGGCCATTGAACGACTGTTAAATACAAAACTCCATGTCGGATCATAAAGAACGTATTAAGGAATTGATTAGCCGGGTTGTTGGAGAACCAGTGTCTGAAATCCCGAATTCAACCCCCGCGGGTTATGTTGTTCCGAAGGAAACATTGTTTCGTGTCTGCTCTGAACTTCGCACGCATCCGGATACATATTTTGATATGCTTTCGAATATCAGCGGAGTGGACCGGGGGCCGGAAGCTGGAACCCTTGAAGTAGTCTATCATTTATATTCCATTCCATTCCATTTCTCGTTGTCTATAAAAGTTGTTTTATCACGCGAGCAAGCAGCGGTTGAGAGCCTGGTTCCGGTGTGGAAGTCGGCCAACTGGTTGGAGCGGGAAGTGTATGATATGTTTGGAATCCAATTTAAGAATCATCCTGACTTGAGAAGAATTCTCATGCCAGCCGATTGGAATGGATTTCCCCTGCTTAAAGATTATCAACAGGATGAAACTTATAGGGGCGTGAAAATTGAGTACTAATTAGTGGAAAATGGACAATGAGCAATTGATAATAAAGGGAAGAGAAAATGTTCTTAAGGATAAGAGTTATCACTTTGCGTTAAAGATCATTTCATTATGCCAGAGACTTCAAGCTGAGAATGAGTACATTTTATCCAGGCAACTTTTGAGGAGTGGCACTTCAGTTGGGGCTTTAATCGAAGAAGCAAATCAGGCTGAGTCGAGAGCGGATTTCATTCATAAATTATCAATAGCGAATAAGGAAGCCAACGAATCAAAATATTGGATTAGGCTACTGATTGATTCCAAGATTATTGAGTTAAAGAACGATGAAGGATTGTTAACTGATTGTGTTGAGTGAATAAAGATTCAGACTTTTTCCATCAAAACTGCAAAATCTAAATAGGGAATTTTGTTATTATTAATTGTCCATTGTCCACTTTCAATTGAATAAGGAGCAGCAGTATATCTACAAAGAGGACAACCTCACTGACTCTGAACCGAACAAGTTCAACTATAATGAACTGAAGTCGGAAGAGATGATCATTAATTTAGGTCCGCAGCATCCTTCCACACACGGAGTGCTCAGACTGGAGGTATTATCCGATGGTGAGATCATCAAGGATGTCGTTCCGCACATTGGTTATCTGCACCGGTGCTTTGAAAAGCATGCCGAGCGATTGCCATACAATCAGGTTATTCCCTTTGTAGACCGCATGGATTATGTAGCGGCAATGAATTCGGAACATGCCTATGCGATGGGCGTTGAGCGGATGATGGGCATTACCGACCAGATTCCAAAACGCGTTGAATACATCCGGGTGTTGGTAGCAGAAATGAACCGGATTGCTTCACACTTGATCGCTGTTGGAACCTATGGACTTGATCTGGGCGCCTTCACCCCCTTCTTTTGGATCATGCGCGACCGCGAGCATATCTTACGCCTGCTGGAATGGGTAAGTGGTGCCCGGATGTTGTACAACTACATTTGGATTGGCGGTTTATTCTATGATTTGCCGGTGGGCTTTGAGCAGCGATGCCGGGAATTCATAAACTACTTTACACCGAAAGTTGGTGAATTGGAGACGTTGCTGGTCAACAATAAAATATTCATTGATCGTACTGCGAACGTAGGAGTGCTGCCTTTGAATCTGGCCATTAATTCTGGTATTACCGGACCCATGTTACGCGGTTCGGGCTTGCGGTTTGATTTACGAAGGGTTGATGGATATTCGGTTTATCCGGAGTTGGAGTTTGAAATTCCAATCGGAGAGGGTAAAATGGGTACCGTTGGCGATTGTTGGGATCGAACCTGGGTGCGCGTGCGTGAAATCTATGAATCGTTGCGGATTATGCGGCAATGCCTGGATAAACTGGAGGGGGAGCACAAACGTACCCGCGACTTTGATCCACAGTCCGTGGTACCGAAAAAAATCCGACCCAAGGCGCAGGAACTTTATGTGCGAGCGGAGAACCCAAAAGGTGAATTGGGATTTTACTTTATTGCTGATGGCAAAAGTGATATTCCATTCCGTTGTAAAGCGCGCGCCTGCTCATTTGTAAATCTATCGGTATTGCCGGAACTTAGCCGGGGAGTTTTAATTGCCGATCTGATCGCCATCTTAGGCTCCATTGACATTGTGCTGGGCGAAGTAGATCGGTAAACAGTATGAAGATTCTCTCTGCTGAACAAATCAAAGCCTGGGATCAATTCACCATTCGGGAGGAACCGGTTACTTCCCACGATTTGATGGAGCGTACGTGTCATGCATTTACCCATTGGCTTTTTGAACGCTATGATGCAACCCATAAAATAGGTGTGATTTGCGGAACCGGCAATAATGGGGGCGATGGATTGGGTATTGCCCGCATGTTGCACGAATGGAATTACCCGGTTAAAGTCTGGGTTGTTCGCGGTGGGGGCAAGGAGTCGGATGATTTTAACAGTAACCTTAAGAAACTGGAGGGCAAGATAACACCCACCGAGATCACTACCTTGGTAGAAACCAATCCGTTTTCAGAATGCTCACTTCTAATCGATGCATTGTTCGGTTCCGGATTAACAAGGCCGGTAGAAGGAATTTATGCGAGCGTGATTGAAAATATCAACCGGTGTAAGGCGATTCGAATTTCGGTGGACGTCCCCTCCGGCATCCGCATCGATCAACATTCAGAGGGCACCATTGTCAAGGCCCATCAGACCGTTACTTTTCAAAATCCTAAGCTTGCTTTTTTGATGCCCGGGAACCATGAATTTGTTGGCGACTGGCACATGGTTGATATTGGGTTGAGTAAAAAGTTTTTGAAGGATACAGATACGGAATATTCACTGACCGTGCTGAAGTCGGTAAAAAGAATACTTAAACTGCGAAATAAGTTTGATCACAAAGGAAATTATGGCCATGCGTTGTTGATTGCCGGGTCAAACGGAAAAATGGGTGCCTGTGTGCTGGCGGCCCGGGCTGCGTTACGATCGGGAGTTGGGTTATTGACAACACATGTGCCACAGCGCGGTTATTCAATCATCCAAACTGCAGTACCCGAGGCGATGACCACGGTGGACACATCTCCAGATTATTTTACGGGTCGTGAGATTGAAGAGTTTTATGATGCCATTGGCATTGGTCCGGGAATCGGTCTGGCAACAGAATCTGGACAGGCACTCGAAAAAATTCTGGCAAGTACTGACAAACCGTTGGTGTTGGATGCCGATGCGCTAAATCTGATGGCAATCAATCCTAAACTTCTAGTCTCCGTCCCGAAGGGTTCCATTCTTACACCTCATCCCGGTGAGTTTGGTCGCCTCGTGGGTTCCTGGAAACATGATTTTGAAAAGCTCGAGAAACTGAAAACACTTTCAAAGAGGCTACAATCAGTAGTTCTTTTAAAAGGTGCTTACACAGCCATTGCCTCACCTTCCGGGAAAGTTGCATTTAATGCAACGGGCAACCCGGGCATGGCCACAGGTGGTACAGGCGATGTATTAACCGGTATCCTTACCGGATTGCTGGCGCAGGGGTACCCGGCAATGGAAGCCGCCATTTTAGGTACCTACATGCATGGGTTAGCAGGCGATCTGGCTGCTCACGAAAAGGGTATTAACTCCCTGATTGCGGGGGATATTATTGAATTTTTGCCCGCTGCGTTTAAGAAAATTGAATAGAAACGGTATTTCACTGCTTTTATTTTCAATTAATTTAAACTTTTGACTTACCAAATGCATCTAAGAGGTACAAATACTCGTATTACTCCTGACATGAACCTGAAGAATATCATTTCTGCACTGCTCTTAATGATGCTGACCGTCCAGCTTGTATTCGGTCAAAGTCGGGAAGAAGGGACGTTTTCAGGTAAGCCAGATCCAATCAAATCAATACAGGTTTACCCCAACCCCGCCACGGATGTTGTTAACATCAAGTTTGAGGCGCCAATCGCCCGAAAGGTTAATCTTTCGGTACACAATCTTCTTGGAAACTCGATTGAGTTGGAAACGGAGTTGGTGGATGAGTATGAAGTACGAATCCGCGTGAAAGATCTAACAAGTGGATACTACTTTGTTTCCATTCGCGATGATCATGCAAATCTCAGGGGCACCTATAAATTTCTAAAGCGGTAAGCGCGTTTTATTAATCCTCTTATTTCTCTATTTTTCTGATTCTACTCTTAGAATCGGTGACTTCATTTGTCTTGGCAATCGATATCGGAACCACCAGCACCAAAGTACTGGCGGTGCTGCCCGATGGTCAGGTGCTGAAAAGCGACCAATCTTTTTATCCAACCCGGTATCCGTATCCGGGACACGCTGAACAAGATCCGTGGCAACTCCTTCATGCTGTGAAGCACAGCATCAATAGGGTGCTGCACGATATCCCGTCTGGGTTTGTGCTTGCCGCTGGAAGTCTCAGCAGTGCAATGCACAGTTTTATGGCGATTGATGAACAGGGCAATCCCATAACACCTTTGCTCTTGTGGGCTGATACCCGCAGTTCAAAACAAGCAAGGCTTATTCGAAATACAGAACTGGGTCATCAGCTTCATGACCAGACAGGTACGGCCATCCATCCCATGTCGCCTCTCTGCAAGCTGTTGTGGTATAAGGAGCATCAACCTGAAGTAATTCAGCGGGCATTTAAGTTTATTTCTATCAAGGAATTTGTCGTGCATCATTTGTGCGGAGAATACCTTGTCGATTACTCGATTGCTTCAGCTACCGGCCTGTTTGATTTCCGGCAACTTTCCTGGTCGAACGAGGCGTTGACCCTGGTCGGCATTGGCAGCGACAAACTCTCGAGGCCAGTACCCACCGATCATCGGATCTATTTAAAAAGTGGCGTGGTGGATTCTTTTCCTTTATGGAAGGAGGCTGCTCCTCTCTTTCTGGGTGCAAGCGATGGGTGCCTGGCCCAGTTGGGAAGCGATGCCATGCACCAAGACGCCATGACGATTACGCTCGGAACCAGTGGTGCGGTACGAAGGGTGGCTCCCTTGGAGTTAAAGGATCGGGATCGAAAGTTATTTCGGTATTTGTTGTATGCCGACACAATGATTGCCGGAGGAGCCACCAACAATGGAACTGTTGTGCTCGATTGGTTTGCACGGGAGTTTGAATCATCCGATACCGATTTGACTCAGGTCGTAAAAAATGCTTTGCAAGTACCACCCGGGTGCGAAGAACTGATTGCCTTGCCTTTTTTACTGGGAGAGCGGGCTCCGATTTATAATCCTGAGGCCCGGGGTGTTTTCTTTAATGTTTCGCCACGCCATACACGCAATCATTTTGCACGGGCGTTAATGGAAGGGATTTGTTTTGAAATCAAGACGATTGTTGAAAGTGTTGAGGAAGTTTGTGGTTCGGCAAAACGGGTTCTGGTGAGCGGAGGGATCACCCACGCACCCGAATGGATTCAACTTTTAAGTGATGTTTTAGGTAAGAATCTGATCGTTACCGGTGCCCATGATGCCTCTGCCATTGGGGCAGCCAGGTTAGCGTTTAATGCACTCCATATTCCCTTTAAGAATATAGTGCCAGCGGGTAAAACGTACATCCCAAATCAAACCTTGTCTAAGCTTTACAGCCACCAGTTTGAGCGGTTCAAGAGACTTTATACAGGCCTGGAAGAACAGTTTGGGGAGAATTAACAGGCTGAATTCTACTCAATTAGCCAGTATCAATCGATTGCAGATCTCAATTTAGGTAATTTAATGCCGCTCTGGTTTCCATTCTGTAATCCGATCCTTTACTTTGTTAAACTAAGATCTAAACTCTTTTACCACTTATTCCTGAAGAGAATGCAAATCGGCTTAATCGGATTAGGTAAGATGGGCTATAATCTTGCCCTGAATTTCAAAAGCAAAGGCCATTCGGTGATTGCCTTTGATGTGAATAAGGCGGCCATGGAAAAAATCTCCTCCGAAGGAATTACTACGGTTCCAACCATTGGAGATCTCGCGTTGGCGTTGGAAGGGAGAAGAGTAGTTTGGATCATGGTGCCGGCCGGCAACGTGGTTGATGTGGTGTTGAGCAACTTAAAGTACCATTTGGCGCCTGACGACATTGTGATCGATGGCGGCAATTCACATTATAAAGATACATTAACACGTTCCCGTGACCTGGAGAAGTTAGGCATTCATTACCTGGATTGTGGTACCAGTGGTGGAGTCAGCGGAGCTCTACAGGGTGTATGTACCATGATTGGAGGGAAGAAAGAAGTATTTGACTATTGCGAACCTCTGTTCAAGTCTATTTCTGTGCCGAATGGTTATTTGTATGTTGGCAAACCCGGAAGTGGTCATTTTACCAAAATGGTACACAATGGAATTGAATATGGAATGATGCAGGCGATTGCAGAGGGCATGGAAGTGCTCCACCGGCATTCTCCGGAAGCAGATCTATCGGCAGTTGCTAAGGTATGGAACCATGGCTCTGTGGTGCGCAGTTGGCTCATGGAGCTCACACAACGTGCACTGGAAAAAGATAAAAATCTGGAATCGATAAAAGGTGTCATGCACTCTTCTGGTGAAGGGAAGTGGACTGTTGAAACGGCCCTGGAAATGGGCGTACCTACACCTGTGATCACAATGTCCCTGTTAATGCGATATCGTTCGCAGGTGGAGGATACATTCTCCGGAAAAATCGTAGCGGCCCTGCGTAATGAATTTGGCGGGCATGCGGTTGAAAAAAAGGATTAAAAAGTCACGCTTAACGTTAGTTCCTCATTTTTGCGCATGACCTTAACGGGCACAGTTTGTCCTTTTTCAAACTTACCTAATGCATCCATGTACGTTTGAATATCCTTGATTTCGTAGTCACCGATTTTTGTAATCACATCACCGGTTTGAATACCAGCTTTGTGGGCTGGTTTGCCTTCAGTAGCTCCGTCTACCAGCAGCCCGGGAACATCGGAAGTATAGCTGGGCATCACCCCCATCGTTACTTTAAAGGAACGGGCCGAGCCCATCGATTTATTTTTGGTGGTAAGGAAGGCCAGCTTAGGTTCGGCATCTAATTTTTCAATGACAGAAATAATTAACTCCAACACTTCTTTTTCACCGGCATAGTTGATTTTATCCCAATCATCGGTCGGTTTGTGGTAGTCGCTGTGCGAGCCGGTAAAGAAATGGAGAGCCGGTATGTTTTTCAGATAGAAAGATGAATGATCGGAAGGCCCAATGCCGGAGGAATCGGTCTTAATAACCAGATCCGTGTTCGTGATACCCTTGATGGTATTCTCCCAAACCGGGCTGGTTCCCGATCCGCTGATGGTGATCGCTTTGGTGGTGGGATTTAACCGCCCGATCATATCCATATTAATCATGTAATTCACCTTGCTGAAGTCCAGTGTGGGATTCTCGGTGAAGTACTTTGAGCCATACAATCCCATCTCTTCGCCACTGAAGCAAATAAACAGGAAGTTGTTATTTTCTTTTACCTTGTTTTTTGAAAAGTAGCGAGCCAATTCCAACACTCCGGCTACACCCGAAGCGTTGTCATCAGCCCCGTTGTGAATTTTTCCTTTCGGATTGGCATCCAGAGAGCTTCCATTCTCTCCCAATCCCAGGTGATCGTAATGTGCTCCGATAATGATGGTCTTATCTGCTCCATTGTCGAGGTATGCAATGGCGTTGTGCGCGGTTCCCTCCGTTCCAGTGCCATGCACCCCGCTTTTAAATGGGAAGGCCTGTGAATAGGAGTTGTTTACGCCCAAAGGCTGGAGCTTTAGACCCTTGAACTGTTTCTGAATGTATTCAAGCGCCATGCGCTCACCATCCGAACCGGTGAAACGTCCCTGCATTTCATCCGCAGAAAGAATTTTGATGTGAGACTGAATATTTTTTTCATCAATCTTTTGCGCCCCTACCGAATAACCAGCGGCAAAAAAGCAGAATGACAGAAGGAGTTTTGCGCTTTTCATACACTTCGAGGTAAATAATTGTGCAAAGTAACTTCCATTTTAGTAACAAAATGACCCTTCAAAGGAGTTTTTTTGCTCCAATAACAAGAAACCACTTAATTTTGATCCTCATTATAATCAGGCTGGAATTTAAGCAGACCAAAATCCACGGACATGAAAGGACCAAACCTAGTGTTGCTAACCGATTTTTCACCCCTCTCAAAAGTGGCCATTCAATATGCCCTCAAAATGGCCGGGCCGTTACATGCTCATTTTACCATCCTTAACATTGTACGGCTGGATGGTGTGCCAAAAGCCAACCTCAAATCCAGGCAGATTGAAAAATCAATTGCGCAGATTTCGCAGGAAGAGGGCGATAAATTGGTTCAGGAATTAAAGAATCAGATCAAGGGAAATTATTCCATTGAGTTTAAACCTGTTAAAGCCCGCACCGTAGCAGAGATGGTTCGTAAATATGTAGCCAAACATCCAACCAATATGGTGGTGATGGGTTTGCAGGGAGCTTCTGCGTTGAAGAAAGCACGATTAGGCGGTACTACCGTTTCCGTAATAGATGAATGCAACGTACCGGTATTGGCAATTCCCCAGTTTGCTCAATATCGCAACCTGCAACACATCGTTTATGCATCCGATTTGAAGAATATTCAAAAGGAACTCGACATCATTGTGGAGTTTGCTAAAATTTATGGTTCCTCGGTTCACATGATTCACGTAGCCCCGGTGATGGATAAGAAACTGGAAGCTGCGGTTAATACGGTCAATGAGACTATCAGCAAATCCAATTACGACAAACTTGATTTCAAACTGATTCTGGAAGAAGATATTACCACTGCCATCGATGGGTACATCAAGCAAACCAAGGCAGATTTGTTGACGACTTTTACACACAAACTAAGTTTGGAGGAAAAAATCTTTGGCAGAAGTGTTACCCGAAGGTTGGCCTACCAGGGAACCATTCCTTTGTTGGCTGTCAAGCGAAAGTAAGGTTGCTTAAAATTCTGCGTTCCCCGGGAAGCGCGGAAAAGGGATTACATCGCGGATGTTCGTCATTCCGGTGACAAACAACATGAGTCGTTCAAATCCCAGACCGAAGCCACTGTGTGGTGCAGATCCAAACTTTCTCAGGTCCAGGTACCACCACAGATCTTTTTCAGGAAGGTTCAATTCTTGCACCCGTTTCAGTAACCGATCGTAGCGCTCTTCGCGTTGCGAGCCACCAATAATTTCACCAATGCCCGGAAACAAAACATCCATAGCTGCTACGGTTTTGTTGTCTTCATTCTGGCGCATATAAAATGCCTTGATTTCTTTCGGGTAGTTGAAAAGGATCACCGGTTTTTTAAAATGCTTCTCCACCAGAAACCGTTCGTGTTCCGATTGAAGGTCAACGCCCCACTGATCGATTAGATATTGAAATTTCTTTTTCTTGTTGGGGGTTGAATTTTTCAGGATCTCGATGGCTTCGGTATAACTCAACTTTTGAAAGTCATTTTCGGTCACAAACTTCAATCGATCCAACAAACCTAATTCACTGCGCTGATCCTGCGGTTTGGCCGCCTCCTCCTCGGCAGCTCGTTTATTCAGGAACTCAAGATCCTCGGTGCAGTTTTCGAGTGCATATTTTACGAGGAACTGCAACAGGTCGGTGGCCAGTTGCATGTTGTCATGCAAATCATAAAAGGCCATCTCGGGTTCAATCATCCAGAACTCCGCCAGGTGGCGGGTGGTGTTTGAGTTTTCGGCACGGAAGGTGGGACCAAACGTATAAATTTCGCTGAGGGCAAGTGCGTATGTTTCACCTTCCAATTGGCCCGAAACAGTAAGATTGGTTTCTTTGCCGAAGAAGTCTTCCTTATGGTTTACCTGACCTTGCTCATTACGGGGTGGGTTGTTAAGATCCAGCGTTGTCACCCGGAACATGGCACCTGCACCTTCGGCATCCGAGCCGGTGATAACCGGAGTGTGGATATAAAAGAAACCCCGGTCATTAAAGAACTTATGTATGGCGTAGGCCATGGCATGACGGACACGCATCACCGCACCCATGGTGTTGGTGCGTGATCGAAGATGAGCGATCTCCCGTAGGTACTCCAGGCTGGGCCGGTTTTTGAGTTGCAACGGATACGCTTCGGCATCACAATCGCCAAGGATCTCCAGCGTATTCACTTTTACTTCCACCGCCTGGCCTTTCCCCAACGAGGCAATCAACTCTCCGGTTACGGAAATGCAGGCTCCGGTGGTGATTCGCTTCAGAGTTTGTTCGTCAATCGAGTTCAGGGCTACAACCGCTTGCAGGTTTTGTATCGTAGATCCATCGTTGATGGAAATAAACTGATTATTTCTAAACGTACGCACCCAACCTTCTGCCTTTACGGATTGACCGGCAGGATTGGTGGCCAGCAGCGTTTTAATCTTCGTTCGTTTCATGGTACTCACCCGATTTGGGTTGGCAAAAAACGGTATTTTGATTTTTTAATCAAAATCTAAATGCGTGTGGATAAGTATTGTGGCTTCGATCGGATAAAAACCAACGAGTTGGCTTGGTATTGGCTTTTTACTGATACCCCGAATTGGTAATTTTACCCCGAAGTCATGCAAAAACTCAGTTTAAATCAAAGTCTGCAACAAAAGCTGTCACCCCAGCAAATTCAATTTATCAAATTATTGCAGGTGCCTACTGCTGAATTGGAGAATCGGATCGAAGAAGAACTGGAGTTGAATCCCGTTTTGGAAGAGGGAGCTGATGAACCCGAGGAAACTGACACCCGTACCGAAGAAACTCCCGAGGCAGAAACAACGGAGTCGGCCACCAGTGAGGACATCGATATCAAGGACTATCTGCGGGATGATGATTACAACAGTTATAAGACCTATTCTGATGGAGATGGCGATGATGAGGAGGATCGGGAGATGCCCATCCCAATGGGTACTTCCCTGCACGAAACCTTGATGACGCAATTGGGTTTTATGGGCCTGGATGAACGCAGGCACGCGATTGGCAAGCAGTTGATTGGAAGCATTGAGGGCGATGGTTATATCCGCAGGGATCTTGAATCCATTGTTAATGATCTGGCTTTCTCGCAGGGGATTGAAACAACGTTGGAGGAGGTAGAAGAAATTTTAAAGCGCATCCAAAGTTTTGATCCCGCAGGCATTGCTGCCCGCAACCTGCAAGAGTGCTTACTGCTGCAGTTGGACCGGATGGATGACGGACAAGACGTGGACGTGATTGTAGGGAAGCGGATTATTCTGGAGTGTTATGATGAGTTCACAAAAAAGCATTATTCGAAAATTCTGAAGAAGCTCGACCTCGATGATGAAGAGTTTATCAAGGATGCCATTGAGCTCATCGTTCGCCTGAATCCCAAACCTGGGGGAGAGTTGAATACGGGCATGGCGAAAAACCAATATGTCATTCCGGATTTTATACTCACTAACAATAACGGGAAACTGGAACTCGCATTAAACTCCCGAAATGCTCCGGAGTTGCGCATCAGCCGGTCGTATACCGAAATGTTTAAGGCGTACGATAAAAGCGACAAAAAAGATAAAAAGTTAAAGGAGGCAGTATCTTTTGTGAAACAAAAACTGGATGCTGCCAAGTGGTTTATTGATGCCATCAAGCAACGGCAACACACATTGTTGCGAACCA
The DNA here is from genome assembly GCA_016787725.1 of Cyclobacteriaceae bacterium. Classification (GTDB taxonomy): domain Bacteria; phylum Bacteroidota; class Bacteroidia; order Cytophagales; family Cyclobacteriaceae; genus ELB16-189. The sequence goes on along the minus strand of JAEUTZ010000026.1, from coordinate 2,758 downwards.
TGCGCGCCATTGTTGATTTTCAATACGACTATTTTCTGGAAGGCGATGAGACCAAATTGCGTCCTATGATCCTGAAAGATATTGCGCAGATGATCAACATGGATATTAGCACCGTAAGCCGGGTGGCGAGCAGCAAGACCATTCAAACCGATTTTGGTGTCTTTCCATTGAAGTACTTTTTTTCAGAAGGTATTGCTACCGATTCAGGTGAAGAAGTAAGTAGTCGCGAGGTGAAGCAGATTATCAAGGATTTGATTGAAGGCGAGGACAAAAAGAAGCCTTTATCGGATGATAAGTTGGAAGACCTACTCAATGCAAAGGGTTATAACATTGCGAGACGCACGGTGGCCAAATACCGCGAGCAGTTAAATATTCCTGTTGCCCGGCTAAGAAAGGAGATGCGGTGAGAATTGTTGCCAACATTGTTTCTGTTATTTTCCATCCCCTGCTGCTGACTTCGTATCTGGTTTTGTTGCTGGGGTATTACTTTCCATCCCTGTTCATGATCACCATGAACCGACTCTTGATTATTCTGGCATTTATTTTTTGTTTTACGTTCATCCTACCGGTTGTGAACATCATCATGTTTCGCATGTTTGGAACTATTAATTCCTATACAATGGTATCCCGGCAAGAGCGGATCATTCCTTTTGTGGCCATTTCTTTGATTTACGTTGTAATGACCTTTATGTTCTTCTATAAATTACCCATTTCCAGAAGTTTGAATTTACTGATGTTGATTGTCTCGTTATTGGTGATCAGCGCAACCCTGCTTACTTTTTTTTATAAGGTGAGCGTGCACAGCCTGGCCATTTGGGGTGCCATTGGAATCCTGATGCCGCTGAACAAAGCGTTGGAGCAATCATATTTGCTATGGCCAACCGCCATGGCCATCATCATTGCCGGCCTCGTGATGTCATCCCGGTTGTATCTGAATGCCCATAGTCCAAGGCAAGTTCTGTTCGGTAGTTTGGCCGGTTTTGCGATTGGTTTTTTTGGAGTGATTCTCTTGTTTTGATCTCTTAATACCAACCTATGAAGTACGAGTTTTTAACTTATCAGGCAGCTAACGGAGTTGCCACCATCACATTAAACCGACCCGAAGTTTACAATGCGTTGAATGATGGAATAACTTATGAATTGCAGGACGCTTTTAAAGCAATAGCGAAAGATGATGCAGTGCGTGTCGTAGTCCTCACTGGTGCCGGCAAGGCCTACTGTTCTGGTCAGGACTTAAAGGCTGCTTCCGGCCAGGAAAAGCGGTCGTTTCTGGAGTCGCTTCATAAACGATATAATCCGATCATCCGTGCGATGCGTTCTTTGCCGAAACCGATCATCGGTCGTTTAAATGGAGTGGCAGCCGGAGCGGGTTGTTCATTAGCCCTCGCATGTGACCTGATCGTAGCCTCTGAGGAGGCAACTTTAATTGAGGTGTTTATTAATATTGGCTTAGTTCCCGATTCGGGATCTTCTTATTTTTTACCACGCCTGGTGGGGATGGCCAAGGCATTTGAACTATGTTCCATGGGCAGCCGGGTGAAGGCGGCTGAGGCGTTGCAGTTGGGATTGGTGAATCGCGTGGTTCCTGCAGAGCAGTTGGATGCTGCGGTTCGGGAATACACGGAGTACTTTTCCAAAGCCCCAACGAAATCAATCGGTCTAATTAAAAAGATGCTGGATAAAGCAACGACTGCCACCCTGGATGAAATGCTTGAGTATGAAGCCTATTGCCAGGAAATCGCGGGGTCATCCGCTGACTACAAAGAAGGGGTTACCGCTTTCCTTGAAAAGCGTAAACCGGAGTTTAAGGGATACTGAGTTAGAATCCGTTTACCGAAACCCCAAAGGTGAGTGATGTGAAGTCCTGACCCAGCGGACCTTTTCCCTTGTCAAATAGGGGAGTGATGTTGTAAAAGCCAAACAAATTGAATGCTCCAATCCCAATGCGGGAGTATACACCGTACCGAAAAGGTGCCATGCCATGATCATATTTGTCCTTCACTTTTACTGTTTCGCCATTGTTGCGGTAGCGCACTTTAGTAAAGGCATCGTATAAAAATCCTACCCGGCCACCGATGGCCACGTTGAAACTGCGGGCAATGTCTTCCGGTTTCGTATCGAACCGGAATTCAATAGGGATCTCAATGTAATTGGTAACGAACATGGATTTATTGGAGGGCTGGCCATAAATCAGTTCTGTGTCTATCAGGTTGAATTGTTCAACTTGTGTGGAGGCAGGTTGGTTGCCGGTTAATTCAATGGTATCCACCAGCATAGTGCCTTCGGTAAACTTCCAACGCTCCAGGCTTAGCCCAATGCCCGGATTAAAACTGAATTTGGAGCGACCCAGCCGTTGTGAGTACTGATAGTAAAAATTAACAGTGCGCGATCCCCAAAAGCCGGTTTTCCACGTATCGGGCTTATTGATGGGTTGATTTACGCCCAGGTCTACAATAAACAATCCGGGGATGTTGGGTCGCGGAGTTTTCTTGGCAGCGGGATCCTGGCCAAAAACTGAGCCGACTGCCAACAAGAAGAACACACACACACTGATTCTTTTCATTCGACCGATTTTTTTCTGGTAACGGTTAAAGGTGATCAATATTTCTTTCCGAAATAAAAAACCTAACCCATTCATTTTTGAGTTAGGATAGTAAGTGGGCCCGGAGGGATTCAAACCCCCAACCTTCTGATCCGTAGTCAGATGCTCTATTCAGTTAAGCTACGGGCCCAAAAAGGTTCGCAAAGGTAATTAAAT
>JAEUTZ010000024.1 GCA_016787725.1 Cyclobacteriaceae bacterium | reverse complement strand
GGGATCACCTCTTCCCATTCCGAACAGAGCAGTTAAGACCACCCGCGCTGATGGTACTAGGGTAAAACCCGGGAGAGTAAGTCGTTGCCTTCTTTTTTTAACTAAAACCCATTCCAACTAGAATGGGTTTTTTTATGCGGTTTCTTCAATGCGCCAAGTTTGACGGGCTTTTCAAAAGATCTTCCCGGGATTAAGGATGCCATTCGGATCAAATACCTTTTTGATGCCGCGCATCAAATTAAGATTAACCTCACTCATGGCAATAGGCATATAAGGACGCTTAGCAATACCAATACCATGCTCGCCCGATAACGTTCCACCCAGGCTCACCGTGAGTTTAAATATTTCGCCAATGCCCTCCGGAATTTTTGTTTCCCAATCGTGTTCGCTGATATTTTCCTTCAAGATGTTTACGTGCAAATTGCCGTCACCCAGGTGGCCGAAGCACACAGTATTGAATCCAAATTGCTTCCCTATTTCCTTAATTCCTTTTATCAACTTTGGTAAATTGTTTCGGGGCACAACTACGTCATCTGATTTAGTCAGGGTGTACCAATTAACCGCTGGTGAAATATTCTTCCTTACTTTCCATAACTCTTCTTTCTGGGCACTACTTTCTGCAAAGAGAACTTCACCACTTTGAAATTTTTCAACTGCGTTCATGACGCGTTCTGCGTCCCGCATTAACACCTCTTCGTCATTGCCATCCAGTTCACATAACAAATAGGCATCCATATTATCCGTCAACTTCGTTGTTACCGGACTGTTCAAAACTTTTTCGCAATACTCATAGGTCTTGAGGGCAGCTTCGCGCTCAAAGAACTCCATACCGGATGGAGTGATGCCTTCCACAAAAATTGCCGCAATGGCTTTGCACGCCTCCTCATTTGTAACAAACGGAATCAATAACAACACATTTTTTTGCGGATATCCACGAAGCTTGAACACAATCTTGGTAATGATTCCTAACGTGCCCTCACTACCACACATGAGCTGAGTAAGATTATACCCAGTAGAATTCTTTAATACATTGGCTGCTGTCCAAATGATCTCTCCGGTAGGTAACACAACCTCCATATTAAGGACATAATCGCGGGTTACTCCGTACTTAACTGCTTTCGGTCCTCCGGAATTATTGGCCAGATTACCTCCCAGGTAACAAGAACCCCGACTCGCAGGATCCGGTGGATAAAATAGCCCTTTCTCTTTCACTGCATTCTGAAACACTTCGGTAATAACCCCGGGCTCGACTGTTGCTTGCAGATTCTGTTCATCTATTTCAAGAATTTTATTGAATCGCTCCATCGAAATGACAACACCCTTTTTTACGGGTAAAGCACCACCGCTTAATCCTGTTCCTGCACCACGAGGGGTTACGGGAATCCGATGTTTATTACAAATGATTAAGATCTGACTAATTTCTTGAGGGGTAACCGGTTTCAGTACCAAGTCGGGTAGAAACTGATAGTCTTCTGTTTTATCATGACCATATTCGTTGCGCAACTCTTCATCAACAATAAGATTACTTTCTCCTACAATGGCACGAAATTGGCCAATAACATCAGCATGAATTTGTGGAATCATTGTTTCACCCACTTTAGTGTTTGCCATCAATACTGTAAATTTGATTGGTATATGGAGTTACCGGTAAGCCCCAAAATTAAGGAAATAACTATTCGCAGGCTTCCTCTTTTTATTGTCATTTTGTTTTTGTTTAACTCTTGCGTCTCTGGCCGTAAGGCCAAGGTCCGTGAGCAACAAAAAACGGTTATTGAAACTGCTCGCTCATTTACAGGCACCCCTTATAAATGGGGTGGAACAACCCGAGCCGGGATGGATTGTTCTGGATTAACCTGCAATGCTTATCGTTCAATCGATTTAGATTTGCCTCGCACCACGGATGCTCAAGCTTTGTTGGGTGAGAAAGTAAAACGTAAAAAGTTGATGCCTGGAGATTTGGTTTTTTTTGCCACGGGTAAAAGGAAGCGAGAAATTACCCATGTGGGCATTGTAACCGAGGTAAAGGCAAGGGATAATATCAAGTTTATTCATGCTTCAACAACCCTGGGTGTAGTGGAAACCAACTTATATTCTGATTATTACATTAAACGGTTTCGCAAAGCCCGAAGAATTATCGATAAGTAAAGAAATTAGTATGACTACCCGGAGAAAATTTATTCAAATCGGAACGCTGGCATCACTCGCGCCAATCTCCCGGATTTTCGGAATGAAGCGGCCACCAATGCCTTCCAAACCGGTGGTTATTTCCACCTGGAATTTTGGTCACGGAGCCAATGCCGAAGCCTGGAAAATTCTTTCTACGAATGGACGAGCACTGGATGCTGTGGAAGCAGGAGCCCGGGTTCCCGAAGGTGATCCTAAGGAGAGTTCTGTTGGATTGGGGGGATTACCCGACCGGGATGGACGGGTAACGTTAGATTCATGCATCATGGACGAGTATGCAAATTGTGGGGCAGTGGCCTGCCTCGAGCATATTGTTCATCCGGTTTCGGTAGCACGCAAGGTTATGGAAAAAACACCGCATGTATTTCTGGTGGGAGACGGTGCCCTAAAGTTTGCGTTGGAGCAGGGTTTTAAAAAAGAAAAATTATTGACAGCCGAATCAGAGAAGGCCTGGAAGGATTGGTTGAAAACCGCCCAGTACAAACCGGTTGCCAATATCGAGAATCATGACACCATTGGGATTGTTGCTTTGGATGTAAATCAAAATTTGTCGGGAGCCTGCACCACCAGCGGAATGGCTTATAAAATGCACGGTCGGGTGGGAGATTCACCAATTATAGGAGCTGCGTTATTTGTTGATAATGAGATAGGGGCAGCAACGAGCACGGGAGTAGGTGAGGAAGTTATCCGAATTGTCGGCTCCCATCTGGTAGTAGAATTGATGCGTCAAGGAAATACTCCTCAGCAAGCTTGTGAACTAGCCGTTGCCCGGATTGTGAAAAATCAGCCAAAGAAGTCGAAGGAGATTCAGGTAGGATTTCTAGCGCTGAATAAAAATGGCGAGACAGGTGCTTACGCTTTGCAGAAGGGGTTTACGTATGCTCTGTATAGCAATGAAATACCCAATAAAATTTTTGAAGCAAAGAGTTACTATTAGAAACTTCGCCTGCTGAAATGATAGTTGAAGTAGTTGTTTATAATATTGAATCTGCCTTACAGGCACAAAGAGGTGGGGCCGATCGGATTGAGGTGTGTGATAATCCTGCGGAAGGCGGAACAACCCCCTCGTTTGGAATTATTGAAGCCGTGCGGCAACATGTAAATCTGGACGTGTTTGTTATGATCCGCCCCCGCGGAGGCGATTTTCACTATTCCACTTACGAGTTTCATTGTATGAAACGGGATATTGATCAATGTCAGAAGTTGAGTGTAGATGGCGTAGTATTTGGAATCTTACTGACCAATGGCAAATTGGACAAGAAAAGATGCAAGGAACTCATTGACCGGGCCAGGCCTTTGAAAGTAACCTGCCACCGGGCTTTCGATATGACGCGCGACCCCCTGGAAGCTTTGGAAGATTGTATTGAAGTTGGTTTTGACCGGATTTTGACTTCAGGACATCAAGCAACCGCAGACAAGGGAGCAGATTTGATTGGTGAGTTGGTCAAGCAGGCAAGCGGACGAATTGTAATAATGCCCGGCTCAGGTGTTAATGAGCAAACGGTACAAGGGATAGTTCTCAAAACAAAGGCCACTGAAATTCACTTCTCTGCTTCGGTAAGTAAGAGGAGTACGATGGAATACCGAAATGCTGCTATTCAGGGAATGGGAGCGAAGGATGGCGAAGAATTTCAGATTCGAAATGTTGACCCGGATCGGGTAAAGCGCATACGGGCATTGGCTGAAAAGGCTGCGAATCCTATTTAAGGATTAGAAGAAATTTGTAGTCCCGACAGGAATCGAACCTGTATCAAAAGTTTAGGAAACTTCTATTCTATCCATTGAACTACGGGACCCAAAGGAGGCGGCAAAGTTATGAAAAAATGATTACGGAATTACTTTTGTAATCGTGCCAGATCTGCTT
>JAEUTZ010000005.1 GCA_016787725.1 Cyclobacteriaceae bacterium | reverse complement strand
TGGAGATGATCCCCTACTCGCCTGAAGAACTGGTTGAGATCGCCAACAAAGAATTTGCCTGGTGCGATGCCGAACTTCTGAAAGCTTCGCGCGAAATGGGTTTTGGCGACAATTGGAAAGCCGCGCAGGAAAAAGTGAAACAAGCGTATGTACCAGAAGGATTTCAGCCCGAAGCGATGTTGAAATTGTACGATGAGTCCATCGACTTTTTAAAGAAAAATGACCTGATCACCATACCGCCCATTGCCGAGGAGACCTGGCGTATGCGCATGATTCCGCCCCGTCAGCAATTAATCAGTCCGTTCTTTCTGGGTGGGGAAGTGTTGCAGATTTCTTACCCCACCGATGTCATGGATCACGAAGCCAAGCTGATGAGCATGCGGGGCAATAATCCGCACTTCTCGCGGGCCACGGTTCATCATGAGTTAATCGCTGGCCATCACCTACAAGGCTTTATGAACAACCGCAATAAATCGTACCGGCATTATCGGACTCCCTTCTGGACGGAAGGCTGGGCTTTGTATTGGGAGCTCATCCTTTGGGATATGAATTTTCCGCGGGGGCCTGAAGATAAAATCGGGATGTTGTTTTGGCGCATGCACCGCTGCGCACGGATTATCTTTTCACTTAACTACCACTTAGGTAAATGGACACCCCAACAGTGTATCGATTTTCTGGTAGACCGGGTGGGGTTTGAGCGCGCCAATGCCGAAGGCGAAGTGCGCAGAAGCTTTACTGCTAACTACGGTCCCTTATATCAATTGGCGTATATGACGGGTGGTTTTCAGTTTTATGCGCTTAAAAAAGAACTGGTGGACAGTGGTAAGATGACGTACAAGCAATACCACGATGCGGTGCTTCGCGAAAACAGCCTGCCGGTGGAAATGGTGCGGGCTCTGTTAACCAATCAACCGCTTACGCGCGACTTTAAAACCAGCTGGAAGTTTTACAAATAGATTTTATCTTCACTTCAAAAGCAGGCTGAGATGCGCCCTCTAAAAAGAGTCTGGAAATCAAACAACTCCCTGTGCCCGCATCGCATTGGCTACTTTCAAAAAGCCTGCAATATTTGCACCTACCAAATAATTGCCGGGCTTGCCATATTCTTTGGCGGCCGCCAAACAGGTTTGATGGATATTTTTCATGATGCCCACCAGTTTTGCGTCTACTTCTTCCCGGGTCCAAAAAGTGCCCATGTAGTTTTGCATCATCTCCAGCCCGGAAGTAGCTACCCCTCCGGCATTGGACGCTTTGCCAGGTGAATAAAGAACTCCCTGGTCAATCAAAATAGTAATGGCCTCGATGGTGGTGGGCATATTGGCGCCTTCACTGAGTACTTTAATTCCATTCTTTACCAGGTTATGGGCATCTTTAGCACTCACTTCATTCTGTGTAGCGCAGGGAAACGCACAATCAGCCTTTATATTCCAGAGCGGATTTACTTCATGATTGGGATCCAGTGCATGGTATTCACATTGATACCTATCTGCATACTCTTTTATCCGGCCCCTGCGATTGTTCTTCAAATCTTTCAGGAATTCAAGTTTATCCTGAGTAAACCCGGCCGCATCATAAATAAACCCATTGGAATCAGATGCCGTAACTGCCCGCCCACCCAGGTGAATGATCTTTTCGATTGCATATTGCGCTACATTCCCTGATCCGGAAACAAGGCACGTCTTTCCTTTGATGGAATCCTTCTTTTCCTGCAACATGTTCTCGGCAAAGTAAATCAGGCCGTAACCCGTTGCCTCATTCCGGATCAAACTACCGCCCCAACCCATGCCCTTGCCGGTAAGCACACCCGTGAATTCATTTTTAATTTTTTTGTAGGCCCCAAACAAGTACCCGATCTCGCGACCCCCCACACCGATGTCTCCTGCCGGTACATCCAACCGGTGATGAATATGCCGCGCCAACTCACCCATAAAGGCCTGACAGAACTTCATTACTTCATGATCGGACTTTCCTTTCGGATCAAAATCACTCCCGCCCTTGCCGCCACCCATGGGAATTCCTGTTAAGGCATTTTTAAAAATTTGCTCAAAGGCCAAAAACTTCAGGACACTGGGATTAACGGATGGGTGAAACCGCAAGCCGCCCTTGTATGGACCAATGGCACTGCTCATCTGCACCCGATAGCCACGATTGACCTGGACGTTATTATTATCATCCAGCCAGGTAACACGAAAGGAAATCATCCGTTCCGGTTCCAGCATGCGCTCCAGCAAACGTAGCGACTGATATTCCGGATGGCGCTCGAGCGCTGGCCATACGGAAATAATTACTTCTTCCGCAGCTTGTATAAATTCTGGTTCATTGGGATTGCGCTTCTTAACGAGCTCGAGAATCTCATCCGGTTTCATAGCAAGGAGGTAAACTTCTACAAGGTAAGACAAGTACGATAATTGCAAACGATTTAACTGCGATAAAATCAACAGTACCACCAAGTGATGAAAAACCTCAGTACCTTGAAGACTCAACCAAGATAACCATGAGCACGCGAAGCATCGCCATTATTGGTGGCGGAAATTTGGGTACCGCTATTGCCGAAGGCCTTCTCAAGAGTGGATTCGCCACGCCCAACCAAATTACGATTACCCGAAGAAATGTAGACCGGCTGCAATCGTTGAAAGAAGTTGGTGTTAACGTTACGGATAACAATCAGCAAGCGATAGAAACCAGCGAAGTAATTATTGTTGCTTTAAAACCCTACAATGTAAAAGAGGTATTGGAAGGATTAAAGAATTCTTTCAATGCAAAAAAGCATATCGTCATTAGCGTAGTAACCGGGGTGTACTTAAAAGAGCTTTCGGCCATTGTTGATCAGGGGGTGCCGATTTTTCGAGCCATGCCCAATACCGCCATTGCCATTCAAGAATCGGTAACCTGTTTGTGCTCGTTACATGCTACCAACACGCAAGTGAACTATGTTACCGAACTGTTCAATCAGCTGGGCATTAGTATTTCGATTGACGAAAAGCTCATGGATGCGGCAACTGTGCTTGGAGCGTGTGGTATTGCCTATGCGTTACGGTTTATTCGGGCTGCTACCCAAGGGGGAATTGAAATTGGTTTTGATGCCAAAACCGCTAACCTCATAGCTGCCCAAACCGTGAAAGGTGCTGCCGAATTGTTGTTGAAGGGCAACCGGCATCCGGAAGAAGAAATAGATAAAGTTACTACTCCCAAAGGTTGTACCATTGTTGGATTGAACGAAATGGAGCACCGCGGGTTCAGCTCATCGCTCATCCGGGGGATCAGTGCTTCTTATAATAAGATCACGAATTGATCAGGTTGGTGCCTTAATCTTCCTGGCCGTTAAGCAGTATATTGCAGCATGTCCATTTTCACTGCCCCTTCGAAAATTATTATTACCTGTAGTAAACGACTCGCACCTTACCTGGCTCAGGAGATTATTGAGCTGGGATACACTCCCGTTCGCACGTTTATTACCGGAGTTGAGTTACGGGGTACAGTCAATGATTGCATTACCCTTAATTTAAATTTACGATGTGCCAGCCAGGTGCTCTACTCACTGAAGGAGTTTTCTTGTAACGGTCCAGACGAATTGTATGATGCGTTGATCCGGTATCCCTGGGAAGAACTGCTTACGCCCGATCATTACTTCTCTGTAACGAGCAATGCCGAACACTTTACCGTAAACAATGAATTGTTTGTGAATGTAAAAGTGAAAGACGCGATTGCGGACCGGATGCGCAGGGAGACCCTGAAGCGACCGGATTCCGGGCCGGATCTGACAGGTGCTGTTTTTCATTTGTACTGGCGTGATGAACGTGCGGAAATTTTCTTTGACACTTCAGGCGAAACGCTGGCCAAACACGGGTACCGTAAAATTCCCGGCAAGGCCCCCATGTTAGAGGCCCTCGCGGCAGCAACGGTAATGGCAACCAAATGGGACCGAAAATCCGTTTTTATTAACCCGATGTGCGGATCCGGAACGGTAGCCATTGAAGCTGCCTTGATCGCCACCCATAAACGACCCGGTCTCTTTCGCAAGAACTATTCCTTTATGCATATGGTGGGGTACGATGAAAAATATTTTCAACTGGAGTTTAAAAAATTGAAGGATCAGATTCTTACGGTGGACGGATTGAAAATTATTGTTTCCGATATCAGTGAAGATGCAATCAATATTGCCCGCGTAAATGCCGGTCTGGCTGGTGTGGAAAACCTGATGACCTTTGAAGTTTGTGACTTTGAAGCTACCCCCATTCCGCAAGGAAAAGGAGTCATTTATTTCAACCCGGAATATGGCGAACGACTGGGTGAGATTTCTGAATTGGAGGTTACCTACGCCCGGCTTGGTGATTTTATGAAAAAGAAGTGCCAGGGTTATTTGGGATACATATTCACCGGCAACTTAGACCTTGCGAAGAAAATTGGTTTGAAGGCCAGTCGCAGAATTGAGTTTTATACCAGCAAGATTGACTGCCGGTTATTGGAATATGAGTTGTATGGTGGTAGCAGGCGTGAACCTAAGATGATAAAGAATACGGAATGAATCTCTCACCCTTGTTACTGCTTCTGCTAATTTCTCTAAACATGATGGATGAGGAACCGAGCAAGACAAAGGTAATCGCCCATCGGGGTGCCTGGAAAAATACCAACGTCCCTGAAAATTCAATAGCTGCTTTGCAACATGCCATCGCGTTGAAATGCTATGGCAGTGAGTTTGATGTACACCTGAGTGCCGACTCGGTTCTCTTTGTATTGCACGATCATACCATTCAGGGCATTCCTATTGAGAAAACGACTGCTGCAGAGCTATCAAAAGTAAAATTGAGCAATGGCGAATCACTGCCCACCCTGGAGTCCTACCTCTTGGCTGGAAAAAATCAAACCCAGACCCGTCTCATTCTCGAAATCAAAACTTCGCAGCTGGGCAAAGCACGTTCGCTTGCGTTAACTAAGAAATGCATCGACCTGGTAAGCAAAACCGGTGTTGCCACCATTACCGATTACATCGCTTTCGATTTTGATGTATGCCTTCAGGTGAAAAAACTCGCGCCAACCGCACAGGTACAATATCTGAATGGCGACAAAACCCCGGAACAACTTGCCACTGCCGGATTGGATGGATTTGACTATCACTTCAGTGTACTGAAACGCAATGAACACTGGCTATCCGATGCCCATGCACGTCACTTGTCCACCAATGCCTGGACGGTAAATGAGGAAGAAACCATGCGCTGGCTAATAAACCGCAAAATAAACATGATCACCACCAACGAACCCGAACAACTCCTGAAAATTCTAAATCAACAATAAGCCGCTCAACCTGATTCTATCCATTTTCAGATAAGGGCCCTAAAAGAATCTTTTGTTTTAGCTCACCTTGCGTGCATTAATATCCTAAACTCACTATGATCTCTGTAAAAAGAATTTTTATTACGCTCCTGCTTTGCGGAGTGATCCTGGTTGCCTGGTCGCAGGAACGTCTCCTCCCGGCTGAATCGGCTGTAACCACCACCGGGCAGGTCACCATTAAAGGCAAAGTAGTTCCCTATAAAGTTACGGCCGGTACTCAGCCTGTGTGGAATGCCGAAGGCAAACCAAGCGCAGCACTTTTCTATACCTATTACGAACGCACTGACGTAAGCGATAAAAGCCGAAGACCACTCGTAATGTCATTCAATGGCGGGCCCGGCTCAGCATCGGTTTGGATGCACATTGCCTATACCGGGCCGAAAGTGTTGAACATTGATAGCGAAGGATTTCCGGTGCAGCCCTATGGTGTTAAAGACAATCCGAACTCCATCCTGGACGTAGCCGATATTGTGTACATCGATCCGGTAAACACTGGCTTTTCCCGGATCCTTGATCCAAAGGCAGAGAAGTCAACGTTCTTTGGTGTGAATGCAGATATCAAATACCTGGGCGATTGGCTCGATAACTTTGTCTCCCGTGTGGGAAGGTGGACATCTCCTAAATACCTGATTGGTGAAAGTTATGGAACTACCCGTGTATCCGGTCTAGCGCTGGACTTGCAGAACAATCATTGGATGTATTTGAACGGGGTGATCCTGGTGTCGCCAACCGAACTCGGAATTGAACAGGGGACAAACGTAAACGATGCGCTGCACATTCCGTATTATACCGCTGCCGCCTGGTATCACAAAAAATTACCGGCCGATCTTCAAGCCAAAGATCTAACGGCCGCCCTGGAGGAATCGGAAACCTTTGCGGTAAATGAGCTCATTGCCCAATTAGCAAAGGGAGGATTCATAGACGAAACCAAGCGCAAGGAAATGGCATCCAGAATTTCCCGCTTTACCGGGTTATCGGAAAAAACAATTCTTGAAAATAATCTGGCGGTACCGGTCAACTATTTCTGGAAAGAACTATTGCGTACCGAAGGCTTTACAATTGGCCGTCTGGATTCGAGGTACAAAGGAATCGACCGCAAAGCAGCCGGAGACCGCCCGGATTTTAATTCCGAACTGACATCCTGGTTGCATTCGTTCACCCCGGCTATCAACTATTATTTACGCGATGTATTAAAATACAAGACGGACTTACAATACAACATGTTTGGCCCGGTAAATCCGTGGGACAGGACCAATGATAACACGGGCGAAAATCTGCGTTTGGCGATGGCAGAAAACCCCTACCTGCATGTGATGGTTCAGAGTGGCTATTACGATGGCGCCACTACCTACTTCGATGCCAAGTATTCGATGTGGCAACTTGACCCTAGTGGCAAGATGAAAGATCGCTTACGCTTTGAAGGCTATCGCAGCGGACATATGATGTACCTGCGGGCAGAAGACCTGGTAAGTTCCAACGATCATATCCGTGATTTTATTAAGAAGTCGACTGCAACGGGTTCTGCAAAGTATTGATTTCCTTTAAGCGTCAAGATACTGTCTGGTGTCTTGACGCTTTACTTACTATTCCGATTTAATCACCTCCACCGGGTTCATTCGTCCAGATTTCCAGGCGGAGAAACTTCCTGATATAAGCACCAGGAGCAATGAAGTCAATCCGACCAATAGAAAGGGCCAATAATCCAATTCGATACGATAGGCAAATGTCTCCAGCCAGTTTTTAATGAGCCAGTAGGCTATTGGTAAGGCCACCAGGTTAGAGAACAACATAAGCCGAACAAAGTAGTTCATGTGCAATGTGAAAATCTGAATGACAGATGCGCCCAACACTTTGCGAATTCCGAACTCTTTCATGCGCTTGATGGACATATAAGCTGCCATGGAAAAAATCCCGAGCATCGAAACCAGGATAATCAACAGCGTTCCAAACTGCAGCGAAGCAAACGCTTTGCTCTCCTTTTGATGACGGCTGTTGTATAATTCATCTACAAAGCGAAGCGCCAGCGGGTACCCCGGCATAATGGCTTTATATCGCTCTTCAATTGACTTGACTACAGCCGTTTCATCACCTTGATAACGCACGTAAACAAAACCATTCGGATACTCATTGGTCCACGGCAGGCGCATAACCAACGGTTTCACTTTGTCGTACAGCGGGCTGATGTTAACATCAGGCACAACACCTACCACTGTGCCGTCCCATTTGCCCTTTTCTTCAGGATGGGTGTAGATGCGTTTTCCGATGGGGTCCGTCCAGCCTAACTCGCGCACAGCGGATTGATTTACGATAAATGCAGCTCCGCTATCGGATGGAATATTGGCGTTGAAGGTTCGACCCTCCAGGAGTTCAATACCAAGCGTTGAAAACAACTCATCATCCGAGAAAACTTCATAGAGTTCAACCTGCTTCATTTCTTGATTACCTTCTTGCTCTACAAAGTACCAGTCCTTCCAATAGCCTTGTCCAATCCGGAATGAACTGTTTGAAACATGCGTTACCCCCGGAATTTGTTTGAGTTCATGTTTGAAGGTTTGCATGTTTTTCACCGTGAACTCCCACGGCATGCTGAGTACCAGTAAATTCTTACGGTCGAAGCCCAATTCCTTGTTATGGATGAAACTGACTTGTTGGCCGACCACGAATGTGCAGCAGATACAAATTGCTGAAATGGCAAACTGGCTAAACAACAAAATCTGACTTATCGATGAATTATATCCGCTAGATTCTGACTTCAAATTTTGAAGAACTCCTGTACTGGCGTACTGGCGTGCGGGGAAATAAGTGGAGAAGAAAAGTAAACCGATCAGTCCCGTACATGTGATTAGTAAAACGTTAGGCTGCATGAGCATGCCAAAACGTAAATCCGTATCGAGCGATTCTGATATTTTGGGAAACAGCAAGTAAAGCAGACCTATTCCAACACCCAGGGACATCAGGCTAAACAGCAATGCTTCAATCGTTACCTGTGTTACCAACTGATGTTTGCGTGCCCCCAATACTTTGCGCACCCCCGTTTCGCGCGAACGATTGCTGAAATCGGCAATGGAGAGATTAACGTAGTTGATGCCCGCTACCACCAGCAATAACATTCCCAACACGGAGAAAGCGTAAACATAAACCGGGCTGCCTTTTTTGAAATAGTCATTCCTGTAGGTAGGTCCGAGATAAACATCGGCAATCGGTTGAAACGAAACTTCAAATCCATGTTCCAGACGATCTGATTTTTTAATGTAAGGATTTAGGGCTGCTTCTACTTTCTCCCTGAAGTCCGGAGTGATTGGCTTTGAAAGTCGGACAAACAAAGTCGCTGCATCATCAACAAAAACCACCGGGTCTTCAATGCTGATTGAAGATAATTCGTGCTGATCGCGCATCGGCATGACAGCCTGTAGATACAGTTGCGAGTTGGGTTCGGTGTCTTCTATTACCGCTGTGACTTGATATAGATTTGGGTTGTTGTTTATACTTAGCGTACGTTGCAAAACATCGGTTGTGCCAAAAAGCCTGTTGGCCATGGTGCGTGTGAGTACAATGCTATTGGGGTTTTGCAAAGCCGTCCGGTCTCCCTTTATAAACCGGAAGGTTAATACATTGAACAGAGAACTGTCTGCCTCCAATAGATTTTCACAATTGATTAGTTCTTTGTCCAGCCGGAAATAGATATGGTTGGCATATCGGATGCGCACCATCGAAGCTACTTCGGGGATATGTTGCTGCAGAACAGGGCCAAGTGCATACGGGGTAATGGCATATTTTTCAATTGCTCCATTTTCCTTACGCTGGGAGTTTACGCGGTAAATATTTTGGTAGTCATCGTGAAAGGTGTCGAACGAAAATTGAAATGCCACGTACAGGGCAATGGCCAGAAAACTGAAAATGGCTAAAGACAATCCGCCTAGCTTAAAAGCAAAATTCACTTTGCTCTTGCGGATGTGGCGCAGACTGGTGATGAAATAGTTTTTGAACATGGGAAACCGGTTTTGTTCAATTG
Organism: Cyclobacteriaceae bacterium; assembly: GCA_016787725.1. Taxonomy (GTDB): domain Bacteria; phylum Bacteroidota; class Bacteroidia; order Cytophagales; family Cyclobacteriaceae; genus ELB16-189. Next base: position 388,869 of record JAEUTZ010000005.1, on the reverse strand, counting down.
AAAGCCTGTTTCTCATTAAAATTTCTGGTCTGCAAAATCGAAGCGTATTCCATAGCAACCTGCGTTTTGATTTCGGTCGACTGAATTTTCTAAGATCATGCTCAAATCCCTCCAACAAATCGCCTTCAATTTCTTCCAGCAGGTTCGGTGGGCAGAACAAGCGAAGGAATTTAAATATCCAAGAGTATTCCATCAGATTGTGTTATTTCTTAACCCTTTACTCCGCTCAATATTCACGAACATTTATTGCTACTTCGGATAAAATTTGTCCCAGTATTCCTTACGGTAAGGAACATCCTCCAGGTGCCATCCTTCCTTCATTCTGCCAATAACCTGAACGTTTTGGGTTGTGATTTTTTTGATGTATCCCTCGTGAACCACCTTCAGTCTAAGCTTATCATTCTTATCTGGGTTCCAAGGATACATTGTTTTGAAAAAATACGGATAGTAATAACCTTCCTGTTTCTTGTACATAATCTCCAGATAATTTTTTCCTATTCTTCGCACATGCTTAACAATGGCAAGGTCGCTGGCAGAAATATAAAGTGCGCCATACAATTTGGTTCGGTGCGGTTCCTTGGTAAAGTTTTTCTCATCATATTCGATTACGATCACCGGGGCAGTATCCAGAATCGTTGTTTCGGTAACCTTGAATTCGAGCTTGTTCAGGTATTCCGGGTTAAATACTGTATAGTTAAATTTTTTACCTACGCCAATCATATCCGTTACAAAAATGTCGAACGATGGAAGCATCTCGAAGATGAAGAAATTCATTTTACGTTTCTTGTCCCACTTTTGCAAAACACTGTCTCCGGACATTCTTTTCTCATACACTTGTGAAAAATTCTGGCCTCCATCAATGTAACCCTGCCTGTAGCATTTTGAAACGGTCTCTATGAGATTAATGGTCTTAATCGAATCTATTGTCGATACTCTTGAATAATATTCCAGATTAAAAGGTTGTTGAATATAATTGATAGGTATAGCTCGAATAGCTTCCGTCACAATTTCTTTTGGTGTTAGCCTTGTCGACTGGATTTCAACTTCACTTAGTTGGGCAATGTATGGTTCAAGATACACCGGATGAACTTCCTCACCCGATTTTAACAGGCTGTCTGCATAGAAAATTTTGGAATGATACCCAATGCATGAAATCTTTACTTTTAAATTATCAACATTACCAGCTATCGCAATTCGAAACCAGCCATTTTCGTTTGTAGCTGTACCCGATCCATCACTCAATGTAATGTTAACATAAGCAATTGGCGTTCGGGTTGATCGATCTGCGACTCGGCCAGAAACGAAACGTTGGCCGTAGGCAAGATTCACACTCAGCCATACCAAAAAGAGCATTGCACCTTTATTCATATCGGATGATATCAAGTGATTTCATTCTACCCAACTTCCAACCGTGGTAAATCAGAGCAAACAGAATGATAACTGCTACGGGAATGAGTGACTGAAGAAAAGTGACGAGATTTACACTCGTTTTTGAAGTAAACTGTGCAAGCCAGCTTTGTAAGACCAGCCAGGCCAATGGGTAAGATACAATTACGGCTATCAGAAGAAATTGCAATTGATCTCGCCAGCCTGATTTCAAAAGATCAATCAGAGTGGCGCCAAAAACCTTCCGAAGAGCGATTGCTTTTTTTCGTTTTGTCAATTGAACGTGAACCACCCCCAGAAAGCCCAATGCAATTAGTAAAATAGACACCCCTGCCAGCAAACTAATTTGTTGTTCTGTTTTTCTCTCCTTTTCAACATGTTTCGCTACATATTGATCAAAAAATTGACAATCGAATGGAAGCTGAACAGCCCCTAACCATAATGACTTAATTTCATCCAGTTTAGTTGGATCAAATAATGAAAGCTTGATGACGAGCTTTTCAGGCGCGCTTTGCAAAGGATAATACAACATTGGTCGCTCACTCTGTTGTAGTCCCCAAAATAATGCATCACGCACTACGCCTACCACTTGTACGCCATCACAAATGCCTCCATAGCAAATTCTGTGTTGCAACGGATCGTCACTCCAACCTTGTTGTTTTACGTAGGATTCACTTACAATCACGGCCTCCCACGAACCCATGTCTTCCTCAGTAAACGGCCGGCCCGCCACGATATTAAGGTTAAAGAGATCAAAATAAGTAGCATCTACTTCCGTGTACTGAAGAGTTTGAATGGACTTACCCCATTCGGAGTGGACACCAAAAATATCCATCGAAGCTTCTAACGATGGCAAAGCGCCAACACCTGTAAGAGATGCCTGCATAACATAGGGCTGTTGTTGCAACATCCGGGCAAAATTTTCAACGGCTGGCATTACATCTTCCTGGTGGGGTACGTTTACCACGAGTGACTGGTTTTGGTGAGAATCTTTACCCCAACCCGTAACTTCCTGCAGTTGGTCTAAAATGATTCGAGAGGAGAATAGCAATGTCAGGGTGATACAGAACTGAAAGGTCATCCATAATCCGGTTAACCAATGATAACGGGGCCAAAATTGGAATAAGCCAGGCTTATTAATGGAAACAACTCGTCTTTTCTGATAACTCCAGAAACCAGAGAGGCAGGCAACAATAAAAACACAAAAAATAATTGTGCTAAAAACCCATAGAATATGCCCGGTGTCAAAAGAATATGCATTGGGCAGAAATTCATCGAGGGCTGACCATAGCAGGTAGATTATCATGCTTGAGATAAACAAAGCAGATATACTTAACATGGTTGCTTCGATAATACTCTGTATAAGAATATTGCCAGGAGCTGCCCCCAGTACTATCCGAATGGTAGACTCGCGCTGCCGGTCGTCAGCCAATGACGTGGTTAGATTAGAATAGTTGGTGAGCGAAATAAAAAGAATAATAGCTGCCAGTGAGGTTACAAGCGCTAACAATTTTCGATTGGCCTTGGGTGAATCCATCATTTTATACTCACCCATATGAATATCCATGAGGGGTTCAATATGGTATGAACCGGTAATAGTTGATTGCTTAAGGGTAGAGGCGTATTCCTCTTGGAAAAGAGATTTTATATTCTGCCCGATGGAACTAACGCTAGCATCCGGCCGGATTTTAAAGAACGTAAACCCCCAGTCGGTGTAGGAGGCATCGAATGTGAACACCAATGCCTTGAAGCGGAAGCTGGAATTTGCTGGAACGTCCTGAATGACCCCCATCACTTCAAATGCCTCATTCTCAATTTCAATACGATGACCTACAGGCGAATCATTGCCAAAATATTTCTTGGATAAACTGCTGGTCAGCACTATGGAAGAACGATTTATTTTGTTTGGGTTGCCATGTTCCCATTTGTACTCAAACACATTGAAATAGCACGTGTCCGTCTGATAGTAACCCTCTTCGAGAAAGGAGGTATTCCCAACCTTAACCAGAACACGATCCTTTACCTTGACAAGCCCTGTGGCATGTTCCACACCGGCCAATGAAGTTCGAAGTTGTTCAGGTAGCGCAGACAAACTCCAACCCAGACGTGTTTCACTCAAGTCTGATTCCCCTTGCCAATTCATCGTTACACGATAAATTCTATTGGCGTCTTTAAAATGCTTATCATAACTCCATTCTTTATAGAGCGTGAGTGTTGTCCAGAGAAAAACACAAATACCTAATGTAAGCGAAACAAGATTGAGGGCTGTATAAACCGGCTGCTTCTTGAGTAAACGATATGTTGACCGGGTATAGCTAAGATATAATCCCACTGAACTTCCAGATTGTAAATCGGCATGGCGAAGAAGTATCCCCGGCCTGAAATATCGAATCGTGTTCCAAAGCAACCTTCGCTTTGCTCTTCGCAGCTTATAATCATCATGCCACTCGGGGTGATCTGACGACTTGAGATCACGCTCAAATCGTTGCAACAAATCGCCTTCAATTTCTTCCTGCAGGTGCTGTGGGCAGAACCATCGTAAGAATCGTATGACCCACAAACGATCCACCTCAGCCTATTTTGAGCTGTGGTACGAGTTTCCATAAATCAACGCGCGCTTCTTTCATAGCCTTTAGCATGGCAAGCCCGGCATTGGTTATGGTATAGATGCGTTTTCTGCGACCTCCACGTTCATTCGTTCCGCCACCCAGACTCGATTTTAGAAACCCTTTATCTTCCAGCCGATACAGCGTAACGTGTACGGCACTCAGGTTAACATCGCGCTTCATTCGTGTTTCTATTTCTTCTGCTATTGCCGCTCCGTAGGCATCTTCTTGTAATGCCGCCACCAGCGTTAACACCAGTTCTTCAAATTCCCCCAGGTATTCCTTAGCCATGCAATAGTTATAGTTTATATATGCTTATACTTTGTTAAGTAAATGAATGGATTTAATATCAAAGTTCCAAATCCTAATTTTATAAGAACCTAAATATGCCGGCCTTTTGCGATTTTAAGCGGTTGTAGGCGTTACAGAATGGAATCATTAGCAGCACTACTACTATCCAGAAAAAATAAACCCAGCCCAATGAATAGCCGCCTTCGGGAGTAATACCACCAAACGATTTTGCAAAGTGAAAATCAATTTCGGAAAATGATTTACCTGTTCGCAGCATCGTGCTGATTAATGCAAAAGCATGGATCACATAAAAGTGAACGATAAAATAAAATAAGGGCACACGGCCAATCGTATTTAACACGTGGGGCCATTTCGTTTTAACATTTTCCAGCCACCCCAACAGCATCAACAACGGCCCGATTGTCATTAGCGTAAAAAGAAATGATGGCGGATATTTACTGGTGTTAAGGAAAGAGAGCATGGTATACCAACCTGATTGTTGCCCACCCCACGGAGTCGGGTCGCCATAGAGATTAATAAATCGTAACACAATAAATGCAATTATAACGGCAACGCCCGATCGCATTAATAATTTCTGTCTGATCGCATTCGCTGCATTCGTGTACCAGGCACCCATACTGTACCCCAGCAGCATTATCCCTAGCCATGGAATTATCGGGTAAGTAACAACGAAAGCAACATCAGGTGTAACCGCAAGGAATCCTCTGCTGATGAGTATTGTCCACGGCACAAACCATATGTTTGTTTGCTCAACCGAAATTCCATCAAGCAGGTTGTGACCAACAACAATGAGCAACCCCAAAATCAGAATCCATCTGTTGGGGAGGTGAATAAGTGCCGAAATAAAAATCATGCAAACCCCAAATACCCAAAGCACGCTGAGGATAGTAACATCAAAATAGAAATTGAAAAAGTATCCAAAACGTAATACGGTAAATTCCAGAACTACGAACCACACCCCACGGGTAAACAGATAGCGCGAGAGCTCTGCTTTTGATTTTCGTTGCAATGAAATTTTTGCTGATAGTCCGGAAAGTAATACAAAACCCGGCATGCAAAAATGCGTGATCCACCGAGTGAAGAATAAGACGGTGTGCGTCTTCTCCAGGTCTGTTGGATTAAATACAAATGCATCGGCATGAAAATAATCGCGGGTGTGATCCAGTGCCATGATAACCATGATGAGGCCGCGGGCAACATCAATAGAATAAATGCGGTTGTGGCTTAATGCTGTCATCGTAATACAAACTTGATCACGAGATTATGAAAGTCGGCACATTGAGACAAGTGCTAAAATTAATGTGGCAGAACTACCAGAAAGTCTTAGCCAAGCTTCGCCTTTAAAAACTCAGCCGTGTAACTGCCTTTGGCCTTTTTCACCATGTCTTCCGGGGTGCCTTCAAACAACAATTTCCCTCCGTGCTTCTCGCCTCCTTCCGGCCCAAGATCAATAATCCAGTCGGCACACTTTATCACTTCCAGGTTGTGTTCAATCACGATCACCGTGTGACCCTGATCAACCAGTGCATTGATGGCTTTGAGCAATTTTGAAATGTCATGGAAATGCAACCCGGTGGTTGGTTCATCGAAAATAAAGAGGATGTTACCCGTTGTGTCTGAATTATTTTTACCCAGGAACGAAGCCAGCTTGACCCGTTGTGCTTCGCCCCCCGAAAGTGAGTTGGAGGACTGACCGAGTTTAACATATCCTAAACCCACTTCAAACAACGGAAGGATCTTCTCGTAAACAGGTTTCTTATCTTTAAAAAATTCAAGACCTTCCTCCACCGTCATGTTCAGAACATCGGCAATGTTCCTGCCTTTATGTTCCACCTCCAGCACTTCCTGTTTAAAGCGCTTACCGCCACAACTTTCACACTTCAGAAAGATGTCGGCCATAAACTGCATCTCTACTTTTATCTCGCCCTCGCCTTCGCAGGTTTCGCAACGACCACCTTCTACATTAAATGAAAAGTGTGAGGGTTTGTAGCCCCGTTGCTTACTCAGTGGCTGATCGGCAAAGAGATTCCGGATGGCATCGTATGCCTTTACGTAACTGATCGGGTTCGAACGCGATGATTTACCAATCGGATTTTGATCGACAAACTCTACTTGCGTGATTTTGTTAATGTCGCCTTCTAGCCGGTCGTAGCGTCCGGGGGTTTCGGCAACCGAACCACTGACCCTACCTAATGCCGGGTATAGAATTTTCTTGATCAGGGTTGACTTACCAGAACCACTCACTCCGGTAACCACCGTCAGCACACCCAACGGAAATTTTACCGTCAGATTCTTTAAATTATTTTCGCGTGCCCCGGAAACGATCACAGCATCTTTCCACTTTCTTCTCACTTTCGGAACGGCAATTTTTTCTGTGCCGTTCAGATAATCGACCGTATGCGATTTGACATGACCATTGAGGTCATGCTGCGAACCTTGAAAAATTAATTCGCCCCCATGCGAACCGGCATCCGGGCCGATATCAATAATTTGATCGGCTGCGCGCATAATCTCCTCTTCATGTTCCACCACAATAACCGTATTTCCCATATCGCGCAACGACTTCAATACTTCGACCATGCGGGCCGTATCGCGCGGGTGCAACCCAATGCTGGGTTCGTCCATGATGTACATCGATCCGACCAGGGCGCTGCCCAAGGAAGTCGCCAATTTGATGCGCTGAAATTCCCCTCCCGACAAGGTAGACGTTACCCGATTAAGCGTAAGATAGCCCAGTCCCACTTTTACCATGTACTCCAACCGGGACCGAATTTCGGTCAAGATTCGCTCCGAAACTTTTTGCTCATATGCCGGTAACTTCAGTTTTTCGAAGAACGTCAGTGTATCTTCAATTGGCATTAGTACCAGGTCGGTGATGGACGTGTCAGCAATTTTTACATACGCTGCATCCTTGCGTAGCTTGGTACCGCGACAATCGGGGCAGGTGGTTCTTCCGCGGTAGCGCGAAAGCATAACGCGGTATTGAATCTTATGCGTTTTGGATTCCAGGTATTTGAAAAAGGAGTGAATGCCATCGAAGTGTTCGTTGCCTTTCCATAATAAGTCGCGCTCCTTTACGGTAAGTTCGCTGTACGGCCGATGAATCGGGAAATCAAACTTGATCCCGTTTTTGATCAAGGGTTTAGCCCATTCGCTCATGACTTCTCCGCGCCACGGTGCAATGGCACCTTCATACACCGAAAGACTCTTATCCGGAATCACCAGGTCTTCATCGATTCCGAGGATCTTTCCAAACCCTTCACAGGTTTGACAAGCCCCAAAAGGATTATTAAAACTAAACAGGTTAATGGAGGGCTCTGTAAACGAAATGCCGTCCAACTCAAACCGATCCGAGAAGCTTACCCGAGATTGCCCTTCCACATAAATAACACAATCTCCATGACCTTCAAAAAACGCAGTCTGTACAGAGTCGGATAAACGAAACGTTAAGTCTTCATCGGAAGCATTTACCGCAGCCCGGTCAATTAGAATTTCGACTTGCTCGGCATCCATCTTGAGAGTCGCCTTCTTTCTCTTTCCCTCACCCGAGTGAGGTGTTGGGGTTAACAGTTCCTCAATAAACTTCACCTCCCCTTCCATAAGCACCCGTGCAAATCCTTTGCTCAACAAAAGATTTAGTTCATCGGCAAGTTTGCGCCCCTTGGTAACCTTTAATGGACAAGCCACCATTACCCGGGTGCCATGTGTTTGCTTGTTGATAAAGTCGACTACATCGGTTACCGTGTCGCGCTTTACCTCTTTTCCGCTAACTGGCGAATACGTTTTCCCTGCGCGCGCAAACAGCAATTTCAGGTAATCATAAATTTCAGTCGTGGTGCCTACGGTGGAACGTGGGTTTCTGGTATTCACCCGTTGCTCAATGGCAATCGCGGGAGAAACTCCTCTTATATAATCGACTTCCGGTTTTTCCATGCGTCCCAAAAATTGCCGGGCATAGGAACTCAGGCTCTCCACATACATGCGTTGCCCTTCCGCAAAGAGGGTATCAAAAGCCAATGAGGATTTGCCGGAGCCGGAAAGCCCGGTGATCACCACGAGTTTATTGCGGGGAATCGCCACGCTAAGGTTCTTCAGGTTGTTGACGCGGGCGCGTTTGATGATGATAAACTCTTTCGGATCGAGGTTATCTAAATGTGAATCAATTGAGGTGGCGTGCATGCGAAACCGCAAAAGTAACTAATCAAAAATCCAGGTCCTATCCGGAATGCAAACCCGGGCCCCGGGTTGGCTAGAAAAACAAAAACACCATCCCTTGGTTCAGCGATGGTGCCGCAGTATGAAGACTTCGTTAATTATCGAAGTCGGGATCGTAGCTGGCCTCTTTGGTGGATCCTCCACTGTCTTCATCAAAATCTCCGCTATTATCAAACTCATCTTCCGTATCGGCAGGAGTTCGTAAATCGTCATCTTCTTCAAATTCCTGCCGCTCGCCCGATTCCACATCATACCCGCCATCGCTGTTTTTGGTGGCCGGTACCTTTACCAGGTAGACAGAGTCAGCGGTTTCTAATGGAAAAACAAAAATAGGTTCCTTCTTTGCGTTGGATATGCGGGTAATACTGGCTTCATAGCCATTCGGATACTGCTCTTTCAATAAGTCGCGCAGGTCTTCCGTCAGGTTTTCCAGACTTTTAATCACTCGTTTCTTTGCTACTGCCATTGGGGTCCAAAATCGAGGCCAAATAGCACAAGAAATCAATTAGAAGGCAAATATTTTTTACTTTTTTTTGCCAATTAACGGATTCTTTATATTTTTCATTTCTCAAACAATTCATTTAACCCACATACTATCGAGCGAGACATCTACGTTACCTAAAAGCAAAGCAGATGATTGACAGCAGATTCAGCGACAGCCAGTTGGTTTCGCTCTATCAAACCGGTAACGAAGAGGCGTTCGAGATGCTACTTCACAGACACAAATCCCGCATTTATACGGCCATTTACATGATTGTAAAAGACCGCTACGAAGCAGAAGACCTGCTTCAGGATACCTTTATCAAGGCGGTTAATACAATTAAAGGTGGGCGGTACAACGAAGAGGGTAAATTTTTACCCTGGATCAGCCGTATCGCTCATAACCTGGCCATTGACCGGTTCCGGAGAAATAAACGCTACCCCGAAGTGGTATTGGAAGACGGTAGCCGGATCTTCGACTCCATGCAATTTTCTGAGGAATCGTTTGAAACCAAACAATTATTAAGGGATACTAAGTCGCGCTTGCGTGATTTAGTGAAAGAATTACCGGAAGAACAAAAGCAGGTATTGATCATGCGCCATTATCTGGAAATGAGTTTCCAGGAAATTGCCGATCGCACGGGGGTAAGTATTAACACAGCCCTGGGCCGGATGCGGTATGCGTTGATCAATTTGAGAAAGAAAATGATTAATAACCATATTGCCTATGATAAAGACCTTTACCCAAGACGATCTGATCAGGTTTCTATACCGCGAGACCTCGGAAGAGGAGACGAGGCAGATTAACAAAGCCCTTCTTTGCGATAGCGACCTGCAAGCCCGGTACAAAGAGCTTCATGCTCTACACAAACAACTGGACAAAGCAAACCTGGAGCCTTCAACCGACAGTGTTCAAAATATTTTGAATTACGCACGGGGGCTGCAAGAACACACGTAGTCCACATTTGGACTGATCAAAAGCCTTTCCTGCCTGGAAGGGCTTTTTTTGTTACCAGAAACCTAACATTGATCCTACTTCCGTCTGATTCGAATGCTCATGGCTTCCGCAGGATTGATCAGCAAGAGCTGATCAAAATCCGACTCATCAAATCCCTTTCGAATCAGTCGCGGAAAAAGTTCTTTGAAAATGTTCACATATCCTTTGAACTCCGCCTCCGGTTCATCCGGCTTAAACCAACCGGCATCATGTGAAATTAATACCCGGCTAAGCAAGCCCCCTGCTTTTAGTAATGCTATAGAATCTGCATACTGGTCAAAGTCGCCCCAGCCAATGCCATCCAGACTAACCCAACAACCCAGCCTTGCTGCATGCACCAACTGTTGCTTGTCCGCTTCGGCCTGGGCATGCACCCACACAAACGCTGCAGGCCGCACACCCACATGCTGAATAATCTCCAGTTGCTCAAAGGCTCCGGCAGCAGGGCCTGTATGCGAACAGATCGTTAACCCCGTTTGCCGATGGGTAAGTGCTGCAGCCAACACTAATTTCTTATGCAAGTCCGACAGGGGTGTAGCAGAGTCCACACCAATTTTTATAAAGCCCGGCTTCACTGAGGTTGAGTCGATTCCTTCTTCAAACTCAGAAATCCATCGTTGCGCCAGTTGCTCTGCCGTTTCGGTAAAGGCCCAGGGCGGTAGGTATTTATTCTGAACAGCTCCATAATAGCCCGTGTTGGTAATGATCTGAACGCCACTTTCATCCGCGAGTGATTTTAATAACTCAATATCGCGCCCCAGAAAGTTGGGTGTGCAATCGAAGATCGATTTGATGCCTGCTTGCCGCGCCTCCTTCAAATAAGGAAGCACCTTTTTTACAACCCGGTCCCGGTTCCAGCGATCTGGAGTAAGTTTGTCGGCCCCAATAAAATCAACCAGGAAATGCTCGTGAATTAATGTCTTCCCCAAGCGTTTTGAGGAAATCTTACCGGAAACGGTCTGTATGAGTCCTTTCTTCCGGGCAGGCACGAACAAGAAACCGGAACTTGCTATCAGAAATTCCCTGCGGGAGAAGAACATGAAATTACAATTCCCGGATGTAAATTTTCCGCCACCGAACTTTCACTCCTCCGCCATCATGAATCTGCAAGGCGATTTTACCGGTACGGGATCCGATTTTTTCGTCTGTAAGCGTAATCATCTGCTCACCGTTGAACCAGGTGGTAACAACATTTCCCTTTACCAGCACCTTCATTTTATTCCATTGCCCCTCTTTCAGAGCTTTCTCCTTCTCGGCTGTTGGCTGAATCAACCAACCGCGGCCGTAGGATTCATAGATGCCGCCACTGTGCTGATGTAACGGGGCAACTTCCGCCTGCCAACCACTGACGGTGGTTCCTTCTATCTGAGAATGAAAAAATACTCCGCTGTTTCCGTTGGATTCCTGCTTAAACTCCAACGTCAGTTCAAAATCCTTATACTCCTTTTCAGTAGCAAAATATCCATACTGCTTATCGGGACCGCTTTCGCATACCAGTTCCCCTTTTTCAACATACCACTTTTCGGTGCCATAAACTTTCCAGCCGGTGATGTCTTTGCCATTAAACAAAGATTGCTTTTTCTGCCCCCAGGCCAGAGAGGTAACAACACACAAAGTCAATGCAATTATTTGTTTCATCGCTCGCATATTTCAAGCACAAATTAGAGAAAAATGGATTGAGTAATTACAACATCTTCATTTTTTGTCCCGCAGTTTTATTTCTTTGCACCGTGAAAGTTCTGATCCTCCACCAACATTTTAAAACACCGGCAGGTGGAGGTGCCATCCGCTCGTATTATCTGGCCAAAGCCCTGGCGGATCGTGGAATGGAGGTGATTGTAATAACCGCACACAACGAAACTCAGCACAAAAATGAACGTGTTGAGAACTTTGAAGTTCATTACCTGCCGGTTGCCTACAATAACCGGTTTGGTTTTTTGGCCCGGAGTTGGTCGTTTATTAAGTTTATTATCGGTGCAATCGGTAAGGTTTCACAATTTCGCGATGCTGACTATTGCTATGCTATTTCCGTTCCGCTTACGGTAGGATTGGCAGCGATGTGGATTAAACTTCGATACAGGATTCCATACATTTTTGAAGTGGGTGACTTGTGGCCCGATGCTCCGGTGCAAATGGGTTTTATAAAAAACTATGTATTCGCGCATCTTCTTTACAAACTCGAAAGAAGAATCTATCAATCCGGGGATTCAATCGTAGCCCTCTCGCCTGCGATTCAGTCTGCCATTGAAAGTAGGGTGCGTGACAAAAAAGTACACCTGATTCCTAACATGGCCGATTGCGAATTCTACGGGCCCGAACCAAAAGATCAAACCCTGGTTCAACAGTTCGGAGTCTATGGCAAATTTGTTGTCTCCTATATCGGAGCGGTTGGTGTCGCTAACGGTCTTGATTATTTTCTGGAATGCGCGAATGCAGCCCGCAAAGCTCAGTTGCCCATCCATTTTTTTATTTGTGGTGACGGAGCACTGGCCGATCGGCTGAAAGGCAACGCCAAGCAATTGGGCTTATTGAATCTAACTTTTCTTGATTTCAGAAACCGGGATGGCGTAAAACAAGTTATGAACGTTACGGATGCCGCTTTCATTTGCTACAAACAGGTGCCTATCCTGGAGACGGGCTCACCGAATAAATATTTTGACGGGCTGGCAGCCGGAAAACTCATCATCATCAATTTTGGTGGTTGGATTAAGAAGGAAATTGAAGCTGTGGGTTGTGGATTTTATTGCAACCCCCAAAATCCTACGGAGTTTACCAGAAAAATTTCACCTTTCCTGTATGAAGGCGGGCTGTTACAAAAGGCACAAACAGCGTCAAGGCAACTGGCGGAGCAATCTTATGCCCGGTCAACGTTAAGCGAAAAGTTTTATGCTCTCTTCAACGTATTGTGAAGTTGTTTACTGACTTTACTCCAGCACTTTCTCTGAAATTTTCCCAGTCTTTTTATTCTTGATGATCACTTTCTTTGCTCCGTAGTGAGTTACCTCCTCCTTCACCAAATAGTGATCGGCATCGTACTCCACCAAATGACCATCTTTACTTACTCCTACTTTACCGCGCCAGATGTCAAGCTGTACTGGCTCCCATAGTTTCGTCTTCGCAGATTTATAAGCGGCATCCAATACCGCGTTCACCACATAGCCGTCATAGAAAGTTTCCCGTGGTTGCACGCCTTTTTCCATCGAGTTGAACATATCCATGAACATATGGTTATAACCCAACTCGTTGAGCTCATCGCCAACCGGAAACAGCCACCCTTTGTCACTCTCTGCTTTTTCGGCCACATAGTTAGCCGCCTTCCCCGTGGTAAACATTTCAAACCCGGTGCGCAAAAAGCTATTCACCCAGATCGTTCCTTCCGTACCCATTACCTCATCGCGCAGGTCCAGCCCTCCGCGGAACGTCCAGCTCACTTCAAACTGAGCGATGGATCCGTTCTCATACTTAATTAACCCAATCGCATGATCTTCGGCATCAATCGGCTTTACCTGCGTATCGGCCCAGCACATCACCTCGGTGGGCCTGATGTCTTTCCCTATGTAACTCCGTGTGATCTCAACACAATGGCAACCCAGATCTAGAATACAACCGCCCCCGGCTTGTTCAAGATCCCAAAACCAATCGCTGTGCGGGCCCGGGTGTGTTTCGCGCGACTTTGCCCAAAGGATTCTGCCCAGCGCTCCATTCTTTACACTTTCATGGGCCTTGATAAACTTCGGAGTGTAAACCAAATCTTCCAGGTAGCCATTGAAGATACCGGCCGTCTCCACCGCCAGTAACATTCGCTTCGCCTCTGCCGCATTACGCCCCAGGGGCTTGGTAGTAATCACAGCCTTCTTGTGTTTGCAACACAGGTTCACAGCCTCTTCATGCAAATTGTTGGGCAGTGCGATACAAACTACTTCCACCTCCGGACGATTGATGGCCGCTTCCATGGTGGTTGTGGAAAAGGGCACGTGATAATCCGAGGCAAATTTTTTTGCGCTTTCTTCCCTGCGTGAATAGATGGTAACGACTTTGTCCTTGCTTCTATAGCCTTGAAGTGAGTCTGCATAGAAGCGGCCGATAAAGCCGGAGCCGAGCATGGCAATATTCATATCGTTGTCAGTTTTTCGTTGTTATCTTTGGTGGAGAGTTCAAGAAAGTACTCTCTTCTACCCCTTAAGCAGTCTTAATTTCCTTCTTCTCTTTAAAGAAGAAAATGAAATACACCATAACGCCTACAGCAATGTAGGCCGGTACATACCAGATTTCCTTCCATTGATGAACCCCATCCACGGTATAGTGATCGGTGGTGAATCCTGAAAACCAGGTGCCAATGAACATGCCCACGCCATAGGTGGCAAATGTGAATAATCCCTGGGCAGCATTTTTAATTTTTTCTCCAGCCTTTTTCTCGGTGTACATGTAGCCCGTTACAAAAAAGAAGTCATAACAAATACCATGGAGAATGATGCCTGCATACAACATCCAGAGATTAACATCGGCATTGCCATATGCGAAACACACGTACCGTAAAATCCAGGCCATCATTCCCAACAGCAACATTTTCTTCACGCCAATCTGATTAAATAGAAAAGGGATGGCCAGGATAAAGATGGCTTCGGAAGCCTGGCCGAGAATCATTTTACCGGCAGCGTTCTCCATGCCTGCCTCATTTAAGAAGAGATTGGCAAAGCCATAATAGAAGGAAAGCGGAATGCAAACGAGTATGGCAGCAATAAAGAAAATCAAATACGGTTTGTCTTTAAACAAGACAAAGGCTTCGGTACCGATGGCGCTGGAGGCATTGGCATCAGACGCTCTCCCTTTTGGAGGCGTGTGAGGTAAAATAAAACTGATCAAGCCTAGTAAAGCGGAGGCTCCGGCTGCCATCTCCCAGGTATGGGCAGTTTTTTCTATTCCCAAATTGCCAATCATGAATCCGGCAACTATCCAGCCAATCGTGCCAAATACGCGGATCCAAGGAAACTGCTTGCCTGGATCCGTCATTTGCTGGAAAGCAATGCTGTTGGATAATGCGATGGTGGGCATGTATAACAAGGAATAAAAAACAATGATCCAATAAAAAGCCGTGTTGTCAGTAATCTGCGTAGCGAAGTAAAGCAAAACTGCCCCTACTATGTGGAGTACCCCCATGATGCGTTGAGCAGCAAAATACCGGTCGGCTACCATGCCTACAAAGAAGGGTGAAATCATGGTGGCTATGGCAAGGGCACTATAAGCCGCCCCAATCTGTACACCCGAAGACTTCAAAAATTCAGACATGTAAGTTCCCATAGTAACATACCATGCGCCCCAGATAAAATACTCGAGCAACATCATGACCGACAACTTGGTAAAGACAACAGGCTTCATGGTTTCTTCGGGTTTAGTACGAAGAAAGATAGAAACGCTTTTCTGAATTAAGAAAGGAGCCGGGTAAATTTATGCAGGCGGATTACGGCTCCACCGGTCGGTATCCCGATTTATTGAAGATGACTTTCGCATCCTTCTGCCTCATGATTTCCGGCAAGGTAAACTCCGGATGCCGGCTTGCATACTTATTAACAATTTGCCAGCCCACCCAGGTACCAATCCGGCCCGGTGCCTGATCTCCGACTTCATAGGTCTTGGGGCGTTCTGCGATATAGCGCTGTTTCACCTGGGTGCTGGTAGCAAAAAAAACTTCATCTTCCACCAGCTTCTTCCAGATCAAATCCTGGTTGGCACGTGCTCCGGCTATCTCCTCTGCCGTATACCCGATCAAAACGCTGTCGGGAACGCACGGCAGCATGTGCTTGGCAAAATAATAGGCCTTGCCATAAGAAATCATGTCGGCCAGCACAGTACGATCGCTTAAGTCCGTCTCATTGTAACGGGCATCGATGCCCAACAATAAGACGACCGAAGGAACGATAAAATTCCTTTCATACCTGCGCAACATATACTCATACATGTTAGGCCGGTAGCGTGCTCCTTTGCCCAGGTAATAGTCCAAGCCAACAACAATGAGCGAGTCGCTCACAAATAAATCCGTTTCCAATCCGGTGATGACCGTTTGTACCTTGGGTACCTGAAATTCAGGATAGTAATATTTTAACGTGGTGAAAGCGCTTCTGAATTCCTCCTTCAGGGCTGCGATATCACCAAATACTTTTTTAGTTTCCGATAATAACGTATCAATATGCGGGTTTGAAAATCGGGCATACATCCCGTTAATAAATACCGAGTCATTGGGATAGGCATCGCGAACAAATACATAATCGCGGATGGCCGGATGGCGTGAAAAGAAATTAACCAGTTGCTGTTTACTGGTGAGGGCTGGCAAAGAATCTTCCAACTGCTCGAATTGGAAGTCAAGGACAATGCTTTTTGTGTCGGGAACATAGGCACACTTCTCTTCGGTATCCGTTGAACAATTCCAGGCGGTAACAGCAATTAAAAAAAATATCCAAACGCGCATCGCTATTTATTTTAGCAGGGCGAAGATGGTGAGAATCTGCCTGAACGCAAAGGTTAAAAAATCAATTACTCCAATGGATCCGATGGATTGCAATTGTAATCCGATATGTTGAATTTGCAGGGCTAATAGTTCTGTTGTGCCACAACCCAAACACATTGCTGTTGCCGGAAACATTGGTTCTGGCAAAACCACCCTGGCCGAAAAACTTTCGAAACATTACGGATGGACACCGCTCTATGAATCGGTAGACCATAACCCGTATTTGCGCGATTTTTACGATGACATGACCCGGTGGGCCTTTCACCTGCAGATCTATTTTCTGAACAGTCGTTTCAATCAGGTGCGCATCATCCGCGAAAGCGAAAAAACCATCATTCAGGACCGCACTATTTATGAAGATGCGCACATCTTTGCTGCCAACCTGCATAAAAGCGGGCACATCAATGATCGCGACTATCAAAGCTACCTGGACATTTTCAATTCAATGATCAGCTTTGTTCACCCGCCCGACTTACTGATTTACCTGAAAGCCGACATTCCCAAGCTGGTGCAACAAATTCAAAAGCGCAACCGCGATTTTGAGTTCAATATTAAACTGGACTATCTGCGCACGCTTAACGAACATTATGAACACTGGATTGGAGGTTATAAAAACGGCAAGCTGTTGACTATTGATGTGAACAACCTGGATTTTGTAGATCGAGTAGAGGACTTCTCATTCATCGTTAATAAAATCGAGTTGGAGTTGAACAGTTTGTTTAGCTGATGAAAGCGCTGACCTTTCACGGCAAAGAAACCGTTCGCTTCGAAAGCATTCCCGATCCGGAAATCATTGCCCCAACGGATGTAATTCTTAAAGTAACGTGTTGCGCAATTTGCGGTTCGGATCTGCACGTGTATCACGAACACGAAAAAGGTCTCGATCATGGAACCGCCATGGGACATGAATTTACCGGTGAAATTGTTGATGTTGGCGCTCAGGTAAGATCGCTTCATGTCGGGGATGTGGTGATGAGTCCGTTCACGACCAGTTGCGGCAATTGCTTCTATTGTACCATCGGATTAACGGCTCGTTGTGTTCATAGTGAGCTTTTCGGTTGGCGCCAAAATAATCACGGGCTACACGGTGGCCAGGCAGAATTTGTGCGGGTTCCTCTGGCTGATACTTCCCTCCTGAAAATTCCGGAAGGAGTTACACAGGAAGAAGGATTATTATTGGGTGACATCTTATCCACTGGTTTTTTCTGCGCACGGCAGGCTGAGATTCGTGCGGGCAATACTTATGTGGTGATTGGCTGTGGGCCCGTTGGACTGATGGCCATATTAGGCGTGCGAGAATTTGGTGCTGAAAAAATTTATGCGATTGATACGTTGCCCGAGCGACTGGCCAAAGCAAAACAGTTTGGTGCCATCGGAATTAATGCAGCAAATCAAAATCCTGTAGAAGTGATCAGGGAAGTAACAGAAGGAAGAGGCGCAGATGCAGCATTGGAGGCGGTGGGAAGTGCAGCCACAAACCGGTTAGCCTATGACCTCATCCGGCCAGGAGGAATCATTTCAGCAGTAGGAGTTTGCACAGCGGGTAGCCTCTCGTTTTCACCCACGGAAGCCTATCATAAAAATATTACCTATCGGGTTGGTCGTTGTCCGGCCCGCTACATGATGGGACAACTAATCCCAATCGTGCAGAAAAAGAAATACGATTTTACCTCCATCATTTCCCATCGCATGCAGCTGCAGGACGGAGTGAAAGGCTACAACCTCTTTGCCAACAAAAAAGACAATTGTCTGAAAGTTGTTCTTTCGGTTGGCTAACTTACCGGCCAACCATAAAAACTGCATTTGAGAATATCATCTTGCCGTCTTCCCAAAAGCACCGGAACATCGGATTGTCCACCATGTATATGATCTGACCGCGGCCTTTGTCCTCCACACCAAATACCAGGGTATTTTCCAACTGCTTGTTAATCTTATAGCCGGCAAATCCGATCAATGGTTTTTGCTTCCCCTTTAAAATGCCAACGTTCCATCCCTTTTCCAGGTAGCTGTAGTGGCGCTCGCTGGTGCGGAGGGAGAGGTAGGTGTCACTCATACCAAACGCCAACGGATGTGTTTTATCCAGGATTACTTTATAAATGGCTCCGAAAATATTCTCAGAGAGTTCCTTCCGCTCAGCCTCGCCATACTTTACCGGACCTTCTTTTTCCTGCTGTTCTTTTTCTGCTTTCTCAGCTTGGCGCTTGGCATCATCACTTGCATACTCCTTCAACCCAAAACCCTTCTTCTCAGCAAACGCAGCCGCACCCCCGGCAACCACGATCAGGCGTCCTCCGTCACTCACCCATCGATCCAGGGTGGAGAGTGTGGCCTCATCAAACAATCGATAACTTCCATCCGGAATAATGAAGACATCATACTTCCAAAGATCCACATTGCGGAAATAATCGGTACCTACAATCGTGACCGGATACCGAATCTGCTGTTCAAAATAATGCCAGATTTCACCGTGCGCGAGGGAAGAAGTTTGATCACCCCCCAACAAAGCCACGCTTGGCGCTTTTAAATACCGAACATCAGATGACCCAAAATCGGAGCCTTTATCAACATACCCGGTGGTGGTGGTATAAATTTTTCTTCCCAACGCCTTGGCAAGGGACTGGACAGAATTGTCAAAATCGGTAACGGACTCATTGTTTCTTCGCGTTATGATTAACGTACCCGGAGCAAAACTCTGATTGTTGAGCACAAACCCTTTATCGCTGGAACGTACTTTAATTCCTTTCTTCATGAGGGCCGCCAGAAATTCAACATCCACCAGGCTTTCATATTTAAAAAAGTAAGCGTAAGGTTTTGCAGTAACCGCTTCATAAGTCGCCACCTTGGGTTGATACGGCTTGGTCACAGAAATCTTCTCATTCAAAGCATACGCCTTTAGTCCATAAGCGTAAATCAAATTCCAGGCCGTGATATCATACGTCAGCGAGTCGGTAAGTTTGCTCTGGGGTTCAAACACGGTGGTAATAAACCTGCCTTTCGGCTGATGAATGGAAATGATCAGATCGTCTGTTGTTACGGAAACATTTCCCACGGTTTGAGTTTGGTAATCGAATCCCCGGGTGGCCTTACCAGTTGCTATATGACCGTACTGAATACTGTGTGTAGACATCCAGGTGGTAAGCTTGTTCAGTTTGTCGGGATTGTTTTCGGCTTTGATGACATACGTCTTGTAAGGTACAGTAGGGGTGTTGATCGTCTCTCTAAAATACTTTTCAAATTCATCCACCAATTTTGTGGCATGAGTAGACGCTGCTTCTAATGTTCCCATACCGGTTGTGAAATGATGGGTAAGCCGATCTTTTAAGGTGAGGGGATCTCCTTCATTGGTCGTCACTGTAAGACCGGCACTAATCCCGCCCTTTTCATACGTCATGCCAATAGCACCACTGTAGGTGGGATACGTGTCTCCGTAACTGGGATAGTAAAGATCAAAACGCTCTTTGGTAAAATACAACCACCCCTGTTCATCAAAATATTTTGCATTGTTACGCCCGATGGTATTCTGAAATTCGCGTTGCCATGATGTAATTACTTCATGAAATGGTTCTGCTGCCGGGGCAAAGTAATAAGGGCTGTTATAACCCTGTTCGTGATAGTCTACATGAACGTGTGGCATCCACTGATTATAAATTTTTATCCGCGCTTGCGACTCCACCTGTGTTTCCCAGGCCCAATCGCGATTCAAATCAAATAAATAGTGATTGGCCCGGCCGCGGGGCCAGGGCTCAGCGTGTTCGCGTGCTTGCGGATCGGCCGTGGGGGGTTGGGTGCCATATTGTGCGTAAAAGTTAGCAAAGCGGTCGCGACCATCCGGGTTGATACACGGATCCATAATAACCACCGTGTTCTTTAACCACTCCTTCGTTTTGGCGTTGTCCGGATTGACCAGTTCATAAATGGTTTTCATGGCTGCTTCCATCGAGTTGGCTTCGTTGCCATGCACGTTATAGCTTAGCCAAACAATGGCCACCCGGGTTGCCGGTGTTCCCTCCACCATGCCGGCTCGTTTTAAATTATCCTGTCGGATTTGTTCCAGGTTCTTATAGTTTTCTGCAGAAGCGATGATTGCATAGATCAACGGCCGATGCTCATACGTCTCCCCGTATTGCATCACCTGTACATTGGAAGCCGCCTCATCCACATGCTTAAAGTATTCAACCATGCGATGATGGCGCGTAAACCGATCGCCCAATTCGTAGCCAAGAAATTCGGCCGGACTTTGAAGTTTAGGCTGGGCAAACAAGCCTGCCGAAAACAGGGTGAGAATAACAAGCAAGAAGTGCTTCATAAAATGAATTGTGTCGTGAATGAAAAACGGGGCAAGGTGTTAAAAAATTATTGCTGCTTCAAAAGCTTTTTTATTTGCGGCTCATGATGAATGATGTGCTCGCGGAAAAATCTCAATGCTTGTTGGATGTTCAATTTGCCAGCGATTGGATGTTTATAAATCTGTCGGTTAAGCTGATCCTCTGAAAAAGCCGAAAGAAGATCTTTTAACTCATGCCGGCATTGATCCCATGCTGCTATTATTTGATGGACATCACTGAATGTTGGTGTATTTTCCGTCACCACTTTAGGCGCTTTAAATTTCAGCGGCAATCGCTGTGAAACGATAAGGGCCCACATCGTTAGAGTTTCAAGCATTCCTGTGTTTGGCGCGCTCTCAATTCCTTGAATCTTCTTCTTCAAATATCGTACGGAAAGTTGTTCCGAAGCGATGAGATGCGCAAGCACCTGGCTCAGGGACCAGGCTCCTGGTTGATGCCCGTTCAGTTGTTCCGGTGTTACGTTACGTACCCGGGCAACAAGCGCGGCCCGTTGTGATTCAAGAAAAGTAAAGTGTTGTTGAAGTTTGTGGTTCAAAAGGGGCGTGTTTGAAGTAAAAGTAATCAAATCCGATTTGCTGGGTCAACGGTTTTTTCTAATTTTAATTAACCTTACCTAAAACCAAATCTCATGAACACAAACTATGCAGGTTTCTGGCTTCGTTTCGTAGCATTGATTATCGATTCCATAATTATTGGAGTCGTACAATCTTTTGTCTTTGTTCCCATCCTGGCAGCATTAGGTTTTGGCTTCGTCAAATCAGCTGAAACCATGGATTTCACTGACCCTGATCAGGCTGCTGGAATGATCGCCTCCATTATGGCGATGGTGGGTGGTTACTGGATTCTTTCTCTGACCTTGAACACCCTCTATCATACCTTCATGGAAGCCTCCAAGTTTCAAGGCTCTGTTGGGAAGATCGCACTTGGACTGAAGGTTACCGACCTTCAAGGAAGCAAATTGGATTTTGTCAAAGCTTTAGTTCGCAACCTCTGTAAACTCATTTCCAGTGCAATCATGTTCATCGGATACATCATGGCCGGATTTACAGAAAAGAAGCAAGCACTCCATGATATGATTGCAAGCACCTTGGTGGTGAAGAAATAATTTTTTGTTACACTTTGTGAGAGGCACCTTCTGGTGCCTTTTTTTTAAGGCCGTAGCATGGATATCCCGCGGGGTACCACCTCAATGGTGGCAGGCAAAAATCCGATCAGTTCACCCTCCGCTTCCACAGCACCTGATTCCGGTGAAGTTATTTCCATACGGGTAGCATGGACATATTGAATCCGGCTGTCGGTTACCTGTCGCGCTGACTTTATCTGCTGTAGGTAAAGCAGAAATTTTACTAATGAAACTTCCGAAGCCAGGAAGATGTCAAGTACCCCATCGTCCGGTTTGGCCAGTGGTGCGATGTAAATCCGGTTTCCAAATGACTTTCCATTGGCAATGGCTAACACACGAACCTTGCCCTCCCAAGTCCACGAATTCGTTTTGAACTCAATGGGGTGTGATTTATGAGTCAAAAATGTTTTAATGATGGAATACAAATAGCGAAGATCAGGACTCATCCATAAAGGCATTTTCTCCATCTGTCGAACGGTGGCGGGCCCCATACCCACACTGCAGGCATTCAGAAAATACCGGGTGATGAGTTGACCCTGATGATTCCGGCAAGAAATGATCCCGAGGTCTGTGGGTTTCGGCCGATTGTCCTTAAGTAATTGAATCAGCTGGGTTGCGTCATCGGTTACACCAATGGCCCCCGCAAAGTCATTGCCAGAACCCAATGGAATGAGCCCAAGCCAGGGTGAGGAATTCGTCAATCCAGAATCTGCAATTCCATTGACAACCTGGTTCAACGTTCCATCGCCACCGGCTGAAACGATTACTTCAAATTTTTCTTGCCCTCTCTGGTGTGCTAGTTCCCGGGCGTGACCCGCATGGAGGGTTTCAAAAACTGTAACAGAATGCTTTTCCTGAAGAACCGGAAGAATTCTTTGAAAGAAGTGTTTCTTCTTTCGCGAAATTCCATTGAGGATAATTGCAATTTTCAACGATTACATCCGTAAGTAAGCCAACGAATCTGTACTCTTGAAGATTTCTATTTTCACTTGCAGTTTTTCTTAATCGCTGCTTTGGCTTCTACGGACCCCAGTTCTTCGGCATGCTTCAGATCCAGGCAGCCATCGTAATTGTTGTTCATCATCAACTTCACCAGACCGCGTTGATAATAAGTCTCCGGATCACTTGGGTACAATTCTATCGAGAAGGTGTAGTCCTCAACAGCACCGGCAAAATTCTCTTTCTCGGTTTTGCTTAATGCACGATTATCATAATACACGGGGTTGGTTTCATCCAATTCCAATGCCTTTGTATAATCCGCAATGGCGCCATCATAATCCTCCATGGTATGTTTTAAAACTCCCCGCAGGTTATACGTCTCCGGGTCCTGATCATTTAGTTCAATGGCTTTATTGTAATCTTCCAGAGCACCTTTCAAATCTTCTTTGGCCGTCTTTGCCAGCGCGCGATTTTCGAATTTAAACGGATCCTTCGGATCCAGGCGTATGGACTCATTGTAATCGGCAATAGCGCGATCAAAATTCGAAGTGTTGTAAAATGCGACACCCCGGTAATTAAATAAGTCCGCATCGTTTTTATCTAATTCGATGGCTTTCGAATAATCATCAATTGCACTTACAAACTCCCCTAATTCCGATTTCACCAGTCCGCGGTTAAAGTACTTATCCGCATCGGGTGGGCCCAATTCCAATGCTTTCGAAAAATCAAAATAAGAACCCTGCAGGTCGTCCATATTATACTTGGCAAATCCCCGGTTTGTATACGCATCGGTATACTTCGAATTGTACTTGATGGCTTTGTCCAAATCCTGGATGGCTCCCTCATCATCGCCCAGGTTTATTTTAGATTCGCCCCGAAAGTTCAAAGCTTCGGAAAAGGTGGAGTCGATCTCCAGCGCTGAGTTAAAGTCCCCAATGGCACCGTAATAATCCCGCAACTCCATTCGCACCTGGCCACGCAAAGAATAGACGCTTTTATTTTTCGGATTGGTCTCAAGCGCTTTGGTCAGGTCGGCTTTTGCTCCGGCAAAGTTGCGAGCCTCCATCTTTTTTCGGGCTGCTTCCAACGTGGCGTCTACTTGTGCAAATCCGAAAATTGGAATAAAAAGTAAAACAAGAATCGGGTACTTCATACTGTCGTTTTCTGATCAGGCAAGTTAGTAAGAATTGCCGGATCAAAAATCGAACCCGAGTATTCTGAAAGTGGAAATTGAGTCAATCCTTCGGTAAGCAAGTGCTTCAATGCCTCTTAATTCAACCGTTACCGAGTAACTCCCGTTCAACCTTGTCAATGCTCAAGTATTCAACCCCTGGCACTGTTGTTGATTGCATTATAGGGTATGCCTGCTTATGCCTGGCTTGCCTTAACCAGCACCACCATTAAGATCATGATGATGAATACTGAAAGTGAAATTATCTTCTTCATCCTCCGTGCGTTTTTCCATTCTTGGATATCAATTCACGGGCCAGGTTTAATGCCATTTAAACAAATTTTCAATTCCGGTTTAATTGATTATACTAAATTGCCTCCCAACTAAATTCAAATCATGGTGCGCATTCTTGCTTTGGCCGGTTTTGTTCTGCTGAGCTCACAGATCGTGGCTCAGGAAAAACCATTGGATATGAAAATGGACTTTGAAGAGTACGATCCGCCATCAACCCTGAAGGTAGATGGGCATCGGCTAAGTCGCGCAAAATTTCCTTTCATTGATATTCACAATCACCAGGGCAATATGAATACGTCCGACTTCAAAGACCTGATCGAGAAGATGGACAAACTCAATATGGGTGTGATGATCAACCTCAGTGGCCGTGGTTTCAGGAGCAGTGGCGATCACCTTGAAAAATCCATTGAAAACATCAACAACCGGTATCCAAACCGGTTTGTGCTTTTCACCAATGTGGATTTTAATGACATCGATAATCCGGAATGGACCGCCCGAACGGTAAAGCAGCTGGAAGCCGATGTTAAGCGCGGAGCAAAAGGCTTAAAACTTTACAAGAGCCTGGGCTTACACAGTCGCGATAGCAAAGGAAATCTAATCCGGATCAATGATCCGCGCATCGATCCGGTATGGGCGAAGTGTGGCGAGTTGGGAATCCCCGTGTTGATTCATACGGCTGACCCAAAACCTTTCTGGGACCCGATCGACAATCAAAACGAAAGATGGCTTGAATTAAAGTTACACCCAAGACGCAGGTATGACGAAACCTTTCCCACCTGGGAAAGTCTGATTGCCGATCAGCACGATGTGTTCCGGAAACATCCCAAAACAACCTTCATCAATGCCCACCTGGGGTGGTATGGAAACGATTTGAAAAAGCTTGGTGAGCTGATGGATCTGTACCCCAACATGCTGACTGAGATTGGTGCCGTGATCGCTGAACTGGGTCGACAACCCCGCACCGCGAAAGCATTTTTAACCAACTATCAGGATCGCGTACTTTTTGGCAAAGACAGTTGGGTGCCCGAAGAATACGAAACCTATTTCCGGGTATTGGAAACGGAGGATGAATACTTTCCTTATCATAAGCGGTATCACGCCTTTTGGCGGATGTATGGAATTGGCTTACCGGATGAAATTTTAAAGAAGATCTATTACAAGAATGCATTGCGGATTTTACCCAACATGGATAAAAGCCAGTTCCCCAAGTAACTGTGTGCAATCTTAGCCGGCTACACTTAAAATTCCCTTGTCTTTAGCTTCCAGGATGGATTGGCCCATCAGGTACTGATCCACGGCCCGGGCTGCTTCACGACCTTCGCTGATCGCCCACACTACCAACGACTGACCTCTGCGCATATCTCCGGCTGCAAAGATGCCTTCAACCGAAGTCTGAAAGTGAGTGGCCTTCACATTGCCGCGGTCATCATAATCGACAGCCAATTGGTCCAGCAAACCTGTATGTTGAGGATGTAAAAATCCCATCGCCAATAGGGCTAGTTCGCACGGGATCTCCTTTTCAGTTCCAGGAATTTCAACAAAGGTTGGTGCCTTCCCGGCTTCTGTTTTTTTAATTTCTACTTCAGCGATCTTCAACGCTTTCAGATTCCCTTGTTCATCGCCAATAAATTCTTTGGTTACAATTGACCATTTACGCTCACACCCTTCCTCATGCGAAGTGGAGGTCCGTAAGATCATGGGCCAACTGGGCCACGGCATGGATTCGGTCCTGTCTTTAGGCGGCTTTGACAAGATTTCAATCTGTGTAACCGATTTGGCACCATGGCGATTTGAAGTTCCAACACAGTCGGAGCCCGTATCGCCACCCCCAATAACCACCACATTTTTTCCGGTTGCCCAGATTTCCTCACCATTAACTTTCTTACCCGAAACTCGTTGGTTCTGTTGCGTCAGAAAGTCCATGGCAAATTGAACTCCTTTTAACTGGCGGCCGGGGATGGGTAAGTCGCGCGGAATTGTCGATCCTCCAGTTAATACGATGGCATCATTCTCTTCCCGCAGCTGCTCAACCGTAAGCGTAGAACCTACCTCCACGTTTGTTTGAAATTTAACCCCCTCTTCAATCATCAGATTGATTCTGCGATCAAGTACTTGTTTGTCCAGCTTGAAGTCGGGAATGCCATACCGTAACAGACCTCCTATTTCATCGGCTCGTTCAAACACGGTAACGTGGTGGCCGGCATAATTTAACTGAGCCGCTGCCGCCAACCCGGCTGGTCCGGAGCCAACGATGGCAATTTTTTTATCCGTTTTTACCGATGGAATTCTCGGCTTCGCGTACCCATCCTGAAAGGCGCGCTCAATGATGGACTTCTCAATATATTCAATTGCTACAGCCGGCTTATTAATGCCCAATACGCAAGCGGCCTCGCAGGGAGCCGGGCAAATGCGACCGGTGAACTCTGGAAAATTGTTAGTTGAGATTAGAATTTCGTAAGCAAGCTTCCAGTTTTCCTGATACACGGCATCGTTAAATTCGGGGATAATATTACCTAACGGGCACCCTTGATGACAAAACGGAATCCCGCAGTCCATGCACCGCGAGGCTTGCTTAACCGTGATCGACTCATCGATTACCGAATCGACTTCGTTGTAATCGCTGATGCGCTTTTTCGGATCTCGCTTTTTCGGAAGTTCCCGATCCTGCTCTAAAAATCCAGTTGGCTTTCCCATATTATTAAGAGCTTAGGCTATCCTCATCTGCGTGGACGACCTAAGGCTCCCCAATTGTTAGTTTGATGAAAATTTAAAATCGTTGTCCCCCAGGGCCGCTTTAACAGAAGAAGTTCGCTTCTCAGCTTTCCTTTTTTCAATCACTGCTTTATAATCAATCGGCATCACTTTAATAAAATTCTTATAGGTGCTCGTCCAATACCCCAGGATGTGAGATGCTACTTCGCTGTTGGTTTGTTTTTGATGTGATTCGATCATGCGATGCAACAGGTGTTCGTCTTCTTCATCAAGTGTATCCAGCAAGACCATTTCCAGGTTGCAGTTCTTCACAAAATTCTTGTTCACATCCCACACATAGGCAACCCCTCCGCTCATCCCGGCAGCAAAATTGCGACCCGTATCCCCCAGCACCACTACCGTTCCCCCCGTCATATACTCGCATCCATGATCTCCTACTCCCTCCACCACTACGCTCACTCCGGAGTTACGCACCGCAAATCGTTCTCCGGCCATCCCTTTAATGAAGGCTTCGCCTGAAGTGGCTCCAAAAAAAGCAACATTCCCAACAATGATGTTTCTCGAAGGATTGAAGGCGGCTTTTGCCGATGGATACAATATCAACTTGCCGCCCGACAACCCTTTGCCGAAATAGTCGTTGGCATCACCTTCTAATTCAAAGGTAACGCCTGCGGTAACAAAGGCTCCAAAGCTCTGCCCAGCGGTTCCAATAAACTTCACCCGAATCGTGTCTTCCGGTAAGCCTGGCCCTAAATAAATTTTTGAAATCTCATTGGAAAGCATCGCTCCCACGGCACGATCCTGATTGGTAATTGCAAACTCTCCTTGCACGGGTGTGGTTTCATTCAACGCTGGTTTTGAAAGAACAATTAATTTCCTGTCGAGGACATCCGCAATTCCGTGATCCTGTTCCTCCTGCTTATAAAGGGCAGCGTCCAGACTCATCGGTTCTTTGAACAGTAGCGGGGTCAGGTCAAGGTGCTGATACTTCCAATGATCATCCAACTTCCGCATTTCCAGTCGATCCGCCTGCCCTACCATCTCTTCCACCGTGCGGAACCCTAATTCGGCCATGGTTTCGCGCAACTCTTCCGCCAGAAAGGTGAATAGATTGACTACATACTCCGGCTTCCCGGTGAAGAGTGCCCTCAGTTCTTTATTCTGGGTAGCTACCCCCACCGGGCATGTGTTCAAATGACACTTCCGCATCATGATGCATCCGGTAGTGACCAAAGCAGCTGTTGCTACGCCCCACTCCTCGGCCCCCAATAAAGCGGCTATCGCCAAATCGCGACCGGTACGGATCTGGCCATCGGCTTGTAAAACAACCCGGCCTCTTAATTTATTTCGTACTAACGTCTGGTGGGCCTCAGCCAACCCCAATTCCCAGGGCAACCCGGCATGTCGTATCGAACTGATGGGTGATGCGCCTGTGCCACCATCGTGGCCGGCAATCAAAATCACATCCGCATGGGCTTTCGCCACCCCCGAAGCAATGGTGCCAACACCGGCTTCCGACACCAACTTCACACTGATGCGGGCATCGCGGTTCGCATTTTTTAAATCGAAAATCAACTGCGCGAGATCCTCTATAGAATAGATGTCATGGTGCGGAGGCGGTGAAATCAATCCAACTCCGGGCGTGGAATGTCTCACACGACCAATCCACTCGTCTACTTTATGTCCGGGCAACTGACCTCCTTCACCGGGCTTGGCCCCCTGAGCCATTTTAATCTGAAGTTCCCTGGCATTGGTGAGGTAGTAACTGGTTACTCCAAAACGGCCTGAAGCCACTTGCTTAATAGCCGAGTTCTCCCAATCACCATTTTCCTTTCTTGTAAAGCGACTTTCATCTTCGCCACCTTCGCCACAATTGCTTTTTCCACCAATACGATTCATCGCCACCGCCAGCGTACTGTGCGCTTCGTAGGAGATTGATCCGAAGGACATCGCCCCGGTAGCAAAGCGCTTGAAAATATTTTCCTTTGGTTCCACCTCACTTAACGGAATGGATTTTCCTTTCCGAAGCTTTAGCAGACTGCGCAGGGTAATGGCTTTCTCGCTTTGATCGTTGATCAATCCCGAATATTTCTTGAAGAGGGCGTAATCATTCGCCCGGGTAGATTGCTGCAACAAGTGAATGGTTTGCGGATTGAACAGATGCACCTCACCGCGCTGCTTCCACTGATACACGCCACCCACTTCAAGGCGGGGCGTTGCATTGGCCGTATTGGGAAACGCCAGGGAATGCTTCGCGAGTGCTTCCCGCGCAATGTCATCCAGCTTCAATCCGCCAATTCGCGATACCGTACCTGTAAAGTAATGATCAATTACTTCCTTATGAATTCCGAGGGCTTCAAAAATTTGTGCTCCATGGTAAGATTGAAGTGTGGAGATCCCCATTTTACTCAGGATCTTTAACAACTCTCCGGCTACGGCCTTCTTGTAGTTGGTGATGGCTTTTTCTTCCGTCAGATCTTCCTTCAGCACATTGCGCTTTTTCATGTCGTGTATGGTTTGATACACGAGATAAGGGTTGACACCCGAAGCTCCATACCCCAACAGCGTAGCATAATGATGCGTCTCCCACACATCGCCTGCCTCTACCAGCAATCCCACTTTGCCGCGAATTCCTTTGCGGATCAAATCATGATGGACCGCTGCCACCGCCAGCAACGAGGGTATTTGAGCATGCCCGCTATCAAAGCTTCTGTCGGAAAGAATGATGATGGTAAATCCATCCTCAATAGCATCCGTAACATATTGACAAACGCGATTCAATCCCTTCTCCAGCGATCCCGGCTGGCCGTCTGCTTTGAAGTACGTATAAATGGTTTTCGTTTGCAGGTGCCGATGATCGATGTACCGGATTTTTTCCAATTCATTATTAGAAAGTACCGGTGTCGGCAACTCCAGTGTAATGCAATGTTCTGGCGACTCTTCCAACAAATTCAGCGAACCTCCCACATGCGATGCCAATGACATCACAAGCCGCTCGCGTATCGGGTCAATGGGCGGATTGGTAACCTGTGCAAAAAGTTGTTTGAAATAACTGGAGAGGTGTTGCGCCTGCATGGAGAGAACGGCAAGCGGTGTATCATTTCCCATCGAACCCAATGCTTCTTTGCCGGTTTCGCACATCTGGGTAAGAATTACGCGTAAATCTTCCGAAGTATAGCCGAAGGAAATCTGGCGCTTCAGAAACGTTACCGGATCATACTTATGGAAACTACCGCCCGGCTCAGGCAAATCGAGCAACCGAACTTTGTTGTCGCGGAGCCATTTACCATACGGTTGCCGGGTGCAGATGTCCTTCTTTAGCTCTTCATCGCTGATGATGCGCCCCTGCTCCAGGTCCACCACAAACATTTTTCCGGGCTGCAACCGGCCCTTGGTAACCACTTTGGCAGGATCTACATCCAACACACCTACCTCGGAAGCCATGATGACCAGGTCATCTTCGGTAACTACAAAGCGCGAAGGGCGCAGCCCATTGCGATCCAACGTAGCGCCCACAATCTTGCCATCTGTAAAGGTGATGGATGCAGGGCCATCCCAGGGTTCCATCAGGTTAGCATGGTATTCATAAAAGTCCTTCTTCTCCGGGCTCATGCTTTCGTTGCCATCCCATGCTTCAGGAATCAGCATCATCATGACATGCGGCAGCGAACGACCGGCATGCACCAGCAATTCGATTGTATTGTCTAAGTTGGATGAGTCGGATTGCTTTGGATTACAAATCGGAAGTATCATGTCCAACTCTTCGCGCGTAAAATACCGGGAAGAAAAAAAGGCCTCCTTTGATTTCAGCCAGTTGATATTTCCTTGCACGGTGTTGATTTCCCCATTGTGGGCAATAAACCGAAATGGCTGCGCCAGGCGCCAGGAAGGAAAGGTATTTGTTGAAAAACGGGAATGAATAACGGCCAGGGCAGAAACAACATCTTCGTGTTCAAGATCTGCAAAGTAAGGGCGCAGCTGACCCGAGGTAACCATGCCCTTGTAGGCAATGGTCTTATAGGAAAGCGATGAAAAGTAAAACTGATTGTCAACCCCTTTCACCGACTCGGTGATGATGTGTGTTGCGTATTTTCTAAGAATGAAAAGCTTTCTTTCGAAATCATCCGGATTGGAAATGGTGTCGGGTCGTTTGATGAATACCTGCTCCATCACCGGCTCCGCTTTCAGCGCGGTTTCACCCAGTTCGCTGTTGGTGGTGGGCAGAACGCGATAGCCGAGCAACGTCATTTTCAATTGCTTGATCTTCCGGTTCAATACCGTGCGGCATTCCTCGCGCACTTTTTTATCGCGCGGAAAGAAGACGAGGCCCACTCCGTAACTGCCATAAGCTGGTAATTTAAAGCCGAGCTTTCTGCATTCGCTGCTGAAAAACTCATGTGGTACTTGAATGAGGATGCCCGCACCATCGCCTGTATTCGGCTCGCACCCGCACGCCCCTCGGTGTTCCATGCGCTCGAGCATGGTGAGTGCATCACTTACAATCTGGTGCGATTTGCTCCCTTTGATGTTTGCAATAAACCCAACTCCACAGGAGTCTTTCTCAAATGAAGGATGATACAATCCTTGCTGATCTGGTTCTTTCAATACAGTATTCTTTTTGGGTAGAAGTAAGAACCTCACAAGGTAAAGTGATTGCAAAATAATTGATGCATTGTAAGCTGATTTTCTGCAAATAAATTTCTTAAAATGGCTAACAGGCAGTAGCGAAATCGGTTGTTATGGCCGCTAGACCAAATAATATTTTTTTCAGAAAACCATTGCGGAAATTCCACACTACTGTACTTAAAATTTAAATACCGACCGCTTTTCTTATTTTAGTTAGCCCCTAACCCACTCCCGTGAGATTATCCACAGTCTTCCTGCTTGCCGTGCTTTCCTTCCATGGAGTGGTGGCTCAAACGTATACGGTGCAAAGCGTTCCGAATGCCAGGTTAATCAACAAAAGTTATGTCAGTAATCCTGATCATCTGATTCGTGAATCAACCGTTGCTGAAATCAATCAACTACTCGATTCATTAGAACAGAATTCCACGGCTCAAGTTGCCGTAGTGATCCTTAATTCCATCGGGGATGCCGATGTGTTTGAATTTGCTCAGGAGCTATTCAAGATGTGGGGCATTGGTCAGGCACAAAATGACAATGGTTTACTGATTCTCTATGTTCAGGACAAACGTACGATCCGATTTCATACAGGCTATGGATTAGAGGGGGTGATGCCCGATGCGATTTGCAAACGCATTCAAACTCAAAAAATGGTACCTCGCTTCAAAGAAGGAGATCTTGATGGCGGCATGTTAGCCGGTGTACAAGAAGTGAATACGATCCTAACAAATCCTTCTTATTCAGATGAAATTCAGGCGGCTGACACAACGCTCACCGAAACAGATCAGCAGGTCATTCGTGAGGCGCTTTCAATCCTCCTTATTTTTGGTTGGTTCTTTATCGGCTTAATTATTTTCTTCGTCAAAAGGAAACGTGGTTTCTCCAATTCAAGGCTGGCCCCCAAAGAGGTGCCCAGTGCTGCCATTTCTTCCTGGCAATGGTTATTGCTTGTGTATTTTCTCCCGATGGTCCTCGCGTGGATGTTACCCTACTTTCAGCGCTGGGATGTTTATGTTGGCAGCCTGTATGGATATGTTGGCGTATTGAGTCTTGGCAAATATACCCGGGTAATTTCCAGGGCCAATCAGTGGTTAGCAAAAGGACACCACCAAACGGTATACTCCTTTCTGAAAGACAACCAGAAGTGGATCGGGTTGGCCGTGTTCTATCCAATCCCGTTTGCGTTTTTAGTTCGGCCCTATAAAAAGAAAATGGAAAACGTTCGCATGTATCCACGCGATTGCCATCACTGTGGTAAAAAAATGATACGATTAAATGAGGCCATGGAAGACGAACACCTGGGGAAGGAGTTACAATTTGAGGAAGAACTCAAATCTGTGGATTATGACGTTTGGAAATGTGTGGACTGCAAGTCGGTTTCCGTGGAACGGTACGTAAACGAAAAAACCCAATACACCGCTTGTGTCAAATGCAAGACGCTGGCACAATTCGTTGAGAGTACCAGCATCCTTTCCCATGCTACCACCTCTTCTTCGGGCGAAGAAGAAATCATTGAAGTGTGCAAATACTGCGGCAACCGGCATCGCACAACGAAAACCATTCCAATGATCAGCACCTCATCCGATGATTCTTCTTCATCCTCATCTTCCTCCAGCGATTCGGGGGGCAGCTGGGGTGGCGGTGATTCAGGCGGTGGTGGCGCCAGCAGCAGTTGGTAAGCGGGTATTCAATCGATTCAATAAACCTACTACCTTGCAGTACAAATTTCTCTACCGATGATAAAAGACTACATCCAATCCAATCAGCAACGATTTTTAGATGAGCTATTTGAGTTATTGCGCATTCCTTCCGTCAGTGCTGATAGCCGCCTTAAAGGGGATGTGCGCAAAGCAGCTGAATACATGGTGAAGAAATTAAAAGATGCCGGTGCGGATACGGTGGAGCTTTGTGAAACCGCTGGTCATCCAATTGTCTATGGAGAAAAAATCATAAACCCCGTCTTCCCTACCGTACTTGTGTATGGACATTACGATGTTCAGCCTCCCGACCCGCTCAACCTGTGGACGTCACCTCCTTTTGAGCCAGTGATAAAAGACGGAAAAATTTATGCACGGGGCTCGTGTGATGATAAAGGGCAGGTTTACATGCACATTAAGGCTTTCGAAGCGATGATGAAGCTCAATCAACTTACCTGCAACATCAAATTCATGATTGAGGGGGAAGAGGAAGTGGGCTCGGATAACCTCGGCACATTTGTTAAGGAGAATAATAATAAACTCAAAGCGGATGTTATCCTGATCTCCGACACATCCCTAATTTCGTTGGACACGCCTTCCATTACGGTTGGCTTGCGCGGATTAAGTTACCTGGAAGTAGAAGTTACCGGACCCAATCGCGATTTACATTCAGGCGTCTATGGAGGTGCCGTGGCGAATCCCATTAACATCCTTGGCAAAATGATTGCCTCCTTACACGATGAGAACGGTCGCATCACCATTCCGGGATTTTACGACAAGGTTATCGAACTCACCACCAGCGAACGCGAAGCCCTGAACCGGGCACCCTTTAACCTGGATCAATACAAAAGCGAGTTGGGCATTGATGAGATCCAGGGTGAAAAAGGGTTCACTACGTTGGAGCGCACGGGCATCCGCCCCACGTTGGATTGCAATGGCATCTGGGGTGGGTACACTGGTGAAGGGGCCAAAACGGTATTGCCATCAAAAGCGTACGCAAAAATCTCTATGCGGTTGGTGCCGAATCAAAACAACTTGGAAATTACTGCCCTGTTCACCAAACATTTTCAATCGCTGGCCCCCAAATCGGTGAAGGTAAAAGTAACCGCATTACATGGTGGCGAACCGGCCGTTACCCCTACCAACTCAAAAGCATTTAAGGCTGCCAGCAGTGCCTTTGAAGAGGTTTGGGGCAAAACCCCCATTCCTACCCGCGATGGCGGAAGTATTCCGATTGTTTCCCTGTTTAAGAGAGAGTTGGGCCTGGATACCGTGCTGATGGGCTTCGGTCTGGACAGCGATGCGATCCACTCGCCCAACGAGCACTATGGTATCAAGAATTTTCTGATTGGCATTGAGACCATCATCGCGTTCTATAAACATTATAGCCCCCGGTAAGGAACTGGTTTGTTAATGAATTACTAATTCCTGCCGGTCAATTGATCCGGGCATTGCTGTCATGAACAAAATTGGTTAGTCGTTCGTTACCTTTGCAACTCAATTCTACCAGCATGCGGTCCATTCTGTTTCTTATTGCTTTTCTGTACACAGCTTGTCTTTCTGCGCAAATTCTCAATCCGGCAAAATGGAGGTATGCTCCTTCCGTAGAACAAGCCAAGGTGGGCGATGAAGTTGACTTGATCTTTAAGGCCACCATCGATGCCGACTGGTATCTGTATTCCTCCGAATTTCCCTGTGAAGATGGTCCGATAAAGACCTCCTTCAATCTGGTTCCGAACAGCAGTTATCAATTGATTGGAAAAATCGTTCCTATCAATCCCGTAGATAAGTATGATGATATCTTTGAGTGCGATGTAAAAGTCTTTAAAAAGACAGCAGAGTTCCGTCAAAAAATAAAAATTCTGGCGACACCTTTGGTATTGACCGGAGAATCGGATTACCAGGTGTGCACCGAGAAAACCGGTCAATGCGTGCCGGGTGGTGAGGACTTTTCATTTGACATTGCGGTTTCCGGTGATCCTGCTCAAAGTGAAGGGGATACGGTTCCGGTAACTGAAACAATCGATTTAGTTGTTCCTTCCAACACCGAGAGTAACGGTCCGATTCTCGATTCATCGTTGGTGAAAGAGGATCCGCAAGGGAAATCGTTGCTCGGCTTCCTGCTGATTTCATTCCTGGCCGGCCTGGCCGCTCTGATCACGCCTTGCGTCTTCCCGATGATACCCATGACGGTAAGTTTTTTTACGGGTCGTGGTACCCGCTTCCAGGCCCTTATGTATGGGTTCTTCATTATTCTGATCTATTCGTTGATCGGTGCTGCCCTTGCTCCATTGATGGGTCCTGAAACGGCCAATCACTTATCCACCGAGTGGATTCCAAACCTCATCTTCTTCTTAGTTTTTATTGTCTTCGGGCTTTCCTTTTTGGGATTGTTTGAAATCACCTTGCCGGGAACGTTTATAAACAAAGTAGATCAGCAAGCCGAGAAAGGTGGCCTGGCCGGAGTGTTCTTCATGGCCTTTACATTGGTATTGGTTTCCTTCAGTTGCACCGGGCCAATTGTTGGAAGTATCCTTGTTTCTTCTGCGGGCGGAGAATTTTTGAAACCGATTGCCGGTATGTTTGCATTTGCCCTTGCCTTTGCTATCCCGTTTACACTGTTTGCCATCTTTCCAGGTTGGCTAAAATCGCTGCCAAAATCCGGTGGCTGGTTGAATACCGTGAAGGTCGTTTTGGGGTTCGTAGAAATTGCGCTGGCCTTTAAGTTCTTGAGCATTGCCGACCAGGCTTTTCATTGGCGTATTCTTGATCGGGAGATCAATATTGCAATTTGGATTGTCATCGTGGTGCTGATCGGAATTTACCTCATGAAAGGCTTTCGTATGCCGGGCGATACCGGAAAAGATGCCGAAGATAAAACGGTGAGTGTGTTGCGCATTTCGTTGGCCATGGTTGCCTTTGTATTCGCGGTGTATTTGACCCCCGGGATGTGGGGCGCTCCGCTCAAAGCATTGGCCGGATACCTGCCACCCATGTATACGCACGATTTCAATGTATTGAGTAGCTCCACGGAAGCCCCAACCGCTATTTGTGACGAGCCGAAGTATGCCGATTTCCTCCACCTACCGCACGGCTTGAATGGGTACTTTGATTATGACCAGGCAATTGCCTGTGCCCGCCAACAAAACAAGCCCTTGTTTATTGACTTCACCGGACATGGTTGCACAAACTGCCGCGAGATGGAAGCCAATGTATGGAGCGACCCACAGGTGTTGCAACGCTTGCGCGATGACTACATCGTAGTTGCACTCTATGTGGATGATAAAACTGAATTGCCAACGACCGAGTGGTATACTTCAACGTATGATAAAAAAGTAAAGAAGACCATCGGAAAACAGAATGCAGATCTGCAAATCACCCGGTTGAACAATAATGCGCAACCCTTCTATGTTTTATTGGGTAAAGATGAGCGTGTATTGGTTACCCCTTACGGATACAATCTAAGCCCCGAAAAATTTGCCGCCTTTTTGGATGAAGGCAAGAAGAAATTCAAGGACTTGTACCCCTGATTACTTATCTTTGAAGGGTTTCCTGGTTTCAATAACCAGATTTTTTAAACTAAACTTGTGGCCTTTACGGTCCTGCTTTTTTGTAGATGCGAATGTTTTCTTCTCCGTGGGTAAAAAAGGGTTCCTTTGTCTTACTGGCAATCGTTGTGTTGATTGTGTCCTTCCTTTGGATGGATGCCCGTACATCCTGGTTTACGCAAGGTGGCGATTATGCGGTGGAGGTTGATTCAATCCGGCATGTTGAACGTGAGATTATTCTGCCCGTGTTCATGCACGGCATGGTGGTCAATAACCTGCACGTGGTGGAAGATGAGGTGAAACGCAATCAGCGCTTCACCGATTTACTTACCGGATATTATATTTCGCCCACCGTTTTACAGCAGCTCAACCTGTTGCCCCGGTCGGTTTACGATTTCAGAAAAATCTCAGCTCATAAAAAGTATACACTGTTCGTGGAGCATGATTCGCTGAAAAGTATAAAAGCGTTGGTATATGAACCCAATCCCATCGATTATGTTGTTTTTCATCTGCAGGACTCGCTATTGGTAGAGAGTTGCCAGCGAAAGGTAGATACGCTGGAGCGCAGTATTTCCGGACGAATTGAATCTACGCTTTCTCATACGATTGAATCCATGAATCTGTCGCACGAACTTACCAACAAGTTTGTCGACATCTTTGCGTGGCAGGTAGATTTTCAGCGATTGCAAAAGGGCGATCAATTCAAACTGATATATGAAGAGAACCTGGTAGAAGAAAAGCCCGTAGGCATCGGTCGTATCCTTGGTGTTTACTTCGAGCACTCCGGTAATGGGTATTATGCGTTTCCCTACGATCAGGGTGATGGCCCCGATTATTTTGATGAGCATGGTAACAGTTTGCGAAAAGCGCTCCTGAAATACCCGATTGAATTTACACGCATCAGCTCACGCTACTCAAAAAACAGGTTTCATCCGGTAGTGAAAGTTTTCCGTCCGCACCTGGGTACCGACTTTGCGGCTCCGACAGGCACACCCATCCGCTCCGTAGGCGATGGAATTGTAGAAGAAGCTCAATATAAAACCAATAATGGCAACTATGTAAAAGTTCGCCACAACAATACGTACACAACGGGGTACCTTCATATGTCAAAAATCGCCACAGGAATTAAAGCCGGTACGCGGGTAAGACAAGGACAAACCATTGGGTATGTAGGCAGCACTGGTTTGGCCACGGGGCCGCATTTATGTTACCGGTTTTGGAAAAACGGAATACAGGTGGATGCGCTTAAAGTTGAATTGCCGCCATCGCAACCGGTTAAGCCCGATTACTTTCCGGCTTTTGAGCAAGTGAAAGAAGATCTCATAAAACGATTGCAATTGATCCCATTCCCGGCTTCTGGCAACGAACCCGAAGTGGCCATGCGTTAAGTTGCTATTAATTCTTGCAATTTTCCTGTTACTTTTTTGTTTATAAAGTAACTTACCAAGGCTGAGCGCGTTGGTTGGTTGCCGCATGTTGAAGTTTTACCTCGCCATATTTCTTTTTTTAACTCCCTTTTTTTCATGGTCACAAAAGGTGGGCCTTGTATTTAGTGGCGGTGCAGCCAAGGGCATTGCCCATATCGGAGTATTAAAGGCCCTCGAAGAAAATGAGATTCCGATTGATTACATCGTGGGCACCTCCATGGGAGGCATTATTGGTGGCTGTTATGCGGCCGGTATGAGTCCCGCACAGATTGAAGAGATCGTACTGTCCAAAGAATTTTTACAATGGGTAAACGGGCAAGTGGAAGAAGGCCAAAGCTATTACTACGCAAAAGATGATGATGACGCTTCCTTCCTAAAACTCAACTTGTCGCTGGACTCTTCCTTCTCCGTCTTGTTCAATTCGAGCATTGCCAGCGATCTTTCGCTCAACTTTGCGTTGGCCGAAAAATTGGCCCAGCCATCTGCCATTGCCAGGAATAACTTTGATAGCTTGTTTATTCCCTTGCGGGTGGTTGCCTCCGATATTTTTACGCAAACCGAAGTGATTCTCGACAAGGGTTCCTTGAGTGATGCGTTGCGCGCAACCCAAACGGTGCCCTTCTTTTACAACCCCATTCGGGTGGATGGAAAATATCTTTTTGATGGCGGGGTTTACAATAATTTTCCGGTAGATGTAGCCGAAAAAGAATTCCATCCCGATGTAATTATCGGTTGCAATGTTTCATCGAAGATCTATGATGAATATCCGTATGGAGAGGATGATAAACTGATCTCCCGCTCCCTTTTATACATGATCCTCGATAAATCCGATCCGGCTGATATCCCCTCACATGGAGTTTACCTGCAACCCAATCTGGGGCCGTATAGCTCCTTTGACTTTTCCAAGGCCCGGGCCCTGATAGACAGTGGTTACGTTCAAACCCTTCGGCAAATGGATGAAATTAAGAGCAAGGTTGCCAGGCGGGTACCTGCGGAGGTTGTATCCACCGGTAGGAGCGTATTCAATAGCCGTACGGTTCCGTTTCAAATAGCTGAAATTGCGACCCACGGTTTTAACCGTCATCAAACACGATACATTACCCGATTTTTTAAAAGTGGAAAGCGTCCTTTAACATTTAATGAAGTCAAAACAGGTTTTTTTCGTCTTGTGTCAGAAGATTATTTCAACAATCTCTATCCTGCCTTCAGCTTCAATGAGAATCAGCAAAATTTCAATTTTGATATTACACAGCGGCCCCGAAATAATTTTCAGGTTGATTTTGGGGGAGTCATTGCTACCCGAAACATCAGCAACATTTTTCTTGGCCTGAACTATTATCACTTTAACCGGACTCTTACTCATCTCCAGGCGAACTTCTATACTGGCAGTTTTTACAAATCAGCGGACCTCAAAGCCCGGATTGACTTTCCGAATCGGGGTCAGTTTTATCTTGAGCCGTTTGCCACCTTTAATGTGTGGGATTACCTGCAGGGTCGTGACATCTTGCTGAAGGACTTTACACCCACTGTATTGGATCGTATCGATCGGAAGGTGGGAGCCAAACTCGGCATACCGGTTTTTTCAAATTTTAAGGTAGTATTCGATGGCGCTTACATTTCCAATCGTGACCTCTACAGTAATAATGAAGTTTTCATTTCCACCGATACCCTCGATCGACTGCGATTAAGGGGCGGCCGTTTTGGTGTTGAGTTTTCAACAAACACCCTCAATCGTAAGCAATATGCCTCCATGGGCAAGCACTTCTCCTTGTCTGCAAACTGGTTTGGGGTTACCGAAACGTTAGAGCCCGGAAATACTTCAGTGATTCCGGACATTACTTCAAGCTATCGCTCCTGGGTGCGTGCAAAAATTTCGCTGGAGCAATATTTCCACCGAGGATTTTACAGTTCCGGTTATTTTGTTGAGGGCGTGTTTAGCAGTCAACCGGTTTTTACAAACTATCAAGGTACCATCATCAATGCACCTGGATTCAGTCCTATGCAGGACAGTAAAACCATGTTGCTGGAGAATTTCCGAGCCTTCAATTTCGTGGCGGGTGGATGGCGAAATGTATTTACCCTTCGAAAGAGTCTGGATTTGCGACTGGAAGGCTATTTATTCAAACCCTTCGGCTCTATCGTACAAACTCAAAACCAGGAGGCGGTATTGGACCGTGAAATTACCTCCTTTTACTTGGCTGCAACAGCCGGGTTGGTATTGCATTCAAGTATTGGTCCAATAAGCCTGAGTGTAAATTATTATGATGACGATGAAACCCAATTAGGGGTGTTGCTCCATGTAGGGTTTTTGCTCTTTAATAAAACTTCTTTGGAGTAGCCCTCCAAAAATAAACCGGATTATGTGATTTTATTCAATTTCGTTGCCGAACAACGATGTAATTATTTCCCGGTTTTTCAGTTTTTAGCTATGTTTATCCCTTAATCAGAAGTTCAGTTATTCTTCTGTCCTGTTATGAGAAAATGTTTATTCCTCCTCTCCCTTATTGTTGCATGTGTACCTGTATGTTATAGTCAATCTGTGCAATGGGCAACCAAGGTTCTTGACTTTTCAACCGAGTTAACCCCCATTCAATATTCTGCTCAACAGGCGTTGGGACAGCCCAATGTCCTGCCTGGTGGCGGCCAAAACCCAGGCGCCTGGACGCCTGATAAACCCAAACGAACCGAATTCATCAAACTCGGTTATGATCATCCGATGCAAATTCAGCAGATCGCAATTGCTGAATCCTATAATCCAGGGGCCCTGTACAAAGTCTTTGTTTATGACGAAACAGGCACGGAGCACCTGGTGCACACATTCAATCCGATGGCCATTCCATTACAGGCTCGAATGCGAAATGTGATTGTAGAAAAAACTCCCTACAAGGTAAATGCTGTAAAATTGGAGTTTGACGGCAGTGCATTGCCCGACTATTTTTCCTTGGATGCGGTAGCGATCTCCGATTCAAGCATCCCCATTATTGCCAATATTGATCTCCCTGAATTACTTAGCAAAGGTCTGGTGGTAGAAAAGTTGGACGTCAATGTGAATAGTGATTTCAGTGAATATAATCCCATGCTTTCACCCGATGGAAAAGTTCTTTATTTCAGCCGGAAAAATCATCCCGAAAATGTGGGTGGAACAAGCGATAAAGAAGATATCTGGTATTCTGAATTAGGCGCAGACGGAAAGTGGACCCTCGCTAAAAACATGGGCCCACAATTTAATAATGAACACCCAAACTTTGTAAATACCGTATCCGCAACACCCGATGGAAAAGCAGTTGTTCTTCTGCTGGGGAACAAATACCTCGACAAAGGGAAGATGGTGGCGGGCGTTTCGATAAGCTCTAATCTGGGCGGAACCTGGAGCGAACCAAAACCACTTGAGATTGAAAATGATTACAACTACAATGAAAAGGCAAATTACTTTCTCACCAATACGCGAAAGGCGTTGTTAATGTCTGTTGAACGTGAAGACACGCATGGCGATCGCGATCTTTATGTGAGTTTTGAAAAAGAGGATGGCAAGTGGAGCGAACCCCTCAATCTGGGAAAAGCTGTTAATACCGTGGGCGAAGAATCCGCGCCCTTTCTGGCATCGGACGATAAAACCCTGTATTTCTCTTCCAATGGGTTCAGTGGCTATGGCGGAAGTGATGTTTATATGTCGAAACGGCTCGATGAAACCTGGACAAATTGGTCTCCGCCTGAAAATATGGGGCCAGACATTAATACAAAGTTAGATGACCTGTTTTTTAATATCCCCTCCACGAGCGAGTACGCTTACTACTCCCGGGGTGTAACAGCCGAAAACTCAGACATCTTCCGGGTAAAAATGCCCATGTTCCTTACCCCCGAGCCCATTGTCATTGTAAAAGGAAAACTGATTGATGCAAAAACCGGCAAGCCCATTGGCGCAAAGATTATTTACGAACGCTTATCGGATGGAAAAGAGGTGGGCGTCACCTACTCCAATCCGGAAACCGGAGAATATGAAATTCACTTACCCGGTGGACAATTATATGGTTTCCGGGCAGAGGCAAAAGATCACATTTCTGAAAGTCAAAATCTGGATCTAAGAAATTTTACAAAGGATGGTGTGTTGGCGGATAAAAATATAACCCTTGCGCCTATTGAAGTGGCTGTGGTGGAAGTACAAGCCCAGATCACAC
Organism: Cyclobacteriaceae bacterium; assembly: GCA_016787725.1. Lineage (GTDB taxonomy): Bacteria > Bacteroidota > Bacteroidia > Cytophagales > Cyclobacteriaceae > ELB16-189. The sequence continues at coordinate 346,316 of JAEUTZ010000005.1, read as the reverse complement.
TCAACAATATCTTCTTTGCCTTTGATAATGCCTCCTTGCTGCCGGAATCGTTCCCTGAACTTAATCGACTTGTCTCGCTCCTGAACGAACGTCCTGCCATGCAGGTAGAAATTGCAGGGCATACCGATCCGATTGGTACCGAACAATACAACCTGAAACTCTCGGAGCGCAGAGCAAAAACGGTTACAAAATATTTGGTGGAAAAGGGAATAGTTGCCGAACGCATTACTACCTCTTTCTTTGGTGAATCACAATTAATTGATACCACCAACACGAAAGCGGGCAATCGTAAAAACAGAAGAGTTGAGTTCAAAATATTAAAGTTGTAATAAATGCGTCTTACCAGTTTACTTCTTTTATTTATCAGCATGACTGCCTTGGCTCAGCAAGCCGATACGCTTATTTACGCGCAGGGAAATATCCTGAGTGCGGTAACGAAAGAGCCGGTGGTGGCTAAAATTTCGTATCAAAGCTTACCGTATGGAAATATCATTGGCTTTTTATCGGGCAGCAGTTATTCTTTTCCGCTTCATAACCAGGAAAAGTATTCGATCACCGTGGAGGCCGCTGGATTTGCTCCATCCAAATACATGTTAGACCCAGCCGGAGCCAACGGAGACAAAAAGGTGATTCAAGATATTGAGCTGACACTTCCCACACCAGCGGCAAATAATGCCGAAACAACTCATACGGTAGGGAAGGTGATGCGTCTTGATGATTTAATCTTTGATGCCGGTAGAGCAAAAATAGCACCCTCGTCTTATGCCGAATTAGACGAGGTAGCGGTGATGCTTAAAAACAATCCAAAAATGGTGATTCAATTAGAGGGCCATACAGATACCCGTGGGGATGCAAAAGCCAATATGAAATTATCAGAAGATCGGGTTGCCGCGGTAAAGACTTATTTAATTTCGAAAGGCGGTAACAAAAACAGAATCAAGACAAAAGCCTTCGGTGGTACGATGCCCTTGAGCCGTGAAAATACCGAGGATGCGCACGCTTTAAACCGAAGGGTAGAGCTGAGAATTCTCGAAAATTAACGCGCAGCCATTGCGTTCGACCGCTTCAATGATTTTATAAACGGGCGAATCAACTGACTCTTCAGATCAATATCCAGTTGACTTTCTATGATCGTATTAACCAAGATGGAGGTAAACTCGACCGTCCGTTGCGATTCATAATAGTGATTGGATGCCTCTAACAACGAAACGCATTCCTGCAGATTTCTTTGGTTATAAGCTACCACGGCCTGGTTAAAATACAACAACCCGGGCAATTGGTTCGGACTAACTGTTTGATACAACTTCATTGTAAAATCAAAGTAATCCTTAGCTGGATCCGCAGAAGCTTGTAGCGGTAAATTCTCTTTATACTGCGAAATTCTTTTTTCGATTTGTGAAGCATCCGTAATCACCCCGTCATACCGGTCTGTTGATTCAATCAGAATCTCGCCCTCCTCGGTGGAGATCATTAAAAAGATGTGATAGTTGGTTTCGATAATGCGAACATCGAAATCAAACTCTTGCAGAATACCCGCTAGCAGGCTGGATGCTGTTAAGCAATCGTAGACCCCGGCTTCCAGCGTTTCGCTGAACTTCACATAAGGTTTATAAACGCGAAAATATTTGCGGTGAGACTTTTTGAAAATCTGATTAACAAATTCAATATCGGACGATGTCCTTTTGTCCTTTAATTCAACAATAAAATTATCCAGTTCAGAATCGACTTTTGAGTTGACGCCTGGTGAGGTATTCAATAACTCCTGGAACAATGTGGCTTGTCCACAAAGACCCAAAGGGAGGGCGATAAACAAGACGAAAAAGAGACCCCGAATCATTACCTGAATGTTACCCAATTTCAAATAAAGTTAACATTCGCTTAACATTAGTCAATGCCTGATAACAAAAAGTTAACATTGAAAATGCCTAAATCAGGGGAATTTAGAAGCGTTATCTCATTTTTGAACCAAAATCGCCTTTTCAAACCAGGACTCCGGGATGACCGAATTCCGGATTTTTTGACCTTATTCTGTGCCTCCTGTTTCGTTGGATTTATCAAATTGCAAGCTGACTTCCGGCTTTGCAGCAAATCCGGTCCATCGTTCAACTCAATTTCTAGTAGGGAAAATTGACCATGTCTGGGCGCCTTTTATGGAAGGAGGTGATCCCTTAAAGCAACGCTTTGCGTTTCGATTAACTTAATGATTCAGAGTTCATGTTTGGGCTCGCGATTTACTAATTTTACTTCCCTTTCAAACAGCAAAAATTATGAAGATGGTGAAGAAGGTTTTTATTGGACTTGGCATTTTGCTCTTTGTACTTGTTGCTTCCGCGCTGATCCTGCCTGTTGTTTTCAAAGATGACATCAAGCGTGCCATTGATAAAGAAATTGCCAAAAGTGTCAATGCCGATGTGGTCTTTGATGTAAATAATTTCAGTCTATCTGTGTTTCGGAACTTTCCGAACATGACTGTACAAATTAAAGAATTAGGTGTTTTTAATCGCGCTCCGTTTGAAGGTGTGCCCTTGTTTGTTGTTGAACAATTTGAGGTGGAAATCAATTTAAAGGACATCCTGTTTGGGGATCAACTTCGCATAAAAGGTATCACTATGGTTGAACCCTTAATCACTATCTCCGTATTGAAAGATGGTCGGGCCAACTACGACATTACCTATCCAAGCACTGATGCTGTTCAACCCACATCTGAAGAGCCAGGCACTTTTAGTTTTGGAATTGATCATTGGGAAATCATCAATGGTGAATTGGTATACGATGATCAAACCATCCCTTTCAGCACTTCTTTGCGGGGACTGAATCACACGGGCAGTGGAAATTTTAACGAATCCGCATTTGATCTACTGACCAAGACGCAGGTTGACTCCGTCTCGGTTGGATACGATGGCGTAGAATATTTAACCAACAAAAAGATTCAACTGGATGCAATCATTGGCATCAGTGAAGAATACACCCGCTTCACGTTCAAAGAAAACTCAACCAAAATCAATGACTTTGTCATGAGTGTAGAGGGCTGGTTTAAAATGAATGAAAATGACTATGGCATGGACCTTCAGTTCAAAAGCCCGGAAAACTCCTTCAAAAGCTTGCTATCGTTGGTTCCGGGATTATACACAGAAGGCTTTGGAGACATTGAAACCCAAGGAGATTTAATGTTTACGGGATTTGCAAAAGGAACGTATAGCGATACCCAGATGCCGGCCTTCAATCTTACCCTGAACGTGAACGAGGCTATGTTTAAGTATCCGGAATTGCCAACCGCCATTTCCAACATCTCCATGGACCTGCTGGTTGACAATCAGACGGGCGTAATTGAAAATACGGTAATCGACTTGAAAAAACTTCATCTCGATTTTGGTACTAATCCAGTGGATGCCCGACTGTTAATAGAAAACCTGAAAGATTATCGCATGGATGCCACCGTTAAGGCTTCTCTGAACCTTGCTGAGCTGACTCAAATGTTTCCATTGGAAGGGCTTGATTTGAAAGGGGACTTTGCCCTCAATGCCAACGCCAAAGGAGTATATGACAGTGTGAAGAGCATCATCCCGGCTATTCAGGCATCGATGTCACTGGCGCATGGTTATATGAAATCTTCCGAATTTCCTTTGCCCTTAGAAGATCTGCAGTTCAGTTCTGCCATCCAAAATGCCACCGGTAAAATGGCCGAAACTCTTATTACTGTTAAAGACTTCAGCATGTTGATGGATGGGGAAAAATTTACTGCAGATCTGATTCTTCAAAACCTGGACGATTATACCTGGGACATAAAGGCAAAAGGCGGTGTTGACCTGGAGAAAATTACCAAACTATTCCCGCTGAAAGGAATGACATTGACCGGCAATGTGAAAGCCGATGTTCAAACCAAAGGAAAATACTCCGACCTGGAAGCAGGCCGGTATGAGCGTATGCCTACCAGTGGCACCGCTTCCGTTAACAACTTCAAATACAGTGCTTCCGATTTGCCCTATGCGGTTACCCTTAGCCAGGCGAATGCACTCTTTGATCCCGGAAAGATTGAATTGAAAAACACTGCGGGAACTATTGGTAAAAGCGATTTTGCCATTTCAGGAACCATCAGTAATTACATCGGCTATCTTTTTGGTGTGAATGAAACTATTCGGGGCGTAATGAACTTTAATTCAACCATTCTGGATCTGAATGAATTCATGACCGAAACCGAAGAAACAACCACGGCTACAGACACAGCCTCGTACGGTGTTATTCCGGTACCACAAAACATTGATTTTCTCTTACATTCCGACATTAAAACCATCAAAATGATGGATTACACCCTATCGAATGCAACCGGGGACATCCTCGTTAAGGACGGTGTTGCTAATTTGAAAGGAATCCAATTCAATCTCCTGGGTGGTTCATTTGCAGTGAATGGCAGCTACAATACAAAAGACATTAATCATCCACTTTACGACTTCGGGCTTAAGATTGAAAACCTATCGATTCAACAAGCGGCCAGTTCCTTCTCCATTATCCAGACCTATGCGCCTATTGCCGGCCTGGTAAACGGATCCTTTGGCACCGACTTTAACCTTAAAGGCGAGTTGGGTCAAGACATGACGCCACTCATGAACACGATCGATGCTGGCGGCTTAATTAAAGTTGCACAAGCAGCTTTATCTCAATCCAAACTGATCGCTGGCGTTACCTCCATTACGAAGCTTAACGATGCCGACAATATTACACTAAAGGATGTGGTAATGTCCGCAACAATCAAAGAAGGGCGGCTTAGTGTTAAACCTTTCAATGTGAAGTTTGGCGAATACGTTACCAATGTGAGTGGAAGTACCGGCCTGGATGGCTCCATCAATTACCAACTCAAAATGAATGTACCGGCAGGCAAGCTTGGGTCACAGTTTCAAAGCTTTGTAAATCAAAATACAGGAGCCAACAATACTACTAACGAAATTCCGGTTACCATTGGTCTTGGCGGCACGTATACCAACCCAAAAACAACCCTGCTTATGCAGGAACAAAAAGAGCAAGCAAAAGAAGCTGTGACCGCAGTAGCCGAAGAAAAAACCAAGCAAGTGGTTGACGATGTACTAGCCGGAGACAAACCAAAAGATGCCATTAACAATCTGCTCAATCCAAAAAAGGATTCTACCCAGGCGGGGCAGGCTGCTAAAGACTCCACCAAGACCGAAACCCAAAAGGTGCTGGAAGATAAAATCCAGAATTTGCTAAAAAAGAAGAAAAAGAATTAAACAGAAACTCTTGCAACAGACCTCATCTTATTTTGCGAAGTTCAATACCTGTAAAGTATCCATCTTTGATGAGGTTCATTAGTTGCGCGGGTGTGGGATCAATCTGATAAAACACATCATCCTTTTGTTGAATTTCCCTTACCGGCAATTTTCGGGATAGCTTCTTCACAATGTCTTTTTGTCTTTTGTCATCCTGAAGGTCGATCGAAAGCAGTTCTAATACTCCCGGTGATTTTACCCGCATCAACCGCAGCACCCATTGATCGCCATCTTTAATGTTTACAAAATAGTAGTTCTGATAATACTTAACGACCAGCGAATCGCTAAGTCGGCCTTGCCCTAACCAATCTTTATCTTCGCTGTCCTTAAACCGATACCCCCAACCTTCGATGATCAACGTGTCTCCGGTTTCTCCGGTAGATTTATCGCGCGTCAGGTATTGCCCATGAAGGGTTGTTGGAATTTCATTGATCGTTGGGACTCCCTTCGGTTGGGGCTCCGGGTAGGAAACCTCCTTGCAAGAAATTAATAAGGAACATCCTAGCAATATAAACCAATACAATCGCATAGTTCTCATACGTACTCAACTACCTGAAAGATTCCCGAAGTAATCATTTTCGAATATACAAGATATCCTGTTGCTTGTATTGCTGCCGAAGGTGCGGGATTCGATTCAATACCTCCGGCATCTTGCCTGCCTGATCAATGATGACATCCGGGTTTTCCATTTCAAAAGACCGATTCACTAACACCACATTCTCAAAATAATCCAATCCCGAAAAGATCTCGCTTGAAAGTTCCCATTCCAAAAAATAGGAGCCAGCCCTGTTTTCTTTATAAAGGCCCCAATCAGACCCCATCACAAATACCCGTTTCCCTGAAATTTGGCTAGTGTACGGTGATTCTTTGCAGAAAAGTTGCTGATAAGTAATTCCCGGAATGGCCGTATACCGGGCCAGGTACCCTGTGGCAAGGATTCCTGCACAAAAAATCCAGAGCAGCATCTCTGAAATCCATTTCCGCCTGATTAACAACAGCAAATGGCTGGTAAAATATGCCAGGGGTGGGGCATAAGTGATTACCCGATGCGGTGCCATGTTGCCTGCCAGAAATATTTCTATCACAGCCACCACCAACCACAGGAACATGATTTGTAGCAGTTGCGATTGATACTTCGTTAACCGGGCTTCGCGATTTAACATGATCAATGAAAAAACAAAATACACAAGCGGTATGGCCGACAAATAAACCAGTGAGGCAAAGGGCATTTGATTAGTTACAAACCATTTGCTGCCACTGTAGAAATTGTGCCATAACAGATACAGATCACCTTTTATAATGTAAAGCGTCATTATCAATGCGTGCGGCAGAAGAAATCCAAAGAGCAACAATAAAACTTTACGCAACGAAATGCGGGTGAAAAGAAGCAGAATTGCCAACGACCCTGGCAGAAAAAGAGTATAACTCAACACGATCAGCGAAGCAATCCCGATATAAAAACCCAAATTAAGCACAATGCTGTCTCGTTGAATTCGGAACTCTACTTCTTTAAAGAGATTGTTCAGCGCAAATAGTAAAACGGTAGCCCCTAAAAGTTCGGGGGTTAGGGCAAGCATGTCAAATGAAAACAGGCACAAAACACCAAAGATCAACGCTGGCAAGTAGGTACTTTCATTTTGCGCTTTGTTATTGATTAACAGAATGGCAAAGAAGGCACCTTGAAAAAAAAGAAGAATCAAAGCGATTATATGACGGGCCAGGATAGACCGGCCAAAAAGCCATTCGATCCAGCCGTAAAACCAGGCCGTCAGCGGAGCTGTACTGGTAAAGAGTTCACTGTATAGGGCATTTCCATCGTTGAGCATCTCACCGATGACCATGCTTTTTAATTCTACGAGCGTTGCCTCAACCGGATCAATGAAATATCCCAAACTGACCAGGATGAGCAGTAAGAAAATTCCCAAGAGACGATAGGGATCGTTGAGCCGGAATACACGTAATAACACAGAGGTGATTTAAACCACAAATAAAACAAAAAGTGTACAGTTCAAGCTATCTAATTATGCGCGTAGATCTAGTATCTTTGCGCCATGAGTGGTACCGTACGACAACAAAAATATTGCAAGCTGATTCAAAAGGAGCTGAGCGATATTTTTATTCGCGATAAACGAGGCATTCTTGGAAACACGTTCATCACCATTGCCGATGTGCGAATCAGCCCGGACCTGAGTCAGGCCAAAGTTTACTTAAGCATGACACTCGCCAAGGATAAAAAGGCCGTATTAGCAACTCTTGAAGCGCACAAAAGTGAAATCCGCAAGGCCCTGGGCGACCGCATTCGAAACCAGGCACGGATCATCCCCACGCTGGCTTTCTTTATTGATGAAGTAGAGGAAAATGCCCAACGAATTGAAGATCTCATCAAGAATTTGAATATCCCCAAAGCAGATCCCACCGAATAATTGAATTAACACCAAACGCTTTGAACCTCTCCCTCTTCATCGCCAGACGGTATTTTTTTTCAAAGCGCAAGAAGAATTTCATAAATATTATTTCATTCCTTTCCATGTTGGGCATCGCCTTTTCTACTGCGGCCCTGGTGATTGTATTATCCGTATTCAACGGGTTGGAAGGGCTACTGCGTTCGTTATATGCTTCGTTCGATCCGGAAATCAAAATTGAACTGAAACGCGGTAAATCATTTGAAGTTACTCCGGCTTTGCTTTCAGCCATTCAATCGGTAAAGGGTGTTGGAATTGTTACCGAGGTAATCGAAGATTATGCCTATGTGCGTTATCGCGATGCCGATATGGTGGTAACGATGAAAGGCGTAAGCAACAACTTTCTGGAGCAGCATCGCCTGGACGACCGACTTTCCGATGGCCGACTGATTCTGCAAGAAGGGGAAACCGACTATGCGATCATTGGACAAGGGGTACAATATGCGCTTTCTGTTTCCGTGAATGAGGGGTTTTTTCCGTTGCAGGTTTTTTACATTAAGAGCATGAAAACGGGCTCGCTGGATCCCAGTCAACTGTATGCCCGCCAGGTGCTGCAGCCGGGAGGTGTTTTTACCATCGAGAAAAACTATGATGAGAATTACATCTTTGTTCCGCTTTCCTTTGCTCAGGAATTGCTCAATTATGGAAATAAAAGAACCGCCCTTGAAATTCAAACCGCCAACGGTGCTAACCTGAAAGATGTTCAACAAAAGATTAAGGAAACAGTTGGCGATAGCTTTAGCGTGCTCACCAACGAAGAACAGCATAAAGACCTGTACCGGCTATTAAAAGTTGAGAAATTGTTTACGTTCGTGGCCCTGGCGTTATTGATCCTGATTGCCTCCATTAACATCTTCTTTTCACTGATGATGCTTGCCCTGGATAAGAAGAAAGATATTTCCATCCTCTTTGCCTTAGGGGCTGATTCAGCGCTCGTGCACAAGGTATTCCTGAGCGAAGGGGCGTTGATTGCTTTCGTAGGCGCCACTTCCGGATTACTGCTGGGGGGTGCCATTTGCTGGCTGCAAGATTCCTTTGGCTTAGTGGGCATGGGCATGGAGAATGCGATCGTATCGAGTTACCCGGTGATCATGCGGTTCACTGATTTTCTTACCATTTCATTAACCATTGTAGCCATTACTGCCTTGGTTTCCTTTTACCCGGCTCGTTTGGCGGCCCGTTCCTACTCAGTGGAAAGGCTCTGAAATGTAATTTTTGGGCATGTTTTGGGACTAAATAGGGAAATTTAATTGGCTAAAAATGCCTATTTTGCAATTCTGCTAACTCTGTAACATGCTCAAAATGAGTCATCAAGACTTCTTTTGCAAGTATCCTGATAAGCAGAGCTTAAATCGTCATGAAGGTATCGGCTGCCCAACCGTTTCAAATCATTTACTCGTTGTATCAACACGAGTACCTGGGTTATATTTTTGAATCTTTTATCGTTCATCTTGACGAAAAGGGTAAGCTCACCTATCAGCATCAGAACATTTCTCACAAAAACGCCCGCGAATTTTCAAAAGGCCTGGATACGCGCGACTTTGAATTGATTGAGATGATGGATGCCATGAGCCAGGATGCCGTGCTCAAGCATTTCTCAAAAAAAATCATGAAGCCCGATGAGTTCTTCAGCAAGGTCTTTAAAAAAGATAAGGGCGATGAGCTGCTGCAGGAACAAATCGAAGCCTTCATGGAGAAACGTAGGGCTGCGGTACTTGAAAAGATAAAAGGGAAGCTGCTGTTTGAAATGGGTAACGATGGTGAACCTACCTGGCGGAAGGTAGAGGTATTGGACAAACGCGCCAGCATTCAATTTCACTTTCGCAGAGGTATCGAAGACACTAACTATTACCCTACCATAACCTACGATGGAAAACGGGTGGACATTCCAAACCCGAGTGCCTACCTGATTTGCAAGCAACCTGCGTGGATGGTTTTAAACGGTAAACTGTATGGATTTGACAAACCTGTGGATGGAAGAAAGCTGCTGCCTTTCCTAAGCAAAAAACACGTGGTGATTCCCAAAAATCTGGAGGAGACTTATTACAACCGGTTTGTAGCCCCGCTCATTGCCTCGTTTGATGACATTGAAGCACAAGGATTTGAAATCAACAAGAATGAGTACGACCCACATCCGTTATTAACTATTTCCGAATTGCCCCCGGCTAATTCGAAGGAAGTAACGACACTTTTCGGGGACCAGGCGGATGGCGGAGCCCGTGATGACGAAGCCGGCAAGATCGTTTTTGACCTTTCCTTTAAATATGGGAAACATCGCTTTCGCGGAGATGCTTTTGGCCCGGTGAGCGTGACGGTTGAAAAGAAGGATAATGATTATGTATTCCATCGCGTAAAGCGAAATACAGAAGCCGAGAAAAAGTTTAGTCAAACGCTGATCAAACTGGGGCTTCCCCTGCGGGGCTTTCGTACGGCTGTGGATAAGGCCCAGGCCTTTTCCTGGCTCAACGAAAACCGGGTAAATCTGTTGAATCTTGGGTTTGAAGTAAGCCAGCCTGATAACCGCGACAAAAAATACTTTGTTGGAAAAGCTGTAATCGAATTAGAGGTAAAGGAAAACATTGACTGGTTCGACATTCACGCGAAAATCAAATTTGGTGAATACGAAATCTCCTTTAAAGAACTGCGCAAGTTAATTCTGAAAAAGAAGGTAGAGTTTAAGCTCCCGAATGGAGAAATTGCCATTATTCCGGAAGCCTGGCTCGTGAAGTATGGAGACCTCTTTGCGATGAGCGAAACGCATGGTGTAAACGAAAAACCCGTTCTTAAAAAGCATCACATCAACTTGCTCAAAGAATTGGAGGAGGGGAATCTCGCCAAGGTACACATGAGTGAACGGTTGCGAAATCTTCAATCGTTCAGTGGCATCAAAGATTACCCATTGCCACAAAACTTTATTGGTACCTTACGCCCCTATCAAAAAGCGGGGTATAACTGGTTGCGCTTCCTGAACGAATTTCATTTGGGAGGCTGCCTGGCCGATGACATGGGCTTGGGTAAAACCGTTCAGACGCTAGCCCTGCTGCAATCAGAAAGGGAAAAGGGAAACGCTGGCACTTCGTTGTTGATTATGCCCACTTCGCTCATCTACAATTGGGAAATGGAAGCTGCCAAGTTTACACCCGAATTGAAAATCCTTACCTACACCGGTACCCTGCGCAATAAAGATATCAGTCGATTCAGCAAGTACGATGTGGTGTTGACTTCGTATGGCATCACCCGGTTGGACGTGGACCTATTTCAGAAGTTCTATTTCAATTACATCATTCTGGATGAATCACAAGTGATTAAAAATCCAACGTCAAACATTGCCAAGGCGGTGATGGAATTAAAATCCCGGTACAAGCTAACGCTTACCGGAACACCACTTGAAAACACAACGCTTGACTTGTGGTCGCAAATGACCTTCATCAATCCGGGCTTGCTGGGAGGGCAAACATTTTTCAAAAACGAATACCAGGTGCCCATTGAAAAGAAGCACGATGAACTGAAAACCAAAAAGCTCAATGCCGTAATCAAGCCTTTTATCTTGCGCAGGCTTAAGTCGCAGGTGGCCACTGATCTGCCCGAAAAGGTTGAAAATGTTTACTATACCAACATGACGGTAGAGCAGGAGAAAAAGTACGAGGAGGCGAAGTCATTCTACCGGCATAAAATTCTGGATTTGATCGACAAGGAAGGCATCAATAATACCCGCATGATGATCCTGGAGGGCCTGACGAAATTAAGGCAGCTTTCCAATCACCCCCGTATGGTCGATACACGGTATGAAGGAGATTCGGGCAAGCTGGAAGATGTATCGCACATGTTGGAAAACGCCTTGCTGGAGGGCCATAAAGTTTTAATCTTCAGTCAGTTTGTTAAACACCTCGACATCATCAAAGGGATGATGAACGAACGCAAAATTCCATTTGCCTATCTGGATGGCTCCAGCACTGACCGCAAAGAACAGGTTGAACGATTTAATAAAGATCCAAAGCTCAAGGTCTTCTTAATCTCAATCAAGGCTGGCGGGTTAGGGCTCAATCTAACGGAAGCAGATTATGTATTCATTCTCGACCCCTGGTGGAACCCGGCTGTGGAAGCACAGGCCATGGATCGTGCGCATCGCATTGGTCAGAAAAACAAAGTGTTCAGCTATAAATTCATCACACGAAATACGGTGGAGGAAAAAATCCTGACCTTACAAAAACATAAGCTCAAGCTTTCGGAAAACTTAATACAATCCGAAGAAAGTGTTATTAAATCGTTATCAAGAGAAGATATTGAGATGCTGTTGAATTAAGTCACTCCCGTGATTTCCACCGGTTGTGCGACCATAACCAGCCATCGGGCTGTTGCCGGATGATTTTCTCGGTAGCTTTTACATACCCCTCCACACTTTGCTGACTTTCCTTTTCATAGGGCGGGCTGGAAACCAAAAATCCTTCGGCCTCATAGTAGCCTCGTTTTATTCTTTTTACTCCGTAAAAAATAGCGGGGTATTGAGTCATATACGCAAGCTGACCGAGTCCTAAAAAGAACGCAGTGCGTTGGCCCATAAACTCAGTCCAATACTTTTTATCCTGTTCGCGGCCAGGAAACTGATCCGCCATGATGGCGATTCCACGAAGAATGTCTTTGCGCTTTACTGCTTCCCTCCCCAACAGCGATCGTTCAATTGGATAGGCTCCAAATCGTGTTCTACAACTTATTAAGAACTGATCAAAAAGTGAACTACTTTGACGTTGATAGACATAGTCAACTTGTAATGGCAGATACAAACAACCTGACGCAAGTAACCACTCCCAATTAAATTGATGGGATGTTAACAGTAAGACAGACTGGTTTTGATTCGCATATTCGCTAACCAGCTCAGGATTTTTGTACACCATTCTCTTCTTCAATTCCTCGGTGGAAATGGTTAAGAGTTTGATCGTTTCTACAGCATAATCACACAGATGCCGGTAGAAGGCTTTCTCATACTTTTTTAAGGTTTTTACCGGGTCTTCAGGGAATGCGTTTTGAAGATTTTTAATGACCAGGTGACGCCTATACCTCACCCCATAATAGGTAATCAAAAATAGAAAGTCGGAGAAGGCATATAAGACCGGAAACGGCAAGCGCGACAATAAACGGAGGAAAAACATGCTTTCAAAAATAGAACAATGTTTTGATTACTTTTGCCCCGTTCTTATTCATGAAAGACAAGGTTGTAATTATTACGGGCGGCTCCTCCGGCATTGGCAAATCCCTGGCGGCCAAGTTCGGAACGCAGGGTTCCAAGGTGTTGATAACCGGCCGAAATAAAACCGAACTTGACAAGACCGTCTCCGAATTGCAGAGCAGGGGTATTACCATTCACAGCTTTCAGGGAGATGTTACCATGGAACAAGACAATGCAGCCATGGCCGCAGAAGCTGTCCGGATTTATGGGACCATCGATATCCTGATCAACAATGCGGGCATCTCTATGCGAGCCGCTTTTACGGAGGTCGATTTGGCCGTGGTGCGAAAAGTTATTGAGACAAATTACTTTGGCGCGGTCTATGCTACCCGCTATTGCCTTCCCGAAATCATTAAGAACAAAGGTTCTGTCGTTGGAATTTCTTCCATTGCCGGTTTTGTGGGCCTGCCAGGCCGTACGGGTTACTCCTCATCAAAGTTTGCGTTGAACGGATTTCTGGAAGTATTACGGATTGAATTGTTAAAAACAGGCGTTCATGTGTTAACAGCCTGCCCCGGATTTACCGCTTCTAACATCCGAAAGCGGGCCCTGGCAAAAAGCGGCAAAGAACAAGGCGAAAGCCCGCGCGATGAAGAAGCCATGATGACAGCCGAAGAATGCGCCTATCATATTTACGGTGCGGTCGTAAAAAGAAAACGACTGTTAATTTTAACAAGGCAAGGTAAACTGGCCGTATGGCTGAATAAATGGTGGCCTTCGCTGGCCGACAAGTTAGTGTATAGCATAATGGCAAAAGAAACCGGAGCTCCGATTAAGTGAGTCAGGTCTTGCTTAAAAAAACTAATTTCAAATTGTCGGCCTTGTTAATACTTTTATAAAAATCGATGAACTGATTATAGCTACTTGCCGGAAAAACTCCCTTCCGCATTTCTACTTTCCGCACATAGAGTAGTCCATCCTGATCGAACCGTATCACCGATTCATAGATTCCGAATGGAGTCTCAATTCTTATCGGTTCAGGTAAAAATTCAGGATATAGATCTGCTGGCACCTTGAAGTGAATCGAATCAACATCGATATAGGCCAAACGTCTAACCACCGGAGTTTTTCGCTGCTCAACAACCGGGGGAACAAACGTTGAGCGGTTCATCAAATTTGGTGTCAAGAATATTCTTTTCCCGCTGACTTGTGCATATCGGTTCAGGGTGTATGTGCAGCTAACGGTGGCCTCAGGAATTTTGTTCTTGATAGCCGAAACGGAAAATGTCTGAATATCAAAATTAGGAATTTTCGTAGTCGCCTGAATCCATTTCTTCTGCTCATCCAGACCCGCATCAACCATGATATCCAGGTTACCATTTTCAAATTGAAGTCCTGTGAAGTGTGTTTTCACGGATGCCTGCCCATTTCCGGCTTTGTCAAGAACAACTATTCCCGATCTGATTTGCCGGTTTTGAACACCCGAATACGTTGGTGTTTTAATTATAGTTCCTCCCTGTTCCGTCACCATCAATGCATGACGATCACCTGTAAACGATCCTAAGTATCCAAAAGGATTAGTCTGACTAGTACATTCCAGCCAAAGGGTATCTTTTGCATTCGGTACAACCACAATGATATGATTTGTCTGATGGCTCGGAAAGTCCAATACCATTGGCGGCTCATTTTCTCCAGCCCTAATTTTTGCATAGTATCCTTTTACTCCAACCTCCCGTAATAAGGCTACGGTGTAATTGGATAATGCCTTACAATCCCCATATCCCACCTCATCAACCAGCGTGGCAGGAAATGGCTGAAGTCCACCCAACCCTTCTTGAATGCTTACGTAACGGGTTTTATTTTGCAAGTAGGAATACACGATTCGAGTCTTTTCTTCTACGCTTTTTGTGTCCCTGGTCAGCTCACGAATTCTCTGACGAGTCGCTTCAGGAAGCAGGTCTCGACTTTCGTTTAGTTTCAACTGCCAGAGACCAAAGTTTTGCCAGGTACTCATGTTGCCTTCAAACCCACCATATTCAAATTCATTTGGTGCAACCCAAACACTGGGAACAAGCTCAGTTAAATAGGGCGATGCATATTCAAATTTGGCAGGAATTGTATTTATGAATTCCCATTTCAATTCCTCCTGTCCGGAACCCAAAGGTACAATGACGGGGTCCGGTGCCTTAAATACCCGATAACGCGGCTTATTGTTTACTGGGTATACAATGGAATAAGTTTGACGTTCAGCGGACACCTCATCATCTATATAAAGGAAATACGTTGGAAAAGAATACAGAAAATTATTGACCAATTCGTACTCATACTCAATTGTAAACGGAAAGGTAGGTTGAGTTAAGGTTACGGTTTTGACTCGGTTATCATTAAACAACGAAAATCCATCAAACGTACTACTGTCTTCTATCTCATTTTGCTTAAGCTTCTTTACTTCCTGCCCCATAGCGTTATAAACAATCGCACGAATAGATTTAATTGAAGTCATCTTATCATAGTGTATTTTGATAGTAGCATAATCCTTCCCGCCAGGATTCAGAATGGTTATCACTTCACGGTAATGCGTCAGGTAACTGTTGCGAGACTTTATTGTATGACGAACATTTTTCTCGCGTATTACAGCATACATATTCTCCTTCAACTCCACCGGAATTTCATGCACCGGATAACGAATGTCACTGCCGAATGAATTAACGCTTGCTATGAGCATTAATAATATTGCAACTCGCATGCTATTTAGCTTTCAATACAATTTGTTCTGCCTGTTTTGCAACCACCTGATTGTAAAATTCTCTCAAGTCAGGATACTCTGTCTGAGAGAAAATACTCCGGTTTACTTGAAAATTACTAACGATATTCAAAATCTTACCCGATTGGGTAACGCTATACGTATACCGTGCCGCATTGCCCGGTAAAGCAATTACTTTTGGAGTTGGTAATTCATCTACCTGAAGATTCTCCGGAATAGTAATTCGACAAAGAAATAATCGTTCAAACGGACTGCTGAAATCAACCGGGTATTCGCGTTTTTCGAGTTTAAATGGATTCTCATCCATCCTGTAAAGTAAGATAGGATTAATGTAGATAATGGTACCCGCAACAGTCGCTGATTGAGTAATGTTCACCTCATAAATTTCTTTCAACGGCTCATGAACACTTTTTACATTTTGGAACTCATACCTGGTTATTTCCCAAGGTTTAGATCCTACAAATTCTTTTACATACTCATCCTCTTTTTTTGATGCGTAGGCTTTTCTTGATAGGTGTCCATCATAACCACCCCGGTCAAACTGAAGTTTCCCGGTTAGATCTCCTGCTTCTGTCAGAGAAAACTCGGCATTTACCATCGTTTTTGATCGGGATGCAGGCTGCAGATTAATCCATCTGAATCCTTCCTTCGAAACCAGAAATCCTTTTCCATTAAGGCATCGCTCCGGAATCATTCCGGTGGGTAAAAGTCGGTCTGTAGCATCCAGCAAAATAGGTTTGTCTCCTATTTGTGCCAAACAAATCACATAATTAAACTGCGAAGAAATTGGGATTTCTTCTCGGACAAAGCCATGATCGCGGGTGCTGAGCAGGACCGGATAGACTTTGATGTCAGCCTTATCAATCATTGACGCCAATAAAAGGTTGATCTCTGCCGAACTTCCTTTACGATCCTCGATCGTTTTCTTTAATGATTTTGAAATGAACCTTCGATTAGTGCCGTCCCACTCAACCTGCTGTTTAACATAATTATTGATGGCAGTAATTTTTTCTTCCGGTGATGTTTTACCGCCTGTTATTTCCTCTACAGTCTTCTTTAGAAATCCATTACCTGCTACTTCCTGTCCAAATTCGGAGCTCTCTGCATACTGTTTGTTGATGTCCTCCCAACTTCCCATATATCGCTTAATCGGCTGACCTGGATATTGGGTAAAGGAAAGTTCAAAATTGATTCTCGAAATATAATCTCTTGCCGTAGTGATAAAGGGTTCAGCCTTAAACGCAGGAACATCATTGGCTGCCCACCTAAAACGTTGCTCTATGTAATTTATTTTTTCGGTACTATACGTTGTCTGAACAGATCTGTCTCCTTCCCGTTCTTTCGATGTCAACGTTATAGTTGCAGAGGCTTGAGTTTGTTCATTTATATTTAATGAAATATATCCTTGCATATACTTATCATAATGAAAGTATTCGGGAATTTTTGCCCGGTACTCACTCAGTACCGTGGGAATAGTTGCCTGAAACTCCCAGTCTTGAAAATTGAACAGAAAGTCTGAATTAATCTTATAGAATATTTCAATGATCGATCCTTCCTTTACATTGGGAAAGGTAATTTTCATTACATCCAGGTTGTTGTCATATTTTTCCTTAAAGACCGCATCATTTTTTACCTTCGTCTCGGTAATCTTCCCGTTTTCGAAATTGTACGTAACGGCCTTTAGTCCTGCCAGCTTTTCCTCATCGCCCGCGCTGTGATAAAGTGGAATACTAAAATCGGCCCACTCAAAGCCTTCCTTCTTTAAAATCTTAATCCGCCTGATTCGCTCAAATCCTAAAATGAAACCATCCTCTTGTGAATAGGTGATGCTGGATTCCCCATAGTCTGCCAGAACTACCGCAGCCGCAGAAGAATCTTTAGAATAATGAGTCATTTTCAAATCTTCAACTGAAACATCCCCAAATTTTATTGGTGCTTTTTGGCCAATAACAACCAAGGGGAAAAGAAATATAAGGCCGACTAATAGCTTCATATTGAATCGAAGGTTAGGTTTTAAATAAATATAGAAAATGAGTCGAAGGCCATTAAGACCATGTAAGTTTTTTTACTTTTGAAAAACTTATTGTGGCAAAAACTAAAACGCTCTTCTTCTGCCAAAGCTGTGGCTATGAATCACCAAAGTGGATTGGCAAGTGCCCTTCGTGCGAATCCTGGAACAGTTTTGTAGAAGAAGTGGTGGTTAAACCCGAAGTCGACCGCAACACCTGGCGACAAGACCCTACAAAAAGCCGCGTAAATAAACCCAAAACCTTACACCAGATTGAATCATCAGGTGAGATTCGCATCGCCACCCCCGATCAGGAACTCAACCGGGTATTGGGCGGAGGGATCGTACCGGGTTCGCTAATTCTTATTGGTGGCGAACCGGGAATCGGAAAGTCAACCCTTATGCTGCAGGTAGCCCTCTCGTTACAAAAAGCAAAAGTGCTGTATGTTTCGGGGGAAGAAAGTGAGCAGCAAATAAAAATGCGGGCCGAGCGACTGACCGGTAAATCAAAAGCAACCCACGAAAACTTTTACATGCTGGCCGAAACGGAAACCAAGAATATTTTCCAGGCCATTGAATCGGTTGAGCCAACCCTCGTCATCATTGACTCCATTCAAACGCTGCACTCGCATGTACTGGATAGTGCTGCCGGCAGTGTTGGCCAGGTACGTCAGTCGGCAGCCGAACTCATGAAGTTTGCGAAAGAAACAAACACGCCTGTATTCCTTGTGGGGCACATCACCAAAGATGGTCTGCTGGCCGGCCCCAAAGTGCTGGAGCACATGGTTGATACCGTACTGCAGTTTGAAGGCGATCGTCACCTGGCATATCGCATTCTGCGCACTACAAAAAATCGATTTGGGTCAACTTCTGAAATTGGCATCTATGAAATGCTGGGCAGCGGATTACGGCAAGTGAGCAACCCCTCTGAAATACTGATCTCCCAGAAAGACGGTCAGTTGAGTGGTGCCACCATTGGCGCAACCATAGAAGGAAACAGACCACTCCTGATCGAAATTCAATCCCTCGTAAGCCCAGCATCGTATGGCACACCACAACGCACTCCTACCGGTTTTGATCAAAAACGCCTGAACATGTTGCTGGCTGTCCTTGAGAAACGGTGCGGCTTCCGTATGGGCACTCAAGATGTCTTTGTGAATATGGCCGGAGGCATTTATGTGGAAGATCCGGCCATCGATTTAGCTTTGTGTGTATCCCTTATTTCATCCATGGAAGAAATTCCCGTACACGACAAAATCTGCTTTGCCGCAGAAGTAGGGTTGGGAGGAGAATTGCGGGCGGTAAACCGCATCGATCAGCGCATCTCAGAAGCAGAGAAATTGGGGTTTGAAGAAATCTATATTTCCAAGCACAGCCAGAAGTCGCTGGACCTATCCAAGAGCAAAATCAAAGTGCATACCTTGGGTAAATTGGGCGAAGTTTTTGAGATCTTGTTTGGATAAACCATGGAGAGACTTTTTACAGATACCTTCGGATTCTCCGGTGATGTTTTCAGTTTCCTGATCCTTCCCTTCATGATCTTTGTTGCACGCATCTGTGATGTTTCCATCAACACCATCCGGATTATTTACATGCTGGGCGGCAGACGCTTCACAGCCACGCTGCTTGGATTTTTTGAAGCGTTTATCTGGTTGCTGGTGATTCGGGAAATTTTCAAACACCTTGACAATTGGCTATGTTACGTGGCATACCCGGCTGGGTTCGCAGCTGGAATTTTTGTTGGAATGATCATTGAAGAACGAATCGCCTACGGAAAGGTGATTGTGAGGATCATAACCAGAAAAGATGTGACCGAGTTACTTCACTATTTGAACAAGCAACAATTCCGCTTCACCCGGGTAAATGCTGAAGGCCCGGATGGGGATGAAACGCTGGTGTTTACCGTTCTGGATCGCGACCGATTGGATGATTTGATCAACCAATTGAAAGCTCTTATTCCAACAGCATTCTATACCATTGAAAAAGTGAAAGCGGCAGCTGAAAGCGGTGCCTTGCCTGAGGGGCGAGGAGAGCTTAGAATCTTTACCTGGCTGCGGGGCGTAATCAAAAATTAAATCCTAACCTGCCTTGTAAACCACCGGTGTGCAGAACAAGCACAGTAGAGCCTGGCGGGAAGTAGCCATTTTGCAACAGATCAAACATGCCCCACATCATTTTGCCTGTATAAACGGGATCCAATGGTAGTTTATAGTTCTCTTCAAACTCCCCAATAAATTTTATCAATGCTGAATTGGTTTTTGCATACCCGCCAGCATGATAGTCGTACAGCAATTCCCAGTTGCGCTTGGTAGTAAAACGTTTGATCTCAGCTTCTAAAAAGGCTGCCCCTTTCAACACGGGGAAGCCAAGAATCTTTTTTGATCGATCGAATCCTTCGATCATTCCTGCTATCGTCCCTCCGGTTCCTACGGCCAGGCATAGGTAATCAACCTGTGCCTCTTGATTCAGAAGCCTGGCAAATTCTGCGCACCCCTTAACGGCCAACTCATTTGTTCCTCCTTCCGGTATCAGATAGAAGTCGCCAAATTCTTTGCGGAGTTCATCCAGGAACGGCTGACTTGTCTTCGTTCGATAGAATGCGCGTGCCACATGATGTAGTTCCATCCCATGTGCGCGCGCAAACTTTAATGTTTCGTTTAAGGGTAAAGTTTCTTCCCCACGGATAATGCCTATCGATCGTAACCCCAATTCACGTGCAGCCGCAGCGGTGGCATAAATGTGATTGGAATAGGCTCCTCCAAATGTCAGGATGGTATTTTGGTTATTCTTGATCGCCTCCTCAAGATTGTACTTCAGCTTCCACCATTTGTTGCCCGAAACAGAAGGGTGATTTTGATCTTCTCGTTTGACTACGAAACGAACTCTCTTTTGCTCAAAAATTTGGCCTTTGAGCTCAGTAACGGCTGTTTTACAATATTTTAACAAAGGTCTGTAGAATTATTGCTAATTATTTTAGTATTTAGGGCAATGGAAGACTATTTAAAGGGTCGCGGTTCGCAAATAAAGCCTGAAAACCGATTTCTAAAAGCCCACTATGTTACGGAGCACTTGGAAGGCCTCGATGAGCCGCTCTTGACCGCACCCTCTACTCAAATCTTTTTCGAAACTCCGAAAAAGGTGGTGAATAAAGTAGCGAGTCCGGACCTGAGCATGATGTATTCGCTTAATCCTTATCAGGGGTGCGAGCATCGCTGCATTTATTGTTATGCCCGCAATACCCATGAGTACTATGGGTTCAACGCGGGCCTGGATTTCGAAAGTAAAATCATTGTTAAGAAAAATGCCCCCGCCTTGCTGGAACGACACCTGCTCAATAGAAATTGGAATGCTGTGCCGATTATGCTCAGTGGTAATACGGATTGCTATCAACCGCAGGAAAAAAAGCTTGAGATTACCCGCAGGCTCCTGAAGGTGTTTGTACAATACCATCATCCGGTTGGCATCATCACAAAAAACAGTTTGGTGCTTCGCGATCTTGACCTCTTGAAGCAACTCGCGAGCGAAAATCTGGTGCAGGTATATATTTCCATCACTACCCTTAATGAAGATCTTAGAAGGATTCTCGAACCACGAACGGCCAGTTCAATAAAGCGACTAAAAACCATTGAAGCGCTGGCTCTGGCCGGGGTACCGGTGGGGATTATGAATGCACCGATTATTCCGGGACTGAATCATCATGAAATTCCCGATATCCTGGGGGCTGCCGCTAACCATGGCGCACTTGGTGCCGGCATGACGGTGGTTCGACTTAACGGATCCATCGGTAAAATCTTCGAAGACTGGTTGCGTAAAAACTTTCCAGATCGTTTTGACAAGGTGTGGAATCAAATCTGTTCATTTCACGGTGGCCAGGTTAACGATTCCCAATTTGGCAGGCGCATGGCAGGTGAGGGTAACATTGCCGATGCCATTCATCAACTCTTTCGTGCCAGTAAAAGGAAGCATTTTAACAACCGGCACGTTCCAGCATACGACTTAACCAAATTTCACCGGGGCGGGAATCTTTCTCTGTTCTAGGTTGTCTAACCCCGGGTTACCCATAAACAAATACTTGTTTATCCAATACAAAGGGTGTTAACTTTGAACATGGTTCGGTCCATCAGCATTATTTTAGTCTCACTTTCCCTGCTGGGAAGCATGATGGATTTGCACGATCTGGCTAAACTTCCAAGGCTCATCGAGCACTATCAGGAACATCAGAATAAGGTTTCCGGATTTTCTTTCTTTGAATTCCTTAGCCTTCACTATGGAAGTGAGGCGGAACGTCATGACCAGGAGGAACACGAGCAACACACCGGTCTTCCATTCAAATCAGGAGATTGTACATACGCCCATACCATTACTTTACTTCCTCAATTTCATGCACCGGTAGTTGCCCCACATCAAGCAACCTTACAGTACGCCAATTTTTATCAATCCACTTTTTCAAGCGAATTCAGCCAATCTATCTGGCAACCGCCTAAACACTCCTGATTGGATTTAAACCCCCATGGACGAACCCGCTTCGGATCCATGTAAATTCCTATTAGCGATTCACAACTGGTCTAAAATCTAATTTCATGCTTCACGGCATTATTTCCTTTTCTATTCGGAACAAGGTAATTGTGGGTATGCTCACGGTGGCTTTGATCCTTTGGGGCGGATACTCCGTTACCCAGCTTCCGATCGATGCAGTGCCTGACATCACCAACAATCAGGTTCAGGTACTTACCGTTTCTCCTTCGCTCGCAGCTCCGGAAGTTGAACGGCTGGTTACTTTTCCGGTAGAGCAAACCATGGCCACCATACCGGGCATAACAGAAATCCGATCCCTCTCCCGATTTGGGCTTTCGGTCGTAACCATTGTGTTTACGGATGATACCGATGTGTATTGGGCGCGTCAACAAGTAAATGAACGCCTCACCCAGGCTAACACGTTAATCCCTGCCGGTGCAGGTGTACCCGAAATTGCACCCCTTTCTACGGGTCTTAGTGAGATCTATCAATACATACTACGGCCGAAAAAAGGGTATGAAAAAAAGTATGATGCCATGGAACTGCGGACTGTTCAAGACTGGATTGTGCGCAGACAATTATTGGGCACCAAAGGGGTGGCCGATGTGAGCAGTTTTGGCGGGTATGTAAAACAATACGAAATCGCACTGGATCCAAACATGCTGCGCAGCATGAACACCAGCATTGATGAGGTGTTTACGGCATTGGAAAAAAACAACCAGAACACCGGAGGAGCCTACATTGAACGAAATCCTTATACGTACTTCATCCGAAGTGAAGGTCTGGTGGAAACCAAAGATGATATTGAGAAGATCGTTGTGAAAAACACGTCCAATGGATTGCCCGTGTTAATCCGAAATGTGGGCGAAGTACGATGGGGCCATGCTGCCCGGTATGGCGCGATGACATTCAACGATGAAGGTGAGGTTGTGGGTGCCATCGTGCTCATGCTGAAAGGCGCAAACTCATCGTTTGTTATTGAAAATGTAAAAGAACGTATCGAACAAATTAAAAGCACTTTGCCCGAAGGCGTTGAGATTATACCTTACCTCGATCGCACCAAGTTGGTAAACAATGCGATTGAAACGGTGACCAAAAACCTGGCCGAAGGGGCGCTGATCGTTGTCTTCGTGTTGGTGCTGATGCTCGGCAATTTCCGCGCGGGTTTAGTGGTGGCTTCGGTCATTCCGCTATCAATGCTTTTCGCCATCACCATGATGAATCTCTTTGGTGTATCCGGAAACCTGATGAGCTTGGGGGCCATTGACTTTGGATTGATTGTGGATGGCGCGGTGATCATTGTTGAGGCTACCATGCACCACTTGGGTATTGATAAGACCATGCGCAAACTCACCCAGCAGGAGATGAATGAGGAAGTAGAGCATGCTGCAACGAACATGATGCGATCGGCAGCTTTTGGTCAGATCATTATTCTGATAGTTTACATCCCCATCCTTTCGTTGGTCGGCATTGAAGGCAAAATGTTTGGGCCTATGGCGCAAACCGTTTCCTTCGCTATCCTGGGCGCCCTGATTCTCTCCCTCACGTATGTGCCCATGATCTCTTCGTTGATTCTCAGTAAGAAAACAGGTTACAAAAGGAATGTATCCGATCGGCTGATGGCATTTTTCCATCGCATTTACGATCCGGTTATTGATTACGCGTTAAGAAAGCGGGTGGTGGTAATCGCTGCTTCGACAGTCCTGCTCGCAATGAGTCTGTTTCTCTTTGTTCGGATGGGGGGCGAATTCATTCCCCAACTTGACGAGGGAGACTTTGCCGTGCAAACCCGACTCATCACCGGAAGTTCGTTGGGGCAAATGGTTGAAACAACCCAGAAAAGTTCACGCGTCTTGCTGGACAACTTTCCCGAAGTAAACATGGTGGTAGGAAAAATCGGTACCTCCGAAATTCCAACCGACCCGATGCCGTTAACTGAAAGCGATTTAATTGTTGTACTGAAAGATAAAAGCGAATGGACGAGTGCCACTTCGCGCGATGAATTGGCGAACAAAATGGCCGCTACATTGGAAGAAAAGATGCCAGGGGTAGCCTATGGATTTCAGCAACCGATACAAATGCGATTCAATGAACTGATGACCGGAGCCCGTCAGGATGTGGTGATTAAAATTTATGGAGAAGACCTCGACTTACTGTCTACCTATGCAGAGCAAGTGGGTTCGATCGCGCAAAAAGTAGAAGGTGCAGAAGATGTGTACGTGGAACCCATCGGGGGAATGCCTCAGATTGTAGTGAAGTGGGATCGCGGAAAGCTTGCGCAATTTGGTTTAAGTATTGAAGAAGTAAACCGTGTCCTCCGCAGTGGATTCTCAGGCGAAGTGGCCGGTTTGGTTTTCGAAAAGGAAAGGCGATTCGATATGGTTGTACGCCTTACCCAGGAAAATCGCCAGCACATTGAAGACATAAAAGGACTCTTCGTTACAACCCCCTCGGGGCTACAGGTGCCTCTGGAGCAACTTGCCAAGATCGAACTCTTGATTGGCCCAAATCAAATTCAGCGCGATGATGCCAAACGCAGAATTGTAGTAGGTTTTAACGTTCGTAACCGCGATGTCCAAAGTATCGTTGAAGAAATTCATTCAAAAATTACGACTGAATTAAATTTTGATCCCGGGTATTACGTCACGTACGGAGGTTCATTTAAAAACCTACAGGAGGCAACGCAACGCTTATCTGTGGCCGTGCCGCTGGCATTGGCACTGATTTTTCTGCTGTTGTTTTTTACTTTTCATTCCTTCCGCCATGGACTATTGATTTTCACCGCCATACCACTTTCAGCGATCGGAGGGGTGATGTCGCTTTGGCTACGCGATATGCCGTTCAGCATCTCTGCCGGTGTTGGATTCATCGCCCTGTTTGGGGTTGCTGTATTAAATGGAATTGTACTGATTGCCGAATTCAACAAGATCAAAAATGCGGGCGGGCATAGCATTAAATTCATTGTGTT
Source organism: Cyclobacteriaceae bacterium (assembly GCA_016787725.1). Taxonomy (GTDB): domain Bacteria; phylum Bacteroidota; class Bacteroidia; order Cytophagales; family Cyclobacteriaceae; genus ELB16-189. The sequence goes on along the minus strand of JAEUTZ010000005.1, from coordinate 321,156 downwards.
GGAAGGAACAAAAGTCCGGCTGCGACCCGTACTGATGACCGCCCTCGTTGCATCATTGGGATTTTTACCCATGGCACTATCAGAAGGATCGGGGGCAGAAGTTCAACGACCATTGGCCACGGTAGTTATTGGTGGTTTGATTACTGCTACGCTCCTTACCCTGGTGGTGCTGCCTGTGTTGTATACGTATTTCGAAAAAGAAACCACTAAAACTTTTGACGAGTTATGAATCCGCTTACTATTTCAACTTTCAGATTCATCGTGATCCTGGCGCTGAGTGGTGTTGTGACCATTCCAGAAACCATGGCTCAGCCCATGACCGAAACGGAGGCCATCCACACTGCTTTACAAAATAACCAACTCATCAAGTCGGCCGAGTTTGAGGTGGACTATTACAAACAAATGAAAAAGACCGGTTCGGAGCTTGGCAAGCTGAATGTGGTATGGATGCGCGGACAATACAACACAATTGAAAAAGATAATAACATAACACTTACCCAAACGATTCCCTTTCCGGGTACCATCCGTGCGACCCTGAAACTCGGAGCGGAACAAGTGCGTGGTGCAGACAAAAATTTGCAGGTCGCGAAAAATAACCAGGTGTTTGCTGTGAAATCGACCTATGAACAGTTGTTGTATCAACTTACCGTTCGCGAGTTGCTGTTGTCGCAGGATAGTTTATATACCGATTTCGCGAGAGCCTCGGCTATCCGATATAAAACCGGAGAGAGCAATTTGCTGGAAATGACTACGGCCGAAACACAATTGCAGGAAATAAAAAACTCAATTCGGATAAATGAAGCCGACATTTACATGTCGCAAATGCAATTGCAGGTATTGTTAAAAACCGATGCTCCTGTGGACGTTTCGGCCAAACTTACCAAGCGAATTTTATCCTTGGATTCAATGCATGCCCTGGAGAGCAATCCCCAAATTCAGCTAGCCAACCAGCAGGTGAAAATCAACCAGCAACTAAAACGGGTGGAGAATAGTCGGTTAGCGCCCGATTTCTCGATTGGGTACTTCAATCAAACGCTCATCGGGTATCAAAACACCACCGGCTCTGATATCTTCTATGACAAGAGTAATCGTTTCAGTGGATTCACCGCGGGCATTCAGATTCCGCTGTGGTTTGCACCCCAGGCTGCACGAGCAAAGGCTGCTTCCCACCTGGAAGAGGCCAGCCGGGAAACGGCTGAATATATTCGCCATACCTTGTTTAGTGAGTACGAGCAAGCCCTGCGCGAACTTGACAAAAACCAGGCAAGCCTCGTTTACTATGAGTCCAGTGCCCTGAAAAATGCGGATCTGATTTTATCGCAAGCACGCAAAGCATATCAGGGTGGGGAAATTGGGTATGTCGAGTATTTGCAATCCTTGCGAAATGCCATTTCGATAAAATCCAATTATCTGCAAGTCTTACATCAATACAACCTTTCGGTAATACGCGTTGAGTTTTTTATCGGCAAATATTAATCCCATGAGTGCCAATCAAATTATGTCAACTAACTTATTTTTCACTCCTGGATTTACATTAAGCAAATCCACCAACTATAGTCCTATGAAATCACCTATTCCGGCTTTGCTATTTTTGCTCATTGTAAGCATCCTTCTCGGCTCTTGTTCTTCCGGTTCCGATACTCCAAAAGAACAAGCACTTAACGTCTCCTCCGCTAATGAAGCGGCCCTTACAGACGAGCAAATTAAAATCCTGAATATCGCATTCGGCAAAATTGAAACGCGCACCCTCAGCCAAACCATCAAAGTAAATGGGATGCTCGATGTGCCACCACAGAATATGGTCACGATTTCCGCTCCGCTGGGTGGCTTTGTTAAATACACCGAATTGCTTCAGGGTATGCGCGTAAGGAAGGGGCAGGTGTTAGCCATGATGGAAGACCCTGCCTACATTCAGTTGCAGCAAGATTATATAGAGAGCAAAAGTCAACTCGAATTTCTGGAGTTGGAGTATACACGCCAACAACAGCTGGCTGCAGAAAATGTAAATGCTGCCAAAACCTTACAACAAGCGAAATCAAACTACGTTAGTACGAAAGCCAAAGTGGAAGGGCTTCGATCCAAACTTCAACTCATTCACCTCTCACCGGAACAAATCGAACAGGGCGAAATCAAAAATACGATCGCTATTGTCTCGCCCATTTCAGGTTATGTAACGCAGGTACATGTGAATATTGGCATGTATGTGCAACCGGCCGATGTGATGTTCAAAATTGTTGATACCGAACATCTACATGCCGAAGCCCAGGTGTTTGAAAAGGATTTGGCACAATTAAAAGTAGGGCAACATGTACTGCTTACACTGGCGCACGAAAGCCGCCCCCGCACAGCAAACGTATATCTGATTGGAAAAGAAATCTCACCGGAACGCACAGTTCGTGTGCATTGTCATTTAGATAAAGAAGATCCTGATCTGATTCCGGGTATGTATTTTACTGCCCTGATCGAAACATCAGAAAGGTCGGTATTGGCTGTCCCAGAAAATGCGATTGTGAGTTTCGAAGGTGCTGATTACGTTTTCCTTCAAAAAGGTAAAAATCAGTTTATGTCGTTTCCGGTAAAATCAGGCGCCACCGAAAATGGATTTACCGAAGTGTTGTTGCCGGAAGGCTTCGATCTTAGCGCTCCCCTGGTTACCCAAGGTGCCTATGCGTTGCTTAATAAATTGAAAAATGTAGAAGAGTAATTCACCTTTGGAATTTCTAACCCAACTCAACACGAAAGATTTCTTGATTTATGGATTGGGCTTTTTTGCCCAATCTCTATTTGGGGCTCGCATTCTGGTTCAATGGATACTGTCTGAGCGGGCAGGAAAGGTCGTATCACCAACCTTGTTTTGGATTTTCAGTTTGTGCGGATCCTTTATGTTTTTGATCTATGGCGTACTGCGCCAGGATGTCGTTATTCTGGCAGGCCAAACCATTTCCTTTTACATCTACATCCGCAACCTGCAACTAAAAAAATTCTGGCTAAAAATCCCCTTGGCAGCTCGCGTTTTGATCGTGCCGCTTCCGTTTCTGTTATTGGCGTGGACCCGGCTCCATTCTCCTGATTCCTTTACTGCGCTATTTGATCGCACTAATTTTTCTGATCCAATAATTCTTATTGGCGGCCTGGGACAATTAATGTTGAATTTCCGCTATCTCTATCAGTGGTATTATTCTGAACGAGCTCATGAATCTCTTTTGCCTCTCGGGTTTTGGCTCATTAGCGCTGTGGCTTCGTTGATGGTCGTCTATTACGGCTTTAACCGGATAGATCCAGTGTTGCTGGTAGCCCAAAGCATGGGGTTTGTCGCTTATATGCGAAACATTTACTTGTCGCTGGTTAGTCGTGCTAAGGCTTCGGCTCGACAACCGGAATAGGTTCGGGTGCTGGAATTCTGGCAAAACTGATGACGAGGAAATAACTCATCCCCATCATGGCGGCACCAACAAAAAATGGAACATGAAAATCAATGCCATAAAGAAAGCCGCTGATGCCCATACCGGCTGCGCGGGCCAGGGAACCAAAAGATTGATTGACTCCCAATACCTGGCCCACTTCCTTTGGGTTTGAATATTTGGAAATCAACGAAGTAATGCTCGGAGTAAGGCAACCATTGGCCACCGCCACCAACACCAGCCCGACCAATTCAAACGGAATAAAATACGATTCGCCCACCAGCGGCAAAAGAATTAATCCCGCAACCATAAAGAAAATGCCATAGCTGAGCATTTTCTGTTCGCCCAATACCTTTACCATGCGGCCAACTAACCCGCCCTGTACAATCGCGGTAGCCAGCCCAACAAAGGCAAATACGTACCCGATTTGCTTATCGCTGAGGCCATCTATTTCTTTCCACATGAGCGAGGAGGCCATTTGCATGAGCATAAAGGCGGCAATGAAAATGAAATTGATCAGTAACAATTCCCGTATGGATGGCTTTTTTAATTCAGTCAGGATTCCCGTTACTACTTTAAAATTAAATTTTGCATCAGAATGCTTTTGCTTCAATGATTCGGGCAGCAGGAACCAGGCCAGGACAAAGTTGGCGAATGAAAGTGCGGCTGCTACATACCCCACCCAATCCACCTGAGCCGGAGAGGAGATCGACTTCAAATATCCTCCCAAAGTGGGACCAATGATGAATCCTATTCCAAAAGCTGCGCCCAGAAATCCCAACGTTTTGGTGCGCTCGTGGGGGGTTGTTACGTCCGTGATGTAGGCCTGAGCAACGGAGATGTTCGCGGAGCCGATGCCCGAGAGCAACCTCGATAAAAACAGGATCGCCAACCCGTTCACTTGCGAAAACACCAAATACGCCAGCCCGGTAATGAAAACACTAACCAGAATGATGGGCCTGCGGCCATGCCGGTCGCTTAACGTACCCCACAAGGGCGCGAACAAAAAGTTCATGATCGGATAAATCATCGCAATCAACCCAATTTGATAATCCGCAGCGCCTAATTCTTTAGTGAATATGGGCAGGATCGGGATGATGATGCCAAATCCCAGCATGTCCAGAAAGATCGTAATGAAGAGTACAAATAAGGGAGACTTTCTCATCGTGTTGGAATCGCGCGCGAATTTGCAACTTTGTCGCCATGCCTACAAATCTTTCTGAGATCACACGGCCCGAAGTACAGGACTTTATTCGCAGTCATGAAGGCGCTGACGAAAAAGAATTAGTGTTGAGTCGAAAAGAAATTTTAGGATTACCCAGCGCAGAAATTGTTCAACAGATTCTTGGGCGAAGAAAAACAAGGAAGAAGCTACCCTCCTGGTACAAAACAAGCGGAGTGGTCTATCCTCCAACAATCAACCTGGAGCAGTGTTCCTCGGAAGCAACGGCATGCTATAAACAAAGCCTCGTTGGGGAATTAACTCCTGTTCCATCTGTGGTTGCTGATGTAACTGGCGGGTTCGGTGTTGACTCATTCTTTCTTTCCAAATCAATCAGCGATGTCCATTATGTAGAGCCTGATGCCACGCTGTTTGAAATTGCCCGTCACAATCACCGACAATTGGGTGTAACCATTCTTCATCACAACACCTCGGCCGAACAGTTTTTAAATCAAATGCCCGAAAATGTTGACCTTCTTTACCTTGACCCAAGCCGCAGGGATGTACATGCTAAACGGGTTTTCAAACTGAGCGACTGTACCCCGGATGTTACTACGCTTCAAAAAAAAATATTTGAGAAGTGCCACTGGGTGCTGATCAAAACCTCGCCTCTTCTTGATCTTCAACAGGGGCTTCGGGAGATTCGGTCGGTTCGATATATGCACGTTGTAGCTGTTGACAACGAATGCAAAGAGCTGCTTTTTCTTGCAGATCGCGATTTCATTGGCACCCCGGAAATTCGGGCTGTAGATCTTTATGCGGATGGAAGTATTCGGAGCGCATTTACTTTTACACCGGAAGATGAACGGATGGCTCCGGTTTCCATCCGGGAGCCGGCACGGTATCTTTATGAACCGAATGCCGCTATTCTCAAAGCAGGCGCTTTCAAACTTGTTGGTGAAACGTTCGCCCTTACCAAGTTAGCCCCAAATACACATCTTTATACGTCCGATCATTTGTTGCCCAATTTTCCGGGAAGAACTTTTGAAATTATTACGCTGGATCCAGACTCGAAGAGGATGCAACATCTGTCCCGTACATCCATAAACATTCTCACCCGCAATTATCCTTTACGACCGGAAGCCATCAAAAAGAAATACCAGCTACAGGATGGTGGGGATCACTACTTGATTGGATTTTCCTCCGCCCGAAAAAAACACCTCGCGCTGTGTATCCGGTTACAGGTATGAAAGGATCTGATCAATCGGGGTCTCGCCTAAAAACGATTTCACCAGCCTTCGTTCTTTCGAATAGATATAAATTGCCGGTGTAGGAATCGAACCAAAGTTCAAGTAAACATCAACACTTTCAGCCCGGCCAAATCGAATGTTGGGTTGGTTAACGAGTTGATATTCTTGTGCAAACTTCTGAATCGTTTCTGCGGTCTCAGAAGCAATGAACAGCAGGGTGTAGTTAGTAAATGCGCTCAAATTCTCCTGAATGGCTTTCGCTTCGCGCTGACAATGATCGCAATCGGTATTGAATAGAATAATGATTGAGCCCCCTGGCAAATCGCGGGTAGTTGTTGGGGTGCCATCCAGGTTACTGAAGGCGAGGTGTGGAAGTTCATTCACCTCGCGGGCGACAATGGGCTGTTCCTTTTTTTCGGGCTTTGAACAAGCCGCACTGATCAGAATCATCGTAAGGAGTAGTGCTCTTTTCATTTTAAAAAGTAGAAATTAGTTTTCCTTCAACCGCTGGCTCTTCTTTAGATACCGGACAATCAGATACACTACCAAGAGTCCGATAAACGAGCCGATCAACACGGGTAAATACGCTTCCAGCTTCGCATACCGCTGCGGGTTATCATAGATCACTTTGGTAATAATTAATAGCCCTAGAGTGACTCCTGTAAAAGTTGAATTGTACTCTTTGATAATTACCCGTTTCCAGGCGAACGTGTGCTTCTTAAGCGTTTCTGAGAAGCCTGAGAAGTTGGGGATCCAACGGTGAACGCGGGCTGCATACTGATCAAACTCCGCCCCGAACTTATTCCGCAAGAAATTTTCCTCTGCCCGCACAATTGCTTCATAAATAAAAATAATGATCGCGGTAATGAACAAGAAAAAAACAAGGGAATTGGACGCCAGGCCCATTCCGGAAGCAACTGCAATGTTGCCTATATATAAAGGATTGCGGCAATGGGCAAAGATTCCTTCCGTCACCAAATTCTCTGCATGCACCCGCCTATTCTGTCCGCCTCGAATGATGTAAACAAATCCGATTGTTCCACAGCGGATCAGCTGACCCAGCAAACTTATACTTAATCCAATGTATAAGGCAACCGTTGGGTTTCCAAAAAGAGGAGGAGATGGAATGAAGATGCCAAGAAACAAGATGGGGAGCAACCCATTTCGATAGTGAAATAAGAAATTACCAAGGGCAACCATGTTTACCTATTTGACGGCAATCATGCCGGAGAAATTGTACCACTTAAAAAATGTTTCCACGTATTTGAAGCCCTTGCTTAGCAACATCTCTCTGTTCTCCATCAGCTTGTACGGGATTAAAACATTTTCCAACGCCTCCCGCTTCTGCGCGATTTCCATGTCATCGTAGTTGTTCCTTCTTTTAAAATCGTAATAGTACTTAATGAATAGCCGGTTGAACAACGAGTCTTCACCCAACACTTTCTCAATTAAAATGAGGCAGGCATTGGGGTTCATTTGATTGTAAATTTCCTGAACCAGGCGTTCTCGGTAAAGCGGTCGCACAAATTGCAGGGTTAAGCACAACACCACCACCGAGGCGTTTTCAATCTGAATACCTGAATTCAGATCGTGGTTAATCAGGGAATACTTACGGGTAAGGCCGGAGTCTTTAAAATTCTTGTCGCATTTCTTTAGCATTTCCTCCGAATTATCCATCCCCACAAAATCAATGGTGTCTGCCAATACCTTGTCAAAATTAATAAGTGTTGTACCGGTAGAGCATCCCAAATCATAAACACGGGTACCGGGCACGGCAAAATCCTTGGCCAGCTCCGTCATCATTCTTTGGATTTCCAGATAGAACGGCACCGAACGGGTAACCATATCATCAAAAACAGTCACAACACTCTTGTTGAAACTGAAATCGTCTGGCTTTTTGGGCTCCTTAAAAATATTATCCTGACTCATAGGAATTTAATAGGTGGGTGCAAAGGAGAACAATGCGTTAACAAAAGTCAAGAGAAAGCCAGCGCTAATCGCCACCTAATTTTTAGGGAATGAAGAATGCGAGTAGATAATACACTGCTAAAAATAAAAGCCCGGTTGTTCCGTACACCTGCAGTACTTTTTTCCGGTTCTGGACATCTTCCCACCAGAGCATCAGCCAGGGCTTAAACAGCCCGATTGTCATGAATGCAAACGAGGTGAGGCTGATGAGAAGAAATAACAACCGCACATAATACATGCCGATAAAGTTAACTTATATTTGCGACCTGTTTTTTTCAACCTGTTGGGTGTGAAGGCGCACGAGTTTCTTTCTATTTATCGTGCGGACAGCCTGGTACAAACGCTGGCCGAGGGGATACGTACGTCTGTCCATGCCAACATCCGAATCAAAGGCCTGCACGGAAGTTTAGATGCTGTTGTTTTTGCAGCCGTCTTTAAAAGTGTTCGCTCCTCGCACCTGATTATTGCCGAAGATAAAGAAGAAGCCTCTTACCTGCTCAATGATTTACAACACCTGTTGGGCGAAAAAGAAGTGCTTTTTTTCCCGATGTCATACAAGCGGCCCTATGAATACGATGAGATAGAAAATGCCAACATTCTGATGCGGGCCGAGGTGCTCAATCTCCTCAGCAACCACCCGGAAGGCAACGTGATTGTTACCTACCCAGAAGCCGTTTCTGAAAAAGTTATCAATAAAAAGTCCCTCGCAACCAACACCTTTCTGATTAAGAAAGGGGAGGTGCTTGACCGGGCCTTTCTGGAAGAATTTCTTCACAGCTACGATTTTGAAAAAACCGATTTTGTATATGAAGCCGGTCAGTTTGCTATTCGAGGCGGCATTATCGATGTGTTTTCGTTTGCACACGAATACCCTTATCGAATCGAACTCTTTGGTGATGAGGTTGACAGCATTCGAAGTTTTGATCCCGGATCGCAATTATCGGTAGAAGCGTTGGACAAAATCAATCTCATGCCCAATGTTCAAACCCGGCTAGTGCAAGAAGAGCGTCAGTCCCTGCTTGAATTCGTAAGCCCCTCGACCCGGGTTTGGATCAAAGATGCTGAGCTGACCCGGGATGTAATTGAACGGTGTTATCAAAAAGCTTCGGCATCGTTCGATAAAATTCTTCGGGAAAGCGGTACCCAGGTTATTCTGGAGCCCAGCCATCTTTTCAACAATGAAGCTTCCATTCTTTCTCAGCTTAAAGGGCTCGCTTGCATCGAATTTGGAACCCGTTACTTCTTTAACTCTCTCCATAGCTATGAATTTAGCTGCTCGGCACAACCTTCGTTTAACAAAAATTTTGAGTTGCTGGCTGCTAATTTGTTAGAACAACAGGAGCTGGGGTATGCCAATTTTATTTCAGCTGAACAACCCCGCCAGGTAGAACGACTGCATGGCATCTTCGAAGAAATTCATCCGGAGATCCGGTTCCAGTCATTGGAGTTCTCCCTGCGGCAGGGATTTGTTGACCATCTTCTAAAGTTAGTTTGTTATACGGACCACCAGATCTTTGAACGATTTTATCGGTATCGGCACAAAGAAAAATTTTCGAAATCAAAGGCGCTCACCTTTCGCGAACTTCAAACGTTACAGCCGGGCGATTTTGTAACTCATATTGATTTTGGAATCGGCAAGTTTGCGGGTCTGGAGAAAAAAGAGGTGGATGGAAAAACGCAAGAGGCCATCCGGTTGGTTTTTCGTGATGATGATATTCTCACCGTTAGCATTCATGCGCTCCACAAGATCTCGAAGTACTCGGGCAAGGATGGCACACCACCGGCCATCAGTAAGCTGGGTAGTGGCGAATGGGATAGCAAGAAAGCCAAGGTAAAAAAGAAGGTAAAAGACATCGCGAAAGAACTAATTGAACTTTACGCGAAACGAAAAAGTGCGCCCGGATTTGCGTTTCATGAAGACAGCTTTCTACAAGCCGAGTTGGAGTCCAGTTTTATTTACGAAGACACCCCGGATCAGGCGAAAGCTACGGAAGATGTTAAGCGCGATATGCAACAACCCCACCCCATGGATCGGTTGGTTTGTGGTGATGTGGGTTTTGGCAAAACCGAGGTAGCGATCCGTGCGGCTTTTAAAGCCGCATCCGAAGGAAAACAAGTGGCTGTGCTGGTGCCTACCACCATCCTGGCGATGCAGCATTTCCGTACCTTTTCCGAGCGCCTGGCCGTCATGCCCGTGAAAATCGATTATGTTTCGCGCTTTAAATCCGACAAAGAGATCAAGCAAATCATTCAGGGAGTAAAAGACGGATCGATCAACATCATCATTGGTACTCACCGCGTTGTGAGCAAAGATGTGGAGTTTAACGATCTGGGTCTGTTGATCATCGATGAGGAGCAAAAGTTTGGGGTGAAAGTAAAGGATCGCCTGAAAGAACTGAAGGTGAATGTGGATGTGCTAACCCTCACCGCTACGCCCATTCCGCGCACCTTGCATTTCTCATTGATGGGCGCGCGTGATCTGAGTATAATTTCAACACCCCCACCCAACCGGCAGCCGGTTACCACCGAATTACATACCTATGACGAAATCATTATTCGCGATGCCGTGAGCACAGAGCTGCGCAGGGGTGGCCAAGTGTTTTTCGTACACAACCGGGTGAGCGACATTGAGCAGGTAGCCAATACGATCTTTAAGTTGGTACCGGATGCCCGCATTGGCATCGCACACGGCCAAATGGATGGCGATAAGCTAGAGAAAGTGATGGTGAAGTTTATCGAAGCGGAATACGATGTCTTGGTTTCCACCAACATCATTGAATCCGGATTGGATATTCCGAATGCCAATACCATCATCATTAACCAGGCGCATATGTTTGGGTTGAGCGACCTGCATCAGATGCGCGGACGCGTGGGCCGGTCGAATAAGAAGGCGTTCTGCTATTTACTCACACCGCCAAGTTCCGGCTTATCCTCTGATTCGCGCAAACGACTGGCTGCGCTCGAGGAATTCTCCGAATTGGGGGATGGGTTCAAGGTGGCGATGCGCGATCTGGACATCCGCGGGGCCGGCAATTTGCTGGGGGCCGAACAGACAGGATTTATCACGGACCTCGGGTTTGACACCTACCATAAAATTCTCGATGACGCCATCCAGGAATTAAAGGAGACTGATTTCAGGGAGTTGTTTGCTGAAGAACTTTCCGCGAAGGCGAAATTGATTGTACCCGATTGCACCATCGAAACGGATCTTGAAATTCTGATTCCGGACCATTATGTGAACAATACCAGTGAACGACTTCAACTATATGCTACGTTGGATAATGTAAAGGATGAAGCTGGCCTTATCGGATTTCAGGAGTCTATCAAAGACCGGTTTGGTCCAATACCGGAAGCGGTTGAGCAATTGATCAACTCCGTTCGCCTTCGCTGGATGGGCGAAGCGTTGGGTTTTGAAAAATTGAGCTTAAAAAACGGAAAGCTCCGGGCCTATTTCATTTCTGGAAATGATGCGTATTTTAAATCTGAGCTATTCGGTAATGTACTGGCGTTTGTGCAACAACATAATAAACGCTGCCGCATGAAAGACACCGCAGGGAAGTTGCTCCTAACCATCGAATCAATCGATACGGTGAATGCTGCAATGGAAGTACTATCACCGCTCATTGATCAGGTGAATAAGCCGGCCAACGAAATTTCTTCGATATAAGGGTCTGGTTTTTCAAAGTCATTAAATGCATTAATCATCTTCCCGCTTTTTCGTGTGCGTGGAATAGATGCCCTCCACAAAAAATCCTTACACCGGGTGGAGGTTTTAGTTAGCGTCTTCGCGATCTCGTACCCGACTATCATCGGAGTTACTGACAATCAGGTCAAACTTCTACTGAAAAGCCGGTGCCAACCTCCCGGGCGCAGGCAGGTTACTTATTTTCAATTTGAATGAGCTTCAAGAGCGGAAAAATAACCCCAATTTGAACTTGAATACTTTTCGCCTCCGGGCAGCGTTAAAACAGTCGGATTTGGGTTTGGACGCTTCGATTAAGGATTTATCAAAAAAACGCTACCCTTTGGAAAACATTGATTTATCTATTTATATTAGCGGTTGCTTTTATGTTTAACCTGACACAAATGAAGTATTTCAAGTCACTCCTGTTCTTAGTTGCGCTCTCGGCTGTTATTAGCTCTTGTTCACTTTTTGGCAATAAGGGGGGCAAACCAACTGCTCAAAATCCTGGGCAAATCAGTACCGCCACGGGGTTGGCCTATACCCGCGATGCTGCGGAGGGGTTCCCTGTAAATGAGTACAATTCACAGCCGGATGCACCTAATATGGTGTTTATTGAAGGTGGGCGTACGGTTTTAGGCTCTCTGGAAGAGGATGTAATGTCATTCCGCGATAATATCGAACGTACTGTTTCTGTTGCGTCTTTCTATATGGACGAGACCGAGATAGCAAACATACATTGGCTCGAATACCTTTATTACTTATCCGTTGATTCTACGAAAGTAGACGGTGGAAAGGCCTATGCGCTAGCCCTGCCTGATACCTTGGTCTGGCGTTCTAACCTGGCCTTTAACGATCCCTATGTGGATCATTATTTACGGTATCCCGGCTTCCGGTACTTCCCGGTAGTAGGGGTTAAGTGGAAGCAAGCAAATGAGTATGCCAAATGGAGAACTGCAAAAGTTAATGCTGACCTGGCGGAGAAAGCTGGTATTGCTGCTCCTGAGACCGGTGCTGGTCGGATCCCGCTTGAATCAGGCGTAGTAATCCCTGCCTATCGTCTTCCAACCGAAGCCGAGTGGGAGTATGCGGCACAGGCATTGATCGGCACTCAGTGGTTGGATGAAATGCAAACCCATCAAAGAATTTATCCTTGGGATGGCCACGCGTTGCGTAACCCGTACGGCAAGCAAATGGGTTCATTCCTGGCTAACTTTAAGCGTGGTCGTGGTGATTATGCAGGTATTGCGGGTCGCTTGAATGATGGTGCATTGATCACTACCTACATTTATGAATTTCCGCCTAATGATTACGGGCTTTATAACATGGCTGGTAACGTAAGCGAGTGGGTGATGGATGTTTACCGCCCGTTGTCGCACCAGGATTTTGATGATCTGAACCCGATCCGGAGAGATGATTTCATTGACAGCCATGGTCAATACAGAAACCGGTATGACAAACAAGCCAAGGATTCTACCGTCACAATGCCAGATGGAACAACCAAGAATCTTCGTACATACGAATACACTAAAAATCCTCAAAACTTCCTTTCCTTGATATCGGATAAAGTTAGGGTTTACAAGGGCGGTTCATGGAAAGATGTTGCGTACTGGATGTCGCCTGGTACCCGTAGATTCCTGGATGAAGACTCAGCAACAGCAACTATTGGTTTCCGCTGCGCGATGATTCGTGCGGGTTCCAACTACTAATCGAATTGCGTAAAGAATTATTAAGACCCTCCATGCGGAGGGTTTTTTATTGCGCTTCTGCCAGACAGGCCACACTCAATTCAACACAACCCGCCTGAAGCAACTGCTTGCCGCAGGCCTCCAGGGTTGCTCCTGTGGTCATCACATCGTCAACCAATAGAATCCGCTGTCCATTGATTTCTTCGGGGCGTTCGATCGCAAAAACATCTTTCACGTTTTCCCATCGATCTACTTTCGACTTTCTCGTTTGAGAGGATGTTCGCACAACTCGGGAACTGACGGATTCATTCCAGGGTATGCTCAGTGCGGAACTCAAGCCTTCTGCAAATTTTGCACTTTGGTTATACCCTCTCCTGCGCTTGCGGGATGCATGTAGCGGTACCGGCACAATCAAATCAATTTCGCTCTTCATGCCCGATTCAGCCAACTCCTTACCAAATAATTTGCCCAGGCGCACACCCACTTCCGGGTGGTTGTTATATTTCAATTGATGTAACAGGTGTTGAACCAATCCGGTCTTTCGAAATTTTAAAAACGCCAGCCCGAATTTTAGGGGAAGGCGACCTGCAAGCCGAAGCATTACCGGATTCAGCGGATCATTAGTATATCCTGTTTTTGGCAATTCACGGATACACCGGGTGCATAAAATTTCTTCGCCTTTATATAAGGCATTGGTACAGCCCAAGCAATAATTTGGATAGAATAGCGAAACAAAATCAGCGCAAAGCTCGCGTGCCGTAACCAACACATTTGATTTCATCTGATTTGAACTCATCTTTGAGAAAAAATTAGTCCATGAGCCTGGTAGAGCAATTTAATGAATACCGCAGCAAGATGAATGACAAAATTTTAGCTGCTGATAACCTGATCATCAAACGAATTTTTAATCTGGATACGAATGCATACCAACCGGGTGCACTGGATGTAAAATCGAAGGAACTGATTGGCCTAACCTGCTCGTTGGTCCTTCGCTGCGATGACTGCGTCAAGTATCATTTGGGCAAATGCAAAGAGGTGGGCTTTTCCACGGCAGAAGTACACGAAGCGATGGGTGTTGCCACACTGGTAGGTGGCACCATTGTAGTTCCCCATTTGCGTAGAGCCTTTGAATATTGGGAAGAATTAACCCGTTCGTAAATGTTTAAGCGCGATCTTGAACTGGAGCGAAAGTGGAATTCCTTATTGGGCGAACTGGAAAAAGTGACGAGCAAAAAGCCCAAAGATTTAAACGGAGTACTTTTTCTGATTGGCCTGCAGGAATTGGGTCGCGGACCGAAGGTCTTTTCCAAAGAAGAAAAGCAAGACCTGCTGCACATCGCTATTTGTAAAGTCTTAAGCCTGGCCGGTTATTATGAACTGGAGGGCCTGGATGAACAGGGTTGGCCTCATTGGCGGCTGATCAAGAAACTCCCCCATTTTGATTTATTGGAGCAGGAAAAGCTGTTGAAGATGCATGTGCTCGAATACTTCGAAAAAGAGTTTGGCTGGCATTTTGCCGATCCAAAAATCACACCATAGACGGCTTGGTTTACACCCGTATGCGGGCTATCTTGGTAAGCTTTAAAAACTATCTTCAGTATCCGTTCGTTTAAGAAATTATGGAAGGGGGGATTAATCGCATTGAAGAAAAAGTAAACTCGTTTACACGCAGGTATTACCTGAATCTTTTAATCCGGGGAAGCATCCTCTCGCTGTCGATCGTTCTCGCCTACTTTTTAGTCGTCTCGCTGATTGAGTACAACCTTTGGCTTGGAAAAACCGGGCGGTTTCTGATCTTCACTTCGTTCTTTGCGGTAGTTGGGGTTACCCTTTTTCGCTTTCTACGCGAACCTCTCGCCTGGTGGATTTACAAAAAGGGATTAAAGCAAGAGGAGAGCGCAAAAATCATTGGTCGCTTTTTTCCGGATGTTTCAGACAGGCTCCTTAACCTCATTCAACTCGCCTCCATACAAAATCGCACCGCCTTACTAGACGCGGGCATTCATCAAAAAACAATTTCGCTTCAGGATATCGCTTTTGAGCAGGCCATAGACCTGAAAGGCAATCGGAAGTATCTCAAATATTTCCTGATTCCGTTCCTGTTGATTCTGCTTTTGATGATTATTAATCAAGGGATCTTGACCCAGAGTACCAGCAGGATTGTTCGGTTTAATCAGGAATTTTCGCCCGAGGCTCCTTTTACTTTTTCGATACAAAATCCAACCCTGCTGGCATTCTTCAATGAAGATTATACCCTGGTCGTGAAAACGGAAGGCGAGGCGTTACCCGGTTCGGTTTACATCACTTCACTAGATCAGCGGTGGAAGATGCAACAAGGAGAAGCTGGTGTCTTTACCTATACATTTGATAACCTTCAGAATGAAATTGATTTTCAGTTTGAGGCTTCGGGATTTTATTCAGATGCTTACAAAATCAAATTGGTCAACCGCCCAGAACTAACCCAGTTAAAGGTCACGTTGGACTTCCCTGTCTATTTAAAACTGAAGCCCCAGGCTTTAAGCAATGCCGGAAACCTGGAAATTCCGGAAGGAACGAAAGTAACCTGGCAAATAAATGCGGCTCATACGCAGAAAGCTACGCTGCTCTTCACAGGTTCGGGAGAAAAAAATGAAATGCAACTTATTGATAATGAGCAATTTAGTTTTGGAAAAGGCTTCCGAAATCCTGATGAATACTCAATCGTATTGGAGAACGAAGAGAGCACCAATAAAGACCGACTCTCCTATTCCATCCGAATCATCAAGGATCAGTATCCCCAAATTGTAGTGGATAATCTTCAGGACTCCACTCTTTATCAATCCATCCTAATAGGCGGCTCCGTGAACGATGATTATGGATTGACCGCGTTGCGGTTGAACTATTCTATTATCCGCGGAACCACAGAATCACCCATTCAAAGCAAATCCATTTCCATTGCTCCACTTCAACAGCAAAACTTTTTCTATCGCTGGAATCTTGATTCGCTCGCCCTTCAACCGGGTGATCGGTTACAATATCATTTGCAAGTCTGGGACAATGATGGTGTGAATGGCAGAAAGTCATCGCGCAGTTCAAACTATACCTTCAGCCTTCCGAGCCAGGAGGAACTGAAAGCTGAGATCAGCAAATCGCAACAAGCAGCCGAAAACAGAATTGATCAAAGCCTTCAGAAAGCAAAAGACCTACGGCAGTCCATCGATCAGGCCCAGGAAAAATTACGCGGAAAGCAAAGCCTGGACTGGCAAGATAAAAAGATGCTTGAGGATTTAATTCGGCAAAAGGAAAAGTTGGACGAGGTGATAAATACACTCCAAAAAGAAAATTCATTGTTGGAACAGCAAAAACAAAACTTCACTGAAGAGAATGAACGGATCCGCGAGAAGTCTGAGCAAATTCAGAAGCTGATGGATGAGTTACTGGATGAAGAAACAAAGAAAATGTTTGAAGAGCTCGAGCGGCTTTTACAGGAAAATGCAGACATGAATCAAATCCAGAAAATGCTGGATAAGATGGACCGCAAGGAGATCAACCTGGAGAAAGAATTGGAAAGGACATTGGAGCTGTTCAAGCAACTTCAATATGATTATAAACTCGATCAAGCAATTGCTGAGCTAAAAGAACAGACCGAAAAGCAACAGGATCTCCTGGAGAAAACCGAATCGCAGACAGATGAGAAAAATCAAAAGGATTCATCAAAACAACGTGATAAGAAAGCAGAAGATTTGAAAGAGAAGGAACGTGATCAAAACCAGCCAGCATCCAATGAGAATAACAAGGAGAAGCCCACACCCGAACAACTCGCCAAAGAACAAGAAGAACTGAGGTCTGAATTTGAAAAGTTAAAAGAAGACCTTGATGAACTTGAAAAGCTGGGCGAAGAATTGGATAAAAGTGAACCGATGCCTGACCAGGAAAAGCAAGATGAAGTAGGTAAGTCTCAGGAAGAGAGCAAAAAGTCGTTAGAGCAGGAGGACATAAAGAATTCGAGCCAACAACAAAAGAAGGCGATTCAAAAAATGAAGGAGATGCAGCAAGAAATGGAAAGCATGCAAGGCTCCATGCAAATGGAAATGGATCAGCAAAATCTGGAAAGTCTGCGCCAGATCATTCATGGGCTCATCAAGCTCTCGTATGATCAAGAAAACCTGATCAAAGAATTTGGGCCCATTCAACAAACAGACCCAAAATACGTACAGCTATCACAAAATCAGTTGAAGGTAAAAGATGATGCTAAGGTGCTGGAAGACAGCTTGTTAGCCTTAGCCAAAAAAGATCCGTTTATGGGTTCGGTGGTTACCCGGGAGGTGGGGGAATTGAATGACCATATCGATAAGTCGGTTTCCAACATTAAAGAAAGGCGCAAAGCCAACGCCAGTACGGAGATGCAACTTTCGATGACGAGCATCAACAACCTGGCTCTGATGTTGAATGATCATTTTGAAATGATGATGAACATGATGGCTAATGCGATGCCTGGTAAAGGAAAGAAGTCGGGCAAACCTCAGTCGCTCGGGAAACTACAGGAACAGTTAAATCAGCAGATGGAAGAAATTCGCAAAGGCGGAAAAAGCGGTCGGCAACTCTCTGAGGAATTTGCCCGGATGGCGGCCGAGCAGGAACGCATTCGCAGAGCGTTACAGGAGATGCAGGAACGGTTGAAACAGGAGGGTGGTAAAATCCCTGGTGGTGACATTCCTGGTAAAATGGAACAAACGGAAATGGATTTGGTTAATAAGCAAATTACAGAGCAAACCATCCAGCGGCAACGTGAAATACTTACCCGCCTGTTGGAGGCCGAGAAGTCGATGCGGGAACAAGATCTCGATGAGGAACGAAAGGGCGAGACTGCCAAGGACTATGCGAACGAAATTCCCAAGGCATTTGAGGAGTATTTAAGATTAAAGGAAAAAGAAGTAGAATTGCTGAAAACCGTACCTCCTAAATTGTATCCATACTATAAGCACGAGGTTGGGGAATACTTTAAAAGAATTAAAACCCAAGAGTAATCATTGGCAGGCATGAAGAACATCCGGATTGAGATTCCTTCCCTTTCAGAGAATGTAAGGATGATAGAAAGCTTCATAGACAACGCCAAAGAGAAATTTCAACTGAATGACGACATCTACGGCAACATCATGATTGCTGTAACCGAGGCGGTCAACAACGCTATTAAACACGGCAACAAGAGCGATTCCAGCAAAAACGTATTCCTGGCACTTTCACTCCAGGATGGCATGATCAAATTTCGGGTCGAAGATGAGGGCCGTGGCTTTGATTATCACAATTTACCCGATCCCACAGCACCTGAAAACCTTGAGAAACCCGGGGGGCGCGGAATTTTCCTCATGAAACACCTGGCCGATGAGGTCGATTTTTCAGAGAAAGGAAAAGTGGTTGAGCTCAGTTTCTATATTAATTAATGGGCACAATCCATTTCTTCTCGGAAGACGTTGATTTTAGTCCGGAACACCCACGAAAAAAGGCCACATGGATTAAATCCATTCTCGCCCTGGAAAAAGTCGAGCTCGGTGAATTGAACTTCATTTTTTGCTCTGACCGGTTTCTGCTTCAACTGAACAAGCAATACCTCCACCATAACACCTACACCGATATCATTACTTTCGACAATGCGAACTCACCCAAACAGATTGCGGGCGATATCTATATCAGCATTGAACGCGTGTTAGATAATGCAAAGCGGTTTAAGGTATCCGCTTTGGATGAGCTAGATCGCGTCATAATTCATGGTGTGCTGCACTTAATGGGGTACAACGACAAGAAGCCGCAGGAAAAAGCTCAAATGCGCAAAAAAGAAGAAGCTTGCCTATCTTTGCGCGAGTAATGTTTCACGTGGAACGCGCTTCTGATCAAAATTGGGACAAGCCATGTTCCACGTGGAACAAACCAAAAAACTAATGTTTCCAGAATACGATGTAATTGTTGTTGGTGCCGGACATGCTGGCTGCGAAGCTGCAGCCGCAGCAGCTAATATGGGCTCTAGGGTGCTTTTGGTAACGATGAACATGAATACCATTGCCCAAATGTCTTGCAATCCTGCAATGGGAGGGGTGGCGAAGGGTCAAATCGTACGCGAAATCGATGCTTTGGGTGGATATTCCGGGATTATATCAGATAAATCCATGTTGCAGTTTCGCATGCTTAACTTATCAAAGGGTCCGGCAATGTGGAGTCCTCGAACCCAAAATGACCGAATGCGCTTTGCGGAGGAATGGCGCCTGGCACTGGAAAATACTCCAAATGTCGATTTCTGGCAAGAGATGGCTTCTGCCATCCTTGTTAAGGATAGACAAGCAGTTGGGATAAAGACCGCGTTAGGATTGGAAATACACGGTAAATCGGTAATCCTAACAAATGGAACCTTCCTAAATGGTAAGATCCATATTGGCGAAAAGAACTTCGGAGGTGGACGCACGGCCGAAAAAGCAGCCACCGGGCTTACCGAGCAGCTGCAGCAGTTAGGCTTTGAATCTGGCAGGATGAAAACGGGTACACCACCGCGTATTGATGGTCGCTCACTTAACTATGCCGCGATGGAAGAACAGCCAGGGGATGAAAATCCTGGCAAATTCTCTTACTCTGATACTAAACCACTCGGGAAACAACTAAGCTGTTGGATAACCTATACCAACGATTCTGTTCATAAGGAACTTGAAAAAGGATTCGATAAATCACCTATGTTTCAGGGTCGGATTAAAGGCCTGGGTCCACGATATTGTCCTTCCATTGAAGACAAAATCAACCGGTTTGCTGAGCGCGAAAGGCATCAAATCTTTGTGGAACCAGAAGGGTGGAACACGGTCGAAATCTACGTGAATGGATTCTCCACCTCTTTACCCGAAGACATCCAATACCAGGCTTTGCGCAAAATTCCAGGATTTGAGAATGCTAAAATGTTTCGCCCGGGATATGCCATAGAATACGATTATTTTCCACCTACCCAGTTGAAGCCGAGTTTAGAGACACAACTAATTGATAATCTGTACTTTGCAGGACAAATTAATGGTACAACCGGCTACGAAGAAGCCGCCTGCCAGGGACTTATGGCGGGGATAAATGCCCACAATAAAGTTCACAATAGAGACCCCTTCATTCTCAAAAGGTCGGAAGCTTATATCGGGGTACTGATTGACGACCTCGTAAATAAAGGCACACAGGAACCCTATCGCATGTTCACTTCCCGTGCCGAGTACCGGATTCTCCTTCGCCAAGATAATGCTGATCTGCGCTTAACCGAATTAGGTCATAAGCTAGGACTCGCTACTGATACTCGATTAGAGCGGATGCTCGATAAGAAAAATGAGATCACCAGGCTTACAAGAGAACTTGCTGATATGCGCGCGATTCCTGAAATAGTAAATGACGAATTACAGATGCTTAGCACTACGACCTTATCAGAAAAAGTACCTGTAGTCAGTCTGCTTAAACGACCGCAAATCGGCATGAACGAGCTGAAAAAATTAGACCCTGCCATCAAATCAAAATTAGATCGTTATACTACCGAGGTACAACAACAAGTTGAAATCAACTTGAAATATGAATCGTATATTGAACGTGAACGAACCCTTGCTCAAAAAATCGAAAGCCTTGAAGATTACAAAATCAAATCGGATTTTGATTACGATCGGGTAAAAGCGCTCTCCTCGGAAGCCCGGGAAAAACTAAAGCGTATTCGTCCACAAACCATCGGGCAAATGTCCAGAATCAGTGGCGTATCACCAGCCGATGTTTCGATTCTAACCGTCTACCTTGGTAAATAATGACTCTGGAATCGGTCACTGAATGTCCCGTCTGTGCTTCCTCCTCCTTTCAACAACTACTCACGGTAAGAGATTACACTGTGAGTCAAAATGAATTTCAAATTAATGGTTGTACAACCTGTGGGTTTGGAATCACCAGCCCCAGACCAGACCAACATTCAATCGGATTATTCTATGCGTCCGATAAATATGTTTCTCATACCGGTGGCACCAGAACCCTCCTAGATCAGGTCTACCTTATCGCCAGAAAATTTACACTTCGCTGGAAATTAAATTTGATAACCCGCCTCCAACAACCCGGTACCCTACTTGATTATGGATGCGGTACAGGTGAATTTTTAAAATACCTTCATGCCAATCAATGGAAAGTGATGGGCGTTGAACCTTCAGAAAGCGCGCGGACAAATGCAGATACAATTATTCAAAACCATATCTATCCTACGCTGAATACTAACCTGGGTAATTTCGATGTAATCACTCTTTGGCACGTACTAGAGCATGTGCACAACCTGAATGAGACTCTGTCAAAACTGAAAGCGCTATTAAATAAATCCGGAATTATGCTGCTGGCTGTACCTAATTACCTTTCTGCTGATGCCAAAAAATATGGAGCATACTGGGCCGGCTATGATGTGCCGCGCCATTTGTGGCATTTCACACAAAAGAATATGGAACAACTTTTGTCGCAACATCGCTTAGAAGTAATAAAAATTGTTCCAATGAAATTAGATGCCTTTTATGTATCGCTGCTCAGTGAATCCTATCAACATTCTAAGACCCCATTTTTCTTGCGTATGATAAACGCATTTTTATCAGGGATAACGTCTAATTCAATGGCCACAAAAACCGGTGAATACTCCAGTTTAATTTATATTGCCCGACATAAATGAAAGGCACAACCCTAATAAGTGTCATACTCTTGCTCCTGGCTACAGGTTGTGCAAATCAAACAACCCCCACCGGTGGCCCGAAAGACGAAGCGCCACCTGTACTGATATCCTCCATTCCTGCCCACAATCAAAAAAACTTTAAGGGAAAGAATATTGAACTCGTCTTTAATGAAGAAATTAAACTCAAGGATCCGCGAGAAGAAATTCTGATAACTCCCTCTCCGGGTAAGAACACCAAATATTTAGCACGGGGTAAAAAAGTAATTATTGAGCCAGAATTTCCATGGACTGACAGCACCACATATAGCATCGCCTTTAGGGAAGGAATTCAAGACATTACGGAAAGCAATCCGGCTGAAGACTTGCGGCTGGCATTCAGTACTGGCGACACCATTGATTCTCTTTCCATCAATGGAACAGTTGCGCTATTGTTTAGTGAAAAGATTCCAGAGAAAATAACAGTGGCCTTGTATCAATCTGATACCTTCAACATCTTTAATCATACCCCCACTTACTTCACAAAATCAAATAAAAAAGGACAGTTTACGCTACAGAATCTAAAAGCCGGAAATTATTATGTATATGCTTTTGAAGACAAGAACAAAAACCTGAAAGTAGAAAGCAAGTCTGAAAAGTTCGGTTACCTTATTAATCCGATACAAACAGAAACGAAAACGGATTCAATTGCAATCAAACTTATTACGGTAGATGCTCGCGCGCTGGCTTTGACCAGTGTACGGCATACCATCGGTACTAGTCTTGTGCGATTCAATAAATCTGTAGATTCCATTAAAGTTAGCTTACCAGATTCTCAGTCCGCTATTTATACGTTTGGAGACAACCGGACCGAACTTATCTTTTACAAGAATTTTGATAAGGCTGATTCTGTGCAAATACAAATCCTTGCCAGCGATAGCGTCAATCAAAAACTTGACACAACCGTCTATCTAAAGTACACCGAAACCAAAATGGCAAGTGAATCCTTTAAAGTCAAGGAGGTAAACGAAAGCTTTGATCCTTCCACAAAAAAATTCAGCCATACCCTTTCGTATAACAAGCTCTTAAAACAAATTAATTATGACAGTATTTATATTCGCATCGACTCGGCTACCAGAATTCCAGTACGTATAAAAGAATTTGAGTTTGACACGCTTACGCATACAATTAAGTATAGTACTTTCATTGATATACCTGCTGACTCTGTACCAAAACACTCAAAACGAAAATCCGAGAAGCCTTCCCTCGTTTACTCAAAAGCCGCACTCATAAGTATCGAAAATGATAGCTCCTCGATTATTCAAAAAGAAATACCGATTGTTACGGAAGAAACTACTGGCATGGTAACTCTGGAAATAGAAACCACAGAAAAAGATTATTTCATAGAAATACTTTCCAGTGACAATAAACTTGTCCAATCAGCAAAAAATGTGAAGACGATTACTTTTAAATATCTGAAGCCCCAGGATTATAAAATACGCGTTCACATCGACCGCAACAAAAATAAACGGTGGGATCCTGGGAATTTCAATTACAAAACAGAACCAGAACCCATTCTTTTTTACAAATCAGAAGAAGGAAAATATACTTTTCCCATTCGCGCCAATTGGGAAGTCGGACCCTTGGTGATAAGATTCTGAAGCGAATGTTTATGGATGTGGAAAACTATCCCAATCCGCTCCATACCCCAAATCACGCTACGGCCTTCAAAAAAAATGTTGAAATACACGCTTCCTAAACCACTTATCCACTCAATGTTTATGATTTCAAAGAATAACTCACAAAGGCCATTTAATGTTAATAACTTTGTATAATCATCGCAATCCATCTAAAATCAGAACCTACTAAGAGAGAAACTATTCACATATAACTAACTTAAATTGATCAAGTACGGGTTATCCACATATGCACACAAATAACTACAACAACATAAATTTTAAATATTTAATAATAAGAATATACATGCTGTTCACATGTGTTATTCTTTCCACTGCTGGATTTGCACAGGATTTGCAAGAAATTCAAATTGCCAACGAATACGTGGTAAAAGGTCAAAAAGATAAGGCCCTGACACTTTACCAACAGCTGGCAAAAAAAAATGAAAATGTTCCACTTATCCACACCAATTACCTCAACCTGCAGCTCGACATGGGGCATTTTGAAACAGCCGAGGACTATCTCGAGAAGCTCATCAAGCGCGATGGCCGGCTTACCTACCGATTGGACTTGGGGGTGGTGTATGTCCGTTCCGGTGATTTGGCCAGAGCCGATAAGTACTTGAAAGCCCTAATGAAATCGCAAGGCGATGACGCCTATAAACTAAAAACTATTTCAGACTATCTGGCTGCCCGAAATTTGATTGACTACTCTGTACAAGCATTGCAAGAAGCGCGTTCAGCTACGGGAAACACTAATTTATACACTCTCGAATTAGCGAATCTATACCGAATCTCAGGTAAGCGCGATGCCATGGTGGAAGAGTATCTGAACTATGTAACTCAAACGCCCGCCAACATTTCCTATGTGAAAAATCTGATGCAGATTTTGCTCACAAAACCCGAAGAGCTGGAAAGTCTGGAGAAATTGCTGTATGACCGTGTTCAACGTAATCAAAATTCAGAAGTATATGCGGACTTGTTGATTTGGGTTAATCTTCAGCAAAAGAATTTCTACGGGGCATTTATTCAAGCACGGGCCTATGATAAACGGTTCAAAAAGGAACAATCCAAAACGCTGGAGATAGCACAGATTGCACTAAACAATAGCGACTACGAAAATGCCGGTCGAAGTTTTCAATTTGTAATTAAGGAATATGCAAACACACCTAACGAACTTCCGGCCCGGTTGGGATTGGTACAGGCCCGTGAAGCTAAAATAAAAAGTAGTTATCCGGTTAACCGCGATTCAGTCTCGTACCTCATTTCCGAGTATAACCAGTTTCGAAACGCCTATCCGGAGAATCCAAATTCTTATGACGCTATTCTAAGGCAGTCGTTGTTGTATGCATACTACCTCGATCAGAAGGATTCCGCTATCGCTCTGATAAACCAAATCATAGTCAACAATAAAGTTACCCCCACGTTAAAGGCCAAAGCAAAAATTGAGTTAGGCGATATTTATATTCTGAAAGAAGAAGCCTGGGAAGCAACCCTTCTCTATTCACAGGTAGAAAAGTCGCAACGGGAAGCGCCCCTGGGTTATGAGGCAAAACTGCGCAATGCAAAGCTTTCCTATTACAAGGGGGAATTTTTATTAGCTCAGGAACACCTTGATATTTTGAAGCAAGCCACCTCGCGAGAAATTGCCAACGATGCCATGGAGTTAAGCATGTTGATCAAGGAAAACACTACGTTTGACAGTGCCGGAACCGCCCTTAAAGAATTTGCCTCCATCGAATTGCTATTGGCGCAAAATAAAAATGACGAGGCCCTTGAACGCATTCAAAAATTTCCGGAAGCATTTGCCACCTCAAGATCAATCCTGGATGATGTGTACTGGCTGGAAGCCAATGTGCTGATGAAGCGCGGTTCATTTGAGCAAGCCGTATCTGTATTAGAAAAAATAAACACGGACTACGGTGACGATATCCTTTCAGACGATGCTTACTTTTTGCAAGGGGAAATTTATGAACGCAGCCTGAAGAACAAAGACAAAGCCATGGAGATTTACCGTGAGTTTCTAAACCGTTTTCCCGGCAGTGTGTATGCTGCGGAAGCCCGAAAACGCTACCGGCTACTTCGTGGAGATTTTGCTGAAATCGAAACCCCCAAGTTTTAAGATTAACCCCCAACCGTGTTCCTAGTCGTCCGCCAGTGAACGAAAATGCTCGCTTTCGCACTGTTCATAATTTCGAAACCAATGATTTAGCAGCTAATTTGGCATTTTGGATTTGGTAGGGTTATTGAATTCCGTTAGTTAAACCTATCATTATGCTCCTCAATAACCTGAAAATTTCTATCAGGCACCTGTTCAAAAGCAGAACCTTTTCATTGATTACCATGGCCGGCTTAACCCTCGGGTTTACCTGCTTTATCTTTGTGGTTCTCTATCTTCATAATGAGGTAAGCTTCGATCGGTTTCATCCTGATGCGGATCGCATGGTTCGTGTGATGCAACATGAGCAACAGGAAGATGGTACCATTCGGAATATAGCACAGGTATCCGCACTTTTAGGAAAAGAGTCTGAACTGCAATTTGAAGAGATAGAAGAATCGTGCAGGCTTTCAGCCTTTGGGCGGGTAACGCTGGGAAATGAACCAACTTTGCGAAGTTATGAACGCATCTGGTCAGTCAGCGATAACTTTTTTCAGTTTTTCAACTTTCCATTGTCGCAGGGGGATCCAGCAACCGTGCTAAAAAACCCGGACGCCATCGTGATTTCGGAATCGCTGGCGAAAAAATACTTTGGTCATGAGCCCGCAGTTGGCAGGCAAATCTGGTCGGCTTTCAGGCGTGAAGGTCAACCCGTGTATTTGACCGTAACGGGTATCATGAAGGACCCACCGCAAAACTCTCATCTTCAGCTTCACATTGTCTTTTCAGAAGCTACCTGGTCCTCCCTGTTTAATTGGTATAATGAATATGTTTCTACGGATTGGATCAGTAACGAATACGTTACGTATCTCAAACTTAAACAGGAAACACAAGCCGATGAAGTTGCTTCAAAGCTCGGTGATCTGGTTAAAAGGAATTATCCTTCCGATAAAGAGTTCAAAAGCACATTCTCTCTCCAGCCTCTCACCACGATTCATTTCTATTCGGATAACGCCCAGGACAATGAGCTAAACGCTAACAGCATCAAACCCTTTTACCTTTACATGTTTGGTGCGGTGGGGGTTTTGTTGTTGTTGATTGCGTGTTTGAACTATATGAATTTGAGCACGGCAGCAGCGTATAAGCGTACTCGCGAAATGGGTACACGCAAAGCACTTGGCGCTCAAAGGGGTCAACTCGTGGGTCAGTTTTTAGTCGACTCCATTGTGCTCTCCGTATTCTCTTTGCTATTGGCTATGGTACTGGTTGAACTGCTACTTCCGGCTGTGAATACGTTTACCGGAAAAGAGATGACGATGGCTAACCTGCCATTATCCTGGATTGGATTCCTCGTTTTGATCATGTTTGTGGCAGGTCTCCTTTCGGCTTTGTATCCAGCATTTATTGTGACTCGGGTTTCAGCAGTAGAGTCATTGAAAAACGAAGTCAAGATTGCTAACCAAAGTATACCCGTGCGGAAGGTTCTATTAGTAGCACAGTTCGCAATTTCAATTATGATGATCGCTTCGACCCTCGTGATCTATCAACAACTTTCCTACCTACGCGAAAAGGATTTAGGTTTTGATCAGGAGAATTTGTTGGTAATTGATATCAACAGCCTGAATCTCCGCAGAAATTTTGAAATGGTGAAAGCCCAGTTTAGTCAACCGGCTGAAGTAATCAGCATTACCAGTTCTACCCGCGTACCTGGTGAGTGGAAAAACTTTCCGATAGCCACAGTAAGCAGTTCCAGTAGCACCCAGGATCGGGAAATGATTTTTGTAGGCATTGATAAGGACTTTCTCAACACGTACAACATTGAACTTTTGAAAGGCCGCACCATCGAGGATCCAATAGCAGACTCTTTGAAAATTGTTCTCACTGACCTCGCGGTACAACAACTCGGCCTTATAAACCCCATCGGGCAAATAATCGAGATTCCGAAGGTCCGTTCGGGCGGAAGCCAGGAGGTTTTGGATAAACCCTTTCGGGTGGAAGTAATTGGTGTAGTTGAAAATTTTCACTTTGAATCGTTGCGGGCAGAAATGATGCCTGTGATTTTCGGAGCTCCGAATACGGCCATCCAGCGCATCGACTATTATACCCTCCGCATCAATACGCGTAATTGGGACGAAACCCTGAAGAAATTGAAAGCGATCAATGCGCAGATTGATTCGGATAACCCGCTCGAGTATACGTTTCTCGAAAGTCGCTTTGAAGATTTTTACAGAATGGACACAAAACGAGGTCAGATCTTTGTTACGCTTTCAATCATTGTCGTTCTGATTGCCTGCATGGGGTTGTTTGCGCTTGTCACCTATTCGGTAGAAAGCCGTACAAAAGAAATAGGAGTCCGTAAAGTGCTGGGCGCTTCCGTGACAAATATCGTAGGTATGGTATCTAAAGAGTTTTTGTTACTAATAGTTTTTGCATGCGTAGTCGCCATTCCGGTATCTGCATTATTTATGAGCGAGTGGCTTAAGGATTTTGCGTACCGCATTTCGTTAGGCGCAAGCTCATTCATTCTGGCGGCCTTATTGGCCGGGGTGATCGCATTCCTGACCATAGGCGTACGAACGCTGAAGGCAGCCACGGAAAACCCGGTGAAAGCATTGCGAAGCGAGTAGCGATTGAGGACCGGTATCCCGGAATCAGGAAGGCGTGAATTGTAATTTGCCTTGACGGCAAGTTGCTTTTACCTTACCTTTCTTCTTGGCTAACCAGATTTCTATGCGCATCTACTTCTTTCTATTCTCACTATTATCAATCAACTCCTTCGCCCAGACCAAAGCGCTTGTTGGCGGCACCCTTATCGATGGGTATGGCGGCAAACCGTTGCTCAACTCCGTCATTATCATTGAAGGCGAACGCATAAAAGCCATTGGTACAGTTGGGCATATTGAAATCCCGAAAGGGGCAGAAATCATTTCGACAGAAGGAATGAGTGTGATGCCCGGATTATGGGACATGCACGTGCACCTGATGATTAATGGCCACAGTGATTATGCCCATTGGGATAAGAAGTACATGAAGATTCAGAAAGACGTGATCATGCCGTCCAGCGCCCATCAATTATTAATGGCGGGGATTACCAGTGCGCGCGATTTGGGCGGACCGTTGGAGGCCAGTCTTTCCGTCCGCGACCGGATTAACAAAGGCGAAATCCCGGGCCCGACTATGTACATGAGCGGACCGTTCATTCAACATGAACCCTATCCAGGAACCGCGGAATTTCGTTGGGGGGTGAAAGGGGCTGAGGATGCGCGGACAAAAGTAAGGCAACTGGCCAAGGCTGGAGTCGATTGCATCAAGCTGATCGATCAGGATGAAATGACCGAAGCAGAATATATGGCGGTGGTGGATGAGGCGCACAAAAACAAACTGAAAGTGGTGGCACACTCACACCGCCCGGATGAAATCCGGAGAGGACTGAAGGCCGGGGTGGATAATTTTGAGCACACCGGATTAGCAGCAGCACCCGAATATCCCGAAGACATCCTTGCTGCGATCAAGGAACGCACCGCCAAGATGAGCCTCGGACCGTTATTCTGGACGCCCACCATTGAAGGGTTGTACAACTTTGAATCTGTTCGCGACAATCCGGAACACCTCGACAACACCAGTTGGCATTTGGGGTTACCCGATTCCATTATTGCAGATATTAAGCAAAGCATCAAGCATCCTGCACGGTTGAGCTATTTTGGATTGAATCCGATTCGAAAGCCCACCCTCGATAAGAAGATCAATCAACTGAAAAATGCCGGAGTGGTTTTGTTGGTGGGTACCGACAGCGGTATTCCCATGAAGTTCCATAGCCAGAGCACCTGGAACGAGCTGGATGTTTGGGTAAATAAGTTTGGGTTTGACCCGATGTACACGATACGCGCAGCTACGTATTGGCCCGCAGTGGCCATGGGCGTTGAAAAGGATTTTGGCACGGTAAGCGAAGGCAAGTATGCCGACATTATTGCCGTGAAGGGCGATGTGCTACGGCATATGGCCTTGCTGCAGGATGTGAAAATGGTGATGAAGAAGGGGAAGCGGTATAAGTAACGATATCGTTGGCGATTCTATTCCAAGAAAAATCAGAAGTCATCACTTAATAATAGGATCCTTTCCAACTCTATTGTTCAATCCGGTGTCTATTGAATTAATTTTTCTTTTTACTATCTTCATTCTCTAGTTGATCGAAAACCGGTTAAGCCATGAAAATTAAAGCTGTTTACACAGTAGCCGCTTTAGCAATGGTGCTGTTGTTGGCTTGCGAGCCCTTTGAAAACCAGAATCGCCAAATGGTATTAGACTTACCGGCTCAGCCCTTTGCCTATTCCGTAAAGGGCGTTTCAGATGATGTTCCGACATTGGGTCGCGTGCTATTTTATGATCCCCGTCTTTCGTTAAACAATACCGTTTCATGTGCCAGCTGTCACAAGCAAGCACTTGCCTTTTCCGATAATTCCGCCCGGAGCCAGGGCTTTGAGAATCGGGTTACGACCCGCAACTCCATGCCGATTCAGAATATCATTTCCGATGCCTTTCAGGAATTTTTATTGGCAGATACCACTTCGGTAACCGCGGATACAATTATTACGGATCCGAATGTGATTGGTTATATGCCCGGGGTGCCGGTAACACCTGAATTTGTGTCCACACCTACATCGCTCTTCTGGGATGGTCGTGAAGGCAACTTAAAGGTGATGGTAACACGCCCGATAATGAATCATCTTGAAATGGGTATTCATGACATGAATGCGCTGGT
Organism: Cyclobacteriaceae bacterium; assembly: GCA_016787725.1. GTDB lineage: Bacteria > Bacteroidota > Bacteroidia > Cytophagales > Cyclobacteriaceae > ELB16-189. The sequence continues at coordinate 290,828 of JAEUTZ010000005.1, read as the reverse complement.
CGAAAAATTACAACAGATTCCCGAATACAAAACGTTGGTGAAAAATGCATTTGGTGATGAAACCGTAACTCAGGATAGAATATCAGCCGGGTTAAGCGCATTCTTGTTAAGCATTCGAAGCAATCAATCGAAATTTGATCGGGCTATGCAGTTCCGCATAATAGAACCCAACACAGATAATACACACAATTTTGATGTTAATTTGTCGGCACAGGAAGAACTGGGTCGCCAGCTTTTTTTCAATAAATTCAATTGTGACAATTGCCATAGTGCCAATGGCTTTGCTGATATCGGGCTGGATGCTTCACCCCGTGATGCCGGACTAATGGAAATAACCGGAACTGATCAACATCGCGGACAGTTTAAAATTCCGTCTTTACGCAATGTGCAACTTACCGGGCCATATATGCATGATGGCCGGTTCAAAACACTGGAAGAGGTACTGGAGCATTACAGTCATGGAATCAAGAACAGTCCCAATCTTGATAATCGATTAAAGGGGTCGAATGGAAAGCCGCTGCAAATGAATATGACTCAAAGTGAAATACGGGCTATTGCTTCCTTTCTTACTACACTTACCGATTACCAGATGATTTCTGATCCGCGGTTAGCGAATCCATTCCGGATGAAGGAATAATTATGCTGGATGACTAGAACTGCCTTTTGCCTGATCGGATGCATATTATTTTTTCCGGGTTTGGGGCGGGGCCAATCGGTTTACGAAAAGGGCTATTTCATTGACCTGAAAAATCAAAAAACAGCGTGTTATATCAAAGTAGAAGCGTGGAAGGCTCACAGCGAGATAACGTTCCTGAAAAGTTATAACCACCCGCTGCAAACGCAATCGCTGGATAGCCTTTCGGAAATTGCAATTGACAGCCTTTTCAAACTTAAGCGGCTAGTCGTACAGATAGACATTTCAGGCGATGATGATTCTTTATTAAGTTATGTACATGAGCCAGAGTGGAGCGAGGAAGAAATTTTTCTGTGGACGTTAGTGGAAGGGAACACCACACTTTATGCCTATGAGGGGGGAGGTCTTAAACGGTATTTTTTTAAACGAGGTAACGACCCGATTGAACAGCTCGTTTATAAGCGGTATCGAACCAGGGAAGGCACAAGCCTGAATGAGTCATTTAAGCAAACCTTGTATGAAAAGGTCAATTGTATTGGCAGCTCAAACACCTACTTCACCAATCTCCGTTACGATGAACAATCATTGTCAGCTCATTTTGTCCTGGAAAATAAATGCCTGGGTAGTGTTGCCAACGTTTACCCAACAAGGCGGGAAGATCCCGCTACACGATTGCCTCAATTGAAAAAATTGGACTCGGAAGAAGTACCGGTAAGCACCATGGCCAGGACACCTGCAAAGGAGCCCACCCGATTCACTGCAGACCGGAAACGAATCAATTATTTTGGGTTGGAGATAAATCCTTTGATCCGGCAAATCATAAATCTAAATCCGAATAGTACCCCCACCGACAATCCATTTCAAGTTCAGTTTGCTTCAAACTCAAATAAAACCGGTCGTGGCTTTGGCCTGGGCTTTAGCTACTCGCGCAGCAAAACGGTAGACAACCCCAGCACTTCGCAACGCGAAACTATAAACCGCGATATCGCTTTCCGGGGCGGATATGAGCGCAAGCTGCAACTGAGCAGACGTTGGATATTTTTTTACGGCTATGATTTATTATTAGGCGGAGCCACCTTGCATACAGAAACAAGTGACCCGGTTTTTGGAACAATAACCACTGAAACAAAACGGAATCTATGGGGTTTGGGCCCACGCACAGGGCTGATGCTCTTATTGGGGGATCGCGTGACGGTAGGTACCGAGTCAAATCTTTATTTACGCTTTATTACGGACAAGACAAGTCTAACGGGCACGGCCGATAGCGAACAAAGAACTACTGAACTGGAGATTACCTTACCCATCGTACTCTTTTTGTCGGTCCGATTTTAGCGAGCCGGGCGCTTGGTATTGAGTCATGACCGAAATTGAACGACCATACGTTTTGGCGGCTTAGTAAGCCTATTGAATTGGTTGCGATCTTTTTGGAGATAACCGCAGATTAATTTCTGCAAAAGAAAAGCAGTAACTTTAGATGCATGAAGCCAGGATTGCTTTGCTTATTAATTGGTTTATCCCTTTCGGGATGTGCTCAAAATCCGGAGCAACTGCCGGGCATTCCTCACAAATTGACTTGGGAAAATAAACCGCTGCACTATACGCTGAAGAACAATCAGCTTACCATCGTGGCCGGTGAAAAAACCGATATGTTTCGCGACCCAAACGTAACCTACAATACGGACAATGCCCCCAAGCTGTTATTTCAGGCAGATGAGGATTTTGTACTGAGTGCAGCCATTGAGCATGCCTTTACCAGTAAGTGGGATGGCGGAGCTCTTGTGTTGAAAAGCGACAGCATCCATTGGGTAAAATTTTGTTTTGAGAAGGACTATACCGGTGCCCACAGGGTAGTGAGTGTAGTAACCAAAAACATTTCGGATGACTCCAATTCCATCGAGATTGATTCGACCAAAGCCTTTTTTAAAATGGCCAAGGCGGGTAAGGTGATTACGCTCTACTGTTCTACTGATGGAGCAAGTTGGTTCTTGGTACGACATCTTCAGTTTGAAGTCAAGCCAGGTTTTAGCGTAGGGTTTTTGGCGCAGTCGCCTACGGGCAAGCAGTGTGCAGTAACCTTCTCGCAAATCAGATACGAGAAAAAGACAATTAAAGACCCTTATGCCGGGGAGTAGAATCTGAAGGGTTTCTTTAGATGCGGAATGAACTTCCATTAAGGCCTTTCACTTTGATTTGAAGTAGCCCTTGTACGTTTTACAACTGCCCTAGGCAGCGTGGTGAAAAACTTTGAAACTACTAACCTTTATTTTCATCACGGTTGTAATTTCCGTTTTGGCGCCTGGCAATGTTCTTTTAGGTGTTAACACTCCTGGTGGTTCTTTACATTCGCTTCATTTGGCTATCGGGTAAAGGCATTAATAGCTGGCGGGGAGGAGCCCAGAGATATATACTATGAACTGCGGAAATGGAAAAAGCCACCAGGTGAATAGCACCTGGTGAAATTGGTTATTCACTTCGCAATGAATTAACCGGGTTATTCGAAGCCGCTTTAACTGATTGAAAGCTCATTGTGATCCAGGCAATCAGGAAGGCTGCAAGGCCGGCCATTCCATAAACCCAGGGTCCAATTTCTACTTTATATGTGTAATTCTTCAGCCACCAGGTAACAGCATACCAGGCCAGGGGCGCAGCAAAGATGAAGGCGATAAGAATTAATCTTCCAAACTCTTTTGAGAGCAAGAAAATGATGCTGCTGACAGAAGCACCCAGTACTTTTCGGATTCCAATCTCTTTGGTACGCTGTTCTGCGGTAAAGGCCGTTAACCCAAATAACCCAAGGCAGGCAATAACGATGGCCAATCCGGCAAAGACCGCAAACGTTTTTCCCAGCCGCTGTTCTGTTGAATAGAGGTTTGCAAAATCTTCATCCAGGAAGGAGTATTGAAAAGGTTGGCCCGGGGCCAACTCTTTCCAGCTTTTTTCGATGGCGGCAATTACATTCTGAGCGTTCTTCGCTTCAAACCGGAACGCTACACTGCCATTGCTCGGCTCGAGAAAAAATGCCAGGGGTGAAATATTTTGCTTAAGCGATTCGAAATGAAAGTTCTCCACTACACCCACTACGGTCCAGGAATCAACCGAATTAACATCAGGTGACCCATCAGGATTATTTCCGGTGAAGGTGGAGACTTTTTTTCCGAGGGGATCATCACCCAGGTTGAAGTGTTGTACTGCAGTTTCATTAAGAACTACTGCTGATGAGTCGGAAGGAAATTCTTCAGAGAAAAAGCGACCCGATTTCATGTGCATACCAAAGGTTTCGAGATAATCAGGATCCACTTCCCAGGTTTGCATGCCCACCATATTTTCCTGAGTGGGCTGCGTGCCTTCCGGCCAAAAGGTTTGATCACTGCGCCATCCATTTACGGGCAGGAAACCGCTGATCGTACCCTGCAGAATGAAACTATTCTTTTTTACCTCGTCTTTGAAAGATCGGAGGTTATCGCGCAACGCATAGGCATCGTGCACAATCAAAACCTGATCTTTTTCAAAGCCAATTTTCTTATTTTGGATATAGCTGAGTTGGCGAAATACCGTAATCGTACCAACAATTAAGAAAATCGAGATAACAAATTGAAAGACGACCAACGCACTACGGATCATTCCGCTTTTCATTCCCAGTGCCACATGCCCTTTTAGAACGTTGACTGGTTTAAAGGCAGACAGAAAAAAGGAGGGATATAATCCAGCCATTAAACCAACCAACAAGGAACCGAATAACACAATGCCATAAAACCCGGGATTCGCTAAGGGCAATCGTAAGGTTTTTTGGGAAAGCTCATTGAACACCGGCACAAAAAGATAGGCCAGGGCGATCGCGAGCACGAAGGAGAACAAACTCAACAAGATGGATTCTGTAAGAAATTGACGCACCAGGTGCGACCGCAACGAGCCCATTACTTTGCGAACCCCAACTTCCTTCGCCCGATTGGAAGACCGGGCAGTGGAGAGATTCATAAAATTAATGCAGGCAATGACAAGAATGAAAATCGCAATGGCACTGAATAAATAAACATAGGTAATGTCACTGTTCGGCCGAAACTCACCGGTCAGATCGGAGTGTAGATGGATATCCGTAACAGGAATCAACGTATAAGCAATTTTATTTCCCGAGGCTTCAAATTTTTCCATCGAGAATTCACCCCCTAACACCTGCGCAGCCTGCGGCCCAATGTATTTCACAACCATTTCGGGAAACTTTGCTTCCAGTGCTTTCGCATCAGCACCTGCTTTTAACAGAATATAAGTTTGGAAATTGTTGCTGAGGAAGACGGTCCCTTTCGCTTCTTCAAGTCCACTCATGGAAATTAAAATATCGAATTTAAAATGACCTGTTTCGGGCATGTCTTCAAACACCGCGGTTACTTTCATGGTCCAGCGATTGTCTAGGATCAACGTCTGGCCCAACGCATTTCCATCCGGATACATTTTATTGGCTATCTTCTGACTGATTGCGACTGTATTGGGTTCCTGAAGGGCACTATTGGCATGACCCTGCAATACAGGCACGGTGAAGACTTTGAAGAATGTGCTATCGGCCCAGATCACGTTATCCTCTTTAATATTATCCGCGGTTTCGTTTGGTTTCACCAGGTAGGAGCCCCGGCCGCGGAATCGAACGGCCGTTTCCACTTCCGCGTAATCCTGGATCAGGGTTTCGGCCAGCGGTGCCGGGCATACCGCCAGTTGATAGTGATTGCCGCCAAATTTGATTTCACCATTCACACGATAAATGCGACCGGCATTCAGGTGGTGCTTGTCGTAACTAAGCTCGTTAATGACAAACAGAACAATCACCAGACAGGCCGCAATTCCAACGGCCAAACCGGCTATGTTAATAAACGTATAAAATCTGTGTTTGGTGAGGTTGCGAAAGGCAATGGTGAAGTAATTGCGCAGCATACTTTTTACTTTTTGGGTTTCAACGGAAATAATTTCATTTTGAGTTTCACGAAGGCCAGCGGTATGGCCGAAGGCTTTTAATACAGTGTGATAGGCATCGATAAAACGAGTTCCATTTTTCATTTCTAACTCCACTGCGGAGCAAACGTGATCGATCAATTCATCCTGTATGCCCTCGGCCACAATGCCTCGGTAATTCAAGTATTTGATGATGTAACTAATGTGATCGTTTGTGAGCATAAATGTCAATGGTCCATTCTTCAATCGTCAATGGAGTTCAACCTGCAAAACATTTCCCATGGTTCGGATGAATTCAACAAATTCCGAAACACGTTCTTTAACGAGGCTCCTGCCTTCTGGGGTTAGTGCATAATATTTGCGCACACGCTTTCCCAACATTACAGTTTCTGTTTTTAGCATTCCTTCCGCTTCGAGTTTGTGCAGGGTGGGATACAGGGCACCCTCCGTTAGTAAAATCCGGTCTTCTGAAAGTTCTTTTACCCGCTGGGTGATTTCGTAACCATACATGCGGCCGTGGTCTTTCAAAACCTTAAGAACAATGGTCTGCAGCGTGCCTTTTAATAGTTCGGGAGAATGCATAAATGATTAATACATAAGTGAATTATGCATATAAGACGGATCATCTTTCGAACAGGTTGCATGGGTAAGGTCTTTTTTCAGTAATTTTCACACGAATATCGAATGCGCACGATTTACCTTGTTATTGTTTTGTTTTTGGTTTGGTGCCTCCTTAGTGCCCAATGGTATTTGTTTTGGGTAAAAGGGCTGGATCCAAAACCCGAGAACATTGATCCTCATGAATCGGCACTGGCCATTGCTGAAATCCTGTTCATGATTCTGATTTCAGTTTTGATTGGCTTTGCGTTGGCGTGGATGCTACGGCAGCGTACGATACGGATGAAGGATCGCGACATCGTAGCGTTGTTGGAGGAACAAGCTGCGCAACAAGCCTCCAGTCAGCTTTATCAGGAGCAAATCGAAAAAGTGGAGACGACACTGAGCAAAGCACGCGATACATTTCGCCAGGATTTTTTAACTATTTCGCGTGACAACGAACGACTTAAAACTGAGCTGGAAGAGGTTAAGAAGGAACTTCACGAAAAACTGGAGTCAATTAATCAGTTGCGTGGTAAGCTCTCCATAGCCGAATCGGAATTAAAACAGATTGAACGCACCCGCAGTAAGGAACAGGACAAAGACAAGAAACAAGTTCCAAAAGAGACCGATCCCGAGGCCAAGCGGGCATTAAAAATTGCCGCGGAGGAAAAAGACGACTTGAAAGTAATCAATGGAATAGGGCCAGGCATTGAAAAGCGGCTTAATGAAATAGGCATTCATAGCTACCGGCAGATTAGTGAATTTACCCCGGTGTTAATCGAGCAAATTTCATCCAGCATTAAATTTTTCCCCGGCCGCATCGAACGCGATCGGTGGGTGGAACAAGCCTCAAAATTATATCTTGATAAAATAAGAAAGTAAAGATTACTTAACCTGGCACCGCCACAAGATTCCTTGCCAGTTCCACAACCTTTTGTTTGAGTTCATCCAGAGCGGCATTTACTTCTGGCGATAGTTTGGTACACAGCGGTTGAATCCTTTCAATAGACACAACAAAGAGATGAATTTCAGGTAATCGATTCAGAAGCGTGAGACCTTCTACTAAGTCTTTCAGCCCTATTTCATGCGTACTCATTGCACTTGGAAAATCGCTGGAAAAGCGGGGTTGTATTTTTCGAATGGTTCCTGCGGGTTTTCCATCCAACGTAGCATCAATCAGAATTACCTGGGGATAGGACTCGAGGTACTCCATCAGTTGAAATCCGGCTGTACCCCCGTCTACTACATCGGCCAGTCCGGGTTCCAGTTCTTGCTTTAACTGCTTTGCAAGATGTACACCCAACCCTTCATCGCCCATCAGGTAATTACCAACCCCAAGAATCAACAAAGATGATGATGACATGGCTTATTTTTTCTTCTCTTTATTCTTTTCAAAAGTTTCCTCATCGATAAATTTCCAACCACCGCCCATGGATGAAATCTCGCCATGGCCTTCAACATAATCATGGTAGAAAACAAGGTACACATGTACCACAGTGAACAAGATAAAGAACCACATGGCCCAATGGTGTATCGTCCGCAGCATGAAGTCACCTCCGAAAAAAGCCGGTACCCAGGAAAATAAATTAGGGAGCCACCAATCACTCATGGCCGAATACAAACCAAACCCGGTGAGGCACTGTATCCCAAAAGCGATGAAGGTGAGAAAGTAAATGAAACCTGCCAATCGGTTATGGCCGATGGTGTGCACATTATATCCTTTCGTCATGAAGATGTCCGACTTTAAAATATTCCACATATCTAGAAAATACTGACGGTTGGTAGGAATGAAGTTTCTCCAACTGGCGAACTTGTTTCCGACAAACCCCCAGTAAATGCGAAACAGAAAATTGAAAAGAAAGATGTAGGCAGCAACAAAGTGAATAAACCTGGTGGTTCCAAACCAATAACTCGAGTACGCTTCGCGGCTGGTCATGATGGCAGGCGGATCACCGATGATAAAGCCAGTGGCGATTAAGACCAGAATACATCCGGCATTTATCCAATGATAGTATCGCACAGGTAATTCCCATACAAACACTCTTCGCAGCAAATGGGGTTTTTGTGATACGGTCGTGCTGTTCATAAACCTGAAATTATAGTACCTGAACTTTACTTACGTGCTTACCTTCCTCGTCATACAAGTGTACGGCACAAGCCAGACACGGGTCAAAAGAGTGAATGGTGCGAAGGATCTCCACAGGCTTGTTTTCATCAGCAACCGGTGTATCCTTCAAAGCCGCTTCGTAGGCGGATGGTTTACCTTCTTTATCGCGTGGAGAGGCATTCCAGGTAGAAGGAACGACCAGTTGGTAATTTTTTATTTTTTGATCTTCGATCACAATCCAATGGGCAAGCGCCCCTCGGGGAGCTTCGGTATGGCCAACCCCCATTGCCGATGCCGGCCATGTTTCGGGCTTGAATTTTTCCATGCTGGCCATGCGGGTATCACCGCTCTTGATATTGGAGATCAGATGATCATAGAACTCAAGGGCCCATTGCGAAACAAGAATGGTTTCAAGACCACGTGCAGCGGTACGACCCAAGGTAGAGAACAACGCGGCTGCCGGAACGTTAAGTTTGGCCAGGGTGCTGTCAACTACTTCTTTAAAATCTTCGCGGCCGCTGGCATACCCAACCAAAACACGCGCTAGCGGACCTACTTCCATGGCATGTCCTTTCCACCGCGGGGTTTTCAGAAAACTGTATTTCTCATCAATGTTGAGTTGATCGAAAGGTGGCTTGGGACCTGTGTAATTCAATTTGGTCTCTCCTTTCCAGGGATGTAAGCCTACCTTATCGCCACCTGCATATTCATACCAGCTATGAGCGATGTACTCCTGTACTTCCGAATCGTTACGAAGATCGACTTCGTGAACCTTGCTGAGATCTTTGTTGAGAATGGCGCCAGCCGGAAACTTATAATTTCCAACATCGCGGTACCCCGAGGTGGAGAGATCACCATACACCAGGTAATTACCTAATCCACCACCAATGGCACCCCAATCGAGATAATAAGGAGCAATGGCGAGTAGATCCGGAATGTAAACCTGTTCTACAAATTCCTTTGCTTGCTTTAACAGCTGATGCACATAGGCCAATCGCTCCGCGTTGATACCGCTAGAATCATCCAGACTGATGGAACAGGCCATGCCTCCCACCAGAAAGTTGGGGTGCGGATTCTTGCCTCCAAAGATGGTGTGCACTTTTACTATTTCTTTCTGCCACTCCAGAGCTTCCAGGTAGTGAGCAACACCGATCAGATTTATTTCAGCAGGCAGCTTATAAGCAGGATGCCCCCAATATCCATTGGCAAAAATTCCAAGTTGACCACTCTCTACAAACTTCGTTAATCGCTTTTGCAAATCGGAGAAGTAGCCGGGTGAACTTTTTGGCCAATGAGAAATGCTTTGTGCCAGTTCAGATGTTTTTTTCGGATCGGCTTTTAATGCGCTTACTACATCCACCCAATCCAGGGCGTGTAAATGATAAAAATGAACAACGTGATCATGAATGTTCTGAGCGCAAAACATGAGGTTGCGTACAAGTTCAGCATTGGGCGGCACGGAAATATTCAGGGCGTCTTCCACGGCACGAATGGAAGCGAGTGAATGGACCGTTGTGCAAACTCCGCACACCCGGCCAACAAATGCCCAGGCATCGCGGGGGTCGCGTCCTCTTAGAATCTCTTCGATCAGGCGTACCATGGTGCCCGAACTATAAGCCTCCTCTATTTTTCCATTCTTAATTTCTGCTTCAATTCGCAAGTGTCCTTCTATGCGGGTGACCGGATCCACAACGATGCGTGCCATGGTTAATCTTTTTTAAGTTCTTGTTCTGATTGTTTTCCTTCTGCAATGAGGTCTTCTACCAGCTTATGCTTGCGTAAATTGGTAGCCACGGCATGAGCTGCGATTCCGGCAGCGGTTACACCCAATGCTACAAGACCCACCTTATCGGCATTTTCTTCTATTCCAAAACCTCCCGCATTCACCATGCGCTCGTAAATCGGGCCATTGTCCCAGAAACTTTCTTCGCTGCAGCCAAAGCAACCATGCCCGGATTGAATTGGGTAGCTGGTACCGTTGTTCCATTTCATGATTCCGCAGGCGTTGTATGTACTGGGGCCTTTACACCCTACTTTATACAAACAGTATCCTCGCTTTGCGTTTTCATCGTCAAAAGTTTCAACAAACATTCCGGCATCGTAATAAGGCCTGCGATAGCAACTGTCGTGAACACGTTTGGAGTAGAACGCTTTGGGTCTGCCCGTCCCATCCAGGGCGGGGAGTGTATCGAACGTAATGATGTGTACCAATGTACCGGCCATCACTTCGCCAATCGGTGGACACCCCGGCACTTTGATAATCGGTTTGCCTTTTATGATCTTATGAATCGGTGTTGCTTTTGTAGGATTTGGTTTAGCGGCTTGTACGCAACCGTTGCTGGCACAACTTCCCCAACAGATAACAGCCTTTGCCCCTTCGGCAGCCTCGTGTAGAATGTCCAACGAAGATTTGCCACCGATCATGCAATACACACCATCCGCACCCGCAGGCACGGAACCTTCAACACACAACACATATTCGCCATAATATTCTTTCATAGTTTTTTCCATGGCTTCTTCCGCCTGATGACCGGCTGCGGCCATTAAGGTTTCGGTGTAGTCGAGCGATAGTTTATCCAAAATGATATCCGCAACGATGGGATGCGAAGAACGAATAAAGGATTCACTGCAACAGGTGCACTCCTGGAAATGAAGCCAGATGACAGGCACCCGGGGCTTGGTTTTTAGAGCTTCGGCTACCTGGGCCGCACCACTGGATTGCAAGCCCATATAGGCAGCAATCATGGTACAAAACTTCATGAAGTCCCTGCGGGAATACCCTTTTTCTCGTAACTCTTCGTAGTAAGTTTTTCGCTGAGTTGAGGTATTGGTAAGCATGTTGATATTATTTAGAATAAATCTAGAGAGGAAGCAGGAAAATTTTATGCGAAAACAGTAGACAAGCTTACCTGAATAAATATTTTCTGCGCATGATTTAATTCATTTAGGGCACTGACTTTTATCAGGTTTAACTTCCAGCTGAACCTGTACTTTAGAATTCACAAAAAAATATTCCTATGAAATCATTTGTAACGAAGCTCGCTCTGATTTCGGCCCTCTTGTTGCCTGCACTTGCCTCTGCACATCCCGGTCATGGAAACGAAAGCCCGCTGAGCCCCGGACATTATGTAGCAAACCCGCAGCACTTCATACCATTAGCGTTAACTATAGTTGCTTCGGTGATTTTGTTATTGGCCTATCGCCAGTATGTTGTTCGATCCAAGCATAGCAAATAAATAACCCCCCACGATATGCATGAACTTTCTATAGTCATGAGCATAGTGGAAACGGCTGAGCAGAAGGTGAGGGAACACCACGCTCAAACAGTTGAATCCATCGATCTGGTGATAGGAGACTTGTCGGGTGTGGACAGACATGCATTGGATTTCGCATGGGAGGCGGGTGTGAAAGACACGGTACTGCAAGCAGCAAAGCGAACTATTATTCAGGTGCCGGCAAAGGCAAAATGTCTGGAGTGTGATTGCGAATTTCAAATTAAGGAACTGTTTGATGTTTGTCCGCTTTGCGGAGAGCCCCTGTTGCAAATTATTCAGGGAAAGGAATTACAGATTAAATCAATGGTGTTGAACTGATGTATTGCCTAATTATTTAAATAACCATGTGTGCCACCTGCGGATGCGATAGCGAATCTAAAATTTCAATTCATAAAGTCGAGCCGATTGCCAATGTGAACTGGAACGAGGTGCAGTTTACAAAGCCCGTTGAAATTCCAATACCAGTTGGAGGTAAAGAAATCAAGGTAGAACAGAACATTTTGTGGAAAAACAAGGCGTTAGCACAGGACAATCGAACCTTTTTTTTGGCAAATAATATCGTTGCCCTTAACCTGGTGAGCTCTCCAGGTTCGGGCAAAACATCTTTGTTGGAAAGAACCTTACAGGATCTTAAATCAGACCTTGATTTTTTTGTGATCGAAGGCGACCAACAAACATCCAACGATGCCGACCGAATTGCGGCTACGCAGGTTCCTGTGATACAGATTAATACCGGGAAGGGTTGTCATTTAGACGCACAAATGATTCGTGAGGCGGTCAGGCAACTCAATCCCAGCGAGAATTCCGTATTATTTATTGAGAATATTGGCAATCTCGTGTGTCCGGCCATGTTCGATTTGGGCGAACAAAAGCGCGTGGTTATCATCAGCGTAACAGAGGGCGATGACAAACCATTGAAATATCCAGACATGTTTGCTTCCAGTCAGCTTTGCATCATCAATAAGATTGACTTGTTGCCCTACGTAAACTTTAATCTGGAGCAAGTGAAGAGCTATGCCCGCCAGGTAAATCGCAAAATGGAGTTCATTGAACTCTCGTGCACAACCGGAGTTGGTTTGACTGAGTGGTATGAATGGTTAAAGAAAATAAATGCCGAGCACACCTTGGTACGGGTATGAGGTGGGTGCATGTAAATATTAGCGGCATGGTGCAGGGGGTTGGCTTTCGACCCTTTGTTTTTAAGCTTGCTCAGGAACTTCAGGTAAAAGGCTGGGTGCGCAATGATGTTGACGGAGTGCATATTGAAGCCGGAGGCAAAGCGAGCCAGACAGCACTGTTTTTAACCAGGTTGCGGATGGAGGCCCCGGTTGAATCACACATAACGGAATTCATGGGCTATGATATTGAACCCCTCCAGGCACAAGACTTTCAAATTTTGGAAAGCAACCCCCTGGGCAAACCGAATATGCTAATAACGCCTGATCTGGGCTTATGTGAAGATTGCCGGAAAGAAATTACAAGTCTCGAAAACAGCAGGTTTCAATACCCCTTTACAACATGTACTCACTGCGGACCACGCTATTCCATTCTAAAATCATTACCCTATGATCGGCACACCACAGCCATGGAGGAATTTAAAATGTGTTTGCCTTGTACTCGGGAATACCATGATCCGTTCAACCGCAGACATTTTTCTCAAACGAATTCTTGTCCAGATTGTACAATTCCACTTCAATTGCTCGATAAAGCGGGTAAGATTATTTCCAGAAACTGGAGCGGGAGTCTGGAAAAATTAATTTCCTATCTGGCAGGTGGTAAAATCGTTGCTGTAAAGGGCATCGGAGGATATTTGCTGATCACAGACGCTACTAATCCCAAGGCTATACAAAATTTAAGGGATCGAAAACACCGACCCACAAAGCCGTTTGCCTTGATGTATCCGAATATTGAATCCCTGAGCGGAGATGCGATCATCAGCGAGCGGGAGCAAAAGGCATTAACCAGCATTCAAAGCCCAATCGTATTACTCAAGGCAAAGAAGAATCAAGTCTCGGGAATTTGTTTAAGCAAAATCGCACCCGGACTGGAGCAGATTGGTGCCATGCTTCCTTACACGGCCCTGTTTGAGCTCTTGCTGCAAGCCTGGAACAAACCCGTGGTAGCAACCAGTGGTAATGTAAATGGGTCGCCAATTATCTATGAAGATCAACACGCTTTCGAAGAGCTGATGGCGATAGCGGACGCCATTGTCATGCACGATCGGGCCATTGAAATTGCCCAAGACGACAGTGTACTACGATTTACTAACCATAACCGTTTGATCATTCGCAGGTCGCGCGGATTTGCCCCAACTTTTTTGAATCCAAATGTTGCGCCAACACAGGAATGTATTCTTGCTATGGGCGCAGACCTGAAAAGTGCTTTTGCCCTGCAGGCACATGGTCGGGTTTACATCAGTCAATACCTGGGCGACCTTGAAAGTTATGAGAGCCAACAATACTATCAGCGCACCATCCACCACCTGATGGATTTACTGCGGATCAAACCCCAACGCATTCTTGTAGATGCCCACCCCGGTTATTTTTCTTCAGAATTAGGAAATCAATTGGCTTTTCGCTGGGGAATTCCAGTAGAGAAGATTTTTCACCATCAGGCACACGCCTGGTCAGTATTGGCTGAAAATAAATTATTATACACTCCCGAACCTGTTTTGTGCGTTGTCTGGGATGGCACCGGCTTCGGTGAGGATGGACAGATCTGGGGCGGTGAGTTCTTTAAGTATCAACAACATAGATTAGACCGCGTTGCCCACCTTCAATATTTCCCTGTTACGCCTGGCGACTCGATGGCCCGGGAACCCAGGTTATCAGCGTTATCGGCTTGTCATCAATTGAAGTATGAAACAGTAGAGTTTGTTCGTAAGAAATTTAAGAATGCAGAATGGGCATATTACCAAAAATGGTTTCAATCAAAACCAACAATCAGAACGTCCAGCATGGGTCGTTTGTTCGATGCGGTTGCTTCCATGCTGGGGATCGATGATTACAATTCCTATGAAGGAGAAGCCGCCATGCATCTGGAAACACTGGCAACAAAGGGAAACTGTTTATCCCGGTACAAGGTAGTCTGGGTGGGAAGTGACCTAAGCGTAGCGAACCTGATGCAACAAATCCTGAAGGATTTGGAAGCGGCTATTCCCCATGAGCAAATCGCGTTTAAGTTTCACGCATTTCTAGCAGATACCATTTTTGATATTGCAAGCCGACTTGCGATTCAGAAGATTGCTTTCAGCGGAGGGGTTTTTCAAAACCGTCTGTTGGTTGAGTTGATCGAAGAGAAATTACAGGACCAAGCTCAATTGTATTTCCCGATTGAGCTTTCGCCCAATGACGAAAGTGTTTGTCTTGGCCAAGTAACCTGGGCAGGAATAAATCGACCACATCAGCAAGTTGAAATGGAAGAGAATTTAATCACCACATGATATGTGTCTCGCCATACCAGGAAAACTAACCACGATCACCGGACAACTGGATGATACGTTTCGGTTTGGAAGAGTTTCTTTTGGCGGAATTATGAAGGAGGTTAATTTATCCATGGTACCCCACGCTCAGGTTGGTGATTATGTATTGGTGCATGTGGGCGTAGCAATTAGTGTTGTGGATGAAGAGGAGGCCCTAAAAACGTTTGAGTATATCCGGCAGATTGGCGAATTGAATGACCTGACATCTGAGGAAATTAAAACCAGAGGACCGTGAAACCGCGAAATACAGAATGGCTGATCTGGATACCAAGAGTACTTGCCATACTCTTCGCGGTGTTCATCAGCATGTTTGCACTGGATGTATTTCAGGACGAGAAAAATTTGGGGCAAATGATCAGTGACCTTTTTATACATTTGATCCCTACGTTTATCATTCTCATAATCCTGATCCTTTTCTGGAAAAAGGAGTGGATGATTGGGATTGTCTTTGTATTGTTAAGCCTGTTCTATGGCTATATGGCAAGGGATTTTCTTCCCTGGATTTTAGCGATCTCAGGACCTCTTTTCGTGACCGGGGTTCTGTATTTAGCAGTTTGGTTCTATCGTAACCGGCATCATACATGAAGTTCTTAACCGAATACCGCAATGCCGAACTCGTAAAGGAGTTAATCCATGAGATCAGGTTGCTGGTTACCCGCCCCTGGACAGTCATGGAGGTTTGTGGCGGCCAGACACACAGCCTGGTGAAAAATGGGATCTTACAAATGCTGCCCAAAGAAGTTACAATGGTTCATGGTCCGGGCTGCCCGGTATGCGTAACCCCCATCAGCATCATCGATGAAGCCATTATGCTGGCCACCCGGCCGGAAGTTATTCTTTGTTCGTTTGGAGATATGTTGCGTGTGCCAGGTTCAACATCGAGTTTATTGGAAGTAAAGGCTCACGGTGGTGATGTGCGAATGGTTTATTCTCCGTTGGAAGCCGTGAAGCTGGCGATCGATAATCCGACAAAAGAAGTAGTGTTTTTTGCTGTCGGATTTGAAACTACTGCACCGGCCAATGCACTTTCAGTTATTCACGCTGCGAAGTCGAAAGTCAACAACTACAGCATCCTGGCATCGCACGTGTTGGTGCCTCCGGCTATGGAAGCAATTCTTTCCGATCCCGAAACCACCGTAAATGCTTTCTTGGCGGCCGGCCATGTATGTACCATCATGGGAATTGATGAGTACTATCCCATTGCTGAGAAATACAAAGTGCCGATTGTTGTTACCGGATTCGAACCGGTGGATTTATTACAAGGAATATACATGGCCATTCGGCAACTGGAGCGGGGTGTTGCCATGGTGGAGAATCAATATGCCAGAGTGGTTCAGCAGGAGGGCAACCTGTTGGCGAAAGGTACGATCGATCAGGTATTTGATGTGTCCGATCGCGATTGGCGGGGCATTGGCACCATTCCTTCCAGCGGCTGGGAGGTGAACGATCGGTTTCGTGCATACAATGCGCGAATAAAATTTAAACTGCAGCCAATAGAAGAGAGGGAGAATAAGAGCTGCATTGCCGGAGAAATTATGAAGGGAAAGAAAAAACCCTTTGACTGTCCTTTATTTGGTCACGCCTGCAACCCTGAGCATCCGCAAGGTGCACCGATGGTAAGCAGTGAGGGGTCTTGTGCGGCATACTATCACTATTCAAATAGTAATCTGGTTGAGGAAAGGTGATCCAGAAGAAAACGAAGGGCTAGATTCTTTATCAATCGGTATTTTTGTAGGCAATTAAATCAATGAATCCAACTCAGCTTTCCGTTCAACTGAATTGCCCACTTCCAAAATTGGATTTTGAGGTAATTACGTTGGGCCATGGCAGCGGGGGGTTATTAACACATCGCTTGTTAAAGGCGGGGGTGTTTACCATTTTGAAGAACCCCTTACTCAATGAACAGCACGATGGTGCCAGTCTGAACCTATCGGGCCCGGTTGCATTCAGTACGGATAGTTACGTAATCTCACCAATCTTTTTTCCGGGTGGAAATATCGGTGAGCTGGCAGTTAATGGTTCCATCAATGATGTGGCCATGTGTGGTGCCATGCCTCAGTATCTTTCCCTGGCGTTTATTATAGAAGAGGGCCTTACCATGAATGAATTTTGGGAAGTACTTCTGGGAATCAAAAAGGCCAGCGAAGCAGCGGGTGTTCCCATTGTAACGGGCGACACAAAAGTTGTTGAGCGGGGTAAAGGCGACAAGCTCTTTATCAACACCTCGGGCATCGGGGCAATTCACCCACGGGCAAAAATCCGGATTTCACAAATTCAACCGGGCGATAAGATTTTGGTAAATGCTCCCATTGCCCAGCATGGTGTGGCCATCCTGTCAGTCAGGCAAGGTCTTGAATTTGAAACCAGCATCACGAGTGATACTCGACCTCTCCATATGATCGTAAGAAAGTTGTTGGATGAATGTGGGGAAGCGATTCACTTTCTCCGTGATCCGACAAGAGGAGGCGTGGCCACGGTGTTGCAGGAAGTGGCAAGTCAGGCGGGAGTGGGTATTGAATTGGTTCAAAGCCATATTCCCATGGATGAGCAAGTGGAAGGCGCTTGCGAAATGCTGGGGTTAGATCCATTGTATGTGGCCAACGAAGGAGTATTTATTTCAATTGTGTCACCTCAATTTTCTGAAAGGGCTTTACAAATTCTTAAAACAGAATTTTCAACAGCCGCCATCATCGGGGAGGTAATTGCTGGTCATCCCGGACAGGTTGTATTAAAAAGTAAAATCGGTGGCCGCAGAGTGGTAACGATGTTGCCGGGAGAACAATTACCCCGCATTTGTTGATCAGTTTTTCTGCGCTTGTTTGATCAAGAGAAACTCAGCAATATTCTGAGCATCTACAATACCAATCATGCTCCCCTGGTGGGTAACCAGGGCAAGGGGTTTACGACTTAGTTGTAATTGCTTCAACCCATCTTCCAGCGAGGTGTCAGCTGGCAAGGAAATTAGTTCTTTATCCATTGCATTTTCTACCAGGGCATTCTCTCCCTGTTCCCCCAGCGCTTTGATGATATCGCTATGTGTAAGCGTTCCCACTGGGTTGTTATTGGTGAGCACAATGAAATTTTTGTTTTGTCCTTGTAATAATTGTTGAGCCGCATCACGAATGGTAAGATGGGATTCCAGGGCCGGAATCTCGCGCATCATCACTTGTTTTAAGGTAACGCCCTTAACCAAAGCCCGGCCGGCTGCGTACCGGGCTTCTCCTTGTGCGCCCAGAAATATGAAAATCCCGATAAAAACAAGAAAGGGATTGCCATAGAATCCCAGAATTACAAAAACCACAGCGACAGCCTGCCCGATGCCCGCTGCAATGCGGGTGGCTTTAACGCGATCCAGTTTATAGGCCAGCAAGGCTCGCAATATCCGGCCACCATCCATAGGAAATGCCGGAATCATATTGAAAACGGCCAGGGTCACATTGACACTCAGCAAGGACATGATGAAATTGTTTCCGTTTACGTTGCTCAGTTCCTGCAAAGCCTCGGTTGTATCGGGCCAGTGAACGAACGGAAGCAGGATGAGCGCGATAGCAACGTTGACTAAAGGTCCGGCTAAGGTGATTAATAGTTCTTCTTTTGGTTTCTCAGGAATGGCCTCCAGGCTGGCAACCCCACCAATAGGCAACAGCGTAATGTCGCGGGTTTTAATGTGGTAACGTTGTGCGGTAAGCGAGTGACCTAATTCATGTAAGGTAACACATCCAAACAAGGCAAAGATGAATGCCACTGACCAAAGGATCTCGGTGGTCCCTAAACCGGCTTTTATATCGTTGTAAACGACATAGGCAATCAGCAGGGCAAACGTCCAGTGAACGAAAATTTTTATTCCGGAGATCTTTCCAATAAATAACTTGTACTTCACGCGATAGGAATAACAGGTTGCAGGATGAGTTGGTTCAGGAGTTCGGATCCAGCATCAATATGAGATGAAAATTTACATCCAGCGATTCGGCTACTTTAACCATGCCCATCATGCGGGTGGGCGCTTGCAGCTTAAAATCCGAAAATACAAACCTTCGACCGCCTTTTAGATGAATTAAACCATTGCTTTTCGCTTCGATGGAGCAGTCAACCTCAAATGAATTGGTAACCCCTCCTAACGAGATTTTTAACCTTCCTTTAAATCGTTCCTCCGTACATCCATAGACGGGAACACGCTCAAACGAAATGAAATCTATGGAAATGGAGGGATACTCTTTGGCCTTAATGGTTTTATTGAAATCGTTCGTCATTAATGCCAGGCCGCAGTCAAAAGATGAGGCATCGAGGCCAACATACCCTTTTTCAAAGACAGGTCTTCCACTAGGACCACCCTCGTGCAAGATTAACGTATCCCGGCCGCAGTAAGCGGATGCGCATTGAAAGGCGTTGACATTGGTTTTACCGGAAATGATGAGTTTGCTGGAGGGTTGCACAATAAAGCGATGTATGAGAACAGGAGTCTCATAAGTTGGCGTAAAAGCGCTCACCACTAACCCCACCCATATTCCAATCAAAGCCTTCATAAACCGACTCGAAGGTACGGAATGTTCCTTGTATGAAAAAAGTTCCGGCCTTACGACCGGAACTCACTAACCATTTACACCAACCTCTTAGAAGGAGATCGCACCCTGAATCACGAAACCATTGAATTTACCTTCGTAGAATCTTTCGGTATCAGGATAACCATCATACTTCTGCGTTACGTACTCACCCTTCAGCAATACGTTGCGGGTAATGAACCAGCCGGCTGCAATCGAGGTGCGGTCAATGGAGATGGGGTACAAGGTTCCTGCTGCTGCTGCACTCTGACCAAAAGCGAGATTCGAAGTGAGCGTCTGGTAGCGTGCACCAACATAAAGATTTTCAGTTTTGCCAAACCGATAGATCAATTCTCCGGAAGTTTGGTGAGTCTGACGGTTGTTCAAATCACCATAAGCAGAGCCCTCGCCATTTTCCAACGCGTTATTTCCTTTAGCATATTCCCACGTACCGAAGAATTCAAGGCCACCAAATTTTACAAAGGGATTAATCATATAAGCGGTGATGTTATCACGATACCCCGGATTAAAACGACCCGAAGTGTAAGCAGTAGTTACCGTGGCAGTGGTATTGTCCATTACAAACTGATAGTTAGAACCCGTACGGTCGCCACCCATTAATGTGTTGTTGATGGAGGATTTGGTGGTGTAAGCAGAAGCCGTCAAACGAACACGCAAATTATCTTGCAATTGCTTGTCATAGCCAACTTTACCATAGAAGGAAGGGTTACGCTTTGAAACATTTGGCAAAGATGGGTTATAAATATTTCCTTGAATTTCACCATCAGTATATGCACCCATAATAATGATGCCATTTTTCATCCAGTACAATTCTGCTCCAATTTCAGTATTGAATTGATCCATGATGTTATTTTCAATCCAGGGATTTTGTAGAGTGTGGCCCCCATCGCTTCTGCGGTAGTGGGCATCTCCGTAATTCACTTCCATGTGGCCAACTTTCAGCGTCAGGTTTTTCCACATGTTATCCAGGAATTCACTTTTTAGGAAGCTTATTTTATCTACTTTCAGATATCCACCTTTCACCCAGAATTCGTTGTGGTGGTGAGATGACATATAGGAAATCAGGTTCAGGCTTACACCGTCTGCCAGTTGCACGTCAATGTTGAAGTTCGCCTGTGCCAGCGGGAAACCACCACCCATTTCATATAAGGCGTTGACATTGGTATAAGGAGTTGTACCGACCAGGTAACCACCATATACGGCAGGGTTTGGTACAATTCCGGTTGCCGGGGCACCGGTTGCACGGTTTACAAAACTACCGGAGCCAGGGGAAGTTTCGACATAACTTGCGCCCGTGCCTGTAGTGGGATTAATAACGGCTTTCGCACCATTTTCATGGCTCATGCTTTGGTAGCCTTGTGTAAAGCCAGCTCCAAAACGCACTTTGAATCCATCGTACTGAACCGTGTCCTTGTCTTTTTGAATCTCGAACACGTTAATACCGCGCTTGTCATAAGGTCTCCAATATTGTATGGGTGCTTGCTGTGCATACGCCCAGCCAGCCAGCATGAATAGCCCGAGTGTCATCACCAGGCTTTTCAGAGTTACTACTTGTGTTTTCATAAAAGTTAGAATTTAAGAGTTATGTGTATTAAAGAAGTTAGTGTTAAAGATTATTTCGGAGATAGTTTCAATTCGTAAGTGATGGTAATTTCATCCCCGGTTTTAATGGAGCCGAACATGAATGTAGGGGGCTCTACTTTGTAATCACTCATCTTCATTTTCTTCGATCCTTTGAATTGAACCGACTTATCGCCCAACACTTCAAAGGTGGCGCTCACTTCGGTGGGTTTGGATGTTCCCGCAATGGTGAGATTGCCATTTGAGCTAACGGTCTTTCCATTAATCTGGGCTGCAGAAATCTGAAAGGTGATCAGCTTGTTTTTGTCGGTCTTCAGGGCGTTGTACGCATTCTTATCCATTGCCCCTTTGCCGCTTTTCAAACTTTCAGCCTGAATGTTGATTACGAGTGATGAGATTTTCGTGGGGTTGCCACTGGCATCGGTCTCGAAGGTGGCCTGGCACGTTGCTTCATTGGAGGTCATTGTCCAATCGTGCATGGTGGAGGTACCGGCAATGGTAATGACTGGTGAACCCGAGAGGCTGTAGCTCTGAGCAAGGCTTAGCATAGACAAAAGCATCAGGCTCACCGCCATCGTTACTGTTCGCCCTATGATTTTTCTGGTTGGTTTCATAACACTTGGTTTTTTGTGCTGGTTAGCGATACAAGATTAGATAGGTTCAACAAGCTGCCACATGATTGTTAACCAACTGAAAATATGATCTTTATCATATAATTAAAAGCGCTGAAAGAACTAAAGCGTTGATTTACAAATAGATATGGAATTACCTTGTTTGAAACAAGTTTCAGAATACTCACAATGCCCTTACAGATCGTCAGTTTTTATTGAGCATTAGGTGACCTTCAGCACACTAAAAGGCTTAAAAAGCAACATGCGGGTGTGAAAGAAAATCCTTACTTAGTATGCATGCATAATAATTTTTTATACCTTCGGCATCGTTTGCACCATGAAGCGCGAAGAAACTATTGATTACAACATTAAAGCTGCCTGGCACAGTATTGCCCGCATGTATAATCAACAGGCGGCCAAATATCAGGGTACGATGTCTATTGGGTTCGCTCTGCTCAACATTCATTCAGAGGAAGGAACCCCAGCAACCAAGATCGCTCCTTTGATGGGCCTGGAAGCAAGAAGCCTCACCCGGTTACTAAAGTCAATGGAAGAAAGGGGATTGATCTATCGCAAAGCAGATAAGTTGGATAAACGCTCCGTGCGGATTTATCTCACACTAGAAGGGAAAAAGCATCGAGATAAATCAAAAGAAACAGTCCTGCGTTTCAATGAGGTGGTACGAGAGGAAATACCGCAAGCCAAATTGGATGTATTCTTTGATGTCGTGCGAAGCATCAATCACTTAATTGAAGAGAATAAGATTTACGATAAGGTTTTACAATAATATCGTTGTTCGTTAATGGTTATTCGAAGTTCGAGAGCCATCGACCAACAACTCACAATGAACTACTTATATATATGAACAGAACTATTCGAAAGGTAGCTGTATTAGGTTCGGGCATTATGGGCTCGCGCATTGCTTGTCACTTCGCCAACATTGGTGTAGAGGTGCTATTGCTTGACATCGCACCGAAAGAGCTCACCGAAGACGAGAAAAAGAAAGGTCTAAACCTGGACCACCCGGCAGTCAAAAACCGGATTGTCAACAGTGCCTTTGAAGCCACCCTCAAAGCAAACCCAGCTTCGCTGTTTAGTAAGAAATTTGCCTCGCGTGTTTCGTTGGGCAACTTCTCTGACGATATGTCCCGAATCAAAAATTATGACTGGACGATTGAAGTGGTGGTGGAAAATCTGGAGATTAAGAAAAAAGTTTATGAGGAGGTAGAGAAATACAGAACCCCGGGTACCCTTGTCACTTCCAATACTTCGGGTATTCCAATTCATTTGATGGCGGAAGGAAGAAGTGAGGATTTTCAGAAGCACTTTGCCGGTACACACTTTTTCAACCCACCCCGGTATTTGAAACTTTTGGAAATTATCCCAACAGCGAAGACCGATCCGGCTGTAACTAAATTTCTCATGCACTATGGCGATCTATTCCTTGGTAAAACCACTGTACTCTGCAAGGATACCCCCGCATTCATCGGGAATCGCGTTGGCATTTATGGGTTGTTGAAAGTGATCGACTCCATGCGCAAGTATGATTTGAATGTGGATGAAATCGATAAACTCACGGGTCCGGTAATCGGAAGACCCAAGTCAGCAACATTCCGAACATCGGATGTGGTAGGACTTGATACCCTGGTAAAAGTCTCTAATAATCTTTATGCCGGGTTAGTGAATGATGAAGGTCGTGAAATGTTTAAGCTACCGGAAGTAGTAACCAAGCTTGAGCAAAACAAGTGGTTAGGAGATAAAACGGGCCAAGGCTTTTACAAAAAGACAAAAAGTTCAAAAGGCGAAACAGAGATTCTTACGCTTGACTTGAAAACGCTGGAGTATAAACCGAAAGAAAAAGTCCGTTTTGCCACCCTCGAGACCACGAAGACGATTGATAACCTGAAAGATCGCTTCAAGGTATTGTTGGCAGGCAAAGACAAAGCCGGTGATTTTTACCGCGATGCATTCTTCGGATTATTTCAGTATGTCAGCAACCGGATTCCGGAGATTAGTGATGAACTTTTCCGCATTGATGATGCTGTAAGTGGTGGTTTTGGTTGGGAGCTTGGCCCCTTTGAAACCTGGGATGCCGTGGGACTGGAAAAGAGCATTCCCTTAATGGAAGCAGCAGGATACAAACCCAATCAATGGGTTTACGACTTAGTGGCGAGTGGAAATAAGTCCTTCTATAAAACCGAAGGGGGTCAGAAAAAATATTACGACATCCCAACCAAAACGTACCAATCCATTCCAGGACGTGAAAGCTTTATCATTCTAGAGAGCAAGAGTGAAAATGTAGTTTGGAAAAATGCCGATTCAAAAATCACCGACCTGGGCGATGGCGTAATCAACTTCGCATGGCATAGCAAGAGCTATACACTGGGCAGCACAGTGATTGAAGGAATGAATAAGGCACTTGATCTGGCCGAAAAAGATTATCGCGGCCTGGTGGTGGGCCATCAGGGTGCCGATTTCTCGTTGGGCGCTAACCTGGGCCTGGTGTTCATGTATGCCATTGAGCAGGATTATGACGAGATCGACTTCATGATCAAGGCATTCCAGAATTCGGTCATGCGCTTGCGCTATTCCTCAATACCCGTAGTGGTTGCGCCACAAGGACGTACGCTGGGTGGTGGCTGCGAGATGACCTTGCATGCCGACATTGCTCAGGCAGCAGCCGAAACCTATATCGGATTGGTGGAGGTAGGGGTTGGTTTGATCCCCGGGGGAGGGGGTACCAAAGAGTTTACGAAGCGAGTAAGCGATGCCATGGAGGAAGGGGATGTGGAGTTGAACGCTTTGCAAAACGCCTTTATGACGATCGCCACTGCGAAAGTAGCGACTTCAGCGGAGGAGGCCCGTGAATTGGGAATTCTAAAAAAACTGGATCGCGTGTCGATGAATAAAGACCGTCAGTTGGCGGATGCCAAGCAAGCGGTTCTTGATTTGGCGGAAGCCGGCTACACCATGCCACAGCAAGCTACGAACATTAAGGTACAAGGTCGTACCGGTCAAGCCCTCTTTCTTGCCGGGCTGCAAGGGATGCTGATGGGCCGTTACATTTCTGAACACGATGCCAAAGTAGCAAAGTGGATTGCCAATGTGATGTGTGGTGGCGACCTCAGCTATCCGCAAGAAGTGAGCGAGCAATACCTGTTGGATCTTGAACGCGAAGCATTCCTTTCGTTGACCGGAGAAAAGAAAACGCTGGAACGGATACAGGCAATTTTAACCGGAGGTAAACCTCTTCGTAATTGACGTTTGACAAATAATTAAAACTAAAACGACATGGACGCATACATTGTAGCGGGATTCAGAACAGGCGTTGGCAAAGCAAAGAAGGGAGGCTTTCGTTTTACCCGGCCGGATGATCTGGCATCAGAGGTAATCAAGCACCTTGTAAAATCTATTCCCGGATTGGAAAATAAGATGGTGGATGATCTCATTGTAGGCAATGCTGTGCCCGAAGCGGACCAAGGGATGCAGATGGGCCGCATGATTTCGTTATTAGCGTTGGGAATCGATACTCCGGGTATGGTAGTTAATCGCTATTGCGGATCGGGGGTGGAAACCATCGCCATCGCCAGCCAGCGTATTCAGGCGGGTCAGGCGGATGTAATTATCGCTGGCGGAACCGAGTCGATGTCGTTAGTGCCGGTTATGGGATTTAAAACGGCACTGAACTATACGATTGCCAAAGAAACGCCAACCTATTATACCAGCATGGGCTTAACAGCCGAAGAGGTATCGAAGCAATTCAAGATTTCCCGCGAAGAACAGGATCAGTTTTCAGTAGAATCGCATAAAAAGGCGGCAGCCGCCTGGAAGGAAGGTAAGTTTAAAGACGAGGTTGTTCCCATCACCGTAAAGGAAACTTACGTGGATGAAAACATGAAAAAGAAAACCCGCGAGTTTGTGGTGGCTACCGATGAAGGGATTCGAGCTGACACTACGATGGAGGGCCTGTCCAGGTTGAAACCGGTTTTCGCCATGGGCGGAACGGTAACAGCAGGAAATTCTTCGCAAACTTCTGATGGAGCTGCATTCGTGGCGGTTATGAGTGAGCGGATGATGAAGCAACTCAATCTGAAACCGATAGCACGAATGGTGAGCTATGCGACAGCCGGAGTGGATCCCCGCATTATGGGGATAGGCCCGGTGGCAGCCATCCCCAAAGCCCTGAAAATTGCCGGCTTAAAATTGAATGACATTGATTTGATAGAATTGAACGAGGCTTTTGCTGCCCAATCGCTGGCGGTGGTAAAGGAGCTCGATATCGACCGAAGTAAACTGAATGTAAATGGAGGTGCCATAGCTGTCGGACATCCCCTCGGATCTTCCGGGGCGCGCTTGTCGGTTCAACTCTTCAACGAACTCCACAGGCAAAAGAAAAAGTATGGGATGGTGACGGCCTGTGTTGGAGGTGGCCAGGGAGTAGCGGGCATTTATGAGTTACTTGGATAGACGCAAGGTGTTAGTCGTAGGATATTCGACTATGCACAACATTAAGGAGTTAATGTCTGGCAGCTATCCAGAGCACTTGTAAAAGAGATTTACGAAGTGACTTCTAAGATTCAGAAAAATGACCCATGGCTTAATCAAGACGTTACGCCAGGAGTCTTATGTCTAACGTCTTGATATTTATGTCAAATATATTATGAGCACAGTAACAGAAACCAAGCAAGCAATTAAAGGCGGAGAATTTCTTATTCGCGAAACAGAAGCTCACGAAATTTTTATCCCGGAGGAGTGGAGTGAAGAGCAAAAGATGATTGCACAAACCTGTCGGGACTTCATCAAACAGGAAATCATGCCAAGGTTGGATGAGATTGATTCTATGAAGGATCCGAAACTCATGCCCTCTTTACTGGATAAAGCCGGCCAGCTGGGATTATTGGGGACATCCGTTCCTGAAAGTCTTGGAGGATTCGGAATGTCATTTAATACCACCATGCTGGTGGCGGAAGTGCTGGGAGCAAGTCATTCTTTCGCGGTTGCATACGGGGCCCATACAGGAATCGGTACACTTCCGATTCTGTATTATGGCACGGAGGCACAGAAAAAGAAATATGTTCCTAAACTGGCCACCGGAGAATGGAAGGCATCCTATTGTTTAACGGAGCCGGATTCAGGCTCAGACGCAAACAGCGGCAAAACAAAAGCAACCCTTAGTGCCGATGGAAAACATTACATCATCAATGGTCAAAAAATGTGGATCACCAATGGAGGCTTTGCTGATGTTTTCATTGTATTTGCTAAAATCGATTCTGATAAAAACCTTACGGCATTCATCGTTGAAAAGACCTATGGCGGAATCACGATGAATGAAGAAGAGCGCAAGATGGGCATCAAGGGATCTTCTACGCGTCAGATTTTCTTCAATGATTGCAAGGTCCCTGTGGAAAACATGCTTTCCGAAAGAGAGAATGGATTTAAGATCGCGGTGAATGTATTGAACATTGGCCGGATTAAGCTGGGGTCGGGAGCGGTTGGAGGGTGTAAGGCCACGATCTCTACAGCCGTTAATTATGCGAAAGAGCGCAAACAATTTGGAACCTCCATTTCCAACTTTGGAGCCATCAAGCACAAGATTGCGGAGATGACCACCCAGGTTTTTGCATCAGAGTCAGCGCACTATCGGGCCGGCCAGAATATTGATGATGCATACGATGTGCTGGTAGCCGGAGGAATGGAGCCTGGGAAAGCCCGGTTAAAGTCATTGGAAGAATATGCGATCGAATGTGCGATTTTGAAAGTGCATGGATCGGAAGTCCTGGATTTTGTGGTGGATGAAGGGGTGCAAATCTATGGAGGCATGGGTTATTCAGCGGAAGGGCCGATGGACCGTGCCTATCGCGATGCCCGTATCAATAGAATCTTTGAAGGAACGAATGAGATCAATCGTATGCTCACCATCGATATGCTGATGAAGCGCGCGATGAAAGGCTCGCTTGATCTAATGACGCCCGCCATGGCGGTGCAAAAGGAATTGATGGCCATCCCGGATTTCGGAGCCGGTGATGACAACGCGCTGTTTGCGAAGGAAAAGAAGGCACTCCGCAACCTGAAGAAGGCAGGCTTGATGGTTTCGGGCGCGGCTGTTCAAAAATTTATGATGAAACTTTCGGATGAGCAGGAAGTACTCATGAACCTGGCCGACATGCTTATTGAGGGTTATGTAGCCGAATCGACTATCCTGCGTGTGGAAAAACTAATTGGTTTGCGGGGTGAGAAAGCCTGCGCAACAGAAAAGGAGATGGCGATAATTTATCTCCATCATGCAATCGAGAAGGCAGGCGCAGCTGCAAAGCAAGCGATCTATGCCTTTGCGGAAGGTGATGAGTTGCGGTTAATGCTGTTAGGACTAAAGCGCTTTACCAAAATTGATCCTTACAACCTGAAAGAAGCCAGAAGAAGAGTGGCGAATTACGTGATTGATAAGGGTGAATATCCTTTTTAGGAGCAAGCCAGCAGAACAAATTAACCCGGACAACCTCCGGGTTTTTTTATTGAGAATTGCCCGGCTTAATCACATTCTTAAGAAATGCCTCCAACAAAGGATTGCTGGGAACCGTTGCGCCAGGATCCAATGGAGTTCCTTCTTTTGAAAGCAGAAGGAACGCAGGAGTTTCGTTTATTTTAAATCGCTTCACCAAGTCTGAACCCACCTCAATTCGATAATTGATTATACCATCGGCAAAAAGAGTATACCGGGTTACAACTTCCTGCCATTTTGTTTCATCGTTTTCTATCATGATAAGAACAAAGGCAATATGAGTACGGTAAGCTTTGCTCAGTTTCTTAAGATGTTCTAATTCATTTAAGTAGGGCTGGCAGTGGTTGGAGATAAACCCGAGATAAAGGATTCGCTCACCCCGGCTATCTTCCAGAAACCATTTGAATTTTTCCGAACCATTTTTTCCGCCATCGGCAGTGCTCCATTCATATTGTTGATAACGGTAGAATTGATCATTAAGCGACCGTCCTCCGCCCAAATCATGAATAATGTCATCTTCCAGGGGAGTCGTTTTCAAGACGGTATGCGTACTCCAAAATGCAGAATCGTAGCCGATTTTTAGCAGGGATTCTTTATCAAGAGGATTGCTCCTAATTTTTGAAGTTGAACTATGCTGTATCTCGACAGACATTAATTCAATGTGAAACGAATGTTCATGATTGTCGGAGAATCGGCTCTCTCCTTCCCGAACAAAATGATAAGGATAATAGTAATCGCCATACTTTTGATAATAGGCCGATGTACGAATCCAGTTAGGTCCATCCTGTTTGATATCTTCGGATTTGATGAGCGCGTAGCTATCCATGGCAATAAATAAGGTGCCACGGGCTGTCGTAGCAGGTAAATACCCTGCGGTGGTGAGGATGGAATCGGGTTTTGATTGATAGCTGATTTTGTACACCTCTAGCCCATCGTGCGTTGTAATTCCCTCCAGGGCAAAGGTGTAGCTTTCAAAATCAGTGCGCAGGGAGCTGGCTTCTTCGTAAAATTTTAAATGCTCACTTTTTACAGGGGATTGATAACCCACCAGGTCTGCCTGCAAGATATTGTGCACCGAAATAGGCTCATGCCCTTGTGCCATTACGGTTTTGTCCAGGCTGCGCCTGAGCTGTGCGACCTGAATTTCTTCTTTGTCACCAGCTCGACTTCTAATTGTCCGGTAGCCTTGATGTTTCAAGACATCTACGGAGGCTTCAATCAAGCGCCCGAATACCGAGTCGTCTTTACAGTAATGGCGGTAGAAAAATTTTTGAAGGAAACTCTCCTTCGAGTAATTGTTGGATAGATTAGCAAAGGCCTTGCGCACCACGGTGCGTGGGTTTTGTGCCTTTGCCAAAACAAACACCTCGTTTAGGTGTGTAGTTTGAGGTCGGAGTTTAATCGTACCAGACAAGCCTGACGCATTCAGAGTAAGGGACTCGTATCCTACGCAGGTAATTTTTATGGTTGCACCGGCCGGGATGGCCAATGAAAATTCACCATTGAGATTGCTGCTGGTACCTTTTGATGTACCAATGATTCCAATGGATGCGAAAGGAACAGGAAGGCCGGTTTCCTGGTCAACCACGCTCCCATTTACAATCGATTGGCTGAAGGCGCTTATGGTACTTGCCAGAACAAAGAAAAGCCATTGGATTTTCTTTCCGAAGATCATTATCGGTTTAGGGTTCTTCTATACTGAAGGTGCAAATATGGCAAATGTTTGCAATTGAAAAATGCGACCTCAAGATAGAGGGCAATTTCGAAGGGTAGATCAAGGGTTATTCAGCCTTCAGAATTTCTGTTGGTTTGTCAGGGCAGTTTTATAGGTTTGAGAAGTGATGGCGGAAAGACCCAGGCCCAACAAGACCACCGTACTGAAAAGTACATCCCAAATGGTGACGTTGGCATACAATTCCAATGAAATCCGGAATTTGCTCAGTGACTGCACTTACTATAACTTGGTAGGTTTGATACCTCTATGACAAAACAACCTTCCATCCCCAAGACGGATGTGGTATTAATGGGTGCAGGCATCATGAGCGCTACCCTGGGAATGATTTTGAAGGAGTTGGATCCAGCCCTCACCATTCACATTTTTGAGCGATTGGATCGTGCCGGTATGGAAAGTTCAGATGCCTGGCACAATGCGGGCACCGGTCATGCTGCTTTTTGCGAACTGAATTACACCCCACAGAAATCCGATGGTGCAGTGGAGTGTTCCAAAGCTTTTAAAATCGGAGAAGCCTTCGAAGTATCGCGTGAATTTTGGGCATACCTGGTAGAACGAAAATATTTGACTAATCCTGCGGCCTTTATTTCCAGGGTACCGCACATGAGTTTAGTGTGGGGCGAAGCGAACGTGGACTTTTTGCGAAAGCGATACGCGTCAATGAGCGCTTGTCCATTATTTGGGGACATGGCTTATTCTGAATCGCACGATCATATTTCCGAATGGGCACCCATTGTCATGCGGGGTCGCACTAAAAAGCAACCCGTGGCGGCAACACGTATGGAAATGGGAACCGATGTGAACTTTGGAGCCTTAACGCGCGGCATGATTGACCACCTGCAAAAGATGCCCGGGGTCACCATTCATTATAATACGGAGTGTCTGGATCTGGACCCCGATGGAAAGAAGGGCTGGGATGTTTTTGTTCGTGATCTGATTACCAATGAAAAGAAAACGGTTAATACGCGCTTTGCTTTTATCGGTGCGGGGGGAGCTACCCTTCACTTGTTGAAACGCGCGGAGATCAAGGAACGAAAGGGATATGGTGGATTTCCGGTAAGTGGGTTATG
The DNA here is from genome assembly GCA_016787725.1 of Cyclobacteriaceae bacterium. Taxonomy (GTDB): domain Bacteria; phylum Bacteroidota; class Bacteroidia; order Cytophagales; family Cyclobacteriaceae; genus ELB16-189. The sequence goes on along the minus strand of JAEUTZ010000005.1, from coordinate 259,741 downwards.
GTTGAAATGCCACAATGAAGAATTGATTAATAAGCATCATGCGAAAGTATATGGAAAGGCTTCAGTGGGGTCGCCACCCATGTCAGTACCCCATGTTGATACACGGGTCATTGATGGTAAGAAGGAGTTACTTTTTGGTCCTTTTGCGGGATTTTCAACTAAGTTTTTAAAGAATGGCTCCTTGATGGACTTGCCGAATTCAATCAAGCTCGACAACCTGATGCCGATGATATTTGCGGGCATCAGGAATGTACCCTTAACAAGGTACTTGATTCAGCAACTGAAACTGACTCCGGAAGATCGGCATGCGGCCCTTCGAGAATACGTACCTTTTACTAAACAAGTTGATTGGGAATTGATGGAAGCCGGGCAACGGGTCCAGGTAATCAAGCGCGATAAAAAACAAGGCGGGGTACTTGAGTTTGGTACCGAACTGGTGGTTTCGGAAGATGGTACAGTTGCTGCACTTCTGGGTGCTTCTCCCGGGGCTTCGACTGCGGTGGCGATGATGCTGGAATTAATACAACGGTGCTTTAAAAAGCAATCTCAGTCCGAAGCCTGGCAAGCGAAGGTTAAGGACATGACCCCGTCTTTTGGAGATACGATTTCAAAAGATGAACGTAAAGTTGAGGAAACCCGAAGCCGCACCAATAAGATTCTTAGACTTTAAGTATTCTGTTCAGTTTCAATCAGGCACTGTTCATTTCTCAACACTTGATCACTCCAGATAGTAAGTGAACAATGTTAAATTCGCTTTTTGACTCGATTTTAAAGAGAAATCAATTTTAGAATGGTTTTTGTAGCGGTTGAATCTGAAAATCCTCCGCTATGAACCGCTCCAGCTCGATCCTGCTTGTGTTGATCATCCTGCTAACATTTCCGCTATGGTTTGGACTTGGCATGGGCTTGTTTGGGCTGGTTGCCGGGTTACTTGGTGGTCTTTTCGGATTGATTGTTGGCCTGTTTGGAGCAATTATCGGGATCATGGCCGGCATCTTTAAGGCCATTTTTCACAGCATTTTTGGATGGGGACATTCCTGGAATTATAACTTCCCGGATTACGAAATGAATGGCTATGTGTTTCTTGCTTTGCTGATAACTGCTGCTCTCATTATTACAAAGCGAAACAAAAAAACAACCTAGTATTTCAAATCCTGTCGCATTAAGAGCAAGTGGCTGGTGAGCGCCATTTCCCAGGATGGATCGGCATCCCATTTGTTGCCGAGAAATATATTTCCATATTCCAGGTGCTTGATATAAAATTTGTAAACAGGCTCGTCAGCAGGAATTGTTTTCAATTGGGCCTCGCCACCAACCATCGCTACGGACGAAATCGAATTGGCAAGTTGCGATACATCATAATCCAGCACTTCTTTAGCCAGCCGGCCTGAAGTGTGAACATACCGAATCACCAAACCAAACCCTCTCCGGCTTAACTCCGCTTCGCTCAGTTCAGCATCCACCAATTCATATTTTACCGGAAAATGTTCTTTACATATTTGTTCCATCGCTGCGTCAGCTTTTTCATTGGCAAATTTTGGAACAGCCACCCGTAATGTTTTTACTTGCCCTGTATACCCTTCATTTCTGCGGCCAGAGAAAATTTTAATAGGGATATCAAATTCTGGAAAATCATTGACCAGAAAATTCTGCTTCTTCTGATTACCTAATGCGAGTCGATAAATAGTCAAGAGTACTTCTTTTAAAACCGAACCAGTTTGCCGCCAGGCCGGAGCATGAAGGTCAGCCAACGTGGGCTTATTATTAAAAGGAACAAACGTGAAGGTATAATTCGTGATGGTCCGTTCTGCAAAAATCAAGAATCCAACATTGCGCCCAACGAGATAGTCAGCAAACGCTTTTTTCGGATCAGCACCAGAAAGTATCCGGTCAACCGGAAAATAAGCGATTGCATCAATTCCCGCTGGCTGAAAGCCCTGTTGTATTTCTTCCAGTTCTTTTAACGGGATGGCCTCATCAAACAATACTACCGATCGCCTTGCCAGCAACCCTTCCGGAACCTGATCGGAATAGGAAAGTTTTTTTAGAAACCCATCCTTCTCACGCTCGGGTTGCGTGTATGAAGGGGTGGCCATAAGGAGTAAAAGGAATGCAATTGAAATCTTCAAGCGATATTTCTTTATTGGATAACGACCGAAAAGGATCTGCTATTGTCGCGAATTAAAGGCCAAGATACAAACCATCCTCTTCCACCCGGATGGGAAACGTCTCCAGATCAGCAGATCGCTCCAAATACTCACGTCCCGTTTGCAAGTTGAATTGATACCCGTGCCACGGACACACAACTTCTCCGGCATAATTGATTTGTCCTTTGTTTAATGATTCACCATTGTGCGTACACGTGTTGCTGACCGCATAAAGGTGATCCTTATGTTTTACCAGACAGATGCGCTGATCACCAACAACCAGTAATTGTGGTTTATTTTCTGGCAAGCGGGCATTTGCTTCTTGTGCGCTCTTAAAAATTTTCACCCACCGCATGATTTAATCTTTTGTTCAGAATCCTTTTTCTATACCTTGACTAAAATTAACTAAATCCATGCGAAGAATTTACCTGACGGTGGTGATGATGATCACCCTCGGTCAATTAGGGGCACAGACCAATACGAAATTAATAACCAAAACCCACCAGCAGGCCATTGAGCTTGAGCCGAAGCTAATTGAATGGCGAAGGTATTTTCATCAGCATCCGGAATTATCAAACCGGGAAGTAAAAACCGGAGCCCGCATCGCAGAACAGCTTAAAGACCTGGGCTTAGAAGTTCAGTATCCCTTTGCCAAAACGGGTGTAGTGGCCTTATTAAAAGGTGCCAAACCAGGACCCGTGGTAGCCTTGCGTGCTGACATGGATGCATTGCCGGTTACTGAGCGCAATGCATTGCCCTTTGCCTCGAAAGCAGTGGATTCATTTGGGAATCAGCAAACCGGTGTCATGCATGCCTGTGGTCACGATGGCCACATGTCTATTTTACTTGCTGTCGCGGAGGTCCTCTCAAAGAATAAAAGCGAACTACGAGGTATTGTTAAATTTATTTTTCAACCGGCTGAAGAAGGAGTTGCTCCTGAGGAGGGTATGGCAGGGGCCGAGTTGATGGTGAAAGAGGGAGTACTGGAGAATCCAAAAGTCGATGCCATTTTTGGATTGCATATTCAATCCCTTCTTCCATCGGGTCAGTTAGCTTATCGTTCCGGGGGATTAATGGCCGCGGTGGATGGTGTTGATATTAAAGTTACAGGGCAAGGAGCGCACGGGGCTACCCCATGGGACAGCGTTGATCCTGTCGTTATTTCGTCTCAAATCATTCAGGGGCTGCAAACCATCGTCAGCCGGCAAACAGAACTGACAAAAGCCGGAGCAGTTATTACCATTGGAAGCATTCACGGAGGTATCCGTAGAAATATCATTCCGGAAACGGTGCTATTGCAAGGCACAATCAGAACCTTTGATGATGCCATGCAACAGAAAGTGCATGAGAAAATCAGGTTAACGGCCGAGAAGATAGCGGAGAGTGCAGGAGCCAAAGCTAATGTGGACGTGCAAATCATGTATCCTGCCACCATCAATGATGCGGCCCTTACAGAGAAAATGGTACCCAGTTTGATCCGGGCTGCAGGTCAGGAGAATGTGGTGGTCACCCAACCTGTTACCATGGCCGAGGATTTTTCATTTTATCAACGCAGGGTGCCAGGATTTTTCTTTTTTCTGGGAGCTTATCCGGCTGATATGAAGTTGACAGTAAAGCCAACCCATCATACAGCAGATTTCATGTTTGATGAAAAAGCGATGATCACCGGTGTGAAAGCGTTGTTGAGTCTGACCCTGGATTATATGGAGGCTTACAAAAAATAACTGAATCGATAACTTTTTAAATCATTCCCACCTAAATACCGAACCTATGAAACGAGTATTCCTGATGTTGATGTTGGCTACCATTTTTCTTCCTGTTGCAGCCCAGGTAAATCCCAAAGTACAATCCAAAATGGATCAACAGGCCAAAGCAATTGAACCTCGGGTTATTGAATGGCGAAGACATTTACATCAGAACCCGGAACTGTCGAACCGGGAAACGCAGACAGGTGCCTACATTGCTGCGCACTTGAATTCCCTGGGCTTAAAAGTTCAAACCGGAATCGCAAAGACCGGTGTCGTTGCCCTACTTGAAACCGGTAAGCCCGGACCCGTCATTGCCTTGCGTGCGGATATGGATGCACTGCCCGTAACTGAGCGGAACAGCTTGCCATTCGCATCAAAAGTGAAGACCACGTACAATGGCCAGGAGACAGGCGTGATGCATGCATGCGGCCATGACTCCCATGTTGCAATTCTGATGGGAGTTGCCGAAATCCTTACTAAGAACAAGGCTGATCTGAAGGGAACCATTAAGTTTATTTTTCAACCAGCCGAGGAGGGGGCCCCGGTCGGGGAAGAAGGTGGAGCCAGCCTGATGGTGAAGGAAGGCGTGCTTCAAAATCCGAAAGTGGATGTGATTTTTGGGCTGCACATCAGCTCCGTTACACCGTTGGGTAAACTTACCTATCGGCCGGGAGGCATTTTAGCAGCTGCAGACAACTACTCGGTGAAAGTCATTGGCAGACAAGCGCACGGGTCTACTCCGTGGATGAGCATTGATCCAATTGTTGTGTCGGCTCAAATCATCAACGGCTTGCAAACCATTATTAGCCGTCAAACCGAATTAACAAAAGAAGCTGCGGTGATAACGGTTGGCCGGATGAATGCAGGGATTCGTGAAAATATCATACCGGAGGAAGCATTTTTTGCCGGCACGATAAGAACATTGGATACGGAGATGCAGGATAAAATTCATGAGAAGATAAAGTTAACAGCTACCAAGATTGCTGAGAGTGCCGGTGCGAAAGCCGAAGTCACTATTCGCAGAGGTACCCCTGTTACATACAACGATCCAGCCCTTACGCAACAAATGGTGCCCAGTTTACAGCGGGCTGCTGGTTCAGAGAATACCCTAAATATCAATGCCATTACCGGGGCGGAAGATTTTGCTTATTATCAGAAGGAGATCCCTGGCTTCTTCTTTTTTGTTGGAGCCATGCCTCCCGACACCGATCCTGACAAGGTACCCTCTCACCATACACCTGATTTTATGATCGATGAAAGTTCCTTTGTTACCGGGGTGAAGGCGATGCTGAATCTGACCCTTGATTATATGAATAAACCGAAGAAATAGCTGGCGGTCTGTTACAATGACGAGCCAAGCCCTCAAAGAATTACAAGAGAAGAAACTGATTACACAAAAACAGTATGATTGGTTGACGCCAATCTATTCCGGAAAGGTTGTATCAGTTTTTTATGAGTTGCGCACCGTGCTCTATCTGGGGGTTATGTTATTTACAACGGGTGCGGGTATTCTCATCTACCAGAATATTGGAGACATCGGCCATGTGATCAGTATTGGGTTGCTTACCGCACTAATGACCGCGTGCTTCTGGTATGTCATAAAGTACGAGATGGTGTATACCCATGAGCAGGTTCAATCCCCGATTCCCTATTACGACTATATCGTGCTGCTCGGCTGCCTGCTTTTTGTATCCATACTGGGTTACCTTCAAGTTCAATACGAGCTTCTGACAGATCAACTGGGCATCAGCACCTTGATTACTGCAGCATTGTTCTTTTATGTGGCCTATCGCTTTGATCATATCGGGGTTTTGTCACTGGCCATCACGGCATTTGCATCCTTTTGGGGAATCACGATCTCGCCTCAGAAATGGTATAGCGGGAATTTTTTCACGGGGTCGCACCTGCACGTGACAGCCATCATTTTTGCTACCGCTATGGTAGCGATCACAACATTTTTGGATAGGCGCGGAATAAAGCGGCATTTCACATTTACGTATCACAACCTTGGCTTGCTGATCTATTTTTGTGCATGCATTGCGGGGTTATTTATCGATGAGCACATTTATCTATTGTATGTAGTATTGATTTACGGAGGAAGCTATTTTGCCTGGCACCAGGCCCGCACCCGTAAATCCTTTTTGTTTTTAGTGTATGCCTTTATGGCGGCCTACATTGCCACCACCTATTTGCTGGCTGAAACTGTTTTTGATTCCGAGCCCGCGTTGTGGTTCTGGTATTCACTTCTATCCTGTGGTGGATTCATTTACCTGGTGATCCGATTCAGAACCTTTTTTAAACGATGATGATTGCCTATTCGATACGTGCGCTACAGAATCTGGGGATCATCAAAGAAGCCAGACGCTGGGCAAAACAAGCTGTAATTACCGATGACCAACTGGCGGCAATCCAAGCCCATTACAACGTTTCATTGTATCATCCTAATTGGATGATCCGCGTGCTTTTATTCGTTGCAGGATTGTTGGCACTGTCGGGAGTGACAGGAATTTTTGCGCTGATGTTTGGAGATCTCGGAGCCACCGGCCTTTCAGTACTGTGTATTCTATATGGGGCGGGGTCAATCATTTTCTTGGAAGGAATGTTTATTAAACGGTGGCACTACAAATCAGGAATTACGGAAGCCGTTCTCTACCATTCCTGTGGCTTTCTGATTGGCGGTGTTGCCGGACTTTCTGATTTCGATAATACCAATTTGATTTTAATTACAAGCGTCTTTGTTTTTGCGCTCGCGGCCATCCGGTACCTGGATTTGAGCACCACCCTGGCTACACTGGTTTCGCTGGCGGCTTTGATATTTCTTCTTTGCTATGATGCGGGTGGAATCCTTCGTCAATTAATACCCTTTGTGTTCCTGTTTGTTTTTACGATCATTTATTGGGGTGTTAAGCGGATTTGGGAGCACAGTGCGCTTGTACTTTGGCGCAATAATTTGACAGTAATGGAAGTGGTCAGCCTGATTATGATCTACCTAAGTACAAACTATTGGGTGGTTCGGGAAGCAAGTATTGAACTCTTGGATTTGTCACTGGCGGAAGGCGAGGAGATCCCCTTCGCGGGGATATTTTATTCTTTGACGGTAGCGATCCCCGTGCTGTATTTTTTTGTGGCGATTAAAAATAAAGACATGGTGATGTTGCGCGTGGGGATGTTGGCACTGGCTTTATCCGTCTCCACATTCAAATATTATTTCTTGGAGGGTGAGTTGGAGTGGGTCCTGGTGATGGCAGGAGTTGTGTTGATTGTCGCTGCCATATTCCTGATGCGCGGCCTGAAGCAAATTCGCAGGGGCTTTATAAGCAAACAGTTACTAACCCGCACCTGGGCGAGTGAACAGGTAGAGGCTCTGGTGATATCCCAAACGTTGGGCGGAAATCAATCCGAAGTTAAATCCACCGAATCCGGAGGGGGTGGAGAATCCGGAGGCGGAGGTGCCAGTACCCCGTTTTAACTTACTCCTTTTTCCAGAGTAAAATCTGGTCTTTTGCCTGTAGAAAAAAATCGGAACACTGACCATCACCCTTTCCGGTGAAGCCCCCACTGGGCGCGCAAATCCTGTCACAATCGGCTGAATACAAAGTTGAGTATTGATCACAACAGTCGGGCACCATCAAATAGACTATTTCGCCATCGAATGTGTATTGCCATACCTCCAATGGTTCCTTTTTCTTAACAAGATTTTTAATGCAGGAAGGGACATCCTCAGGAAGGTCATACGGGTTACAGGTAATGAGAGCAATAGAAACCAAAAAAATAAGAGATGTTATTAGTTTCATATTACTTTTCGGCAGGCAATGCGAGTTCTTCAAGGCAAGTTATTTTCACAATTTTTCCAACCATACAAATGCTGGCAGCATCCGGTACTACTTCATAACCAATCAACACCTGTTTTCCATCCACCCATTCAAAATTATACAACGGATTTTCAGTTACTTCTTTTGGCAACGGAGGTGTACCACAATAGCCAAGCATGAAAGGCTCAAGCTTGGATCCATCCTCAAGTTCAAAAACGAAGCCACAGCCATCCAATCCGGATAAATCGCGTACGGTGGCCGGAACCGCCTGATCACACGATACGTTCGTAATGTCCTCTTCACTACAACCCGTGAATGTTAGCGAACTGACAATAACAAAAAAGACAAAGTGCCTCATATTTCTTCAACTTTACAACCATTAGACACCGGATTGCCCCCTTCGGTTGGAATACCTTTATTCAGGATACGAAATTATTTAACTTCCACACTTCAATTAATTCTATGAGAAAAACTGTCGTCCTCTTGGCTGTATTATTAATATCTACACCATTGTTTGCTCAAAAGCGAAAGGAATCCGTGGGTTCAAATAAGACGGCCGTAATCCAGTCCGTTGATACACATCAGCAGGAATTGATTTCCATCAGCGACAAAGTATGGGCCTATGCAGAAACGGCTCTGCGCGAACATAAGTCAGCCAAGGAGTTAGCCGACTATGCGGAGGCGCAGGGCTTTACAGTAAAGCGCGGGGTGGCAGGAATGCCAACAGCCTTTACGGCAGAATACGGATCAGGCAAACCCATTATTGGTATTATGGGTGAGTTTGATGCCTTACCCGGAATTTCCCAAAAGGCAACGCCAACAAAAGAAGCATTGGAAGCCGGAGCGGCAGGTCATGGTTGTGGCCATAATCTTTTTGGTGCCGGAAGCCTTGGGGCTGCCGTAGCGATAAAAGAATTAATTCAGCTGGGGAAATTGAAAGGAACGATCCGATTTTATGGCACTCCAGCGGAGGAATCGGTGGGTGGGAAAATTTATATGGCGCGGGAAGGATTGTTTGCTGATTTGGATGTTTGCCTGGATTGGCACCCGGATGTAGAGATAGCTGCCAGCACTCAAAGTTCACAGGCAATGGTAGATTTTATTGTAGAGTTTAAAGGCAAGGCGGCACATGCCGCGGCTGATCCGTGGAACGGAAGAAGTGCCGTTGATGGGCTGGAAGCGTTTACCGATGGAGTGAACATGTTGCGCGAACATGTTCGACCCAGTGTGCGTATGCATTATGCGATCATGAAAGGCGGAGATGTGCCAAACGTGGTGCCAGAATATGCAAAAATCTGGATGTGGGTACGCGACAGCAAACGAACAGGAGTGGAGGAAGTGTTTGCCCGGGTTAAGGAAATCGCAAAAGGGGCAGCGCTCATCGCTGGGGTGGAATCAAAAGTAACAGTGCAAACCGGAGACTATGAAATTCTGGTGAATCGAACCGGTGCCACCGCCTTGCAGAGGAATCTGGAAGTATTGGGTCCTATTAATTACAGCGCTGAAGAAATTGCTTTCGCGAAAAAGATTCAGGAAGTGCAAGGAGGTGAGCAAGTAGGGTTGAATGGGAAAATACAACCCTTGAAAGAAACGCAGGAGCATCCTACCGGAGGTTCCACCGATGTGGGAGATATCAGCTGGATCGTTCCGGAAATAACGTTGGTAGCAACAACCGCCCCGCCCAATACCGCGTGGCATGGTTGGAGCGTAGTTGCCTGTGGAGGTATGAGCATTGGCCATAAGGGAATGGTGTTTGCCGCAAAAGCATTGGCCATGACGATGGTTGATTTATTTGAGAACGAACAGTTACGCAAAGATATCCGTTCAGAGTTTGATCAACGGAAGGGGGGGCACACATACAAAGCTTATATTCCAGACGGGCCACCACCCGTGCCCACGGATGGATAAAAGTAAATCACAATAAGATTTTAACTAATCCGGAACCAGAAGGGTGAGCGCCAGGGTAACGATCACAAAAAAAAGCCCGGGGCAACCGGGCATGCAAGTCTTTTCAATTGCTTCATGAGGCACTTCGCCATTTGATACCGCAACCTATGGCTTTGGTTTTGGTTATGGGTGCAGCTTTCCCCGCCAGCACGGCCTCAATGGCATCCTCAACATAGCGCTTGGTAACTCCCTTTTCATTGCGGGGGCTGTCATCAATGGCGCCAATGTAGGCAACTTTCAATTCCTTGGTCAGTACAAACACATGGGGTGTGTTGGTAGCGCCATAGGCTTTTGCCACAGCCTGTGTTTCATCGTAAAGATACGGGTGGTTAAATTTTTTCTTATTGGCAATTCGTACCATTTCTTCAAACGAGTCACCAGAGCCTTCATTGGCATTAATTGCAATTACGGGAATCCCTTTGGCTGTATATTTCCGATCGAGATTAATGATGCGTTGGCTATACGCCTTTGAATACGGACACGTGTTACAATCGAAAATCACGACATACCCTTTGGCATCTTTGTAATCGGATAAGGAAACCAATTTGCCATCCACGTTTTTCAATTTAAAATCGGTGGCCTGATCGCCCACGTCAAACCCTTGCTTTACCGGGCTGGCGGCTACAGCAACCAGGGCAATCACAATCATCATCAGTCGTTTCATACAGAATTGGTTTAATTAGACACTTCGGTTATTAGTTTTTCAAGGTCGCCCTCGTGTAATTCGTGCTGGACCAGTTTACGCTTTCCGGTTTTCGTGTTGACAACAAGGGTGGCCGGTAAGGCTCCACTCCAGTTTTTATCGATTTTATCGATCCATGAATTGGGGTCGGTCTCAGCAAGAATCACTACTTTATTTTGCAGCTTCTTGCGTGTAACAAATCGTTCTACTTTGCCCGGATCTGGGTCCAGATCAAAATCCATGCTGACCAAGGTGATATCAACGGAGTTGTTTTCTTGTCTTAGTTTTTCAAACAAAGGCAACTCCTTCACACACGGGGCACACCACGTAGCCCAGAAGTTTACCACTTGCACACGTTCGCCCTTTGTGGTCAGTAAGTGTTGTAATTCCTTTAATTTTATCTGAGGAATTTGCCCTGCGGCTGTTGCCGCAAGGGTTAGTCCCAAAACCAGTAACCCGACAGATTTCATAGTGCAAAAACGTTATTTTTATTGAGTTTGATTGTTAACGATTTCTAAAATTACGGTATGTAAGGTGCATGAAAGGAAAAAAGCAATTGGGTAGAATTCAAGCACTTAGAAGGAAGCAAAAATAAGGCTAAATAGAATTCCACAATTTTCCATAGTTGTCAACATTATCAGGATGTTACCATTTATCCTTCTGATTATCAATGATTTGTACCGTTTATCATTAATCAGTTCTTTGTGGACAACTCTGGGCGGTAAGAAATCGACCTTGAATAGTCGGTCCTTCTAATGATCAGATTTTCAACCCCATAGCGAGCGATTTTTTCTTACTATCCGGTTGGAGGATTGAATCCGTAAAGGTGATTTGGAACAATAATCAACAGTGGTCATGAATTTTATACAGATTAAAGAAACTTGTATTTATATGAAGGACCTTGGAGCGGCCCGGCAGTTCTATCACAACCTTTTAGCTTTGCCGATTATTAGCGAAGCACCGGATCGTCACATATTTTTCCGGGCTGGCTCAAGCGTCTTGCTATGTTTTAATCCGGATGACTCCCAGTCAAAGAAAAGCCCACCGGCACACTACGCCTTCGGGAATTATCACTTTGCTTTTGAAGTGACGCAAGCCGAGTATCTTATTCATAAGGAAAAAATCAGAGCTCTGGGAATTCCCATTCTCGATACACTGATCTGGAAGAATGGATTGGAGTCGTTTTACTTTAACGATCCAGCCGGCAATGTTATCGAGATCGTTCCGGAAGGAATCTGGGACTGATCACTTTATTGATAACTTAAAAATTCCCTGCGGATGTGCCGGAGCAGGCCTGATGACAGAGCCTTGTTGATGCTGCTCGAACCAATGCAGGTATTCCGAATAAGGAATACAGTCATCAATGATGTTGCCATCCTTTAGAATCTTGATGACCACATCCCTTGAAAGACTAGCGGTAATTTTTTCCTGTTGATCAGTTGGTAGGTGGGAGATACGAACGTATTCAATCCCCTTGTACGATTCAGATTCAGCCCTCATAGCGTTCGGTTGCAGGTATTTATTAACCTAAGACAAAATTGGTAACCCTAAGTTTAACAACCGTACAAATTACGTTAAGTTTCGAAGAAATAATTTTAATCAACCATGATTTCTCATCAACGATCCAAGTTCAGTTTACCGCGTGGACAAGTCTATTTGAATTGTGCATACATGTCTCCCCTGCTGAAATCTGTTGAACGAAAAGGAATTGAAGGGATTTTAAGGAAGCGTAATCCGGCAGGTGTTTCCGCCTCAGAATTTTATACCCAGACTGAGAAAATCAGAAGGGAATTTGGGAAGTTAATCCGGGCAGAAGCAAACCGTATCGTGTTGGTTCCTTCCGTCTCTTACGGCATGGCCAACGTGGTGCATAATCTCAAGGTCACGGCAACCGATAACATCATCGTGGCTTCGGAACAATTTCCGAGCAACTACTATCCGTGGCAACGTCTACAGGTAGATACCGGGGTGAAACTCAGAATCATTTCAGCCCCCAATACCGATACGAATCGGGCAAAGCAGTGGAACGAACGTCTGTTAGAAGGCATTAACGTAAATACAAAAGTAGTAGCGCTGGGCCATGTACATTGGGCGGATGGAACTCTTTTCGATCTAAGGGCAATCCGAAAGCGGAGCCGCGAAGTGGGCGCGTTATTGGTGATCGATGGCACGCAATCGGTAGGTGCACTTCCTTTCGATGTTCACGAAATTCAACCCGATGCCCTGGTGTGTGGCGGATATAAATGGTTAATGGGGCCGTATTCATTAGGCCTGGCTTATTATGGACCGTACTTTGATCAGGGAAAACCAATTGAGGAAAATTGGATTAACCGATTACACAGTGAAAACTTTGCTGGCCTGGTTAATTACCAAAGTGAATATCAACCGGGCATGTTGCGATATGAGGTGGGTGAGCATAGCAATTTCATTCTGGTGCCGATGCTGCTGGAAGCGATCAGGCAAATTAATCAATGGAAGCCTCGTGCGATTCAACAATACTGTGAATCCGTTACCAAAAAACCGTTGGCGCAACTTCGAGAAGCAGGTTTTTGGGTTGAGGACGAGGACCATCGCGGCAAGCACCTGTTTGGCATTCGTCTGCCAGACGGTACAGAAATTAACGCCATGAAAAGGCGAATAGCCAAAGCAAAAATTTCGGTTTCCTTTCGTGGAGATGCCATCCGGGTATCCCCGCATTTGTATAATACAGAGGCGGATTTGAATCGATTGGTGAAAGCGTTGCTTACAAGGTAATCCCTGAATTGATATATTTACCTTAATACAAAGAAATTGAGATGCATAGACGTGAAGCATTGAAAAGCCTGGCCATTCTAAGCGGGGGAGCTGTGCTGGTGCCTTCCTGCAATTTTGAAACGGAAGACATTCTGGCAGCTTATCAGAATTTAAACGTGACTGAATCGATGCGCGAAGTACTCGCGCAAATTGCGGATACAATCATTCCTCCGGGTAGTCTCAAAGGGGCATCGGACCTTGCTGTTCAGGATTTTATACTGGTTATGGTGAATGATTGTATTGAAACAGACCAGCAACGAGTTTTCACAAAAGGCCTCCAAAGTTTTAATACCTTCAGCAAGAAGGTTGCAAACAGCAGTTTTTCAAAATTAGAGCAAGCCGAGCAAGAAAAAGTTGTTGCCCAGGGACTTTCCATCTCAAATGAAAGTACAGATGAGGATGAAAAGACAATCCTTGAATTTTTGCGCCTCACCAAGCGCTTTACGATTCAGGGCTTTATGATGTCTGAATACATCATGACCCAAGTAAAACCGTATAGCTTAATTCCCGGAGAATACAACGGGGCCGTATTGATCAGCAGCATTTCAACTATGAAAATCGATGGCTAATCTGAATATTGACGCAGCGAAGGAACGTACGTTTCAGGCAATTGTAATAGGCTCGGGCATGAGTGGCAGTTGGGCTGCGAAGGAGCTTTGCGAACACGGAGTGAAAACCCTGGTTATTGAACGGGGTAGGGATGTAAAGCACTTACGCGATTATCCTACCACCAACATGTTGCCCTATGAGTTTGAGCACCGTGGCCAGCTCACCAATCAGATGAAAGAAGAAAATCCTGTGGCGAGCCGGTGCTATGCCTTTCGCGAAGATGCGATGCATTTTTTTGTGAAAGACAAGGAGCATCCTTACGTGCAGGAAAAACCCTTTGATTGGATTCGAGGCTATCAGGTAGGTGGCAAATCGTTGTTATGGGCCCGGCAGGTGCAGCGGTGGTCTGATTTTGACTTTGAAGGTCCAGCGCGCGATGGCTTTGCCGTAGACTGGCCCATCCGGTACAAAGACATAGCTCCCTGGTACAGTCATGTGGAGAAGTTTGCGGGAGTTTCCGGAAACAAGGACGGGTTACCCAATTTGCCGGATGGAGAATTTCTACCCGGCTTTGAACTCAACATTGTTGAGAAGTATTTCCAGGAGCAATTGAAGAAAAATTATGGCGACACCCGACACATGATTCTGGCGCGATGTGCTCACATTACAGGCAACCTGGAATACTATCAACAGCAGGGACGAGTAAAATGCCAGAGTCGCAACTTGTGCCAGCGCGGTTGTCCATTTGGCGGCTACTTCAGCGCGAATGCGTCTACCCTGCCGTGGGCCGAGAAAACCGGCAACATGACTATGCGCACAGATGCGGTAGTTCATTCCATTATTTATGATGAAGCCAAGGGCAAGGCAACCGGAGTGCGGATTGTGGACGCCAACACCAAACAAACAGAGGAGTATTTTGCAGAGGTGATTTTTGTCAATGCTGCTGCCCTTAATACCAATTTGATTTTATTGAATTCTACCTCCAATCGTTTCCCGAATGGGTTGGGGAATGATAGCGGATTGTTGGGTAAATACGTGGCCTTTCATAATTACCGGGCCGGAGTATCGGCAGAATATGAAGGGTTTCAGGAATACACTACTTCGGGAGGAAGACCTACCAGTGGTTATTTCCCGCGCTTCCGGAATTTGCATAAACAAGAAACTGACTTTTTAAGAGGCTATGCGGCTGGTTTTAGTGCCGGGCGATACAACTACGCTGATCAGAGTGGTATTGGGATGACGTTGAAAGAGGAGATTCTCAATCCTTCAAAGTATAGCCCTTGGAGCGTAGGGTCCCATATGATGGGCGAGACCATTCCAAAGGAAACAAATTGCGTTGCGCTAAGTACGGATGAGAAAGATGCCTGGGGCATACCCCTTCTGAAGGTGAATGTGGACTACGATGACAACGATGAGAAGATGGTGAAGGATTATCAGGAGCAGATGACGGAGATGTTCGAAAAAGCCGGCTTCACCAACATCCGCGTGCGGGATGATCAGCGCGCGCCCGGCCTTGATATTCACGAGATGGGCGGAGTGCGTATGGGGAAAGATCCGAAGACCTCCCTACTCAATAAAGACCATCAGCTTCATGCCTGCCCGAATGTTTACGTTACCGATGGCGCCTGCATGACTTCCACTTCAACACAAAATCCGTCACTCACCTACATGGCGTTTGCCGCCCGCGCAGCGCATCATGCCATGAAAAACCTGAAGTAGGCCTCATGACCAATAAGAAAAAGACTGACTACTTTGTAGGTGGGGTTCTTATTGCCTTGTTGGGAGCCGTTTGTTTTTCAACGAAAGCAATTTTAGTCAAGCTGGCGTACCGCGACACCTCAATTGATGCCGTATCGTTACTTGCCTTGCGGATGATTTTTTCGCTTCCTTTTTTTCTTGTTTCAGCAGTTGTCTCTTCCAGCAAGCAAACCAATGTCCGATTCACGAACAGGCAATGGGTACTGGTCGCTTTCATTGGCTGCCTTGGGTATTACATCAGTAGCCTGCTCGACTTTTTAGGTTTGCAATACGTAACGGCTGCCATTGAGCGGTTGATTCTTTTCGTTTACCCAACGTTGGTGCTCCTTATGTCATCCCTCTTCTTTAAAGAGAAAATCAAACCCATCCAATGGCTGGCGTTGATCATAACGTATGGGGGTTTGTTTGTAGCTTTCATCAGTGAAGTGAATCTTCAGACGGCCGGAAACAGAAATTTTATGCTGGGCTCACTGCTTATTTTTATTTGTGCCTTTACCTATGCCGCCTATATTGTGGGAAGCGGCCGGCTGATTCCGTTGGTGGGAGCCTCAAAATTCAATAGTTATGCTATGAGTTTTGCTTCTGTTGGGGTGCTGGTTCATTTTTTCTTTACTTCAGAGATATCATTATTCAGTTTCTCACCGACTGTTTACACCTACGGTTTCCTCATGGCGGTCCTATCAACAGTAATTCCCTCGTACCTGGTGGTGCAGGGCATCAAGCGCATTGGTTCGGATAATGCTGCTATTGTCGGCAGCATTGGCCCAGTCTCAACCATTATCATGGCTTATTTCTTTTTGCAAGAGACCATTTCATGGCTTCAGCTGGTGGGCACGATGCTTATTTTGGTTGGAGTTTTGCTGATTAGTCAGCAGAAGCGGTTAACCAACGGGGCTCACCCGCTCGAAAAGTAAGGCAGAATCATTAATTTTAGTTTTATGAAAGTGTTTTTCTACCTGCTGTGGCTACTCCCCTTTTTCAGTGATGCACAAACCCCTGATTTGATTTTTGTTTTTCTGAATAAGCGTGAGGATAAAGCGGAATTACCGGAAGCGGAGTTAAAAAAGATAATGGATGGCCATATGGCCAACATTGAGCGCCTGGCCAAAGAAGAAAAGCTGGTGGCCGCGGGACCGTTTGATGGAGGCGGGGGTATTTTCATTTTTAAATCGAATTCCACAGAACAAGTAAAAGGGTGGCTGCAGACAGATCCGGGAGTTCAGGCCAATCGGTGGCGGGTAGAAGTGTTGCCGTACTTTCCACATGTGGGTGGGGCCTGCACCGTAACGGAACCGTACGAAATGGTGACCTATCAATTCATCCGCTTCATTCCCAACATCGCGAAGTTTAATATTCAGGATGCTCCCCGCACGTTGCGAAAGCATGACGACTACCTGAAGGAGATTGTCAAGACCGGCAATGTGGTTACCGAAGCTACCTTTGGCGATGATGAGGGCGGCATTCTGGTAATGAAGGGCGACTTGGATCAGACCGTAATTGAAACCGACCCGGCTGTGCGGGAAGGCCTGCTACAGTTTGAGATTAAAAAATTGTGGATTGCAAAAGGAGGATTGTGTGAGAAATAAGATAGTTCCAAGCAGAAGAAAACTCAGTGGGCTGAGTCAATTATAGTTAGAGCAACTGGCACACTGAATAAGAGCGTTTTATTTTGAAGTAATTCCATTGGAACTCCACTAAAGACCGATTCCCAATTTACCGGAAGATTATTAGATTCCGATTTTTTCCTTGAATCAGACGCTACATAAACAATAGAGATCACAAATCGATTTGAGAAATCGGGATCTTCGGAATTCTTTTGAAGAGCCTCTTTAATTTTTTGCACTACCCTGCCCTTCAAGATACAATCACCACAATCTGAAATTAAAACGTCTTCTACACTTCCTTTTTCAGAGTAAATAATGAAAACAGAGAATACAAAGTTTTCAAAATCTTTGCATTTTTTTCGATCGAATCCCTTCGATGTAGAATTTTCTATCGATTTAATAAGTGTTTGCCGATCAACTAAATTTTTCTGAGGGTAAGTAACTTCGAATGAAAGTATCAACATTGAAGTCAAAAGAATTCGTATCATAATGAATTTCTTAGTTTATGATATTATTTTGTTAGTTGCAATCCTTTCCACTTTGTAAACTTTTATAGTTTTGATTTGTGTGTAATATATGCAGTTGAAACGAACTTAAATTATTCCAGGCGGCTGTGTCCTGAAGTCCTCCCTATAATAACCTTATTGCATGGTTAAGGGGCATACTGACAAGTTCCAAAACGGTATTATGCGCTTGTATTTTTTAAGAAACTCTTCTAACTCGAGAAAAGTACAACCCCTTACGGACTACTTCAGGAGATGGGTACTTGATGAAATTGGTACAGCGTTTAGTCTTGCTCGTGTCTGCCGTATTAAGTGCTTCTTGCGGTAGGTAAACAATCTAAATGATTCACCGTCCCAAGTCCTTATTTTAATTCTATTTGGAATCAAAAATCCATAAAACACGTTAATCGATTTTACCTCGGAATAGGCGAGGCTAAAATTAAGTTGGGTGGGTCTTGCTTCTATAATTTTGAATGATATTGAGTCTTCTGTAAGGGTAATCACACCTTTTCTATTGTCGAAGCCCTCGACTTTGATTAAGTCGTCTCGCTTTGCTTTCTGTTCGTATATGATTTTTGTTTGCCCGTACACCAACGGAGAAAATGTTAATGATAAAATTATAAAAGAAAGTTTCATAAACAATAAAATCAATAGGGGGCACAAACTCCACTTGTACAATCTTGTCTCCATCCCCCATCACATTGCATAGCAAAGTGACAATAATCATTCAAAATTGCGTCAGTCAAACTTACAGAGCCCATAATTATTGCGCCAATGATAGCAGGCCAAACTGGCGCAGTACCTATAGCAACTATCGCTATTAAAGCACCAACAGCAGCCACTAAAATTACTGAGCGAATAATTCTCCATAGACGCGATGCCGAAACTTTCCCATTCACAGGATCGCCATCTTCATTAACCACATCAATAATTTCCAGCATATTAGCTTCTAAAATATAACTTACGTTTATTAATTTCAATTTTTCCTCCAGAGGAATATTATCATCAAATTCTATCGCTGTCCTCAGACTAATTATCCCAATTAATACTTCTTGATTCGAAAGATAACCGCCTTCGAAAAGGTTAGATATGTCAACGAGATAATCGTAAGTTGCAGTTGAGGGAACGATTCCTTCATCATTTAAAATAGCTTGTAAATCTCCTAGAGTTATATCGTTTGTTTTAGTATTCTTAACTCTACGTTCGTTGTATATCTGCAGAAGCCTAGGATTATGATGAAAGCAATTACAAAAGCAAGTGACTCACTCAGCCACCACCACGGCCAGCTTATCGCCCTTTGCGCTTACAGCCAACCGGGTAACGCCTTTTAATAATTCCTGCCCGCTTGTGATCTGAATTTCGCGCCATACTTTTTCAGCGGGATTCAAAATAAAAATTTTTGAGCCATCACTGGAGAAGATAAACCCATTCGGAGACCAGGCGAGATCTTCACGCCCAGGGAGTGTTGGAGCCAGTGTGGTGATGGTCATTGTTTTTGAATCAAGCTTTTTTACCTGCCAGTCCGTTGCCGATATTTTGTGTACAAAACTGATTCCTCCGCCCGGAATTCTGTGCAAGGACCGGCCAACATTTTGGGCCAGAATGGTGTCCTCCTTCGTGGGTAGCCGCATATAATGCAACGTATTGGGGTCACCTAATACAAAGAGGGCAAGATGGCTGTTGTCGGCCCACGCGTGATATCCGACAATTAGATTATCAATGATGACAACCGGGTCGCCACCGTCCAGCGGATATTTGCCCAGATCCTGAGCCCCATTATCGCGCTGGATGATGCAGGAAATAAAACCTTTGTCGGGGGTGTGTGTTGGTGAGTATTCGCGTTCCTGTGTTTGCGTGAGGGAGGTTAACTCATTCTTTTCATAGTTGTATGCCCGGATATCAGACCGACCGTCTTCGTTGAAGGACGAGAAATAAATAATTGGTTCCTCGCGGTTAAATCCTGGCTGATTGTCATACCCGGGATGGTTGGAAATATTTTTGGGATTGGAGATGGAGACTTTATTCTTCTTGATTTTAAGATCAAAGAGCAAAATCTCAGAGCCGGTTTGTGCGGAAGCAGCCGTTACTTCAACAAGAATCAGCAAGAGCAGGAGAATGCGGGTCATGATTCAGTTTTTAAGAAAGGTCGTAAAATTAAAAGCAGCAATCAACGCACGGCTGCCACACCTTTCCATCGTGTTTCAGAAGCATCAGACTTTTTACTTCGAAAAAGGCAGAAAAGGACCGGTCTTTAAACTCCTGCCACGCTTGTTCATAGTCGTTCTTTTTTAGATCCCGAAAGGCGAGTGTCATGTGTGGATGAAAGGGTAAATCACGGTAGCGGGCATTAAACAATTGAAGTTCCATTTTGCAATACCGTTGTAAATCTCGTTGCAGAATATCCAATTCTGCATTAGAAGCAACATCAATATAAATAACCCGGGGTGGAAAGGACGCGAAGTTTTTCAACTGAATGGAGAAGGGTTTTCGATTCTCCGCAAAGCGTTTGAGAGCGGCTATCAACCTTTCCTCTTTGTTTGCCTTCCACTCAAAAGGCATATGCAACGTGAGGTGAGGAGGCGAGTTTAGTGCAGCCTTACTGTTATAGCGTTGCTGAAAGTGCAGTTTTAATGCATGTATTTCATCCTTCAGAGGAGGAGGTGGAAGCAGGGCGATGAAATATTTATTGACGTTAGGCGGGGGCATGGCTTATCTCCAGCGATCGGCCAGCGCTTTGTATTTACCGGCATTGCCCGGCTCTAACTCGGCCAGCCGATCATACACCTCCACCAGACTGCTGTCTTGTTCCAAGGTTTCTTTGTAGAGCCGGATGGCCTCACTGCGGTTGTTTTGTTCGTCATAAATGAAGGCCATGATATTGAGTAACTCTGAATTTCGCGCTCCCTTTTCATACGCCTGCCGATACCACCCAATGGCTTCGTTGTAATTTTTTTGGGTGTAGTAGTTATCGCCCATGAGTGTATAGGCATCCACATTGTCCGGATACAGGGAGATACATTTTCGGCTCCACTCTATAGATTTATTGTAATTCTGCACCTGATAATAGACAAGTGCTTTGTTAAACATGGCGCTGCTGTTTTGCGCATCAATTTGTAATACCCGGTCGTAGTAACGTTCGGCAGAATCGTACTGGGCATTGGCATAAAACTGATTGCCGATGTTGGTAAGGGCATTTATATCATTCGGATTGCTGGCGAGGGCAACCCGATCAGCAGAAATTTCACTTTCCGATGCGAGTTCTGGGGTTGGATCCTCTCCAACAATGAAGCCGATGATCATCAAGACAAAGAGAATGAAGAAGATAAAGCCGCCTACTGCGATGGCGATGATCTTGAGTTTATTCTTTACATCCGAAGCGGGTTGAGGCGAAGTAAACGGAGCAGATCGCGAGCGCGGTTGTTCATAACTGCGCGATGCCTGAGTGGGGCGTGGTTTATAATAAATCGAAAGAAGTACGAAGTAAACACTGGCCCCAGTAAAAATCCAGAAAAAAAATTCTCCCAGGGGCCAAAAGAATGCTAGCAGCAAGACCGAAGCGATGGCGAGCCGGGCAAAACGCCTGGAGTGGATTTTATCCTGATCGCCATCACCGGCCATGGTTATAAATTTTGTTTCAAAAATTCTGTCATCATTTCCACCAGGTGCTGCCGGGGTTTTCCGCCCCACCCATGCGGCAGATCAGGATAGTAAAAGGAGCGGAATTGTTTGCCTGCCCTGATCAAGCCATCTTCCAGTGCTACTGAATTTTGAAAATGAACATTGTCGTCACCGGTACCATGAATTAAAAGAAACTTGCCCTGCAGATTGGCTGCATGCGTAGTGGGTGAATTGTCATCATACCCACCCGGATTCAATTGAGGAGTCTGTAAGAATCGTTCTGTATAAATCGTGTCGTAAAAGCGCCAGTTGGTTACTGGAGCCCCCGCAATACCCAGCTTATATACCCCCGCCCCTTTGGTCATCGCCAACGAAGCCATATACCCACCATAACTCCATCCAAAGATTCCCATCCGGGTTTCATCAATGTAAGGCAAGGCCCCCAAATGTTTTGCCCCGGCCAGCAAATCTTCCAATTCATACTTGCCCAGTTGCTTATACGTCATCTTGGCAAATTTTTCGCCCCGATTGCCGGTGCCCCGCGTGTCGATTACGGCAACCAGTATTCCTTGTTGTGCCAGCATTTGATACCAATAGAAGTAACCCCCGGCAAATGAATTGCTTACACTGCTGGCCCGTGGTCCACTATACTGATAAACCAGTACCGGATAATTTTTTGAAGCATCAAAATTTTGAGGTTTGATCAGATAGCCATCGAGGTCGGTGACACCATCAGCACTTTTGAACTTGAAAAATTCCTTGGCAGTAATGGTATACTCACCGAGGGTTTTGGAGAGACCTTCATTGGCCTCCAGCACCTTGACCAAAGCATTTCCTTTTGTTTTATATAGACTTACCGTCAACGGCTGGTTGGCGCTGGTGAAATTATCAATATAGAACTGGTAGTCTTTGCTCATATTAATGCTGTGCGTACCGTCTTCCTTCGAAAGCTTTGTCTTCTTTTTGCCATCGAGGGAGATGGAATAGAAAGTGCGGTTGAGGTAGTTTCCTTCTGTGGAGAGATAGTAAACGATTTTAGCTTTTTCATCAAACGCAACCAATTGGGTTACTTCCCAGTTACCTGAGGTGATCGGATTGATCAATTTACCATCAATCGAATACCAGTACAAGTGTTTGTAACCACTCCGCTCGCTGGAAGCCATAAAGAATTTTTTGTCTGCGGAGTAAATCAACTCGTCAGTGTACTCCATGTCTACATAGGTATCAGACGATTCTTTAAGTATGACTTGTGTTTCTCCTGTAGTTGCCTGAATATGGATGAGCTCCACCTCATTTTGCAAACGATTCATTTTTCGAACTGAAAAAACATTCGGATCGGCCGTCCATTGCGCACGCGGCAGATAGATGTCTTTATCCGATCCCAGGTCAGGGTGAACGCTCTGCTTTGTTGCCAGATCATAGATGAAAATTTCCACCACCGAGTTTGTTTCCCCGGCCTTGGGATATTTGAACCGGTAATCTTCAGGGTACAACTGGCCGCGATTCCATTTTTGGAGGTTGTATTCCTTTACCATCGATTCATCGAACCGGTAGTAAGCCAGTTTTTTACCATCGGGTGACCAATAAAAGGCCTGAGCAAAACCGAACTCTTCTTCATATACCCAATCAGTGCTGCCATTGATGATCCGATTGAATTTGCCATCATTGGTTACCTGAACTTCCGACATGTCTTGTAAATTGACGTAATACAGATTGTTGGAGCGGGTAAAAGCAATGCGGCTTGCATCGGGCGAGAAGGTGGCATATTGCTGTTTGCCATTTTTGGAGAGTGGAGTGAGTGTTTTGGTGAGCAGATCATAGATGTAATAGTCGGCCTTAAACGATCTGCGATAAATGCTTTCTCTTGCGGTGGTCAGCAGTAATTTTTTTTCGCCCTGGCTGAAGCTATAACTTTGAATCTGAATCGATGGTGTTAGTGTGTTTCCATCCACGATCACCTCAGCAGGTTGCCCGGTTGAAACATCATATTTTAGAATTTTATTTTCGGTTAATGAGGAATAAAACTTCCCATCGTTCATCCAGTTAATTCCGGAAACCGATTTTTGAGCGAAGGTGTTGTTGATGGTTACGTCATCGATAGTGATTTGTTTCTGGCTGTAACTTAGTACGGGAATCAGGAGCAATAGAATAAGGCGATTCATAGGGGTAGATTTAAAGCCGAAATTATCTCATTATTGCTGAATAATTCAATGGAAAGTTTGCCAACGGAAATTCAGGATGTAATTATTATCGGAGCCGGCCCGATTGGTCTGGCGTGTGGTATCGAAGCACAGAAATCTCAGCTTAAGTACCTGATTATTGAAAAGGGGTGCCTGGTAAATTCCTTATATCATTATCCTCTCAATATGACTTTTTTCTCCACTTCCGATCGACTCGAAATCGGAGGGGTTCCGTTCATTTCCAATAATCCCAAGCCAACGCGACCCGAAGCACTGGAATATTACCGCAGGGTATGTTCCAGTTGGAACCTGCATGTGAAATTATACGAGCCTGTGAATCGGGTGCGAAAGGGCCCCAAGTATTTTGAAGTTGAGACATCCAAAGGAACCTACCAAACGAAAGCAATTATTCTTGCCTTGGGGTTTTATGATTTACCCTACTTGTTGCAGGTGGAGGGTGAAGATTTGCCCAAAGTAAAGCACTACTACGATGAGCCACATCCTTATTTTGGGCAAAAGGTTGCGGTGATTGGAGCGGCTAATTCAGCCGTTGATGTAGCGTTGGAAACCTGGCGCAAAGGAGCCGAAGTGACCATGATCGTTCGTGAACCCGCCCTGCGCGACAGTGTGAAATATTGGGTGAAGCCCGATATCGAAAATCGGATAAAGGAAGGATCGATCAAGGCCTATTTCAATACAGAGGTGCTGCGGATCACTCCATCAACGATTGAGATAAAAACACCAGCCGGGGCAAAAACTCTGGAGAATGATTTTGTGTTGGCCATGACCGGGTATCAACCACCCTTTGATTTTATGAAGTCGATGGGGATTGCATTTCAGGAGGATGAATTTCACACACCGCAATTCAATGAAGAAACGATGGAATCGAATGTAGCCAATCTGTATTTGGCCGGAGTGGTTTGCGGAGGATTAAAAACCAACAAATGGTTTATAGAAAACTCGCGCATACATGCTGAGATGATTGTGGCCGATTTGAAGCACAAAGCGAAATAAAAATGCCCTTCTTAGGAAGGGCATTTTACTAGCTTTTAGTATAGTCTAAAGTGCATCTGCAGTGATCGTAACGTAAAATTTGAATTTTACATTGAAGGCTACTGGGGTTTTAGAAAGTGTCCCTTGAAGCTGAATAAGTTCTTGTTTATCGTTTAAAAGGGAAGCGGCTAATTCATTGAATCCCGCTATATCCGAAGTCAATTCCGTCTCCGAAGGATTGGCAAGACTTACCGAACTTGCAGAGGCTATCGTTTTACCACTGGATGCAACTTTAAGTGTACCGTTGGTAAATGTTACCGTATTCGGATTGGCGCCAGAAATTGTATACGTAATCTTGTTCACGGTAAACTCCTGAATTTTGCTGGCGTATTTAGCCACTTCAGGGTCTGATGCTGCATCCAGCAGTTCAGAGTCCGTGTAGGATTTTCCACTGGGGTTGTCTTGTGTTTCATTAATCGCAAAATCCAGGGGTAAAACAACGTCAAACGAGATGTCATCCGCGCTATCAAAAAGGTCGCAGGATGAAAGTGTGCCAAGTGATACCAGTATCACAACGGAAAAAAGGTATTTGATTTTCATAATGATTTGGGTGTATTGCTTCTTGTATCCTTAAAGGTAAAAAATAGTAAACACAGAATCCTGCTAAACTTCTGGGTTTTCACACAAAGGCCCACAGGAAGCATTAAACAGCATGTCTGAACGCCTATTTGGATCGTATTACATTCAACGCAAACCGGATTCCACCAAAGTAATTCCTTCCAGGAGCAACATTGTAGTAGCGACCAGCAGCTGCATTCAAATCATTTCCCAAGCTATAGGTTTCATCCAGCAAATTATCAGCGCCTACAAAAAACTCAGCCGGTAAATCGCGGACAAACGATGCCTTGTAACCAATCCGGAAGCCCAGCAAGGTATACCCCTTTGCGTATACTGTGTTCGCATCATCTAATGGCAATGAAGACGTGTAGTTGATCGTAAAATACCCGTACAGCCGTTGCCATAATTCAATATCAATTCCACCCGTTACAATCTGGCGCGGCACACCGGTCAATTCATTTCCACTATACGACACATTATCTTTCATGTAGTCTTTGAAGATATAATCGTTCAATGTTAAACCCGACCAAATTTTAAGTTTTGATAGCGAACCCGATACCGAGGGCTGCCAGTGCAGTAAGAATTCAATCCCATTTTGATTGGTTGCACCGGCATTTACAAAGTAGTCGGCACCATCCGCATCCCTCCGTACCACGATGGTTTCATCAAATCCAAAATGGTAGAGGGAAGCATCAATAAAAAACTTGCGGTTTGCAAAATAGCCTTTGGCGCCCAGTTCCAATTGCATTCCTTTTTCCGATTGGAGATCCTTATTAAAAACTCCATTGGAAGGTCGTACTTCTGCGAGCGTGGGTGGAGAGAATCCCCAACTGGCGTTTCCATGCACAGAAAAGACGTCATTAAGTTTTCTCAAGACCGCCAGGCGCGGGGTAAAAACCGGAGTGTAATCCACTTCTTCGGGCATAGGCGGAACATCGGATAATCGAATGAGGCGGTAGCTAACCCAATTAACACTTAGTCCTCCGGTTAAGAGCCAGGCATTTTTATTCAATTCTCCCTGACCAAAGAGATTGTATTGCAGCGCCCGAACTTCATCATCACTTTGAAGTGAGCCAGGAACCCCTTGCAGATTTTGATACGTTTTTATAGGCGAAAAACCGTGCATGAATTCTCCCCCGCCAATCAGCTTTCCATTCCAGGAACCTAACTGCAAAGACCAGTCCGTGGTAGAACGCGCACCGAAATTCTGTTCGGTTCTTCGTTCATAATTTCGAATGGACGGGTTTTCAAATTGCACGAAGTTGCCATAAACTCCCGTGCGGTTATGTAAATTTTTACGGAAGTGATATTGGTGCGAAACACCTGTATAAAATGAACGCAGTGAAACGGCAGCCTGCTGGGTAACAGCCCCAGGGTTTGGGCCGGCTGCTGGTCTGGCTTGTCGCGGGTCGGCTTCATATTCGGATAAGGTCAACCCGCCCGGAGTCTGATAATACAGGTCGGTATAGAAGATAGCGGTCTCCAACTCCTCTTTATCAGATACCGTAAAACGGAACGTGCTGTTCAGTTGATCCCGAACCATGCGGGTTTGCTCCCGGTATCCATCTGCTTGCTGATGTTGATAGCCAACGTAATGGCCGCTGTTTTCATTGCCTTGCCGGAAGGAAAGCTGGTAGTTGGTAAGTCCAAAACTACCGGTCATGAATGAACCTGCAAGGGCAGATTCATTAATCGGCTCCGGAGATTTTAGAAGAAGTACCCCCCCCGTTCCAGCGCCATACAAACTTGACCCCGGCCCTTTTATAATTTCTATTTGATTAATACTATTTGCGTCCAGTTGATTGAGGTAGGTATTGCCCCCTGCGTCAGTAAGCGGAAGTTCATTCCAGTACACCTTTACATTGCGTACTCCAAACGGGGACCTCAATGAACTACCCCGGATAGAAAACCGATAACTGCCTGGCGAGCGCTCTTCCATGCGTATTCCCGGCAACGTATTAACAGCGGGGACCAAAGACGCATTGCTGAATCGAAGTAAGTCCTCTTGCTGAATCAACCCAACGGAAGCCGGCACCTGAAGCAAGGGCCGATCTGCCTCGTATGAGCGAATGGTTATTGCTTGTAAAACTTTTACCGTATCACGGCTTTCCTGGCCAGCTGACGGGGCTATCGAAATGAAAATAAGCAGGCCAGCTAGAAGTGTTCTCACGCACCAAAAGTACAAAGTTGATCCAGAAAGAGAATCAATAGGTTGCCAGCACGTCCTCTAATTTTTTGAGGGGTTCAAAATAGCCGGCCAGTTTTAACAAGACCCGGTCCACCAGGGTATCTGGACAGGACGCACCACTGGTAAGAATAATCCGGACCGGACTTTTATCGGGAAGAAACTCGCGCGTTATTACCTTTTCTTTACGTGGATAGTTAAAGTGATGAATTTCCGTTCGGGATTTGATTTCCGTTTCTGAATTAATAAAAAAGGTCGGGAATTTTCGTTCGCACAACTCGACAATGTGCGAAGTGTTTGAACTGTTATACCCTCCCACGACAATGGCAAGATCGGCAGCCACGGCAAGCAGTTGATAGGTTGAATCCTGGTTGTCATTGGTGGCGTAACACAGTGTGTCGCGCGTGTCGGCAAAGTGATCTTTCAAGTTTTCCGATCCGTATTTTGAAAGCATGAGTTGTTTGAAGAAATCAGCAATACCCTGGGTTTCAGAAGCAAGCATGGTTGTTTGATTCACCACCCCTACGCGCAGCAAGTGCACATTCGGATCAAATCCTGTAGAAAATTTCCCTGCGAACTCATCGTAAAACTCAGCCCTGGATTTATGCCCCAAAATATAATTGCCCAACTGTTGCGCTTCCTCTATGTTTCGAACAATCACCGAGGGTCCGTTGTGTGCACTGTGCGAAAATGTTGCCTTGGTCTCCTCGTGGTTAGGTTTGCCGTGGATAATGATGGTGTAATTCTCTCTCCCTAATTTTTCAGTTCGGTTCCACACCTTCTCAACAAAGGGACAGGTGGTATTATACTTTTGAACCTCTACACCTTTATCCTGTAACAGATGTTCAATCTCCAACGTGGTGCCAAAGGCTGGAATGATCACTACGTCATCTTTTGTGAGTTTCTCCCAGGGAATAAATTGGGTTCCATCCGTATCCATAATGAACCGGATACCCCGGGATTCAAGATCCGCATTTACTTCCTGATTGTGAATCATCTGGCTCAGGAGATAAACGTTTTTGCCAGTGGATTCTTCGAGTGCCCGATAGGAGATTTCAATGGCATTTTCAACGCCATAACAGAAGCCAAAATGTCGTGCCAGAATAAATTGAACCGGCCCGAAATCCAGCACAGTGGGAGAAAAATCCTGCTTGCGCAGATCTTTTAGTCTGCGGCTTTCTTTGACCTTGCCGGTAATAGAGGACCGATAGTAAGCAGGAATTTCAAACTTTTTGATAGCGCTTCAGTTTTTTGAATAACCTTAATTGGAATGAGTTGTTTAAAATTACTTCATTTCTTTTGAAGCCACCGCATCAGAATGATGTCATAAATTTCGTAATACGATTTTCCGGTATCTTCCAGATACTGATATACCAGCTCACGGGAAGTGAGAAACTCCAAAGCCCGAAGCACAGAAGCGCTTGATCCCAGTTTATGACGTGTAATAAAGTCTTTTGACGTGGTTTGATAAACCTTCCCTTCCAACGCAATGGCGGTTAGTACCTGCCACTGGTACTTTGACATTGAATTACTTAGTGCCAGGTACGAGAGTTTATTTTCAGCATAAATTTCCAGGATGGATGTATCAATCAGTTCGCGGGTAGTTTCCTTTTTAGTTTTTGAAAAAACCCGGTTGCATAGAAGCTGAACATTGTACGTGTTGCCATCGGCCCAGGTCAGTATTTGATTCACTTCGTCCTGGGCGATATTAAGATTGTTGGTTTTGAAGTGTTGCCGGATATACGAAGTATAATCTTCGGCTGGGATTTTACCAATGGAGGCAGCCTGTGTGCTAGCATAAAAGGGCCGCTTGGCAGAAGTAAACATTTCGGAAAGCAGGTGATACTGGCTGCCGGAAAAAATAAAGCGTAAGTTTTTTAATTGTTGCATTTCTGATCGGATCCAACCCTCAACGGAAACGGTATCTACTTCCCATGAAGTAATCTGCTGAAACTCGTCTAAGGCTATCACACCTGGACCAAACGAATCCAAAAGTTTTAAGGCTTCCTTTACAGTAGCCCGTTGATGGTTTTCACTCGCAAATTCAATCTCCAGTTGAAGATTGCCCGAATGGGGGTTGGCCGACATCACGGGGCGCAGCATCAGCAACCAGTCCTGAAATTGCTTTAGCAGCGTTTTATTTTTAGAAACCGCATTAAGAGCGGCCTCCAGCAGGTTATTAGCAAAATCCTTAAAAGAAAAAGACTCCTGAACGTCCAGATAAATGCAGTTCCATTTTTTGCCAAGGTGATGAAAAACGTGATGGATCAGCCCGGTTTTACCAATTCTTCGAGGAGCATACAACGTGACATTACGGCCATTTTTCAGGGCCGAGATGATCGCATTCGTCTCCTGCGCGCGGTTGCAGAAGTAGTCAGGCCCGAAATAGCCATAAATGGGAAACGGATTGATGGGCTCATTCATTGGCCGGTAAAGATAACTCACAAAATGTAACTTACAAAATGTAACTTACAAAATGTTATATGGATTGAGTCAAAGCACCAGGTCTACCGGTTAACCCAATGCTCAATTAATGGTCAGTCCAAATGTAATGTCCAAATCACTTTCTCCGTCAGCGGATGTTGAAGTCGAGGATTTGATGCCCGGCTGGTGTTTGAGCACAATCCGAAACGACTTACCACTAACCGGAGTTGTGGCAGTTGTCCATTCCGTAGTGAGCCCGATCGGAAGCCCGCTCTCATCTTCGTCCTGATAATTGACTACGCCATTGCTGCCGATGTTTCCAGTCCCTGTAGGAACAGAAAAGCTACCATCCGACCAACTGAAGAAGAACTGATGTTCCTCCCCTTCACTGCGTACTTCTTCTGTAATGTTATAGCCATCTTCACCAGGGTCGTACAGGCCGTTGATCAATTCAATAGCCAATGTGTAGGGGGTTCCTTTTACCAGGGTAATCGGCCCATCGATTTGTAAGTCTTGTGAACCCTCACCATCCGGATCGGTAGCGGTGACAACAAATGGGGACCCTCCGGTTGGGGTAAAAGTTAACGTCACCTTGGTGATGAGTTCTGGAATATTCTCAGGCTCAGGATCATCACCACACCCGCCAAGAAAACTTGTAAAACCTACTAAAAATAGCCCCAGGAATAACTTTTTCATATCGTGATATTTATGCAACATTGTTGCAATAATAAAGGTTTACTCCGAAATGGGCAAATCTTTGTCTCAGAAACTGTATTTAAGCGCGATTGTTACATTTCTTCCCAGGTCATCGGCATAGTATCGCATCCGGTTGGTGTATTCACGGTACGATTCATTCAACGCATTTTGAATGGAGATTCTGAAATGAAGGAGTGAGTTATGAATTGGCTTCGAGATGCCCAGGTTGGCACCGAGAAGGAAGTAAGCTTCCGGTGGTGGGAGAAAATCGAAGTTACGAGGATCTTGTGCAAGGATGTCAACGCCCATTTCTTTCGCATCAATGATATCTTCAATTGGAATCACGCGGGGAGCACGATTTTGCCGGGCCACATAATTCCCCGTGAGGTCAACATAAAAATCTTTCCATGAACCCACTTTATCCAATTGATAGCGAAAAGAAACCTCTGCCCTATTTGAAGGAATGAAAATGAGATAATCTTCCTGCGTTTCATCAGCTGCACGGAGCAATGAAATTTTTGTTTTGACCGTGAGTGCGGTGGTCAGCGTATAGTGCGCCATGAAATCAGCACCCAAAAACGAAGCATTTGTTTGACTGTACCGAAAGTAAGGAAACACACCGCGTGTGTTTTGAGTTACTCCCCGTGGTTTTAAGTAGATGTAGTTGTAGATGTAGTTAAGGTAGCCGGAGAGCTCCACTTGCCAGGGTCCACTTTCCATTCGATAGGTATTCACCCACTTCAACGCCTGTTCCAATTTGAAATCAACTTCGTTGAGATCGAGCACCTCATTGGTTGTTTCGTCTAGAAGTAACCCGTATTCAATAGCGGCAGCGCTTTGGTGTGTGCCCAGGCTGTATAGTTCAGCAACATTGGGCGGGCGCCAGGTGCTGCCGAGGTTACTTGTCAACGAGCTTGTGCGATTGAGTTTGAAAGTGGCACCGGCTGCTGCGCTTGCATTGCCAAAGGATAAGGTTGATCGATACAATTCATTTTTAAAATCAAAACCAGCCACTTCGTAATACCGGTAGTCGTACCGCGCTCCGAAATCCCAGTCCCACCGGGGTGTTGAAATTTTCTCGATCCAGAAAAGGCCCCCTGAGTAATTTGTAAAATTTGGAATGAAAGGAATGGTCTGCGTTCCGTCAATCTTGTTGTTATCCTGCCACATTCCATTTATACCCCGGCTCCGGCTTCGTCCTGACCTTAATGTTGTTTCCCACTCAAAATCGAGCGTTTGGGTAAACAACTTATACCCCAGGGCCGGCACTTCCTTTAAGCTCCCTCTCCTCACATCGTATTCTTCGCGGTTGTTGTATTGAAATCCATACTGAAGATTGAAAAGATTTTTTCCGTTGCGGATGTGTCCGTTCAGCTTAACTAAATCATGACTTACTTCCTGGCGCGGTTGATCAATGGCGTAGGTGAAATCCTCCGTGTATTGGGGAGGCTCTCGTTCAAATGCATTTTCCAGGTCTTCGGTACTGTTGGTGGAAGCGCCCCGCAAGATTCCAATGGTCGTGTTGAAATGACTGTAAAAGATCTCAAAGCCTTTGTTCTCCTTGTGATATCCGGTGGAGGCAGAATAATTCAGTTCGCGAAAGCCGGTATTGGACAGATTATAATCGGCTGCATGAGAGTCACCAGACGTTTTGCTGGTGCCTTGAACTCGCCAACCCCAACCCTTGCTCTTTAGAATACTGCCCTCCAAAAGACCGGATACAATACCTGCTCGACCATTGCTGTTTCCGATCAGGTGAAAATCACCACCGATTGGCTGATCCGCTGGTAACTCCGCAGGAGTAACCACCACCACACCTCCAATCGCATCCGTACCATACTTAATGGCTCCGGCATCCTTAATAACTACCAGGTTGGTTGCGATAAAAGGATCGATTTCAGGGGCATGTTCGGCTCCCCACTGTTGGCCTTCCTGGCGAATTCCATTGTTGAGAATTAAAATTCGTTGACTATGAACTCCGTGGATAACGGGTTTGAATATAGCCGGGCCGGTTTGAATGGTATTTACCCCGGTTACCCCCTGCAGAGTTTCCCCCAACGACCGGCCCTTTACTTCATCCAATTGTTTTGCCGAAAGTGTTGAGAAGTTATTTCCTTTACTTACAACTTCCCGATGGTCGGAAATAACAACTTCTTCCAGAATCTCATTGGTTGTCAACAACCTTATATCTACCCATTCTGATTTGACCAAATCAACCGAGCGCTGCTGCGTTTCAAACCCAAGAAATTTGAATTCCAAAGAATAAGTGCCTGGGCATAGTTGGGTGAAGGAATATGTACCTTCTGCTGTGGAGACCAGGCCAAGATTTAGCTCCTTGATCCAGATGGTGGCTCCTGGTAATGGTTTTCCGGTTTCATCAAGCACCTTACCGGAGATGATGAGATTGCACGGAGGTTGACCCGACAGCAGGCTAGTCCCATGTACGAGGATAATAACTGAAAGGAGAGCTTTTCTCAAATTGCAACAAAGTTGCAAAATTAATTATTTACAAGAATAAAGCCTGCCTGATTCGGCTTATTGATCAACGATATCAGAAATCTTGAATTTCTGAATGATGTAGTACAGGAAATTGAAGGACAAAGCATCCTCCTCAGCTTTCCCCGTGGCGGTTGGTTTTGAGTCAGAGTTCTTTGTTTTCGATTTTGAGGGAGAAGGTGTAATCACCGTTTCACGGAGGGTGTTTGAACTTACCTTTCCTTCAGGCTCAGACAAGAGTGGTTTTTCTTCTTTTAAGGAAGCATCCGGATACGGGTACAGTTCAGGGGTTTCATTAATTGGACTGCCTTCCTGGGCAACTACAGGAGTTGCAGCCAATACGATGAACATCATTGATAAACCTGCCAGCCATGGACAATACCTGTTTTTCATCATATTCCTGACTTTCCCCAATAATAAAAATTACAATCGGGATTAGCTTTGCAAAGTAATAATTTTTTGATAATGATCACTTTAGAAGACTTTAATAAAATCGACCTGAGAGCTGGGACCATCCTTCGGGCCGAATTATTTCCTGAGGCCAAAAAGCCAGCTTTTCAACTTTGGGTTGATTTGGGACCTGAATTGGGGGTCCGAAAATCGAGCGCCCAGCTCACTGACCTCTATACCCCTGCCACTCTGGTCGGGCGACAAGTGGTATGTGTAGTTAATTTTCCACCCCGCCAGATTGCCAATTTTATTTCGGAGGTACTCGTTACCGGCTTTCCGGATGACCGCAAAAGAGTGGTTCTTTGCTCGATTGATAAAACAGTGCCCAATGGGGCCAGGTTATTTTGAGTATGATACGATTTTCTGAGTTGCCGGCCATTTGTTCAGGGGTTTTGAAGCAGCTTTTTAACGATCGTGAAATTCGCGATGTGGTGCTTGATAGTAGAAAGATTTTACTGTCTGAAACAGCGCTCTTTTTTGCCATTACCGGGGAGCGCCATGACGGGCATCAATACATTTCGGAATTGTATCGTCAGGGCATTCGTCAGTTTGTTGTAGAGAAGCCGTGCAACTATGAATCCTATCCGCAGGCAAATTTTTTATGGGTCGACTCATCGATTGCAGCCCTGCAAGCTTTAGTTGCATTTCATCGAAATCAGTTATCCATTCCTGTAATTGGAATTACCGGTAGCAATGGAAAAACAATTATTAAAGAATGGCTTTTTCAATTGCTGAGCCCCGATTTTCAGATTGCTAAAAATCCAGGCAGTTATAATTCTCAGATCGGGGTGCCACTGTCTGTTTGGCAACTGCAACCCTACCATCAACTTGGGATTTTTGAAGCGGGTATTTCACAGCCCGGGGAGATGGAAAAGCTTGAAAAGATAATCCGCCCAACGGTCGGTATTTTTACCAATCTGGGTACCGCTCACGATGAAGGATTTGATTCGGCACTTGTAAAAGCAAGGGAGAAACTTCACTTATTCGCCCGGGCAGACACCTTGATCTACTGTTCAGACAATTCAATTGTACATCAGGAGGTTGAAAGGCAGAAAATTCCCGCTATCAGTTGGGGATTTGAACAGGAAGCGGATTATCATGTACAGCAGGAAAAAAATAAAATTACCCTAACAGGTAATGCAGGTGTAATGCAGTTTGATCTCCCGTTTTCAGATCGGGCATCAGTTGAAAACATCATACACTGCAT
This sequence comes from Cyclobacteriaceae bacterium, assembly GCA_016787725.1. GTDB lineage: Bacteria > Bacteroidota > Bacteroidia > Cytophagales > Cyclobacteriaceae > ELB16-189. The sequence continues at coordinate 225,331 of JAEUTZ010000005.1, read as the reverse complement.
TGTACTCCTGTTAAAACTGAATTATCCGCCTCCGGCAATTCAGGAGCGAGTTCTGCACATACAGGCGGTGGCAATGCGATTGGAGCTTAAACAAGGAATCAATAATTGCCAGATAATCGATGATAGCTATAATAATGATCTGGGCGGATTGCAAATCAGTCTTGATTTCATGGCGGGATTGCAGAAGAAGAAAAAGACCTTAATCCTGTCGGATATTTTACAAACCGGACTTGAGGAAAAAGAACTGATCACGAGAATCCACGAGTTGATCCTGAAAGGCGGCATCCACAAATTCATTGCCGTTGGCCCGGTCTTCAAAAGAAATCAGAACTGGGTGCCATCAAAAGGTATTGAAACGGAAATTTATCCGAGTACGGAGGAAGCGCTGCAGAAAATCCACTGGGACACCTTTCAGCAAGAAACAATCCTGGTCAAAGGGGCAAGAGCATTTCAGTTTGAAAGCTTGGTGAATCGGTTGTTGCGTAAAGTGCATGGCACCCGCATGGAGATTGACCTGAATAAGATGGTGCACAACCTCAACTTTTTTAAATCACGACTGCAGCCCGGAGTAAAACTGATGGCGATGGTGAAAGCGTTTGCTTATGGCAGCGGTAGTGAAGAGGTAGCCAATTTACTGCAGTATCATCGGGTGGATTATTTAGCAGTAGCCTATGCAGATGAAGGTGTTGAGCTTCGGAAAAATCACATTACACTACCCATCATGGTAATGAATTCTTCGGAGGAAAGTTATTCAACCCTCCTTGCGAATAATCTGGAACCCGTTGTCTTTAGTCTCGCCCTGCTCAATTCGCTGGTTCGGTTTTTAGAAAATCGACCCTGCCGAATTCATTTGGAGATAGAAACGGGGATGCATCGGTTGGGGTTGGAACCTGGTGATTTGGAGGCAGCCGTGCGCATCTTAAAATCACAACCAAATATTTCGGTAGCCAGTATTTTTTCGCACCTGGCCGGGGCCGATGAGCAGCAGCATGATTCGTACTCAAAGGCACAGGTTGAGATTTTTGAGAAGGCGTATCAACGAGTTGCGCAGGAATTAGAGATCAACCCCATCCGGCACATCTTAAACTCATCCGGCATTCTACGATTGCCCCACTATCAGATGGACCTGGTTCGGCTGGGCATAGGATTGTATGGAGTTAATCCGACCGCTGATGCATTTCTGGAGTTGAAACCGGTCGCAACCCTTAAGACCGTCATTTCTCAAATCAAAACTATAAAGCCGGGTGATTCGATAGGGTATGGACGATGGGGACGTGCACAGAAAGACATGAGGGTAGCCACGATTGCCATTGGGTATGCCGATGGATTTAGTCGTAGTTTCAGCCGCGGTGTGGGTAAGGTGATGATTCATGACGCGTTGGCTCCGGTAGTTGGGAATGTGTGCATGGATATGACTATGGTTGATGTTACCGGTATTAATGCTCATGAAGGAGATGATGTGATTATCTTCGGAGAAAGACTGCCAATCCAAACGGTCGCTGACAGCATCCAAACTATTCCCTATGAAATTTTAACGAATACCAGCGAGCGGGTAAAACGGGTATTTTTTGCCGAGAGTTTTTAAGTTCAATCCAGTGCGTTCGTAGTTACCCAATAGCGGTAGGCGACAATAGCTTTCTCCCACTTCGTAAGCCGGGTAAGGTCGCGTTTGCTGATGCGAGGCATGATGACTTTATTAAGTTGGGCCAGCGTTTTAAAGAATACCTTTTTCATGGTTGGTTAATTATCCGCACCCGAGATTTTTTTTGAGATTCATTTTTGGGAGGCCACCAAAGTCAAATCGATCGTCCGTTTCGGTCTGGTTTTTTTCGGTCGGTTTCCCGGTCTGTTTTTCTTTTTTTGGTTTCTGCACTTTCTTTTTCACCTCCGAAGATAATCATTGTTAAACTCTCAGTGTAAACCTATATTCGCACTGTTTAAAATTAATCTAAATAAGAAATTGGAGCCGTTAAAGAGTGTTGCAGACATGAAACCTGGGGAATCGGCCGTGATTTCGGGTTTTTTGGACGAAACTTTATCTGTTAAGCTTCTTGAGATGGGATTTTTACCGGGTACCGCGGTTCGATTCAATTTCACTGCCCCCTTGGGCGATCCGGTGTGTGTAAGCGTTTCCGGCTACGATCTTTCTTTGCGGGTTCAGGAGGCATCCACCATCGTTATCTTGAATTAGTCAATGGCAGCGAAGAAGATTAAAGTAGCGTTGGCGGGAAAGCCCAATTCAGGAAAGTCTTCACTCTTCAATCAACTTACGGGTCTCAATCAAAAGATTGGAAACTTTCCGGGCATCACGGTAGATAAGAGGACAGGCCTTTGTCATCTCTCGGATCAGGTGCAGGCGGAGATCATCGACCTTCCCGGAATCTACAGCCTCTACCCAAGAACGCTGGATGAAAAAATTGTGGCGGAGATTTTCGCTGATCAACATGGACCTCACTATCCCGATTGCGTGGTGCTGGTGGCAGACGCCACCAACCTAAAAAATTGTATGCTGCTGCTTACGCAGTTGATGGATTTGAGATTGCCAACGGTGTTGGCATTAAACATGATGGACCTGGCGGCACAATCCGGGCAAAGCATTGATGTACAGGAACTATCCGCCTCGCTGGATGTACCGGTAGTCATGATCAATGCGCGTACAGGGCAGGGAATTCAGGACCTGAAAAAAATATTGGCTGGCCCGGTGAAGGCTTCTTCGAAACCGGTTTTTCAGATTGACGAGGAGATCAAACCCCTGGTGGCTCAAATCCGATCGCGCTTCCGTCTCACTACCGATTATGAGGCCTATCAATATTTGCAACAAACAGAGAATCTGATTTTTCTTTCGCAGGCCGATCGTGATTTCATTACACAACTTGCGAAGGCAGAGAAATTTTTTCCGCATAAATACCAGGGAGCCGAAACGGTAACCCGTTACGGATTTATTCAGGATCTGCTAACTAAAGTCACACTCAAGACATCGGATCCTGAATGGAAGAAATTTTCGCATCGCATCGACCGGGTACTTACGCACAAGGTATGGGGGTACCTTATTTTTTTATCGGTACTCTTCCTTATATTCCAGGCGATATTTGCGTGGGCGCAAATACCGATGGATTTTATTGACAACTCTTTTGCAGGATTGAGCAATTCATTGGATCGCCTTTTTCCTGAAGGTCCGCTTTTTGATTTGATCACACAAGGAATAATTCCGGGTATTGGCGGCATCGTAATTTTCATCCCGCAGATCGCTATTCTGTTCGCCTGCATTTCCATATTGGAAGAGAGCGGGTACATGGCGCGGGTTGTTTTCCTGATGGACAAAATCATGCGACAGTTTGGGTTAAACGGCAAGAGTGTAGTTCCGCTTATTTCAGGAATGGCGTGTGCCATTCCCGCCATCATGGCCACCCGCACAATTGAAAACTGGAAGGACCGGCTGATTACTATTTTCGTTACCCCTTTTATGAGCTGTTCGGCCCGGCTTCCGGTATTTACCATTTTGGTTGCCTTGATTATTCCGGAGGATAAGCTCTTTGGGTTTTTCAATTACCAGGGGCTGGTGTTAATGGGATTGTACCTATTGGGCTTTTTTGCCGCAATTATCTCCGCCTTCATTCTTCAGTTCATCATTAAAACTGAAGAACGGAGTTATTTGATAATGGAAATGCCAACCTATCGCAAACCAAAATGGGCAAACGTAGGCTATACAATCGTAGAGAAAACCAAGTCCTTTGTGTTTGAGGCGGGTAAAGTGATTCTGGCTATATCCGTTGTGTTATGGGTACTTGCCAGCTATGGCCCCCCTGAACAGATGAATCAGGCAGAAGCTGTTGTGTTGGTGCAAGCCTCCAAGCAGACATTGACGGAGGCGGAAATACAAGACCGTGTTGCAGCCTATAAACTGGAGCATTCTTATGCAGGAATAATCGGCAAAGGCCTCGAGCCGATGATCGCACCCCTGGGTTATGATTGGAAAATTGGAATTGCCCTGGTAACTTCCTTTGCTGCCCGCGAGGTCTTTGTCAGCACGATCGCCACCATTTATAGTTTAGGCAGCACCGAGGATCAGACAACCATAAAGACTCAGTTAAAATCCGAAATTAACCCACAAACCGGAGGTCCGAGATACACCACTGCGGTAGGACTTTCCCTGTTGGTATTTTATACGTTTGCCATGCAATGCATGAGTACATTGGCAGTCGTTAAACGCGAGACAAAGGGGTGGAAGTGGCCACTTATTCAGTTGGTATATATGACCGCAGTAGCTTATTTATCGGCTTTCATTATATTTCAAAGTCTATCCTAATCTTACACCAATCTTGCATCAAGTTTAATTCCATGCAATTCTGCCTATCTTTAAACCAAAGAATGCCCGAATGCCATCTACCCGCAACTCACAATTAGGTCTCCTTTACATAGCTCATCTTCTAATAAGTGCAGACGGCATTATCGATGCGAATGAATACACCGCTCTGGGCCGTATTAAAGAACGGGAAAACATTCCTGATGCCATCTTTAAGGAATTTGAATCTTCCATTAAAGGCAAATCGGAGCGGGAAATCTATATGGCCGGAGTTGATTTGCTAAATGTGTGTTCAGATGAAGAGAAACTGAATGTATTTGTGCATCTCTATAAGCTTTCCGAGGTGGATGGCAGAGTTCACGTGAAGGAAGTTCGTCTGCTCCTTTATACAATCAAAACTTCGGGCATAGAATTTAATGATGTTGTAGCCCGAGCAAGCGCCATTAAGGAATATTAGGCCACATGTGGTCAGATCATGACTTCGGATGTATTTTTGTCCAGTCATGAGCGAATCATTTTACCAGAATTTTAAAGTTGGGATTTTAGGTGGCGGGCAACTCGGACGCATGCTCATTCAATCGGGCATTGACTTCAACATCTCCTTTCGGGTATTAGATCCGGATTCCCACGCCCCATGTTCAAATCTGGCGTCTTTTGTGTCCGGGAAACTGACCGATTTTCAAACTGTGCTTGATTTTGGGAAGGGCTGCGATCTCATCACCATCGAGATCGAAAACGTAAATACGCGCGCGCTGAAGGAACTCGTTAAGGCAGGAAAGAAAGTATACCCTCAACCTGAGATAATCGAGTTAATACAAGACAAAAGAAGTCAAAAGCAGTTCTATGTTCACCATCAAATCCCCACAGCGGAATTTCGATTGGTTGAAAATAAACAGGAAGTAGCCAACCACCGGGATTTTCTTCCGGCTGTCAATAAATTAGCCCGGGAAGGATATGACGGCCGGGGAGTACAAATTATCCGGAACGAAACCGACCTTGACCTTGCCTTTGATGCCCCGGGATTGCTTGAAAAACTGATCGAATTTGAATCGGAAATTTCCGTCATCGTATCAAGAAATGAAGCGGGGGAAGTCGCAAGCTTTCCGGCTGTAGAAATGGTATTTCACCCGGAGGCGAACCTGGTGGAGTATTTGTTTTCACCGGCACAAATTAGCCCCCCCATCGCTGCCAGAGCCGATGCCATTGCACGGAAGTTAATTGAAGGGTTAAACCTGGTAGGAATTTTAGCCGTGGAAATGTTTGTAACACCAGCGGGTGAAGTACTGGTAAACGAAATGGCCCCCCGACCTCACAACAGCGGACATCAGACTATCGAAGGCAATGTTACCTCGCAATACGAGCAACATTTGCGGGCGATCCTGAATCTTCCACCCGGAGACACAGCCATTATGTGCCCCAGTGCCATGATTAATTTATTGGGGGAAGCAGACTATTCCGGAGTGGCACGCTATGAAGGATTGGAGGCGGTACTCAAACAATCGGGTGTTCATGTTCACTTATATGGCAAGAAGCTAACAAAGCCATTTCGAAAAATGGGTCATGTCACCGTTGTGGATGCCGATCTGGTAAGGTTGAAAAAGAAAGCCTTTTTTGTAAAGCAAACTCTAAAAGTTAAAGCATGAGCAAGCCCTTGATTGGAATCATAATGGGAAGTCAATCGGATTTAAAAATCATGAAAGAGGCCGCTGAGTTTCTGGAAGAAATGAATATTCCATTCGAACTCACCGTTGTATCAGCCCACCGCACACCACAACGCATGGCTGATTATGCCTCCACGGCACGATCCAGAGGATTGAGGGTAATCATTGCCGGGGCTGGCGGAGCCGCGCACCTGCCGGGCATGGTAGCCTCATTTACTTCGCTACCCGTGATTGGCGTACCGGTAAAGTCGTCCAATTCGATTGATGGTTGGGATTCTGTATTGTCAATCTTACAAATGCCATCAGGGGTTCCGGTGGCCACGGTTGCCTTAAACGGGGCAAAAAATGCGGGAATTTTAGCTGCCCAAATATTGGGTACTGAAAATAAAAATATCGCAAAGAAACTGGATCTGTATAAAAAGGGCTTGCAAAAGAAAGTGGAAGACTCCTTCCGGTCGATCGAAAAGAAAGGCTGGAAGAATATCGAGTAACCGGTTCAAAAATATTTGTAACTTCCTTTTTAATTCATCGTCAATCCCATGAATCCGGGAGAAAAAGGCTGGTTAAAAGAATATCTCGAATTCCGCAAGGACCTGCTCAAAGATTATTCAGCCGGAAACGGGCGGGTACCCCATCCTGAGTACTCCTTATACAAGTTAATTCAACCCACAGGAATTATGTACGGCCAACCGGTGGGGGCAACCGATTTTCCGAATGTAAAGGAATGGGGTGAAGGGGACAAGATGAAAATCCTGTTGGCTGAAAGTCTCATCGGCAGCGCGCTGTTATTTCATGATAAATCGGTGAAGACCCCGGAGGATCTGTCCAAGGTAATTGTGCATGCCCTTGAGAATATAGCCAACTTTTACAATTCCATATTTCCGGAATTGGCAACGCCCACCAAAACACTTTTTGGCAGCAGGAAATCTTCGCTGGAGTTGGCAGAACGGATATTCGATAAACGAATCAACGTCACCACGGAGAGAAGTAGCAATTTTTGGGTGAAGTTTTTTCACAACAGCCTCTTGTTTCTCGACATTTTTATTTATGGCCAATGGATCCATACCAATGCCGATCGAATTGTTTCCGATTTCTTTAAGTATGAGCGGGAAGAACTTCGATTTTCGGTCGTGAAGGTAATTGCCTGTGCTGCGCATTCAAACGCCATCCTTGAGATTGAAGAGAGACGACTGCTGGAGTATTTTCTTCAAAGCACCGAGTTGCCCAACAATAAACTTCGGGAGGCTAAGAAAATCTTTGAAGAAGGAATTCCTTTGGATGACATCAATCTCCCAACCAACAATTCGTGGATTCTGAAAAAGTATTTCCTTGAGATCGCCATCCTAACGATTTGGGCAGATAAACAGGTGGAGGAGTCGGAGCTCGGTTTTATAAAGCGACTCAACAAACTTCTTGGATTTAATGAGACCGACCTGGAGAATAGCCAGTTGGCAATAGAAGGGTTTGTGTTGGAGAACTGGGATCACCTCAGCTACTTGCAGAGCAAGCAGGATTATAATTCGATAAGCCAGCGGTACATCGGCCGGATGAATAAAATTACCATCAGTAATAAAAATCGGCTTCTCAAAGAAGTAAAGGATAGCGAAGAAGTAATGGAGCTTCTGAAAAGGGCACGCATGCGCGAATTGGGGGAGGTGGAAAAAGAACAACTTCAGGCATCGCTAATCAGAATCCTGAAAACAATACCCACATTTGCGATTGTGTCACTGCCTCAGCGGTATTTAACGTTACCCATCCTGTTGAAGATTTTGCCGGCCGATTTCTTTGCCGAAGTGGCTTGATTAATCCAGTTCTTCCGACTCCTTTTGCTTTCGCGGGATCAATACCGAGAACACGATCGACAGCGTGAGTGTTACTAAAATGACCATAAAGGAGATGGTCGGTGGCATGTCGGTAAGCACCTTGGGCAGAAAATCATAATCCTTACCAATTTCCAGAAGCATTTTGGCTCCGATAAAGAAGAGAATGATCGAAAGCCCCTTTTGCAGGAGGTAAAATTTATCGATGATTCCAGAGAGCAGGAAGAACATGGCCCGAAGCCCCATGACCGCAAAAATGTTGGAAGTATAAATGATAAACTCATTGGTGGTAATCGCGAACGCTGCCGGAATGGAGTCGACTGCAAAAATCAGATCGGTTGTTTCAATCAGAACAATCACCAAAAACAGCGGGGTAAACATCAGCTTGCCATTTACGCGAGCAAGGAACTGTCCGCCCATTTCATCGGGTGTAATGGGAAGGTACTTACGACAAAATCTCAGGATTGGGTTTTTCTCAGGATCAATCTTCTCATCACCATCTTCAAAATAAATTTTGATACCGGAGTAAATTAAAAAGACCCCAAAGATGTACAGGATCCAATGGAACTTGTGAATAAGAATCGCGCCAACAAAAATGAAAATACCCCGGAAGAGTACGGCCCCCAGAATACCCCAGAAAAGAACTTTGTGAAAATACTCCTCCTTGACTTTGAAGTACTTTAGGATAAGCAGAATGACAAAGATGTTATCAACGGATAAGGCATATTCGGTCAGGTAAGCGGAGAAGTATTCAAAGGCGCCATCGGCACCCCCGCTGTCTTTATCAAAGGCGTAGATCAGGTAACCAAATACCGTGCTGACAAAGACCCAAAAGATGGATTGATAAAGGGCTGATTTAGTCGAAATCTTATGAGCAGTCTTGTTAAAAATCCCAAGATCCAAAAGCAGGAACACCAGGATGATTGCTCCAAAAACACCAAATAGAAAGGTTTCGTCACTCAAGTCGAAACCGAACAAGGTAAAGGCTAGCATTCTCTAAAAATAGATTTTTGGGGCAAAAAAGAGGTGATTATCGGCCACCAGGGGGCTGGTAATCACCTCTCAATTAAAGCCAAAGCTACAAATTAATTCAATTACAAAAACTTACCAGCCGGTTTATCCTGCATTCGTAGAAAAAGGAACCTGCCAGCAGGGCTATTGTCGGCATTTATCGCAAATTCCTTGAATTAATAGATTCATTTCCTTAATCCTATACCCACCCGGCAATTGCACATCGGGTATTGTAACGGTATCCAGACAATTAGTTTGGCCGCACTTTTGACATTTAAAATGAACATGTTCATGATGATGTTCGCGCGTTGAACAGGGCTCACTGCAAAGGGCATATTTCAGCCCCCCTTCGTCATCGAGAACTTTATGGATAACACCTTTGTCCAAAAAGGTCTTAAGGGTACGGTATACAGTTACTCGGTCATACGACTCAGCGATTTCGCGTTCTATGTCGGAATAGGAGAGCGCAAAGGGGTTTTTAATAAAGAGGTTTAATATGGCCGAGCGGCTGGTTGTGGTTCGCAGGTGATGGTCTTTGAGTATGTGGACTTCCGTCTTCATTTTACTTCCACTTGTAATTTCAGCAAGTTACTATAAATCCCATTATCGCGGGCGCTGAGCTGGCTATGCGAACCCGACTCGGCAATTTGACCTTCTTTGATAACTAAAATCCGGTTCACCTTTCGAATTGTACTGAGCCGATGAGCAATGACAATGGTTGTTCTATTTTCCATAAGCTTTTCCAGGGCTTCCTGAACCAGCTTTTCAGAATGGGCATCTAACGAACTGGTCGCTTCATCAAGTACCAAGATCGATGGATCTTTTAGAATGGCCCGAGCAATGGCGATGCGTTGCCGTTGCCCCCCTGAAAGTTTCACACCCCGGTCACCAACAACTGTATCCAATTTGTCAGGAAAACTGTCTATGAATTCCCAGGCGTTTGCCTTTCTGGCGGCCGAGGTAATTTCCTGTTCGGTGGCACCCGATTTTCCATAGGCAATATTTTCCCGGATCGTACCCCCAAACAGAATTACTTCCTGCGGAACAATGCCTATGTTATGACGGTAGTCCGATAAGGTATAGTGGGTGCTATCCCGGTGATCTACGAGAATGTGACCTGACTGCACCGGATAGAAGCGCATTAATAAACTAATGATAGTGGATTTTCCGGAACCGCTTGGTCCCACCAAGGCGACTTTTTCGCCCGGCTTAATTTTAAAACTAATGTTTTTCAACACCTCCACATCACTTCGGGTGGGATAGGAAAACGAAACAGAATCAAATTCTATTTCACCTTTCAGCTTGGTTTCAAAATTGGAGATGGAATGTTCATCCGGCTGATCGAGGATTTCAAGAATTCTTTCCGAGGCCCCAACGGATCTTTGTAACTGGCTGTAGATATCACCCAGACCGGCAATGGATCCGCCAATAAAGGCCGTGTATAAAACAAAAGAGAACAACTCCCCTACGTCCGCCTCTCCGGTTTGAACCAGACGCGCACCATACCAACTCACGGCAACAATTCCACCAAATAGGGCTACAATGGTAAATGAGATAAACAATCCCCGGTACCGGGATGCGTGGATGGCCGTTCGAACCACTTCATCCAATGACTTTTTATAGCGGGCCACTTCAAACAACTCGTTGGTAAAGGATTTCACCACCGCTACGGACTGCAGCGTTTCTTCCACAATAACATTGGAATTAGCCAGTTGGTCTTGGGTTTTCTTGGATAATTTTCGAATGAATTTCCCGAAGAACAGGGCGGCTAAAACCAAAATTGGAAAGGTGAGTAACATGAAAATAGTCAGCTTCGGATACAGAATGAAAATGACCGGTATTCCAATCGCTAAAACGAGTATCTGGCGCAACAATTCGGCCAGGGTAAAGGTGAAAGTGTCCTGAAGGGTGCTGACATCGGACGTGATTCTACTAATCAATTCACCCACCCTTCTGCTGTCATAAAATGAAAGTGGTAACCAAATGATTTTTGTATAGATATGCCGCCTTAAGTCCGCCAATGCTCGCTCACTCACCAATGTGAAAGCATAAACCCGAAGAAAGGAAAAAACACTTTGGATCAGCAAAATGCCAATTAACACCAACGCGATTTGATTGATGGTGGTGAGCAGGAAGTCTTTTTTTCCCTGGGCTACATCCAACAACTTGCCGGAGAAATACGGAAAGGCCAACAAGATGATGCTGGATAATCCAAGGGCAATTAACCCTAAAATAAACCACCCTTTGTACGGCCAGACAAACCGAAAAATGCCAAGAAGTTTCTGTATACCCGATTTATTCAACGGTCGCTTTTCTCCTTCCTCCTGACGGGATCTTTTGGCCATAATCTATTTGATAAACAATCTAAGCTTTAGCGTCCGAGCACTCCTTCAACCGAAAAATAAACGGTATCATTCAGAATCATTTTCTGAAAGCCGACAAGCTGGTAGCGACTTAACAACAATTTCCCCGAACTCGAGTCAAACTCAAGCAGAAGCCTGCGCTCGGTTGAATAAAGCGTATTGTTTTCGCGGTATAACGATTCAATTTTTTTAAGATCATGGAAATTACCTTGGTAATAAAAATTTACCCACGGTATCGGAGACTGACGGGTTGTTGTGTATTTACGGAGGGTGAGATTACTATGCGAGTCCTCTACCCCATCGGAAACCTGGTAGGCATTTCGATAAAGGGGTTTATTAATCAGGTCGAGTTGCCGAAAAACATCCAACTCCTGCGCGATTCCGGCACTGTCCACAGGGGATGCAGATTGATCTTGCTTTCCATCAAGCAACACCACTTTTGAAAGCCTTAATTTGTTTTTCACTACAGCCCCTTCCTGCGCGGTGATCAGACTATCGAAGTCAAAGTACAATTTCTCATACTTCAAATTGGATTGATTGCACGAAGTAAACAAAGTGAATCCCAGGATAAAGAGAAATAGTGCTCGAATCATCCTTTGTCTATCAACACGGTACCGGTCATTTCTTTTGGAATGGAAATTCCCATTAAAGTAAGAATAGTAGGGGCCAGATCACCCAGCTTCCCGTCTTTGACGGAGCCTTTGTACTGATCATCCACCAGAATGCAGGGAACCAGATTAGTGGTATGGGCCGTGTTGGGTGTACCATCGTCATTAATCATCATATCGGCATTGCCATGGTCGGCAATGATGATAATTGAGTATCCATTTTTACGAGCGGCTTCGGTAACCGCTTCATTGCATTGATCAACCGTTTCGCAGGCTTTCACTGCCGCTTCAAATACACCGGTATGGCCAACCATATCGGGGTTGGCAAAGTTCAGGCAAATAAAGTCTGCTGATTTTTTTTCAAGCTCAGGAATAATTTTGTCGCGAATGTCGTGCGCACTCATCTCCGGTTGCAGGTCATACGTAGCTACTTTGGGCGAGGGACAAAGAATCCGGGATTCACCCGGAAACACTTCTTCCCTTCCTCCTGAAAAGAAAAAGGTAACGTGCGGATATTTTTCTGTTTCAGCAATCCGGATTTGTTTCCTACCGGCTTTTGAAACAATTTCTCCCAGGGTGTTTTCCAGGTTGTCTTTGTCAAAAATCACCCGCACTTTTTGAAAAGTGTCATCATAGTTGGTAAGGGTTACATAATGCAGGTCGAGCTTGTACATATTTTGCTCATGGAAATCCTGCTGGGTAAGCGCCATGGTAATTTCCCGTCCGCGATCGGTACGAAAGTTAAAGCAGAGTACCACGTCTCCCGGTTGGATTTTCGTTAGCGGATTTCCTTCCGCATCAGTGACCACAATGGGTTTAATGAACTCATCGGTTACCCCGGCATCATACGATTTTTCAACGGACTTGATTACATCGGTTGTCTTTTCGCCTGTGCCATGAATCATAACATCGTAGGCCAACTTTACGCGCTCCCAGCGTTTGTCGCGATCCATGGCAAAATACCGCCCTACCACGGTAGCGACCTGACCTACAGTTTTACCCAGATGATTCTTCAAGTCTTTCAGATAGCCAACGCCACCTTTCGGATCCGTATCGCGTCCATCCATAAAGGCATGAATAAATACCTGTTTCAGCCCATGATGGTGTGCAATGGTACAAAGTCCTTTTAGGTGATCGATGTGCGAATGCACGCCACCATCGGATAAGAGCCCGATCAAATGAAATGCTTTGTTATTTTTTTTGGCGTATTCAAGAGCCTCCAGCAAAACCGGGTTGTGATCCAGCTCTTTTTCTTCAACCGCTTTATTAACACGGACCAAATCCTGGTATACAACACGGCCCGCCCCAATGTTCATGTGGCCTACTTCCGAATTGCCCATTTGACCGGCAGGTAATCCAACGGCCAGCCCGGATGCTTCCAATTTGGAATGTGGGTACTTTTTATAAAGAGAATTGATATAAGGAGTTTGTGCCTGGTCAATGGCCGATACCTTTTTGTTCTTGGCAATACCCCAGCCATCCAGAATCATCAATAATACTTTCTTGTCCATCATTTAGAATTGAGAAGTCAAATATAGAGTTGAATTCCCGTTTTTACGCCTACGATTTGAGCTTGTCACCAGCGATGCAACAAAAACGGATGTTAGGTTCGAATAGTGATTTACATATTTTTGGTTCCCGTATTAATGGCATAATTTTGGCCTATTCCTTACCGCTATGGAGAGCAGAAAGTGGGTTTTTACGTTGTTTTTGGCATTGAGCACACAGCTCGTTTGGGCTCAGGCTGAAATATTTTCTCCGATCAAGGATGCTTTAAAAACCGGAAGTGCTAAAGAAATGGTTAAACACCTGAATCAATCGGTGGATATTAACCTGGAGGGAGAGATTAACACCTACAGCAAAGCACAGGGTGAATTTGTGCTGCGCGATTTTTTTAAAAAATATCCGGTGAGTGATTTTACCATCGAGCATACCGGTTCATCCAAGAGCGGACTGCAGTATGCAATCGGGAATTACAAAAGCAGCAACGATCAGTTTAACGTGCTCATCCGGGTCAAGCAATCCGGTTCGGTTTACCTCATTCACGAAATCAGTTTTGTGAAGGAGTAATGCGTCCATCGTACCTTACCGATCAGGCAATACATCACTTTATTCAACAGGCATTAGCCGAAGACATCGGAGAGGGCGATCATTCTTCACTGGGGGCAGTAGATTCATCTACGATGGGCTCTGCTCGCTTGATTATAAAAGACGAAGGAATTCTGGCCGGAATAGAACTGGCGGGTGACATCTTTCACCAGGTTGATCCTGCGCTCTCGATGATCATAACCAAGAGAGACGGTGACCCAATTAAAAAAGGCGAGACTGCATTTACCGTAACCGGCAAGGCCCAGTCGCTGTTAATGGCTGAACGGTTGGTGCTCAATTGCATGCAGCGCATGAGCGGCATCGCTACGTACACAAACCGGCTTTGCAACCTGATTGAAGGCACGCAGGCACAACTCATGGACACGCGTAAAACAACCCCCAATTTTCGCCTCGCTGAGAAATGGGCCGTTGCCATCGGAGGCGGGAGAAACCATCGGTTTGCTTTGTATGATATGGTCATGCTCAAAGACAATCACATTGACCTTGCCGGAGGCATTCGTGCCGCCATTGAAAATGTGAAGTCTTATTTACATGCGAAAAAAAAGAATCTGAAGATTGAAATAGAGACCCGCACCCTAAAAGAGGTGGAAGAGGTTTTGCAGGTAGGAGGAATTGATATCATCATGCTCGACAACATGAGCCTGGTTGATATGAGACAAGCGGTGGCCATGATCGGGGGCGCCTTAAAAACAGAGGCAAGCGGTGGCATTACAGAGAGCACCCTACGGCAGGTGGCTGAGTGCGGAGTCGATTACATTTCGGTGGGCGCCTTGACGCATTCCGTAAAGAGTCTGGATTTGAGTTTGAAGGTAATAGCCGATCGCTGAGTTATTTCCCCTCGGCCATCTTTTCAGCCGTTTCAGCAATCTTTAACTGGTTGATAAATTCATCGACTTCCCCGTTCATTACCGATGGAAGATTATGCTGCGTATACCCGATGCGGTGATCGGTTACCCGGCTTTGTGGATAATTGTATGTCCTGATTTTTTCGGATCGATCGCCACTGCGCACCTGGCTTCTGCGTGAAGCGCCAATCTGCGCTTGTTGCTTCTCCACTTCCATTTCATAAAGCTTGGTGCGCAGCATTTGTAAAGCTCTTTCGCGGTTGCCATGTTGCGAACGCTCTACCTGGCAGGTAATTACAATGCCGGTGGGTTTGTGTGTTAACTGGACTTTGGTTTCAACCTTATTTACATTCTGACCTCCGGCTCCGCTGGAGCGGGCGGTTTGAAATTCGAGATCAGCCGGATTCAGTTCCACGTCTACTTCCTCAGCTTCGGGCAGCACTACCACGGAAGCCGCTGAAGTGTGTACGCGGCCCTGGGTTTCGGTATCAGGCACGCGCTGTACGCGGTGAACTCCGGATTCGTATTTGAGTATTCCGTAAGCACCTTCGCCCGCCACTTCCGTAATAACCTCTTTGTAGCCACCGGCTGTTCCTTCGGTTACGTCCATCACTTGAAACTTGAACCCCCTGCGTTCGCAAAACCGCTGGTACATGCGCCATAAATCGCCTGCAAAAATGGCGGCTTCATCCCCTCCGGTTCCGGCCCGGATTTCGAGAATCGCATTTTTATAATCATTTGGGTCTTTTGGCATCAACAGCTCTTTGATGTCATTTTCAAGCGCCTCGCTCCTAGGCTGCAATTCATCCAGTTCCATCTTTGCCAGCTCCCTGAGCTCTGCATCCTTCTCCTTTTGAAGCAGTTCCTTGGCGTGTTTAATGCCCTCTAGAGCAGCCTGATACTGGTTGTATTTCACCACCACTTTTTCCAGGTCTTTGTATTCTTTGCTGAGCTGACTGAATTTTTTGCGGTCGGTAACGGTATCCGGTTGCACCAATAGCTGCCCCACCTCTTCAAACCGATCCTTTATTTCCTGTAATTTTTCGAGCATAACTGAAAGAAGGCTGCAAAGTTAATAAAATCAGAGGCTTTAAGAGGATCTTGCCCGGGTAGTCGGAGCAGAAGGATTCCACCGGAGTTTTTAATTTTAAGCCTTACAAACAGTAATCTATGAAACACCTGCTGCTGATCTTACCCTTTCTATGGATGTCTTGTACCGGCTCGTTAACCGATGACCAACGGAAACGGATGAAAGAGAACATGGAGCAAAATGAAATCAAGAAGGTAACTGAAGCACAAATTATGGAGGCCGCGTTTCAATATGGCCGGCAAGTTGCAT
This sequence comes from Cyclobacteriaceae bacterium, assembly GCA_016787725.1. GTDB lineage: Bacteria > Bacteroidota > Bacteroidia > Cytophagales > Cyclobacteriaceae > ELB16-189. The sequence goes on along the minus strand of JAEUTZ010000005.1, from coordinate 209,272 downwards.
CCCTGGTTGAAAAACGAGATAAAACACTCAGCAAGACACAATTTCTGGATTCAATTTCCCGGGTTTATCAGGTGGAGATCATCAGCCTGCAGGCGAACAATTCAATGTTACGGACAATCGAAAAACAGATTCTGGAAGCGTATCAAGCAGCAGCAGGCTCAGACAATGTTCAAAGGATGGGGCCGGACTCGTTGGTATATACTAAACCTTTCGTGCGCGAGCACCCGGATGGTTCTACCGAATTTTTAAAAGCTGTGGGAATACGGATGACCAAAAAGCAAATCGTTAGCTCGATCAAATGACCCACTGGAAGATCTGGGTTGATACTGGTGGCACTTTTACCGATTGCATCGCCCATACACCGGATAACAGGAAGAAGCGGCTCAAGGTACTTAGCCATGGAGTGTTGAAGGGGGAGGTAGTAAACCAACTGACTTCGACTTGCATCCTCGTTAAAATAACATGGCCTGTTTCGCGCGACATTTTTCAACGCTTCAAAATACTTTTTAAAAATGCAAACCACTCTTTATCGACAATCCAAAGAGTGGATCTGAAGCAGAGTCTGATTTATTTAACCACCCCCTTTGATACTCACTTACCGGAAGGAACTTCTTTTGAGGTCAGTTCGGAAGAGGAAGTGCCGGTGTTTGCAACAAGGCTCCTAACGGAAACAGGCCTGCTGGAATCTTTTCCCCCCATCGATTTGAAGTTAGGATCTACACGGGGGACCAATGCCTTGCTGGAAAGAAAGGGTGCCCGCACAGCGTTGTTGATTACGAAAGGGTTTAAGGATCTGCTTGTGATAGGCACGCAACAACGCAGTGACTTGTTTGCAATTGAAGTTAAAAAAGAGAAGCCGTTATATGAATGGGTAATTGAAGTGGACGAGCGAGTTGACTCAACCGGATCCATCCGGGTTCCTCTTTCAGATCATTGCATGAATTCAATCCTGAATAGTGTAAAGAAAAATAATTGTGAGTCAGTCGCCATCGCTCTGATAAACAGCTATAAAAATCCAATTCATGAGCGCCTGCTCAAGGATCGGCTCACTCAAGCCGGGGTCAACTTTGTATCCACCTCCACCGAAGTTTCAGGCCAGATTAAAATTCTTCCCCGTGCTGAAACGGGGGTAGCGAATGCTTACCTGAGTCCGATTATCCATCATTACCTCAAGGGTATTCAGCAGAAGCTTTCGCAGGCAAAAATGAAGATTATGACCAGTGCTGGCGGCTTGGTTAACGCTCAGAAATTTTATCCAAAAGATAGCCTCCTGAGTGGTCCGGCAGGCGGAGTTGTGGGGGCTGCTACGGCCGCCAGGCTTTCTGGATATCGCAAGATTATTACGTTCGACATGGGAGGGACCAGCACCGATGTGTCTTTATTCAATAACCATTTTGCCTATCGGTACGAGTCAAAAGTGGGAGCAGCACGTATTCTTTCACCTTCGTTGGCCATTGAAACGATTGCTGCAGGCGGGGGATCCATCTGCGACTTTGATGGATACAAATTGATTGTGGGACCGCACAGTGCGGGAGCTTCACCCGGGCCAGCCTGTTATGGCAGCGGTGGGCCACTCACGATCACCGATGTTAATTTGCTACTAGGTCGTACCAATGCAGAGTTGTTTTCAATACCGCTGTATCCCGATCAATCGGAGCGTGCATTGGATCAGGTCGTAGAAAAATTAAAAAAGAAATCCGGGAAGGTCCCACCTCGGAGCGAACTCCTCGAATCATTCATTCAGATCGCCAACGAAAAAATGGCCGAGGCTATTCGCAAAGTTTCGGTTCAGGAAGGCCATGATCCGGGTGCGTACACCTTGTTAAGTTTTGGGGGTGCCGGTGGGCAGCACGCGTGTGCTCTGGCCGAGTTGCTGGGGATGCGTACCATTTTGATTCCCTATGATGCCGGTTTACTAAGCGCTTATGGCATTGGTCATGCCCGGATTGAACATTTTGAAGAGCAACTGATTCTGCAAAACCTGTCACAGGCTAATTCATTTTTGAAATCGAATTTTAAAACCTTGCATGAACGGGGCCTTGCCAAACTGGTAGCCGATGGATTTAATCCCATAGAGGTGAAGTTAGATCGGTGCCTCGTTTTCGTACGTTTCAAAGGTCAGGAAAGTACCATTGAGATCAACTATAAAAGTACGAAGCAGGTACTCTCTGAGTTTAAAAGAAAGTATAAAGTCATTTATGGCCACTGGCTTGAAAACCGGGCGATAGAAATTGAATCAATACGAGTCATTCTTGCCGTGTCAGGTTCAATAGCCACGAAGAAGAACAAGATTAATAATAAGCATAAGCCGAGGCCTTCCCGATTGATCAAGATATTTTTCAACGGCTGGAAGAGAGCCGGGTTGTTTTCCTGGGAGTCGCTGCGGCCGGGGGCAGTCATTTCAGGACCTGCGTTACTCGTTAGTAAAAATTCAACAACCCTGATCAATGCGGGTTGGGCGTTCTCTTTAGACCAATACAACCATGGAACCCTGCAGCAAAGGAAGAGGATAAAATCAACTTTGAGCAAGCCCGTTACCGAAGCTGCGTTAGAATTGTATAGTAATCGGTTTACTGCGGTAGCTCAGGAAATGGGCGCGTTGTTGCAGCGAACTTCATTTTCTGTGAACGTAAAAGAACGACTTGACTTTTCCTGTGCCCTGATGGATGCGCAGGGATACCTGGTCGTAAATGCTCCGCACATTCCGGTACATCTTGGCAGCATGGGGGTTTGTGTACGCGAAGTAGTAAAGGTGCTGCCAATGAAGGTGGGCGATGTGGTGATTACAAACCATCCCGCTTTTGGCGGATCGCATTTACCGGATGTAACGTTAATCAAACCGGTCTATTTCAAAAGGAAGCGGATTGGTTTTATAGCGACTCGGGCTCATCATGCAGAAATTGGAGGTCTGAAGCCGGGATCGATGCCTGCTGATGCCCGATTTCTTGATGAAGAAGGCGTTATCATCGAGCCAACCTACTTAGTAAAACGCGGAAAAGTTCAATGGGATAAGGTCAAGAGTATTCTTATGCGTGGTACCTACCCAACGCGTTTACCCGAGGAAAACCTGGCCGATCTGAATGGGGCATTGGCTGCTGTGAATTTGGGAGAACGGGCACTGCGAAAATTATGTCAACTGCATACGGCAATCAGGGTAACTTTTTACATGAAAGCCCTACGCGCGTATGCTGCCAGCCTGCTTCGAACCAAAATAAAACCGCTGCAATCCAAAACATATCGCGCACTTGAGCGATTGGATGATGGGTCGCAATTGAAAGTATCCATTCACGTCAAGTCAGGCGGCAATCTTGTTATTGATTTCACGGGCTCATCGGCTGAACATGTGGGAAATTTAAATGCCACCCGGGCGATCGTTCAAAGCGTGGTCTTATATGTTTTACGGTTGTGGGTGAATAGACCCATCGCCATGAATGAAGGACTAATGGAGCCTGTCAAATTGGTGCTGCCTCAGGGACTTCTTAATCCGGATTTTAGTAAGCACCGATTGCCGGCTGTCGTGGGCGGCAACACCGAAGTAAGTCAGCGGCTAACAGATACGTTGTTAAAGGCACTGGAATTAGTCGCCTGCAGCCAAGGGACGATGAACAATTTTTTATTTGGTAACAACCGGTTCGGCTTCTACGAAACGATTTGTGGCGGTACGGGCGCAGGACCCGGATTCCATGGAGCGGATGCCGTTCATTCACACATGACCAATACCCGCATTACCGATCCCGAAATCCTGGAGTTGAGATACCCGGTGCAGTTAGTGCGCTTTGAAATCCGGAAAAATTCCGGGGGAGCCGGGAAGTGGAAAGGCGGTGACGGAGTTATCCGGGAGGTACTCTTTAAAGAGGCGATGGAAGTAAATGTACTTACCCAACACCGGGTTGAAGCTCCGTATGGATTGGCAAGAGGGATGGCTGGAAAGACGGGCCAGCAGCAGTTGATAACCGTACAAGGCAAAGTGGTTCCGCTCGGGGGCATGGATAACATACAGGTTCAGCCGGGCGATAGAATAGAAATAAGGACCCCAGGTGGCGGTGGGTATGGCCAACAAAAAACCCCGGAATGACCAGGGTTTTAAGTGTGAAATCTGTTTGCAGCTTATTTGTTTTCAGCTACTGGTTTAGGGGTAATACCCAGCTTCTTCAATACCAGATCCGAAATGTTATACTTCTCATCGGAGTAGAGTAGAATATCTTCACCGGAATTCATCGATTGCGGGTTGATGATGAACGAGTAGCCGTTTTCTTTCGCCACATCCTCAATGGCTTTGCCTACTTTTTTGAATACGGGATCCATCAAGGCATTTTGCTTGTTGGCCAGGGATGTTTGAGCATCCTGCTGAAACTTCTGGGCACTTTCCTGAAGCACCTGTAGCTCGCGTTCCTTATCCGCTTTAATGGCATCGGGCGTGGTAGCCGGCATGGACTGGTAGGCCTTCAGCTTGGCTTCAAACTCCTGCGACTTGGCCTTTAACTGGTTCTCCAGTTGGGTACCATGGGTTTTCAGCTCGGCTTCTATTTGCTTCATTTCAGGCATTTGCGTGAAAATATATTGCCAATCGGCATATCCGATTTTTTGAGTTTCCTGGGCTTGTGTGCTTACTGCAACGGCACAGAACAGAAATAAAAAAAGTGTTCTCATTGTATGGTTTAATTTATTTGACTTTATCGTTGGGGTCTCCTAACCCTAATTCTTCCAAAACGAAATCGGTATAATCGTGTCGCGGATCGGTGTATACCATCACCAACTCACCGGATTTATCAAACAGGATTGCCAACCGGTTTGCCTTGCATACCTTTTCTACGGCATCAAAAACTTTATCCTGCAAAGGTTTAATCAATTCCTGTTTTTTCAAAAAGAACAAGCCGCCAAAGCCAAAAACCTTTTTCTGATAGTCTTTCAACTCGGTTTCCTTCTTTTTTATCTCGTCCTGGCGCTCCTGTTTCATCTGTTCTGTTAACAATACCTGCTCGGCCTGGTACACGCGATACATTTCATCCAATTTAGCCTGCATGTCTTCTATCTCCTTTTGCCACGTTGCCGAAAGCTGTTCTATTTCGCCCTGGGCTTTGCTGTATTCGGGCATTTTACTCAACACAAATTCAGAGTCAAAGTATCCGAACTTCTGTGCTGAGACAAAATTCAGGCCGAAAAGGAGAAACACCGATATGGCTAGAAAATAGCGCATTTTTGTTAGCGAAGTTGCTGTCCGATGGTAAAGTGGAATTGCGAGCCGCTGATGGCCGGTGCCCCTGGCAACCGATCGAATCCATACGCCCAGTTGAGGCCAATGAGTCCGAAGGCGGGCATGAAGATCCGGGTACCAACCCCTGCAGCTTTGTACAGGTTAAACGGATTAAAGTCCTGGTAATTGTTCCAGTTGTTACCCGCTTCGGTAAACACAAACCCGTATATGGTGGCGGCCTGACCAGTAATTACAGGATATCTGAGTTCGAGACCAAATTTATTATAGACAATACCACCTTCAATTTCATTGGTGGTGGTTCCAGGCCTGCGTCCGGCATAATTGGGCGGTGTTACCTGGTTGTTTTCATAGCCCCGCAACCCGATTATATCCTGGCCGAGCACGAAAGAGTTGAAACCACCGGCTAGCCCATCGCCTCCCATCAAGAAACGTTGAAACGGACCAACGCCCAATTCATCACTGTATGCGCCAATGTATCCAAAATGCGCTTTTGTTTCCAGCACCAGGCTGCGTCCATCCGGTTTCTGACTGCCAATCAGTTTGATGTAGAACTTAGCGTCTAGCATCCACTTGTAAAGTTCGGTCCACTCATACCGTTGATTGAGGTCATCATAGTAGGAAGGATCGCGCCAGACAGAATAGGGTGGCGTTAAGCTGAGGGACAATGAAATGGTTGAGCCCGAAGTTGGATACATGGGGCTATCAATGCTGTTGCGGGATAAGGTTGAGTTGAGAATGATTTCATTCGTAGTTCCAACGGCTGGTAAAACGGCCGAAGAGGTATTGAAATAATTTTGGTAGCGGTAAATCAGATAAGAAAGCGAATGTGTCAATGAGAAATAGTTATCGGGCCATTCCAGCCTACGTCCAAACCCAAGCGTAACCCCGGTTTGTTTCAGCGAGCGGTTGTCGGTAAACTGGAAGTTCGCATCTTGGAACCGGGAGATAGAATGATTCAAACTTACCGTGAAGGAGTTGGGCCTGCGGCCACCCAGCCACGGCTCGGTGAAAGACAAACTATAGCTTTGGAAGGAGCGGCCGTTGGCCTGTGCTCGCAGGGACAATCGTTGACCATCGCCAACCGGTAAAGGTTTCCATTTATCGAAATGCGGTACGTTGCGAATGGAGAAGTTATTAAATGACAATCCCACGGTTCCAACAAATCCATAGAATCCACCCCAACCTCCGGATAATTCAATCTGGTCGTTCGATTGTTCTTCCACTTTCCATTCAATATCCACGGTACCGTCCGCCATGTTAGGCCGGATGTCCTGATCAATCTTTTGCGGGTTAAAGTAGCCCATCTGCGAAAGCATTTGTTGCGTGCGAATTAAATCCGACCGTCTGAATTTTTGACCAGGGATGGTACTTAATTCCCTTCGGATCACGTGATCGCTGGTGCGTTCGTTGCCACTGAAGGTCACCTCATCGATAGTTGCCTGATCGCCTTCAAAGATGCGCATCTCCACATCGATCGAATCACCGGATACCGCTACTTCCACCGGGTCAACCCGGAAAAACAGGTAGCCATCGTCCATGTACAGGCCGCTGATATCAGCACCTTTAGGATTAAAGGTGGTTTTTTTATCGATTAGTTCCTTGTTGTATACGTCACCTTTGTTAATGTCGAGCACTTTGTTGAGAATGTTGGCACTGTAAACATAGTTGCCCACCCACGTTATGTTGCGGAAATAATACTTCCGACCTTCATACACTTTTATTTTGAGGTCGATGTTTGATTTATCATAATTAATTACCGTATCTGTGATTACCTCCGCATCCCGATAGCCCAATGAATTGTAGTAATCAATCATCTTGATTTTGTCTTCTTCAAATTCAGATCGGATGAACTTTGAACCGGCAAAAACATTCAGCTTCATGTTTCGATTGACGAATTCTTTCACGTCCTGCCAGCTAACGTGGCGACTGGAATCGAGGGCGGGGATAATTTTTCGCGGTCGGAATGCTAACAGTTCGCTAAGCAGCACGCGATGAATGGAAATGCGGGGATGTTCATGTGTTTTTTTAAGTCGGCCTTTCAGTTTTCCGTCTGAGACAGCTTCGTTGCCTTCAATCTCAATAGCATTGATCTTCACTTTGGATTTCAAATCCACATCGATCCGCAACCGAACGCCACCCCGGTTCAGTGTATCTGCCTCCGGCACCACCTTTACAGTCGTATTTAAAAAGCCCTTTTTGACAAAATGTTTTTTTACAGAAAGTTCTGCGTTGCGAATGGTAGCATCGTTCACAATTTTTCCTTTAATCAACTTCAGATCTTCCTTCAGGGATGATTGGCGCGACTTGCTGATACCAACAAAGTAATAATCATTCAGCCGGGGGCGTTCTGCCAACCGGATGTTCAAGTAGACATTGTTGCCCTCAATTTTTTCAACGGAAATGGCGGCATCTCCAATCAGGCCATGTTTCCAAAGTTTTCGGATGGCCCCGGAAATTCCATCGCCTGGTATTTTTACTTTATCTCCGATTTTTAATCCCGTAAGGGAGATCATGGCATTCTTGTCGAGTACATTCAGCCCGGTAACTTCAATGCCAGCGATGATGTATTCCTGTGGGGAATTGTAATTTAGGGTGGTTTGTTCTTGCGCTTGTGTTTGCCCCCGGTTGCTCCGGAATTGAGCCTGCGTTGGGAGTGATGCTCCCCCGATCACAACAATGATTAAAAATAAAATCCGCTTCATGTAAAATCTCACGCTGTGGGGTTCAACACCTTGCCAAATCTTCGCTCCCGTTTTTGATAAGCACAAATCGCTTCGTACAGATCTTCTTTCCGAAAATCGGGCCACAAGGTAGGCGTAATATAAATTTCTGTATAGGCAATTTGCCACAGCAGAAAGTTGCTGATGCGAAGTTCTCCACTGGTCCGGATCAATAATTCCGGGTCAGGGATTCCTGCGGTGGTCAAATGCTCTGAAAAATAATGTTCATCAATTTCTTCGGGTTTAATTAACCCGTTTCGGGCTTCTTCAGCGAGTTTTCGGGCAGCCTCAACAATTTCCCAGCGGCCACTATAGCTTAGCGCCAACTGCAGCGTTAAGCCATCATTATTTTTTGTAGCGTCAATGGCTTCTTTCAAATTATTCTGGCATTCTTTAGGCAGGTGGCCAACATCACCAATGGTGCGCAGCCGTACATGGTTTTCATGCAGGGTGTTTATTTCTTTTTGAATGGTGTTTACCAGTAACTCCATAAGTCCGTCTACTTCCTCTTTGGGGCGCCCCCAGTTTTCAGTGCTGAAGGCATAGAGCGTCAAAAATTTCACGCCTAGTTCACCACAGCCTTCGGTAGTATCCTTCACTGCCTGAATGGCATTGCGATGACCGAAAATCCGGGCTGCACCTTTCTTTTTGGCCCATCGACCATTGCCGTCCATGATAACGGCTATGTGTCGCGGCAAATTATTGAAGTCAATATTTTCCTTAAATGAGGCCACAAGGGCGCAAAATTAGCCTTTTTTTTACTTCTCCATCAATTTATTTAATGAAGGTACATTCCGGTTTGCCCCTTAAAAAGATAGGATGAACGAGCTTAAAGTAAAGTTGAATGGAGGGGTAATAATCTACCGATATGGGCTGCTGGGGCAGGGGATATCGTAGAATGTGTACGTCAGGGTTATTCCGGTGAAAAAGTAGTTGTCGTAATCGAAGGAATTTCCGTACTGATAATTCTTGTATTGTGGATCGCCATCGGAAATATTATCCAGGTAGTCGAAAAAGGTTTTCCGGATGCCCACTTCAAAGGCGATGTAATATTTGGGATTGATTACATATTTCATTCCACCCCCAAAAGGAATGGCAATTTGAACGTTGCTGTACTGAGCATTTTTTTGTTGAACCCCGGAGATGCCAAACAAAGCCGTGCCGGCAAATAAGTAGGGTGTAAATCGCAACCTGCGTTTATCGTCTCTCCAATTCAGGAAATGATATTCAAAACTTATTCCTGTTTCGAGTAAGAACAAATCAAAGGAAGCGGCCCGCGCGGTGGCAAAGGCATCAATGGGCCGGGTATCGCTGGCGCCCAGCTTGCCTGCCGTAATAGAGGTTCGAACGCTGATTACCTTACTGATGTTGGACCGGTAAAACGCAGTGCCCGCTGGTTTTGAGAAAGCAAAGTTATACGTGCGCACCAGGTCTCCGGTATAATTAAAAGTACCCAGTCCAAACCCCACTTCAGAACGATTGGCGATCATCTGTTGTGCAGGGGCCCCACCAGAAAAGCAGCAACTTGCCAGAATGAGAAGTTGGCGGAGGCGGGGCAGCATGGCGACTTATCTGAATTTAGCTTTGTGGAAGGTAGCCCCCAAAATATAGGTGAGCCTGACAGTAGTTACCATATAGATGTCCCGATCACCTTTTGATCCGCGCACATTATCAGGATGCTCCCGCCCATATCCGGGAATGGTTGAATACGTTTGGCCATTACGGGCTACATAGCTTTGTAGTGGAGGCAGTTCACTGGCAGGTAATTCATTGCTGCGGTACGACATGGCTCGGGCTAAATTGTTGGTGCCAAACACGCCCAGGTCTACATAGTTCTGACTTACATCGTCAAGATAATCGGTAAACGTATACCGGAAACCCCAATCCGCCCATAAGTCCATTACTTCATTAATTCTAAATCGAGCACCAACCCCAAAGGGAATGCCGATTTGAAGTTTGCTGTAGGCATCAATACCAACATTTGCATCGGTCGGATCGAGTGTTGAGAATTGTCCCTCGGTGCCAAGCGGGCGTAAGTCAATCCACTCGCCTGCGGCAACACCCAAAGCCTCACCGTTTAAACCTGCAGCCGGAGCCTGAGCCTGTGGATTGTTTGTGAAACCGGCCACACCAATAAAGGCATAAGGAGTCCATTTAACGCGGCTGATGTAGGTGGCATCATTTTCAAATAGGTCGAAATAGGCCATTACAGAAAGTTCTTTAATCTGGTTTCGGAACGTCAAATTTCTCTGATAACGATACACACCGTTGTCTTGGTCTCCCTGACTGGCAGTTTCTACATCAGAACCTTTCAGGGTGCCGTACATAAACTGACCTACCAGTGTATACCGAGGACCAAACCGATGGGCGAAGGAGAGCGCCACTGCGGGGCGTGTAAAAGAAATGTCGGAACTAAACGTAGAAGGGGTTGGTGCGATATCGCCATAATAATTGAGGGCACCCAACGAAAGGCCCACTGCATTGTAGATCTTATTCTTTCCAAACCCCGACTTTTTCCCACGATAGCTGGCGATTCGTTTGTTTTTTTTCTTAATCGAATTGCGATTAAATTGGGCAAAAGAAATTTCTGTGGAGCTGAACAGAATAAAAAAGCAAATAACTCCGGTCAATAACTTTCTCATCAAAACACGGTTGAGAACTACAAACTTAAAAATTACCGGAGAATGTTCCTATTAGTTCCGAATGTCAAGACCCCAGTTAAGCTTTTGCCGGAGAGTATTAAAATAGTGCTGCCCGGGTAGCTGGATTAACCGCACACCGAATCGCTCTTTCTTGATTTTCAGCTTGACGGAATCGTCAATGGTTTCAAAGCGGGAATCCAGGGATATGAGGTATTTCTTGCTACGACCCTCAATTTCAAAGGTAATTTCAGATTTATCTGAGATAACGATGGGTCGGGTACCCAAATTGTGGGGGCTAACGGCTGTTATGATAAAACTTTCAGATTTTGGATATACCAGCGGTCCCCCGCAACTGAGCGAGTAGCCCGTAGAACCGGTCGGGGTTGAAACGATGATTCCGTCTGACCAGTAGGAATTCAACAACTCTCCATCCACATATACATGCACGGTAATCATGGAGGAGGTGTCCTTCTTCATGATCGTGAAATCATTTAATGCAAAATTGTTTGGTTCAAAAAGTTTGGTGGAGGAATTCAGTCTGAGCAGCGTTCTGTTTTCAACCCGATAATTTCCGGTAAAGAGAAAATCCAGCGCCCCTTCAATGTCATCGCGACTGATGGTGGCCAAAAAACCCAGGCGGCCGGTGTTGACACCGAGTATGGGTACTTCGGTTTTGCCGATATAGGTAACCGACTCCAGCATGGTGCCGTCACCGCCCAATGAAAAGAAGAAATCAAGGTTGCGCAGGGAATCTCCTAATTCAAATGTTTTGTATTTGATATTCTCTAAGACGGACGACTTTACCTGCTTGATAAATTTGGACGATAAGCAAACTTCTGCTTTACGCTGCGCGAGAAGGGTAAGAATTTTTTCGATAAATCGAGATGATTTTGCCTGAAAGTCTCTGCCGTGTATGCCAATGCGCATGCGGTGTTGTTTAAATATCCAGGTAGCGTAGCAACATGTCGATTTTATCCTTGTCACCGGTATCTTGCCGGGCTTCATGATAGCGCCCAATAACCCGGTAGCCAAACCGCTCCAGGGTAGCCACAATGCGTGTTAATTCTATCTGGTTGATTTTGAGTGTCAGCTTAATTTTCCCTTTATCAAGCGGGTCTTCCACCATCAAACTGCTGATAACTTTAGCGTTGTTTTCCTCAATGTATCGGCTAATCTCGGCTAGTGAATAATCAATTAAATCCATGGACAAAACTAAAATGCCTCCTTGCATTTGTACAGAGGCTGTTTGCGCGAATGAAATCATCACATCCTGCACAGTAATAACACCCGCATACTTCTGCTCTTCATTCAACACAGCAACAATCTGGAGTTTCTGATCACCGGCCACCTTTAAGATGTCGTAGAAATGAGAATTTAGTTGTACCGTGCATTGCTTCCCCACCAGATCAAAATCAGCGAGGGTTCGGTCGATGTCATTCGACTCCAGGATAATCTCTTCGGAAATAAATCCGAGCAAGGTTCCATCCTCCACGACAGGCAAATGCACACACCGGAATTCCTCCATCCAAACGATTGCCTTATGGGCATCATCGGTGGTCTTCAGGGGCGGAATCATGTGGTTTATCAGTTCTTCAGCAATCATCGTGGCACATTAATTCTTTCGTACTAAAAAATCCTCCACCAACTCATTGAACTTTTGTGGGTGCTCCATCATCGGTGCATGACAGCATTTGTCAATAAACTTCAGTTCGGAATTGGGGATTAACCGATTAAACTCATACCCCACCATGGGCGGAGTAATCGTATCGTTAAGTCCCCACACCAACAGTGTTGGCACTTTTATATTGGCCAGTTCAAGGGCCAGGTTGTTGCGTTGTGCTGATTTTGCGATGGCCACTATGCGCATGCATTTTGGGATGCTTCGAGTGGTTTCAAAAACTTCGTCCACCAATTCTTTTGAGGCCACATTGGGATCGTAAAAGGTATACGCTACCCGTTCCCGAATGTAATCATAACTGCCTCTGCGCGGATAGGACCCGCCCATGGTATTTTCAAATAAACCGGAGCTGCCCGTGAGCACCAGTTTTGAAACTTTGGTGGGGTTGGCGAGTGTATACAGGATTCCAACATGACCCCCCAGAGAATTGCCCATGATGATCATGCTGTCGAGACGCATCATGGCAACAAATTGTTCAGTGAATTCGCGCAAGCCTTGCAGTCCGGCTTCTTTGATCGGCATCTCATAAATCGGGAGCATGGGAATGACCACCCGGAAATGTGCTTTGTAATGATTGACAACACCTTCCCAATTACTCAAGGCACCAAACAAACCGTGCAACAGCATTAATACCTTGCCCTCGCCTTCATCCACATACTTAAAATCGTTTTCTTCCCTTACTACAAGAGACATGGTACAGCTATTTGGCAATAAGTAACTAAAAAATCCGCAACCTTAGAACTGACGGAAGCTTTCTTTGAAAAATGGTAAAAAATCACCGAAAAAGGAAGCGACCTCCGGAGCCACCTGAGCCACAATCGGATAGAGCTTGGAATCACTCGTCCAGGCATCCAACCAATCGAGTTTGAAGGACTCAATCAACCAGATCAAAATACTGATGCTGAATGCATATTTCAGTAACCCCAGCACGGCACCGGCAATGGCATCCACTTTTCCGAGAAAAGTCTTGTCCATGGAACTCTTGATTCGATTACCGACAAAAAGAACAAGCAGCAAGACAATGAGAAAGATCAGCAGAAAGGAGAGGTATGGTAAAACGGTTGTATCGGCATTAAATTTTTTAGTGAGGATTTCAACACCCCAGCCCATCAGTTTAAATCCCAATAAAACTCCCGCAACAAGCGCCACCAGAAAAAACAACTCCATTAGAAATCCGCGCCTGTAACCAAGGAAAACGCCAATGGCCAGAATAATACCAATAACAAGATCTGCTTTGCTCAAGAGGCCAGGAGTTTTTTAACCAGCTCTGAAATCAATTTCCCATCTGCTTTTCCGGCAAGCAATTTCGTTGCCACACCCATAACTTTGCCCATGTCCTGCGGACCTTTGGCACCCACCTGGTCGATCACTTTCTTGAGTTCATTGCTGATCTCTGTTTCCGATAATTGTTTAGGAAGGTATCGGCTAATCACTTCCAGTTCAAAGAGTTCTTTCTTGGCAAGGTCTTCACGGCCTTCTTTCTGGAAAATCTCGGCAGACTCTTTCCGCTGTTTGGCGGCTTTCATCAGCAACTTATTTTCTGCATCCGAACTTATTTCACCGCTACTTCCTTTGTCAGTTTCAGCCAATAAAATCAACGACTTAACGGAGCGCAGGGCAGTAAGTTCTTCTTTATTCTTAGACAACATGGCACTTTTAATGTCATTGTCGATTTTTTGCTTCAGGCTCATAATCGATTTCGTTTTAAATTTGCAGTAAAATTAGTGCTACTTTGATAAGATAAAAACGGACATCAACCTCTTCAGTTAAAATCATGACACGGCTGTCGGTGAACATCAATAAAATCGCAACACTTCGCAACGCCCGGGGTGGCAACAACCCCGATGTTGTAAAAACTGCCATTGACTGCGAACGATTTGGTGCTGAAGGAATAACCGTACATCCACGGCCAGATGAGCGGCACATTCGATACTCCGATGTAATTGAGTTGAAAAAAGTCGTGACTACTGAGTTTAATATTGAAGGCTACCCGGACGAGCGCTACCTCGGGTTAGTAGGGGAGACAAAACCCGCCCAGGCCACCCTCGTGCCTGATGGTCCGGACGCCATTACCTCAAATGCCGGCTGGGATACCATTAAGCACAAAGCGTTTCTGTCGGAAATTGTTGCCACACTGAAAAGTTTTGGAGTTCGGGTCTCCGTTTTTGTGGATCCGAGTCTGCCTATGGTAGAAGGAGCCAAAGCGGTGGGGGCCGACCGGATTGAACTATACACGGAACCTTATGCGACTCACTATTTAAAGAATAAAGAAACGGCAGTTATTCCTTATGTGCTTGCTGCGCAGCGGGCCCATGAAATCGGGTTGGGGGTAAATGCGGGCCATGATTTGGATCTGAATAACCTTCGGTTTCTGAAGACTTCGCTACCTTATTTGGAGGAGGTTTCGATTGGTCATGCATTGATTTGCGATGCACTTTATTTGGGTTTGGAGAACACGATTCAGCTTTATTTGCGCCAACTAAAATAAAGGCACACTTCACTTCAGTACGGATTCCAAACAGTTCGGTACGAATCCCGGGCGGATGGGAAGTTTTGAGTTTGGGGGCTGGGTATCCCCCATTATTTTTGAGTCATACAAATCAATGTATGGCTACCCGCAAAAAACTGATTATCCTGTTGGGTATTTTAGTTGCACTTTTGGTCGGCTATTATTCCCTCTCCGCAGCCCCGGTAATTTAATCAAGCTTGTCAATTAAGTGACAATTTCAGTCAAACTAAGATTTCTACCTTGGCCGATAAATTAAATTCAGTTTTATGAAGGGGCTCGCGCTTATTTTACTTTTTCTGATTTCGGCCTGTACGCAAAAACCAAACACATCCGAAGTTTTTGCGACTTCGGAGGGGGCCATTCAGGGGTATGATCCGGTCGCTTATTTTACCGATTCCAAACCCGTGAAAGGAACGAGCGAATATGCATATTCTTATTTGGATCAATCCTGGTATTTCGCTTCAGAGGAACATCTTGAAATGTTTGAAGCAAATCCCGAAAAGTACATTCCGCAGTTTGGAGGCTTTTGTGCTTACGGAATGAGCCGCGGCTATAAGGCCGAAACAGATCCGGATGCCTGGACGATTGTAGAAGGAAAGCTTTACCTTAATTACAACTTGGAGGTAAGAGAAACCTGGAATGCGAACCAAGGGGAGTTTATCAACAAAGCAAACGCGAACTGGCCCACGGTTAGGGCAAGCGAGTTCAATTAAATGCTGCGTCAATAACGCCAGCTTTTAACATCCGCGCCTTTCGGTGCACTCTCCTCAATGCGTTTCAGGATTTTTGGTAAGTACATGGTATTGTACCGTAACCGAGAAATGTAATTAGGATTTTCCTGATCACCATTCCAGCAATGTTCGGCCCGGTCTCCATAATCCATTTCACCCTTGTAGAAAGGATTTTGAGTTTTCTTTAAAAAATCCTCCATCAGATAAACTGCGTTATTTAAATAGTAGTTGTCCATGTCCCCACAATAGATGTGAATCTTCCCTTGTAATTTCGGGCCAAGGGTTTTCCAGTCGCGTTCCAGAATGTAACGCAAATCGTAATTCTCTTTCCAGTAGGCAGCAACTTGTTGATTAATCTCTCCGGTTTCTTTGTTAAAAATTCGTTCCGGGTATCCGTCAGCTCCTTGCGGGGAGTAGACAGCTTCCCAAATATCCCACTGTTGGCCGCTTCGCGATTTAGTGCCCAGTGCTAATTCATAATGATTCGTTTCTTCCATGGTGTTTTGAATTTGACCCAGGTAGTTGCGATGAGCGGGTCGTGGTAATTTTTTAAAATCACTTTCATACCAATAGGCATTCTTATCCTTGTAAAGATCGACCAGACAATACGCTCGAAAGTCAATGGGATCTGGACAGGCGGCAAAGCATCCGTTAAAGTCATCGGGATAAAACATTTGTACGGCCAATGCTTCCCATCCCCCGGTGGATCCTCCATAGGTAAATCGTGCCCACCCTTCACCAATCCCCCGAAACTGTTGTTCAATGGCAGGCACCAGCTCCTTCATAATCGCATCCCCATACGGACCCAGGTTGGCCGAGTTCACAGCATACGAGTCATCATAGTAGGGGTTGGCATGTTGAATTTCAATTACTAAGAAACGTGGAAAATTTTTGCTCGTCCATAGTTTATAGAAATTGTACGCTTCTTGTTTTTGAATCTTGTTGTATCCGTAAATACCAAAACGACCAGAGTAATCGGTGGTATCCATATCAATGGGGGGTGGTTCTGTGCTAAAGCCACCGAAGTCGCTGGGAAAGTGGCCATGATATATCATGAGCGGATACCGGGCTTGCGGATGTTCATCAAATCCTTCGGGCACTAATACGTGCGCCCCTAAAAACATAGGCCGACCCCAAAATTCGGTCAGGAGTTTGCTTTGAATTTTAATGTGCTTGACATACTTCGTGTCTTTAGGTTCTTCTACAGGTGGAATTTTCTGATCCATTGAAATCTTTATTTTCTCTGTTTTCGATGGCGCGATGGTAATTTTAATAGGGCTGCTGTAAAAATTTCCTGGCTTCCGATTCCATTGTTGACCTTCGCCCTGGTCGGGCGGAAGCTTTACGGTATGGCCTGTTTTAAGATTGAACGTCTCGTATCGGTTTATCAATGCCTGAACATAGTATTCTCCGGGGGGGATGCTGTTGATGGAACGAATGGGAAACCCAAAGGCGTTGGTTCCATTTAACACGATTTCTTGTCCAGGTTGCATCCCCTCCACATCGATTCCAAAAACCAATTGTGTTTCGAGGCCATCGTTAATTTGAAACCTGGGTTCGGACCGGCTGTTGTTGGCGAGCATCAGCAGGAGCCTGCCGTCTTGAGCCTGGTCGCTGAGACCTTCGCTAAAGGAAATGGAAAATGTTACCGGGTTGGGTGTGGGGTTGGAGCAACTGATGGCTGCCAACAAAAAGAGATAGAAGTAAATCTTCCAGAGCTTCATAGCTTAATAGGTTAATGTAAGGAAGGTAGGCGATTATTGCTTTTTTACCAATTTTTTTACGGGAGGACACCGAACCTTCTTTAAAAATCAGGGTGTTCGTCCGGTCATGGGTGTATCGGGAAATGAATAAGCTTACTATATTGCAGGCCACTTATAAAGTGATATGATAATTTATCTGGTTGAAGACGATATGATCTATGCAGAGTTTATCCAAAAATCTCTGAGCAAGCCAGATTATCAAATTACGGTGTTTCATTCCGCAGAAGATTGTATGGATAAGTTGGGTTCTACTTTGCCGGACGCATTCATCATCGATTACAAATTACCCGGTTTAAGCGGCATTGATCTTTTTGAGAAGGTGAAGCCTCGCTTGAAAGAATCGACCAAGGTGATTATGCTAAGCGCACTCGATGACGGCAACATGGTGCTCAGCTTTATTCAACGGGGTGTGCGCGATTACGTGATTAAGGACGAAAATGTAATTGAATCGCTACAATCGGTGCTGGAAGGGAGCGAAGATGACTATTACTTGTTTAACTAACCTGTTCTGTCCTTTTAGGGTCCGTCTCTTTGGTGGCCTTGATTAACCCCACAGTAAACGTAGTCCCTTTTCCTTCTTCACTTATACAATTTAGGCTGCTCCCCATTTTTTCCGTTAAGGCCTTTACAATGGATAGGCCCAACCCGGTTGAACTTTCTCCCCCGGTTGGCTTTGCAGACAGCCGCTGAAATTTCCGGTACAAATTCTTTTGATCCTCGTGGTTAATACCCGGTCCTTCATCACGAACTTTCACCAACACCTCTTGCTCCTCGTCCTCTACTGTGATGTAGATATTTCTTCCTTCCGGAGAAAATTTGAGGGCATTGGAAATCAGGTTTTCAAAAATGCGGAAGACGTAAAGTTTGTCTGTATAAACAATCACATTGGGCGAAGTATTAAAATGAATTTGTATCTTTTTTCGAACGGCCAGGTTTCTGTAATTTTTTACTAAGGAGCCCAGTACAGTGGATAGATTCAGGGGTGTTGGCGTATAATCAATCCCCTGATCTTCCAGCTTCCGGTTGTCCAGCAGGTTTCGAATCATGCTCAGGCCATCCGCCACAATCTGATGAATTTTACCCAGGTAATCGCGCTGTTCGGGAGTCAGGTTATGGGAAGTAAGCTCCATAAGTTGAATGAGGGCGAAGATCCGGTTGAAAGGTCCCTTCAAATCATGTGACACCAATCCAATCAGTTGCTGTTTCTCATATACCAAATCCCCAACTTGCCGGTTCCGCTTTTCTTGCTCTTGAATCTGTCGTTTTATCTCGCGACTTTGTACAAGAATTAATTTATTTTTTTGTTTCAGGTTTAAATAGGCACGCACCTGCAGCACAATTACTAGCAGCAGAAGAATGATCAGGATTATATTTAATGTGCTTTCCATGAAGGTGGAGAAACCCGGACGAGTTTGAACGCAAAGGTAGTGGTTAAAAACGTTTAAAGCCTGAGGCGCAGCTCTTCTTTATGCTTTACCGGAACTTTGATCGTAACCCCATGCACCTTTACCCGGATATACCCCACGTATTGAACTTCATATTTTTTCCCGCCTAAAAGACTCACAATTGTATTAACGAGGCCCAGTTCCTTCAACGATAGTTTGGCTTCCAGCGGAACCGAAAAATCAGCTCGGGCCGGAATTATTAGTTTGAGGTTTTGTCGCACATGGGCAGAAGTCTTCCCCTCTACCAGAACATCCACGTTAATCTCCTTCAGCTTCATGCGGATTGCATTGGGGTTGTGGAAGAAGGCTTCCGCTTTTAAAATTGGATCATTGCCCGAATCAACCTCGACCGCAATATTTTTTACACCTTTAAAAACAATGTCCTCCTTTGGGGTACATGCGAACAGGAACAACACCAACAGCCCACTATAAAAAATTGAATCAAAAGAAATTTTCATAAACTCAAAGTTAATTCCTGCTGTTAAATTCGCACCATGAATGTGACATTCCCGGATAAACTTAATCAGCTTGCAGATGAAGTTGCTGAAAAGGGATATGCTGTCATTGACGATTTTTTATTGCCCCAGGAAGTGGAGGCCATTCTACAACATGACGATTTTAAGAGCAGTTTGTTACAATTTAAAAAGGCAGGCATCGGGCAAAGGGGTGAAAAGCAGATCAATGCGGAGATACGCGGGGATTACATTCATTGGATTGACCGGACTACGGCTCATGCACCCCTTCTGGCCTACCTCTCCAAACTTAATGAACTCATGGTGTTTGTAAACCGAAGTTTGTACCTAAGCCTGAAAGATTATGAAGTTCACCTAACAGTTTATCCTCCTGGCACCTATTATAAGCGGCATCTCGACCAGTTTAAGAAAGATGATCACCGAAAGCTTTCCGTGATTTGTTACTTGAATAAGAATTGGAAAGAAAATGAAGGCGGTCAGTTAAGAATTTACCGGACTCAAGGCGCCATCGATGTATTGCCTCAGGCAGGCAGATTGGTTTGTTTCCGGAGCGACCTGTTAGAACATGAGGTGCTTGCTGCAACCCGGGAACGCATGAGCATTACCGGCTGGATCCTGGATCAGCATGCAGACTTGCGACACTTGTAGAGATCAACTTTCCATTGATTTACCTTTTAATTGGCTTCCCCCGAATTAAATTTGTCCACTAAAAATTACCGACTATGAGTTTCCGAATAGAAAAAGACACGATGGGCGAAGTACAAGTGCCAGCCGATAAGTATTGGGGAGCACAGACAGAACGCTCGCGCAATAATTTTAAAATCGGTCCGGAGGCAAGCATGCCCAAGGAAATCATTTATGCCTTTGGCTATTTAAAAAAAGCGGCCGCCATGGCCAATCACGAACTGGGGGTTTTAAGTGCGGAGAAAAAGGACATGATTGCCCGAGTCTGTGATGAAATTACAGCCGGAAAGCTGGATGACCAGTTTCCCCTGGTGATTTGGCAGACTGGATCGGGTACGCAAAGCAACATGAATGCAAACGAGGTTATCGCTTACCGGGCCCATGTATTGAGTGGAGGGAAACTAACCGATGAAAAAAAAGTCCTACATCCCAATGATGATGTAAATAAATCACAATCCTCGAATGATACGTTTCCTACCGCCATGCACATTGCTTCTTATAAACAAGTGGTAGAAATTACGCTGCCGGGTATGAAAAAGTTGCGCGATACCTTGTCGAAAAAGTCAACCGAGTATAAGAACATAGTTAAAACCGGCCGCACTCACTTCATGGACGCAACACCGCTAACCTTAGGTCAGGAGTTTAGTGGGTATGTACAGCAGATTGACAATAGCATGCGGGCTATAAATAATGCATTGGAGGCTGTTCGAGAACTTGCGCTGGGAGGCACGGCTGTGGGGACAGGATTGAATACGCCAAAGGGATATGATGTGCTGGTTGCAAAGCGGATTGCCGAATTGACAGGATATCCATTCATTACGGCCCCCAATAAGTTTGAGTCGCTCGCAGCCCACGATGCGATGGTGGAATTATCAGGGGCATTGAAAAGGGCCGCGGTAGCCTTGATGAAAATCGGAAACGACATTCGCATGTTGAGTTCAGGTCCACGTTCCGGCATAGGAGAAATTATCATTCCGGATAACGAGCCCGGTTCATCCATTATGCCGGGCAAGGTAAATCCTACACAGCCGGAGGCATTGACCATGGTATGTGCCCAGGTAATAGGGAATGATGTGACGGTATCCATTGGGGGTGCCAACGGTCACTTCGAATTGAATGTCTTTAAGCCGGTTATCGCAGCTAATGTTTTGCAGTCTGCGCGATTGATAGGAGATGCCTGTATTTCATTTAATGATAAATGCGCGGTAGGAATTGAACCGAATCACAGCATCATAAAGCAACATATGGAAAACTCCCTGATGCTTGTCACTTCGCTCAACACTCACATTGGGTACGAGAATGCTGCCAAGATTGCCAAGAAAGCGCACAAGGAAAATAAAACTTTGCGTGAGGCAGCGATTGAACTTGGACTGGTAACCTCGGAGCAATTCGACCAGTGGGTTAGACCTGAAAAAATGGTGGGAAGTCTGGATTAAAAGGGCCCAAGCTGATCGCCAAAAAGCTTGTATACACTATCAATGGTATTACGGAAAGCCATCAAAATGACGCATTTACAGATTATTTTCTTACTTTTATCTCAGAATTAAACCCCTATTCAATGAAAACTAAAGTTGCACTCCTTTGCCTGGCGCTGATTTTTTCCGGCATGCAAGTTTTCGCCCAACTCTCAAAAGCTGAGAAGAAGGAATGGAAAAAGAAAGCCAAAGAATACGCCAAAAACCCTGGCGAGCTGAAGTCCTTTACCGAAGCAAAACAGGTTGCTGATACGGACAACTCTGCCTTGAAGACGCAGGTGGGTACGCTGAATACCCAAATTAATCAAAAGAATACCCGCATTGCCGAATTGGAGGATCAGATTTCGAGAATGCGTGGCGAATTGACATCGGCAAGAGCCGAATTAGAACAACTGAAAGCAGCACCACCAACCAACTCAATGGACTTTTCAAAAGGGGTTGTATTCAAGGTTCAGATTGGCGCATTTAAGAACAAAGATCTGTCGAAGTATTTCGAGAACAACCCGAATTTTGGGGGTGAGGCAACCGAAGCAGGGGAACAAAAGTTTACGATCGGAATCTTCCGTGATTATTGGGAGGCTGACAAGTTCAAAAAGTACATGCGCGAAATGGGTGTAAAGGATGCCTGGATTGTGCCGTACAAAGATGGTCAGCGTGTTGAAATTAAAGATGTGCTGGAAGGTGTGGTTGCCGAAAAGGCGGAAACTCCAAAGTAAGATTTTATTTTTCGAGATACAGAGGGCAGCTTCAACGCTGCCTTTTTCTTTTAACCTGATTTCTATTGTTATTTTTGCCCGATGCTACGGTTGGTGTGCTGTCTGTTATTATTGTTCATGAGTGTAAACGCTTCTGCTCAAATTCGATTGAGCAAACTCTCATTAAAGCCCGGTGAAAAATTCCTGATTCAGGCATCCGATATCTTGGTGGTGGATTCCTTATTAATGGCAGATTCATCTCAAATCATTTTAAACCGCGAAACGAAGGACAATTTCATTCACGCCAAAGTAGCAATCATTGGTAAGGGTTGTTCTATTTTCGGATTAGGTTCACGTGGTGTGGATGGAAAGAATGGGGCCGCTGGCGTGGAGATGCGCAGCCCTTGTCGGCAGGGCGACCCAGGGTTTCCGGGTACACCGGCCATGCCGGGCACGGATGGCAACAATGTGTCAATTTATTCTGATTTTCTACAAATTACAGGATCGATAACCATCAACGTCAATGGCGGTGATGGTGGCGATGGTGGCGATGGTGGACAAGGGGGGGGTGGAGGACCAGGTACGCGCGTTTGTGCTGGAGGCGATGGTGGTCAGGGCGGCAATGGTGATAAGGGCGGTCAGGGTGGGAATGGCGGCAACGTCACGATTAAATGTAAATATTGCACGGAACTACAGATTTGGCTGGGCGACAAAATAATTGTAAAGAATTATGGTGGATTTGGTGGATTGGGGGGGGAAGCCGGAAGGGGTGGATTGGCCGGATTAGGACCCGTCCGGGATGGGAAGAACGGCTCACGCGGGGCTCATGGTATGGAAGGGGAAAATGGAAAAAATGGGATCATCACGTTAGGAAAGAATTGAAATGCAAAAGCGATGGATATATAAACCTGTTCCAGATGCTGAGCAAGTAGAAGGGTTAAGCCGAGCCATTAATGTTAATCCTATCTTGTCAGCTGTGCTTTGGCAGCGCGGCATTCAGGATTTTGAAATCGCCCGCAACTACTTTCGGCCATCGCTTGATCAATTGCATGATCCATTTCTGCTAAAGGACATGAATCATGCGGTGCAACGGTTAAAATCCGCCATCGATAACACCGAAAAGATTCTGATTTACGGAGACTATGATGTGGATGGAACCACCGCGGTAGCGCTGGTATACAGCTACATCAAAAATTTCTATCCGCACTGCGACTTCTATATTCCCGATCGGTACGCGGAAGGATATGGGGTCTCCGAGGCGGGAATAATCTGGGCAGAAGAAAATAATTTCTCGCTCATCATCGCATTGGACTTGGGAATTAAGGCATCGGATATGGTTACACTGGCCCGCCATAAAGGAATCGACTTTATCATTTGCGATCACCATTTGCCAGGAGGTGAAATTCCAAATGCCGTGGCTGTACTTGACCCTAAACAAGTTGATTGTGACTATCCTTTTGAGGAATTAAGCGGTTGCGGATTGGGATTTAAGCTCATTCAGGCATACGCGCAAACCTATCGTGTTAGGGAAGAGATTTATGATTATCTGGATCTGGTAGTAGTGAGTATTGCTTCGGATATCGTGCCTATCAGTGGCGAGAACCGGGTCTTGTCTTACTTTGGACTGCAGAAGTTGAATCAAAATCCTCGCCCCGGACTGAAGGCCTTGAAGGAAATTGCGGCCATTAAGAATGATCTTGATATCTCGGGCATTGTGTTTACACTGGGTCCGCGAATCAATGCGGCCGGCAGGGTTGCTCACGCCCGTGGCGCGGTTGAATTATTGATCGCGTCTTCGGATGAGGAAGCGAATCAGTTGGCGGAAAAGGTGAATCTTAAGAACGATTTAAGACGGGAATTTGATTTGAGCATTACCGAGGAGGCCATCGCGATGATTGAAGGAAATGAAGCGCTGCGAAACGCAAAATCAACGGTATTATTCAAAGAGACCTGGCACAAAGGAGTAATTGGCATAGTTGCTGCTCGGTGTGTGGAGAAATTTTACCGACCGACTGTGATTCTTACCGAATCGAATGATAAAATTACCGGCTCTGCCCGCAGTGTGCGCGACTTTGATTTGTATCAGGCTATCGAGCAATGCAGCGATTTACTCGAAAAGTACGGTGGACATAAGTATGCAGCGGGGCTTACCTTGGACCGGAGCAACCTGCTTGCTTTTCAGGAGCGATTTGAGCGCGTTGTTTCAACTTCCATTACCGAAGAAATGATGACCCCTGTTGTGGAGATTGATATGCCCATTCAGTTTGATCAGATGACTTCAAAGTTTAACAGCATTTTAAAACAAATGGCACCTTTTGGGCCCGACAACCACAAACCTGTATTTGAAGCACAAAATGTTTTTGTAATGAATTCCCTTTCCAGCTTTAAAGATCGCCACCTGCGCTTCCTGGCCGGGCAAGAGAACAACGATTCAATTTTCAATGCGGTAGGATTCGATTTGATGGAGCACTATGACCGGTTGGCATCGGGTGAACCCTTTCGCATTGCATTTACTTTGGAAGAGAATACATATAATGGAATGACTTCCCTCCAACTACGAATTAAGGACATCAAATTTGAGTAATCATGGTATTGCAAGCCGAAAATCTGATCAAAAAATATAAGAAGCGTACCGTGGTAAATCAGGTTTCCGTGCGGGTGGAGCAAGGAGAGATTGTTGGTTTACTGGGACCAAACGGAGCGGGAAAGACTACCAGTTTTTATATGATTGTCGGCCTCATCAAGCCGAATGAAGGGAAAATTTTTCTTGACCAGGAGGATATCACTTCATTGCCCATGTATCAGCGAGCCAAACGCGGTATTGGGTACCTGGCCCAGGAAGCGTCTGTGTTCAGAAAACTCACGGTAGAAGAAAACCTGCTGGCTCCGCTTGAAATGCGGGACATGACCAAAAAAGATCGCAAAGAAAAGGTGGAGCGTTTATTGGAAGAGTTTAGCCTTACGCACGTGCGCAAAAACCTGGGCATGGTGCTTTCCGGGGGCGAGCGCAGAAGAACAGAAATTGCCAGAGCCCTGGCAGTGGACCCCAGTTTTGTTCTGTTGGACGAACCGTTTGCCGGAGTAGACCCTATTGCCGTAGAAGAGATTCAAGGAATCGTTGCCCGGTTAAAAAAGAAAAATATTGGCATCCTCATCACCGATCATAACGTGGACGAAACCCTTTCCATCACCGATCGGGCATACCTGATGGTGGAAGGGAAATTGTTTAAAGCAGGCACCGCCCAGGAGTTAGCCGATGACCCGTTGGTGCGCAAAGTCTATTTAGGTCAAAACTTCCAATTGCGCAGATCGCGGGCGGTAAACCCACAGTAGTTTTGGTAATCCAAAGGCCTACCCTATTTTTGAAGTTCTGAACCTATGCAAATCCTAAACTCCATCCTCACCTGGGTCATGAAGAAGCGCATTCATCAGATTGAGCTGTTCATGAAATACCCGCACGAAGTGCAGGATGAGATATTAAAGCGGCTGTTGACCAATGCCCGCTACACGGAGTTTGGCCAGAAGTACTCCTTCGATGACCTTATTAACTACGAAGACTACAAGCGCAGGGTG
This sequence comes from Cyclobacteriaceae bacterium, assembly GCA_016787725.1. Classification (GTDB taxonomy): domain Bacteria; phylum Bacteroidota; class Bacteroidia; order Cytophagales; family Cyclobacteriaceae; genus ELB16-189. Next base: position 183,669 of record JAEUTZ010000005.1, on the reverse strand, counting down.
CCGGTACATACCTATGAACAGTTGTTTCCCTATATCGACCGCCTTATGCGGGGTGAACAAAACGTGCTGTGGCCGAGCGAAGTGAAGTGGTTCGCCAAATCAAGCGGAACGACCAATGCGCGCAGCAAATTTATACCGGTTACCAACGAGGCGTTGGAAGAGTGCCACTTCAAAGGCGGTAAAGACCTGTTGTCCATATATGTGAACAACTACCCCGAGACCAAAATTTTTTCGGGGAAGAGTCTGGCCGTGGGGGGCAGTTCACAGATAAATGAATTTGAACCTTCCTCTTCTTCATTTTATGGTGATGTATCGGCAGTGATCATGCAGAATTTGCCCCCGTGGGCGCAGTTCATTCGAACACCCAGTCTGGAGGTTGCGCTGATGCAAAACTGGGAAGAGAAGATTGAACGTCTTGCGCGCGAGACGATAGAAGTAAATGTAACCAACATAGCCGGTGTACCCACCTGGACAGTGTTGTTGTTGCAGCACATCCTGAAGCGCGAGAACAAAAATTCTATTCTGGAAGTGTGGCCCAACCTGGAAGTATTCTTTCACGGGGCTGTTTCCTTCCGGCCCTACAAGAATTTATTCCGGTCCATCATCCCCGGTGATCAGATGCGCTACTGGGAAACCTACAATGCAAGCGAAGGCTTTTTCGGAATTCAGGATCAGCGCGACTCCGAAGATTTGTTGCTCATGCTCGACTACGGAGTGTTTTATGAATTTATTCCCATTGAAGAATTAGATAAGGAATATCCGGAAGCACTTTCCCTGGCGGAAGTGGAAGTTGGAAAGAACTATGCCATGGTGATCACCACCAATGCTGGGTTATGGCGGTACAATATTGGCGACACTGTAAAGTTTACAAGCACGTCCCCACACCGAATCCGGATTTCCGGTCGCACCAAGCATTTCATCAATGCCTTTGGTGAGGAAGTTATTATTGAAAATGCCGAAACGGCCATTACCCGGGCGTGTGAACAAACCGGGGCCGTGATTGACAATTTTACGGCAGCCCCAATCTATTTGGAGAAATCGAAACGCGGTGGTCATGAATGGATCATTGAATTCAAAGTGATCCCCCGGGATATGAATGAGTTCCGTCATGTGCTGGACGAAACACTTCGGAAAGTAAATTCAGATTATGATGCCAAGCGCGCGCTGGACATTGCCTTAATGGCGCCCACCATTCATCCGGTGGCGGAAGGCACTTTCTACAATTGGATGAAAAAGCGCGGAAAGCTGGGCGGCCAGAATAAGGTACCCCGGCTTAGTAATTCACGTGAGTATGTGGATGACATCCTGGCGATGGTTAGCGCAGGGTGATCAAATCCTGATTTCTTAAAACAACTTCTTCCACTCATCCCAATTCCTTTGGAGGACCGGAGACTTTGATACATTTTTCATTTCCAATTAAAAATGTTATGAAACTCCTGAAATCATTTGTCCTGGTGTTCCTGGTGGTTGCCAGTTATGCGCAAACCAAAACACCCATTGTGGCCTCCGATCTGATGAAGATAGCTACCACCAATCAGATTCAAATCTCACCCGATGCTTCTAAAGCAGTTATTGTGGTTAACCGCAAAGCCGTGAAAAATGAGACGGAATATTACTACACACGCCATCTGTATTTACTTGATCTGACCAATAAGACTGAACCCATTCAGCTTACCTATGGTGATAAGATGGATGGGCAACCCCATTGGAGCCCGGATAGTAAAAATCTCGTGTTTGTGCGCACCGATGGTGAACGATCGCAGCTCTGGTTGTTACCACTAAGTGGTGGTGAAGCCCGGGTGATTACCAAATCAGAATATGGGGCCGCCAATCCACGCTGGTCACCCGATGGCAAGAAGATTTTGTACTCGTCCAGCATCCCGTTTTCAAAAATTGAAGGAAACACCCCATGGAGCTATGAACGTCCGGGTCGTACCCAAGGCGATGAGCCCAACTTCAAAGCCCTGAAAGCAGATGAGCGCAAGAAGATCACAACCAGTCCGGATGGCTCGCTGACTGAAGTGCGGGCCTGGCTTGCAAAGAATACGTTCGATAACAACCCGCGGGTGCTGGTGCGGCAGGATTTGCAGGGCGAATTGAATCTTCAGCCTGAGGAAAACTTCACTCATTTGTTTCTAACAACCCTCAATTTGGAGGAGAAGGATGTTCAACTCACGCAGGGGTTCCAGGATTTTCAGTCAGCCGAGTGGTCCCCCGATGGGAAAAGTATTATCTGTCATTCCAAGGTCTACAAAATTCATCCCGACCGCGAGCAGGATAATGATCTGTGGGTTATTGATGTGGCTTCGAAAACGGCCCGTGAATTTTTGACCTGGCCCGGGTACAGTATTTCCAATCCAACCTACTCACCGGACGGAACACAGGTTTCATTTTATGCAACCGCCATTGAAAATAGACATGCCTCACAAACAAACCTGGCCATCGTTGCGGCTGCGGGTGGCAAGCCGGCTTTGCTTACGACTTCATTGGATCGCGACATCGGTGGCCATGCTTGGTCGGCTGATGGTAAGACCATTTACTTTTCTTCACAAACCGAGGGCGATATTCCCATCTTCAGTGTTCCGTCAAAGGGCGGGGCAATCACAAAAATTTTTGGCAATGACAATGGGGTTAATGACTTTGATGTGCAGGCCGATCGAATTGTTTTTGCATTGACGGAAACAAAAAATCCTTGGGAGGTATATCTCTTCAACCTCAAAGACAAATCCACCCGGCAACTGACGCAGCTGAATGAAGGGTGGGTGAAGAACAAATTGATCAGCATTCCCAAAGAGTATTGGTTCACCCGTCCCGATGGTACGAAGGTGCAGTATTGGGTTCAGGAACCCGTTGGTAAAAAGGAGGGTGTTAAGTATCCAACGATCCTCAATATTCACGGTGGGCCCTCCGCCATGTGGGGCCCTGGCGTATTCAGCATGTGGCATGAATATCAATTGGAAAACAGTTGGGGTTATGGCCTGGTGTACTGCAACCCACGAGGCAGTGGTGGGTACGGAGATAAGTTTAAAAAAGGAAACTTTAAGGATTGGGGCATCGGTCCGGCCGGAGATATCCTGGCATCGTTGGATGAAGCCATGAAGCAACATGTGTGGATTGATAAAGATCAACTGTTTGTTGAAGGTGGAAGTTATGCGGGCTACATGGTGGCCTGGATTGTTGGACACGACAATCGCTTCAAAGCGGCCAACGCACAACGAGGTGTTTATGATCTCACCACCTTCATGGGCGAGGGTAATGCCTGGAGATTGGTACCCACCAACTTTGGTGGCTGGCCGTGGAATAAGGAAACCAAAGCATTGTTGGATGCGGAGTCACCACTTACCTATGTTGACAAAATCAATACTCCGCTATTGATCATTCATGGCGATCAGGATTTGCGTACGGGGGTTATTCAATCGGAGATGCTCTACAAGAGCATGAAGATTTTGAACAAGCCTGTGGAGTATATTCGGTACCCGCGCGAGGGCCATGAACTTACCCGTAGTGGTAATCCGGGTCGAATGATGGATCATTTATTGCGTGTGATTGAGTTCTTCGAACGCTATGCAAAACACCCCGAGCCGGCACCGGCAACCGTGAAAATAAATTGAGTTGAATAATTGATGAGGCAGCCTCAAAAAATATTTTTGAGACAGCCTCATCAAACTCATTCAACATAAAGCACGAGTCCTTTCAAATATTCTCCTTCCGGGTGGTACAAGGAAACGGGATGATCTGCGGGTTGTGCCAGGTGATGCAAGATTTTGATTTGCCGCCCTGCCTGTATCCCTGCCGAAACGATGGTGTCATAAAACAATTGCCGGTCTACTACCTGAGAGCAACTGAAGGTGAAAATGATTCCACCAGGTCGGATCATTTTCATGGCCTCGGCATTTAATCGTTGATACCCTTTTACCGCCTGATGCCGTGCATCTTTGTGTTTGGCAAATGCGGGGGGGTCAAGAATAATTAAATCGTACACTTCTTTTTTATCCTTCAGAAAATCGAAGGTGTCACTGGCAACACATTCATGAACGTTAGGGTCATAACCGTTGAGGATCAGATTTTTTCGAGTGAGGGCAATTGCTTTTTCAGAAGCATCCACCGAATGAACAAGCTCGGCTTCGTTTTGAAGGGCATACACAGAAAATCCACCGGTGTAACAAAACGTATTTAACACGGATTTTCCTTTGGCCATTTCACCCAGCATGTTTCGGTTCTCCCGTTGGTCCAGGAAGAAGCCTGTCTTTTGTCCTTCTTCCCAATCAACATAAAACTTATTACCGTGTTCCAACACCACATGAGGTACGGCAGCCATCCCCAACAGATATTCACTTTCTGTTTTTTCCGTGAGTGATTTGTAGTAGACTGCGGTTACGGGAAGATTGGCTTCCGCCAACACCTCTTTAATGGCTTCGGCAACCAGCGTTCGATTCTTTAGCATCCCAACAGAATGCGCCTGCACGATGGCCACATCGTGATAGAGGTCGATAATTAAACCGGGCAGACCATCACCCTCACCATGCACTAAACGAAATGCATTGGTGTATTCTGAAATTAAGTTTGATTCCAAGCGAACCGCCAGGGCCTTTTTGATTTTTTTTTGAAAGATCAGTCCGGAAGGCGGAGCATCGCCAAACAAAATCATGCGCACAGAAATTGTTCCTTTTTGAAAGTGTCCAAACCCCAGGGTTCTCATTTTGGAATCTTTCACCTCCACCCAATCACCATCGACTAGGCTGTCCGTAGCCGTTTGAATGGCACCGGAAAAGACCCAGGGATGAAAGCGTTTTACGGAATGATCTCTGCCTTGTTTTAGAGTAATGATGCCGCTGATGGTCACTGGAAATATATCTTGACAAAAAGCAAAGTTACTTAATATATTTAGCCGTTAAACATTTTACAGAATCATGAAAACATGTTCGATCGTGCTGATGTTTTTGTTGATTATGGGCTGTTCGCAGCAAGGCCAAAAAGGTGAGGCTGTTGGGGGATCAGTTCCGGAAATTCCAATCGGAGCGATGACCGAGTCGCTGGAAGACACACAGGGGTTAACGCGAGTTACCCTGAATGATAACAATGGTAAAGTTGCCATGGGCGGCTTTTATTTAAATCAGAAGCGAGAGGGATCGTGGGTTGAATATCACCCCAATGGAATGATCAAAACAATAACCACCTATGTAGGGGGAAAGAAGGAAGGAATGTTTGCAGAGTTCAGCGAAACTGGTCAGACTGTAAGGCGATGCCTATACCACAACGATCAGCGCGATGGTGAATACCGGGAGTACAATTATTCCACGGTTAAAGAGGAGCGGTTCTACAAAGGGGGTAAACTGGAGGGGGCTGTGCGCATTTACTATCCGGATGGTAAGATTATGGAGGAGGGGCTGTATGTGAATGGGGTGCGGGATGGGATCTCAAAATGGTATGACCAGCAGGGAAATCTGACGATTCAATATGAATATAAGGAGGGAACATTAGTCAAAAAGTGAAATTTTGTCAGAAAAATGAACCTAAAAGAGCCCCTTTGCCGTTCTTAACCAACTGGCATTACTTTTGACTTTTGAGGGATCGCAAATGCGTGGAACAAGCCTGACCGATCAAATTCAGGTGACAGTAACAACTAAATGGAAATTATTATGAGACGATTTGGTTCACTTTTGATGGCTGCTATGTTGGGAAGTGTGATCACCATCGTAGCCTCACAATGGCTGATGAAAGATCAGCGACAAGGCGTCACAATCGAACACGTTAGTGGCCTTCCTGCTTCGCAAGTAGCTTATCAGCTTAATGAAAAAGGAGAAGCAGTACCCCTTGACTTTACTGGTACTGCGGAAAAAGTAACACAGGCCGTTGTGCATATCCGATCCACCCAGGAACAGGGAAATGAAGAAATTCCCGATGCATGGCGATTTTTCTTTGATGGACCTTATGAGAATCAGCGTCCCCGTCAAAGTACTGGTTCAGGAGTAATCATCAATAACAATGGGTACATAGTCACCAATAACCATGTAGTAGAGGGTTCAGAAATTGTTCAGGTAACACTCTCTGATAATCGGGAATTAAAAGCTGAAGTGATAGGAACCGACCCCGATACAGATTTAGCGGTGATCAAAGTGAACGCTAAAGATCTTCCCTACTTATCCTTTGTCAATTCAGATCAGGTAAAGGTGGGACAATGGGTATTGGCTGTGGGCAATCCCTTCAACCTAAACTCCACAGTAACAGCCGGCATTATCAGTGCCAAAGGAAGAAACATTGGAATTATTAATTCCGGAAATCCGGGTCGCAATGGTCAGGCCGGCACGCGTACTGCCATTGAATCATTTATTCAAACCGATGCTGCCATTAATCCGGGTAACAGCGGGGGTGCTTTGGTTGATTTGAATGGTGGCTTGGTGGGGATCAATACAGCGATTGCAAGTCCCACAGGTTCCTATTCCGGGTATGGATTTGCAGTGCCGTCCAATATTGTTAGTAAGATAACAGAGGACCTGATCAGCTTTGGAACTGTGCAGCGCGGTTGGCTAGGCATTCAGGTTGGACCAGTGACGAGCGATTTGGTACGGGAGAATGATTTGGCAGTCAATGAAGGAGCTTATGTGGCGGGCTTTGGAGATGCAGCAGATAAGAGTGCTGCAAAAGCGGCCGGAATTAAGGAGGGTGACGTGATTGTAAAGCTGGATGAAACACCTATTAAATCCAGCACAGCGTTAATTGAATACGTAGGTCGTAAAAGACCTGGCGATAAGGTTAATGTGACGATCAATCGCCAGGGGAAAACGATGGTTATTCCGGTTACCTTGAAGAATAGTGATGGAAAAACTACCACCGTTAAGCGGGAAGAAAAGCCGGAAGCCGCTGCGCTGGGATTCGAATTGGAAGAGGTTGACAGCAAAGTGTTGAAACGTCTGGAGATTAATCAAGGCGTGCGGGTAAAGTCATTGGCCAGCAATGGTAAATTGAAACGAACCGGTATGCGTGATGGTTTTATCATTACGCATATTGATGATCGGCCCGTTAAATCCGTCAGTGAGGTAGAGGAAATTATCAAAAAGAAGAAATCGGGTGACTTAATTACCTTCGCGGGTATCTATGAAGACTATCCGCGTGAGTATATTTATGCGTTACGTATGTAAAACCAAAACGATTGTGGAATGAGAAAACTGTTTAAGAAAGGGGAGCGCGTCCGCAGCAAGATTGATGGAAAAGTGATGGAGGTGCTCAAGTACCTGAAGTCAAACCTGGTAGAAGTGCGCTGGTTTGACCTGCAGGCAAAAGAAGTACGAACCAATAAAATAAAGGAAGACAAGCTCTCGAAGGCAGCCTGAAGGGAGGATGCGTTCAAAAGAAAAACCCGGAGTTTATTCCGGGTTTTTTTATTGCCATACAGGTACCTGAACCTATTGTTGTTTCACAACAAATTGTTCCAGGTCCTTCAATTTCAAAATGCCTTCATAATAGGCTTTGCCAAAAATAACTGCAAAGATTCCCATATCATTTAGGCGTTTGATGTCATCGACACCGCGCACACCGCCACTGGCCAAGACCTGTAAATCAGGGAAGCGTTCAATAATTTCCTGATAGAATGAGAAGGCAGGTCCCTCCAGCACCCCATCGCGCGACACATCGGTCGACTTAACATATTTCAATCCCCGGTCATAGAAAAACTGCAGGTGATCGAACAACGTAATTTCTGATTTTTTCAACCATCCCCGAAAGGCAATTTTCTTCGACTCAATATCAGTGACGTCAGCCCCCAAAGTCATTTTTTCCCGACCGTAGGAGATGATCCAGGAAGCGAATAATTCAGGATCAGTGACTGCAATGCTGGAAGCAGTTATGTAATCAGCCCCGAATTCATAGGCCTTGCCAATATCGCCATCGGTACAGATGCCGCCTGTGAAATCGATTTTCAAATCGGTATGACCGGCAATGGCTTCCAGTACGTGATAGTTTTTTGGACTTCCCCGCTCAGCCCCGTCCAGGTCCACCAAATGAACCACCTCAATACCATGATCTTCAAAACGCCTGGCCAGATCCAACGGATTTTCATCATACGCTTTTTCGCTGGTGGGATCGCCCTTACGCATCTTCACCACTTTCCCTTTGCGAATGGCTATGGAGGGAATAACTTGTATCATTTCATTTTAATCAATCTACAACGGTTCAAAGATACCACGGGAAGAGAAAGAATCTTGAAAAAGTTAACTCAATTTACTCCCGGGAAAGGGGTACTGAAACAAGTGTTTTGTCCCACATCAAAATCAATTCCATTTCCTCCCCTGTTTTCTCCAGCGAAATCGTGAATTGTTCGAATTCTTTCTCTTGCAACACGGAGGGCACGTCTACTTTTAGCACATCCTTGGTTGGATCGCGGTTCGCTTCTCCATTAAAGCCAACGCCCCATTGCCCGGTTACTGCATTAAGAATAATGGTCCACGAATTTTCCCCGGGGATCGTAAAAAGCGAATACTTCCCAGCCTTTAATGAATTACCACCAAAGGTTAGATTCTTATTCGTTTCGAAAACAGTTGCCTCGTTGGCACCGGTCCGCCAAACTTTGTTATAGGGTACAAGCCCACCGAAAATCAATCTTCCCTTTTTATAAGGACGGTTGTAGGACACACTGATTTTAAGGTCGTCTGCAGTTAAGACTACCTCATCTTCCGGGCTGAAGGATTTGGTATAAAAAACACGTAGGTAGGTCAACACTCCCAAAATGATGACCAGAATTAACCCAAGAACGAGAAGGAACTTCTTCATGAGGCTGGAGGCTTTTTTTAGTAACTATTTGAATGATAATAAGTTCACGAGTTTACAATTTTTAAAGCCGAATTTGCAAATAATATTGAAAGGTTGGTCTAAATTTGTTTCTAATTAAAAAGGAATCATGACTGTTTTTGGCGTAGTAATCGCACTCTTTATCCTGGCAATCATTTCGGTTTGGGCTTTCCCCAACAGCAAGCTAAGCGATAACGAGCACGACATTAAACACTGAAAATCCCCTCACACCGGCCAATGAATGTCTGCATTTTTTGTGGATCAGGGGCAGGTAATAATCCACTGTATGGAACGGTAGCCAAACACATGGGCTCGCTCCTGGCCAGGAGTCAATCAACATTAGTGTATGGTGGCGGCAACATTGGTTTGATGGGCGTTATTGCCGATCAGGTACTGGCTGAACACGGAAAGGTAATTGGCATCATTCCCGATTTTTTGATGAACCGGGAGGTAGGGCATTCCGGGCTTACGCAATTAGAAGTGGTTGGCAGCATGCACGAGCGCAAAAGGCGTATGGCTGACCTGGCAGAGGTTTTTATAGCCATGCCCGGTGGATGGGGTACGCTCGATGAACTTGCCGAAATTCTTACCTGGAAACAATTGGGGCTGGTGCGTGCTTCCATTGGAATCCTGAATACAAATCATTTTTTTGATTCGCTCATAGAACAAATGCGAATCATGGTAGTGGAGGGATTTCTTCAAGCGAAAAATCTGGAGGAGATCAAGGTGGCAGACGATCCGGAACGTCTGCTCATCCAACTGGGGGTAATTCCCGTTAAATAACCAGTGCTTATACAAAATTTGCTAGCTTTAAGTGGGGCTTACAACGTCATGTCGTTTCGGACTGTATTGATATTACTTGTGGTGGCAGCAGGGGCACAAGTAGGCCAATGTCAGGTGCTTGGATTTTCGCTCCCGCCCGGAAAAACCAGAGTGCAATTTCCCATTGAGGTATATAACAACCTGGTCGTAGTACCCATGATTCTCAACAACCAGTTGCCACTCAAGTTTATTTTGGATACTGGCGTTCGCACATCAATACTCACCGAGAAAGCCTATAGCGACATTCTCAATTTGCCCTACTCTCGCAAGTATACGATCGCAGGACCCGGGGGAGAAAAACTGGTGGATGCCTACGTGACCAACAATGTTTCGTTGGATTTGCCGGGGGTGCAAGGTCGGGGCCATGCCATGCTGGTGCTGGATCAGGATTACCTGGAGTTGAGAAATTATTTGGGAACGGATGTTCATGGTATTTTAGGATACGAGTTATTCAGCCGGTTTATAATTGAGGTGAACTACGAGCAAAAAATGCTGACGTTAATGTTGCCGCAGCGCTTCCGGGAAAAGAAGAGATTTGAATGGATCCCTATTCAAATAGAAGATACCAAGCCCTATTTAACGGCCAGCATTGAAATGAATGACACCACCGTACTCAGTGCGAAGTTACTGGTGGACAGCGGGGCCAGTCACGGATTATTTTTAGAAACCACTTCCAATCCAAAGATTCGCGTACCAGAGCGCCATGTTACGAGCATTATCGGGCGGGGCCTTGGCGGTGTGATTACCGGCCAGATTGCTAAAATCAAGTCCATAAAACTTGGGAAGTATGAGGTGACGAATGTGATCACGAATTTTCCGGATCCTAATTCCTACATGGATACGCTGAAGACGAGTCGTCTGGTCTTTCGAAACGGATCGATTGGCGGAGAGGTACTGAGTCGATTTACGGTTATCTATAATTTTCCAGGAGAGAAGATTTATTTGAAAAAGAACTCCAGCCTGAAAAAAGAATTCTTCTTTAATCTGAGCGGATTGACCGTACGCGCAAAAGGGGCCAGGTTAAAGAATTTTGAAATTACCGATGTGCGGATGAATTCTGCTTCTCAACTTTCGGATGTAAAATCGGGAGATCGAATTCTTAGTGTCAATGGCATTGAGGCCACCGACCTTGATTTAAACACGATCAATGCTTTTTTGAATTCTAAACCCGGCAGACGGATTAGCTTACAAATTGAAAGGGATGGTGTTCGATTGAAAAAGGAATTCCGGTTGGAGGACCCCCTTTAATTTTAGGACTGCAAAATTCGTAACAACTGACCCTTTCTTTTTCGATACGCCTGCTGCAAATAGAGCTGGGTTTTCTTAAACTTAATGGAATTAACAAACGCAGTATACAGCGAATCTCCCGTCATGGCATCTTTTAAGACGTAATTCATCACACCCGTGTTCATCGCTTCGTGGTAGTTTGAATTTTTTAAGACGGTAATTGGAACATTTTTTGTCTTCTTATTGGCGAGCAATGCCTTCACAGTAGCCTGTAATTGGTGGCGTCCCAGGTTATCATCCACTAAAATAAAGTTGGGACGAAAATGGGACAACCGTTCAAACAGACTGGCAACGTCAAAGGCAATCTCCGTTATCACGTTATGATTGCGAATCTTTTTTAGGCTTTCAAAAGTTCGATTTAAATCAATCGGGTTGTTGCCCACGATCAATACCTTCCATTGATTTACCTCCGGCTGATCCATATCTAAGTTTCTACCCGTTTAAAACATATAAACGGGTAAATTGATTTTTAGATTTAATTATTAATTTACTTTTTTATGTAACCGTTGAAATTGCATTCTTTTTCAATGGATTAATCTTTAAACAGACTTGAAATCGGTTATCATTGTGGGGGGCGGGTTGGCCGGATTGGTTTCTGCAAACCTGCTGGCAAGACAGGGAATTCGGGTACTCTTGATAGAACGGAAAACCTATCCCTTCCATAGGGTATGCGGAGAATATATTTCCAATGAGACCATACCCTTTCTAAAGCGACATGAAATTTACCCGGGCGAATTTGATCTGCCTTCCATTTCCCGCCTCCAGGTTACTTCCGTTAATGGCAAGTCGGCCCTCCTCCCGTTGGATCTGGGTGGCTTTGGAATAAGCCGGTACACGTTTGATCATTTCCTATATCAGAAGGCCTTGAAACAAGGCGCTGAGTTTCTTTTGAACACAGAGGTTACGCAGGTGCAATTCAACAACGAGCGGTTTTATGTGAAAGCCGGGAACACGACCTTTGAAGCCGACTTGGTAATCGGAGCCTATGGTAAGCGTTCCCGACTTGATGTGTCCTTGAATCGGGAATTTATGCGACACCGTTCGCCTTTTGCGGGAGTCAAGTATCACATTCACACCGATCATCCCGCTGATCTGATTTCCCTTCATAATTTTAAGGATGGCTATTGTGGCCTGAGCCAGGTGGATGGTGGTAAATTCACCTTATGCTACCTCACCCACAGCCAAAATCTGAAGCGGTATGGCTCTATTAAGCAGGTAGAGACACAGGTCTTGCATCGGAATCCATTTTTGAAATCGGTTTTTACAAATTCACATTTTCTCTTCGACAGACCTGAAGTTATCAATGAGATTACGTTTGCCACCAAACAGCCGGTGGAGAATCACTTGTTGATGACCGGTGATGCGGCCGGTATGATTACACCCCTTTGTGGGAATGGAATGGCCATGGCTATTCACTCCGCAAAGCTGGTCAGTGAATTGATCATCAATTTTGCTGCTGGAGCGATGAACCGAACGCAATTGGAAAGCGAGTACCAGACGCAATGGAATTCTAAATTTGCCAGACGTTTATGGGTGGGTCGTCAAATTCAACGACTGTTTGGCAACGACTGGACCTCTAACCTGGCCGTTAATCTGATGCGCAATGTGCGCCCGATGGCGGATTATTTGGTGCGAAGAACGCATGGCGTTCCCTTTTAAACTTCCATTCTCATCAGGGATCCGCCACTAAGCAAAAGGAATATGGTTTATGCGAACCCGTTATTAACTTTATTCCTCAATAAATCCTTGGCATATGAAGCGCGAGCAGTTTATTAAATCGTTAGGGTTAATTACGCTTAGTGGTATGAGTGCAAATTCATTTCTTGCTGCCTGTAGCAGCAAACAGACAACCGAAGCGCCTGGAGTGTCTGACACAGACACACCGAAAGAGTTATTTTTTAAAATTTCACTGGCCGAGTGGTCGTTGCACAAGGCGCTCTTTGCGAAGGAATTTGATAATCTTGAGTTCCCGGCCAAAGCAAAAAATGAATTTGGCATTGGCGCGGTTGAGTATGTAAATCAGTTTTTCATGGATAAAGCGAAGGACACCGCCTATCTGACAGAATTAAAAAAACGAGCGGATGATCTGGGCGTAACCAATGTGCTTATTATGTGCGATGGAGAAGGAGAAATGGCTGACCTGGATGCAAAAAAGAGAATGAAAGCAGTTGAGAATCACTACAAATGGGTGGATGCCGCGAAATTTTTAGGATGCCATTCCATTCGGGTGAACTGTTTTGGAATTGGAACGGCTGAAGAAGTGGCCGGTGCCGGTGCTGATGGCCTGCGAAAACTGAGCGAGTATGCTCAGCCAGCGAACATCAATGTAATTGTAGAAAATCATGGCGGGTATTCATCCAATGGACAATGGTTAAGTGATGTTATGAAGGAAGTTAACATGCCGAATTGCGGAACCCTGCCCGACTTTGGTAATTTTTGCGTGAAGCGCGAAAAAGGAGATATGTGGGAGTCGAAATGCATTGAAGAATACGATCGCTACCAAGGCGTAAGTGAAATGATGTCTTTTGCAAAAGGTGTAAGTGCCAAGTCCGTTAATTTTAATGAGCAGGGAGATTGCACAGATACCGATTACGGTCGCATGCTAGCCATCGTAAAAGAAGGTGGCTATACCGGCCATATAGGGATTGAGTATGAGGGCAGCACATTGAGTGAACCAGAAGGAATAAAAGCCACCAAAGCCCTGCTGGAGCGGGTTGGCATGATGCTGAGCTGATTACAGTTGAAGGAGGTGACTGGTCTCAAAGAAGAACCAGATAAAGAAGCCATTCAGACAAAATGCCGACAAGAAGTTCAGCCACATCGTTCGGCTGTAATTTGCTTTTTCGGGGTTTTGCCAGGACAACCGTAACCAGATCAGAAAGTAAATGACGACAGGAGAAAGGGAAAGCAGAAAAGCCAGTATAAACCGGGCGTTGAAATACTGAAAGAAATACCAGAGGTAAGCACCTGTTGCTACCGTAAAAACGATCAGCACAAATACAAACGTTCCGCGGATTCCTAACATCAGACTGAGGGTTTGATCACCCCGGGTACGATCCTCCTGGTGCTGATAGATTTGGGTCATGGGGTACGTGCCCAACAGCATTAAGCTTGACAGGATTGCTGGAATAATTACCCGCTCATTCACCAAATTTTCTAAACCATATTTATTGATTCCTGCATAGCACATTAAGAAAGCAAAGAACCCTTGAAAGAAACCCACCGTGAGCCATCCCCCTACTGGAAATTTTTTCAGCCGTATGGACGGGTGGCTGTATGCCTTTGATGCCAATCCATAGATCAACAACATGCCCGCAAACCAAAAATTGATTTTTAATGCACCCAGTAGAATAGCGAGGGCATCCAGCGCCAGAGCCGAATAGTATAATCCCTTGTTTACGGGTGGCGGATTTTTCAATCCGCCAATACTCATTTCATCTTTATCGAAGTAGCTGTTGAATCCATTGCTGGCGGGATACAGCAAAAGATGAACAATCACGAATGACCAAAGCAACTGACTGCCATTGAGGTTTGGGGAAACCCCCAAAGCAAATACGTAGACAGGCATCAAAAAGAAGGAGAATGGAAAGCGAAGATGCAGCCAGGTGGATTTTATGAGCATAATTGTTACAACTCGTTAAAGTAACTAATTCATTGAAGGGTAAACCCATTTCGTTCGGTTTTTTGTTATACTTGGTGCAATGAGTTTCATTACATCTATTGGCACAGCCAATCCCCAATATAAGTTCAATCAAAGTGAATTGGCGGACTTTATGGTTCGCTCCATGCAATTAAGTGCTGCGGATGAACGGAAGCTTCGGGCTGTTTTCAGAATGTCGGGAATTGATACGCGGTATTCGGTAATGGATGACTTCGGAAAGAAGGGGGACTTCAGTTTTTTTAATAACACTCAAAGCATCGAACCCCAGCCGTCTACCCGGCAACGATTGGAGTTATTTCGAAATCAATCCCTTCAACTTAGTAAGACAGCCATTGAGAATTGTCTTCGGACGCACCCTGATTTTAATCGTACCGCGGTCACTCATCTGATTGTTGTGAGTTGTACCGGTATGTATGCTCCAGGCCTGGATATTGACCTGGTTCATTCGCTTGGCCTGCGCTCCACTGTGGAACGAACCTGCATCAATTTTATGGGTTGTTACGCGGCCTTTAATGCGATCAAGTTGGCAAACACGTTTTGTGCCAGCGATGTAAATGCTAAAGTGTTGATTGTTTGTACTGAGTTATGTAGCATTCATTTTCAACGGGAGCCCACCGATGATAATTTTCTGGCCAATGCCTTGTTTGGCGATGGCTCGGCAGCCCTGCTGGTGGAGGCAACGCCACGGAAAGGGCTTAACCTGAAACCTGTTGCTTTCCATTGCGACCTTGCCATGGATGGCCAAGCGGACATGAGTTGGACGATTGGTGACCTGGGCTTTGAAATGCGGTTGTCGGCCTATGTTCCGGAAGTAATTAAAAATGGAATTGCTAAACTAACCGCATCCCTCCTGGCTCGGATGGCCTATAGGATTTCGGATATTTCCTATTTTGCGATTCATCCGGGTGGGAAAAGGATTCTGGAAGTAATTGAAGAAAAGTTGGGATTAACAAAGACGAATAGCCAAGCCAGTTATTCCGTCTTGAAAAGCTATGGTAACATGTCATCGCCAACCGTGCTATTTGTATTAAAGGAGATTGGCAACAACCTGAATGGTGTGGATAACGGAAGGAAAATAATGAGCTTTGCATTTGGGCCAGGCCTTACACTGGAAAGCATGATCCTGGAAATTCAATCCTGCTGAATCTGATGCTGGATTTTTTGAGACGCTCCAGCACCAATGAGATTATGGATGACCTGGCGTGTCAGGGCCCTGTAGTCTTTCAAACCTTGCGTGAATTGGATTTCATTAATCACTGGCTGGGGGGTAATGCCGTAACCATTCAGGCACTCACCTCTGCCTGGCAGACCCTTCCGGCATCCCAGGAAATCACCATTGCGGATTTAGGGTGCGGAAGTGGTGAAATGCTTCGCATTATACACCGGTTGGCAAAAAGAGAAAACAGAAGCGTGCGACTTATTGGATTTGATGCAAACCCTAACATTGTGACTTATGCCCGTAATCATTCGGAGGGGTATGAATCGGTTGAATTCCATCCGATCGATATTTTTTCGGAAGAGTTTCGGGCGCAGCAGTTTGATATTGTGTTAGCCACACTTTTTATGCATCACTTTTCAGAGGATCAACTCGTTTCTGCATTTAGCAACTTAAAGCGACAGGTACGGCATGCCATTATTGTGAATGATATCCACCGGCATCCGCTGGCCTACTATTCCATCCAGCTACTCACTCGTTTATTCTCACGTTCGGCCATGGTAAAGTTTGACGCGCCATTGTCGGTATTAAGAGCATTCCGCAAATCAGAGTTGGAGTCGATCCTTAAAAGAGCGCACCTAAACACTTTCAGGTTACGGTGGAAATGGGCTTTTCGCTGGCAATTGCTGATCTCTACGGCACGCTCTTAAACTCTGGCACAATTTTTACTAATTTGGCATTACGGATTATTAATCATCTCAAAAACTGTCCATATGAAATTAAAACTAGTTGCTGCTTTTGCCATCCTGTTGGCTCTGGGGGCATGCGCCTCCGGACCGCTGGGGAAGAAAGTTAAGGAGCCTTTTCAGGGAAATGCCTATGAGTCGAATAATCGTTTTTTCCGGGCCACCGGTAAAGGCGAAAGCTCGCAGGATAACATTGCCAGGGGCAAAGCTGACATTGAGGCCAAATCACAATTGGCTGGTCAGGTAAATACAACGATGAAGCAGGTGGCCGACCAGTATTTAGGTCAAACAGAGAATGCCAACGCTGCTGATGTGGCGGATAAATTTCAAAGCCTGGTGCGGCAAGTGATGAACACCAACATCGCGGATTTGCGAAAGATTGGTGAACAGAAATATTTTAACGAGAAAGAGAACAAGTACACGGTATTCATGGCTTACGAAATAAAGAAGAATGCCATGTTCCGCTTTATGAAAAAGCAAGCAAAGACCGATCAGACCATCGATGAACGGCAAATGAAGATTATCGATGAGATTTTGGACGAGCAGATTAAAAAAGCAGACGAAGCAGAAAAAGAAGGCTCTTAAGAGCCTTCTTTTCTTTGATTATTCTTCCACCGGAGCAGCCTCCGTTGGTTTTCCAACTTCAATTTCTTCACCGTCCTTGTTCAGGAAGTGAAACTCGGTGATCCCCAGAGAGCTGTCCTTCACCAGTGCTAACCACTTCTTATACTTAAAGAAAAACTTCACGCGCTTCGAAAGAATGCCCCTGGTATAATAGGCATAAAGGAAGGGGTGCAAGGCCAACACGAGGTTGCTTTCATTTTGCTTGATGAACAAATGATCCAGGTGCTGCTCAATCTGATCCGTTATTAAAATACTGGCGGTAATACTGCCGGTTCCGTTACAGGTAGGACAAACCTCTTTTGTGATGATGTTCATTTGAGGCCGCACGCGCTCGCGGGTGATTTGCATCAACCCGAATTTGGAAAGAGGCAGTACCGTGTGTTTGGCACGATCCAATTCCATGGCCTCTTTCATGCTATTGAAAATCACACGCTTGTTTTCAGCATTGCGCATGTCAATGAAATCCACCACAATAATACCCCCCATGTCGCGCAAGCGTAACTGTCGCGCCACTTCTTTGGCGGCCTCAATGTTTACCGACATGGCCGTGGTCTCCTGGTTCTCTTCACGATTGGACTTATTGCCGCTGTTTACATCAATTACATGCAACGCCTCGGTATGTTCAATAATCAGATACCCACCCCCGCGTAAACTTACCGTTTGACCAAAGGCAGATTTGATTTGTTTTTCGATGCCGTAGTGCTCGAAAATCTTGGCCTTGCCTGAATAGAGTTTAACAATTTTTTCCTTTTCGGGAGCAATGTTGCGGATGTAGTTCCGCACCTCTTCAAACACCTTCTTGTCATCCACATGAACATTGTCGAAGGATTCATTGAGCACATCCCGGAGTACGGAAGACGTTTTATTTATTTCTCCGATTAATTTTTCGCGCGGGTTGCCTTCCACCATGCGGGCCACTCCATCCTCCCAGGTTTTTACCAGGTTACGGAGGTCTTTATCCAGTTCGGCCACTTCTTTGCCTTCCGCCACGGTGCGGATGATCACACCGAAGTTTTCAGGTTTTATGGATTGGATTAACCGTTGCAGGCGTTTGCGCTCTTCGCTGCTGGAAATACGCTTGGAAACATTAACTCCCGAGCCAAAGGGTACCAACACCAGGTAGCGTCCGGCTATGGATAACTCACACGAAAGTCGCGGGCCCTTGGTGGAGATGGGTTCTTTTACCACCTGCACGGGAATCAGCTGGTTTCGGGAAAGTTGCTGGCCTATTTTGCCATGCTTGTCAATGTCTTTCTCGAGATGGAATTTATCCAGCTTGCCTCCTGTAATCTTCTTCGATCGGACGAGTTTGGTGAATTTCTGGAGGGAACTGAATTGCGGGCCGAGGTCCAGGTAATGAAGGAAAGCATCCTTTTCATACCCGATATCGATAAACGCTGCATTCAATCCTTGCACCACCTTTTTGACGGTGCCCAGGTAAATATCGCCAACTACAAACTTGCCTCCTCCCTCGTCTTCGTGGAATTCAACAAGTTGTTTGTCTTTAAGAAGGGCTATTCGACTTCCGTTCTGAGTAGCACTGATAATGAGTTCGTTACTCAAAACTTTAAAATTTAGACCTTACTCCCCTCACCAATTTAGCGGGGTTTAGGGTGGTTTACTTCTTCTTATGTCTATTCTTTCTCAAACGCTTCTTGCGCTTGTGGGTAGCCATTTTGTGTTTCTTTCTTTTCTTACCACTTGGCATAATTTTCTTTGGTTTTCTCTCCGTTGTAAACGAAGAATGGTTAAACAATTAATTTATTCTAAATCTTTCAGATAAGAGTCGGCTGTGGCTTGCACCGCAGGATCCTTATCCAACTTTTTTACGAGTTCAAATTGCTGGCGGGCTTTGTTCTTATTCCCATTATTCAGGTAAGCAACTCCAAGTAAGAGCGCACCCTGAAGGTGGTTGGGATTAACGGCCTTCAATTCTTCCAGCCGCTCAATCGCCCGATCGTACTGGCCTGATTGAACCGAGAGCATGCCCATGTTATACAGGGCAAATTCATTCCTGGGATCCTCGGCCAACACCTCACGTAACAGTGTGATGCCCTGCATCGGGGCCTTCGAACTGAGGTACGTCATGGCTATTTTGGTCTTTGCCTCAAGATTTTTCGGGTCAGCTGCAATTACCTTTTCCAGCCATTCCCGGGTTTTGCCAGCCAATTGCTCTTGCTTGGCGGGCTCCATGGCAAAGGTATAGGCTTCATAATAGCTGTTGCCGGCTTTCAAAAAACTTTCGTTGGTGTTAAAGAACGTTGCCGCTTTCTCTGCGAACCACGCTGCGCTGTCAAACTGACCTGCTTGCGTATAGAGGGTTCTCAAAGAGTCGGCAAAGATAGCATTTTTTTGATTGGAAGCCTCCGCAAGGTATTGACCACGAATAGCTTTGATCGTGGCGGACAGCGTTTCCGGAACTTCCGTATGCCCGGTCGCTTCTCCAGCGGGGTCACTTTGAAGTTGGCTTTCATTTTCCACCACCGATTTGGGCAAAAGAAAAATGAGCCAGACCAACAGGCCGCCAACTACAACTAATATGATCCGGGTCTTCAGCATGAATGCAAGGAATTGCGCTTCTGGTGTTGGGTAGTTAGTATGAATTAATTCACATCAACCCATTTAATTTCACCAACCAACAGCAATTTATTTTTCGGCAAGCTGCTTTACCTTATCGCTGTTCTTGATTTTGTTGATAAAAATCTTGGCAGGTTTAAAACTGGGGATGTAATGCTCATCAATGATGATGGCGGTATTGCGGGAAATATTTCGGGCAATTTTCTTCTTGCGCTTTTTATTAATGAAGCTGCCGAACCCACGCACATAAATGTTATGGCCTGCAGCCATGTTGGATTTTACGATGTTAAAAAAAGCTTCAACGGAGGCGGAAACATCAGCTTTATCGATTCCGGTTTTCTCTGCAATTTGATTGATAACGTCTGCTTTGGTCACGGTGCTAAAATTTATATCGTTAATTAATAGAAAGCTCCTTACGAAAATTCAGGGGCTGCAAATTTAAACGCAGTTTGTTCAAACGCAAAATGAATTTATTGATTATCACACAGATGTGTTCTCAAAATACGACTAATTGTGTAAACCCTGTATGGTTTGAAGTGTTTTTTAGGACATTCGCGCAGCGACCGCTAAAAAATGAATAAAAAAGTTTTTTCAGACCGAATTATTTCATGGTATGAACAAAATAAGCGACCCTTGCCCTGGCGCGAAACGCGGGACCCCTATAAAATCTGGCTCTCGGAAATAATTCTTCAGCAAACGCGGATCAGTCAAGGACTTCCTTATTACGAGGCATTCCTTAGTAACTTTCCTGATGTTTATTCACTGGCAAAAGCGTCTCAAGGCAACGTGTTGCGGCTTTGGCAGGGGTTGGGATATTATACCCGCGCACGGAATCTCCATGCTTGTGCTAAAAAAGTAGTGACTGATTACGGTGGCGTTTTTCCCGATTCGTATTCTGCCTTATTAACGCTTCCCGGCATTGGAGCCTATACGGCAGCAGCCGTTGCGTCCATTGCTTTTGGCGAATCCGTGGCAGTAGTGGATGGAAATGTATTTCGGGTATTGTCCCGGGTATTTGGAATCGACAAAGACATCGCTTCCAACAAAGGGAAAGAATACTTTTTTATCAAAGCCAATGAACTCATTCCGGACAGGCAGCCGGATGTTTACAACCAGGCGGTGATGGAGTTTGGGGCGTTGCACTGCACTCCGGTTAATCCAAAGTGTCAGACTTGCCCGCTTTCGGATTTTTGTGTTGCTAACCTGCGCAATCTGCAACACCTTTTACCGGTTAAATCGAAAAAGCAAAAATCCAAAAGACGGTACTTTACATATCTCGTTATTTCCTCAAACGGCCGGCTGCTCATGCGCAAGCGCGAACCCGGAGATATCTGGCAGGGGTTATATGACTTTGCGCTGTTGGAATCGAAAAGACCCATTCGAGTGAAAGATCTTGGGCGGCAGCAGAAGGAGTTTAAAAATTTGGAAATAGGATCCATCAGCACCACGTATAAGCATGTTTTATCGCATCAGCAGTTGATAACCCGGTTTGTTCTGGCACGGATTCGATCTTCTAAGACAACCCAGGCACTGAAAAAGAGATACAAGCTGAAATCGTACACACGCCAGCAGGTGGATCGGTTGCCCAAACCCATTTTAGTCAATCGATTTTTAAAGGAATCAGGGTTTTTCAAGGAGCCATAAATTTTTTGATAATTTTACTACCTCAACTCTGAAAATAAACAATCAATAATATGTCAGGCGTAAACAAAGTAATTCTCGTAGGGCGATTGGGTAAGGACCCGGAAATAAGAAATCTTGAAAACGGTGCCGTAGTTGCCAATTTTACCATGGCCACATCAGAAACCTATAAGGACCGGACTACCGGTGAGCGTAAAGAGATAACGGATTGGCACAACGTGGTTTTGTGGCGCGGACTTGCTGAAGTGGCGGCCAAATACCTGCACAAAGGTGATCTGGTTTATATTGAAGGGAAGCTGAGAACGCGCAGTTGGGAAAAAGAAGGGGTAACCCGCTACACCACCGAAATCATTGGCGATAACATGACCATGTTGGGTTCGCGCGCGGGAGGCGGTGGTGAACGAACGGCAACCCCGCAATATGCACAAGGCGGTGCTGAAGAGTTTAAAGGAACTGCGGAAAACACCACGGACGATCTTCCATTCTAATGCTCAGCGAGAAATTGTTAGCGCCTGTTGGAAATAACGTGCTTCGTTTTTCCCGGGCGCTTGCAATACTTTTTGTTTTGGGAAGTTGTACTGCGGACTACCAACCGAAACCCAAAGGCTATAACCGGCTAGTGTTGCCACTGCAGGAGTACCGGCTTTCGCCCGATTCTCTTCCTTATCAATTTGAATATTCAACCCACGCCCGTTTGTTGCGCGATTCATCCTGGATCAGCGAACGCTTTTGGATTGAAATTTATTATCCGCAGTTAAAGGCAAACATTCACATCACCTATAAGAAACTAAACAATCGGGAGGAATTTCTGAAGGAGTTGTTGGATGACTCCTATAATCTGACATCCAAACAACAGATTAAGGCAACCGCTATTGATGAGTTGATCACGCGAACTCCCAGCGGGAAGGTGGCGGTTATTGCCGAGATAGCTGGAGAAGTGCCCAGCCAATTTCAGTTTACAATGACAGATTCTTCGCGGAACTTCATTCGCGGGGCTCTTTATTTTAATACCAAAGTTCAAAACGACTCGCTGGCTCCTGCAATTGAGTATATGAAACAGGAGACGTTGCACTTTATCAACACACTGGAGTGGAAGAAACAAAGCCGGTGAAAAAGGCTTTGAAGACACGATTTGAAGAATCTTTCTCAGGAACTCAGATCCGTTGACGGATGTCTTACTTTGATACTTCCATCGAATTTCTCAAGGGGGTTGGCCCGCAACGGGCAGCACTTCTTCAAAAAGAGCTAAACCTCTTCACCTTTGGCGACCTGATTCAGCATTACCCGTTTCGTCATGAGGACCGGACGCGGTTTTATAAAATCCGGGAGGTAAAGGAGGAGATGCCACATGTTCAACTCAAGGGAAAGATTACCGACTTTCAAATCATTGGCGGTGGTTTTAAGAAACGATTGGTGGGGACCCTGGAGGATGAAACGGGCGAGTTGGAACTGGTTTGGTTTCAGGGAATCAATTGGGTGATGCAAAAAATAAAACCGGGCATTGAGTATGTAGTTTTTGGCAAGCCGAATCGCTTTGGAAACAAATTGTCGATTGCCCATCCTGAAATTGAACCCATCACATCCGGCAATGAGCGCGGTGGTTTTTTACAGCCGGTCTATCCGGTAACGGAAAAACTGAAGGCGAGGTATGTGGATAGTAAGTTTCTCGCCCGGTTGATTGCAGATGTACTTAAATCAGCACAGCCACAGGTTCGCGAAACACTGCCTGCCTCCATCTTACAAAACAACAAACTGTTGGATAAGAAGACCGCTTTGGCGGGCATCCATTTTCCAAAAGATCATAATCAATTGGCTGCCGCGCGACACCGGTTAAAATTTGAAGAACTCTTTTACATTCAGTTGCGCCTGATCAAAATGAAACTGGTGCGGCAGGAAAAATTTAAGGGCATCGTTTTCAGCGATACGGCCATCTTAACAAAGTTTTATAAAGAGCACTTGCCGTTTCCACTTACGGAAGCACAGAAGCGGGTGATCCGCGAAATCTATGCCGATATGAAAAGCGGTAAACAGATGAGCCGGTTGTTGCAGGGGGATGTGGGCAGCGGGAAAACCATTGTTGCATTTATCTGCATGTTGTTAGTGGTGGGCAGCGGAGCCCAGGCAGCCCTGATGGCCCCCACCGAAATCCTGGCACAACAACATTATACCAACCTGAAAAAGTATACGGACAAGGTTGGAATTACCATTGCTTTGCTTACGGGTTCGGTTAAAAAGAGTCAGCGTAAACCGATCCACCAGGCGCTGGAAGACGGGTCGTTGAAAATTCTGGTGGGAACACACGCATTATTGGAAGAAGAAGTGAAATTCAACAAGTTGGGATTGGCCATCATTGATGAGCAGCACCGGTTTGGCGTGGCGCAACGATCAAAACTGTGGCAAAAGAATTCAGAGATACATCCGCATGTGCTGGTGATGACCGCCACACCCATACCGCGTACATTAGCGATGACGCTGTATGGGGATTTGGAAATTTCCGTAATCGATGAGATGCCGAAAGGAAGAAAGCCTATCAAAACATCACATCGGTACGATTCACACCGATTGCAGGTGAACGGTTTTATTCGTGCGCAGATTGATGCGGGCCGGCAGGTGTATATAGTTTATCCTTTGATCGAAGAATCGGAGAAGTTGGATTTAAAGCATTTGATGGATGGCTACGAAAGCATCAGCCGGGCATTCCCGGATGTGGCCATCAGCATTGTGCATGGGCAAATGAAACCGGAAGCCAAAGATTTTGAGATGGCCCGTTTTGTAAAAGGCGAGACTAAAATTATGGTGGCCACTACCGTGATTGAAGTGGGGGTAGATGTGCCGAATGCTTCGGTAATGGTGATTGAAAGTGCCGAGCGATTTGGACTTTCGCAATTGCACCAGTTGCGGGGCCGCGTGGGGCGCGGAGCGGAGCAATCGTATTGCATTTTAATGACAGGCAATAAACTTGGACCCGATTCGCGCACACGTATTGACACGATGGTGAAAACCAACAATGGATTTGAAATTTCCGAAACCGACTTGCAATTGCGGGGACCGGGCGATCTGATGGGCACCCAGCAAAGCGGAGCACTGGACTTATTAATTGCCGACCTGGGCAAGGATGGCGAAATCCTGAAACAAGCCCGTGAAGTTGCGATCTCGCTTTTAGAAAAAGATCCTGGTCTTGAGCGTCCCGAAAACAAAGTCATCCGTCTCCAGATTGATTCTATGAAGCGTACAACTGTGAACTGGAGTAGAATTAGTTAGAAATTTCACTTTTCCTACGATTTTAGAAAGAAGGGTTACAATTTGGGCGTAAACCCCATGTAAGAAAGCGGTAATTTTTGTATAACTTTAAATCCTTAAAGCCCTAACTATGAGAGGATTTCTACCGATAATCTTGTGCTTGAGTTTTACTGGTCTTCAGGCGCAAAATGTCACTATTCAAAAGGTAGAGTTGGCCGGTGAGAAAATCATTGTGCATTACGACCTGGAGGACAGCAACCCCAATAACGAATACAAGCTGGATTTATATGCTTCGCGCGACAATTTCACCGCTCCATTAACCAAAGTGAAGGGCGATGTAGGCCCGGAGGTGAAGCCGGGGGTGGGTCGCAAAATTGAGTGGAGCATCCGCGATGAATATGGAAGTTATAAAGGCCGGTTAGCCCTGGAGATTAAAGGCAAGGTGTATGTACCCTTCGTCAAGCTGCAGAATTTTGATACCGAGAAGTCGTACAAACGCGGCAAGAGTTACAGCATGTCGTGGAAGCCGGGCAATACCAACCCCATCAACATCGAATTGTATAAAGGCGGGCAACGCATCAGTGGCGAAATGAACCAGCCGAATAATGGCGGGCATACGTTTTTTGTTCCGGCTCAATCGAAACCCGGCAGTGATTACCGCATAAAAATTACGGACACAAAGAACTCCGATGAAGTACTGTATACCTCCAATTTTAAAGTGAAACCAAAGGTACCGTTATTGGTGAAGGTGCTGCCAGTAGTTCTGGTTGGTGGTGTAGTGTATGCACTCATTGGAAGCGGAGGTGGTGGAGGCGGAGGCGGTGATGGAGCAGAAGAAATTCCAGCACCCCCGGCTGTGCCTAACAATTAACTGATGATGAAATTTTTGAAGACCAAGAAAAGGAAGCGAACGATGAGAAGATTTTTACCTCTTTTATTTGTCCTGATCAGTACATTAGCGTATGCGCAGTGGAATCAATTAGCCGGCCCTGCTGGTGCTGGTACGATTCAGGATCTGGAATACATTTCCAGCGGCAATCGGGTTTATGCAGTAGCCGATAGCAGACTCTATACAACCACCAATGATGGTACCAGTTGGACCAAAGTCGTTCCCACGAATGGAGTTGAGATTTATTTATCGGATTTGTTGATTGATGGGACCACGTTATATGCACTTGATTATTCTAGTTTTTATAAGTCAGAAGACAATGGACTTACCTGGGTTCGTACAAATATCGGAGCTGCCGGTCAGTTTTATGGCACTTATAAGATCACAAAGCTTGGAACGGGAACATTTGCCATTTATGGTTGGAACGGAATTTATATTTCTACCGACTCGGGGGTAAGCTGGACACAAATCAGCGCAAACAAAGAGACGATTTCGGTTCGCGCTAATGCGAATGGGGATTTATTCGCCACTGATCCGGATGGTGTTAAGAAGCATGTGAAACCAGCTGCTGGTCAGCCCTGGACCACCGCTGGCCTAACTGTTTTAAAAGCCAACACGTCAACTCTATTTCATAATCAATTGGCGATAGATGGGTCTGGTAATGTTTATGCGTTAACATCTAATCCAAATACCGGAAGCAATTTTGATGTGGTTCGATCTACCGATGGCGGAGTTAACTGGTTATCGATCCGGGGCACCGGAGCTACTGCATTAGCCATCCCTACCACGGACGGAGTATGGCAGTATTCATATCACTTTTTTGGATTTGCACCGGATGGGAAATTATACCTTGCCACCGGAGTGAGTGGAAATAAGTTGCATGTAACAAACAATCCTTCGGTTGCAACAGCAACCTCGGTCGCCTGGTCAGTAGCTACGGCTAATCCAATCTCGCTTCGATCCGATCCATCTGTGAGTGCGATGGTATTTGCTTCCGCTACCAAGGCATTTATAGGAACGTACGGTGATGGTATTCTTCTTACAACAAATTTAGCTGCAACGGGTACCACATGGGCATACAGGTCGGAAGGGATATATTCTTCCTATGGAAAAGCAATCATGGTGGCTGGAACTCGCTTGCTGATGATTACTAATGGTGGTAATAAGGGCTATTATCAATCCACAAATGGGGGATCTACTTGGTCTTTCGCTGAACTATCCGATTACATTCAATTTTTCTTGAAAATGCCCAACGGGACAATAATCGCTTATGGTGGGAATGCACTATATTATTCAACCGACAATGGGGGTACGTGGAGTGCTAAAATATCTCAGGGATTTAATGGAATGAAAGCAACCCCTGGAAACGTCTTATACGGCTCCACGGGGGGTGAGATAAAAGTTTCAACCGACAATGGCGCGACTTGGCCTACAACGTTAACGCTAACAGGCATGCCAAGTTCTTATTATATCGAGTACGACCGATTTGCCTTGGATGCTTCCAGTGGTGTAAATCTATTTGTTCAGGTTTATAACTACACGCTTGCGAAGACCGAACGCTATAAAATTACAGTGAGTGGCAACACCGGCACTGCTACTTTACTTGAACCAACCGGCTACAACCAGCAGGACTATGTACATTCCATTTTTGTTAACGAAGGCAAGCTTTATATCGCTCAAGGCAGTAATATTTTCAGTTCTTCAGATTTGGGCGCAACGTGGAGTTCAGTCAGCTACAGTAGTCAAAAAGTAATACCCATTACGGGCGGCATTTGTGTTTCGAGTTATGGGTCGTTATACGTAACCCAGGACGATGGTCTGAGTTGGAACAATACAGCGTTTCCGAATAACAGCAATATCTTTATTCAGGATATCGCAGTGGACGCCAGCGGGGATTTTTATGCGGCCGGGGTTAATGGCGGAGCGTTAAAGAACACCCAGGAACTGGTGGTACCCCCCAGCTCTCTACCTCCTTACATTAACTTTAACTGGCAACCAACAGGTGGACCTTACGGGGGCGTGGTTTTGGGACTATTTAAGGATAATGCTAACGTGGTATATGCCTACCAAAACTCGCAACACTACAAAGCCAACCCAGCAGCTACGAGCTGGCAACGGGTAACCGAACCAACCAATTATTATTTAAATGCTGTGGAGGTAAAAAAGTCAACCGGTGAACTTTTTGGAACCGCTTATGATAGGATCTTCAAATCAACCGATGGTGGCGCCAACTGGACATTGTTTAATTCGGAGAGTATTTTCGACAGAAGAAAGATGATCGTTCTGCCGAATGGCAATGCAGCCATGGTGGCGAACCAAAAGATTTATGTGTCAACGGATGGGGGTGTCACTTTCGGTACACCGAAATATACCTTTGGCTCAAATGAAAGTTATTATCAATATGATCAGGCTTTCATTTCCACATCCAACAATGTGATAATATTGGAAGTTTATGATAACACCACACAAAAGGAAAAATTAAAGAGAAGTGTAGATAATGGGACTACGTGGACCGAGGTTGCAGCCCCCGGTACAAATGCCAGTCAGATTCACAGACTTACCGTAGATGGCGCTGGTAATATTTATGTTGTTAATGGGGATGGGCCATTTAAATCATCTGACAATGGCACCACCTGGACATCAATTAAAGGAAATATTACCGATGGTTGGGGGTATCAAGCCCGGATTTCAATTTCCCCTACCAATGAATTGTTTTTTCCCACCTTTGGCGGAACGGGTGGGAACAATACGAAACTAATGAAGTCAGTTGATGGTGGTACCACCTGGACCAATGTGGGAAATACTCCCCTTGAGATTTTTGACCTGGCCTGGATCGGCACCAAAATGGTGGCGGCAACAACTGATGGCGTCATCACGTCAACGGATAATGGAACAACCTGGGTCAATGCTTCCACCGGGCTCGCTTTGATGAATACCACTGACTTATTACAGGCCAGTCAAAACAAATTGCTGGTTGCGAGTTATACGACTAGCCATGTATCCAATGACAATGGTACCACATGGACAAAAGATACCTACAACTTCAAGCAATTCTTTAATTTACCAGATGGATCCATCGTAGGGTTAAACCGGGATGGGAATAAGGGATTCCGATCGACCGATCAAGGGACAACCTGGACTGAATATTTTACTTTCAATGAATATGCTCAGGGATATTTTTCACCCAATGGGACCGATCATTATATCAGGACATACCAGGACATCTTTTATTCAAATAGTTTAAGTACCTGGACAAAACTTACCGTTTCCGGACTGCCCCCTGTAAACGAGCGCAATATTATTGATGTCGCAGCGGATGCGAGTGGAATCATTTATGCCATTATCTATAATTACACCGCAAATAAATATGAAGCCTACCAGATTCTTTTTGGATCAGCATCCGTTTTGAATCAGGCAACCGCCCCCAGAAGTTTAGGATACTATCAGAATAAAATTTACTTGTTTGGGAGTGAAGGGTCCTTGTCCACGACTGAAGATGGTGGAACTTGGATAAAGCGTTCCGTACCGGGTGGCCAAAAGTTTATCATTGCTGCCCGCGACTATTACTTTATACCTTCTAACAACAATACGCTTTGGTTATCGCGCGACCTTGGCCAAACCTGGCAAAGTGTTGGGTTGAATGTGAGTGGAGACTATTTCTTTAAAGATGTGGTCTTAAACGAATACAATGGATATGCCTATGCAATCCTGAATAATTCGGTGGTACGCAAAAGCGGAAGCATTGTTATACCAGATGATGCCACCGCCCCGGCTACGGTATCTTTTTCCCCGACAAACAACGCCACCAATGTTGCCATTGGCACAACGCTAACAGTAACATTTGATGAGGCTGTTATTCCACAAGTAAGTAAGACACTCCGAATCCTGGACCTGGCCAGCGCCACGATTCCCATCCATACCCTAAATGTAACGGATGGAGTCCAGAATGGTAAATCATTTACTTACACCCTGCCCGCTGCCCTCTCCTATAGCAAAACATACTTTGTGGTTATTGACCCGGCCGCGTTCAAAGATATTTTTGGTAATAATTCAGCCGGGATTTTAAACAACAGTACCTGGCGATTTACTACCGCAGAAGAACCCGATACCCAAAAGCCAGCAATAACCTTTACCACCAGCAACCTGGAGAAGGGTGTTTCAAAATCGTTTTCTGTCACCATTACGGATAACAAATCCCTGCCAGCGGATTCAACCTTCATCTACTACCGGGGCATCACAACCACGGCCACGACAAACTTTACCAAAGCGAAGTTAACGGCCGGTACCGGCACCACGTCCCGGCAGTTCACGATTGATGCATCAGAAAGCTGGTATGATGCGATGGGTCTCGAATTTTATTTTGAGACAGCGGATGGTGCCGGCAATAAGGAGCGCTCCCCCTCAACGGCCAGTAGTTATCACTACTCGTACATCTCCTTCACCAATGACAATACCTACCCGGTATTAAATCCAGTGCTTTCATTTGGTGGTGAAACAGCCAATTACCGGATTATTTCAATCCCCTATAAACTCAGCAATGCATCGATTACAACGATATTTGATGAAGTGGGGGCCCCGAATACTACACAATGGCGGGTTTTCACATTAGGGAGCGGTACTTCGTATATCGAGCCGACTTCTTTTAGCTATGGAAAGGGATATTGGGTAAACATACGCAATAATCCTAGCAGCAGTATAACAATAGAAGGGTCGCAAACTCCGGAGTTCAATCGAGCCAAATTTGTTGATTTTACACTTACCCCGGGCTGGAATATGATCGGTAATCCGTATCCGGTACCGATTTCCTGGAATCAAGCCAAATCAGGAAATGCAACGGTGGGCATTGTGCAAACGTTCAACGGGTCTGCTTATGTATCCGGGGATGTACTACAACCCATGCAAGGCGGGTTTGTATTTGTGCAGGGAACAGTGAATCAAACAGTAAAGATCAGGTTTCAGGGCATTACTACAGGGGGTCGCATCAACGAGGGCTATGTCAGTGATCTATCAAAGCCCAATTGGATGATTCCTATTCAAACAGAAAGCAATGGATTGAGCAATGCGATCGGTGGAATTGGAATGCACGAGCAGGCTCAATTCGGATTGGATCAATATGATGATTTAAATCCGCCCCGGTTCTTAACCATGGCCGAGTTGTCTTTCCCTAAAACTGAATCCGTCATTGCTGCTTTTGCAAAGGATGTTGTGCCAACACGGGATGAACATGTTTGGAAATTTGATGTTGATGGAGGAGAAGGACTGATCACGTTAACCTGGGATAATGATTTGATTATACCGGATGGAAACGATTTGATTCTGTTTGATAAAGCGCATCAGAAACTGATCGATATGATTGCTGTTGGTACATACCAATTCAATCCAACGCAGGGCAATTCTTTCGAAATTCATTTTGGAAAGGGAGTGCGGGAGAAGATCTTCCCATCCATCATTCATTTGGAGGCGCCCTACCCAAATCCCGTACAAACTGAAACAATGATTAACTTCGCTTTACCGGAGAGTAATCAGGGCTATCAGATTAATCTGGAGGTATTTAATTCAAATGGACAACGGGTAGCCGATCTGGCGAAGGGAAAATATGCTCCGGGCTTTTATCAGGCACAATGGGCTCCGGAATCCAATGCGAATGGGTTGTATTTTGTTCGATTGCATGTTTTGACCGGTGGAACCCCGGTAGTCTTAACCGAGAAATTAATTATACATAAATAAAGCATTATGAAAACCAAAGGCTTGTTCTATCTGATTTTTGCCACACTTGCATTTTCAAGTTTTGGGCAAACGGTAAGCACCCGCACCAACGATTTTGAGGTAGATTTCAGTGACCCTACTCGGTTGGTAAACACCACCATTCCTGTTATTAACTGGATAACACCCATGACGGAAACAAACTATGTCCAGGAGGGAAAGTATAAGATCAAATTTGAAATAGAATCCACTACTCCGGTAAAGAATATTATTATTTCCATTAAGGAGACAGCAGAATCTGCCACCCGGGGCTCCATGAGTATTCAGCCGGAAGGCAATGACCAATTTAAGTCCACCGTGGAGAAGTCACTGACATTAATGGATGGGGAGAACCTGGTGGAGATTGTGGCTGAAAATGTAGATGGAACGAAAACCATCAGTTATCGCAAAGTAACAGTGGGTAGCACTACCCTGGCCGATGCTGCGAAACTGAACCGTACCGACTATGCGTTGATCTTTGCCACGGACCAATACGATAACTGGTCCGATCTGGTTAACCCAATTTTTGATTCAAGAACCATTGCCGATGAGCTGCGCAAAACCTACGGTTTTAAGGTAGAGATGATCGAAAATGCCACCCAATCAGACATGTTAAAGAAAATCCGCGAGTACGGTGAAAAGAAATACCAGCCATTGGATCAGCTCTTCATTTTCTTTGCCGGCCACGGTACTTACGATCAAACCTTTGGTGAGGGATTTGTGGTAACGCGCGAATCGCTGCTTAATGACGAAGCCAAAACAACCTATCTGTCACACAACCGCCTCCGTTCCATTGCCAACAACATTCCTTGCGAGCACGTATTTCTAGCGATGGATGTATGCTTTGGCGGAACGTTTGATCAGGCATTGGCTTCCTCACGCGGTGCCGAAGAAGAAGTATACCGCGAGCAAAATCAAAGTGAGTTTATCACCCGCAAGCTTACTTACAAAACGCGTAAGTTTTTAACGTCCGGAGGGAAAACCTATGTATCGGATGGTATTCCTGGGAAGCACTCTCCGTTTGCCAAAAGCTTCATTGACGCCCTGCGTTCACGCGGTGGTCGTGATGGGATACTCACACTCCCTGAACTGTTTACCTATGTTGAAAAACTGAAAATTCAACCACGCTTTGGCGAGTTTGGCGACAATGCTCCCGGCAGCGATTTTATTTTTGTTGCCCGGTAAAACTCATTCGCAAAGACAAGTAAAAGGTGGGCATTGCTCACCTTTTTTATTCTATGTGATTTAACCTATTTTTAAAGAGCAAGCTATACTATGCGATTTACTTCCTTCTTGTTCTGTCTGTTGGCGTTTTCATTTATCGGGCATGCTCAAAATGGCACCTTTTTTCTATCGCATTATTCACCCCCCGATGATCAGATTGATTTTAGGAGTGTTGATCTTGTGCAAGATCAGCAAGGCGAGATTTACTTTGCTACTCGCCATGGTGTAATAGAATTTGATGGCAGAAACTGGACGATGGTAAACTCATCCGGTGCCGTCAACAGTTTAGCTGCACAAGGTGCGGGCGTGTTTATCTCGAGCCTTTCAAGTATTGGGGTGTTGGGCTCCAGGCAAGAAAAGCCAAGACCGTATCTGGAGTTAAGCAACGAAACAGGATTCTTTAATACCCATGCCCAAGGCGAACTGGTCTATTTCTGCAAACGGGATAAGATCGTGGCCTATTCAATTGAGCAACGATCATTGGCCTGGACGTTAAATACGGATAGCAGTTATGGAAATTTTCTTGGCCTTTTTAAGATAAAATCAGCAAGCTATGTACGAACTGCCAAGCGTGGCCTGCAGAAGATTGAATCTCAAAAGCTCGTTTCATCAGACATCACACCGGGAAATGTAATTTTTTCATCACCCAACCAGGATCAGAGCCGGTATTTGGTGGGCATGGATGATCACCGGGTATTCATGGCGGAGCCATCTGGCTTTCGGGAAGTAGTACTCCGTGATCAAAACTTTTTAAGTACCAATATTTTAGTGAATGGTGTCATTGTAAGCGACAGTCTTATCGCGCTGGGTACGTTACGGGGCGGAGTTATGTTTGTAGATATCCGCACAGGTACTACCGACCAGATAATCGATTACCATAGCGGCTTGCCCGACAATGAAATCTATGCGCTGATGACGGATCGCAGCCAGGGCGTATGGGTGGCTCACGAATATGGATTTACCCGAATTGCCCCCTACATTCCATTCCGTTCCTTTGCCCATTTTCCGGGACTAAGCGGGAACCTTCTCTGTGCACAAACCTTTCAAGGCAATGTATTTGTTGGTACTACATTGGGCCTTTATCAATTGATTGATGAAACAGCCGAAGCCATGAAGGCAAAGCTGTTGTTAGCACAACAAGCATCAAAGTCTAAGAAAAGGACAAAGAAGAAAAGCGGAGCCCCTCCTCCCGTAATGGCAGACAGCGTTGTGCTAAACCCACAATACGTATACCGGAGAATTGCAGGAATTACGGGCCGGGTAATACAACTGGCCGAGATCAAAGGAAGATTGATTGCCTCCGGAACAGGCGGAGTTTATGAAGTGGATAGCCAGGAATCCAACGCCATTTTGACCGAGCCGGTTCGATCGGTTTTCTTTTCACCCTTGTTACAGCAACTCTTTGTTGGGACGTATGCCGAGCGGATTAAAACTTACGAACGATCAGAGACAGGGTGGGCTGAAACGCACTTAGTTGATTCGCTACAGGATTTCATCAGTCATACTTTTGAGGATCCGTTGGAGAATATTTGGCTTTGCGGGCGGGCCAGTATTTACAAAATTGAAACGATTGAGGGGGATATTACCGACATTGTTTCTTACCCGATTTCAAATCCTTCGCGCGATGAAACGGTGGGTCTTGCTTACGGAAATGATTTATACGTGGCAGCCTCCGGTCAATTTAGCCGCTTTGATGGGGCAACTTCTTCTTTTGTTAAATTCGACTCCTTGCCTGGACCCCGAAAATATTTTGCCACGGGTGGATACTTCTGGTTTCATGATGGAGCACGATGGCGTACAGTTGACCGCAGACTACAATCGTACAAGCTGGATTGGCTTCGGTTATTTCCTACGTTGCGCTACCTCGCTCCGGACAATCAGCGCACGGGGCTGTGGGTGATCACCTCCGGCAATGAGCTTTATAAATTCACCAATGAGTCCGGCACATCGGCCACAGCCGGGTATCCATTATTTCTTTCCAACATTCAAGGACAAGAAGTAAAAATGGCAGATCTGATTGAAGTGGAGCAGCACGAGGGTACCATCACCTTTGAATTTATTCAACCGGATTATGTCGGCTTCAATACCACGCAATATCGCTATCAGGTAAAAGGACTGAATGCAGTTTGGTCGCCCTGGTCGGCATCCAACAACATTATTCCATTTTCGTACTTGCCACCCGGCAAATATCAATTGTCCGTTCAATCCCGCGATATTCTCGGAAACGAATCGAATGTGGAGCAGATTGCATTTCGCGTATTGCCTCCATATTGGCAGCGCTGGTGGTTTTATGCGTTGGAGTTTACTGTATTTAGTTTCCTTGTGATTTTATCGCTGCGGTTGGGCCGGGCCAGCAAGCGGTATCGATATCTGAGCCAAATGCTATCGCTCCTCACAGTGGTGATGTTGATCCAGTTTCTTCAAACGGTGTTGGCGTCTCTTATTGGCAGCAAGACCTCGCCTGTTATCGATTTTGTGATTCAGGTGTTTATCGCCTTAATTGTTTTTCCGGTGGAAATTTTTGCACGCGATGCCATGATGAAGTACTCCCAGGGAAAGTATGTAATTAAACGCGCATGGGATAAAAAAATTAGTTGAGTCTAATCAACCCAAACCATATGAGAACTGTTTACATTCTTCTTGGCCTTTTACTGATTTCGTGTGCGCAAAAGGAAACGCCTTTAGTCAGGGATCAGAATCCTGCTGCTGCAGGCTTTGATGCATTGGGTAGTGACCCAGCAGCCATCGAATTGGCGGATAGTATCATGCACGCCATGGGTGGGCGGAAAGCCTGGGATAAAGTCAGGTATATTTCCTGGAACGCGGTAGGAAGGGATATTATCTATGATAAGGAAGCTGACCGGGTTCGTATCGTGCACGGAGATACCATTTGCTTGTTGACATCCGCAGGAACTGGCCGTATACAGATTAAGGGCGTTGAGATGGTCGAATCTGAAGCATTAAGCAGTCTGCTCGAATCATTTCATACGGCCTGGAGAATTGACTTTTACGATCTCCTCCTGCCTTTTGCTCTCAAGAGTAGCGGAGTCACTATTCGATATATGGGAGAAGATTCACTCTCCGGTCAGCGGTTCAATTCGTTGATCCTAACGTTTCAAAAGCAACCGGATCAGTATAAGCTTTACGTTGATAAACAAACGAAGTTAGTTCGCTTTGGAGCCTATTATCAAAATGCCGGAACAGAACAGGCCACCAGAATACATCCCTGGGATAATTATCAGAATGTAAATGAGATTCAACTGTCAGCCAATCGGTCAGATGGGCATGGACCAATGAAAGTAAAGGTTGATAAGGATTTGCCCGAAAAATTATTCAACGAATTTTGAAAATCTATGATTTTAAACCTCGATACGGTTCCACACTTCTACAAGAACTATGTAAAACAAATTGAAGAGACCGACCTGTTGCAGGCACTTCGGATTTCCGGACATCGTGCACTGGAGCTGGTCCATTCTGTTCCTGAGGAGATGGCCGATTTACGATACGCCCCTGAAAAGTGGAGTATCCGCGAATTGCTTTGCCACATGCTCGATGCAGAAAGAATCTTTGCTTACCGCGCATTGCGCTTCGCACGGCTCGATAAAACTCCTTTGGCAGGATGGGACGAGAATGCCTATGCGCCACAGGCCAATGCGGCAGGACGCAGTTTGCAAAAAATAACCGTTGAGATGGCCCATCTTCGCAGCGCCACCATCGATCTGTTCGAAAGCTTTACCCCGGAGATGTTAACACGGAAAGGCACGGCTAACAACAATGAGTTATCTGTGATTGCATTGGGATTTATCATTGCCGGGCACGAAACGCACCATTGCCAGGTATTAAAAGACCGGTATTTAAATAAGAAATGAGATTTATTTTTTTGATGTGGGGGTTTGTAGTTGCAGCCTGTTCGCCACGCTATGCGCTTGTTAAAGAATTAAAAAGGACCGAGTTAGAGCTAAAGGATCATACCGGGTTTGCCCTTTACGATCCGGAAAGGAAGAAATTTCTGATGGAGTTTCAGTCGGACCGGTATTTTACACCCGCCTCCAATACAAAAATTTTTACCTTCTACGCATCTTTAAAACTTTTAGGAGACTCCACAATTTCGTTGAAGTATATTCAACGCAATGACTCTTTGATTTTTTGGGGTATGGGAGACCCCGCTTTTCTAAATCCAGATACGTATAGCAATGGCAAACCATTGGAATTTTTGCAAAGTCAACCCGGCAAACTCTACTTTTCGGCTTCTAATTTTCAAACGGAATCGTTAGGGCCAGGGTGGGCATGGGATGACTATTCCTATGCGTATTCTGCTGAACGTTCGCCCTTGCCATTGTATGGTAATCTGATCTCAATTAAGAGGGATTCCTCTACATTTAGAATCAACCCACCCCGATTTTTTGAGCATTTTACCGAGGCCACGGAATCGCGCGAATATGAGACAGTGGAACGCGAGTTGGATAACAATCGGCTTACCTATTTTCCAGGCAAGTTAAATGGTTCAGAATGGAAAGTGCCTGTTCGCTATAGCAGTGATCTGGTGGTGGACTTGTTAAGTGATACTTTAAAACGCACCGTTGAAGAAATAACGTGGTCGTTGCCGGAAGATGCAAAGGAACTGCAAGGCGTTCCCCTCGACAGCGTATACCGGGTTATGATGCAGGAGAGTGATAATTTTATTGCCGAGCAACTCCTGATGCAATGTGCGGCAGTGGTGAGTGATACACTCAAACCGGAAATAGCCATCGATCATGTTATCAAATATTATTTAAATGATTTGCCGGATAAACCACGATGGGTGGATGGGTCGGGGTTGTCTCGCTATAATTTGTTCACACCCCGTTCGATTGTGATGCTGTGGGATAAAATTCAATCCGAAATGCCGCAAGAACGGTTATTTACATTACTGGCTGTGGGTGGCCGGAACGGAACCATTAAAGATTGGTACCGCAACGAAGTTCCTTATATTTTTGGTAAAACCGGAACGCTTAGTAACAATCATTCACTCAGCGGGTATTTAGTCACCCGCAAAGGCAAGATTTTAATCTTTAGCATGATGAATAATAACTACCTTGCCACCACAACCGAAGTGCGCAAACGCATGGAAAAAGTACTCTTTACCATACACGAAAAATTCTAACCGGTATTTTAATGAAGCGAAGTTTGTTTTTGTTTTTAGTTGGATTCTTAGCCCTTGCCGCAACCGCTCAGACGCCTGATTTACTCGATATAAAAATCGGGCAAATGATTATGATTGGCATCCCTACATCTGAGTTGGATGAGAACGTGTTGGAAGCCGTACGAAAAGGAAAAGTGGGCTCCTTGATTTTTTTTGAGAAAAATATTCCTAACCGTCCCAATGCTTTTGCCAGTGTAAAGAACATGACCTGGACGTACCAAAAGGCGGCATCAATTCCGTTGTTTATCTGCATCGATCAGGAGGGGGGCAAAGTAAACCGGCTCAAGGAGAAGTATGGCTTTACCCGATCTGTAACTGCCGCAGCCCTGGGTAAGTATAAATCCCTGGATTCGGTACGCTTTTATGCTGAAGCCACTGCGGCAACCCTGGCGGGCCTTGGATTCAACGTGAATTTTGCTCCGTGCGTAGACCTCGCAATCAATAAAGAAAATACGGTGATTGCCAAACCGGAGCGATCTTATTCAAGCAACGAAGACACTGTTGTAATGATGGCGAAAGAGGTTATCAAGCAGCATCGCAAGTTTGGAGTTATTACCTCTCTTAAACATTTTCCCGGACACGGCAGTTCGAAAGACGATACGCATTTTGGCGTAGCCGATGTAACGAACACCTGGAGCGAACGTGAATTGAAGCCCTACCAGATGCTGATTGATTCCGGGTATGCTGATGCCGTCATGACGTCACATATCGTCAATAAGAATTTGGATCCAAAGGGCTATCCGGGTACGTTATCGAACGCGATCCTCGATGGTATTTTAAGAAAACGGATTGGGTTTAATGGGGTAGTATTTTCGGATGATATGCAGATGCATGCGATATCCAAAAATTTTGGATTGGAGGAGTCCATTAAACTGGCCATCAATGCCGGTGTGGACATCATGTGTTTTTCCAACAACATTGCCGGCACCGATGAACGGACCGTGGATAAAGTGCACAGCATTATTAAGAAGTTTGTTGCCAATGGAGAAATTAAGCCGGAACGAATTGAAGAGTCCTTTCAGAGAACATTGCAGCTGAAGGCCAGTATGGGAAATAAGAGTGTGGCAGCATATAAAACACAGATTGTCCAATTGCAGAGTCAGCTTAAGCAAGCGGAGTTAGCCCAGGCAGCAGCCCAGGCACCGCCTCCGGAACCAACGAAAAAGAAGAAAAAGTCAAAGAAGAATTGATATGAGTAAGAATTTGTTGGTTGTTATTTTAGGAATCGTAGCCTTTGCCGCACTTGTTTTTGCCTGGCAACAAAAGTCGAAAGCCGGAGCAATCGTGGCACAATGTGAAACAGAGAAGCAGCAGTTGGAACAATTGGCAGCGCAGCAACGAAGGGAAGCGGAAGAGTTTCAAAAAATAGCCCAATTAGCACAGCACGAAGCGATGGTGCAGCGAACCTTGTGCGAGGAACAGCTAAAGCAGGCATACAACAAGAAATGATGACGGGTAACGACCAAGTAAAGCACGCCAGACGAACGGCCCTGGTATTGGGGACTTCCTTATGTATTAGTCTTATTGCGATTGTATATGGGGTGCTTCAAAAAAAGGAGGCTGACCGTCAGAGGATGTTAGCGATTGAAATGGAAATAAGGACCGAGGAGTGCGAAAAGAACGCCTATGAATTGAATTCTAAATTAAACAGTCAAACACAACAATTGCAGCAAGTTTTAAAGGATGTAGAACAGAGGGTGCTTTTGTTGCAGAAACAGGCTTTGGTAAAATCTAAAGACAATAAATAATGGTTTACACAATCCATCCAGCGACCGCCCCCGAGGTACCGATCATCATTAGCGTGCCCCATTGCGGAACGGCCTTTCCGGATGAGATTAAGAGTCAGTATAAACCTGCGATGATTAAATCTCCGGACGATACCGATTGGTTCGTGCAGAATCTCTACGACTTTGCTCCGGCCATGGGCATCACCATGTTTGTTGCCCATTACAGCCGGTGGGTGATTGACCTGAACCGTGATCCCTACAACAAACCTTTGTATTCCGATGGCAGAATCATTACACCTCTTTGTCCTGCTACAACCTTCTTAGGGGAGCCTATTTACAAGGATGAACGGGCAGAAGTTGAGTTGCCTGAAGTAAAGCGCAGAAAGGAGTTATACTACCAGCCCTATCACGCAAAGCTGCGGGAGTTGGTAAAGTATCGTAAGAAGAAATTCGGCAAGGTATTGTTGTGGGATTGTCACTCCATTCGTCAATCGGTGCCCACGATCCGGAAAGAGAAATTTCCGGATCTGATTTTGGGCGATGTGGATGGCACGTCCGCTTCGCCCGGATTGATCGAATCGGCTCTTAGCGTACTGGATCATGGACCCTATCAGGTGGCACATAATCATCCCTTCAAGGGGGGCTATATCACCCGCAATTTTGGCAAGCCCGCCTCTCATCGGCACGCGATTCAACTCGAGATGACCAAAGTAAACTACCTGGATGACTCAGAGAAGAAGTATGATAAAGCGCGCGCAGATAAGGTACGGGAATTATTAAAGCGGATGTTTGAAAGGCTGATCGAACAAATTGAGAGAGCCGGCTGAATAAATGAAGCCTGTTGAACAATTAAAGTTTTATTCGTTTAAATCCCTCCTTCAAAAGGAAGGCTGGCTAACACCGGCTTATATAGGTGTCGATCAACAGGGAAAGATTTCCTATCTCAACAAACAGGCACCAGAGATTCCAGTGGCCATTGAATCCATTCAGGGACTTGCCTTGCCCGGATTTCAGAATGCACACTCCCATGCATTTCAGTATGCCATGGCCGGTTTGGCCGAAAATCACCCGGTCGGGGTTGCCGATGATTTCTGGACCTGGCGCGAAGCGATGTATCAATGTGCGTTGTCGGTAGACCCCGATCAGGCCCAAGCCATTGCAGCCATGTTGTATGCTGAAATGGTTCGCGTTGGGTACACACATGTAGCAGAATTTCACTACCTCCATCATAATAAAGATGGGAAACCGTATACCCACTTGGCCGAGATGGGGGTGCGCATGGTGGAAGCAGCCCGTCAGGCTGGTATTAAAATCACTTTGATCCCGGTTTTTTATCAACAGGGAGGCTTTGGTCTGGAGCCTGAACCACGCCAGCGTAGATTCATCTCCCGATCTGTGGATGATTATTTCAAATTGTTGGCAGCTTCCGCACTCGCCATCAAATCCAATTCCGATGCCTCCTTAGGATTTAGCGTGCATTCTTTACGGGCCGTAAAGCTTAGTGATATCAAGACTACCTTTCTACAAGGGCCAAAAGAACTGCCCTTTCATTTGCATGTGGCTGAGCAAAAAAAGGAAGTAGCCGATTGTATTGCCCACTGCCAAAAACGACCGATGCAATGGGTGCTGGATAATCTCGAAGTAGGCGAACGCTTTCACCTGGTTCACTCTACACACCTGAATGATGATGAATTAAATCGTCTTTGCAGATCCAATGCCAATGTGGTGTTATGTCCTTCTACGGAAGGAAACCTGGGCGATGGAATTTTTCGCATGAAGGAGTATGTGAAGCAGGGGGGCCATTGGTCGGTGGGTACCGATAGTCACATCGGGTTAAACCCGCTCGAGGAATTTCGGATGATTGACTACCGGCAGCGATTGATCACGAATCAGCGCAATACGTTTGAAGGGGATGCGGCAGCTTACCTGGTCAATGAAGAAATCCGAAGCGGAAGAAAGGCCATGGGAATTTTCCGGGATAATCATTTTGAGATCGGCCAACCCCTGGATGCCGTTGTTTATCATGCGGGCGCACACCTGGTAGATAATACCTCTGAGAAAAACCGCCTGGCCACCCTTTTATACACGGGCGACACCAGTCGTATTTTAGGAACGCTGGTGAATGGTCGTTGGGCGGTTAAAGAACAGCATCACCAAAACGGGCATGCCATCAAAGTTGCTTTTTCGAAGGCCTTGCGTTCCCTGAAAAACCGATAAACCACCCAGGTAAAACTTTTGGCTTGTTTGAAAAGTTTTGGTTAACTCTGTCTTGAAACCTACCCTCTTTATGAAAAGAATGATCGTGTTCCTGTTGGGCTTACTTTGTGTAATTCCAATCCTTGCTCAAAAGCAAAAAGCCAAAACCGAAGCGCCCGCTCCAACTATTAATGCCGACAATTTCAAAGGGTTGAAGTGGCGGAACATCGGTCCGTTCCGTGGCGGCCGTGCAAATGCCATTTCGGGAATACCTCAGGATGACAATATTTATTATGTGGGTTATACGGGCGGGGGCGTTGCTAAAACCGAAGATGCCGGAATCACCTGGAAAAACATCAGCGATGGCTATTTCAAGGTGGGCTCCATTGGAGATATTGCCATCTGTGAGAGTGATCCGAATGTGATTTATGTGGGTACCGGTGAACATGCCGTGCGAGGGGTTATGACTTCCTATGGCGATGGCGTTTACAAATCCACCGATGGCGGCAAGACCTGGAAAAACATTGGGCTTGAGAAGACCCGGCATATCTCCGATATCGCAGTTCACCCCGCCAATCCCGACATAGTGTTGGTGGGTGCGCAAGGAGCAGTTCATGGATCAAGTTCGGACCGGGGTGTATATAAATCAATTGATGGTGGAGCGACCTGGAAGAAGACATTGTATGTGGATGAAAATACCGGTGTTTCCTCATTAAGTATGGATTTAACAAATCCACGCATTCTATATGCAGCTACCTGGCAACACAGACGCTATCCCTGGAAAGTGGAAAGCGGTGGCCCGGGTTGTGCCATCTGGAAATCGGTGGACAGCGGTGAAACGTGGACGAAAATTGTAGAGGGCTTGCCCAAGGAGATGGGGAAGATTGGCCTGAGTGTTTCTCGCGCCAACCCAAATCGCGTGTTTGCGATTGTCGAAGCGGAGAAATCAAAGGCTGGATTGTACCGCTCGGATGATGGTGGCAAGCGATGGAATCATATGACAAATGATGCATTAATTACCGCCCGGTCGTGGTATTATATGGAGGTATTTGCAGACCCCATCAATGCCGATGTAGTCTATGTATTGAATGCCCCCATGACCCGGTCCATTGACGGGGGCAAGACATTTTCTTCCATTCGGGTAGGCCATGGAGACACGCATGATTTATGGATTAATCCGAAAACAAACAGTACGCTGGCATTGGCCGATGATGGTGGTGGAGAAATCAGTTTCAACACGGGCCGTTCCTGGTCACCTCTCAACAACCAGGCAACCTCGCAGTTCTACCGGGTGAATGTGGATAATCGTTTCCCTTATTGGGTTTACGGAGGCCAGCAAGACAATAGTTCGGTGGCAATTCCCAGCCGTAATGGTAGCTATGGCATCACTGAAAAAGACTGGTTTGATGGACCGGGTTGTGAAAGCGCCTGGGTTGCGTTCAACGATCCGAACAATCCAGAGCTTTTATATGGAGGTTGTTACCAGGGAATTATCGATGTGAAAGATACACGTACAGGGGAAGTAAAGGATATTCAGGAATATCCGGCCACCAACCTGGGGTTCAAACCCCGGCAGATGAAGTATCGATTCAATTGGAACGCTCCCCTCATCAATTCACCACACAATCCGAAAATCATTTATCATGCCGGTAATGTGTTGTTTAAAACTACCGATGGCGGACTGAATTGGGAGGTGATCAGTCCGGATTTAACCCGCAATGACACCACCAGGCAAAACACCAGCGGGGGTCCGATTACCAACGAAGGCGCAGGCGGTGAAAACTACAATACTATTTATTATGTAGTGGAGTCGCCCCATGAACAGGGTGTAATTTATACGGGCAGCGATTGTGGCATTGTTCAACTCACACGCGATGGGGGCAAATCATGGAACAATGTAACTCCAACCGGCATGCCTGAAGGAATGGTCCATTCCATCGAAGTTTCTCCCCACGACAAAGGCACCGTGTACATTGCTATGTCGCGCTACAAGTTCAATGACTTTAACAATTACACGTACAAATCGATTGATTACGGTAAGAGCTGGATAAGAATTGGGGCAGGCATCGATGCCGATGATTTCATCAAGGTAATCCGCGAGGACAAAAAAGTGAAGGATCTGTTGTATGCGGGGTCGGAGCGGGGCTTCTATCTTTCAACCGATGGGGGTGTTACCTTTAGCAAGTTTCAATTGAATTTGCCGGTGGTACCGGTTACGGATCTGATGATCCGCGACAACGACCTTGTTGCTGCCACCGCAGGCCGCTCCTTCTGGATTTTGGATGACTTGGGGGCTATTCAGCAATCAAAAGGTCAATTTACTTCTGCTCTGAAGATCTTTACGCCAAAGCCCACCTATCGGTTGTCCTCGGTAACCATCCCTGAATATTTTGGCGACATCCCCGGGTTGGGTCGCAACCCGGTAAATGGAGTTATTCTTGATTACTATTTGAAGACCAAAGCCGATACGGCTACCGTTACACTCCAGATTCTGGATGCGGCTGGTGCGATGATACGCTCCTATTCGAATAAGAAAGATGAAAGTTTTAAACCTTGGCCTGGCGGTCCGGCTCCAAAACAGACAATTCCAGCCGAAGCGGGAATCAATCGCTTTGCCTGGGATTTCAGAACGGAAGGATTAACGGGTGTTCCCGGGGTTTATGTTTATGGCGATCATAGTGGGCATCGCGTAGCTCCGGGCAAGTACAAAGCCCGCATAACTTACCAGGGTCAGTCCGCTGAGACGGAGTTTGAAATTATTCCGGATCCCCGCATTTCCGTTTCGGCCACGGATTGGAGCTCCCAGCAGGAATTTTTGAAGCAGACAGCGGACCAGTTTAATGAACTTCATCAGTCAGTAAACAATATGCGCCAGGTGAAAAAGCAGATAGAAATATTGAATGAATCCCTGAAAAGTAATCCTGATGCGAAGGATCTGATTCAGATGGGCAAGGACCTTATCAAGAAAATTGATCAATGGGAATCCAATCTGATTGAGCCTCGATCCAAAAACTTTCAGGATGTTATTAATTTTCCCAATAAACTTAATTCGGAATTCCTTCAATTGCGAAGCGTGGCAGACACACATGATCCGCGACTTACCAAAGGTGTAAGAGATCGAGCCCAGGATGTGCAGGCTGAGTGGGTAAAATACAAGCAGCAGTTAAATGATCTCATCCAAAAGGACATTTCAAACTATAACCGGATGTTTAGAG
The DNA here is from genome assembly GCA_016787725.1 of Cyclobacteriaceae bacterium. Taxonomy (GTDB): domain Bacteria; phylum Bacteroidota; class Bacteroidia; order Cytophagales; family Cyclobacteriaceae; genus ELB16-189. Next base: position 138,956 of record JAEUTZ010000005.1, on the reverse strand, counting down.
AGAAAAATTTACCGGCAGTGATAACCGAGCGGAAGGCGAATGTAATCAATAATTGATTTTGGTAAATCCGAAGAATAAGGGCACCTGAGCGGGCGGCTTTTGTGATTTTTTAGTTGGTTTTGAGCGCCTGGAAAGCGTATCTTTCAATACCTCTGAGCTGCTAGTTATGGCTAAATTTCTTGTTGGTTTGCTTGTGTGGTATCCGGGAGTATTGCTGTCCCAGCCCGATACGTTGGAACGAAAGATTGCAGAAGCCAACGGCCTTGAGCGGGCCGAGCGCATAAGCGATGCTGTGTATTTTTATTCACGAAGTAACCCGGAAAGGGCGAGGGCCTACGTAAGGGCTTCATTTGACTGGGCAGCTCAGAATATGGGCGACACCAACATTGAAGCTTTTGCCCTGCTTAATAAAGGGGTATGGTTAAATTTTACTGGGCCGCTTGACTCAGCAATTTACTACCTGGAAGCCGCCCGCAATAAGAAACCCGCGTATACACCTCTGACAATTAAAATTCTAGCCGCCCTTGGAAAATCCTACATAGCCGCAGCGCATGCAGAAAAAGGTCTTGTGAGTTTGTTCGAAGCCCTGGAGCTTCTCAAGCAAGTACCGCAGTCAACGGATGAGATGAAAATTCATTCCAACATTATGTGGGCATATTTGGAATTAAAACGATATACGGACTGTATACGCTATGGGCGGAAAGTATTAGAGAAAGATCGGGATTTACAAAGCGAATGGATCGTTCCCTATTTAACCAACAACCTGGCTGCAAGTTACGGAGCGCTTAACAATCTGGACTCAGCGCGGTATTATGTAGAGCTAGGGATTCCGATTGCTTTGGCGAATCAGGATAATGGATTAATTGCCAACGGCTATTTTATACTTGGCAATCTATATTCAGGTCTTGAGCAATACGATCTGGCCTTGAGTCAGTTTGAAAAAGCACTACCGTATCGTGTAAAGACAGGAAATGTGTTTTACCAGGTAGCCGACTTGTATGTGTTAGCGGATCTCTATCATAAAACAGGAGACTACCGTCAAGGACTCGCGGCTGGCTTAAAAGGCCTGAAACTGGCCGAAGAAAATAATCTTACGCTCAAATTTGAAGGAGTGTACCAGGCGCTTGCTAAAAACTATGCGGCTTTAGGCGATTATAAAAATGCAGCTCGGTATTATCAATTGCTCGCAAGTGCCAAAGACAGTATTTACCAAAGGGCTACCGCTGATGCCCTGGCTGAAATGGAAACCCGATTTGAAACTGAAAAGAAGGAGCTGCTACTGGCCGAACAGGAATTAAAGCTTCAGCAGAAAAGTCACCTGATAGTCTTTTTAAGCATATTGGTAATCTTAATCATCGTGATAGTATTGATTGGCAGGCAGCAGTCAATCTTGAAAGTAAGGGAACGCCTTATACGAAGAGAAAAGGAATTACAGGAAGTGTATACGCGTTCGGTAATTGCATCGCAGGAAAGTGAGCGAGCCCGATTTGCTAAAGATTTACATGATGGATTAGGACAACTTATTTCTTCGGTACGGTTGTTCATCAATCAGTCGCGAGCAGAGTGGGTAGTTCAGGCAAATCAGCTTTTGGATTCGATGCACCAGGAAATCCGCAACCTGGCGTTTGCGCTGTTGCCCCATACACTCGCCAACGGAGGGCTTACCGCTGCGGTTCATGAGTTGGCACTTCGAATCAATTCAACCGGTAAAATCAACATCCGGGTTTCGGCAACTGAATCCGCTGATCCCATAGCTGGTGAAATTGAAGTATCTGTTTATCGAGTAATACAGGAATGGTTAAATAACATAATCAAATATGCGAACGCGACTTCAGTACATATTAACCTGAATTATGAAAAGAGTGCGTTTACGATGATTGTTGAGGATAATGGAATAGGCTTTGACCCTTCTATTTTGGAAAGCAGCCCGGGACATGGCTGGAAAAACATTCGATCCCGGATTCAGGCCTGGGAGGGGAGTGTTTCGATTGAATCGGCTCCCGGAAGAAGAGGAAGTGTTTTGATGGTAACGGTTCCGATAAGGGTTGTTCAATTGGAAGTGGCATGAAACTGGTTTTAGTTGACGACCACCGGATTATTATTGAAGGTATCTGTGCCTTGCTGGACGGTGCCCATGATGTGATCGCGATTTTTTCGGATCCGCACAAAGCGCTAAATTTTTTAAAGCAAAAGCAAGCCGATGTGCTGATTACGGATTATGAAATGCCGGACCTTGGCGGAATCGAATTGTTTAAAGCGGCCCGTGAATATAACCCTTTGCTTAAGGGAGTGTTGTTGAGTATGCACGATGAAACAATCGTCTTAAAACGTGCTTTAAGAGAAGGGTTCCATGGTTATTTGTTAAAGAACGTGAGTAAGACGGAGTTACAACAGGCCCTTGATAAAATCAGTCTGGGGCACACCTTTGTGAGTGCCGAATTAACTCATAAGCTTTTGGATGATAAACCAGTGCATGGGGTATTATCCGAACGTGAACAGCAAGTGCTTCAACTAATAATTAAGGAATACTCGAATAAGCAAATTGCAGATACGTTATTTTTAAGCGAACGCACGGTGGAGACCTATCGCAAGAATCTTTTCAGAAAAGCTAACACTAACAACATTGTAGGCCTGGTTAAGTTTGCTTATACCAACAAGCTGGTTTCTTAACCTCCGTACCAGTACGGTAACCAATTACCGGGAAGAATGGGAGCGCACGGGTGTGTAAGCGTGGTAGATTTGGTTATAAATCAAATCAACCGGAACACTTATGAAAAATCTAATTCTCCTGGCTTTGATGTGGCTCGTGGCCTCCATCGCCTACACCCAAACCCTTACTGCCGATCATGTAACCGATAAAGGCGGTTATGGAGAAAGTAAGCTCAAAAATGCACCTCGCAAAGTGTATATCGCAAGTTTTCGTGCCTTTTTTCACGTGCTAGCTTCGGCTGAAGCTTCCTCTATTGGTGGGTCGTATAAGAACAACACCAAAACCTCAATGGTTGTAGCGGTCAAAGGAGTGGACACACCGGACTTTATTGAGGTAACGGACGCTTTGTACAAAAAATTTACGGAAGACTTAAAAGCAAAAGGTTTTGAGATTTTGACAGCCGAAGATGCGGCCAAGTCGGCTCAATATGCTGACTGGATTAAGAAAGATGGCGGCCAGCTCAGCTACTCACAAATTCCCGGGTATGTCAGCGCATCACCCAGCGGCTACAGTTACTTTGTTAAGAAGGAGAAAAAAGATGGTCGTGAGAAGGGATCCTTTCTGGATAACAGTCCAAAAATTTCGCGCGACCTGGATGGAGCTATTATTATTGACGTAGCCTTTGCCTTTCCCTTTATCGACATGAAAACTGCTTCTTCCAATTTGGCAGGCTTCTCATCGGTAAAAGCTAAAATCGATTTCGAAATAGGTACAGCTTTCGGCATGGATGGGGCCACCCCATTGATGTCGCCTACTCAACTGAAGTTTATCAGCAGTGAGGGTATGGGAAAAGATGCCATACAGATTGTAAAGATAAAAGGAGATTCCTTTGATTCAGAAGCTCCGGTTTTTGCGGATAAGAAATTCAAAGAGGCCAATGTGGCTATGGTAAATTATAAGCCCGATTATTATGGAGTAGTCTGGAAAGAAGAGCAGCAGGTTAAAGTTTCGCACTATGCAGAATGCGACAACGCACTGTACAAGCAAGAAACCCTGCGATTAGGATCAGAGTTTACCGATCAGGCGTTGCGAATTTTTTACAGCAACGCTAAGTAAATGCCACGAACATGGAACTGATTTTCGTTTATCAGTTCCGGTAACGAAGGCAGTACCTCCGCTACAAGGCGGAGGTTTTTTTATTTGGTTCGGCATCCTTTAATAATGGCTTCGCTAAACCGTTTGTCATTTTTAAGAATATCGAAGAAGTCGCCAATAAATTTCTTTATCCCCGAAAAGTCGCTGGCCGTAAAGTACGCCTGATGCTGATTAATGATTTCCATCAAGGCAGGTTCTTGTTTAAGATATTCCGCCCGTACGTATTGCACTATGGATTCATTCCGGCAAAAGCCCCGGTATAATCGCTCCTGCACACTGCTAATGGAAAGGGTTTCGTTCACGGTTGCATACGGAGCATTCACGAGACCTGCCATATCGAAATCGTACGCCAACGGAATTTTCTTGTTGCCCTCCAATTGTATCACCTTGGTATTGTGCTGCACAGACGCTGACCAATCGGTATTGGCTATCATGAATTGAAAAAGGTCATTCACGACTGCCGCGGTATCATTCAGGTGCAGGGGATGAATCTGCTGTTCAATCACTTTTCCATGAAATCGATCCGCAATCAGGTCATCATCTTCGATCAGAAAACCTTTCACCTCATAGGTTTTTGGTTTTCCGCTGATATCGGTTAGCGCTACATCGGCCAGCCGGGTATGAAAGTAATAGGGCGTGAGCGGCTCCAGTAATTTATAACCGAGGTATTCTTTCATGATCAGGTCGTTACCGGATTTAGCGGTTTGACAAGGCAATACCAGTTTGAAGTTTTTATTACCCTCAAATGCCGTATTCTCAACACTTTTCTTCTTGAATTTTAACCGAAGCGGTGGAAAGAAGCAATTGTTTCTGCGAAAGTTACCGCGCGCCCGGATTTCCATCGGGATTGAATCGGAAGATCCCTTTTCATTTTTGACCAGAATCTGCGTAGGAAAATACACCGAATCGACCTTACTTTTCTTTACCTCTTTTATCGAAAAGCTGAAGCTTAAGCTAAGCGGTTGCTGGTCCACGAATACGGGTGGCACGTCCTGCTTTTGTGAATACCCGTGCTGAGATAACAAAAGCCCCAGGCAGAGAACTACAATTTTTTTCATGTTAGTAGTAGTAAATTTTAATAACAACCCTGTTTTTAACAAGGTCAATTTGTTCGATGGTGGTTTTACGGATGTCCAGACCCGTACGGTCGCGCAGGTCTGCCAACAGCTGTTCTTTTTGTGCAGGTTTAATATTATCCATCCGGTCATACTCCACCATCTTGATTTTTTGATTGCGCATCAACAGATTCCCATCGGCCAGAAAAACTACGGTGGCAATAGCCAGGTTAATTCCGGCAATCTCTAGGAAGGTGCCCTGCATCACCGAGTTGATAAGCCCTACGGCCATGGTTATAAACAGATAGGTCATATCCTTGGTTGTTAGGGTTTCCGTGCGAAATCGCAACAGGGAAAAAGCAGCGAGCAAACCAAAAGCGCTGCTCAACGAATTGAAGGCATTGGCCTGCTCCAACATGTAGGAGAGAAGAAATACGATGAAGTTCAGCAGGAAGAAGGTGAAGAATAAATCGCTTTTATTGTAGGTTCTGAAATAAATGATCCGGATTACTACCAACATAAAGGCAGTATTGATCAGCAAACGGATAAGAAAGAATTCGGAGACCAGCGTGTGATCTTCCATAGGTTAAATTTTATGTTGAATATACCAACTTAAAATTAAAAGGCACTACTGAAGTAAAAGCGATTGCCGCCCGAGTAATTTCTATGGCTATCTTCCGGAAATTTTGTAATTCGGAGGACCTAAATTTCTGCGATCTATGCGATTTCTTCTGTTTATTCTGTTGCTGGTGGTCACTCCGTTGACAGCTCAAAAAAAAGCAGCAACACCCGCTACTACGACTTTTGATCAATCTTTGTATTCTGGCATTCGCTGGCGTGAGCTGGGGCCATTTCGGGGTGGCCGTTCGAGTACGATAACAGGAGTTCATCACAATCCGAATTTGTATTATTTCGGTACCGTGGGTGGGGGCGTGTGGCGTACGACCGATGCGGGTCAAACTTATGAAAATATCAGCGACAGTTATTTTGGCGGCTCCATTGGTGCGGTAGCCGTTGCGGAGAGCGACCCTAATGTTATTTACGTAGGTGAAGGAGAACAGACCTTGCGCAACAATGTGTCCAGTGGATGGGGTGTCTGGAAATCGACTGATGCCGGAACCACCTGGAAACATATTGGTCTCTCCGATTCAAGACACATCTCACGCATCCGCGTTCATCCAAAAAATCCTGAAATCGTATATGTAGCCGCGATGGGTAATCTTTGGAAGCCGAACGACATGCGGGGCGTGTATCGCAGCACCGATGGGGGCCAAACCTGGAAGCGTATACTGTTTATCAACGATACAGCCGGTGCGGGAGATTTGATTTTAGATCCGGGAAACCCGCGCATCGTGTATGCAGCCACCTGGAACATGAAGCGCAATGGATATCGTATGGACAGTGGCGGCCCCGATTCAAAACTCTGGAAGAGCACTGATGGGGGCGATACCTGGGAAAATCTTTCGGACAAACCGGGGATGCCCAAAGGAACCAACGGAATAATTGGAGTGGCGGTTTCCCCGGTAAATACCAATCGCATTTGGGCCATTATTGAAAATACACTAGCTCCTGGCGTTTACCGTTCAGATGATGGCGGGAAGAGTTGGAATCGCCTTAACCAGGATCGGGCTTTGTTGCAACGGGCCTGGTATTATTGTCGCATCTATGCGGATACACAGAACGAAGACAAAGTTTATGTGCTCAATGTAAGTTATGGAGTTTCAAAAGATGGTGGAAAAACATTCGAGTTGAAGAATGCACCTCATGGTGACCACCACGATCTTTGGATAGACCCAGCCAATAACCAACGGTTGGCCATGGCCGATGATGGTGGAGCCCAGATTTCCAATGATGGCGGTGAAAATTGGACCACCTATCATAATCAACCCACGGCCCAGTTTTATCGCGTTACTACCGACAACTCCTTTCCGTATAACATCCTGGGTGCCCAGCAGGATAATACGAGCGTGCGGATTCCTCACCGGACTTCCGGAAACAGCATTACCGAGAACGATTGGACGGCTCTTTCAATTGGCGAGAGTGCACACCTTGCTCCGGACCCTACCAATCCAAACATCATCTATGGAAGTGATTACAAAGGGTACATGAGCATGCAAAATCTGGAAAATGGTCAGGAGCGAAGCACCAACGTGTGGCCCTATCTTCCGGCAGGTTCTGGCGTGGAGGTAATGAAGTATCGGTTCAATTGGAATTATCCGCTCGTTTTCTCCCATCACAATCCTAAAAAATTATATGCAGGCTCAAACTATCTGCACGTTACTTACAACGGTGGTCAGAGTTGGGAAGCCATCAGCCCGGATTTGACGCGTGGAGAACCCGCTACATTAAAATCTTCAGGTGGCCCCATTACGCAAGACAATACCGGAGCGGAGTACTATGCAAACCTGTTTGTAATCGCTGAGTCGCCCTATACGGCCGATGAAATTTGGACCGGGTCTGATGACGGATTGCTTCATGTTACGGTTGACGGTGGCAAAAACTGGAAAAATGTTACGCCTCCTATGTCACCCAGGTTGAACATGTGGAATAGCATCGATGTAAATCCGTTTGTGAAAGGAGGGGCTTATGCGGTTGCGACTTCTTATAAGTTTGGCGATTATACACCTTACATTTACAAGACTTCTGATTATGGTAAAACCTGGACGTTGGTTACGGACGGCATTCCGAAAGAGGAATTTGTACGCGTGGTACGAGCGGACCCGAAACGCATGGGGTTACTTTATGCCGGAACCGAAAAGGGCATGTGGGTTTCTTTTGATGATGGAATCCGTTGGTCCCGGTTTCAATTAAATCTTCCACCCGTACCCATTGCTGACCTGGCCGTGAAAAATGATAACCTGATTGCCGCTACGCATGGTCGTAGTTTTTGGATCATCGATGATTTGACACCCTTGCATCAGGTGAACGCAGAAATGGCATCCAGGGACTTCATTCTGTTCAAGCCCATGCCGGGTTATCGCATGCCGGGCAGTGCCGGTCGGAATGTGAATCGAAAACTGGAGGGTGAAAATCATCCTGGCGGAATCATGATTCACTACTTCGTAAAAAGTGTAAATGATCAATCGGATATTAAATTGGAAATACTGGAGAAAGGCGGTACGACTATTAGAGCATTCAGCAACAAAGCCAGTGAACCTACAAAACTGATGGTCACCCCTGGCGGAAATCGTTTTGTGTGGGATATGCGGTATGCGGGTTACACCACGTTTCCGGGAATGGTCTATTATGGTTCACCGAACCTGGGTCCCAAGGCCATACCCGGATTGTACAAGGTTCGGTTAACGGTTAATGGGAATGCCAGTGAGCAGGAATTTGAAATTCTGAAAGATCCGAGAATTGAAACCACACAAGAAGATTTTCAGGCCCAGTTCGACTTTTTGATGAAGGTGCGCAACAAGGTGAGTGAAGCAAATCAAGGCGTCATAGACATTCGGAAAATAAAGGAGGACCTTGCTTTCTTAAAGAGCAAAGTGGGAAGCGACCCCCAATACAAAGAATTGACTGAGTTAATTCAGCAATTTGAACAAGCATTGACCACGCATGAAAATAACATTCACGAGACCCGCAACCGCAGTGTGCAGGATCCCCTGAACTATGGAATCAAAGTGAACAACCGACTGGCTCATTTGATGGTGGAACAGGCGCAAGGGGATTTCAGGCCAACTGTACAAGGAGAAGAAGTACGCCAGCTGCTCAGTAAGCAGATTGATGAGGAGTTGACACGCCTGCGAATCACCATTGATAAAAATGTTGATCGGATCAATACACTGGCCAAAGAAAAAGGAGTAGAGGTAGTGATGGTGAAGAAAGCTCCGATTGCAAATTGATTCGCATTGTTTATTTTAGTTAATGTTAATGCCCTCGTTTATGAAACGATGTCTTCTTGTTTTCATATTCCTGGTTCCTGCGGTCCTTTTTGCTCAACGCTATAAAACCGTTGAACTAAAACCCATCGCCAAGCAGGGTTGGCGGTACTACTATGATTTGAAAAGAGTGGCTTCTCCAGTTGCGTTGGAGGTTCCTTTAATGGCGCTCAATGACGATGAAGTATACCGCTACTATCAGGCATCAAAGACGCTGCGGGGAGTGGCGAGCGCGGTTGCCATTGTACCGGTGATTTACTTATTCACGATACCCTCCACCGGATACGTGGATCCTACTGCCTTTTGGCTGGTGTTTGGAGGCACCATTGCAGCTCAATTGGGAATAACGGCCATGAGCCATGTGAAATTGGGTAAGGCTGTTGATCGATATAACACCCTTATTTTTCAGCCAAGTGGTAATTCACTTGGATTGCAGATGAACTGGAGGTTTTAAGTTTTTCTATGGTTACGCATCCGTAAGCGTTTCAAAATATTCCTGATTTGATGTATTGGTGCATGCTAAAATCAGTACGCCAATAAACGGAATAAACTTCTTCCACATAATTGAAGTCAATTACGTTATGGTTGTCCGCTCACCCAGTTTTAATATTCGGTACGATTGGTTGAATTGATTAGCTTGTTTTTCAAACTCGTCCACGTCAGCTGTATTGAACAAAAAAAGGTCGTAATGATGTGGAATCACAAGGCGGGCTCCAATTTCTTTTCCGAGCAAGGCAGCTTCTTTGCAATTTAGATTTCCGGCTACGCCCCGAGCCGGATCATTTCCATTAATTGGTAGAAAGGCGACATCTACCTTAAATGGTTTCAGCGTCTTAACCATATCTTCGTACCACAAGGTATCGCCACTGTGGTAAACTATAAAGTTTCCGAATTTCACCACAAAGCCCAGGAACTTGCAGCGCCCTTGTTCATCGCGTTCAATAGCATTGTGCGCGGCCGGTACACCATGAAAAGTAAAATCGTTTACCACTTTCGTGTCACCATCATTCAAGCCTGTAGGAAAGTTCACATCACACGTTAAGCGATCCACCACAAAACTGCGGTTGGCTTCAGGAATTACAAATTGAATTTTTGGATTGACCTGAAACAACGGCAATAATGTTTCAGCATCCAGATGATCTGTATGATTGTGGCTGGAGGTTACAACATCGATGCAATCCAGCAGTTCCGGCTGGATGACGAGCTCACTCATTCGCTCGTGTGGCTTATTTGTGCCGGCATACTTTCGGGTTAAGGAATCCGATAAATAGGGGTCGAACAACAGACAATGTTTATTCCATTGAATCAAAAAGCCGCTTTGCCCCAACCACCAGATGTCAAACGACTGCGCGTGGCCATTTGCTTTAGCTTCTCGGATTTCTTGAGCTAGCGATTTACCTTGTCGGATAGGTTTGATCATGATTACAACAAAGATTTTTAACTGCGAAGACGCCCGTAATTCTGGATAAACAAACTTTGCGCCTTAGCGTCTCTGCGGTTAATTATTAAAGACCAGCCCTTACCAACTTCGCACCCTTCACCATATTAATCAATTTTTGCCGCGAAGCCCACCGTGCTGTTTGACTTAACCCGCAATCGGGAGCCACGGCCAGTTTTTCAGCCGGTACATACTTCAGGCATTTCTCAATCCGATTCACCACATCCGCTTCGGTTTCGATGTAGTAATTTTTTACATCAATAATGCCTACGGCAACATCCATCTTATCGGCAAACGTGCTCAACAACTCTACTTCCGCAAACTCGCGATTGGCCATTTCAATGTGGACTTCATTCACCTTTAGATTCAGAAAGTCTGGCAGCATGGGGGCGAGACTCCGAAACCCAACCGGCCGGCCCTTAAAATTACCGAAGCACAAGTGTGTAGAGAGACGACACTTGCCTGCTATGCCTGCCACCGTCCGGTTAAAGATGTCGACAAACCGTTTTGTGTCTTCCTTGTAGGCATAGCAACTCATGGAGGGTTCATCCACTGTAATTTCGGTGCAGCCCGCAGCCACTAAATCTTCAAGTTCTTTTTTGATAATGGGAAGCAACGCTTCGGTGATCGCGTACCGATCTTTATACTTTTCATTGGGAAGCAGTCTCCCGCTCAATGTATAGGGCCCGGGTATGCTGGTCTTTAAAACCGGCCCGGCAGGCGCAAGCTTTTTTAATCTCAGAAATTCTTTTACGGCACCTAGTCCGTTCGGAGCCGTGAGGGTATCCACAATGGAATTCTTTCCTCTTTGATCGTGTGCGGGCGGACCGAATTTGCGAAGTTCATCGGTATTTTCTTTGATGCCCGTTAGGTATCCGTAAAAGGAGAGATTAAAATCGAGCCGGGTCTGTTCGCCATCGGTGATCACATCCAACCCGGCCGTTACCTGGTCGTGAATGGCCGCGATGACCGCATCTTCAATTAATTCTTCCCGGTCGGCATTGCCAAATTCATTCAGATGTCGAACAGAAAATTCCAGCCATCCCGGAAACGGGTAGCTGCCAATAACGGTGGTGCGGATGGGAATGGGTTGCATAATTATTTTTTTGATTCACCAACATGTTCATATAAGCGCGCCAACCGATGTGCATGGTCATCGTAAGCACGTTCAAATAGCGCAGTAGCTTTGTCTTTTCCAACAACATTGGCAGCCGTGAGTACAATGGGGGGATGACCGGCTTCCGTTAATAAACGGGCCACCTCTGCTTTCAGGCAATTGATCAGCATAACTCCGCCAAGGGTTGATCCCGGAGCCACTGGGGTTTCCAGCCCTTGGATGTAGATCATCGAATCGCCTGCAGGGGCGCCTGTGTCCAGAACGAGGTCTGAGAAATCGCGCAGTTTCTTCCCATCACTTCGCTTGCTTTCACTTTTTTCCGAATGCTTGCTGGTGAGAATGGAAACCACCTTGATTTTTTTCTTCCGAAACTCTTCGGCCATCTCTACAGGAACTACATTCGTTCCGCTGGAAGAGATAATGAGTGCCGTATCCTGCTCGCTTACATCAAAATTCCGGAGAATCCGCTCGGCAAGCCCCGAAACATTTTCAAGAAACATGGCTTGTCGCTGCCCGTTTGCGCCTACCACCAAATTATGAAAGGTCAACGATAGCTCAACAATGGGATTAAATCCGGGAAATGAACCATACCGGGGCCACATTTCTTCTACCAGGATGCGGCTGTGGCCGGATCCAAAAACGTGAACCATCCGACCCGACTGGATGGATTTTGTAAACCAATCGGCAGCTTGTTTTATACTCGATTCCTGTGCCGTTATGGTATCTGCAATTTTTTTGCTAAGCGAAATATACTCTTGTATTACACTCATAGTCTTTGATTGATTTTGGAAAGGGCAAACCCAGCGGCTCCAAGGGCCCCAGCCAGATCGGAGAAGCGGGCTAATTTTATGGGAGTCTGTTTGCCTCCCGGTCGCCATTCAAATTCTGAAAGGTACTGTTGCAGGGGGGTAATCAATAATGCTTCTGCTTTCGAAATGCCACCACCTACAATAATTAATTCGGGTGATAAAACATTAATCAAGGATGCCATGGCAACAGCCAGCTGTCGCAAGGAGGTAAGCCATACCTGGGTTGCGAATGGATCTTTTGCTTCATAGGCTTTTACCAGCTCCCATGTTGTTTTAAATTTTCCTTGGGTACGCTGTTGTATGGTTAAATTGCCAATGGCATCTTCCAGACTACCGGGCATGTTGGTAACATCCTTGGATGATGATAAAGCATCTACCGTAATGTGGCCCAGGTGTCCGGCCATTTGCGAAACGCCTTGATATAATTTTCCATCAATTGAAATAGCGCCACCCACCCCCGTTCCTAACGTTAGCATGACAACATGTTTGCAGTTTTTAGCGGCACCAAATTGCAGTTCTGCCATTAGCGCTGCGTGGGCGTCATTGAGCACATCAATCCGTTCGCCCGTAAAATCGGACCAATTGAAATTTTCTAATCCGGGTAACCGGCCGGGCATAAACTCAATGCAGGTATTTGTGGAATTGGCAAGACCAGGCGCTGAAAGCCCAATGGCCTGAACCGGTTTGTTAGATTCCTTTTTTAATTGTTGTACGATTTGCCGGATTGCATTCTTCCAATGCTGGTCATTTTGTTCTTCGGTATCCTGCCGTATTTCTTTCAAAAGGGTTCCATCAGCGGTCACCAAAATCGCTTTGATGTGTGTACAACCCAAATCGATGCCGATGGAGGAATGTTCCATACTCAATATTGTCCTTCGCTTATTTCCCAGCCGCCATCGACTGCCAGTACCTGGCCCGTGGTAAATCGGGATTGATCGGACATAAAATAAACGGCAGCACCATCCAGATCATCAGGTCGGCCAATGCGCCCGCCATCCAGCGGCTGCTTGGTTTTAATGAATGCCAGAATTGCTTCATCGTGAACGGCCCGTTGCGCCATAGGTGTTTCCACCAGCGCGGGAGCAAGTACATTGATGCGGATATTCTGAGTGGCATAGTAAGCGGCTGTGGATTTTGATAATCCGATGATGGCCGCTTTGGCAGCTGCATAGGCGTGAGTAACAAAGTGACCAGGGGATGGTGAATAGCCTAGCACAGAAGCCATGTTTAAAATGGTGCCGGCTGTTTTCCTTTTCAGGAAGGTTTGTATAGCAGCCTGGTTGGAAAGCATGAGCGAGGTAAGATTCAGATCCAGCGTTTTCTTCCAGCCTTCCAGGGTTAATTCATGCAAGGGGCCATCGCCAAATTTACGGCCGCTACCGCCTGCAACATGATAAAGACCATCGAATCCCCCCCAGCTTGAAATACACGTATCAATGGCGTGGAGTGCGGTGGATTCCGAAATTGCATCTCCCGTTAATACAATCCCGTGTTCTTTTAGGAGAACCGCTGCAGATGTTGCACTTTCTTCATTTCTCCCTACCACCACAACGTGCGCTCCGGCTCGTATAAACGCTTTGGCCGCTGAGAAGCCCAGGCCAGTGGTGCCTCCTATTATGACCAGTTTTTTATTTTGTAAAGCACTCATTTATCTACTAAAGATAGTGCATTGACTCCAGCCTTTGATCATGGCATACGTGTTTAAGCATACCGGCTGCGCAGAATATCCTTCATATGCACATTAATATCCCATTGATTGGAAACAGCCTGTCTTGTATACGGTAACGTTGGCATATAATCCGGTGGGCCAAATTCGGTAAGAAACGTAATGGGCTGACCCACTTTCTTTTTGTTTTCGACAACTTTATCCCACCATGTAAAATGTGTCTTTACCGCACGTTCCCATTCAGGAGCCCGGGGGTCACTCACCTGGGGCCCTTCCGGGTGACCTATGCGAGCATGAATGTGATCTGTTCGGGTCAGTGCCAGTGCTACAGTTTCTTCCTGATCGCTTAAGTACGACTCATGAACGTTGCACCAATGCGAGATGTCGAGCGTAAGTCGTAACGCGGAAATCTTTTTCATCAACTCTGCGGTTACGGGAGCTGAATATAATGCCCGGCCCCGGTGCGTTTCGTGATACACTGGAATGCCGCTTTGTGTCGCCACCGCAAGAGACTGTTTGATCAGTTTTTCTTTTTGCTCAACAGTAAAATAGTCTTTGCCGCTATGGCAGTTGATGTAGAGCGGTCTGGTAGCAGCAGCTTCGGCTACAAACTGATTGAATTGTGCTTCGTGTTTTGCAAAATCTTTCTCGCCACTTCCGTACAGGAATCCGATTTTCAACTGGTGTTTGTTCAATGCTTCGAAAAGTAACTTTCTGTCCTCAGCCTTTCCCGGCCACCAGATTTCACAACCGTCATATCCGGCTGTCTTTATTTTGGCACAAAATTCATCCCACGAAATGGAAAGGCCCCAATTGGTGGCTAAGATCGTGAGTGTATAGCCCGCCTGATTAACAAGCCCTACCGGATTGGCAAAGGATTCCAAAGATGACAACATCAAACCGCTGCCGGCAAGTGCGGAGGAAGATATGAATTGTCTTCGGCTTAGATTCATAGGTCAAGTATTTTATGGATTGTTATTACCGTACACCTTTGCGGTGAATCATTTTCCGATTCCCCTCGCACCACTTTTCTTTAAAGCGTTGATCGCCAGTAGCAGCATCATCCATGGCACAAGCGGATAGGTAATGACCAAGGAAACGGTCTGGATCCAATTGAAGTATATACGCCACATCCCGTTGCAAGGCATTTTGAAAGGGTCCGGACAGCAGGGATACATCGCTTAATGAAAAGGCATATGTTTTTAGAGTTGCTTTCGGATGAATCATCCGGGTTTCGCTTTTTAATGGGACATACGATTGACCCCGGAGGTGGGGTAGTAATCCGAATACAAGTAGAAAGCCAAGGCAGTATCTCATACTTGAAGGAGTTCAAGGTACAAAAATCAGCGCAATGACAGTATTCAGCAGAGATGTCGCTTACTCTTTGATTTTCGGGGTCATCAGGGAAAATTTCTCCCGTTGTGTGATGGAGTTGCCGGGATTTCCGGAGATCACCTTTCTGCAATTTGGGGCGCCACAGGTGCACACGAAGGACTGCATGGTTTCATTCAGAAGCTCCGAATAATCGAGGGTGAGTTCTTCTTCAGGGGCAATATCCCGCAGGGCAACCAGGTTAAGGCCATTGTAGGTTGTGTTGGGATTGCAACTGTGGTTTTGAGGGGCCCAGTTCTGTGGCTTGTTATCCCATAGAATGTACACTTCCTCCGAAATAGGATAAGCGTAGTGACGGAATTCTTCCCGTTGTTCCGGGGTCCAATGGGTTTCAACGTGACGCTTGGTTACAATGCGCTGGGCGAGTTCTTCCAGCATAAAAATAACTTCGCCTTTCTTTAATGAGCGCTGGGCAACGATCCCATAGCCGTTAATAGCGGTACCATTGACGCGGTATTTTTTTTGTTTTGCTGCGTGCCGGGCAATCCCTTCGGCAATGATGTGCTTCAGAAATCCGGCTTTACCAATGGGATCATATTTCAGGATGTAATCGGCTGAGCCTTCGTACCCATCTTCATAAAAAACCGAACAGGTAAAATTGATTTCTAAAAAATAAATTTCCTGCTGACTGTTCACCCGAAAATCGAGCCGGGCATACCCTACTCCATAAAACCCCGAGAAGATTTTTTCAGCAGCCGATTTCAGTTTGGTTTCCAGGGTCGCATCCTGACAAGGTTTGTTTACATCGGTATGCAACTCGGAGGTTTTCAAGGCATACGTCTTGAAGGCATACCCGTTCGGGAATTGGTATTCCACAGGCTTAAACACGAGACATCCTCGCTGTGGTGCAATGTTGGCAGCCACCAACACCGTAAACTCTTGCCCGGCAATGTATTCTTCAATCAGTACGTCTTCGTATCCTTCGGCAATCAGGGCCGCCACTTTGTGTTGTAAGTGCGGTAGGTCTTTCGCCAGAGACTCCTCATCCACCCCCAGGCTATCCCCCGCCTTCGCAGGTTTTACGAACAGGGGAAATGTTAAGTGACTTATTTTTTTGAACAGGTCAACGGTACTCGTTACTTCCACAAAGTTGGGTGTCTTTACTCCGGCACAGAAAGCCACATATTTCATCAGCGGCTTTGGGGGATCGTACAAGACCGCATTGGGACCGGTAAAGGGAAGGTTCAATGTTTCCAACGAATGGATAACATCAATGGAGGGAACCGACCAATCCAGATACCCTTCGCACAGGTTAACAAAGATGTCGTACTTTGATTTGCGCAAATCCAGCAGTTGCTTATAGGTAGTAAGCTTGTTCAGAAACACATGGTCTACCTGATCGTTTGGCAACAAGGGGGCAATGTTGCGGGGAGGGTCGTACTGCTTATAGTCTACATCGGTAGTACTATAGTCAGGTTGCAGAACGCATACTTTCATGGAAGGGCTTTGGACTTGCGAAGTAAAGCATCATCCAATACTTCTACAATCAGATCAGTAAAGGTTTTATTGCTTACCCGCAAGATGGCCCCGATCGAGGTATAATTCTCATCCTCACTCAGGCCACATTGAGCGTTTATCTCCAAAACAAAGAGTTGTTGCGTCTTCTTGTCCAACCGGAAATCGAGCCGGGCATACCCCCGTCCCTTTACCGCTTTAAAGGCATCAAGACTTAACTCTTTCAACCTGGCAGCAAGCTCCGGACAGGTCACTGGTTGGTAGGCATAAAGAAATTCGTTGTCCGGCAAGGGTTTCTCCTCTTCATACGTTTCCCAAAGGCGTTCAAAGGACAGAAACTGTTCCTTTTCGGGAAGGGATTGATGGAATACCCGTTCAATGGGCCTGTAAAACTGGATCTTTTCTGGGCTTTCGTAAGACCCGACCAGCAGTGTGGTGAATTCGCGGCCAATGATGAACTGTTCGGCCAACAACCCGGCTCCATCCAGCTTCCAACCTTTAAATCCGGTATGCATAGTATCCAACACGCTCTTCAGTTGCCGTTTGCCCGATACTACGTTTTTAATGCTAATACCCATGCTGCCGGCTGATACGGCAGGTTTTACGATAAGGGGTTTGCCTACCTTCTTGAAAAGATCCGGATCGATATGCCCATTTAACTTTGCCCAACTGGGCATAGCAACACCATGTTCATGAAAGGCTTCTTTCATGGTGATCTTGGAGGTGGTGACGTGATAGAAGTGAGAATCAGACCCGGTATAGGTCAGGTTACTTGCATCCAGTGCATGAATAACCGAAATGCCGGGTACTTCATTGATTTCATCACCATCGCAAAGGTTCAGCACGATGTTTTTTTTGCGTCTGTGTTTCTTCACCTTTTCAATAGACGCCTGGATATTGTTGACGGTAACATTAACCCACTCCCATTCACAGTCCAGTTCAGAGAATACCTTACTGTATTCGGCTATGCTTTGAGTATAGTCGTAATAATATTTTAAAGTGGGATCATCCGTGTCGAGGTAGGGCGCGAAGATCCAGACTTTATACGCAGCCGGGCGATTAAGAAATGCCATTTCGCACAGCCACGGTTGTGGTCCAATAAATTCTATTTGCCATAGAGTTATACAAATTTGAATAAATATTTTTATTAAAGTAAAGTATTCATGAAGATTTCTATGCAGTGAATGTGCAGGGGTACCCGATACAACCACCAATCGTTCAGTTAAACCCTTTATCGCTTTATTGATTTTTGAAGAATGAGGCCGGGGTTATATTCGCTTATTAAATACACGCATATGCTCCGCATTCTGAAGCTAATACTGCCGTTGGTTATGGTTATTTCCTGCTCACCAACCACAGAAAAGAAGACATCAACTCATCAATACCTCGAGGAAATAACCCTTTCGCAACTGCAAACGGGCTATGCTGAGGGGACCTATTCAATCGAGCAGGTTGTGAAAGACTACCTGCAACGCATTGAAGATCTCGATAAGGACGGGCCCGCCCTTAACTCGATTATCTGCATCAACCCACAGGCTATTGAAACCGCAAAAGCATTGGATGCTGAACTAAAGGCAGGTAACAGCCGGGGTCCTTTACATGGTATTCCGGTAATCGTAAAGGACAATCTTAATACTACCGATATGCCTACCACAGCCGGAGCAACGGTTCTGCGCGATTCCTACCCGCCTCATGACAGCTACCTGGTTAAGAAGTTACGCGATGCAGGTGCAGTTATCATCGCGAAGGCAAATCTAAGCGAGTGGGCCAACTTCCGGGCGGATATGAGTAGTAGTGGGTGGAGCGGGATGTTGGGCCAAACCAAGAATCCTTATGTATTGGATCGCAATCCCTGTGGTTCCAGTTCGGGTTCAGGAGTAGCCGCTTCGGCTAACCTATGTGCCCTTGCGATTGGTACCGAAACGAATGGTTCCATTGTGTGTCCGTCCAACGCCAATGGATTGGTTGGATTAAAACCCACCGTTGGCTTGTTAAGCCGCAGTGGTATTATTCCGATTTCATTTACACAGGATACTGCAGGCCCTATGGGCAGAACAGTAACCGATGTGGCTATTGCCCTGGGGGTATTGGCCGGAGTTGACTCAACCGATGAGAAAACCCTGGCTTCGGCCGGTAAATCCTTTACCGACTATACAGCTTATTTGAAAGCCGATGGGTTGAAGGGCAAGCGCATTGGCTGGTTAAAGAACATCGGTGGCTATCATGCGGGTGTCGATACGTTAATCAAGAAAGCCATTGTTGATTTACGGGCACAAGGTGCCGAAGTAGTGGAAATCGACTTTAGCATGGATCGCAGTGCGGGCGGATCATCATTTACGGTGCTGTTGTATGAGTTTAAGGATGGCCTGACGAAATACTTTTCCAGCCTGGGCGATAAAGCCCGGGTACAAGATCTTGCCGGGTTGATGGAGTTTAATAGACAGGATTCGGTTGAGTTGAAGTACTTCGATCAGCAGTTGCTGAAGCTGGCGCACGAAAAGGGAACCTTGCAGGACAAAGAATACCTTGACGCTTTAGCCACGATGCACAAGGCTACTCGCGAGAACGGCATCGATAAATTACTGCTGGAAAATAAACTCGATGCACTGATGGCGCCTACCGGGGCGCCTGCCTGGAAAACGGACCTAATCAATGGCGATCATTTTCTGGGCGGCAGTTCATCGCTGGCTGCGATTTCGGGCTATCCTTCCATTACCGTGCCTATGGGCTTTGTCGATGTGCTGCCGGTTGGGGTTTCCTTCTTCAGCACGGCCTGGCAGGAGCCGACCTTGATTGAAATTGCTTATGGATATGAGCAGGCAACGAAACACAGAAAGGCACCAACGTATATTGTCTCGAAATAGATTCCCGTATTAACCATAAAGTACATCCTGGAAACCAGGAGAACAACTACGCTGGTACATTGGAGTTAATATTTCATGTCACTCAATGCGAGGCCAGCTATTTAGTTTTTGAATTTTGAATCTTGAAATTGGGATTTCCCGTTACGCCTGCAAACTGTGTTTGCCATGATCAAGAAAGTAGATATCCTCAATTTCATCACCGACTTCCGCAAAGCACCGAATGAAATCAAGTCCTTATCGGAATTAAAAGCACACCTTAAGGCAGATGAAACCTCGTTGTTAACCTTGCTCGAAGAAATGAAGCAATTACGCACGCTGCGCGAGGTTGAGAAGAATAATGAACGTGCCTTTCAGGTAGCAGCGAAGTAGGGGTTTTGAGAATATACGAGTTAGACGGTAGACATTGTGGTTTTACATTTTTGTGTTTATCCTTTATTCTACATTTTCTGAAGCGGGAGTAAATCGCTACATTTCTTTACCCAAACCCAAACCCAAACCCAAACCCCATTTTTATGTTAAAGCGAATCCTCTTTGGGATTCTGGCGCTTCTTGCATTGTTAGTGGCTGGTCTCCTGATCCTGATTAACACCCGTTACACAAGAACATTTGAAGCACCTTATCCCGCTATTACAGCCAGCACCGACTCGGCATTAATTGCACGTGGTCGCCATCTGGCCTACGGACCGGCACACTGTTCTTACTGTCATGCTCCAACTTCTGAGATAAATCGTACGGAAGCGGGAGAAGAAGTACCCCTGTCGGGTGGCTTTGATTTCTTTTTGCCAATTGGAACCGTCTACGCACCAAACATCACCCCCGATGATGAAACCGGAATCGGGAAACTTCGGGATGAAGAAATTGCCCGATCACTTCGCTATGGTGTGCGCCACGATGGACGCGCACTCATTGACTTCATGCCCTTTTATGATCTTAGCGACCAGGACCTGACAGCCATCATTTCCTTTCTTCGTTCGCAGGAGCCGGTAAAAAATCAACGTCCGCAAAATGACTGGAACCTGCTGGGCAAAGCAATACTCTCCTTTGCTATCGTACCGATGGGCGATGGGGATGTGCCGCTTGCACCCGCACCGGATTCAACAGCAGCGTACGGCCGGTACATAGCTAACAGTGTAGCTAACTGCCGGGGCTGCCACACCAACCGCGACATGATGACGGGCGCATATATTGGTGAGGAGTTGGCGGGTTCAAGCCGGTTTGAGGTAATTGATATGGCGACTGGTAAAATCATTGACGACAAGCACGTGATTACTCCCAACATTACCCCTGATCCGGAAACAGGACGCATGGCGGGCTGGACCAAGAAGGATTTCATTCAACGCTTTCGCACGGGTCGGGTCATTCCGGGTACACCCATGCCGTGGGGTCCGTTTAAACGAATGAACGATATGGAACTCACCGCCTTGTGGAATTATTTGCAAACCGTAACACCAGTCAAGAATGTTACCCCACTGGGTATCCAGGAAGGAAATCCCTAGCGAAATGCCCGTTTAAATGGTTCTATCTTTTCACCACCATGCCCGGATAATTAGCAATTGCATTTTGATTTTCGTATACGAGCTTGCCATTCACCCAAACGGATTCTATTCCGGTAGATAAGGCTGTCGGCTTTTCGATGGTGGCATTATCCAGCACCGTGGTTGGATTGAACAGGACCAGATCGGCAAAGTACCCAGGTACAATAAGACCCCGGTTTTTGATGCCTACATTCTCAGCTGCCAGGCTGGTCATCTTTTGAATAGCCGTTTCCAACGGTATTAACTTTTGTTCGCGCACATACCTTCCCAATACGCGTGTAAATGCTCCGTGCCCGCGTGGGTGCCCATGCATGGTGCCATCGGAACAAATGCTGGTGTACGGCCACTTTATAAAATTGCTGATGTCTGTTTCGCTCATACTCTTGGCAACGATCGTACTGCCTTGTCCGGGGGCTCCACTTTCACGGATGATGCGCAGTAAGGCCTGAGCCGGGGTTTCATTATTGAGGGTTGCAATTTCACTAACCGTTTTTCCCTGCCAGGAGGGTTGAGCAGTGTACCGCACCATCACCGATGCTGCCGGATCGAACAACTCGCGAGTAGCAAATTCAGCACTGGTTTGATTATCAAAATCCTTTTTCGGAAAGAGAACCCGCGGAGTTGAGTTCCACATCGTGTATGGATAAACATCGGCTGTCACATCAACGCCTTGCTTCCGTGCAATTTCCAATTGCCGCAGAATTTTTTCTGAATCGCCCCACTTGCTGCGCATGGCGATTTTAATGTGAGTAATCTGAACCGGGATTTTTGCTTCGCGGCCAATGTGAATAATTTCCTCCAATGCTTCCTCCAGGTTCAAATCTTCACTGCGAATGTGGCTGATGTACCGACCATTGCTTTCGGCTGCCACTTTTGCCAGGGCCACCACTTCATCGCGCGAACTGTAAAAGGCTTCTTCGTATTCCAATCCGGTACTTAATCCCAGCGAACCTCTTTCCAGCTCTCGTTTGAGCAATACTTTCATCGAGTCGATTTCGGTTTGGGTAGCCTTGCGATATAAATCCCGACCCATGACCTTTTCACGCAAGGAGGCATGTCCGGTAAAAGAAGCTACGTTGACACTGACCGGCTTTTTTTGAATGCCTTTTTGAAGGGAATCCATTGGCTGCGATCCACCATCCTGCCCTACCACAATCGTAGTGATGCCCTGACTTATAACCGCTCCTGCAGATGGGTTTTGTGACAATTCCCCATCATGGTGGCTGTGGTTGTCAATAAATCCGGGGGCTAACACATTTCCACTTCCATCGGTTACAGGTTCGCCCGGAAACCGAGTTAAAATCCCAACGTGACGAATCCGGTTATTCAATACCCGCACACTGCCGGCAACGGCCGGCAAACCCGTGCCATCGATGATTCTTACGTTCGTGATTAAATGTGTTTTGGGCAATTGTACAGAACGGTCTTCCCAGATATTTTTCACCAAAGCATGGGCCCAGAAGTTAGATGAGTTATCCAATACGATGATGGTTTGATTCTTGTCGAGATAACGGGTTATTTCGGTTCCAAAGCCCACCCACCCCCCGGTGTGTGAAACGGTCTTGCCTTGCTCGCGGATAAACCAGCCAAAACCATAACGTGGATTTTCACCATTGTTCAACTTACCCGGAGTGATGGCTTCGGCAAACGTGGCCTTCTTCACCAATTTATCAGTATACAATGCCTGATCCCACTTGTATAAATCTTCAACAGAAGAATACACGTTGCCATCGCCCACAATGCCATCGAAGCGCACCAGATCGTTGAGTGTGTAGGTCTGGCCATCGTAGTCAAATCCAAACACGCGCGAGGGTGGGTACGATTTCATCTTGAGATGATACACATACGTATTACTGAGCTTGAGCGGAGTTGCGATTCGGTGTGCAAAAAATTGTTCTGCCGTGAGACCCGACACCTTCTCAATCACCGAAGCCAGCGTAGTGTAATTGGTATTGCAATACTCCCAGCGGTCGCCTGGTTTAAATTCTAGTGCGGGCTTTTTAGTTGCGAGCAATTCCAGCATGGAGGCATTGGTAAGCGTGTCGAGTGGATTCATATCCCCTTGTGCAATATCAAAGTACTCTGGCAGACCCGAGATCTGGTTCATGAGCTGGCGAATGGTGATGTTGTGGTACGGAAATGAAGGCAGGTATTGTTGCACAACGTCATCGTAGTTCAGTTTCCCTTGTTCCTTCAGCATCATGGCCATCATGGTGTAAAACTGTTTGCTTACCGATGCCAGGTTAAAGGACGAAGCCGTGGTAAGCGGTTGCTGTGTTTGCGGGTGGGCAATGCCAAAGGCTTTTTTATACAACACTTTCCCTTTTTCGCCAATCAGCACCGTGCCATTAAACAAATGGTATTGGTGCAGGTAGGTGAGCACCGAATCGATGCGTTTGATTTTGGCTGCATGTTGCGCGTAGGTTACAGCCGGAAGCAACACGAGCAGGAGTAAGATCTTTTTCATAGGGCGACCATGTTTCGCCAAGGTAGGAAATTGATTTTAGAGAGCGGGATCCCCTCCCCCGCTTCTTACCTTAGCCTCCTTCCCACGGTGCTAGGAGAGAGGGGTACATCTCACTTTCCATACCCACTCTCTACCAGAAACGTATCGAAGTTGCGGATGTGAAAGATGTTATAAACCGCCTCTTGTTTGTTTACCTGCTTGTCAAAATATGCTTTTGTGATTTTGTAGCCCATCCAATAACCCAGATCATTAGGTCGTCCGGGTGTGCTGCTGTACAGCCAGCCCGAGTAATCCTTGCTGTGCATGCGTTGCTTAAACTCGGACCACAATTCGGCTTCGCGCGGGTTGGCATAGTCGTGAACATGTTGATTAATGTGGCGGCCTGAAATCGATTCAGCCAGAAAATCGGCAGCGCCTTCCTTGATGCAGGCAGCCAACAGGTTTCCGCCATCGTATTTCTGTTGAAAATGAATAAGTTCATGCGCCACGATGTGTGTCACTTCTTCGACTGGTTTAATTACGTTAAGCAACCAATCATCCAGTTCTTGCGTTGGTGTTTGTTCTGTACGACCGTACATTTCGGCTCCAATAATCAACGCATTGCCTGAAGTAGTGCCTCCTGAGTTGAGTGCGCCCACCACGAAATATACCGGTGGGTATACCGCTTTCGGGTACAACGCTTTTAACCTTACAAGACTTTGCCGGATCGTGTCTTTCATGCCGGCAATGCGGTCGAGGCTGGGTTTGATGCTGGTGTAATATTGATAGTGGGCGCGTATTGTCTTGGCCAGGTTATCGGCATTTTGAATGCGGCCCTTTGTGAAGCCTTGCAGTCCGCGGGAGCCGGGGTTCAGATATTCCGCGTCCAGTAACGAAGCATTTACCTCGGGCCCGGCTTTATCTAGCGCAATCCAGAAACGATCCAGATCCTCGGTATAGATTTCGGTTGCAAGGGGATTTGTGTTTTGTCCCCAGGAAAGAACTGAACCGAACATTAATAGGTAGATCAGATAACTTCGAAGCATCATAATTTTTTAATTTAGGCACAATGACGCTTGACAAATCAGGAAGTTGCATGGCACGTTAACTCTTCGAACCCTGAACCAATTCAGTCCCAATCGCCCAAAGCCTGTTGTATTAGTTTATGATGGTGTTGTAACAAGCGGTTGTATAGACCCTCTTCACGGGTGTAACCGGTAAAGGTAATGTGCTCCTTGCTGGCATGACGGTTGCTTACGGGCAATAGCACCGGGGTTACTGTCATCCCGGCACGCTGCATGGCAATCACCATGTTGCTGAATGCATTTTCACTCAACGATTGTGTAACCACTTCAAACGTACGGGTGGTTTCGTCTTTAATGATGAGCCAGGATTTGGCGAGCATGATGCAAAGGTACTCGATTAATTATCCTTTGGCGTAGGTAATTCAAAATTCAGGGTTCAAAAATTAACACTATGATTATGAACCTTGAGAATGGAATGTTTCAAGCCTGCAAAACTAAATAAAGATCAACCAGCTTGCACCGGCAGCGGCTACGATTAAAATGGAAATCAGAAATTTCCAGGCAAAACTACGATTGCCCTGCAGATAAGAGTAAACTGATTTGCTCAGCAGGTTGGTGGTATTAACCAAGAGAAAGGTGACGAAGGCAAATTCAAATGTGAGCGTTGTACCGGCCATGTCGGCCAAGGTGACGATGATGGCGTCCAATCCGGCAAACGAAGCGATGACGGAACTAATCATAAAGCCTGATTGACCAAATTCGATCAAGCAGATTTTAGTTACAATCTTGATCACAATCAGCAGCGCAGCAAACTTGAGTGCCGGAAAAAGCGAAAAGATGGCGGTTGCTTTTTTAGCCTCTGTGTCTTCTTCATCTTTGGGTTCCTTCTGTTTAAAGAAGAAGTACGTAATTACCCCAGCAGTAGCGACCATAATAAATATGCTCGGGGCAATGGAGAGCAGCCACTTGATGTTGAGCGGCCCCACCAACAGAAAGATTTGCAGAAAACTGGCGAGATTAGCTAGCAAAGCAGCTCCTATCAGATGGTTGACAAATTTGGTGTGGTTGCTGCGCTGTGCCAGCGACTGGGTTGCCGATGTGGAAGAAACAAAACCAGCCATGAAACTGGTAAGCGCAAATCCGTTGCGCTTGCCTACCAGGCGCCCCAGGATGTACCCAAAGACATCAATGCCGGTAATCAGCACCACGATCATCCAGATTTTTTGCGGATTGATTAAGTCGAGCGTATCGTATTTGGATAAGTCAATACCAAAGCCCTGCAACAAAGAAGCAAGCACTGGCATATCGTTGAGTCGGTACGAGTAGTCGGGCAACACCGGGAGCGCCACCAGGGCAATGATGGCATAGCTGATGAAGGACTGAACCTCCTGCTGCGACAGGCCGGCCACTAGTTTGGTGGTGCGCGATTTCATCGCCAGCACAAAAATGACTACGACAAAGATGGCTACGGTTATCTGCAAGGGAATAATGTTTACCATAACCATGATGCCCAGGATAAAGGTGATCATGGCCGAAAGTTCGCTGGTGATGCCGTAGTCATGCGTATGAATTGATTCAGCCACGTAGTAGCCGATCAGCAGTGCGAAAAATCCAATCACAATTACCAACCCCAGGGATGCATAGTTATGTTGAAAGAAAATGCCGGCCAGCGCCCCAGCCAGCGCGATCAGTGAAAAAGTACGAATGCCACCCACATGTGGATCGTTGGGTTTATTGCTTTCGCGCTCCAGGCCTACAGCCGCGCCAAAGAGAATGGCTAATATCAAGTGAAAGAAGAGGTCTGAAATCATGGCCTAGCAGTCAGCAGTCGAATAAAGATCGCAATCCGAATCTGACCTGCGAATGATGTTCGTCATAAATCAGAAATAATTCTGAAAACAGTTCTAAATAGCAGGCCGCCTTCTTCCTATTAATGAAGAAGGCGGCTTCACTGTTGGCCTTTACTTCTTTACCGGACGCTTGTACTTAACCGGTGGTGCGGGCTCGGGCTTGATTTCCAGGCTCTGGGTCTTTACTAATTTCAGTGCTTCCTCAACGGCCCGCTCCAGTTGCGGATCGCGGCCTTTTATTACATCGGCCGGAGTTTGCTCTACGGCAATGTCCGGTGAAATACCTACACCTTCTACTGCCCATTGGCCGTTAATGTCATAGAACCCTCCGCGCGGGGCAATCATGGTTCCACCATCCACAAAGGGGGGAGTATCCCATGTGCCCACCAGGCCACCCCACGTTTTGGTTCCCACCAGCGGTCCGATTTTCATTTTGTTAAACATGTAGGGCAACAAATCTCCACCGGAACCGGCCCGCTCGTTAATCAACATTACTTTGGGCCCGAAGATGCCGGCATTGGGCGTAAGGAAAGGTTTGTGATCGCCTACTTTGCTGTTGAAGTAGCCATGCAATTGCCGCGCCATCACATCCACCATGTAATCGGCTGCGGAGCCACCTCCGTTATTGCGTTCATCTATGATGGCACCCTTGCGATCTTGTTGTGCGAAATAGTACCGGTTGAAATTGGTGTACCCAGGGAGCGCAGTGTTGGGCAGGTACACATAAGCCAGCTGCCCTTTCGAAAGTTCATCTACTTTTTTACGGTTGCTTTCAATCCAGTGCATCATGCGCAATTGATTTTCATTGTCAACCGGAACTACGGTAACAAGTTTTGAACCATCCAGCGATGGCTTGCTGTTTACACGAACTTTGGTTTGCCGGCCAGCGGTTGCTTCGAAGTATTTATAAATATTTTCGGAAGTTGACACGGACATCCCATTTACTTCGAGAATGTAATCGCCTTCTTTAACGCCTATACCGGGCCCGCGCAAAGGGGCGTTGAGACCGGGGTTCCAGTTTTCACCCGAATAGATTTTTTTAATGCGGTAGAGTTTGTTGTCCACTTCGTAATCAACCCCCAGCAACCCAATGGATACTTCTTTTACATCTGGGAAATCCCCACCCCGGGTGTAGCTGTGGCCTACCGCAATTTCACCACCCATAATATCCACTACATACAGCAGGTCGCTGCGATGTTGCACATGTTCAAGCCAGGGGGTGTACCATTTCAACACATCGTTCCAGGGGGCTCCATGAGTGTTGTTTACATAAAGAAAATCGCGCTGATAACGCCAGCCTTCTTTAAAGATTTGCATCCATTCCTCCCGCGGCTCGATTTTCAGTTTCAGGGTTGCAACACCTTCTAGTTTCCCATCGCCTGGCTTTTTATTAGTGTCTGCTGTGCCAAGAATACCCCAGGTGTTGGTGCTGCGGTAAAGCAGTTGCTTGCGATCGGAGGATACCGAAACATCATTGACGGGGGTAAGATAAACTTCTGACTTGCGATCTTTGAAGTTATAACGATGCAAGGTGGCGCCTTGCTGGTTGGGCACGTTTTCCAGATAGAAGATATAATTCTCAGGACCATTGACCAATCCCGTATAATTTCTCAAGGGTATATCCACCGCTACAATGCGCTGGCTAATACCCTCCATATCAATTTTTACAACAGGAGTTACCTCCTTCTTTTCTTCTTTTGGTTTTTCTTTTTCTTCATCGCTTCGAGGCAACAAAGGCGAAGCATCGTCTTTGTTCAGCACGATCAGGTACAAGGCGCGTGTCACAGGACGATCATACGAACTCATGTCCAGCCAGCCGATATTGAGCGCATAGTTTGTACTGGCGAGAAAGTACAGGTATTTTCCGGTGGCATCCCATACGGGTGTAATTGCATCGGCCATGCCATCGGTGAGTTGAAGAGTTTGATTCGTTTCAATGTTGTGCACCTTGATTACTTTGAATTGACTATCATTTAATCGGGGGTAAGCAATCCATTTGCTGTCAGGCGACCACACAGGATTCATCGTGCGATTGGGGTGTGCATACCGTTCGGTGTCAACTTTTTTAGTCACGCCTGTATTGACATCCGTGTACCATAGATTGTAATCGGTATCGGTAAAAGCAATGTACTTGTTATCAGGTGACCAGGCGGGGGAGTAGAAGAAGGTGGGATTCGGGATGGCGATGGCTTTGGGTTTTTCCAACCCTTCCTGGTCGCTGATCATTAACTGATACTCGCCACTGGCATCGCTGAACCAGGCAATTCGTTTTCCATCGGGCGACCAGGCCGGATATCGGTCGGCAGCGCCTGAAGAGTTAGAAATATTTCGCCAGTTACCATTTTCCTTTGGCACAGTAAAAATTTCGCCCCGATATTGAAACAATGCACGCTGACCAGTCGGTGACAACGATGCGTTCTGCAAGGCCGTAGTCCGAATCTCTTCCCACCGTGGCCGCGACCAATGAAAATCACCCCGCACATTGATGTTGAGTTTTTTAGTTTGCCCGTTGACAGGATTCAGCACATGCAAATATCCACCCTGCTCATACACAATTTGTCCGCCACCGGCATCCAGGCTTTTCGCATCGAAGTCAGTATGAAAAGAGAGCTGTTTTAATTCGTTATTGGCAGGGTTGAATGACCAGATGTTGTTGGCATAGTCGCGTTCAGATAAAAAGTACACCACATTATTCAACCAGACCGGATCAGTGTGTCGTTCGTTGTCGGGTTGGGGTGTCATTTTCAACTCAAAGTTTTTCAAGGCAACAATCCAGATTGGTTTGGCCTGGCCTCCGCGGTAGTTTCGCCATTCCGGATCCCAAAAGCCAATCTGCTGATAGGCGATGTACTTTCCATCTTCTGAAATTTCTCCAGCCACGGCACGGGGGATAGGAAGTGCTTCTTCTACTCCGCCTCTTTTGTTGATCGTGTAGATTTTTGATTCCCGGGTAGGCAACACACCTTCGCGACTGGTAGCGAACAAAATGGATTCACCATCGGGTGTCCAGCCCGTTACCTGATCGGCCCCTGGGTGCCAGGTCAGGCGTTGAGGTTGGCCCCCTTCCACAGGGATCACGTATACATCGGTGTTACCATCGTATTGTCCCGTAAAGGCAATAAGTTTTCCGTCCGGAGAGAAGTGCGGATTGCTTTCAGCGCCTTCATTGCTGGTGAGCCTGCGGGCATCGCCTCCGTCCTTCGCCACCCTCCACAAATCATTGGCATACACAAATACAATATCGGTATTGCTGATGGTTGGTTGGCGCAACAACATGGTGCCTTGCGAGAAAGCATTGTCACTAATCGACAGAGCAGAAATAAGAATAAGCGAGCGTAATGATTTCATAAGTAGGAAAATTGAAAATCAATATTAGGGTGAAGGCATTAGAAACCATCACCGCTTGAGTAAGGAGGGTCTGCGTTTACATCAAATTCAATCCAATTGTTACTGAATGCGGCCCGGTTCCCTGCGATGATTGCCGGGAACGTTGACCAGATCATCCCCTAAATCTTCCCGTGCTTTGGCAGTGAGCATTAACAAATGCTGAACAATTTCCGGAAATTGGGTTTGCACATCATAGCGCTCACCGGGGTCGCGCCTTAAATCGTACAGCGCCTGGGGTATGGAGTCGTTCTCATTCACCTTACCAGGGTACCCGTTCAACCCCATCTCAAAATTTTCGTACGTACGACCCCGGTGGGGTAAAACCAGTTTCCAATCGTTCCATCGTACCGCTTCGAGCGCATTTCTACGATAGTAGTAATAAAATTCTTTTCGGGGTTGTGCTTTTACATCTTCCAATAGCACCGGCTTCAGGCTTACACCATCCGGTGATAAGGTGAGCGGAATAGTCAGTAGATCGGCTAAGGTTGGAAGCAGATCGATGGTAGAGGATAAGCTGTTGCTGATTTGTGCACCTTTGATTTTTTCAGGCCATCGGATTATGCAGGGTACCCGGGTTCCGCCTTCAAACGAAGTGCCCTTGCCTTCGCGCAACCCCCCGGTGGAGCCGGCATGATTTCCATAGTTAAGCCACGGCCCGTTATCGCTTGTAAAAATCACGATGGTGTTTTTATCGAGGTTATTTTCTTTCAAGGCTTTGAGAATTTCTCCCACCGACCAATCGGCTTCCATCATTACATCTCCATAGAGTCCTTGTTGACTCTTTCCTTTAAACCGGGCGGAAGCCTGGATGGGCACGTGCGGCATGGAATGTGCGAAATAGAGAAAGAAAGGCGTGCTTTTTTTTCGTCTTATGAATTCAACTGCCCGTTCGGTGTACTGCCGTGTCAGTTCGCCCTGATCCGCCAAGGTAGTGACCGGTAACTTCTTTTCATTGCCCTCGAGTATAAAGAGAGGCGGAAAGGAATCTTTGCGCCAGTCGGTGGCCGGGCTGCCGTTATAATCTACCGGCCACATGTCGTTTGAGAACGGAAGGCCAAAGTATTCATCAAACCCGTTTTGTAACGGTAAAAATTTTTCATGATCGCCCAGGTGCCACTTGCCCACCATGCCGGTTGCATACCCGTTTTGTTTCAACAACTCAGCGAGGGTTATTTCATTGGGGTGAATTCCAATTTTGCTATTGGGAAACAAGGCTCCGGTAATTCCGATTCGGTTCGGATACATGCCGGTAAGCAAGCCCGCTCGCGAAGCGGAACATACTGCCTGCACGGCAAGAAAATTTGTAAACCGGATGCCTTCCGAGGCCAGTTGATCGATGGCCGGAGTTTGATATTGTAACGCACCCGTTACACCAAGGTCCCCATACCCCATGTCGTCCATGAAGATCAGAACAACATTGGGCCTTTTCTGTGCAGGTACAGTGACGTTAATAAAGAAGATGGCAAGGAAGAGGCTAAGCGCGCGAAGCATCTTCCAAGATACCTATTTCAATTGAACAGTGCCTTTCGTTACCGTTACTTTCTTGCCCAGAAATTCATTGGATTCGGGTTGCCGCAGGGTTTCGAGGTAATACCATTCGCCCAACATACGGTCGGGATAGAGGCTTAGCAACAGGTACCCATGATCGCGTGCATTCAGGTATTTGATGTGCGGATTCATTTTCAACAAAGCAGCTTCCATTCTCTTCACTGTATCCGTAGCATGATATTCATTGTCGTTGGCGGAGGAAACGCTGGTCGTTCCCAATTCAATGGCAAAGGCACCGACCGAAGTTTTTGGGTTATACGTTTTCTTTACCTCGGTGGCCACTTCAATAGCCCAGCTGGCATGCGTATCTCCGGTAAGGAAAATCAGGTCTTTCAGTTGGTGATTGAGAATAAAATCCTTCAGCTTTTTCTTCTCCGTGGGGTAGCCATCCCAGGAGTCTAGGTTACGAGGCATGTTAGGGTACACCACACTCAATTCAATATCGGAAAACATGACCTGATTGCCGAGTACTTTCCAGGTGGCTGTGGATGATTGAAGAGAGTTCTCCAACCACGTTAACTGATCTGCACCTAACATGGTCCGGTCGGCCAGATAGTTGGGTGCTGTTATGCTGTCTACCGGACGCGTTCTGCCCTCCAGACGTTCGTCCAACATAATCAGGTCTGCCAACGAACCATAGGAAAAGGACCGGTAATGATGCCCGTCTTCGCGGATGGGCAGCCATTCGTAATAGGCCTGAACGGCAGCAGCTTTTCGTTTTTCAAAATCACCCTCTTTATCAGGTTGGTGATTCTGAGCCCCTGCCGAATAGACATTATTGGCAACCTCATGGTCATCCCAGATGGCAATCAGTGGATGACGTTCACTCATTCTGCGAAGCCCTTTATCAAGCCGGTATTGTGAGTGTCGGGTACGGTAGTCGCTTAACGAAACGATTTCGTAAGGCGGAAGATTTTTACGGATGGTGGTATCGCCATAGCCGCCTCGACCATATTCGTAAATGTAGTCGCCCAGATGGACTACCGCATCCAGATCATCGTGGTCGGCAATTTTATCGTAGGCGTTGAAGTAGCCCCACTCCCAATTGCTGCAACTCACCACCGCAAACTTTAGACTATCGAGCGAAGTAACAGGGGTTGTTTTCGTTCTGCCGGTGGCTGAGGTTTTTCCAAGAGCATGAAAGCGATAATAATATGTTTTGCCTGGTTGCAATTGAGGGACATCTACTTTCACGGTATAGTCATGCGCTGCGGTGGCAGTCAATGAATCTGATTTCAGGAGGGTGGTGAAGTCACGAGTTTCTGCTACTTCCCAGATCACCGGAATGGAGTCGATTACGGTTTCCGGGGTAACCCGGGTCCAGATAATCACCCGGTCGGCCAGCGGATCGCCCGAGGCAACACCGTGATAAAAGGGCGCGAGTGACGAATCAAACAATTCGGCAACAGGGTCCACAAATTTTTCAGGTGGTTTTTCTTTGGGCGCACACGCATAAAGGAGAAGACTTGAGCAAAAAACAATAAACAGAGGCTTCATAATAATTTTTTTACTAAGCTATCGGTAAAATTAGCGAATCGTATTAAGGGTATATTAATTCACACAACTGAGTCTGAATTTTCAACAATTCGGTGAAAGTCGCGTTAGATTGGAAAACCCATCATGCAACGGATTCGTTATTATAGATGTCTGTAACCTTATGAAATCAATCCTGCTATTCCTGTTCCTGCCCATTGCCCTTTGTGCGCAGACAGTTGATAAAGCCAAAAAACTCTATGATGAACAAAAGCCTGTGGAGGCCAGGAAGCTCTTACTTACCGTAAAAAAGGAGAGTAAGGAGTTTGCCGAGGCGCAATATTATCTCGGGCGTCTGGCCTATGATGCCAAAGAGTATGATCAGGCTGAGGAGTATTTTGAAGCCGCTATTGAGGTGAATGATAAAGTGGCGGATTATCACAACTGGTATGGAAATACCCTCGGCACGATAGCCGGGGATGCAAACTTCTTCAAGCAAGCCACCCTGGCACCAAAAATGAAGGGGGCATGGGAACGCGCGCTGGAATTGGACCCAAAGTCCATTGAAGCCCGCCAATCGTTAATACTGTATTATCAACAGGCCCCGGCCATTGCCGGAGGCAGTACAGAACGGGCCATTGAACTGGCCAACGAAATCGTCAGGCTAAAGCCGGCTGAGGGACATCGTCAATTAGGGAATATTTATTACCGTGAAAAGAAGTGGGCCGAAGCGGAGAAAGAATTTGTGGCCATGGTGAAAGCAGATCCATCCTATACGCAGAGTTTAGCGAACTTTTACATCAATCAAAAAAACTATGATAAAGCGTCTCTGCTGTTCGAAGATCAGTTGAAAAAGAATCCGGAAGATATGATGGCGATTTATCAATTGGGCAAGATGAGTGCCCTGAGCGGCCAACGCCTGGAAGATGGCGAGAAGTACTTGCGAAAGTACCTTGCCTACAAACCGCAGAAGAATGAGCCGAGTCATGCAGCGGCCAACATGCGACTGGCGCAAATCCTGGAGAAGCGAGGAAAGAAAGCCGAAGCAAAATCGCTGTATGAGTTAGCCCTAAAATCAGATGCTACATTGAAGGAGGCGGAGGAAGGACTGAAGCGGGTTTCGAAGTAGGCCTAAAAGGTGTAACTAGGGGTATCGCTGTTGGAAATTGTCTCTCTTTCCGAAACCGCCTGATTCATGCAAAGATTGTCCTCACCCCGCATTGTACTTGTCGATGTGCTTCGTGGCTTTACCCTATTAGGAATTGCCCTGATCCATTATTCAGATCAGTACTATGCGGGCGCGCACCCACCCTCGCACCCTAACTTTACCAGCCACTTTTTGGGCGATGATATCGTGATGGGATTCCTCGGCATTTTTGTCGCAGGCAAGTTCTTCATGATCTTTTCATTTTTATTTGGGCTTAGTTTCTTTTTGCAATCGGATCGCACCAATACAGGATGGCGGTTTAGCCTTCGCTTTTTATGGAGGCTAACAACGTTGCTGGTGATCGGTCTGATTCATCATTTGCACTACCGGGGTGACATCCTTACCATCTATGCTATGCTGGGTGTTGGGTTACTGCTTGCGAACAAATTGCCGGACAAATTTTTGCTGACGGTTGCACTTGTGCTCACACTGGACGTGCCCGCTGCAGTGCAACGAGGGATCGGCTCGTTGCAGGCTCCGGAATCAACAATTGATGATCAGTTTAAGACCAATGATGCCGCGAATGAAGAATACTATCGCATAGTGAAAACCGGAACGTATGCCGAATTGCTGAAGGCAAACTTTTATGAGTTGGAATTCAAGTACCGATACCAGGTAGAGTCTGGCCGGATTTATATTACGATGGGACTTTTTTTACTAGGGCTGTATGCGGGACGTAAGC
This sequence comes from Cyclobacteriaceae bacterium, assembly GCA_016787725.1. Taxonomy (GTDB): domain Bacteria; phylum Bacteroidota; class Bacteroidia; order Cytophagales; family Cyclobacteriaceae; genus ELB16-189. The sequence continues at coordinate 104,318 of JAEUTZ010000005.1, read as the reverse complement.
GCTTTTTCGAAAGTCTGGATGATTACCGACCCTGGATAAAAAGAATCTTGTTGAAACGTGCGCTATGGTTACTACTGGGCCTAATCCTACTGGCGGCTGCATTTTTCGGCAGTGTTCAAATTTTAAAGCTTCCGATGCCTGAACTGTTACAATGGGCAGTAGGGGGATTGTTTTATGATGCCGCCAACCTGGCCATGGCTTCTGTCTATGTGGCAGGGATTATTTTGTTATTTGATGAAGATCGCTGGCGCCACCGACTTATGATTTTTTATGAGGTAGGTCGCATGGGCTTAACCACCTATTTAATGCAAACGTTGTTTGGGGTTCTCATTTTCTTTGGTATCGGAGCTGGTCTGTTGGGTGAGGTGGGAGCCCTTGCTTCGGTGGGGTTTGGGTTAACCATTTTTATTTTACAGATTTATGGAAGCCGGTGGTGGCTTCAAAAGTATAAGTATGGACCGGCAGAATGGCTGTGGCGAAGTACCACCTACTTAAAGCGCCAACCCTTTCAACGCCAGGCCTCCGAGATTTTATAAATATTCCTCGTAACTTCCCTTCCATTTTTTCGAAATAATCAACGAGGGATGAAAGAATTCTTTTTGAAATGGTATGCCTATAATGCCTGGGCCAACCGCAGGGTACTGGCTTGTCTGGATCAACAAAATGTAACCGATGAAAAAATCCTGACGGTGATGGGTCACCTCCTGGCCGCCAACTTTATCTGGCTAAACCGGATTAAAGGATTGCCAAAAAGCGAATACAAACTATGGGGCAGCTATCCATTAGCCATCCTGAAAACCATGGTGGAAGAAGCCGACCGGCAGTGGAGCGGGTACATCCAATCACAAACGGATTTTAATCGGATACTGAAATACCAGAACTACGTGGGTGATTATTTTGAAAACAACGTTGAACAAATCATGATTCACCTGGTTAATCATGGCAGTTATCATCGCGGGCAAGTAGCCATGCTATTGCGACAGCACGGGTTAGAACCGGTTAATACGGATTACATTACTTACGACCGGGTACTCTCCGGTCAATTGAAGGACTAATCATCAACCAACACAAATAAACTATGAAAGCAATTAAACTAGGGATGCTCTTGATGTTCGCAGGCATTGTTGCCCGCGCGCAGGAGCTGACACTCCAGGATGGCATTACCATTTGCCACACTACGCCCACCGAGAAGTTCGCCCTTTTTGCCCAGGACGAAGACTTCAATATGTCGCATCCGAATCCCCTGCCGTACATTCATCAAAGTGAGGTAGGAAAGATGATCACCTTCAAAGCTCCGGATGGGAAAGAGGCCAACGGGTATGTATTAATGGCAAAAAAGAAAACCAACAACTGGATTTTTGTTTTCCAGGAATGGTGGGGGTTGAACGACCATATCAAAAGGGAGTCAGAAAAACTGTATGGTGATTTAGGAAATGTAAATGTACTGGCGATTGATATGTACGATGGCAAGCTGGCTACCACGCGCGAGGAGGCAGGTAAGTTCATGGGTGAGTTCAAACAGGATCGCGGTAACTCTATAGTAAAGGGTGCGATTGACTATGCGGGTAAGAATGCCAAAATCGGAACCATTGGCTGGTGCTTTGGCGGGGGTCAATCCATACAAGCTAGCTTAACTGCTGGCAAACAGGCCGCTGCGTGTGTGATCTATTACGGCATGCCGGAATCCGATGTAGAACGCCTGAAGACATTAAATGCCGATGTACTGAATATCTGGCCAACACAAGATCAGTGGATCAATAAGGAGATGATGGATAAGTTTGAAGCGAACATGAAAGCAGCCGGGAAAAATCTCACCACCAAAGCTTACGATGCCGATCACGCCTTTGCCAACCCGAGCAATCCAAAGTTCAACCCGGAATTTACAGCGGATGCCTACAAAAATACCCTGGAGTTCTTCAAAGCAAGATTGAAGTAATTGTTAATGGACAATGGATAATTGATAATGAGGCCCTAAAGCATTGTCAATTATCCATTCTCAATTGTCCATTAGTATTGTTCGAGCATATAGCGGATTACATCGGTGGTGGTAACAATGCCCACCAGTCTTGTTTCATCATCGGTTTCCACCACGGGCAGGGCATGAAACTCTTCTACGGCTAGAATCTCAGCCACTTTTCGAATGGTATCATCCACCCGCACCACCCGGGGTTTGTGCGACATCACCTGATTGAGTGTGAGCATTTCTAAAATGGCTTCATCCGCATCCTGCTGACCTTCAAAAAGATTTCCGAATGTAAGACGGTTTAAGTCAGTACGACTAATGATGCCTACCAATTGCTTTTTGTGAACTACAGGAATGTGGCGAACCCCGAATTTTCGCATCATCTCCTGAACATGACTGAGTTTATCATCTACCTGTACCACATGAATGTTTTTTGTCATGATGGTACGCACTGGCTCGCGCTTTTTCATAGCCAAGAAATTTTTTAGAATCAAGCACCTTCTTTTGCTTAAAGGTAGTTCGTCTATAATCTCAGACTATGAGCCAGATCAACCAGAAGGATGACTTATATCACTCCCAGACCACCGTGCCCGGTTGCGTATGATACCAGCCTGGATATTTCGGCAAATGGATCTTTTCCACTTCGTTGCGTTTCACTTTCATCGTGGGAGTAAGCAATCCGTTTTCAACCGTCCAATCCCCATTCATCACCACCATCTTTTCGAGCTTTTCATAGGTTTCCAGCGAGGGATTGACCAGTTCGAGAGACGTGGTCAGACTTTTGATCAAATCATCTTTTGATTTTGCTTTTCCTGCTGCTGAAAGTACGGTTAACGCGATCGGTTGTGGAATTCCCATCCCCACCACACACACTTGTTCAATATCCGGATTACTGAGTAATTTCATTTCGATAGGTGTGGGCGCGATGTATTTGCCTTTGTCGGTTTTAAACTGATCTTTCACCCGACCAGTAATTTTCAAAAAGCCGTCAGGGGAAATCTCACCCTGGTCTCCCGTTTTGAGGTAACCTTCTTCGTCAAATAGTTCTTTCGTCAGTTCCGGCTCTTTGTAGTATCCCAGGGTTAGGCCGGGGCATTTAACACGGATCTCTCCTTCGCCTGAAATTTTTACTTGCAACCCTTGCAGGGGTTTCCCCACCGTCCCATGCCGGTTGGCATCGTTGCGATTGAAGTGCGCATAGACACAATCCTCGGTCATACCATAGGCTTGAAGAATGCGCACCCCAATGGAATCAAACCATTTCAGCAAATCAACTGAAATAGGAGCGGCTCCGCTAAAGATTTGTTTTGCGCGGGAAAGGCCCAGTCCTTTTTTGATTTTGTTTTTAATCAAAGTGCTTACCAGCGGAATGGCCAGCAGCGTATTTAGTTTTTTCTGAGGCAACTTCTCCAGAATTTTTTCTTGAAACTTGGCCCAGATGCGCGGCACGGCAAAGAAGTGCGTGGGCTGGGTGTCGGCCAGATTTTTTGGAAACGACTCTAAGGTCTCCGGAAAGGAAAAAGTACCGCCCTGGTAAATGCCCATCATTTCAATACCCATGCGTTCGGCAATATGACTCATGGGTAGGTAGGAGAATATGTATGGGTGCATCTGAATGCCCAACTCTTTAGTTCCTTGTTGTACCGTAGTATCAAAAGCAGATACCTGGTGCATCACGCCTTTTGGCTTACCCGTGGTACCCGAAGTGTACATAATCGTAAGCAAGTCATTGCTCTTCCAAACATGAGGTTGCTGAATGGGTTCAAATTGGGCTGTCCATTTTTCCCAGGTATGCGTTTCCATCGTACCATAGGCTTCCATACCCAAGGTTGCCACCGATGCCGGTATGCCCGGTTTTTGTGCAGCATAGTTATCCAGTTTTCCAACGATGATCAGTTTGGATTCGCTGTGCTCCAGAATTTGTTGAATGGAAGCCGCAGTTAAGGTAGCGTAGAGTGGAACAGAAACATGACCGGCCATCATGATGGCCAGATCGGCCATTACCCAATGCGCGCAGTTTTTGGAGATCAGAGCAATGTTACTTCCGGCCTGGAAGTTAAGCGACTTAAGCCCGGTGGCAATGCGCCTTATTTCGTTTCCTGCCTGTTGGTAGGTCCAGGTTTTCCATTGACCGTTAAATGGTTGCCGGACAAAAAGTTGTTGTGGGATTTCCTTTTCCCACTTCAGGAATTGCTGCAGAGGAGTGCTGGCATTCATGGTGTTCAGGTTAAGTGTTTTTCTAGTTAGTGATAAATGAGATAAAAGAAAAGTGTTTTCGTGGCAATGGTTTTAGAAATGTAAGATGAAGGGGCCCTGCGCTAAAGTTGGCTTTACAACTTATCTTTGTCTGCATTTAGATATGAGCAGAATAATACGGTGGCTGTTGCCCGTAATTTTTTTGTTGTATTTTGAGGCAGGACTTGCTCAGCAATCGCGCCCAAAAATCGGACTGGTACTTAGTGGTGGCGGGGCCAAAGGCATTGCTCATATCAGGGTTTTACAGGTGTTGGATTCACTGGGCATTGTACCGGATTATATAGCCGGAACCAGCATGGGTTCCATTGTGGGGGCATTGTATGCATCTGGCTATTCGGCACACCAAATTGATTCGATCACCCACGCTATTAATTGGGAGCCCATGTTTTCCAACTCCGTATCATTTGATGAGATAAACATTGAAGAGAAAGATGAATTTGGCAGGTATATTTATGAACTGCCATTGGAAGGTCTTAAGCCTCAGTTTCCGTTAGGCGTGGTAGAGGGTCAACAAATTGAAGAGCTGCTGACGCGGCTATTTTTTCCTGTGAGCACCATCACCGATTTCAACAAATTGCCAACCTCCTTCCTTTGTGTGGCAGCCGACATTGTAAAAGGACAGCCGGTCATTCTTAATAAAGGCAGCCTGGCCACTGCGGTGCGGGCCAGCATGTCCATCCCCACGGTATTTGCTCCTGTGCGCATTGATGGAAAGTTATTGGTGGATGGAGGCGTATACGTAAACCTGCCGGTAACTTACTGTCGGGAAATGGGAGCCGATTTTATTATTGCCGTAGATGTGGGGGGTGGTTTATATAAAGAAGAAGAGCTTACCTCGGCCGCCACCCTGTTGGTGCAAACTACTTTTTTAGCCGGCAACATCAGCTATCAGCAGGAGAAAGAAAAGAGTGACATCTTCATTGACGTGGTCAAGTACCTGAGATACGGTACTATGGATTTTGAAGAAGGACCCGCTATGATGCAAAGTGGTAATGCGGCTGTAAGAGAGATCATGCCGCAACTAGTGAACCTGGCGCGTCAGATGGAGAAATACCCGGTTAGAAAAGTTAAGCAAATTACTAAAGTGGATAATCGATACCGGTTGAGCGAGGTCTTGACAGAGGGTGTTAGCGATGCCAATAAAAATCTGGTCTTGGAAAAATTTGGATGGAAGACAGGCGACCAGGTAAGTTACGATCAGATTGGTACGAGTGTTCACAAGCTCATGGGCACCCGGTTATTCAATAAAGTGTCCTATTCGATTGATGGCGACTCGCTGCAATCTACTCTTACCATTCGGGCAGCACAAAAGCCCAGCAATGCAGTTAAGTTTGCGATTCATTACGATACCGACCGGGGTGCAGGTCTTATTCTGAATTTCACCAGACGCAATTTGGGGTTACCTTCTTCCCGGTTTCTTACCACACTTAGTCTGGCGGAAACACCGCGGGCTCGCGTCAATTACTTTTACTATCTCGGAAAAAGATCGCGCTGGTGGCATCAAACCGAATTGTATGCCGAGAATGTAGGGATGAATTCATTTGTAGATGGAACACCGATACCCGATGTGATCAGCAACCATGTTTCAGCTACAACCAACCTGAACTATTCGCTTGACCAAAAAAGTTACTGGGGATTAGGCGCCTTCTGGCAATGGAATCATTTGAAACCCAAAATAGATCCGCGCACGGAAAATGAACCCCGGAGTCTGGAGATCATTGAATACACCTTGAAGAACCTGGGGGTTCGGGCGCAATATCAGGTTAACACATTTGATCGCGTGTATTTTCCATCGAAAGGTTGGATACTGCGAGCCGAAGCAACGGCTAATTTCAGTAACCCGATGGAAGCCCAATTATATGTCAATACACTCGATACAGTCTTTGAATATGCAGTGAAAGGCCATGTTCAGAATTATCTGCGATTCAACCTGCGCACGCAAAGAAATGTACCGTTAACGGGAACGGTAACCTTGCAATTACAGGCGCAGGCAGGGCTTACCCAGGAAATATCGGATAGCGACAGCCGGTTCTCGGCCTATAACCTGGCAGCCGGAGATTTCATTACGGTAGGCGGACAACTAAATCGACCGCGGGGCAACAGTTTTACCTTTACCGGATTGAAAGAAGCTGAGATCGCAGTACCTCAAATCATGATGGCGGGGGTTCAACTCCAAGTCTCACTTGCAAAAAATATATACCTTATTCCTTCTGTGAACTTATTGGCCGCGGGGTACGATTCATCCGACTATTGGCAGACACTCGGCAAGTTTGATTTTGCTTCAGAATTGCGCGACCAGGCTTTCTACCAGGTTGGCTACGGGATATCAGCCGCTTATATGTCGTTGCTCGGCCCCGTGTCGGTTACGGTATCAGAAGACGCACAGATAGGCAAGGTGCGTTGGTTTTTGAACATCGGTTTTCATTTTTGATTATTCTACAACCTGAAATATCCAGGTAGCCATGATGTAACCGTCCGGGTTGTTTTTATCAGCAATGTTCATCGTGCAAACATATTGCTGTTCCGGCTTCATGGGCTCACCCACCGTTACGGTACCCCGCAATACCGAGGCATCGGCTTCCGAAAAGCCATCCGGATTGTTCGCAAACAAATCCATTTCATTCACAATAATTCCACCATCCCCGTTTACAAACATGCTAAACTTGGGGTGTGCTTTCCCATTTTGTACCGTGTAGCCTTTTAGGCCTTCAAAAATGATCGAGAACTTTGTGTTCAGTTTAACTTCTGTTCCATTCATCGGGTTATCACTTTCATCAACGATGTAGATTTTGCCAGGAACCAGGTTCTCATACACGGTTTCCAATTGGGTATTCAGATAATCGGATTTGGCACCCTTGGTATCATCATCACTTACGATTTCACCGTCTTTGATTTCCATATTGTTGATGGTTATTGATTGAGAATTTTCTTTTTGCGAACAAGAGGAGCGCAGCAACGCGCTGGCCAGCCCCAGTAACTAGGATGAAGTTTTCATAGAGATTGGGTTTGATCGATCATTTCACTTTTATAAGGGGATAATGCACTCCCGGTGCATCTTTTTTAGCAATGTGTAAAACGCGGCCACCTTGCAAGGCTTCAAAATAAGCGGTGAACACCTGGGTTATGCCACCATAACCGGTCATGGTAATCTCCCAGTCGGTTACCGAAAAATTTCCTTTGTACTTGTTGTCAAACACAACCTGCGGGCCACCCATCGTGCCCATCGCTCCGGAAATGTTTGCATTGTATTCTCCATTACTCCGGAAATAGAATTCCTGGCCTCCCTGACTGAACTGCATCCCTGCGCTTTGCCCGGTGTACACGTTATAATATTGAAGAGCCGAGGAACTGGAACTGCTCCAATCCCCGAGAAGATCTTCTTTGGTTACGGCAAACCGATTGGCATTGCGCATGATCTTCAACGCATCCAGATTCGGGAAATGCCGGAGGTATTCTTCTTTTGAGGGTGATGCTGCGAGGGTACAAAAATCAACCCCACTTTCTATAATTACCCGAAACCCAATGAATACATTATTTCCGGTGCGCTTGTCGATGCCGGTACCTTCCGCATAGTAATTAAAGTAGCCGATGCTTTGGACATCCGGATTTAGCCACAAGTTGGTGATTGTGTACCGAGGCTCTACCAACCGGTTCCAGTGATATTGTGTTGTTTCTTTTTCGCCACCGGAATTATATCCGGGAATACCATAGTAGCTGTAATACCGGGTGTTTTCTTTGGTCAACACAATGTGATCATTCTGCACTACGGCAGTCCAGCCATCGTCAAAGTGGGTGGTGGACTTGGTGATGCCACTATCATTGAGACCCGTTGGTAGTGGAGGTTCAGCAATCATGGGGTCAGCGTAGCCTTCCGGTTTCTGCATTTCAATTGAATCCAGAAACTCTTCGGCTTGTGTTTTGAACTCCCTTCCGTTCATGCTTACGGTAATGCTGGCTACACGACCAAAGCCGGATATCACATTCAACAGAATAATGGATTGACGGTTCTGCCACGTAAAGTTGCCGGCACCGGACTGTACTGTCCAGCCGCCTTGCGGTACCACTTCTGGTGTGGGTTTCGCAATTCCATCATGGGTCTTGGCAACCAGTTCATTCCACTCATGATCAAAGTCTGCGGTCAGATCGCCACTGCTGCCCATACTTCTGAAGACAGAAATGCGGCACCACTCACCCGTTTTGGAATTGGTGATCACATACGAAACAACAGCATTATTGGTTTCTTTTTTCCAGCCTCGCGGGGACAAATAAGAGACCATATCAAAGTGTTCTCTAACCTGACCTAACAGCATAACCGGGCCGAGAACAACGAAGGCAGCGGTTAACAGAGAAGAAGAGCTTTTCATAAGAATTAATTGAGTTAGTATGTCCCGATTATTTTATTTACCGAGCAATGCCTGCAAGGCTGAAAAATCAAGTGCTTTTAGAAATTCCGTATTCGCCATCTTAAAGATGGGTTCATTGGGAATATCAAAATAAAGCGACATGAACTGTGGCGATGACTTTGGCAACTTAGCGTTGAAGTAGGCTGGATTAGGCCGGATCACATAACTTGAATAAATATGATCGGCAGCAACAAATCCTTGAAAATCAAAATATCCCTTTATGCGATCAATGATGGCGGGTGCGCTTAACGTTTTTTCATCAGATTGAAGAATCTTATTCGCCACGGCCAGGTTTTTAGTGTACTGTCCCTTATCAATCTCCAGTTGTTTTTTGTATTGCGCTGCACTTTGTTCCTTAAGCTTATTGGCCTCAGCAGCATTAATACTCTTCAATTGTTTATATGTTTCCTCAGCGGTTTTTAGGTTATTCGCATAATTGGTTTCTGCTTCTTTAATTTTTTTCTCATAGTAGACTTTCAGATTGCCGGCAAATTCTTTTTGAGAGACGTAATAGAAGGGAAGTTTTCCATCCAGCGTGATCAGCCAATACTGTTCTTTGTCACCTGTCCTTCCGCCTGTACCTTTACCCCAGTACCAGGCAACACCGTCCTTAACGGCCAAATCATCAACCAAGGCAAACGCATCGGTCATAGGATTCTCCTGGTAGGGTTCACTGGGGACAAAGAAGCTTTGACCAAAGGTAAAAGCAAAGTCATTGATATGAATGCGAACAACCTCGAGTTCGCGACCCTCGCTCAGTTTTTCAAGAATCTTTGCTTTGTTGTACGGGCAATCATGTTTTGCGAAAGTAAAATCAACAGTATAGTAATTGCCGGTATTCACCTTGAGGGGTACCCGGGACGCATCGAAAAATGCACTGTGGAAATAAACGTCCACTCCTTTCGGTGCGTATTTCTTTTTAGGAAGTTGCACAATGTTGCTGATTACCGTGCGCTGTCTGGCCAGGTCAGCGGCCGCAATGCTGGGGCGGGCAGGATTTTGTTCTTCTTCCCAATACCCAGGTTGTTTGAGCAGGGTGGGCAAATCACAAGGTTGGGCTGCGGCAAGTGCCAACAAGCAAAGCTGTGCAAGGATTGTCAGGATAAATGCTTTCATGTTTTTAATTATTAAATACAGTTACTGAGCCACCACTGTTCCAACCAATGCGACTGGTTACACCCACACTAATCATTTCTCCTCCAACCGATTCAATCTCCTCACTTCCGGTTTTTATTTCCACACCCGCTTTTGCTTCCACACCGGCTATTATTCCCACATCGGTAATTCCTTCTTTGTCGAACTCAATAAAACCCGCGAGCTTTCCTTCCAACTCGGCTTTTAATGGGCCCGATGATACCCCAATACTTTCAGAGGCACCAATCTCTATTGACCCCCGGATGATTTCCTCTTTCCAGTCATGATAGTCAAGCGAGAAGTTAATGGGACCTGCACCACCTTCATAATGCGATTTTCCGCAGGCCATCCGCCAACTGATAATCGGAGGAACACTTAGTTCAACTACGTTTGGGCAGTGCAGGTCTTCGAATTCAGCCAATTTAACGACAGCATTCTTTTGAGGAGGAACTAGTTTACACACTCCATCGTCCGGCTCAAACCGTACAGGATGAGCGGATGAGATATAGCCAAGCCACTTTGCTTTTTCGTTGAGTTTCCAGCCCTCAACCGCATCATCAGGTAACGTGTACTGAATATAATAGGCTCTTTCATTCATCACTCTTTCCAAAGCCCTTAGGTAGGATTTATATCTGGATTCCAGTAACGAATTAGCCGAAGAGAGAAAGTTATTTCGAACAGACGTTAATGCAGCACAATAATCTTTAAACGGATTCGGTTTACCTTCACCCATAAGCAGCTCGAATTTTTTATGCACCATTTGCAATTCCTGATCCCTGATTTCCTCCAGCTCCGTAATATTCTTGACAGCATCTTGCAGTGCTTCTTCTTCCCGTTTCAGAATATTCATTAGTGAACCCTCGGTGTTAGACATGATATAGTCCAATTGAATGGATGCTTTTTTAGAGAGCATCGATGCTCTTACGCTTTCACCCTTGGCTAACGCTTGTAGATTTTTAGAATAAGTATCATTGAAATTTGAGTCAGCTTTTCCCCGATGTGCAGCCAATTCAGCTTTTCTTTTGTTGCACATCTCTACAAAGTCCCCCCACTCCGATTCAAGGCGTTTGTTTTCATCCATGTTTTTTGGATAACTCGGCCAGGAGAATTTGGAAAGGCCCAGGGCATCTTGCGGCAGGGGCATGTTCCAGGGCACATCTTTACCGGTAAGTGTATACCCTAGTAGTTTTAGTTCGGATTGCTTATCAGCACTGTAAGCGCGGGCAATAGATTTTTTTAGAAGCGTTATCGCTCTGGTATTATTCCCTCTTGATTTTGCAATCAAAGCTTTCGTGAAGTTCGCCTGCGAATGATTTGGAAATAACGCAATGGCGCTGTCAAGATATTTTTCTGCGCGATCCACATCACCAAGCCCCAGCCAGGCATGACCCAGGTTGTTATGGATCGTGCTGTTTTTCGGATAGTCTTTGTTGAGTTTAATCAGAATGGGTAAGGCGGCATCTTCTGCGCGAGCCATTGTTAGGAAGGCGGCATAATTATTCAAGTGATCAGGATTGTTAGGATCATCCTGACAGGCACGACCCATTAGGTAAATAGCAGGCTGCAGAACACCCATCATCCAATAAACCGAAGCAGCCGTTGATACGGCTCCGGGCTCCTTGTATTTTGCTTTCACGGCTGTATAAGCTTCTTTACCGGCCGCACGTTTTTTGGCGTCCATGCGCTGTTCTACTTTAGTTGCGGTTGATTTAACATAAAACGTGAGTTCGCTGGAGCTCATCGGTTTCAATCGCACAGATGAAATGCGAGCCAGATCCTTTTTCGGGATTGTGAATTCTCCTTCGTTCATCGCATCCTGATATTGCTGATCCGTAAATTTGGGAAGCGAGCGCATACCCGGCATTTTTATGCCCATGCTGTCGAGCATCTTTTTATCCTCCAGGCTCATTTTATTGAGTTCCATCTGCGCCTCCTTTAGCATCGCATCAATCTCACTTTGCGTAGGGGCTTTTTCTTTTTCTTTGGTTTTGGGTTTTTGTTGGGCCTGAGTGATGAAGCCAAGAAGCAGAAATGCTATAATCAGTCGGGTCGTTTTCATAAGGTAGGATTCGATGTGATTAATAGACGATACCAATTGGGTTTCCCCAGGAGGCGGTAAAATTCTGCTCTCCTTGCCGGGTAGTTTTAGAGCCATTTACATAAATCATCTTCAGGTTGGGGAGTGAGTTTTTGATCGATAGCAGGTTATTGAGCCCGGCATCAGTGATGTTTGTGCCGATCAGGTAAAGGGTTTCCAGACTGGTGCAACCCTGTAGCGAGAGCAAGGCAGCATCCGAGATATTCCAGCAGCATAGATAAAGAACTTTTAGTTTTTTTAATTTCGTGATTGCAGAGAATCCCTGATCGGTAATCTTCTTCAGATTTTTTAATCCAAGGTATTCCAGTTCGGTGTTTTGCAGTAAGTTCGCAAATCCGGTATCGGTAACCTCCAAGCCGTCATTGCATTGACCTATCCCATCATTGTAATAAATAGCACGTAAAGAAGGGATTCTGCCCAGGAGGTAGAATGAGGCATCATTAATAAATGTTGTAGCTAAATAGACTTGCTTCAATTGTGTGAGTGCTTGCAGATGTATTAGGCTGTCGGGCTTCCAGGAAGACCAGGCATCCGGATTATATATCCCCTTGAAGGAAATACTTGTTTTTGACGCAAACTGACCAATCGTAGTTTCTCCCTTTGTGTGGATACTTACCTGGAAGATGGCATCATAAATACTGTAGTCGGTTGGGTTTATTCTGGACCACCATTGATGGGCCCGGATCAGTTCAGTTGAATAAACGGGCGTAGTAACCGGAGTGGTATTAGTTACAGGCTGATTTGCTTGATCGGCCTGAGGTGCCGTATACTTTCTTTGAATAGGCGATACCGATTTTATTTTTGTGGAGTCAAGATTCTTTTTTGTAAGACTTACTCCTTTTTTGCTTTGAATCTGAGCATAAGTAATAAAGGAGCTAAACGCCAAGCAAAGGAACAGTGGTAATGGTTTCATATCATGGTGGATTTAAATACTCCCGTTCATTTCAACACCATAAAGTTGATGGGTCCTCTACACACATCCATCCCCTAAAAAGTGGATTTTGGAAATTCTTATCATTTAGAGATAGATTACGAAATTCGCATCATGTACTTTTGTTGAATGATTTACAGGTGATTATCTTGTTATAGATTTACTTTATAATGAGTTAAAGCAAAAGAATGATGAAGTAATGCATTTGGCACTATGCTCATTAGCACCTCTTTGTTGCTTACTATGTCATGTCGCGAGAAGAAGATTAGGCCATAAATCAATTCATTGAAAGGTATCGCCAGTAATATTAGGAAGGTCACAAAATTTTCAAGAGCAGTTAAATCCCCGGTTTGGGGATTATTTTAAATCCCTTAAAAAGGGGAGCCATAAAAGACGACATACGTCTACTTTGTGGCCGATTTAACACCATGCGTAGAATTAGCATTTTCCTGATAGTCTTTTTCAGTTTAATGAGCCAACATGTTGCTGGGCAGAAAGCGTTAGCCGATAGTGTTCAACGCGTACTAGAAGACGAACTCCCCGATAGCACCCGGGTGTTGGCGATGTTGAAGTTAGGCTTGTATACCGAAGCATTTGATAACGCAAAAGCAATTGAGATTTATGACGAGACGATTACTTTCTGTATTGAAAGAAAAATGGACTATTATGCCGGGTTGGCACATTGGAATCAGGCATATGCCTACCAGTCTGAGCGAAAAAGTGATTTGCAGCATCAGGCACTTGCCCGTGCCATTGGCTTTTTTATGAAGTCTGATCATCCAAAAGCAAAAGATGGTTTGGCCTCTGCCTATGGAGACATGGCCATATATTTCCAATATCAGGAAAGCTTTGATACATCGGCTCGGTATTATCTCAAACAAATCTCAGTACTCGAAAAGTTGGAGAACACCTCAAAGCTCGTTACAAGTTATGTTAATCTGTCTATGTTATACCAGCAGTTAAAAGTGCTGGACAAGCTGAAGCACTATCTGGACAAAGCGCTGTCAACGGCTAAGAAGAGTGGAGTCAAAAAGGATTTGTTTTCAGCGTACGTCATGCAGCCTCATTACTATACAGAGATCGGTGATTTTCGGGCGGCAAGGAGTTATCTCGATACAGCACGTCTCTACATTTATCCTGGAGTTGATAAAACTCGTTTACAGATATTTTATCTTTTTTCAGCCAGCACATGGCAAAATCTTATGCACTATGATAGCGCAATCTATTACTATCAAAAAGTGTATCATGATGCCCAGGAATCAAAAAACTCATGGAGTATGGTTGAACCACTGCTTCAAATTGGGTATGTTCATTTACAGCAAAAGAATTATAAGGAAGCTGAGAAATACATAAAAGAAGGAATAGCGTTGGCCGAAAAAGATTCTATCAAAACTTTTATGAAAGAGGGGTATGGCACCTTAAGTGATGTTTACGTTGCCACTGGTAATTGGGAAGGGGCATATAAATTTTATAAAAAGTACACTGAACTTAAGGACACTCTTCAATCTCAAGAGCAAGAGAGTTTTATCTTAGAACTGGAAAAGAAGTATGAGACGGAGAAGAAGGATGATCAGATTACAATCCAAAAGGAACAATTAAAGAATCGAGCTACACTGAATTACATTTTGATGGGAAGTGCAGTTTTTATTTTGATTGTCTCCATTCTCTCCTATCTCACGTATAGACAGAGGCAAAATCTGCAACAGCAACGGATAGCCGAACTCGAAAAGGAAAAGCAATTACTTGCCAGCGAAGCTGTAATCAAGGGACAGGATGAGGAGCGGGGGCGATTAGCCAAAGACCTGCACGATGGCCTGGGTGGGTTATTATCAGGCATTAAATTTTCACTTACCAATATGAAATCAAATGTAATTTTGGATTCCGACAGTGCGCTGGTGTTTGAGCGTTCGCTTGATATGCTGGATCACTCCATTGCCGAGCTCAGACGCGTAGCACACAATATGATGCCGGAAGTGCTGGTGAAGTTTGGACTTGCTGAAGCACTAAAAAGTTATTGTGCAGGCCTAACTGAGTCGCAACTATTTAAAATTGATTTTCAGTCCATTGGCATGGAGAGCCGACTTGCTTCCAATACGGAAATCTTTATCTACCGGATTGTTCAGGAACTACTAAGCAACACGGCCAAGCATGCCAAAGCCACGCAGGTATTGGTGCAATTGGCACGACAAAATGGTGAGGTTAGCATAACGGTTGAAGATGATGGTGTGGGATTTGATACATCCCTTATTCAAAATACTACCGGGGCGGGGTGGGCGAATATCCAATCGCGGGTAGAATATCTGAAGGGCAAACTGGATGTTCAATCGGCATTCGGCCAGGGAACTTCCGTGCACATAACGATTCCAGCATCATGACACGTGTATTTATCGTGGACGATCACCCCATGGTAATAGAAGGCATCCGGAGTATGCTGCTCGACCTTCCCCCTATTGAGGTGGCAGGTCATGCCATGAATGCAGCTTCTTGTTTGGGGTTTTTCGTTAAGAATTCAGCAGATGTAGTCTTGTTAGATATCAACCTGCCGGATCAAAATGGAATGGAAGTATGCAAAGAGCTGATTCGAAGAAGGCCCGCATTGAAAATCATTGCCCTCACCAATTTCGATCAGCTTACGTACCTGCAAAGTATGAAGGATGCAGGAGCCCATGGCTACTTGTTGAAGAATTCTTCACTTGATGAAATTGAAAAAGCAATTCAGGCAGTGGTGGCGGGAGGTGAATATTGGCTTGGGCGCGATTCGGTTCGGGAAAGCATAAAAGAGCACAATCAACCGCTACTTACCCGCAGGGAAATTGAAGTACTGAAGCTGATAGCCGAGGGCTTAACGAATCAGGAGATAGCAGATAAACTTTTTGTCAGTGCCAGCACAGTAGACTCTCATCGCAAGAATCTGATTTCTAAATTGCAGGTGAAAAACACCGCTGCGCTTGTGCGTACTGCGTTTGAAAATAAGATAATTTAAGCCTTATAATTTCGGGTTCCAGGAGGTTAATTTTCCTATAAACTTCAGCCGCTTCTTTCTACCTTCGCCACATGGCGTCAGATAAAAAGTTGTTTCTATTGGATGCATACGCGCTTATTTACCGGGCACATTTTGCATTTACTAAAAATCCCCGCATCAACTCGAAAGGTCACAACACCTCAGTACCTTTTGGATTTACTAATACACTGTTGGAAGTTATTCAAAAGCAAAAACCGACACACATCGCGGTAGCCTTTGATACGGCAGCCCCTACGTTTCGCGATGAGATTTATAAGGAGTACAAAGCAACCCGGCAGGAATCGCCCGAAGACATCCGAAGTGGGATTCCGATCGTGAAGGAAATTATACGCGGTTTTAACATTCCCATTCTTGAATTGGATGGATATGAAGCCGATGACATCATTGGCACCATTGCCAGGCGAGCCGAGAAGGAGGGCTTTGAAGTTTTTATGATGACACCCGATAAGGACTTTGGGCAGTTGGTAAGCGAAAAAATCCATTTGTATAAACCGGCTTACATGGGCAATGCCGTGGATGTGCTGGGCCCCAAAGAAGTATGTGAAAAATGGGATATCGAAGAGGTTTCGCAAGTGATTGACATGCTTGGGCTGCAAGGCGATACTTCGGATAATATTCCAGGCATTCCGGGTATCGGACCAAAAACAGCAGCCGAATTATTGAAGCATTACAAAACGGTTGAGGGTGTAGTTGCTCATGCCAATGAATTAAAAGGAAAGCAAAGGGAACGCGTAGAACAGTTTGGCGAACAAGCCATTCTTTCCAAAAAGTTGGCCACCATTGTAACGGACGTGCCCATACCCTGGGATGAGGAAGACCTGGTTTATACCGGACCTGACACAGAGAAATTGAAACCCATTCTGGAGGAGTTGGAATTTAAAACAATGATGCCACGCATCTTTGGATTGCAATCATCATCGTCTGTAACGGCTACGGCCGCAACGCCCAAAGCCGCTCAACTTTCCATGTTTGGGAGTGTGAGTGAAACTGAATCACCCGGAGAGAAGATGGCATTGGATGTTAGTTCTGTATCGTATCGGGTGTTGGAGAAGGAAGAGGAACAGGTGGCCCTGATTCAAAATCTAAGGGAGCAACGGGAGATTTCGTTTGCCGCGATTTATGACGATGCCGAGAACTTTGATTATGAAATAACAAGCCTGGTATTTGCGTATACAGCCCGCCAGGCATTTCTCATTCCGGTGGTAAGTGAGCAGGTACTGGAAAGGTTTAAATCTGTTTTGGAAGATGAAGCGATCCGAAAAATCGGACATAACATCAAGCCCTCAATTTTAGTATTGAAGAAGCATCAGGTAGAGGTGCAAGGACCTTTGTTCGATACCCTGCTGGCCCACTACCTGATTGAGCCGGAAGCTTCACACGACCTCGGTATTTTGTGTGGGCAGTATTTACAATATCAATTGGGCGAGGAAGCGACAACAGCAGAATCGCATTGCGAACGTGTTGACCTGGTTTTGCAACTGAAGGGACACCTTGAAAGTGAATTGACCAAGCGTGGTCAGTGGCGTCTGTTGCATGATGTTGAAATGCCCCTGGCACAGGTGCTTGCAACGATGGAGTTTGAAGGTGTAAGTATTGATGAGGAAACCCTCAAGTGGATGTCGGATGCGTTGAAGAATGACAGCCACAAGGTACAACGCGAGATCTTTGAAATTGCAGGTGCGGAATTCAACATAGCTTCACCCAAGCAATTGGGAGAAATTCTGTTCGACAAAATGAAGTTGTTGGATAAGGCGAAGAAGACAAAGACCGGACAATATGCCACCGGTGAGGAAGTGCTCGTGAAACTGGCAGACGAACATGAGATTGCCCGAAAAATTCTGGACTTCCGCGAATATGAAAAGCTGCGTTCCACATATGTAGATGCACTACCAAAAATGGTCAGTAAGTTCGATCATCGCATTCACACCGATTACCGGCAAGCCGTTGCTGCTACAGGGCGATTGAGTTCTAACAACCCCAACCTGCAGAACATTCCAATCCGAACAGAGAAGGGCCGGCAGATCCGCGGGGCGTTTGTGCCCCGGGATAAAAACTATTTATTCATGTCGGCCGACTATTCACAAATTGAATTGCGAATTGCCGCTTCTTTTGCCCGGGATGAAACCATGATTGAAGCCTTCCGCAACAAACGCGACATTCATGCAACCACAGCAGCCAAAGTTTTTAAGGTTCCCTTGGAGAAGGTTACTCCGGACATGAGACGGAAGGCTAAGGAAGTGAACTTTGGAATATTATATGGCAGTACTGCGTTTGGACTATCACAAAATCTCAGCATCTCCCGCACAGAAGCGGGCGAAATAATTGACTCTTATTTCAAAGAATTCTCAGCCATCAAGCGATACATGGACGATTCCATCAACTTTGCACGCGAGAAGGAGTACGTTGAAACAATTCTAGGCCGTAGGCGATACCTACGCGATATCAATTCCAGAAACATCACCACCCGGGGGTTTGCCGAGCGCAACGCCATCAATGCTCCCATTCAGGGCAGTGCTGCCGACATCATTAAAATAGCCATGATTCTTATCCACAAATGGCTGGAGCGCGAAAAGCTAAGGACCAAAATGACCATGCAGGTGCACGATGAATTGGTGTTTGATCTTCACAAGGAGGAGCAGGAAATTGTTAAGCCCAAGGTGATTGAGCTCATGAAATCGGCTGTGCTTCTGGAAGTGCCCATGGAAGTAGAAGTAGGTATTGGGGCCAACTGGCTGGAAGCGCACTAATTTTATTTTATTCCGGTCTGCTAAGTTCTTAACATTAAATTAATATTGTGAAGGACTACCCCAAGCGTTCATGAAATTTATCCGTTACCCTTTAACCGGACTGCTTTTGGTTTTAGCAGGTTCGTGTTTTGCCCAGCAAGTTACCCCTTCTCCGTATTTTACTTTTGGCAAGGGGTTAGGAATTATTTCGCCCGACAGCTTATACCTGTTAAACATTCGATTCCGGATGCAAAACCGGGCGGCCTTCAAAACCGAGAGTAGCTCAGACTTTTCAATCGATCAAGTCGAGGCGCGAGTACGAAGATTGCGACTTCGATTTGATGGATATATCTACAATCCTCGCCTTACCTATCTGATACAGTTGTCCTTTACACGGGCTGACATGGATTTTGATGATACCGGATTTCCTAATATTGTACGGGACGCCATGGTGATTTATTCTGTAAATAATCATTTCGCTATTGGATTAGGTCAAACCAAACTTCCAGGCAACCGGCAACGAGTAAACTCCTCAGGAGATTTACAGTTAGCCGATCGCTCTATCGTAAATTCTACCTTTAATATTGACCGCGATTTTGGATTTCAGATGTATTACAATAACTATCTAGGTACATTCTATTATGTGCTTCGGGGATCGATCTCAACCGGTGAGGGAAGAAATATTGTCTCCTCTGATCGGGGCCTGGATTACACGGGCCGTGTTGAACTTCTGCCGTTTGGTCCGTTTACTAATGGAGGAGATTACTTTGAGGGGGATCTGGCCCGTGAACCAAAACCCAAAGTTTCTGTGGGTGTAACCGGTTCGAAAAATGAAAACACAACCCGTACAGGGGGACAAACCGGGCGATTTTTATATGCCCCACGGGATATGAGCACCCGGATGGCCGACCTGCTGATCAAGTACAACGGCTGGGCACTTGCCTGCGAATGGCTGGAAAGAAATTCTCCTGATCCAATCACTACTAATGCCGAGGGAGATGTCCGCTACATCTATACCGGTTTTGGGCAAAATTACCAAGCCAGCTATCTCTTTAAAAATAACTACGAGATTGTAGGACGTTATTCGCGAGTAACACCGTTTGAAAAAATTCAGGCACTCGATGACCAGACCACTCAATATACTCTTGGAGCAAACAAGTATATCCGCGGACACCGGGTAAAACTGCAAACGGATGTTACATTAGAGAAAGGTAAATGGCTGGAAGGCGCAACCCTGAATGTGGATAGTTGGATAGTTCGTTTCCAGATTGAGGTTGGTATTTAATAGGGTATATAGATAAAGCCGTGACAAGAATCTTTAAGTCAAAGATTGATACAGCCCTGGTGATTTTCTTATCTGCTCTCCTGGGGCCTGTTATTATTCTTATGGTGGTGATGCAAAGTTGGTCGGGGTTGTCGATTGTGGTGGCAACAACGAGTTTCATCGTTCATTTGTTTACCGCTACGTATTATCAGATTGAAGCCGATCAACTGAGAATAAAAAGCGGATTCATTTACAATAAAACTATCCCCATCTCTGCCATTAAGTACATTGTGAAATCCAAGAACATCTTAAGTTCCCCGGCCCTTTCCTTTGACCGAATTGAAATCCAATATGGTAAGGGTGATTATGTTTTAATTTCCCCACTGGAAAGAGCAACGTTCATTGCTTTCCTGCAAAAGATTAATCCACAAATTAGTGTATCCGTGTAAATGCAAGTAGCTATTGGTGCTTGATTTTTCTGATAACACGAGGGCCATACCACAGCCAGAATCCAGTGACGGAAAGTAGCAAGAGGCCAACCCCAATGTAGTTCGTGTAGAACAATTTGAATCCATCGCTGATAATCGAACCATCGTGAATGTGCTCGATCCAGTCGGCATGCCGTTGAGCAACCGATAGAACTTTTCCAGAGGCTGCATCTATCTGAACTTCCCAATATTCTTCTTGAAAGGTTACCTTAATCATTCCTTTGTCGGGCCGTACGTCCATGCGGTCAATTTCAATTTTCCTACCCACCACCGAATCAATGGCATGGCGGGACGCAGTTGCGATCCTTTCAAAACTTACCCAATGGCTTAACTCTTGGCTGCTGCCAACCAGGGTAGCCGGCTGAAGAAGTTCTACATTTTTCTTCCACCCCAATAAAACCCCAGTGGAGCTGGTGATGAACATAAATAGAACTACACTGATACCCACCCAATGGTGTAACAAACGAAACTGTCGGAGCCGATGAACCAATTTTTGTAAGATCATGTGTTAATTGGGTTGAGGATAACCGGATGCATCCGCTCGATGATTAAAATTTAAATCGCAATGTAAATAGTAGATTCCGCCCGGGGGCACTAATACCGGACGAATACGGTCGGTATCGCTCATCCAGAATGTTTTCAATACCGGCATCCAGTTTAAGAAATGAAGTGACATGGTAGGTGCCTTTTAAATTAAGCGTTGACCAGGATGGAGCATATGGATTTCCATTGTTATCGCGTGCATATAAATGCGAGTCGGCCCGTTCGCTTAATGCCAGATCGTCAAACAAAATTTGACCATTAAGATTCGAGTAAAACACCACCTGGTACTTTGGTTTTTTGAAAGCCAGCTGAATGGATCCGAAAAGAGGAGCTACATGCGTAGGGGAATAATATTGCCCGTCCTCAATGGATTTCTCCATTCCTTTTTGATAATTAATAGAGACGCTAAAATTTAGATGAGGTGTAATTGGTTTTGCAAGGGCAACCTGAATACCCCAAACGCGAAGGTGGCTGATGTTTTGGAGCGCCATTACTTGGCTTAGGGTACCGTCATAGTCAATACTATCCTGCTCGTTAAAGGTAGAGGGTCCGCGGACAATAGCATTATTGAGATAAGTATAAAAAGCCGCTACATCGATGGTAAGCAAGTTTCCTATGGTTCCGGTTAAACCCACCTCACCATTGTAAGCATATTCCGGTTTTAACTCTGAATTTGGAACCACTACAAAACCGGGTTGAGAATCAAACACCTTACCAATGTCATCCACATTAGGAGCGCGAAAGCCGGTAGCAATATTTCCATATAATTTCCAGGCTTCAACCGGGTTGTACACCAACCCGCCATTCCAGTTTACAGCACGGTTCTTTAAAGTTGCTTCGGTAAACGGAAAATCGAAAAAGGTGGTATCGTACGGGGCGTAAGTATACACGTAGTTGAAACGAGCGCCCGCATTAACAACAACCTGCTCATTCAGCCTATGCCGTAACGTGCCATACACTGCCAACGAGCGCCACTCCGATCCATCCGGGTAGCGGGTTGAAGTGGGTGAAAGAGCACCGGAAACAATATCCCTGCGCTGGGCCGTAGACCCAACTGTATTATTCACGAACTCGGCTCCGTAAAATAAGCTTGATTTGTCATTCAATTGTTTATCAAAATCAAGGTTGAAGGACAGTGCCTTAACGTTTTCGAAGCGTTCTGTCATGCGGTTGCGATTCCCCCCGGTAAAGTTTCGGTTATGCCGACTTTCGGAATAATCCTGAAACGCAGCCGTAAACTTTACCTGATCGAACAGCGGAGAACTTTTTGAATACCATGCAGTAAGCGAATGCATCATCCATTCTTGCGGACCGTAATACCATTCGGCACTGGTAAATACACCGCTACTGTTTTTCAGAATCAACCGATCGTACCGGGGCACTTCCGATGTTGTGGAGTAATGAAATCCGTAAGAAAGATCCAACCCATTGAAAGGTTTGAACCGGATCTTTTGCATCAGATTCAGTTGATCGTAGCCCGAAGGAATCTGCACATTCGGATCAGGATTGATAACGGCAAGGTCGTTCCCGTTTTCATCACGCACCTGATAATCGGGCCGGGTATATTCCTCCGGGCCTTTGGTTCCCATTTTCAGATCATCGTAGTCAGCATATGTAATGCTGGTAGTGAAGGCCCACTTGTCTAATCCGATGTTGAAATCGAAATGACCGGTTTTTTCTTTGTTGGCCGATGAGTACCGACCAAATGTATTACCGGAAAAGGTGGCCTTTTCTCCGGTGCTTAGTTTCGGTTGCAGCGTGTGGAAGTCCATCACGCCACCGATGGCATCGCTGCCATAGATTACCGAGCCGGGGCCGAAGATCACTTCGGTATTTTCGACCGCATTAGCATCGAAGGAGATTACATTTTGCAAATTGCCAGAACGATAGATGGCATTGTTCATGCGCACACCATCCACGACCAATAACACCCGGTTGGTAGCAAAGCCGCGGATCATAGGACTTCCGCCCCCAAGCTGACTTTTTTGTATAAACACCTGGTTGGAAAGACCCAACAAGTCGGCACTGGTTTGGGGGTTTTGAAATTGAATAAGTTGTGGCGTCACCTTGGCTATACGGCTGGAAACTTCGCGCAGATTTTGTTCCCACCGGTTTGCCGATACCACCACCTCATTCAGAAAGGTGGTTGTGTCGTTTTCCTGTGCAAGCAAAGGAACAGAAATCATACACCCCACCACGAGGTATAAAAATCTCATAGAGTTTGAAATGAGTAAATGAATAGGAATACCCGTCTGTTTGGACCAGGTTCCTTTAAGAAATTAAGAGGCGGAGTAAATCACCCGCGGGGAGGCGGAGTTTCGTTATTCTGGAATACAAGGCTTGCCACTTTCTGGTAAAGCGATGTATGATGAATGGGTTGGCTGCAATTAACGGGCAACACATTTTTTTCGAGCATGAATTCCAGCGAAAGCAGGTTGACGAGTTGTTCAGGAATTGGTTTCTTGTCGTTGGTCGATCGCTTTACCAATTCATTCAAAAATGAAAGCAAGTTATCCTCCGCTTCATCGTGCAGGGCCAGCACAACAAGAAAATTGCCTTGTTCGGTGATGCGGGCAATGTCATACATCTTGCCGCCAACGTTAATTTCATGATCATCAACACGGGCGCGTTGAAATTCCCCTGCAGTAAAGTCAAAACGGGTAAGTTGCTCTTCAGGTATGTATTTTAACTGCTCGCGCATTTCTAAGCGGATTGCCGCAAGTCGACCAATAAAATAAACGTAACACCCGCTTACCTGAATCAGGATCAGACTTAGAAGGAATATCGAGGGCCAGCGTTTCACTAACCCGAAAGTAAGTAAAAGTTGATAGTTCGATCTAATTTTTGTCAGAATGGTAACTGGTTTCTTGGTTCGGGAAGATTTGAGAAACCTGCTCTTTATCGGTTATCCACGAGAACTGTGGGGCGCTTCCCACCTCTATTTAACACGGCAGTATCAGGTTGGTTCTCAATTCAAATAAAAAGCCTCCTTTTTGAGGAGGCTTTCATTTTTTTGAAAAGGAAAATTACCGTATACCAGGTAACCCCGCTTGTGGACTCACCTGATCCTTTTGAAAAGATGGAGCTTTCCGAACAGTCGGGTACACTTCATCCAGTGTATTGCCATCATACAACCGGCCATTCTTCATAACTTTATTTACGGTGTTGGTGTTGCGTAGGTTCGTCAACGGATTCTGATCGAGTATGACCAGGTCAGCGAGCTTGCCTGCTTCAATGCTTCCCAGATCGCCATCCAGCCCAATGGCTTTCGCACCCTGAATGGTTGCCACTTTCAATGCGTTGTGATTGCTTAATCCTCCTGAGGCAACGCTCCACAATTCCCAATGATATCCCAATCCTTGCAACTGACCGTGTGAACCAATCCCTGCATTTCCACCGGCTTTTACAAGATCGTTCACAAAGCGGGCATGATCCTCAAATACATGTTCTTCTTTCATAAACCAGCCTGGTCTTCTTCGCGATTTTGAATCGAGCTCAGACTTGGCAGTGAAGTGATTCAATTTTGGATCGCCATTGACATTTTCCGTTGCATAGTAGAAGTTTTCTGCCCAGGGACCGCCATAGGCCACCAGCAAGGTAGGTGTATAGGTCATGCCCGAAGCGGCCACTGCAGTGGTAAAGTCTTTGTACAGCGGATAAATCGGGAATGCGTGTTCGTGCCCGGGATACCCATCAATTAAATTGGTCAGGTTGAGTTTGAAGTCCAACCCGCCTTCGGTGGTTGGCATCAGGTTTTGTTCTTTTGCCGCCTGAATGATCCATTGCCGGTGCTGCCGGTTGCCGGTCAGGTACATTTTGATAGTCTTGGTATTGTAGTATTCCGAGTATTGCTTCAAAATGTCTTTGGCCTGATCGGCATCTTTTAAATTGTACATCCAGTAGCTAACGCCCGGTCCGGTAGAATAAATTCTGGGGCCAATGATTTCACCGGTTTCAACCATATCGCTGTACGTCAATACATCGGTAGAGGAGGTCTGGGGATCGCGGGTGGTGGTTACCCCGTATGCGAGGTTGGCTGCATACATCCACACCTGATTTTTATGAATGCCCCAGGCTGGCCACATGTGCGAATGAGTATCAACAAAACCGGGAACGATCGTCTTCCCGCTTACGTCCATCTTTTGCACCGATCCATCTACCGAAATTGTGCCGGCTGCACCTACTTGCTTGATACGCGCGTTTTCAATCAAGACATCCCCCCGCTCAATAACTTCATCCCCTTTCATCGTTATGATGTGGGCGTTTTGTAAAAGAATTTTTCCACTGGGGATATCTTTTTGCACGGTAATCTTAACCCGGATTTCATTGGGCTTGTAGGTCTCATCTTTCTTCTCTGCCGGTATATTCTCTTCTTGTTTTACTGTGCCATCCTCTTTTGCGTTTTCTTCTTCCGCCTTTTTCTTTTTCAATGCCTCCTCGTTGGCTTTCGCCTCATCAAGGGTATAGGTAAAAAACGCGTTGCCTAACGAGAAGTAAACAGTTTTTGCATTCCTACTCCAGCTTGGGAATTCGCCACCCATTTTCGTGAGTTTGCGGGCTGGAAAAGAGGCGTTTTCGGCATCCGCCACAGAAATTTTTGGAGTTTCACCACCCGTTTTCGGCACCGTGACAACATAAATATCATTGTTGATTTTTGCCACTGCCTGATCTCCTTCCGGGGCCATCAGAATGACTGAAGCGTTGGAAGGTTCGCGTTGTGGCTCGGCCGATGTTTCCACCAACATGCACTGGTTTTCATCGTTGGTGAAGCCATATACAGTAATGCCGGTAACTTTCAGATGTGCTTTCTCGTCTGTTCCATCCCACCGGATGGACACCAATCCCTTTTGTCCGCTGTACAAATAGATTCGATCACCCGCTTTGGTGAAGTGAGGCATGCCCCTTCCTCTTGATTTGGCAATGAAGTTGACTGCGCCACCATCGCCACTGATCCAGGCAAGATCTTCCTGGCTGGAGAACGCAAAGGGGCCGTCACTTTCTTTATAATTGTGAGCGGTGCCCATCAGGAACACAATCTTGTTGCCTGACCAGGCGGGTTCGCTATACAACGCAGGGGAGGTTGTGAGTTTAACCGGCTTGGCACCTTTTACTTTGAAGTTCATCTTGTAAATGTTACCGGCCGTGCCTTCCCAGGTTACCCAGGCCAGTTGGCTGCCATCGTTACTCCAGGCAGGCATGGCTTCCGTTACGGTGTTGGTGGTAACTCTGCGGGGTGTTCCGGCAGGAAGGTCCATCACATACAACTTATTCAGGGCTGTGAATGCAAGTTGTTTCCCATCGGGGGATACTGCACCATCCCGAATTTGGGTGACAACCATATCTTTATCATCCTTGATCGGGTATTTAAAATCTGCCACCGTGGCACCCATCAGAAATTCTGTCTCCAACTCGAAAGGGATGTTTACAGCATTGCCTCCGGCAACCGGTATGCTGTAAAACTTGCCACCATACGATGCGATCACATTTTTACTGTCAGGGGTAAAAGACATGGCGGGTAATACGCCCAACGGAGCAATGGATTCCTGCTCATCGTGTTGCACGGGATAGGCGAGCCACTTTTCATCGCCCGTTTTCAGGTCGCGAAGAAGAAGACCTGTTTGATCATTGTATCGCGATCCGTACACCAGCCACTTACCATCGGGGGAAAGGGTGGGGGTGAAGGCGGAACCATACCGGGCAGTTTCGGTTTCGGTTTCACCCGTCTCCCGATCGTAAATTGCCAGTTGATATTGTGGAAGTTGTGCGTTGTAAGTCCATGCATTATTGCGTTGGGCATGCCAGATATAACGGCCATCGGCACCAAAAGCAGGCTCCACCGTTTTCAAATTATCGGGCTTGCTGATAAGCTGCGCACCGGAGCCTCCTTCCGTATGAAACATCCATAATTTCAGGTTACGACCACCCCGCGATCCGACAATGTAATTTCCATCCGGGGTCCACTCGGCAGATTGATAATGGTCCGTGTTGCCTTTGGTAACCTGCAGTGAATCTTTTTTATCCAGTGTAAACCACCAGATATTCTCACCACCGCTGCGATCGGAAATAAACAATAACCGCTTTCCATCCGGACTGAATTTCGGGTGCGAATCGAATGCCAAACCGCTGGTAAATTGGACGGGCTTGCCTCCGGTGATGGGCATGGTGAAAATGTCGCCCAAAAAATCGAAGGCGATGGTCTTTCCATCCGGACTAACATCCAACGACATCCACGTGCCTTCGGTGGTTTTAATAGGCACACGCCTGGCTACTTCCAGGGGTAAGTCCTTTTTCTTTTTCGGCTTTTCCTTTTTTACAGTGTCGGCTTTTTCTTCCTTTTTAGGTTCCTGAGCCAGCGTGGCGATGCTTACCAGAATAAGCATCATACAGAGTGGGGTAGCGTATTTATTCATGAAAGGAGATTAAATTACAAAGCGTAAATACCGGAACCGGATAAGGTTGGTTACAGATTTTTTACGGGAGGTTAATCCGCTGTGGAAATGGAATTACGGGTGGATTGCCTTACAGTCCGGTTTGTTTTTTCAATACTTTTCGGTCAATCCATTGTAGCGCAAGAATAAATGCGATTCCAAATAGAATTAGTCCCCGGTAACCGGAAAGAAAGGTGAAGATACCAGCCGACCACCGTGCAGAAGTGAGTGCCAGGGTTACAATCAGGGCGATGATCACCAGAAATATTCCAGCGGCTAACCACCAATAATCGCGCTGCTCCTCTTTCTTGTTAAGATGGGTAAGAATACGATCAGCAAAAGGCAACGAAACCTGAAATTCGGGCGCTTGTTTTAAGGCATTGAAAACATGTTTATAAGCCTGACCATCTTCATGATCAGGTATAAACCCGGATTCAATTTGATTTTGTAGTGCTTCGTCATTCATAACATTGCCTCTTTGCCAAGGTACTGTTTTACTTTTTCTTTCAACAAATGCCGGGCCCGGAAAAGATAATTCTTTACGGTTCCTTCCGGCAAGCCCGTGATTTCAACTATCTCGGGATAGGTCATTTCCTGCACATGATACAAGGTAAGGATCGCCTTGTATTGCGGTGGTAATTTTTCAACGAGTTGCAATACCAATTGATCCAGTTCTTTCTCAGCCAGGGTTTCTGACGCGTCTTCGATGGCCACAAATCGCTCCATGCTTTCCTCCTCAGGCCAGTTGCTGATTTCAATCTTACGTTTGCGCAGATGGTTGATGCCATGCCGGTAGGCAATGGTGGCAATCCAGGTGCTTAGCTTTGATTGAAAAGTAAATTCGCCCAGCTTTTCATGCACTTTCATAAAGACGTCCTGACAAAGTTCCTCACGGTCTTCATTCCGATCAATGAGGCGGGCGATCATGTGACCCACCAGCCGTTCATGTTGCTTGATAAGCACCCGGAAAGCTTGCCTGTCGCCACTTAAAACCTGGGCAACCAGCGCCCTGTCATCGATCATTTTGGAGTTAGACACGCGTTTTTCAACGGATGTTGCAGGAAAATAGTTAAAAATTGAGGCTCATTTCGAGCATCAATTTCCTATAAGCGGTATTGCAACCATAAATTTTACGAAACGTTGCAACATCCCCTCCAATCCGTGTGTCTCACGCACCAAAACCAGAATTTTAACAATTAAAAGCAAAAAACATGAATAACGATTTACGCGATGTGCTTATGCCCTTAACCATTATTGGAAGTTTTGGCGGGTCGATTTTCTTTTTTACAAAAGTGATGACGGATTATATTCTGAAGAAGAAGATGATCGAAAAGGGTTTTGTAAACGATGATACCCAGGCAATTTTTAAGCGGCATACAGCAGGGGATGGCAAATTCAGTGCACTTAAATGGGGCCTTATCATTTTCTTTGCCGGCCTTTCCCTGATCATCATGGAATATATCCCTACCGGTCCGGAGTCTCCACTTCCTTATGGATTATTTGCTGTCTCGGTGTCTCTTGGTTTTTTGATTTACTATTACACCATTAAAAAAGAAATTAATAAGTGATGAAACGAAGTGGAATTTTCTTACTCATAGCGCTGCTTTTGAGTGGAGCAGTACTTGCCCAAAATTCGAAAGAAGAAATATTGACCAATAAATCCTGGAAAATAAAATCGGATGAGATGTCGGGCATTGGCATCCATCATTCCTTGCCAGGAGACACGCAAATCAGCTTTTCTGAAGATGGTAGCTGGCAATCGACATCACCCCTTCAAAATGCAAAACAAGGCAAATGGAGATTGGAGAATGAAGGCAAAAAACTGGTGCTAATTACCGAGGAGGAAGTTCAGTATTTGATTCTCGATCTCTCAGGTTCTGAGCTTTCGTTTCGGTTAAAGAAAAATGCAGCCACCTATACCCTTACCTGGGCATCCAATAACCAGATTATTACTTAAAATCGAAAATCATGTTTAGGAATTACATTAAAACTGCCATACGCAGTTTGCTTCGACATAAGTTTTTTTCAGCCATTAATATTTTCGGATTGGCCGTAGCCATGTCCGTATGCATGGGAATCATTATGCTGGTGGCCGATCAATTCAATTATGATCGGCATAATCCAAATCGGGATAGAATTTATCGCATTGTAACGCAAGCTGTGGATCAGAATGGTGTGGTAACCGACAGCCAGGAAAATGCGGCCTCGCCCATGACCCTGCGGCTGGAGTTGAAAGAAAATTACACAGGCATTGAGCAAGTAGTACGCTTAATGCGTGGTTTTGGCAACGGCTGGATTGAATTCGAAAATCAAGACATCAACATCCCCATCTCAGGCTTTTTTGCCGACCCTGAAGTATTTGAATTCTTTGACTACGAGTTTCTGTATGGTGATCCAACCACTGCCTTGAAAGAACCTTATACCGTAGTACTTACCCGAAAGGCAGCGAACAAACTTTTTAAGGAAGAGAATCCGGTTGGCCAAACTCTAAAAGTGGGTGACATCGGCACCTATACGGTAACCGGGGTACTTAAAGAGACCCAAAATAAATCGCACATCGTATTTGAAGCGCTGGCCAGCATAGCCACCGTCAATAGCCTACCCAGCAAACAGACATTAACCGATTGGACTAATTATTGGAATGGCTGGACGTACGTTATGCCCCAGGCTGGGCAGTCGACCGAAGTGATGCAGCATAACCTGGATAAAATCTTTGAGAAGCATATTGGCAGTATCGAGAATCCCGGAGTATATAAAATGAAGTTTGCTTTGCAGCCGCTGATGGCTATTACACCAGGCCCTTTCAATAATAATCCGATCGGACCCGTGTTGCCCTGGTTGTTCATCTATTTCCTGGGTGGGTTGGCACTACTCATATTACTTACCTCCTGTTTTAATTTCACGAACCTCTCCATTGCACGATCGCTAACAAGGGCCAAGGAAATAGGGATTCGCAAAGTTACAGGCGCAGCGCGTTGGCAGATCTTTACCCAATTCCTGAGCGAATCGGTGATGGTGGCGCTGGTGGCCCTGGTATTAGCCATGGCATTCCTTATCCTTTTAAAGCCCATGATTCTCCAATTGAATTTTGCACGCATTTTTAGATGGGACCTTGAGTTGAATGAAATGGTGCTGGCAATATTCATAGTATTTGCGCTGGTGGTTGGAATTCTGGCTGGGTTCTTTCCAGCGGTTGTTCTCTCCGGATTTCAGCCGGTGAAGGTGCTCAAGAATTTGGGCAATCTTAAATTGTTTTCACGAATCGGTATTCGGAAGGCACTGCTGGTTTCTCAATTTACATTGTCACTCTTCTTCATTCTATCGGTACTGGTGTTGTACAATCAGTTGGAGTTATTCCTGAATCAGGACCATGGATTTAACATGGATAAAAATATTATGATTCGGCTGAACAACACTTCGGCTCAAAACCTGAAAAATGAACTGACGAAATTCAATACCATTACCAGTGTTGCTGCGGCCTCGCATGTTCCTGCTGCGGGCATTTCCTATAGCGGTGGTTATAAACGCATCCTCGATGACCCCGAATGGGTGAATATGGGTTATTTTTTGGTTGATGAGGATTATCTCACCAACATGAATATTGAATTGATGGCCGGCCGCTTCTATTCGATAGAAGGGAAAGAGACCAATGGTGATTATATCGTCATTAATAAAAAGGCAGTGGAGAAATTCAATCTTGGATCTGCCCAGGAGGCGCTGGGTCAGGAACTGATTCAGGAATCGGATTCTTCAAAGCGAACCATAATCGGTGTGGTGAGCGATTACAACCATCGGGATTTGACCCGCGAGATAAGTCCGATGGCCTTACTTTACAATCCTGACCAGTTCAATTTATTGCAAGTGTCATATTTGGGTTCATACGAAGAGGCTGCCCGCACCATTGAAAAGGCATGGGCAACCGTTAACCCCGACCTGAAAGTGGATTTCAAACCCGTAGATTCGGAGATTAAAATGTTTTACGAAATCGTATTTGGGGATATTGTAACCATCCTCACTGTGATTGCCTCGCTGGCGATAATGATTTCGTGCCTCGGTTTATTGGGCATGGCTACCTATACAACGGAAACGCGCATTAAGGAGATTTCTATCCGGAAAATTTTAGGATCGAGCAACACGGCTTTGGTGGCCTTGCTTTCGAAGGGTTTTGTTAAACTGATTGCGCTTTCTGTGTTGATTGGGGTACCCCTGGCCTATTTCGCCAACAATGCCTGGCTGCAGCTGATCGCCTACCATACATCTTTTGATGCAACCGTAATTGCCATTGGAGTTCTTGTATTGTTGGTATTTGGCGTCATCACCATTGGCTCTCAAACGATCCGGGCTACGTTTGTAAATCCGGTTCAAAATCTGAAGAGTGATTAAACAAAAACAGGGTCCGTGAATTTTCATGGACCCTGTTCCTTTTCCTCAGCGCTTGCCTATTTGAAATGTTTCAACCGAACAATTTCTTCCGGCTTTAAAAACCGCCATTCGCCCCGGCCCAGGTCTTTTTTATCAAGACCGGCATAAACTACCCGGTCCAGTTTAACTACTTCATATCCGAGGGATTCAAAAATTCTACGCACAATCCGGTTCCACCCAATGTGTAATTCAATCCCCAGTACTTTGTTGTCGCCTTCTACGATGGCCAAATCATCAACGATGGCTTTTCCTTCCTCCAGGTATACGCCATCGGTAATTTTTTGAAAGTCGGCTTTCGCGATTGGTTTGTCTAACTCTACCCGGTATATCTTTTTTACATTGTAGCTGGGGTGAGTTAGTTTATCGGCAAGGTCTCCATCATTAGTCAGCAACAAGAGACCCGTGGTGTTTCGATCGAGTCGACCCACAGGGTAAATTCTTTCCTTCCCGGCACTGGCAACCAGGTTCATGACAGTATTGCGTTCTTGCGGATCATCGGTGGTCGTGATAAATCCTTTCGGTTTATTCAACAGGATGTAAACCGGCTTCTCTGCTTTCAGCTTGCGGCCTTCGTACCGAACTTCATCGGTCAGCTTTACCTTGTGTCCCATTTCTGTTACCACTTCGCCATTCACGGTAATCAATCCCATTTTTATCAATTCATCGGCTTCTCTCCGGCTTCCTACTCCGCTGTTAGCAATGAACTTGTTCAATCGAATTAGATCAGAATCGGTTTTGACTTTTTCATCAACATGGACACGCTTCGTAGATTTTACATCGCGTAATTTATTGTAGGGTTTGCGCTTGTAAGGAAGTCCGTAGTTGCCTTTGGCGGGTGTCTTTTCCCCTTCGTCTCGCGCAGTTCTTTTATCAAAAGGTTTTTTCGGAAATTTGGAAGGGCCTGCCGAGCGCGAATCGAAGCGGCCGGTTTCTCTTTTTCTGAAGGTAGGTTTCTCTCCACCTTCCTGGCGATCGAAGGACTTCTTTTCAAAGCGATTGGATTTGCTCTTATCAAAGCCGCCAACACTTTTTCTTTTGAAGGGTTGATCGCGTTTTTCAAATCGATCCCCGCTCTTCTTCTCAAAGCCTCCGGGCCCTTTGGTAAACCCGCCCGAGCTTTTGCGGGCAAATGTTGGTTTGTCGGATGAAAACGATCTCTTCTTGAAAGGTGATCCACCCTCTTTGGCGTCAAATCGTTTTGAGAATTTCCCAGATTCATCACCACCGCCATCGCGTTTTCTAAAGGTGGGTTTTTCGGAACGTGTAAACCGGGGCTTACGATCGGCATCACCGCTTCGCGTAAATTTACTTCGGGAAGAGCGCTCTTCTCCATAACGACCTTCCGGTTTTTCTTTTTTCCGGTTGCGAAATGACTTCTCTGCATCGCTGCGTTTGCCGAAGGAAGTTTTTCCGGAGGATGATTTTCTGGGACGTGCCATAAGAGATTGGGTTAATCGAATGATTGAAAGACAATCAGCCGATGGCTAAAGGTCGGATTAAATTATGAATAGTTCTGAACTGCCGTCATTTCGACTGGCAGCGAATGGGGTTATTGATTTTCAGGAACTTCGCCAATCGTGTTCACCTCGCTGGTAAAGTCTTTTGGTGTGGGTAACTCGTTAATGTCGTTAATGCCAAAATATTCCATGAATTTGGCACTGGTTCCGTATAGAATCGGCCGGCCGATGGTTTCTGCTTTGCCAAGTATTTCGATCAAGCCTTTATCCAACAATTTCTGGATGGCATAGTCGCAATTTACTCCGCGGATATTCTCCACCTCCGTTTTGGAAATAGGTTGTTTGTAGGCAATGATGGAAAGCGTTTCCATAGCCGAGGTAGACAATCGTTTTTTCGATTGTTGCTTTAGCATGATGCCAATGCTGGCCTGGTAGGCCGGCTTGGTTAAAAATTGGTAGCCACCTCCCGATTTATTCAATTGAAAGGAAAATTCTTCGCCCTGAAATTTTTCTTCAATGCGGGTCAATGCCCCTACGATATCTTCTTCCGGCACATCGGCATTAAACATTTCTGATAAACAAGCTTTGATGTCCGCCACCTTGGCAGGTGTGGGCGAACAAAAAATCAAAGCTTCGATGTGGTTCTGTAGGAAATCCATAGAGAAAAATACCTCTTCTTTAAGAAGAGGGAAGGTTAATTCTTAATCTTGTTTCATCATTTTAGCCTCGATTGACTGGGTGGTGTGAGGAACCGCAATCAGGCGCTCTTTCGGTATTAGCTTGCCCGTAACTGAACAAATTCCGTACGTACGATTCTTGATGCGTACCAGGGCATTTTCCAGATTGGTAATGTATTTCTGTTGGCGGGCAGCCAACTGACTCAGATTTTCTTTCTCAGCTGTTTCAGCGCCATCTTCCAGTACTTTTGTATTTCCACCGGACGTAGCATCGGTACCGGCATCGTTGTTACGATTCAACGTTTCTTTCAAGATGCGAAACTCTTCGCGCGCTTTTTCAAGTTTGCCCAGGATCAAAGTTTCAAACTCCTTCAATTCTTCATCGCTGTAGCGTGTCTTATCCTCCGACACCGCAATAGATTTAGCCGGTTTATGGGCAATGGGCCGCTGATTGATAATCGGGAAAATGTTTAATTGAGAAGGCGAAAGCTTAATGGGTGGCGCGATGGGTTTTGGTTCTGTCTTTTTAGGCGCGATGGGTTCTGAAGCCTTTTTCATGACCGGTTTCACCGCTTCTTTTTTGACTACTTTTTTCGGAGCCACCTTTTTAGCGACAACTTTCTTAGGAGCGGCCTTCTTTGCGGGTGCTTTCTTGGAAGTTTTCTTTGCCTTTGGAGCTACTTTCTTCACTTTTTTTGAAGCAGATTTAGTCTTCGCGGCAGCTTTCTTAGCAGGCTTGGCTGGTTTTTTCTTCGATTTGGCCATAAAACAGTCCTTTTTAAGGGTTTTGAAAAAGATGGGCAAAAATACGGGGTCGTGCTTGAAACAAAAAATAGAACCGAACTATTAAATCGATTGTAATGGTATGTCTGGGGAAATCACCAATTCAAGTAAAATTG
Organism: Cyclobacteriaceae bacterium; assembly: GCA_016787725.1. GTDB lineage: Bacteria > Bacteroidota > Bacteroidia > Cytophagales > Cyclobacteriaceae > ELB16-189. The sequence continues at coordinate 69,607 of JAEUTZ010000005.1, read as the reverse complement.
ACAGTTCAGTTATGGAAGTTGCACTTTACTGTCCGATCACCACCCTTTTTCTGAACGTCTTAACCGTTCCGTCTAATGAGAATGCCTCAAACCAAACAATGTAATAGCCCATTCGTGCTTTGCTGCCATCATTGCGATCGCCATCCCAACGAAAAAATCCTTCCAAACTTAGTGTTTCATTGTTCGCAATTTCCTTTATCTCCCGCCCCTGTGCATCAGCAATTTTGATGTTGGCCACCCATCCAACTTGATCAAACTTATAGTTGATCTTTGCAAAATCTTGCCCAACCTGACTGGGCGAAAAAATCTCAGGTTCAATCGTTACTTCGTTTTCATCAACCTGGCTATCTCCACGCGCATTTGAATTCAGGTATCCCGGTGTTGCAAAGCCGGCAGCACTGCTGGCCGATTTCCAATTATTGCGACTGTTGGTTGATTCTGAGAAGGAAATTCGTTCGAGCGAAACCCCCTCTGTTTCTTTCAGTAATGGGTTGTGCATGTCTTCATCGTACTGAAATGAATCAATAATTTCTCCCGTTTCGGTAGCGACTCCAATCGAGCCCGCATCATCATTCATGGAAGGAATGGGAGTGATCATGAAATTCGTTTCCACGGCCAAAGGGTACTCATTTTTAAGAATGGTTCCATTACTGGTTATAACCAGGTAGGTTTTGGGTGAAAATAGAATATCCGATGGACTAAGGATTCTTGTATTGGAGAGGAGTTCATTTTCGTAATTACCCAAAACCCAATTTTTAAGGTTGAAGTATTTATCAGTGGCATTAAAAATCTCCACAAAATCAACGCCCCCGGAGCGTGGATTAAAAAGTACTTCGTTGATTCGTACGTCTCCCGGCAGTGCCAGCTCCGGCAAAGCAAACTCCATTTTATTAAAACCGGTTTGAATAAAATTTCCGCTGCAGTCTTGAAGATTGGAAATGGTAAGTAAATAACGAACCCTGGCAGCAAGAGGAGCACCCAGCGTTAGTTTTACTTCCCTTAATGAACGCGAGGTATAACTGGCCGCAACGATTTCAATTACGGGCCCGATGCTGAACCAATCGGAACGTAATGCCTGCTCGAGCTTTTCATCGAAAACCAGAAGCAGTTCTTGGGGGGTGGCTACTGAAAGGGATAATAGTTTTGGTCCGGTAACATCGGGCTTGTTTCCATTTACAGAATTGACCTTACCGGGTGTGCCACCGCTATCATCCTCACTGGCGGTCCAGTTGTCCTCTTCCCCGCAAGGGTTGTTTACATCAATCAATTCCAACGACCAACCGCCAGCCGCTTTTTCTTCATCCCGATACCAGCTTAGGTTGTATTGAATGGAGTCGATGAGAACGTTGTCAGAAGTTCGAAGCAGGAGGGTTTCTTCACTGTTGTTGAGCGTTGGGAAGTTGGGTATACCGAGTACCTTCCCCAGGGAAGTAAATTGTTGGGCCGTTGCATTCGATGTGATGATCCAGTATTGTCCCGGCAAAATAAGTTGCGATGGAAACTGGGCTGAGGAGCTTGCATCCGAAAGCGTCCATCCGCTCATGTCTACCGGATGAGGGCTGCGGTTGTAGATTTCAACAAATTCGGCATCTGGCAATCCAACCATAGGCAGCGGATCGGCAAAGATTTCGGTGATGATTAAATCTTTTGGCACTACGGGTTTTGGTACAAAAAAAAGAAAAGATTTAGCAATGGGAATGATCATGTTTCCAGCCGCGTCTTTGATTCCTGTTACCGAAAGTTCATTCATTACTCCGTTTTGAAAAGCTTCAGAAAACGTTAGATGAACTGTCTTTTCATCGGAGAGTAAGTCAGCGATTTCCGGGTTATCCAATCCATTGGAGGCTGCATAGTTGGTGATCTCTTGAGCCGTGGCGGGTAACAGCGGCTCATTGAATTGTAGCGAGAGTTGATTGGACGAAATAACCGATACCTGCTCCAGGATAGGTGGATCATCATCAAAAATAATTTCCCCGGCATAGATATCGTCAAAGAAGTGCTTGTTGAAAAAACTGGCGGTAGATTGTTGAATCCGGATTCCAAAAAAATGGGAGGTAGTGAAAGAATTGTCATGGGCACTACCCTCTAAAAAGTAGGTGGTTCCCCCGGTAGCATCGCGCTCTAACGTCCAGGTGTTAGTAGCATCCCTGATTACTTTAATTCGGATTGTATTGTTGGACGAATTGGTAACTCCATCGGTGCCGTTGATCAGGATGGTTGTTGTACCCGAATTTATTTTATAAAGACTGATTTCATCGGGAGTTCCCCCGATGCGAACAAAGTACCCGCTGTTTGTGAGACTCAGTAGATTGGATTGATCGGAGGTTAGATAAACATCCACATAATTGGCACTAGAAGTATTGAATTGAAGGGTAACGAGTATTTCCCAACGTGCCTCCAATGCTTTTACCGAGGGGGTAGTAATGAAAAAGGAAGAGGATGCGGTTGATGAATTTGAACGTAATCTACCATTGTCCACCGTCCAGTGATTGGCGAAATCGGGGGTCCACTGCGGATTGTTCGTTAGGTCCCCATCCGAGAAATCGTCATTGACCTGGGCAGCACAAACGCTTGCATAAAAAAGAAATCCCGGGATAAGGAATATTTTTTTCATCACCTGCGTTCAAAAAAGTAAGTTTGCAACTCGTTAAAAATAATAAGAAAATGAGATTAGCCGTAGTAGGAGCAACCGGCCTGGTAGGCCAGGAAATGCTAAGGGTGCTGGATGAGCGCCAGGTAGAATTTGATGATTTGTATTTAGTAGCCTCTGCCAAATCAGTAGGCCAAACCATAAAATTTAAAGGGAAAGAATATACGATTAAGGGCATGGAGGAGGTAGTAGCATTGGCTCCTGATATTGCCATCTTTTCAGCCGGTGGCGGCACTTCGTTGGAATGGGCTCCCCGGTTTGCGGAGAAAGGAACGATCGTGATTGACAATTCTTCCGCCTGGCGGATGGATCCCTCCAAAAAGTTGATTGTTCCGGAAATCAATGGCCATGTATTAACCAATGAAGATTTAATCATTGCCAACCCCAATTGTTCGACCATTCAAATGGTGATGGCTCTGGCACCGTTGCATCGGAAATACAAGATCAAGCGCATTGTTGTTTCAACGTATCAATCTGTTACCGGCACGGGAAAGGATGCAGTGCAGCAAATGATGGAAGAACGGCAAGGCATTACCAATGGCATCAAGGTTTACCCTCATAAAATCGATATGAATGCGTTGCCGCACATCGATTCCTTCCTGGACAATGGGTATACCAAGGAAGAGATGAAAATGGTGAATGAAACGCGTAAAATCCTTGAGGATCAGACGATTGGAGTAACCTCCACCACGGTAAGGATTCCCACCATCGGGGGACATTCAGAGGCTGTTAACGTGGAGTTTTACAAGGATTTTGAGTTGAAGGAAGTACGGGAATTGTTGGAAGAAACACCGGGTGTAGTGGTGCAGGATGACGTTAAGAACAACGTCTATCCGATGCCCATCAATTCAAAAGGCCGCGATGAGGTGTTTGTTGGTCGCCTTCGCAGGGATGAGTCGCAACCAAACACCTTGAACATGTGGGTGGTGTCAGACAACCTGCGTAAAGGGGCTGCAACCAATGCGGTTCAAATTGCGGAATTTCTGATGGAGAAAAGTTTGGTGTCCTGATTTTACTTCTTGTTGAGCTAATTGAAAAGGAGAGATAGCCTCTCCTTTTTTATTCGTCCTGAGTATTGCCGCCTTGTGTGTGAGTCAGTTTTGGAGTAGGTACGTATTCATTCAAAATATTTAGCAAGCAGTTTGAAAGGGTCAGGATTGGGGCAATTTCGTCTGTGCCTGATGCCCGCAGGTAGAATAGGGTCTATGAGGCCCATTCAATCGTGACCTCAACCACTAAATTTAGTTTACCGGAGTCAGAAATAGTTGAAATTGTAGTGAAATGGACACTTATTGCGAAAGGCCTAACCCGAAAGACTAGAATACACGAATCAGTCGGTAAAAATCGGCCATGGTAACCCGAAATGCCTCACGATCAACTTCTTCAGTTAACATTGGCGAATAAATGCCTTTGTTTTTGATTTGCATGGATTGGTTGGCCTGAATGGCCTCAAACAATTTACTGCCAAACTCGAGCATGCGTTCGCGGCCTCGATCCCGTAAGACAATGGTGTCAGGCTGCGTATTCGAAATAATAACGCGAAGTTCATCTTCGTCAGCAAGTAAGTCATTGGTGTCAATTAATAAGTAGGCCTCGTCTTTAATCCAGTTGATAACGATGACAGGAACAATTACGGGTCTTTCATTCCCCTTGTAACGATCATGAAAGGAGTAGGCCTGCCACGTTCCATCCGGACTGGCCCGATCATAATAGATTTGACGAACATTGCGGAAGAAGAGCTCAGCATCATCACCAATTGTGAATTGAAATTTTGACCGATCAACATTTTTATTTCGATCAATTTCGCAACCGTTCAAGAGAATCAGCATGAAGCAGAGTGTATTGATACAATTTCTCATAAATCCGTAGCTTTGCGCCTGTAAAAAACAACTACTATGAGCAAAGGACTAATTACAACGTTAATAATTGTAGGAATTATAGTCGTTTTTGGAGTGGGTTTCTTTATGTGGGGAACAGGAGTCTATGACAAGGCTGTCGGATCGCAGGAATCCGTAAACGAAGCGTTTGCCAATGTACAGGCAACCTACCAGCGCAGGGCTGATCTGGTGCCAAATTTGGTAGCCACCGTAAAGGAGGCGGCCGAGAATGAGCGGGGTATTTTAACGTCCGTTACGCAGGCCCGGGCAGGGATTGTCAACGCCAAAACTCCGGAAGATCTGGAGATTGCCGGTCGTCAGATTAATACGGCCATCAACCTGGCATTTGAAGCGTATCCGCAGATTCGCTCAACCGAAAATTTCCAGGAATTGCAATCGCAGTTGGAGGGAACGGAAAACAGAATCAACGTGGCCCGCCAGCGTTATAATGAAGCGGTGCGGGAGTACAATACCTATGTACGTGGATTTTTTAAGCGCATGGCTTTGAATTTATTTGGCGGAGGCGAGGACTTTAGTGTGCGGAAAGGTTTTGAGGCTGCGGCCGGATCAGAGAATGCTCCCAGTGTTCAGGATGCCTTTAATAAGTAAGGGCTACCGAAGCATTGAAAAAAGAAAAGCCTGACCGAAACCCGGTCAGGCTTTTTACTTTATATGCAAGTTATTTATTAGAGTTTCTTTACCTCCCGGTTTTCATAGCTCTCGATCACATCGCCAACTTTCATGTCGTTGAAGTTTTTGATGCTGATACCACAATCAAAACCAGCCTTCACTTCGCTGGCATCATCTTTAAAGCGTTTCAAGGCGGTCATTTCACCGGAGTAAACCACAATACCTTCGCGAATTAATCGAATCGGGTTATTGCGTTTTACGTACCCATCGGTAACCATACAGCCGGCCACAGTACCCACTTTCGAAATCTTGAATACTTCGCGAACTTCGGCATTGCCAACAATTACTTCTTCCATCTCCTTCTCCAGCATTCCTTCCATGGCAGCCTTGATCTCATCGATGGCATCGTAGATGATGGAATATAACCGGATTTCGATTTCTTCGTTTTCTGCCAACTTGCGGGCCGAAGAAGAAGGCCGGACCTGGAAGCCCAGAATGATGGCATCCGAGGCAGAAGCCAACAATACATCGGACTCTGATATTTGGCCAACTCCTTTATGAATGATGCTGACGGCCACCTTTTCAGTGGTGAGTTTCAGCAAGGAATCCGAAAGGGCTTCTACGGATCCATCCACGTCACCTTTTACAATTACATTCAATTGCTTAAAGGACCCGATTGCCAGGCGTCTTCCAATTTCATCGAGCGTGATATGCTTCTTCGTGCGTATGCTTTGTTCGCGTACAATCTGGCTGCGTTTGTTGGCAACTTCGCGGGCTTCGCGGTCGCTTTCCATAACCTGGAATTTCTCACCAGCCTGGGGGGCGCCATCCAAACCCAATACCTGCACCGGAGTGGAGGGTCCTACTTCCTGAACCCGGTTTCCGGTATCATCAAACATTGCTTTTACACGGCCATGATTAGAGCCAGCTACCATTACATCGCCAACGCGCAACGTGCCTGCCTGTACCATTAACGTAGTAACATACCCGCGGCCTTTATCCAACGAAGCCTCAATAATTGAACCCACTGCGGGTTTATCAGGGTTGGCCTTGAGATTTAATATTTCAGCCTCCAACAAGACTTTCTCCAGCAAATCATCTATTCCCTGGCCTGTTTTTGCCGAGATGGCCTGACACTGATACTTACCACCCCAGTCTTCGACAAGGATATTGATTTTAGAGAGTGAATCTTTTACTTTTTCCGGGTTCGCCCCGGGCTTATCAATTTTGTTTATCGCGATAATGATGGGTACACCCGCTACTTGCGCGTGGTTTATCGCTTCTTTGGTTTGAGGCATTACATCGTCATCGGCTGCCACCACGATGATGGCAATATCAGTCAGTTTGGCTCCCCGGGCGCGCATCGCGGTGAAGGCTTCGTGACCCGGAGTATCCAAAAAGGCAATCTTATCTCCACTTTTGGTGGTTACAGCATAAGCGCCAATGTGCTGCGTAATGCCACCGGCCTCGGAGGCGGTAACTTTGGTATTGCGGATGTAATCCAGTAAGGAAGTTTTTCCATGGTCTACATGACCCATAATGGTTACAATCGGAGCACGCTCTTTCAGATCCTCTTCCGCATCCTGCTCCTGTTCTTGTTCCACTTCCTCTTCGGTGGACGAAGTAAATTGAACATCGTATCCAAACTCATCAGCAATTACGGTAATTGCTTCCGCATCCAGTCGTTGGTTGATGGAAACAAACATGCCCAACCCCATGCAGGTGGAGATTACATCGTTCACCGAAACGTTCATCATGGAGGCCAGGTCATTGGCGGAAATAAACTCGGTTACCTTCAGCGTTTTCGATGATTCTTGTTCCTGCAACAAACGCTCTTCTTCCGCTTCAGAAATGGCCTGACGTTTTTCCTTGCGATACTTGGCCCCGGTAACTTTCTTATGGCCTCCGCTTAATTTTGCGAGGGTAGCACGAATCTGATCCTGAATTTCTTTATCGGTAGGCTCGGCTTTTTGCTGCCGCGGTTGAAATGCTTTTTGCTGACCGCGTTGTTGTCCGCCCGCGGGTGTAACCGGTCTTCCGGTATCCAGTCGTTTGCGTGGCCGTTTCTGTCCTGCAGTTTTGCTGATGTCGGAGGAGGCAACAGGCTCTTTCTTTTTCTCTACCGGCAATTCAATCTTGTCAACCACTTTCAGCCCCTGCAGTTTATTCGCTTTGGCCTTAATGGTTTCCATTTCAGGCTCGGCTGGTTTTTGTACGGAAGGAGTTTCCTTTACTTCCGCTTTTTCTTCAGCCACCGCCTTTTCTTCCTTCTTGGTCTTCTTCTTTTCAAGGTCAATCTTACCAACTACTTTGATCCCCTCCAGCTTTGGTTTTTCAAGTTCAACTTTATCCGCCTTTGGTTCTTCTTTCGGTTTTACAATTTCCTTCGATCCAAGATTTTTGATTAATACGCTCTCTTCTTCCTCGCTCTTCTTGCGGATCACTTCAGGCTCCACTTTAGCAGGGGGAGTTTCCGTGAGCTTTATTCCAATCGTAAGCCCTGAGGCTTCTGCTTTTTCGGATGCGGAAGAAGCAAACTCTTTGGAAAGCATGGCAAATTGCTCAGGGGTGAGCTTTGCATTGGGATTATTCTCTACGCTAAACCCTTTCTTGGCCAAAAAATCCAAAATGGTATTATGGCCCACATTGAGTTTGCGAGAAGCCTGCCCAAGCCGTATCATCTTTTCTTCTGCCATGCCCAAATATCGCGATTTAAATTGTTTTACTCTGTCTTTTATTGCGGATAACCTTACTCAAACTCCTTCTTCAACACGTTAAGAACACCTTCGATAGTTTCTTCTTCGAGGTCGGTTCTGCGCACCAATTCTTCCTTGTTCAAGTTCAATACACTCTTCGCAGAATCAAGACCAATGCGCTTGAGTTCATCAATTACCCAGCTTTCAATTTCATCTCCAAATTCATCCAGGTCAACATCTTCCTCCTGCTCACCATCGGTTTCGCGGAACACATCGATTTCCATGCCCACCAACCGGCTCGCCAGTTTAATGTTTAGACCACCTTTGCCAATGGCCAAAGAAACCTGGTCGGGCTTCAGAAATACCGAAACACGGTTGTTGTCTTTATCAATTTTAATGCTGACAATTTTAGCCGGGCTCAGGGCGCGTTGTATAAACAACTCCAGATTTTCAGTAAAATTGATTACATCAATGTTTTCATTTTGAAGTTCACGGACAATCGCATGAATGCGGGAACCTTTCATGCCCACACAAGCACCCACCGGATCAATGCGATCATCATACGATTCAACGGCCACTTTGGCGCGCTCCCCGGGCTCCCGAACCACTTTCTTTATCGTAATTAAGCCATCGTATACCTCGGGCACTTCCTGTTCGAACAGGCGCTCCACAAAAACCGGTGAAGTGCGGGACAAAATAATTTTAGGGCTTCCATTAACCATGTCTACCTTATGCACAACGGCCCGAACATTTTCCCCTTTCCGGTAGCGGTCTTTTGGTATCTGTTCGTTTCTTGGAATTGAAATCTCGTTTCCTTCGGCATCAATCAATAAGACTTCCCGGCTTAACACCTGGTAAACCTCTCCGGTAATGATCTCCCCCACCAGGTCCTTATACTTTTGATACAAAATATCTTTTTCCAGGTCTTTCACCTTTTGCATCAGAGTTTGGCGGGCCGTGGTTACCGCTCTGCGCCCAAAGTCCTCCAGGTGAATCTCTTCCGCCACCTCTTCCCCTACTTCAAAGTCGGGCTCGATTTTGCGGGCCTCTGTTAAACTGATCTTATCATGTTCCCAGATATCTTCGGAGTCGTCATCCACAATTTCGCGGAAGCGCCAGATTTCAAGATCGCCTTTATCGGCATTGACAATAATGTCGAAGTTGTCGTCTTCCACAAACTTTTTCCGAATCATATTCCGGAACACATCTTCCAGAATGCGAATCATGGTGGGGCGATCAATGTTTTTTTGTTTGGCGAAATCCGCAAACGATTCAATCAGCGTGGAGGTATCCATAGTTGTCACTATTTAAAAGAAACGATTACAATTGCTCTTTCTATTTCACTAAAAGGTATTTCTACCGGTTTGATTTCAATTTTATTTTTATTTCCCGTCAATTTTATTTCCGCGTCCAGTGAAATGCCGGTTTCGTTGGTGGAGGTTAGCGTTCCATGCAAGGTCGTTTTGTCCGTGCGCACAACCTTTAAACCACGTCCGGTATTTTTTGCAAACTGCCGTTTCAGTTTCAAAGGTTGGTCGAGTCCCGGGGTTCCAACTTCTAACATGTAATTTTCTTTGATCAGGTCGAGGTTGTCCAGATCTTCGGACAAGGCCCGGCTCATTTCGGAACAATGATCGATCGTAATCCCTTCATCGCCATCCAAAATTACCGAGACCTTATATGGCCGATGCTTGCCCAAAATCACATCCACCACAAAGTGGCCCGGATCAACCAGGTGCGATTCTGCCAATTCCCGTATTTTTTGAACGATATCCATCAAATTTCTATAAACAAAGAGGGGACTTTCGGTCCCCTCTTTTGATTTTTTACCAAGAAGTGGTGCAAAGATACGCAATTTTTATTTTCCGTCAAGTGGCTTACCGCTACTTGATATAACCATCAAAACTTTTATGGTCGCGTTGGTATAGAACTTCCCTGGGCAACGCTTTGAAATAATCGTAGGTAATTCTTAATCCCTCTGCGCGCGAAACCTTGGGTTCCCAACCCAGTATCGCTTTCGCCTTGGTGATATCCGGTTGACGCTGCTTGGGGTCATCCTTGGGAAGATCTTTGTACACTATTTTTTGAGTAGTACCCGTCAATTTGATGATCTCTTCTGCAAAGTCTTTGATGGTGATTTCACTCGGGTTGCCAATGTTCACCGGCAAGGCGTAATCAGAAAGTAAGAGGCGGTAAATACCTTCCACCAAATCATCCACGTAGCAGAAGGAACGGGTTTGGGAACCATCTCCAAAAATGGTTAGGTCTTCGCCACGCAACGCCTGTCCGATAAAGGCAGGCAATACCCGGCCATCGTTCAGGCGCATCCGCGGGCCATAGGTATTGAAAATACGAACAATGCGTGTTTCTAAGCCGTGAAACGTATGATAGGCCATCGTAATTGCTTCCTGAAACCGCTTGGCTTCATCGTATACTCCGCGGGGCCCTACGGTGTTCACATTACCATAGTACTCTTCAGTTTGCGGATGTACCGTGGGGTCTCCGTATACTTCGGAGGTCGAGGCGATAATGATGCGGGCATTTTTAACTCGTGCCAAGCCCAATAGATTATGCGTTCCGAGCGATCCAACCTTTAATGTCTGAATGGGAATTTTCAGATAATCAATCGGGCTGGCCGGGGAAGCGAAATGCAGAATGTAGTGCAACTCACCGGGGACGTGTACAAACTTGGAAACATCGTGATGATAGAACTCAAAGTCCGGATGTTTGAAAAGGTGTTCAATGTTTCGCAAATCACCCGTAATCAAATTGTCCATCGCGATTACGAAGTACCCTTCTTTGATGAACCGGTCGCATAAATGCGATCCAAGAAATCCGGCACCCCCGGTAATTAAAACTCGTTTCTTAGCCATAGATAGTCTCGCGTCCGATGCTGAAATACGTGTAGCCAAGTTCTTTCATTTGCTGCAGGTCGTACAGATTGCGCCCGTCAAAGATGACCTTATTTTTCAATAGAGAAGAAAGTCGTTCGAAGTCCGGGGTACGAAACTCAGGCCATTCGGTGGCAATGAAAATGGCGTCCGCGCCTTCGGCTGCTTCATAAGGCGTATCGTTGTATTTTATTTTATCGCCCAAAATCCGTTGCACGTTTTCCATGGATTCCGGATCATGGGCTTTGATTTTGGCTCCTGCACTCAGCAACTCTTCAATATTGTAAAGGGCGGGTGCTTCGCGGATATCATCCGTATGAGGTTTGAAGGAGAGCCCCCACAAAGCAATGGTTTTGTCCTTTAGATTTCCGTGAAAGTAATCTTTGATCCGAGGGATCAATCTGGTTTTCTGGTCGGCATTTACCTGCATGACAGCCTCCAGAATTTTAAAATTGTATTGTACATCGGCCGAAGACTTTGCCAACGCTTGTACATCTTTTGGAAAACAGCTTCCACCATAGCCGATACCCGGAAACAGAAATCGCTTTCCAATCCGGCTATCGGTTCCAATCCCTTTTCGTACCGAATCGACATCCGCACCTACCAACTCACACAGGTTGGCAATCTCATTCATGAACGAAATCTTGGTGGCAAGGAAAGAATTAGCGGCATATTTCGTGAGCTCTGCGGAGCGCTCATCCATAAATACCAGCGGGTTTCCCTGACGGACAAAGGGAGCATACAAGGCTTCCATAATTTTTCTTGCCCGCGAAGAGGAGGTTCCAATCACCACGCGTTCGGGTTTCATAAAATCGTCAACGGCTACGCCTTCGCGCAAAAATTCCGGGTTCGAGACTACGTCAAATTCAACCTTTGCTTTAGCGGCAATCTTTGCCTTTACTTTATCGGCCGTTCCTACCGGTACCGTACTTTTATCAACCACTACGGTATAGTGTTTTAAAAGCGGGCCCAATTCTGCAGCTACCCCTAAAATGTATTTCAGGTCGGCCGACCCATCTTCGCCTGGGGGTGTGGGTAAGGCAAGAAAAATAATCTGCGCGTCCTTGATTCCGCTTTCTAAATCGGTAGTAAAAAGGAGCCGGTCCTGTTTAATGTTTCGCTCAAATAACTGCTCAAGACCGGGTTCATAAATGGTGATTTTTCCGTTGCTCAGTTTTTTTACCTTGTCAGGATCAATATCAACGCAGGTTACGGTATTTCCAGTCTCTGCAAAACAGGTTCCCGTAACAAGGCCCACATAACCTGTTCCAACTACAGCGATTTTCATGAATTAGGACGTAAAGTTTAAGCGCGCAAAAATAGCCCCTTTCCGTTAACCATTCTCAAAGCGGAGGCATGAATTACAGATTAGCGGAAAAAGTGATGTTACCTAACAACTGTTTGGCTATTGAATGGTTTTCTGATACTTTTGCTATCCTGAAATACAAATCGGAATACTTATGAACGTGGTTGCAGATGAGGTCTTGAATTTTGAAGTGAGCGAAAATCAAAAGATGATCGCCCAGATGGTGCGTGATTTTGGCGAAAAGGAGATCAAGCCTCACATGATGAAATGGGATGAAAGCCAGGAATTTCCGATCGACCTGTTCCATAAGATGGGAGAATTGGGGTTGATGGGTGTCTTCGTTCCACATGAATATGGGGGCTCTGGTTTTGGGTATCATGAATATGTAACAGCCATCGCTGAACTGGCTAAAATAGATGGCTCGATTGGCCTATCCATGGCGGCTCACAATTCGCTTTGCACGGGTCATATTTTGCAACATGCCAGCGAAGAACAAAAGCGAACCTATCTGCCAAAGCTAGCTTCTGGTGAATGGATCGGTGCCTGGGGCCTGACAGAACCCAACACGGGATCTGATGCCGGAAACATGCGCACTGTTGCAATCAAGGATGGCGATTATTACGTATTGAATGGGGCTAAGAATTTCATCACCCATGGTAGGTCGGGGAACGTAGCAGTAGTTATCGCCCGTACCGGGAAGGTAGGCGACTCCCATGGTATGACCGCCTTTATCATTGAAAAAGGGACGCCCGGATTTACAGCCGGTAAAAAAGAGAACAAGCTTGGTATGCGGGCATCGGAAACGGCAGAACTAATCTTTACCGACTGCAGGATTCACAAAAGCCAGGTCATTGGCAAGGAAGGTGACGGTTTTATACAGTCACTGAAGGTGCTGGATGGGGGTAGGATATCAATTGCTGCATTGAGTTTAGGAATCGCTCAGGGTGCCTTTGAAGCAGCATTGCGGTATTCGAAAGAGCGGCATCAGTTTAACCAACCGATCTCTGCTTTTCAGGGAATTTCATTTAAGCTGGCCGAAATGGCCACCAAAATTGAAGCTGCCGCTTTGCTTACTTACCGGGCTGCCGATCTTAAAAATAAAGGCAAAAGCGTAAGTCGCGAATCTGCTATGGCCAAGTTATATGCGTCTGAAGTGGCTGTAGAAGTGGCAAATGAGGGGGTTCAGATTTTTGGAGGATATGGCTACACCAAAGACTTTCCTGCTGAGAAATACTACCGGGATGCCAAATTGTGCACCATAGGCGAGGGTACCTCCGAAATCCAGAAATTGGTAATTTCAAGGGCTATTTTGAAGTAGCATTTGGTTAAATGTTGCCAGGAATACTATATTTGCAGCCCAAATAATTGAAAAATGCTGATTATCAACATTAAGGAGAACGAATCCATCGACAAGGCCCTGAAGCGCTTCAAGAAGAAATTTGAGAAAACTGGGGTTTTACGCCAGTTGCGGGAGAGAACCTCTTTTACCAAACCTTCTGTGAAGCGGAGAAGTGAGGTTATTCGCGCTGCCTATCGTCAGAAGATGTACGCATCTGATAATTATTAACATTTAGTCGACATTTTATAAACAATCCCCTGCAGGCTTTTCCTGCGGGGGATTTTTTTTTACATTGACCTTACACTGCAGGGTTTGGTGAAGTAATGGTCGATTCTTTCCTGAAATATCTTCAATTCGAGAAGCGGTATAGTCCTAAAACGGTTAAATCCTATCAAACCGATTTGAGGCAGTTCGAAGAATTTCTTAAAAAGGAGTATGCCGATACCCCGGCCCAAGATGCGAATTATGGCCTGATCAGGTCCTGGATTGTCAGTTTGGTAGAAGCCAAACTCGATAGTCTTTCTGTCAATCGTAAAATCGCCTGCCTTCGTTCGTATTACAAATTTCTCATGCGTCAGGAGGTGATTAGCCGCGACCCCATGGTGAAAATTAAAATCCTGAAAACAAAAAAGAAGTTGCCCCACTTTGTAAATGAACAGGATACAGTAAAGTTGCTTGATAACGTCATATTTCCGGAGGGTCATGAAGGCAAGCGCGATCAATTGATTCTGGAACTTTTATATGGAACCGGGATGCGTTTGACGGAGTTGATTTCGTTACAAGAGAGTTATGTGAATTTAAAGGACCACACGGTTCGCGTGTTAGGGAAACGAAACAAGGAGCGGGTAATCCCTTTTTCAGCCCATCTCGTTTCCATCATTAAAGAATACCTGGTGGTGCGAAATATGGAAGTGGATAAAAAGGCGCATGGATGCTTGCTCGTTACAGAAAGTGGAAATCCTCTCTACCCGATGCTGGTAAATCGCACCGTAAAGAAGTACATGAAGTTATTTACTTCCGTTGAAAAGAAAAGCCCGCATGTATTACGTCACACGTATGCAACCCATTTGTTGAACAAGGGTGCGGAGATCAATGCAGTAAAAGATCTGTTGGGGCACAGCAGTCTGGCGGCTACCCAGGTATACACACACAACTCGATGGAAAAGCTGAAAAAGGCCTATGACCAGGCACACCCAAAAGCATAAATTGGACTAATAAATGACCTTCCGGTGGTCAGGTAAAACCGGATGAAACATGTTTAACTAAATTTTTTAACTATGAAACTGCAAGTTCACTCCATTCACTTCGATGCCGACCAGAAACTAATTGACTTCATTCAAAAGAAAGTGGATAAACTGGAGACTTTTTATGACCGCCTGGTGGATGGCGAAGTTTTTTTACGATTGAACAATGAAGGCATAGAAAATAAAACCGTGGAGATTAAACTGAACGTGCCCGGACAGAATCTGTTTGCGAAGGAACAAGCCCGTTCATTCGAAGCGGCCACGGATTTGGCGACTGAAGCATTGCGGACTCAGCTCAAGAAATTTAAAACGAAAGTAAATAATGGCCGGGCGTAGTCCGGCAGTATAAATAAGTAAGGGCTCCAATTGGAGCCCTTACTTATTAGTTCAGCTTGAACGCCTTTTTAATGGCATCCACGTGATCCAGTTTCTCCCAGGGGAACAACTCTACCTTCACTTTCTTCTCATTCTTTTTCCCCTTATTAAAAATCTTTTCTACCACTTTCGGCTCGCGACCCATATGGCCATAGGCTGCTGTTTCCGAATAGATGGGGGTACGGAGGTTGAAACGTTCTTCAATAAAATAAGGCCGCATATCAAAGATCTTTTCAATCTTCCTCGCAATCTCGCCATCGGTCATTTTAATCTTCGAAGATCCATAAGTATTAACATATAGACCTACCGGTTTTGCCACCCCGATAGCATAGGCTACCTGAACTAAAACCTCATCGCACAAGCCTGAAGCCACCATATTTTTAGCGATGTGGCGTGTAGCATACGCTGCTGAACGGTCTACCTTGGAAGGATCTTTTCCGGAAAAGGCACCTCCGCCATGTGCTCCTTTTCCACCATAGGTATCAACAATGATCTTTCTGCCGGTTAACCCGGTATCGCCATGGGGGCCACCAATAACAAATTTTCCTGTGGGGTTTACGTGATACTGAATGTCGTTGCCAAATAATTTCTGAACGCGCTTGGGAAGTTTCTTCAAAATACGCGGCACCAGGATGTTGATAACATCATCCTTGATTTGCTTTAACATGATCGCATCTTTTGCGAAATCGTCATGCTGCGTAGAGATCACGATGGCATCTATGCGCTGGGGCTTATTATCATCACTGTATTCAATCGTTACCTGCGACTTGGCATCGGGGCGAAGGTAGGTCATTACCTTACCTTCTTTGCGAATAGCCGCCAATTCGCGCAAAAGACTATGGGCCAACTCCAACGGAAGTGGCATATAATTATCCGTTTCGTTGGTCGCATACCCAAACATCATCCCTTGATCACCGGCTCCCTGCTCTTCTTTTTTCTTACGTTCAACCCCCTGATTAATGTCCGCAGATTGTTCATGAATGGCGGATAATATTCCACAGCTATTCGCCTCAAACATGTATTCACTTTTGGTGTACCCGATCTTCTTTATAACCTCGCGGGCGATGTCCTGAACGTCCAGATAGGCTTCCGATTTAACTTCTCCGGCCAATACTACCTGACCGGTTGTAACCAGTGTTTCACAGGCTACTTTTGAGTTGGGATCATAGGCCAAGAAATAATCGATTAAGGCATCAGAAATCTGGTCCGCTACTTTGTCGGGGTGACCTTCAGAAACGGATTCGGAGGTGAATAAATAAGGCATGGATTTTCTTTGTTTTCAATTTAAGGGGGCAAAGATAATAAGTATGACTATATGACAAGAAGTGGCGTCATCGATTTATTGGAATCACGCCAGGAAGAGGAATACAGCAGGACTTTTAGGCCAATTCGGTTTATTTTTTTTCCATTCGTTCACCGAACGTGTTTGAATTGATTCCGAGATGCCGGTAACCTCCATGGCAACCGTTAGCTGAGTCTCATTCTGCAGTGTTTTCAGCAGACTTTCGAAGACGGCATTGTTGCGATATGGGGTTTCAATAAGCAACTGGGTTTGATTTTTCAGTTTTGACTCTTGCTCCAGTTCTTTGATTTTTTTTGTGCGGGCTACTGCATCGACCGGGAGGTACCCGTGAAATGCAAATTGCTGGCCATTAAGGCCAGATGCCATCAACGACAGCAAGATCGATGAAGGCCCTACTAAAGGCACCACACGAATCCCCTGTTGATGAGCATACCCAACCGCCAGTGCTCCGGGATCCGCCACTCCGGGACAACCTGACTCAGACAGGACGCCCAGATTCAATCCCATACTTAACGGAGACATCAAGGAGGCAAGGTGGTTTGCGGGGGTGTCTTTATTCAATACTTCAAAATGAAGCGCTTCGATAGACGGATAGATCTTTAAACTGCTCAGGTACCTGCGGGCAGTCCGTACATCTTCAACAAGAAAGTGCGAAATGGCGGGAAGGATTTTTATCACCTGTTGCGGAATAACTTCCAGGGTAGCTTCGGCAATCACATTCGGAATCAGGTAGAGGGTACCCGGGCTCATTTTTTTTCAAGGAATGAAATAACAGTGTCTGCAAATTCTTTTGGCCTTTCGGCTTGTACCCAATGCCCGGTTTCCAGAGTTACCATCTCAGCCGCTGGAAAAATCTGCCGGATCAGGTCGTCATCACCGGGAGCAAAATAATTAGAACGGGCCCCCTTAATAAACTGGGTCGCTCCCGGGAATGTACCTGAGTACTGCATGCCGGCACCAATTTCTTCAAGATGATCATCAATCGCTTTAAGATTGACTCGCCATTGAAATTTTCCTTCCCCGGTACGATACAAATTCTTGAGTAAGAATTGGCGCACTTCAGCTTCAGGGATCTGGTTACTTAATATCTGGTCTGCCTCCGTACGGGAAGCGAGCGTTGCTAAATCAATTGCATGTAATCCATCCAAAATATGATCGTGATGAACCGGGTACTGTTTTGGGGCGATATCCACTACGATCAGTTTGCCGAGCAGGTCGGGATAGCTCACCGCAAAATTCATAGCGGTTTTACCACCCATCGAGTGGCCGATGAGGTGCGGTTTAAACAGCCGGTGCTGCTCTATAAAATGATACAAATCTTCAGTTAGCAGTTGGTAGTTAAAATCAGGAGTGTGTGGCGACTGACCATGGTTTCGCTGATCCACCAGGTAAACGGAATACTTTTCAGCAAACACCTTAGCCAGAGAAAACCAGTTATCGGAAGACCCAAACAAACCATGCAGGATAATGAGTGGCTGGCCGGAGCCTGAATGACGATAGAACAAATTCATGGGGCTAAAGATAAGCAAGAAAAAACGGTGACTAGCCGTCAGCAACTTAGGCGCGAACAGTATATTTGCCTTTTCATTTTTTATGGAGTTGATTAACCATACCTATTCCATTCAAGGCCTGAATGTGACGGAACTCTGCCAAGAGTTTGGTACACCCTTGTATGTCTACGATGCATCGAAAATCATCAATCAACTCAAAAGCCTCAAAAACGCATTTTCAGAAACCGATGTCAAAATCAAGTACGCGGCAAAGGCATTGACTAACATTTCTGTTTTGAAGTTAGTAAAGCAGCAGGGTGCCGGAGTGGATGTGGTGTCGATTCAGGAAGCGCAGTTGGCTTTAGGAGCGGGATTTTCACCGGACGAAATCATGTTTACACCCAACTGTGTTGATTTTGAAGAAATCATTGCGGGTGTTGAGTTGGGCTTGAATATTAATCTCGATAACCTTTCGGTGCTGGAGAAATTTGGAAAGAAATACGGGAATACGGTGCCCTGTTGTGTGCGATTGAATCCGCATATTATGGCGGGTGGTAACTATAAGATTTCTACCGGTCACAGCAATTCGAAATTTGGAATTTCGGTTTATCAGCTACCGGAAATCATGCAGTTGGCAACCCGGTATCAGATCGTTATAAATGGGTTGCATATCCATACCGGTTCGGAGATCACCGAAACCGATGTGTTTTTAAAAATGGCCGAAATACTCTTTGGCATTGCCCGCGATTTCCCTGCCTTAACCTTCATTGATTTTGGTGGTGGATTTAAGGTAGCGTATAAAGCGGGCGACCTCGTAACGAATGTTTATGACTTAGGCCTCAAATTAGGGAAGGCTTTCAAGGAGTTTTATCAAAGTTATGGCCGCAAACTGGAGCTATGGATTGAACCTGGAAAATACCTGGTGAGTGAAGCCGGCTATCTGTTTGTGAAGACCAATGTGGTTAAGTCTACGCCTTCGGTAACATTTGCCGGAGTAAACTCAGGACTGAATCATCTCATCCGCCCGATGATGTATGAGGCCTATCACGAAATCATCAACGTCTCGAACCCCACAGGAACCCAAAAAGTGTACACGGTGGTGGGGAACATTTGCGAGACCGATACGTTGGGGGCTGATCGAAAGTTAAACGAAGTCCGTGAAGGGGACATTCTTGCCATAAAAAATGCAGGAGCCTATGGGTATTCCATGTCCTCTAATTACAACTCACGGTTACGCCCGGCTGAGGTGTTGATTTACAAGGGCGAAGCCAAACTGATACGCAAGCGCGACACGTTCGATGATTTACTGCGCGGACAAGTCGTGATCGATTTGTGAAACCGTATGACCTGATTGTAATCGGTGGCGGAGCAGCCGGATTTTTTGGGGCCATCCAGGCTGCAGAAAACAGAAAAGATCTGCGCGTACTCATCCTAGAAAAAACAACCAAACTACTGGCGAAAGTAAAGGTATCCGGTGGCGGTCGATGCAATGTTACCCATCATTGCTTTACCCCGGCTGCATTATCGCACCATTATCCGCGCGGGCAAAAGCAACTAAAGAATCTATTCTACCAATTCTCGGCAGCCGATACAGTGTCCTGGTTTGAAAAGCATGGTGTACAACTAAAGACAGAGGCGGATGGACGGATGTTTCCCGTTACGGATAATTCCCAAACCATTATTGATTGTTTTTTGAAGGCAGCCAACGAACATGCAGTAGAAATCAAAACGGGCATGGAGGTGAAGAAGATTTCACGTGCGCTAAATCAATTCGTTGTCCATTGTGGTCATGAAGAATATCAAGCTGACAAAATATTGATAACAACCGGTGGCTACAATAAACCTGAAAACTATCAATGGTTGGTGGACCTTGGGCATGAGTTGGTTCCACCCATTCCATCACTATTCACTTTTAATGATCCGTCTAAAGAGTTTGTTGAATTGATGGGCATAACGGTACCCAAGGCAGAAGTACGGATTGCCGGCACCAAGTTTTTACAGACCGGGGCGGTGTTAATTACGCATTGGGGGTTGAGTGGTCCGGCCGTGATTAAATTATCGGCCTGGGCAGCCGAATACCTACACCAGCAGAACTATCGGTTTACAGCGCTTGTCAATTGGACCGGCCTGCCGGAGTTGCAGGTGCGGGAAACGCTTATGCAGTTGAAATTACTGTCGGGTAAAAAGGGAATTGTTACTTCGCCTCAGTTTGATTTGCCCAGGAGGTTGTGGGAATTTCTTTGTGCTAAATCGGAAATTGAACCCGGCAGAGCATGGTCTGAGATTCCGAATAAACATATTAACAAACTGATTGAGTTTGTGTATGCGTGTCCTTTCGACATCCAGGGCAAAACCACATTTAAGGAAGAGTTTGTTACCTGTGGTGGAATTGCCTTATCGGATATTGATTTGAAAACAATGGAAAGTAAAAAAGTGCCCGGATTATTTTTTGCCGGAGAGGTATTGAATGTGGATGGTGAAACCGGGGGCTTTAATTTTCAGGCAGCATGGACTACTGCGTGGGTGGCAGCCAACACAATCCGAATCAAAGCCGGTACATAAACACCAATCCAAAAGAAGGTTCACCTTGAGCCGGAGCCGGGAGGTTGGCGTTTATCCCGTACGGATAGAATTGCCATTCTCTTTCATCGAACAAATAGTAGTAGCACCCTTCCGCTCCAATCAAAAATTTGTAGCTCGAGCCTACGTAGATCAATGCTTGAAGTCCGCCCCGTAGGCCGTCTGAGAAGTAATGAATTTTACTACCGGAAAGTGTAGTCAATGCACTGACTCCTGTCGCTGCTGTATAAATTTCTCCTGCCAGTCTTACAGTTTGATAGACGACCAGCGGCCTTATTGAAACCCGGTGAAAAATTAAGTCAGTAAGAAGGCCTATGGACGAGGAATTTGAACGAAGTACCGTGAAAGACGTTTGATCGCGGGTCTCACTTCCTCCAAGGGATGATCCAAAGAGCACATGAAATGGTACTTTGGCGTGTTTAACATTGAAAAGAAATTCAACCTCATCAGTTACATTATCAAAGGGGAGAAATCCCTGTGCCGTTAGTTCTGAGTTTAAATCCGAAAGTGATAAATAGGAAACCTTTAATTTTACTCCAGCCTCAGCCCGAAGAGCCCTTCCTTTTTGACTAAATAAGGGGATATTAATGGCTAGAATTAAGAGCAATATGCTTCCCAACCTTATCATCTTTGTCAATTAATAGAATTTGAGAAATCAGGAGAACTTATCAATACAAACTGAAGGAGTCGTGACAATATTGTATAGCGTGCGTAAGGATTTACCGCCAGGAGTCAGCAAGACCGTAAAAACAAAAGCCTCAGTATTCCTGAGGCTTTTGATGTGGTGACGGAGGGAATTGAACCCCCGACACAAGGATTTTCAGTCCTTTGCTCTACCAACTGAGCTACGTCACCGGCAATAAATCCACCCATTTAAGCAGATGGGCCACAAAAGTATAGAAATTTCACGTTGCTGCAAACAAGGCCCCGATTTTTAGGGTTTTGTTTCAAACTATTGGTTCAACCGAAAGCGTCCAGTAACTTCCGCCTGAAATATTCATCATGGCAGTGCTTCAACAAATCGTCTTCATCATCACCCTGGGTGTTGCAGTCTTTCTGATCCGGAAACGGATCCTGAGAATCCGAAGCACCATCCAATTGGGTAAGCAAACGGAAATCTCAGGCGACAAGATGGCGCGGCTGCAAAATCTGATCCTGGTTGCTTTTGGGCAGAGAAAAATGTTCAAAAAATTCATTCCTGCTTTTTTACACTTCTTCATTTATGTTGGATTTCTCGTGATCAACCTCGAGGTTCTTGAATTTGTGTTGGATGGCGTGGCGGGAACACACCGCCTGTTTGCACCGTACCTGAGTGAATTTTACAATGTGTTGATGAACCTGTTTGAATTTTTGGCCGTAGCTGTTTTGCTGGCGTGCATCTTCTTCCTGCTGCGCAGAAATGTACTGAAGCTCGCCCGTTTCTGGTCAGCAGAAATGACCCAATGGCCAAGGTTAGATGCCAATTTAATTTTGTTTATAGAAATTGTTTTGATGACGGCCATCCTCACCATGAATGCCACCGACCAGATCTTACAGACACGGGATGCGCATTATGTAAATACCGGCACGCTTTTCTTCAGTGCCTACCTGATTCCACTTTTCCAAAATTTCAGCACTCCCGCACTCATGGTGGTGGAACGCCTCGCATGGTGGTTTCATATCGTTGGCATCCTGGGCTTTGCCATTTATGTTACGTACTCAAAGCACCTGCACATCTTTCTGGCCTTTCCCAACACCTATTTTGCCAAGCTTGAACCGAAAGGTCATATTAATAATATGCCGGTCGTTACCCGCGAAGTAAAATCCATGTTAGGTCTTGAATCGGTGACAACTCCTGCCGGTGAACCGGGCCGGTTTGGAGCCAAGGACATTAACGATTTGTCGTGGACCAACCTGATGGCAGCTTATTCCTGCACAGAATGCGGCCGATGCACCGCGGAGTGTCCGGCTAACCTAACAGGCAAAACGCTTTCGCCCCGAAAAATCATGATGGATACCCGCGACCGGCTGGAAGAAGTAGGCAAGAGCCTGGCCGTTGGAGGTGCCGGTTTGAACGATGGCAAGACGTTGTTGAATGATTACATCACCAAAGAGGAGATCAACGCCTGCACCAGTTGCAATGCCTGCGTGGAAGCTTGCCCGGTCATGATCAATCCGTTGGAAATAATTTTGGAATTAAGAAGGTACGTAGCGATGGAGGAGTCTGGTTCTCCGGCACAATGGAACAGCATGTTTCAAAATATTGAAACCAGCTTTGCTCCCTGGAAGTTTTCCGCTGCGGATCGGTTTAACTGGGCCAAAGAACAATAATATACTAGCGATCAACGATAACCAATAACGAGTAACTAAAGCATGAATGTACCAACCATGGCCGAGTTGGCCGCCAAAGGTGAATCACCTGAAATTTTGTTTTGGGTTGGATGCTCCGGTTCATTTGACGATCGCGCCAAGCGGGTGACGAAAGCTTTTGTAAAAATCCTGAACGCAATTGGAATTAAGTTCGCGGTGTTGGGTACGGAAGAAGCCTGTACGGGCGACCCCGCCCGCAGAGCCGGCAATGAGTTTCTCTTTCAGATGCAAGCGATGAGCAACATTCAGGTATTGAATGGGTATAACATTAAAAAAATCGTAACCGCTTGCCCGCACTGTTTTAATACCATTAAGAATGAATACCCGGAACTAGGGGGAAACTATGAGGTGATCCATCATTCTACGTTTCTTCAACAATTAATCAGCGATGGGAGAATTAAAATTGAAGGAGGAGTATTCAAGGGAAAAAAAGTCACATACCACGATTCCTGTTATCTCGGCCGGGCCAACAATATATATGAGGCTCCGCGTGAGGTATTGCAGGCACTGGATGCCGATCTGGTTGAAATGAAGCGCTGTCGCACCACCGGGTTGTGTTGTGGTGCTGGGGGCGCGCAAATGTTTAAAGAACCCGAGAAGGGAAATAAGGACATTAACATTTTACGGTCCGAAGAAGCCTTGGCCACCGGAGCAAGCACCATTGCAGTAGCATGTCCTTTTTGCATGACCATGATGACGGATGGGGTGAAAAACAAAGAAAAGGAAGCGGAGGTTAAGGTGAAGGATCTGGCCGAACTTATCGCGGAGGCACAAGGTTTATAGAAGTAATAGTAAAAATATGTTTGTCCCATTTGAGAAATTAAGTCCCGAAAGCCGGGTTTGGGTATATCAGGGTAGTCGCCCTTTTACAAAAGATGAAGCCAGGATTGTTACCAATACGCTGAGGGAATTTTGTGAGCAATGGGCTGCCCATGGCGAACCCCTAACGTCTTCGTTTTTGATTGAAGCGAATCAATTCGTGATGATGGCTGTAGACGAAGACTTTCATCATCCCAGCGGATGCTCGATTGATTCTTCAGTGAGTGTGTTGCGCCACATTCATCAAACTACGGGTATTGATTTGTTGGACCGGACGAACGTTGCTTTTGAAATCCAGGGCCAGACCGTTCTGGTACCCATCGCCAAGTTGAAGCAGCAATTTCAAGATGGAATTCTGAAACCGGAGAGCATCACCTTCAATACATTGATCGCCACCAAGCAGGAATGGACTACCCGGTGGAAATTACCGGCAGAAAAGACCTGGTTGGCAAAATATTTACCGAAACCTGCGTTAACTCCTTAAGCGCGTTTTTTTGTAATTTTAAACCCTTGTATGAGCATGCGTGTGAGTGTTTTGATATTGATGGGGGTAGTCCTGATAGTTGCGTGTAGTCCTGAAAAGAAGGCGAGAAAGTCATTTCGCCTGGGCAAGTATGAAACGGTAATCGATTATTACAAGGGCGTGGCCAGGAAACAGCCCAACAATGGCCCGGCCAATTATTACATTGCAGAATCCTACCGGTTATCGAATCGCATTAAGGAATCAGAACCGTATTACGCTAAAGCTGGAGGAAAAGGTGTCAATCCCGATTCTGTAAAGCTTTACTACGCAAAATCGCTTCAGGCCAATGCCAAATACGAAGAAGCCCGCCAGGTACTCGAAGAGTTAGAGAGTACGACCGCTGACGAAAAGATGAAAGCCCGTGCGTATCGCGAATTAGATGGCATCAATTATCTGGACAAACTGGCACAGAAGAAGAGCTATTATAAGATAAAAAACCTGGAGGCGATCAACACACCCTTTACGGAATATGCACCGGTTTATTCCAATAACGAACTTTATTTTACCTCTTCGCGCTCGAATGGCCGCATTTATGAGGCAACCGGCACGCCCTTTACCGATTTATACAAAGCCGAGACCAACGGGGCCAATGTAAATGTGAACACGATTGCGCTATTGCCCGGATTTATTAACGATTCAAACGTAAATGAAGGGTGCATCACCTTTACCCCAGATGGTCGTACCATGATTTTTGCCAAAGGCAACACCGGCAAACGCAAAGGCGCTAGTGATGTGGATTTGTACTTGTCTCGTTTTCGAAATGGAAGTTGGAGTGAGCCCACCCCAATCAACATCAACCAACCGGATGCGTGGGAATCTACACCGGCCTTAAGTCCGGATGGAAGGACCCTTTACTTTTCATCGAACAGAAAGGGAGGCTTTGGCGGATTGGATCTTTATTCTGCCCAGATGGACGGGCGCGGTCGGTTTGGCCGGGTTCGTAACCTGGGACCGGAAATCAATACAGCAGGCTCTGAATTGTTCCCCTATGTATCCGAAAACGGAAAGCTTTACTTTTCATCCGATGGTCACCCCGGCTATGGCATGCTCGATATTTTTGTAGTCAACCGCGCGAATGGAAAAACAGTGGTGGAAAATTTGGGCCAACCGGTAAACTCTCCAGCCGATGATTTCGGAATTTATTTGTTCAAGGCCGATCGTGGCTTCTTTACCTCCAACCGGGAGGGAGGCAAGGGCGATGATGATATCTATACATTTGTCAATGAAGACCCTAATCTGAAGGTTGTAAACTATTATCTGCAAGGAATTACTTACATGGTGCGCAAGGATAGCACACGCGAGATTCTTCCAAATACCTTGGTCACTTTGTTGGATCAGGAGGGAGAGGCCATGCAGGATTACGTTACCGGCAATGATGGTAAATTCCTGTTTCGCGTGTATGAAAATGAAGCCTATACATTAATTGGTGAAACAGACGGGTACATTACGAAGCGACAACAGTATACAACCGTTGGCAAATCCGTGCCGCTTGAATCACTGAAAGAGTTAGTTACCAACATTACGCTCGACACGGTATTGGTGCTAGACCGGAAAGAGCGCAACAAGATTTTTGTACTTGAAAATATTTATTTCGGATATGATTCTGCCGATATCCGGAGAGATGCTGCCCGGGAGTTGGATAAGTTGGTGGTCTTGCTCAACGACAATCCCGATTTACGAATTGAAATGGGGTCACACACCGACAGTGTTGCCAGTGATGCCTATAACATTGAACTTTCGCAACGCAGAGCGGAGTCGACTGTGAATTATCTAATCCGCAAAGGAATTGATCCGGCACGCCTGGTAGCCAAAGGCTATGGCGAAAGTAAACCCATCGCCCGAAACACCAACCCCGATGGCAGCGACAACCCTGCCGGCCGTCAGCGAAACCGAAGAACGGAATTTAAGATTCTGGAAATCGGCACTTATGTTAAACCCGGAGAGGATGATGAAGATAAGTACTTCCGCAATGAACTAAAGAAGAACGAAAACGAACCTTAAATTCAGATTCCGGGCTCCGGTCTTCTGCGCCTGAGCACCAAACTATCAGCCGGGTATTGTGCCTTTAACAAATCCATTTGACTGGCCGCCCAATCAACGATCGACTGCCGTTGCTCACTCGTCAAATTAGCATCAGCATGCAGGCCCAGGTAGGTGTAGGAGGCCAACGGCATTTCACCTTCTTTCACCATTTCGATTACCTCTTCAAACTTATGGTTTTGTACAGCAAGGGGTAGTTGGGTGAATGCTGAAAAGTTGAGATCCCCTTTACCATCGGTAACATGCTTGTTTAGGAACCAACCCACCGGCTGTAGTTCGGCATACCACGGGTAGTTTGTTTTGTTGCTGTGGCAATCAAGACAGGCCACCGACAAAATTGACCCAACCTCCGCAGGCACCTGGTATTTTGTTGAGATGTCATACGATCTGTCATCGGAACTATTTTTAGAAGGCCTGATAAACTGAATCAGGACGAACAGACCCAGCAAAGAATATAGAATTTTCTTTTTCATGAGAGTATTAACAGGTTAGTCTTTCCGGTTTTCTTTTTGTGGATTGTCGCGTCTGCCTCTGCGATGGAATTCACGCAAACGCTGTAGTTGATCCTCTCGCAGAATGGCTTTGAGGTTTTCTTCAAAGGTATCCACCACATCATGTACATTCTTATCCGTTTCTTTTTGCAGGCTGTCAATCCGGGCCATAGTTTCAAGCATCAGGGGGCGCATCAATTTTGCCTGGGATGAATCTGCATTTGCTTCTTTCAAAATTCGTTGCATAAATAATTCCTTCCCTTCCTGACGCCAGCGGGCCGAAGGGTTGCCGCCTCTCCGGCTTTGCTTACCCAGGAGCCCTACCCCCAGTGCCCCGATCAAAATTCCTATCATTAAGGTTATCACGATAAGGAGAACGGCTCTCTTTCTTTCCGGTGTCATAAATTACTTGGTTAAATCCTCATAGATATCAATGGCAAAAACATCGTCATCAGCTTCTTGTTCCAATCCAAAAATACCTTTCACTGAAAGTTGATCGGAGAGTAAGATATTCGAAATGAACAGTGCCACCAGCACGCCCAATAACACTATCTGATACTTCTTAAAAAAGAAGAAGATCAGATAATCAATTTGCTGTGTCCTTTGCTTGATCATGTACATTACCCGTTCTGCAAAAAAAGGCCCAAAGGAGTCGGGTTGTGGACGCAATAACAACGTTCTTAGATGCTGGTACTGATCGCTTTGCGAACGGATGGCAGGATTGTTTTGCATTGCGGCAGCCAGCGTTTCTCGTTCCTGAGGGGTAACGGAGGTATCCCATGATTTCAACAGGAGTTCTTCATGCTCCGAAAATTCTTCTTTCATGGTTTTAACTTTTTTGATAAAGAGATTCTTAGTTTTTGCTGGGCCCGAGCCAAGCGCGATAAAGCCGTACCTAACGGAATTTCTAAAATGCCTGCCGTCTCTTCTGTGGAATAGCCCTCAATGAGGCGTAAGGTGGCCACCGCTTTAAATTCGGGCTCCAGTCTTTCGAAAGCATAATCCAAGTGTTCTTTTAAGTCCATCATCTCGTCAACTCCTTTTACACCTTCCGCTGCTTCGAGAGTCGCGTAATGCGAATTCGTGCGTTTCTTTCGCTTCAGCTCATTGAGGGATAAGTTGATAGCAATCCGGATCAAATACGTGCTCAATTTCGAATCCCCCCGGAACTTGTTAAGCGAATCGTAAAATCGAATAAATACTTCTTGTCCAACATCTTCTGCTTCCGGGGTATTGCCCAGAATGGGTTTAATCACCCCGGCTACCGGTCCTTCATATCGTTGAACCAACAGTTTAAAGGCAGCCATATCACCCCCTCTGGACCTTTCCAGTAATTCTGTGTCATCAGGCTCCACCATGGGGGTTAAGGTATGAAATCCCCTTTTTAATTTTACTTTAGACAACGAAAGCAAACCAATTATTCCCTTACCCCTACTATTCTTGTAAGTATTTGGCAAGAGGTTTCTATCTTTCCATAACCTTTCGATTTTTAGACCGGAAGTGACATTGAAATGAGTTTAAAAAGTATACAAACTGAAGTTGACGCCTCGTATTTGTATCAACAGTTGGCCAATCATGAAACGGATGAAACGGTAGCCCACGTCTATCGGCAAATGAGTGAGATTGAGCGGGGCCATGCCGAAATATTCTGTAGGAAGGAAAATCTTACCCTGGCTTCCGTAATGAAGCCGTCCTGGCGAGCGCGTACGCTTAATACAATCGGGAAAATATTTGGATATGACTATGTACTTGGATCGCTGATGGATACAGAGCGCAGTATTTCAAATGCAGTCATCAATGCCAAAGTAATTCATAAGATGGAATTGACAGGCGCTGAAACAAATCACGTCAAGGTTCTTCGTTCCATTCTTGAAAAGCAATCGAAATCGGCTGGAGCTTATATTTCCAAATTTGAAAAGCGACACCGATCCATCGGAGGGAACGCTATTCGCGCAGCCGTGCTCGGTGGCAATGATGGTTTAGTATCTAACTTTAGCCTGGTAATGGGTGTGGCCGGTGCTACCGCAGGCGAGAGTGGAGTATTGTTAACAGGGTTAGCCGGGATGTTGGCAGGCGCCTTATCGATGTCATTGGGAGAATGGATTTCGGTGAAAAGCTCGCAGGAATTGTATGAGAACCAGATGGAAGTTGAGATGGAAGAATTGGAGAACAATCCGGAAGGAGAAAGACGAGAATTGGCACTGATTTACATTGCCAAGGGAATTCCGGAGGCACAAGCGCATGCGATGGCTGCCGACATCATGAAAGACACAACGCATGCCCATGAGGTGTTGGTAAAGGAAGAACTGGGCATAAATCCGGATGAATTAAAGGGTTCGGCTGCGGAGGCGGCCATCTACTCATTTATTCTGTTTTCGATCGGTGCTATCATTCCGGTTATCCCGTTCTTCTTCAGTGCAGGTTTTAAAGCCATATTATTTAGTGTGGCCTTAAGTGCCATAGGTTTATTTGTAATTGGAGCGGCCATCACGTTATTCACCGGAAAGAATGTCTGGTATTCTGGATTGCGCCAAGTGCTTTTTGGATTGGCTGCAGCAGCCATTACCTATGGCATTGGAAGTTTGATTGGTGTTTCTATGAGTTGATTTTTATTTTTTGAGCCAATCAATGATTGTTGCGATGGCATGAATAGGAACTTGCTTAATCTATATTAAGAAATAGTTTGCCCGGCTGCATTACCTTTACCGATGCGAACTCCCACGCGCAGAATCTTGTTGCGAATACCATGGATCGAACCGAGTTTTTATTTGCGTTGGCTGCACCCGTAATAGGATCAACTATGAAATTGAAGGAACTAGGCAAGCTGACGGGCTCCTTTTCTGCTACCGAGAAAATGCCTGCGTTATTTCTGGGACACGGAAGCCCCATGAATGCAATTGAAGAAAATGAATTTGTACGCGGGTTTAGAAATGCAGGCAAGGTATTGCCAAAACCCCGCGC
Source organism: Cyclobacteriaceae bacterium (assembly GCA_016787725.1). Classification (GTDB taxonomy): domain Bacteria; phylum Bacteroidota; class Bacteroidia; order Cytophagales; family Cyclobacteriaceae; genus ELB16-189. Next base: position 40,043 of record JAEUTZ010000005.1, on the reverse strand, counting down.
AATTTTAGTGATATCAGCGCATTGGGAAACCCGCGGAACGTATGTTACAGCCATGGAACATCCGCGCACCATCCACGACTTTGGGGGATTTCCAAAGGAATTATTTGAAGTTCAGTACCCGGCCCCGGGAAGCCCTGAATTGGCAAGCGAAACAAAAAATACGATTAAGAAAACAAGTGTTGGACTCGATCACGCCTGGGGATTAGATCATGGCGCCTGGAGTGTAGTGAAGCATCTCTATCCCAATGCCGATGTGCCGGTCGTTCAAATGAGTCTTGATCATTTTCAGTCGCCTCAATACCATTATGAATTGGCACAAGAACTGGCTTCGCTTCGCAAGAAGGGAGTGTTAATTATTGGCAGCGGCAATATGGTTCATAATCTTCGGATGGTAGCATGGGATAAATTGAATACAACCGACTACGCCTATGACTGGGCTCAGGAAGCGAGTGAGAAAATGAGAGGCTTCATTCTTTCTAACAACCACAAACCGTTGATTAGCTATTCTCAGCAAGGAAAGCCCTTTCAATTGGCCATCCCAACCCCCGAGCATTTTTTGCCCCTGCTCTATGCATTGGCGCTGAAAGAGGAAAAGGAGGAGGTCACTTTATTTAACGATAAGGCGGTTGCAGGTTCCCTGACCATGACGTCCGTTAAAATAGGATAATAGGAACTCACCAAGTGGTAGGTCCAATGAAAAATACTTCGCCTGCAGTGATTACATCAATATCCTTTTGTAGTTCCTTTCTTAATCGCAGGAATACCTTCCTTCATCCATTCGGGCATGGGTTGGCCCATCAAAAAGTGATCGAAGTATTGCTTCATGCGAATGGCAAAGTCCATGCGGTCTTGTCGTTGCGTAAGGCCATGGCCCTGGCCGTTGTAATTGAGCATCCACACCGGTTTGTTCAATCTGCGTAAGGCCATATAAAACTCAATACCCTGGTACCAGGGAACGGCACCATCGCCATCATTATGCATCATGAGCACAGGAGTTTGAACTTTATCTGCGAAAAGGATGGGTGAATTCTCGAGGTACAACATCGGCTTTTCCCATAGCGAACCGCCCAACCGACTTTGGGTTTTTTCATATTGAAACATCCGGCTCAGCCCACTTTCCCACCGAACGCCACCGTAGGCACTGATCATGTTAACGACAGGGGCCCCCGCCTCAGCAGCAGCAAACATGTTCGTGCGCGTAACCAGGTAGGCGGCTTGATAGCCGCCCCAGCTGTGCCCTTGAACCCCGATATGTTTTTCGTCTACAAACCCTTTGCTGATCAACGCGGTTATACCCGGTAAGACACAGTTATGGGCGCTTTCACCCGGAAATCCAATCTTGTAAATGATATCTGGAACAAAAATGAGATAGCCGTTGCTCGCATACAACGAGAAGTTAATAAACGAACGGATGGGGGCTGGAGCATAATGCTGATGAATATCGTCCGTATACCGTTCATAGAAATAGACCATCAATGGATATTTCTTTTTGGGATCAAAGCCCTCCGGTTTATACAGCAATCCTTCCAGCGAAAGGTTATCGAGTGAAGTCCAGGATACCCGTTCCACCGATCCCCACAAGTAGTTTTTCATTTGGGGATTTGCCTCGCTCAGTTTCTTTTGATTAGAAAATGTTATATCGGTTGTCCACACATCAGGATATTCCCGAAAACTCTCTCTTGTAAACAGTACTTGATTGGTCTCTTTTGCTTTTGCCGTGAAGCTGTACCGATGATCACTCATCAGGAGGCGCGTGAGCTTTCCATCCTTTAGGTTTAACTTGTAGTACCCGGCAGCTTTGGTGATTTCGTTAAAGGCGCTCAAAAGCAATTCCTTGTCCGGATTAATATACCGTTCTTCCGCATCCAGACGAATGTACCGAAACCGGATTTTCTCCTGTCGTCCGATGCGGGTGAGATTAACCGGATCGGTTTGCCCTTTGGGATCAAGCGACCAGATGTCGTAGCGATCGTAAACTAAAAACCGCGAGTCATCTTTGGTCCAGCCTGCGGCCCCATAGGAGTTCGGGAATTGAGGCAAATCATTTTCTTCTTCCGCCACGCCCAATCCTTTCGTAAGGAGTTGTGTCTTTTCGGAAGCAACCTGGTAGGCAAACCAGCCACTATCGGGTTGACTGTACCAATAAGCATACTGTGCCTGAGGCGACAGCGCAGCATTCCCTTTCAGTTGAGAAAGTATAAGTTTTCGGGTGCCGGCAGCTACATCAAAAACATAGAGATCCGAATAGTTCTGGGTATCCCAGGTAATCATTTTTCGATACTTCACATCACTTTCACCCAGAAAAATAGAAGCATTCCCTTCATTGCCCAAGATCACCGCGGGTACCTCGCGATCGGCAATCTGCCGGATGCTGCGGGTATCCAAATCAATCATTACCAGGTAGCTTCGTTTTTTTTCGTTTTCCAGTTGCCGGTTTTGTTGCGGGTAGATATAATCATCATTTCCACCCCATACTTCAACCACGGCCATTTCTTCGGGCAACAAGGTTGTATCGGCAACGGCAGGGACTGGACTTGAACCAACAAATAGCCGCTTCCCATCTTTGGAGAACAGGGGGGTATAATGCTCACTCACAATCCAATTTTGAGGAATGCCAAGCGAGGTTTCAATATCCAACAGTTGTGCTGTTGGACTTTCTTTTTGCCAATGGTATAGTTTGAAGTGACGCACCAGTGCTTTGGTAGTATCTGAATCCAGCAAGAAAGAAGCTTGCGTGCCATCTTCGCTGATCGCAAGCCCTTTGTATTTGAACTTTGCCCGGCCTTCATGTAACATTTTCAGGTCTTCCCTTTGCAGGTCATACCAGTACATACCTGCTTTCAGGGTGGAGTCATTTCCTGTCGTATGAAACAGCAAACCATGACCAAACTTGGCGAATGTATAGTCTTTCACATATCCAAAATAAATTTCCTTTCCGTCTGTCAATTTCTTCAGCACCAGGGTATAGCCATTGTCATCACTGTTCACCTTTTTCTTTTTTGTGGTGGTAGGCTTTTCGCCAGTGGCAGCCGGTTTCGCTTCTTTCTTAGCTTCCAATTGATACGCAACCCAGCCGCCTGATTTTTCTGGAACCTTAAAGGACTTTATCTCTGGAATTTTTTCCGTTTTGCGGCTGCTGAATGAATAAATCCCCAGCGAGTCTTTCGGCAATTCTTCTTTTTTCTTTTTTTGCCTGCGCAGATCCTTGACCAGTTTTTGTGGTGGCTTTATTTTGAAAACCGCATTACGACTATCAAAGGTGAGGGCAATGTCAGCAGCACGCTTTACCGAATCCTGTGAGTTTGTTTTTAGATTGTAGAAAACCACTTTCCCATCGCCATCCTGTGGATTTATGGTGAAGACCGCATGACTGCCGTCTGGAGTCAGTGCTTTGTAGGGAATTTCTTTCCAATTGTCATATACCGAATGATCCAATGCTTTTTTTGAAATGGGTGGCGGTGAAACTTTTTTCTGTCCTAAAACAATGCCACTGGATAGGATCAGCAAGGTGAGGAGGAAGGATTTCATAACAGAATTCTTTTGAGAAAGATAAGTAGTCAAAAACACATAGAAAATGGAATGTGACAGATGGTTGCTGATTTAAAAATGAGTTTACCTGTTACGATTATTCAACTACGCGCTTGAAATGGGCCTCAAGTTTTTGAAAGTGCAGCTCTTCATTGAATTCGCGGTCTGCTTTGCGTTTCCCGTTTTCGCTTATTTTTTTGCGGAGGGCAGCGTTTTGAAATAAGAGCGCCAACTGGTGCGCTAATTGTGCCGAATCTTCCCAGTTAAACAACATTCCGGTTTCGTTATGTTCAATAATTTCAGGAACTCCGCCTGCCTGCACACCCAATACGGCCACTCCACACCGCATGGCTTCGATGAGAACCAGACCGAAGGCTTCACTTCTACTCGGTAAAATCAGCGCATCCATGCCTTGCATGGCCAGCATGGGCTCTTTCAAAAAACCTTTGAAGGCAACGTCATTCTCCAAGCCTAATTCGGCAACTCTTTTTACCAATGATTCTTTGTAAGCGGGCACCATCACATCGCCAACGATGTAAAGCCGGACCGGAATATTATATGAGCTTTTAAGTTGGTTCAATGCTTCGATGACGGTGTGCTGACCTTTGCCACGTTCCAGTCGGCTGAAGACACCGATATTAAAATCACCGGGTTGGGAAAGGGTTAGGAATTTTTTTAAAAATACAGGATCAGGAGTTGGTGCCGGCCGCACGCCATAATAAAGCCGATCAATTTTTTCTGGAGCAATGGTTAATCGCTCGAGCGCATGCTGCTTTAATCGCTCGGTAATGGTCAGATAGAGATCGATTTGCGAATAAATCAATCGATGGTAGAGATCCTTTTTAGAGTTCGGCATCGGCATTTGCCGGGTGAAAGCCAGTTTAAATTTGTGCCGACTGAAAATTTTTGTGAATGCAAGCACCGGAATATCTTCCCGCCAGTGAATATGTACCAGGTCAGGCTGATGCTCGGCCAGAATAGCTTTCAGTTGCCAGGCTTGGCGAAAGGGCCACCATTTTTTTCCGGCTTCCAAGCCGATTGTTTGCACTCCTTGTTCAATCGCCAGCTGATGAAGTCGGCTTTGATTCAGGCGGACTGAAAGCACATCATGACCGCGCCTTGCTAGTTGCACACAGCAGGTATGGAAATACAATTCCAGCCCACCCAATGCGGGGCTAAAACAAACCTCTACTATTTTCATGGTAGGTTGAAGATGTCATTCTTCCAAACTTACTGTTATTGCTAATGCTTTTGATGGCGTTAAGGTATTATTTTCAATCTTCGGCAAAGTCGATTGCAAAATTCCTTATGGGATTTAAGTTCTCCTATCTTTACCAGATAATTTTTATCATGGAACTCACCTTCACAACACCCGCCTTACTTTTTCCTACGGTATCGTTAATCTTGTTGGCCTATACCAATCGGTTTTTGGCTGTGGCTACGCTCATTCGAAAGCTAGCCGATGATTATACCAAGCGAGAAGACAAGCGCGTGGCCGATCAGATCCGAAATCTGAAAGTTCGTTTGCGATTGATTCGCGACATGCAACTCTATAGTATTCTGGCACTTTTTATGAGCGTGCTTTGCATGTTCTTTTTATTCAATGGCCAGGAAGTACTTGCCAAGTATGTGTTTGGCGCTTCGTTGATAACACTTTTATTTTCCCTAGGGCTTTCGATGCGCGAAATATACATCTCCACCCGAGCGCTCTCCATTCAGCTTAGCGACATAGCAAAGGATGTAAAATTGTAAGGCTAAGGAGTTTCTTCAAACCAGGCTAATAGCATGATTGCGCAAGCGGTGCCATCCATGGTAGGTTCGTTTGTGGAATAATCTCCAATGTCATCATGATAGACTACATAGTTGTTTTGAAAAGCCTTAAATTCATCGGGTTGATTTAATTTTAACCCGATTAAATTATTGTAGATACGGGCGTAGATAGGACCATCAACCAAACCTCCGGGCACTTCCTTTTTTGTAAGCGCCCAGGTGCTGGTGTGAACATCTTGCGGATACTCGCCACTGCGAGGAATATTCATAAACATACTGGACCCCCAAGGGTTACGACCCAGCAACCAATCGCGAATGGCCAATGCATAGGGATGATACTGCTGATTGCCTGTCATCTTTTCGTACAATAAGATTTGAAGTGCCAGATCTACGGCCAGGTTATTTGAGCACCAAATAAAAGGCACACCATACCGGAAGGCATTACTGTTGGCCCGGATTAATGTTTTTTCTATTCCTGCGCGATAATAACCGGCCAGTTTCTTTTTGAAATCTTCATCCACTGATCCGAATAGTGAATAGTGGGCGATGTTGAGAAACGGATATCGTTGGTAGTGGGCAGTGGTATCATTTTCAATCCAGGAAAGGGTTCCTGTTAATGCTGCATATTTCTTAGCGTCATCCAAGTACTCTTTATTGCTAGTTGCTTTATATAATTCGGCTGCAGCCCATTCCATATCATCGGTCCAGGTATCTTCATTGTAACGATACGGAGCACCATAGGAATTGCCTTGCTGATACCCTTCCTGCTGTTTGGCCATCGCATATAAATCTTTAGCGGCCTCGAGGCATTTCATGGCATACGCTTCATCGTGGAGATTGGTTTTCCAAACCTGATAGCCAAGCGCCATTGCGGCTGCAGAACGACCTGCCAGATTGGCGACCCCCGTGGCTTCACTTTTATATTTTCCAAGGCCCTGCGGCTTGCCGGTTGCGTAATAGATTACGCGGTAGGAGTTCTTACCCCAGCCGTAATCACTTTGATCAAATGCCGGGAGTTTCCAGCCAATGTGATCGCGATCATCGGCAATTTGATGAAACAATTGACCCGGTGTCGGATGCAGGTGGTGAATCCAATCAAGGCCCCAGCGGGCTTCGTCTAATACATCAGGGATCTTGTTTTTTCCGGGTTGACCCAGCCCATTCACCTGATCAGTAAATTTTTCAGGAAATAATTGATAGGCCATCATCATACGCGCCACCGCGTTGCTCGCAGTGATCAGATATTTCAATTGATCTCCGGCATCGTGCCAGCCTCCGCGCGCATCCAGGTAGGTGGAATCCGGCATAGGACCATCCATGGTGCGGCCATCTTTTTCATGACAGGTTTGATTAAAGAAAGGGTTATATCCGCAACGTTGTTGTCGCATAAATCCCAAAAGGTCTTCCGCATAACTACCATACACTTTTTTGGCGATGGTGAAGGGGCTTGTTGCAGCAGGGAGTTTTGAAAGAGTGATCCGGTAGGTGCCTTCCGATTGCAACGCACTGAAGTCGAGGTGGTAGAAATACCGAAGGCCACCAAACCCTGAAGCCGGTGCGGGGGCTATCTTCCCGGTGAAAACAACTTTACCGGTAAGAATATTAATTACGTTGAATTTACCGCTGACTGCATGAGTTGAAAAAGCAACACCCACTTTCTCCTCTTCCGGAAGATATCCAACCAGGTTGGTACGAACGTAAAGCGTATCGGATTTGGGTTGGGCATACAACCCGGAGCCAACGATACTGAACAAAATGATAAGGGCCTTCATGCCGGATTGGATTATCAAAGGAATCCTGGTTCCGAGAAACTAACTATACAGGAGTTTTAATAGTCGAAAGTGCCATGTGGTGTTATCAACGTTACTTTTTTATGGGAGGAAGCTTCCACCCGTCCTATGATCTGCGCATCGATCCCAAAGCTTTTTGAAATTTCAATAAGTTGATTGGCTACCCGGTGCGGAACATAAAACTCCATCCGGTGCCCCATGTTGAAGACCTTATACATCTCCTTCCAATCCGTTCCTGAGCATTCATGAATCAAGTTAAACAACGGTGGGATTGGAAAGAGGTTGTCTTTTATAACGTGTAGTTGATCGATGAAGTGTAACACTTTGGTTTGCGCGCCTCCGCTGCAATGCACTACACCATGGATCTGGGAGCGCAGGCTTTTAAGCACGTCCATCATTACCGGAGCATACGTTCGGGTAGGGGATAGCACCAACTTTCCTATGTTGACATCAACACCTGGCAGTTCATCCGTCACTTTGTACTTGCCGGAATACACAAGATTGTCGGGTACCGCTTTGTCGTAGCTCTCAGGATATTTCAACGCATAGGTATGATCAAACACATCGTGCCGGGCGGAAGTAAGGCCGTTGCTGCCCATGCCGCCATTGTATTCAGATTCATACGTTGCTTTTCCGTATGAAGCCAGCCCCACGATAACATCACCTGCCTGAATGTTGGCATTGTCAATCACATCTGCGCGTTTCATGCGAGCAGTTACAGTACTGTCTACAATAATGGTGCGCACTAGATCACCGACATCGGCCGTCTCGCCTCCCGTGCTGTAAATTTCCATGCCATACTTACGAAGCATGGACAACACTTCCTCCGTACCACGGATCAGGGTTGCGATCACTTCACCTGGGATCAGATTTTTATTGCGGCCAAGAGTAGATGAGACCAGGATGGGACCGGTTGCCCCTACACAAAGCAAGTCGTCAATGTTCATGATAATGGCATCCTGCGCAATTCCTTTCCATACCGAAACATCACCCGTTTCTTTCCAATAGATGTAGGCAAGCGATGATTTAGTGCCGGCCCCATCGGCATGCATGAGCATACAATATTCCTTGTCTCCCGCCAGGGTGTCGGGTACTATTTTACAGAATGCTTTCGGAAATAATCCCTTGTCCAGGTTTTGAATAGCCTGGTGCACATCTTCCTTGCTGGCGGAAACCCCGCGCTGATTGTAACGATCGCTCACGGATAATAGACTCTGGCTACAAAAGTGCAAAGATTGACCGGATTCTGAATAAGAATTGATGGTTTCGTAGGGAGAATCTCAACGCGAAAAGGCCAGTTCCGCGGAGAGTCGTGCAACTTCGTGCCTGATCTTGCGTCTTATACCCAAATCCCTTACCCATGCTTAGAAACTATCTCCTGATAGCCACCCGTAGTTTGTATAAAAATCTGGGCTATTCGGTCATCAACATTGTTGGATTGGCCATTGGATTAGCCTGTTGCTTGCTGGTAACCCTGTATGTACGGTTTGAGCTAAGCTATGAGAATTTTCATGCAAATAAGGATGCCATTTATCGTTACATCCCCCGGGGTGAACGCGATGGACAAGTAAGCATGCAAACCATGGTGCCTGCCGGATTCGGGCCGCTGATCGCAGAAAGCTTTCATGAGGTGGAAATGTTCACGCGCTTTACAGATGTAAATGAACGCCCCTTGATTCGCTTTGGCGATACTTTTCTGGATGCTAAAACCCTCTCTGTGGCAGACAAGGATTTTTTCAGAATGTTCAGCTTCACATTGGTGCAAGGTGACCCCACTTCCGTTTTTAACCGACCCAATACGATTACGATCGCACAATCTGTGGCCGACAAATTTTTTCCAAACGGAGATGCGATCGGACAGGTAATTCGGTATGACAATGCGTACGACTATGAAATTACAGGTGTGTTTAAAGACGTACCGGCTAATTCACATTTGCAGTTTACGTACCTCACCACCTTTGAAACCATAGCCAAAATGGTGCAGGATCAATATGGGTTTCCGGCCGATCAATTCCTGACCAATCTGGATGCCTGGAATTACTCTACCTATTTTTATATACCTGCCAAGAGCGACATTGACGGCCTGGCCAAAAGAATCGATAAAAAATTTACAGAGGCCCGGAAAGAGAATTACAACGACCAAGCCCTGGGCGACTGGCTTCAGCCCCTCACAGAGATTCATTTTACAACCGGGATTAAAGCCGATACTGCCAATGGAAACATGAGTTACGTCTATATTTTTTCAGCAGTGGCATTAATGATTCTGGTGATCGCTTGTTTTAACTTTATGAATCTTTCAACGGCCCGGGCGATGAAACGCGCCAAGGAGGTAGGGTTGCGAAAAGTGATGGGGGCCTTCCGCCATCAACTGATCAAGCAATTTTTAGGAGAGACGGTTGTCATGGTGGTCATCTCTCTGATTCTTGGAATGATCTTATTGGAAGTGCTCGTACCGGTTTTCAACTCGCTGGTCGGTCAACAACTTAATATCGTTTACTTCGGTCGGGAAAGTGTGATTGGCTATATCATAGTGGCAGGGATAATTACTGGAATTGTTTCGGGGAGCTATCCTTCCTTTTATCTCAGCTCTTTTGTGCCAGCCCAGGTATTGAAAGGTCAGGCCGGACCTTCCGGCAATGCCGGCTTGCGGAAAATATTAACGGTTCTTCAGTTTGGCGTAGCCGCGTTTTTGATGATCGGTACGTTTGTGGTCTATCAGCAAATGACGTTTATTCAAAGTAAAAATCTGGGATTCGATCAGGAGAGCATCCTTTACACCAACCCCCCCATGGCTTTGTGGGATAAACGCGAGGTCTTTAAGGAAAATCTCTTAGCCAACGCCTCTGTAAAATCAGTAACCTTTTCGAATGGAACCCCGGGTATGGAAAATTCCACCTGGCAGTATGATTTTCCCGGCCTTGACATTCCGAAGCGCAGCATGAATACCATGATTATTGATTACGATTACATAAAAACATTCGGATTGGAAATCATTGAAGGACGGGATTTGTCTGTGGAATACGCGACTGATTCGGTGGAAGCTTATTTATTGAATGAAACGGCCGTTGCAGACCTGATGCTGGAGAAGCCCCTGGGTACACCAATCCGTGCACTGGACGGACATCCGGCAGGAAAGGTAGTGGGCATTGTAAAGGACTTTCATTACCGGTCGTTGCATCGGAAAATTGAACCGCTGGTGTTGCGGATTGATCCGCGTAATATGTGGTGCCTTTCTATCAAGTTGGGAGCCGGTAACCTGAACGATCAACTTGCTGTGGTGGAGCGCGAATGGAAGAAACTGGCTCCTGATTATCCCTTCACATACGAATTTGTCGATGAAACAATTCAGCGTCAGTATAAAGCTGAGCAGAATACGGGCATTCTGATTGGCTCATTTGCCCTGCTTGCTATTTTAATTGCCTGCTTGGGTTTGTTGGGACTTACTGCCTTTATGACCGAGCAGCGTAAGAAGGAAATTGGCGTGCGAAAAGTGTTGGGCGCTACCGTATCAGGAATTGTTCTGTTGTTGTCAAAAGACTTTTCGCGGCTAATCATTATTGCATTCATATTGGTTGTTCCTCTTGCCTGGTATGCCGTTCATCAATGGCTTGCTGATTTTGCCTATCAGGTTGAAATCAGCCCGTGGGTGTTTTTGGCGGCCGGTCTGATCGTGCTCCTCATTGCATTTGCATCTGTATTTTACCAAGCATTAAAAGCTGCGGTTGTTAACCCGAGCGAAACGTTGCGAAGTGAATAATCAGATAGGTAAACCTGACGGGATACTTCTATCTTTGTCGCGATAAATTTGAAATCGCGATGAAAAAGATTTTGTCACTTGTATTTACGGTTGCTAACCTAATCGGGGTGCAGGCGCAACCCGTACCCGGCACTACCATTACTTCTCAAAAGCAGAAATTTGTATTGGAAACAATCACCTCCGACTTACAAAGTGTGTGGGGCATTGCCTTTCTGCCGGACGGCCGGATTTTAGTTACGGAAAAGCAGGGAGAGATTCGAATGATTAAAGACGGTAAGTTGCTACCGGAGAAAATTTCAGGAGTTCCCGCTGTTTATACGAATGGGCAGGCAGGCTTGATGGACATTCAGCTTCATCCCGACTATGCGAAAAATGGCTGGATTTATTTAACCTATTCAAAGCCTAATGGAAATGAGGGCGGCACCGTGGTGGTACGCGGAAAATTGAAAGGCAATGTACTCGTTAATCTGGAAGAGTTATTTAAGGCGGAACCTACGAGTGCTTCCGGTGCCCATTTTGGTTCGAGACTGGTATTTGATGGGAATGGGTATATCTTTTTCTCATCGGGTGAACGGGGTAAGATGGAGAATGCACAAAACCTGGGCAATCACCTTGGCAAGATTCTCCGACTGCATGAAGATGGTCGGATCCCAAAAGATAATCCGTTTGTAAACACATCCGGGGCCAAACCCGAAATTTGGTCGTACGGTCATCGCAATCCGCAAGGACTCTATTACGACCAAGCTACCAATACCCTTTGGGATCATGAACATGGCCCAAAAGGAGGTGATGAATTAAATAAAGTAGAAAAGGGAAAAAATTATGGCTGGCCGGTAATCACCTATGGAATTAATTACAATGGCAAACCGATCTCCGACATCTCCGCTAAGGAAGGAATGGAACAACCGGTGCGGTACTGGGTACCTTCCATTGCTCCGTGCGGAATGACCATGGTAACGAGTGATAAATATCCAAATTGGAAAGGCAACCTGTTGGTGGGGGCATTGGCATTTCAATTGGTGGCGCGGGTGGAATTGAAAGACGGCAAGTTTGTGGCAGAGGAACGTATATTGGAAAAAATAGGCCGGGTGCGGGCCGTGGCCCAAAGCCCCGATGGATTTATTTATGTTACTACCGAAAATCCCGGCACGGTATCGCGTTTGGTTCCGGTTCAGTAGTTCAAAACAGAAATATAAGCTCACTCTCTGATTTAGTCCGTTCCTGTAAATACACGAACGAAGGATTGCCATTTTTCGATTACAGAAGTAATCTCCAAATAATGACCTTATGAGAAAACTCCTTTTCGTTGCAGGCATGATACTAATGATCCATGCCAATGCACAGAATCACCCAATTTTGGTTACTTCGGAATGGTTGAAGAGTAATCTCACTAATCCAAACCTGGTAGTGCTTCAGGTTGGATTCCAGAAATATGATTTTGACAGCGAGCATATTCCCGGAGCGCAATTTCTATGGTCGGGTTCCCTTGCTCCAGACTCACCTTATGGAAATTTTAATGCCCCTGATCCGACTCAGGCGACTGTCCTATTGCAGAATCTTGGTGTCAGTAATGATTCTCATATAGTTGTTTATCATGCCCGCAATGAAGTAAGCGTTACTGCCCGGATGTTTCTAACATTGGAATATTTAGGGCTAACGGGTAAGGTTTCTTATCTCAATGGCGGATTGGAAGCCTGGAAAAAAACCGGAAATGAAGTTACAGACAAAGTCACCTCGGTAAAGAAAGGAAACTATAAAGTTCGAACCGGAACAGAATTGGTAGATAAAGACTATGTGCTTAAAGCATTAAAGTCATCTGCCAATGTAGTGGTAGATGCTCGAATGACGAGATACTACAATGGAGATCCTACCGGATATCCAAGAAATGGTCACATTACCGGAGCGGCCAATATTCCCTATACGGAAATGGTAGATTCAGTGAATATGTTTAAACCAATCGAGCAACTACAACCTTATTTTTCTTCCGTTGCTGAGAAGGACAAGGAACTGGTAACCTATTGCTTTATTGGACAAACTGCCAGTGTTGTGTATTTGGCAGGAAGAATCCTTGGTTATAAAATGAAATTGTATGATGGATCGCTTCAGGAGTGGACGCGCGATCCAAATTTGCCCATGGAGGAAACAAAGAAGTAACTAGCTCTCCAGGCTCATTTTCCGGAACAATTCCCAGACAACAATACCGAGACAGACGGAAATATTGAGGGAGTGTTTGGTTCCCAGTTGCGGAATTTCCAATGCCAGATCACCCAAGGAAATTACTTTTTCACTGACCCCGTGAACCTCGTTGCCAAAAACGAGACAATACTTTTTCATGGGTTCGGCAAAGAAAGTTTGCAGCGGTAAGCTGTCCGTTGTCTGTTCAACAATCACAATGGTGTAGCCTTCGCTTTTTAATTTCTGAGCGGCCGCCTCAGGAAGTTCTATATATTCCCAGGCGACAGATTCGGTGGCTCCCAACGCTGTTTTTTGGATTTCCCGATGGGGCGGACTACCGGTAATGCCCGTCAGTATAATTTTTTCAATTCGAAACGCATCGGCCGTGCGAAAAGCAGAGCCTACATTGTGCAGACTGCGAATGTTGTCCAGCAAAATGCAAACGGGTATTTTTTCAGCGGCCTGGAATTCAGATACTGAGATCCGGTTTAACTCATCAAGGGAGAGTTTTTTCATACTTCGGCATTTCCAAATCCCATGTAAGGTGTTGGTTCAAATTGGATTTGGCAAATCATTTTTTGGCGAGGCAGGGTTCATATCTTAGTGCACACCTCTTTACTCCTGTTCAAACTGAACGATCAGTTCATGCAATTGCTTTAGGTATTTTCCATAACTCACCCGCTCCATCCAAACTGCCAGGTAGTAGCTAAGGGGAGTTAAAACGATCATGGCTACTAGCAGACTGATCAGGATCTCACGCTTTTGGAGTAGCACGGTGGCTTCGTTATGGGTTGATAAACCCAGAATAAATCCCGCTGCGGCAGCAAGCGGATAAATGAGTAAGGAGGACTTTCGTTGAAAGGCCAGTGAGGATTGAACATTATCGTACACCTGTTTCAATGTGCTGAGCAGGCTCAAATCCATTCGATTCGAGTTTCTAATTTTTCTAAGTACCCTGTAATTGACAATGAAATAGAAGACGTAAGCAACAATCATCAGCAGCATGAAGAATTTCACGATGGGCTGGGGCATCACGATCATCAGGTACAGGAAAATAGCGCCAAAACAGATGACAAAGCCGAGGGCTACCTGAAACGCCAAGATGAGTTTTTGCACCGGGTGCCTGCTGGTTTTTCGTATCTCTACGGCACCGGTTACCGGTTTCTGCAGTTTCTCCAGCGCAAGTTTTTTCCAGGTTTCCTTAAGATCCATTCCTTAGCGTGCTTTCAATTTGTTAATCAGGGCTTCTTTAATGCGATGTAATTTCACAGCCGTATTATTTTTGGTTAATCCGGTGATGTCGGCAATTTCTTCATTTTCATAACCATCCAGATGCAGTGAAATAATCATCCTGTCTAGTTCGTTAAGATCTCGGATGGCATGATATAAAGCCTCACTTTCATCTGAATGGGTCCGGTCATTAGCCACATTCAATGAAGTCAGGTCTTCCAGCGGAGTAACCAATTGTGGCCTTCGTTTAAACGTAAGCACGGTGTTCAATCCCACCCGGTATAGCCAGGTTGAAAATTTAGATTGTCCGGCAAACCGGGGGTACGACTTCCAAGCTTGAAACAGAATTTCTTGAAACAGGTCGCGCTCGTCTTCTTCATGGTTAACGTACAGGCGAATCACTTTATATATGATGCCCCGGTTTTGATCAATCAGTTCCGTAAATTCTTTGTCCGGAAATTGCCCCATGCAGGCCTGTTCATTTATGAGTAACAGGAGTAACTGAATAACCCCGCTGCCGCAATAATGTTATCAAGCCATCAGGGCCGGCCAAGTGCAAGGCTCCTACCGCGATAAACTGCGACTCATTTGTCATCAGATCAGGCAAAACCTTCATCCATTTTAAATTTCGGTCTTTCAACAGAAAGTCTGAGTTCCCGAATTCCTGGGGCATTTTTTCCATGAGGGTATACATACCATGGAGGTCCTTCGCCAGGTAGAGATTAACCAGGTCTACTTGTGTTTTTGCAGCCAGGTCTTTCTGCTTGACAAATTCCACCAGTTGACGGGCTTGCTCGCTAATGGGATAAGCATCATAGAGTAGTTGAGCTTGTTCTGCTTGTGTCTCCAGCGGGGTTACTACTTTACCAGATTTTTTTCCCGAGACGGCAAAATAGTAGTCCATAGGTGTCCCGGCATATTTTTTGAGAATTTCAGCATTTTTTTGCTGTGCGTACATCATGGTCATGATCACCATTATCGATACAGGTTTGAATTGATTGAGGGCGGTCATATTGGCACCAACTACCTTCTCCACCTCCGAGGAAACCAGCGCAAATTCATCAGGATTCATTAGTTCAGAAATCTTTTTATCGGGCATAATCGCCATAGCCCCCATGGCTGCCAGGTGGGATGAGTCGATCACCATTTCTACCACAACGCCCTTGGCTTTTGTGAACGGGGTATTGATTTCCGGGAGCGTTGCGGTAAACTTATCCGTTAACAGATGATAGGTGCCAAACAAGTACGAAGGTTCTTTCAACGCTTGTCCGGTAACTTGCCAAAGGAGAGAGCGGTCGTTCTCCTGTTGGGCTGATGCCGGCAAAAAGCTGATGAAAAGCAATAAAGCAGTAATCAGAGAGCATGGCTTGTTTATAAACTGGTTCATGGCATTAATTTTTTCCGTTAGTAACTTTAACCAAGGAAGTATTACAGCGGAAAAGAGATTTTTATTAAAGGCATTACAAATTAATTAACAATCGTTGAAGCTGTTTTATCGTTCTAAAGCTATGGTTCGTTTCATCTCCTTTTTGCTCCTCTTGAGTTGCCAGCCTATTTCTGCACAGGATTCCTGGAAAAATGTGTATAGTGAAAGTGCCTGGGCCGAGCGCGACCGGTGGCAAAAAGCAGACGAATTGATCCGGTATTTGGCGATTCAGCGGGGAAGTCAGGTAGCGGATGTTGGTTGTCATGAGGGATACATGACAGTAAAATTGGCATCCGAAGTAGGGCCCCAGGGAAAAGTTTATGCGGTGGATGTAGAGCAATCAAAACTCGATCGGTTAGAAACCATTCTGGCTAAGCGATCCCTCCATCAGGTTGATGCCATCAAAGGGGATTATGACAACCCCAAGCTGCCACTGAATTCTTTGGATGGCGTCATTATCCTGGACGCGTACCATGAAATGGATAGTCATGATGAAATTCTTCAACATGTGAAGGTTGCGTTGAAACCGGGTGGTCGATTGATTCTCTGCGAAGCGGTGGCAGAAAGCCGGAGAAATTCCACCCGTGAAGAATAGGAACGCAAGCATGAGTTGGGAATGAACTTTGCCCTGGAAGACTTGCACAAAGCGGGGTTTACGATTGTGTTGAAGAAGGACCCTTTTGTAGACCGGTCCAAAGAGAAAGGCGACATGATGTGGCTTATTGTAGCAAAGAAACAATGAGTTTGAAGCTTATGCTGGAAGTTCAACAATCCCCTTCGTTAGTGCCCGCAATCGAAGTTCATTGAAATGAAGATAGACAGCCTGATTAATGGGCTGGAGGTTTTGTGTAAGCGTCAATAAGATGGGATGTAACTGAAAGAAACTTTCCTCAATACTTGTTCCTTCCAGCAAGCTGTTTTCTTCACCCGCCTTTTGATCTTCTTTTAAGTCTTCGATGTCGTCCAGAAACAGGATCAATGGCATCAGATTTTCCCAGGTTCTAAAAATCAAGGAGTAATCGGGTGAAGCCAGGGCCACAGCATATAAGAATGTATTGGCCCGGGTCAAGGCTTTGAAATTTTCGGGTATCTTTTCAAAGGGTTTGTTCACCAATTCATTTTCAATCGTTGCAATTTCCAGATTGGAAATACCTCGCTTGCTGAGTGACAGCCTGCAGTTCTCAATGTGTACAGAGAAATCAAAATGCTTTCTTTCTAAGCGTGCTACGCTGTCCAGAATTTCTTCCATGGCCGTCAGGGTAGTTTCTGCCAGCAGGGCAGAACCTAGAACGCCCTGGCGGACAAGAAGATCAAAGTACACCGGAATAAAATAATAGCCCGGACTGTTTGTTATGTAGTCAATGCGTTTCTCCCAATAGGCATTGAGCCCGGGAATTTGTCGATGAGCAAAGGTGGCTGTTACCCGGGCATGCAGGGAAAGTGTGGTCAGGAATTCCGGAGCCGACATAGGTCAATAAGAAAAAGCATTCGCAGGAGACCACGAATGCTTCTAAATTCAAGAAATTATTACCAGATCCACCAGGCAAAAGCCTGTTCGCTATTGGCTTTTAAAGTATTATCCGATTTTTTGGCATACCCGGATACGATTTCTTTTAGCCCATCGAGAATTGTTTTTCTTTCATCGGCAGGCAGTTTTGAAAGCGCTGCCAGTGCCAAATCTACTTTTGAGGTGTTGTACGTTACTTCCATGGTTGTAATAGTTAGCCCGCCAGAACCGTTCTGGGGATAAGCAAATATGAAAATATTCCCGGTTTTGATCAGTAATGAATAATTTGAATATGTAAAACTTTCTTACATAGGTGTGATAAATGAGCGATTACCTCCGTCCTTTACAGGAACCATGAATTTACTTGATGAATCCAGCCAACGGAAAGCCCTATCCTCCCGCGTATATTGGATAACATTGGCATTGATGGCAATATATTTTCTGCTTTACTTCATTTTTGAAGTCGATCCAACCATCAACCTGACCAAATTTGACTCGCTCGTGCCGGTATTGTTAACCATTGTATCAGCTTCCTGCATCGTATTAAACCGGTATAATCATTGGCAGGTATCCAGTTTTCTGTTTTTGTTTAACTGGCTCTTGCTGGTCAACATTTTACCCGTCATTTTGATAGGCGTATCCACGGGTTCTTACATCGTACACCCGGTATTGTGTATTATCTCAAGCTTGATGGTGCAGTTGTTTTTCTCTTACTATCGCAATCGCTCTTCGTACATAGTTTTTCTGACGGTCTCCTTCCTCCTTACGGTTTTTTCATACGACTTCCTTCGCTATTACGATGCGGATAAAGGGTATCTGACGCTTCCGTTAAATCGCTTTCAGGTAACCACAATTTATGTGATGTGTTGGGTATTCATTAACCTGACCTTGATTTATGTTTACCGGATTTATTGGCGAACCTACAATGAACTTCAAAGTAAGAATGAGGTTATCGAAAAACTGAATGCGGGACTGGAGGCCCGGGTACGGCAGCGCACCAAGCAACTCGAAGAGCGAAACGAACAGCTGAAGGCCTATGCGTATATGAATGCCCACATTATTCGGGCACCGCTAAGCCGCATTCTGGGCCTGGTAAATCTCCTGAAAAATACAAACCATGATCCTCAGGAGGAACCCATTATCCGGGAGTATCTGAACGAATCAGCCCGCGAGCTGGACGAAATTATCCGCAGGCATTCTGCCAATCTCGAAACGAATGTAGAAGAAGACTTGGATGAATCCTGAGTCGTTCAAAATTCCGTACGATATCTTTGAATTTCTTTCGTGGTGAAGCCGGTCGAATTACGTTGCTCCAGAAAAATTCTAGCGCCCTAAAATCATTCTCTTTAACCCATCGGGAAAATTTTATCTTTGCCGCTATGGCTGGAGCTGGGGCAATGGACACACCATTAATGAAGCAGTACAATGCGATCAAAGCAAAGTACCCGGGTGCTCTGTTGCTTTTTAGGGTAGGTGATTTTTATGAAACCTTTGGCGAAGATGCGATTAAGGCTGCCCGGGTCCTTGACATAACACTGACTAAGCGGGGCAACGGATCCGCCTCTGAAATTGAACTGGCAGGCTTTCCGCACCACGCCCTGGATACGTACTTACCCAAATTGGTTCGGGCTGGAAACCGCGTGGCCATTTGCGATCAGTTGGAAGACCCCCGATTTGTTAAAGGCATCGTAAAGCGAGGCGTTACCGAGTTGGTGACCCCTGGAGTTTCTTTTAACGACCATGTATTGGAGCGGAAGCAGAATAATTTTCTCTGCTCGCTGTATGCCGGAAAACAGAGTCACGGAATTTCATTTTTGGATATCAGCACCGGTGAATTTCTTACAGCGCAAGGGCCGGAGAATTATATTTTTAAGCTTATTCAAAGTTTTGCTCCTGCAGAGATTATTTTCAGCAAAGCACAACGGGAAAGATGGGCGGGGCAATGGGGTGAAGAATACGCTACCTTTGCCCTGGACGATTGGGTATATGCATTCGACTTTGCACATGACAAGTTGATTCATCAATTCAAAACTAATTCGCTGAAGGGATTTGGAATTGACGGGATGTCCGAAGCCATTGTTGCAGCCGGAGCTATCCTGCATTACCTCGAGGCGACAGAACATAAGGACACACAGCACATCGCATCCATCGCACGCATCGATGAGGATAAATACGTTTGGCTGGATAAGTTTACCATTCGCAACCTGGAATTGATAAGCTCTTCGAGTGAGGGCGGAGTGCCTCTTTTAGAGATACTCGATCACACAATAACCCCAATGGGTTCGCGCAACTTACGAAAATGGCTAATCTTACCACTAAAGGAGAAGCAGGCCATCGAGGAGCGATTGCAGGTAGTTGACCAATTTTATAACGACCACGACCTAACAGAAAAAATTCTTGAACACCTGGGCCAGATCACCGATCTGGAGCGATTGATATCAAAAGTGGCCGTAGGCAGAATTAACCCGCGCGAGCTGCAGCAATTAAAGCGTTCCCTGAAGGCGATCGTACCGATTAAAGATATTTTGGAGCGATCCGTTTCTAACGAATTAAAGAAGCTGGGTGATCAATTGAATAAATGCGAGTTTCTTTTAGAGAAGATTGAGCGTGAGTTGAAAGAGGATGCCCCCATGTTGATCCACCAGGGCGGCATCATCAAGGACGGAGTACATGCTGAACTGGATGAATTACGGAGCATTGCCTTTTCTGGTAAGGATTACCTGTTGCAGATACAGAAACGTGAAATAGAGCGCACGGGTATAAATTCCCTCAAGATTTCATACAACAAGGTGTTTGGCTATTACCTCGAGGTAAGCAATGCCAACAAAGACAAAGTGCCGACCGATTGGATCCGGAAGCAAACGTTGGTTAATGCGGAGCGGTACATCACCGAAGAGCTGAAAGTGTATGAAGAGAAGATTCTTCATGCGGAGGAAAAGCTTCTGGTAATTGAACAGCGATTGTTTACGGAGTTGGTCCGTCACGCTGCGGATTTCATTTCTCACATTCAACAGAATGCACGCATCGTGGCTACGGTGGATTGTCTGGTTTCCTTTGCCGTAATCGCGCGCGCGAATCATTACAAGAAGCCAGAAATCAGCGACTCAAAGCGACTCGCCATAAAAGCCGGTCGACATCCGGTGATTGAAAAGCAATTACCGCTGGGAGAAAGCTATGTACCGAATGACATTTACCTGGATAATGAAGCACAGCAGATTCTGGTTATCACCGGTCCTAATATGGCCGGCAAGTCTGCCTTGCTGCGTCAAACTGCCCTTATCGTGCTGATGGCGCAAATGGGATGTTATGTTCCAGCTGAAGCGGCTACCATAGGCATTGTCGATAAAGTGTTTACCCGTGTAGGCGCTTCGGATAACTTGTCGCGTGGAGAATCAACGTTCATGGTGGAAATGACCGAGACCGCCAGTATCCTTAACAACCTGAGTGACCGGAGTTTAATTCTCATGGATGAAATCGGCCGCGGTACCTCCACCTACGATGGTGTTTCCATCGCCTGGGCGATCGTAGAATATCTCCACAATCATAAGGAGTACAAACCCAAAACACTGTTTGCCACTCATTACCATGAATTGAATCAACTTACCGAAGATTTGGTGCGTGTTAAAAATTTCAATGTTAGTGTAAAGGAAGTTGGTGATAAAATCATTTTCATGCGCACGTTAAAAGAGGGGGGCAGTGAACATAGTTTTGGAATTCATGTAGCACAACTGGCAGGCATGCCTAATAAGGTAGTTTTACGCGCCAATGAAATTCTGCACTTTTTAGAGAGGGATAAGCACAAGAATGAGCCGAAGCGAAAGTTTGAAGAACTGCCTAAGCCCACTCCCCAGATGAGTCTATTCGACTTGGATCCCAAATCCAAAGCCATCCACGAGATGCTTGCAAAAATTGACATCAATACCATCAGCCCGGTGGAGGCGTTGCTGAAGTTGAATGAAATCCTGTCGCTATTAAAAAAGTAAAGCGTACACCAACAATTTGAGTAAATTCGTAAGCATTAAAACTAGAAGGTTCATCATTTGTCTATGCAGAGGTTCCGGCAATTGATAATAATCTTATTGATCACCTATGCCCTCGGTCAGGCTGCTGAGTGGATAACCAGTAGCCCCGTTTTTCAAATAGCTTTTCCACAATCCATCACATTACAGGATTTTCATTGGGAAGATTTTGTATTTAAGTTCCGAGAGGTAAATCATCGGGAAGATCGAATAACGCTCATCAATATTTCCGAAGGTTCAAGACGAGAGATAGCTGAACAAATTGAATTGCTTTCGAGGTACCAGCCCCGTGTAATTGGTTTGGATGCTCTCTTTATAAACTGTTTTGATTCGTTAGCATGTCCAAATGCTGGAGACACGGTTGCTAATCGAAAACTCAGTGATGCTATCCGTTTGGCTGGAAATGTAGTCCTAAGCGCCCGGTTACATGCTTCAACATCCGGTCTGTTGATGGAACGTGAAGTGTATGATTCTTTAGAATTATCTGACGTTCAATTTAGGCATTGGGCCAACTATGGATTTTCAAACCTCGTTACTTCTTCTGATCTCTTAAGTGGTATTCAATGCCGGTCCTACTGCCCCTTGGTTTTGATTGACAAAACTCTGGTCTATTCTTTTGGAGTAGCAGTGGCAAGAATGTATGATTCCATACAGGCTAACAAACAGATAGCACGGTTTACAGAAGAAGAGATACTTTCCTACCAGGATGAGCTCATCAACTTCCGCGGAAACGCGGGTACCTATTCCTATTCATTTTTTGGTCAGGTAGTAACGAAAGGCTCTTACTTTGATGTACTGGACTACGATGATTTGATGGGGGATAATTTTTCAGACGAATTGATCCGTGACCGGATTGTGTTGTTGGGATATCTGGGAGAGGAATACCTGGCAGATCCTGCATTTGAAGAGCGATTCTTTACACCTCTGAATCCAACCCTGGCGGGCCGAAGCATGCCCGACATGTTGGGCCTGGTGATTCATGCCAACATCATCTCCATGATTCTTAACGAAGATTATATCAATCAACTAAGCCCGTTCTGGGACTTTATGGTGATGGTTGTGGTAATCGTGCTCAACATTTTATTTTTTATGAAGCTGTTGCAGAGAAACTCAGTATGGTATGACAGTCTCTGCTTTCTTATCCCCGTTGTTCAGATTGTTGTCATTTCCTGGTTGCGGATTGAACTCTTAGGTTCTTTTAACTTTCGACTCGATCTGGAGGATATTATCTACTACCTGGCCTTTGTCACATTTGCCATCAATATTTATTTTGGACCATGGAAGGCGCTTGATGAAAGAATGAGGTTACAATTGAACAGATGGAGACAAAAAGAAGATGTTCTTAATTAGAAATCCTGCCCGATTTATCGGGCAGGATAACACAAACAAACTAAACTAACTTAATGAATTGGCTGGCTTTCCATTGACCTTGCCAGTAGAAGGCTTTTTCAATTTCGATGCGGTAGATTTTGTTCTGTGCTTCGATGGCAATCACAAAAATAGCGGGGCTTAGTCCTTGTTCAATGGCATTGTTAGTTTCCCAGCTTACCAACGAAACCTGTTTCCAATTGATGCCCCTTCGCTTTCCTTCTGCGATTAGTCCTTCAAAGGAATTTCGTACGGCCGGAATTAATGTAGCTGAATAATCGCGTGCAAATGCTTGCTGCGCAGCGATCAGGTTATTGCCATAGAATGCTGAATTTTCTTCCATTACTTTTTTAAAATCCGCCAACGAGGGGATCAACAACAAATAGGCATTGGCTGAGCCTGATTGAAGGGCTTTTATCAATTGAGTTGCCAATTCCTGCGAGGCATTCGCATTAACCGGCTTCCGCGAGGGATTGGTGGTGAATGAAACTAGGGTCATCGTGATGAGGAAAAAGAAGTACGATTTCATTGGGACTTTTATTTAGTTTTAACAGAGGCAAGGGTGTTGATTTTATCCGGAGCAATGGGCATGGGTACCAGATTATTTACTTTAGGAAGCGAGCGCAGGTAGGTAAAGATGGCCAGCATGTCATCATCAG
Organism: Cyclobacteriaceae bacterium; assembly: GCA_016787725.1. GTDB lineage: Bacteria > Bacteroidota > Bacteroidia > Cytophagales > Cyclobacteriaceae > ELB16-189. Next base: position 16,814 of record JAEUTZ010000005.1, on the reverse strand, counting down.
TAAAATGCTGATACATTTGCCAGGGCATGGGCGGAAGCAGATCGCGACCGGTTTGCAAGCCTTTGTACTTTCCTTTTCGCAAGGCAGTTTTAAATTGTTCAAATGTCCAGTTGCCGGTGCCGGTATCATCCGGAGTAAGATTGGCAGCAAAGGAAACACCCCAAGGTCCTACAAAGGCTGTTAAATTCTGTGAAAACAAAATCCAATCCTGACTATTAGGAATTGCGGGAATTGGATCATTTTGGGGATGACCTGAAAGCAATCGCGAAGGGTCGGGTTCCGGGCCTTGTGGAGTCATGATTTTTGGAGAATGGCAGTCATGACAGGCACCAATTGTAGTCAGATAAGCTCCGCGCTTAATCAGCTCTTCCTGGGACATCGCCACCGGATCAGCTTTCGTTTCCGGGTTGGGGGAATGGTGACACGAGGCCAGAATAACTATAGCGAGCAGGGAAAGAAAATGCGTTTTCATGTTGCGTTTGTTTGGTGATTTGAACGGGAAGCGAAAAATCAAAGCCTACGCAAAATCAAGGAAGACCTACGCAGGATCAATTTTTATTTGAGGATGAAAAATTTTGCGAATTCTGCAAGAAACGTAACCTGAAGGGGAGTCTTCCGTTGTATGACTACTATTTTAAGCCCGACCGGGGATGAATCGTAACTATCAATACACAACAATCAACAACCCAAATCTTGAGATTCCGAAGCAGGAAACCGCTACTCGGCCTTTTGGGTACTATCTCAATGTTAAAGGTGAAGGTGAGCATCCTGTAACCGAAGTGAAAGTAAAGGATATGTACCTTCCTAATTTCTCGGTCAGGATTTCTGAGGGCGAGTTAAACCAGGAGGCCGTGTTTGTCAATACCAGCGCTGAGGGACTCGATATGTTCGGCACCTGTTTATTTCTAAAGGGTAACGTTAAGACATCGGTTAATAAGCATCATGATGGGATAGCCTCCTTTAATGGATCACAGAATTTCAAATACGATCCCAACAATATTTTTATACATACCACCCCTGCTCATGCACCCTTTCACATCGCACATGTTTCGGTAAAACCAGGCTACCTCTTTCAATTTCTGCCAGAAAATGAGCGATGGTCAGACCTTCTTCGCAAGAAAGTACAAAATGGAGAAAGCTTTATTGGTGACCGGTACACACCCATTACCTTATTGCAAGAACGGGCCTTGCAAAACGTTTTCAATTGCCCGTTAACCGGTTCCTTGGGTCAGCTGATGATTGAAACCTCGCTTGTTCAAATAATTCTTATTCAGTTACACTCCATTTATTACTCCAAAGACATCCTTTCTGCGGAAGCAGGCACGAGAGATATTGAGGTGGTTCAGGGACTAAAGGAGCATTTAAATAAGACTTTTCTGGAGGAACATTCTCTCGAAAATCTGGCGCGCGAGTTTGGTGTTAATACCAGTAAGCTGATGGCCCTGTTTAAAAAGGTATTCAACAAGAGCATTTTCGAATACCTGACGGAGCTAAGGATGGAGTATGCCCGCGAGCTTTTACAGGAGAAAGACTATTTGGTTACCGAAGTAGCTCGTACGCTGGGCTACAAAAATCCAAACCATTTCTCGGCTGCATTCAAGAAACGATTTGGAGTTTGTCCATCAAAGGTTCGATGAGTGTTGTTTAAGCAGTAATCTCTTCCTCCTCTTCCACAGCCTCCGTTACTTTTTCAGAATGTGCTTCAGATTTAGTAGGTCGTTTACGTCTCTTAGTAAGCGAAATAATCTTCTTCGCAACGAAGTAAATGATCAGGGCCGAAAGAACACCGGTTAGGAAGTCTGTAACAGGAACCATGATCGCAGTATATATCAGCATGGTCATTTCGAATTTTCCGGTATCAACCACCTCTCTAATTTCTTTGCGCTTGATCATGTTGGAAGCAACCCAAAGCAAAATGCCACCAATACATGCCATAGGCACTAATTCCAAATAGGGGGCTATATTATACGCCATCAGGAGTTTCAACCCGCCTTTAAAATATCCGGCCAGGGGTGTCATAGCGCCTGCTTTAATACTGGTTGCAGTTCGCGCCAACGCTCCGGTGCAAGGAAATCCATTCACCAAGGGAGTAATAATTTGCACGAGACCCTGACCCCAGAATTCCTTATCCGGATTAAACGGAGTTCGGTTGTTGTTCGCGAGGCGATCGGCCATGGACGAGCACAACAAGCTCTCTACCCCCGAAACAAAAACTATGGCCGATACAAAATAGATGATATCAATTAGGACAGACATTGTAAAGGTGGGCATGCTTGGCCCTGTGAACATAAAGAAGTTATTAGGAATACTTCCGTAAATATCCCGGATAAGAATGATCCCTTTTCCGGGGAGCAAGAAGGCCGTAGCCGCGGTTGCCGTAGCGATGGCGATAAGTGGTGCAGGAATGAAAATGGAAATCTTCAATAGTCTGCGTGTTATGAAGAAGGTGCCGAGTCCAATTAGAATGGACCATTCATTTATTTTACTCAGGTTGCCAAATGCTGCCTGAATGTTATGAACCAATCCGCCTTTGATATTTTCATCCTGGCCCAACGTATCGGAAAAGCTCTCAATCCCAAGAATATCTTCCACGTTGGTTAAGGCAATGGCAATTGCAATCCCGACCGTAAACCCAACTACAATAGAATTGGGAACGAGCTTGGCATATCTGCCAAGTCCTGCAACACCCAGAATCATAAGGATTACTCCGGCAATGATTGAGACCAATACCAGGAAACCATGCGCTTCGGCAGCGGTGCCACCGTTCTGCTCGCCATACTTACTGATTAACGCAGCGATTACCGGTATAAAGGCTGCGGTAGGTCCATACACCTGATATTTTGATCCTCCAAAAGTTCGTCCGACAATACACGCTAGCGCTCCGGCTATGATTCCCTGTTCTGGTCGTAAGCCCATGGCCATTGCAAATCCCATGGCCATGGGAATGGCGGTAAGGGCTACAATAAGGCCCGCACTGAAATCGCGGTACACGGTCGATCTCCAATTACTGCTTTTCAGATCTTCAAAACGACTATCAAAAAAAGTGAAAAATAGCTTAAGTCGTTGGAGGGCGGTAGTAGGTTGCATCGTCTTACTCATAGCAGTTAGTGTTATTATGGCTACACATTTCCTGGAGGTTCTTTATATTAAAAACAGTTCTGCCAATTGATTTTTTTCGGGGGTATCTCCGACATGTTTCCACGTTACTTGAGTAATGGGCAACCCAGACCGATTAATAAAAGGCATGGGATCAAAGCTGTTTTTGGGCAACTGTAATTGATAACCTTTGGGCGCGAATACTTCATCGATCTTGTTTCCTGCCAAAAAATTTTCAAAGGCGGAATGGGTAAATCCTGTAAATATTTCGATCCGTAAAGAATTGATTTTCGATGCGTATTTGCTCCGAATCACTTTGCAGGCATCTTCAAAAGCGGGTGTGACTAACCTCTTGATCAACTCTTTCTTTGAAAAGAATAGGAGATCCAGAATGGAATTAGGCAGATAGACGCAGTGAAGAAACACGACATTGACACTGCCGATTTGTACGGATTGCACAGCCTCCACAAGAAATTTTAAAGATTCAATTGAAAAATCTGTCGGAAGGAGGATCGTTCTTTTCATTAACACGTCAGTCTGTATTTTCTCGAAATCTAGACCGGGTGCATTAGAGCACGATAAGAAGGAGATTAAAATGTGATAAGAATGAAAAAATTAACAATTGGACCTGGAATCCGCCAAGGGATGCATGGGGAAAGTGAATCGCTTACCCTATGGAATAGTTACCGATGGGGAACGTGAGTTGCACCACCGTTCCCTGATTGACTTTTGATGTGACGCTGATTTCTCCTGCGTGGAGTCGAACAATGTTGCGGGTAAGCGGAAGACCAATGCCATAGCCCTCATATTCTTTGGTGTTTGACGCCCTGAAGAATGGATCGTAAATGTATTTTAATTCGTTGGCAGGAATTCCAATCCCTGAATCCTTCACGATAATAATTACTTTATCTTCCAGCGTACCGATGGAAAGTGTAACCACCTGGTTGTTTGAATATTTGCAAGCATTGTTTACGATGTTGGTAAGCGCCAGTAATAGTAGCTGCTCATTTCCACGAATCTTCAACTTCGTTGGATCTTCCGGCATTAAACTCAAGTTAAGCTGGACTTTGTTCTTTGGATTTAATTTATCGATGGTACTTTTTACATCCCAAATAAGTTGATCAACCCGCACTTTATCGTATTTCTGAGAAGTTCCTGTAAACCCGGTTTGTGCAAGAAAAAGAAGTGATTTGGTTATTTTTTCCAGCCGCTCGGCTTCTTTAACAATCACATTTAGCGACTCAACATATTCCTGGGTACTTCGTTCCTTCGATAGGGTTACATCTGCTTCGCCAATAATGGTAGTTAACGGTGTGCTTAACTCGTGCGATGCATTACTAATGAAATTATTCTGGGTTTCAAAGGCAGTTTCTAACCGATCCAGCATATTATTGAACGTTGTTTCAAGCTCACCGATTTCGTCATTTACTCTTTTTGACTCCAACCGCAAGTGCAGATTCCTGGAGCTGATTTCTTTTACCCGATCGGTTATTTCTTTCACGGGATTTAAAACCTGACGGGAGAAGACAAATGCGATTGACAGCGAGAATAGGGAGGCCGCAACAATTCCCACAAAGAAGATATTTCTGAGATAGGTAAGATGGTGGTAATTATAATAGTTGTCAGCGGAGACAATGACCGCATACAAACCTTTTTTGCCCTGGTACTTAATACCGGCATAGAATGTGTTTCCGCTTTGAAAAGTAGCTTCACCGTTTTGAATCAGGTCATCAAAAAATGACAAGGGGATACGCAGCGCTGCGGCTTCGTTATCGAATGTTTTACCGGGCGTTATTTCATAGAAATATTCTTTTTCTTCAGGCAGTTTTTCCAAATGCATTTCACGCACTTCCTGCAGAACGGCAGCACTGGCTTCTTCCTGATCGAGTTCTGCTTTGGCAGTTACCACGCCCCGAATTTCCAATCGCTTGTAAAAATCAGAAAAGGAGTAACGAATAATAAAAAAGTATACACTGGCGCTGAGCAACAGAATCGTTGACATGGATACCAGAAAAAATATCAGCGCTATCTTAGTTTGAGTCCTCATCGGATTGTTTCAATACATAGCCCATCCCAATGACCGTGTGAATCAATTTCGGTATACCCTCCTTTTCAATTTTCTTGCGAAGGTAGTTTACATAAACATCAACTACGTTGGTGGCCATATCAAAATTTATACCCCAAACCTCCTCTAATATTTCAACACGCGACAATACTTTCTTTTGATTTCGGATAAACAACAAAAGCAGCCGGTACTCTGTGGAAGTGAGGGAAATGAGACGTTCACCCCGCTTTACTGTTTTGGAATAGTTATTTACTACCAAGTCTCCGATCGTAAATACTTCTTCCTCTAGTTTTACTGGTAAAACTTGATCCGCTCTTCGAAGCAACGATTTAACTCGGGCAAGTAATTCAATGAACTTAAAGGGTTTAATCAAATAATCGTCTGCCTCTGCACCGAGTCCGACAACTACATTTTCAGATGTACCGAGCGCGGTAAGGAATAAGATCGCCACGCTTTTGTTTTGTAGCCGAATGGTTCTACAAACTTCCAATCCATTAACTTCCGGCAACATGATATCCAAAATGATCAGATCAAATGAATTTGCGAGCGCCATTTGCAAGCCGGTTTTTCCATCCAGGGCTATGCTTACTTCGTATCCTTCTTCGGATAACCCTTTTTTTATGAAGGCAGCAACACTGGTTTCGTCTTCAACTAAAAGAATTTTTTTCATTCTATTGAGCAACGCGATTGAAATCTCATTTCTCCATGTGTCATTTACGAATGGAAAAATAAGCAAGTTTTGGTGAACTGCCTTTCAAAATTTCAACAGTGGGTAGTTATCGTTTAATCAACTTATTTCCAAGTACTCTTTTCGCCACCTCAGATTTCAAGCTGCGACTTATTGGTACTTGTAAGGTGCCTACCTGCAAATGATTTCCTTCCAGGCTTTTGACTTTATCCAATGCCACAAGGAAAGACTTGTGCACTTTCATGAATCGATCGGCAGGTAGCTTATGCTGCATTTGGGTAAGAGTAATGTAGGTGATCAGCTTACGGCCCGGTATGTGCAGGATACAATAGTTCTCCATGGCCTCCACCAGCAGCAGGTTTGGAAATTCAATTTTTTCGAGTTTGTGATCACATTTAATAAAAAAGTAATCCGGTTGCGAAGCGCTAAGATGTTGTCGTAACGCAGCATAGTCGTTCGCCTTTTGGATCGCTTTTTTAAATCGCTCAAAGGCAATGGGCTTCACCAGGTAATCAATGACATCCAATTCATAGCTTTCCAGAGCGTATTCGGGATAGGCCGTGGTGAAAATCACCAGAGGCGGTGATTTCAGGTTTTTCAGAAATTCGATGCCGGAAATTTTAGGCATTCGGATATCCAACAGAATTAAATCAATGGAGTTATGTTTCAGGAAGTCTGCCGCCAGCATGGCATTTTCGAAGGAGCCCACCCATTGTAAATAGGGAATATCCTGCACGTATTCACCCAGCCCTTTCCTGGCCAAAGGTTCATCGTCAACAATAATGCATCGCAGGTTCATACAATCGGAATTTTTAAGGTAATGGAATAGGTTTGCGATTGATTTTTAATGGCAAGTGAATATCGTTCACCATAAATGAGATCTAACCTCCTGGTCACATTTTTTAGTCCAATGCCACCAACTTCTCCAATTGGCGTGTTTTCTGTAGAATTCGTAACCTTCAGATCAACCTGATCATCTACTTTGGCCAGCGAAATAGAGATCTCATTTTTCTTATCGGCAAAGTGCGACACATGCTTAAAGGCATTTTCGACAAAAGGGATCAACAGCAATGGGGGAATCCGAAAATTTTTGAGGTCTGAGCCAATCGTAAAATTGACAGTATAGTTTTCATTAACCCGAAGTTTTTGCAGGGCTACATAGTTTTGAAGGTACTGCACTTCTTTTTCGATCGCAATTTCATTGCCGGCACATTCGTAGAGTTGATACCGGAGCATATCTGAAAATTTTCCCAACGTTTCACGGGCGGCCTGATTCTGCTTTTCAATCTGAAAATAAATGGTATTAATCGAATTAAATAGGAAGTGGGGATTGATTTGTGCACGTAAATACTCCAATTCTGTATTCAACTTCTCGATTTCAATTTTGCGCATGAGTTCGCGCTGTAAAAACCATTGTTTGCTCAAGTGGAGGGTGGTTGCAAACGTCAAATAGAACAGGATGATTGACAAATTATAAAAAGTATTATGAAAGAACCCTTGTCTCGAACTGTCGGCAAACACATACCCATATACATAAGCATCGTGTATATTTTTGCCGGTAACATAAAGGATGACAGCGAACAACAATCCGGATACCCCTAGCCAAATATTTCTTCCGTTGGTGATCTTCGGAAGGGAAAACAGCAAGGCGAGGTAAATGGAACAGGCTAACAGCCCATTCCGGATGATGATTTCAAGAAAAAATTGTCCAAACCCGGCTTTGTTAATCCAGGGTAAGCGGGTATAAGTGTGAAATGAAACAGTGAGTATCCAAAAGAGGATGTGATCGAACTTATAGGTAAAAAAGCGAGACATAGTTAAAAATACGGATTTTGTTGGAGGCCGTTGAAGGCAACCTCTCCTTTCGTCAAGAATAAAAGACATTGTGTCAGAGAACAGAATCTCTACATACGGTGTATCCGTACTTTTCAAAAAAGTCAGAATATGAAACAAATTACTTTCTACTTATTTTCAGTCGCCCTGGCATGGGAGGGCTGTGCTCAAAAAGGTCAATGGAATGAAAATGTGATAGGCGGACCTTGCGAGGATTGTCAGTTGATGTTTGAAGGCATGCCAAGCCAGCTTACTTCGACAACCAATTTAGCCCCGCCCGATGAACCGGGTGAGCAATTGGAAATTAGCGGGACCATTTATCAACAGGATGGCAAGACACCCGCGGCAGGCGTTGTCCTTTATGTGTACCACACCGATAGTAAAGGCTTGTATTCAAAATCTCCCGGTCAGAAATTTGGGGTTCGGCATGGGCATTTGCGAGGCTGGGTAAAAACGGATGCGAACGGACGCTATCAATTCAATACGATTCGGCCGGCCTCCTATCCTAACAGTAAAAATCCTCAGCATATTCATCCCATCGTGTATGAGCCGGGAAAGGGTTATTACTGGATTGATGAGTTTTTGTTTGAAGATGATCCGGTACTGACAGCAAACGAGCGATCGCATTTGCAGAACAGAGGGGGAGCCGGAGTTATCAGACTTACTATAAATCAGAAGGGATGGGTTGGCAGACGGGATATTATTCTTGGAGAGAATGTACCCGGGTACAAGTAGTGCTTTTGAGATTTGGACGGAAGGGGTAAGGGATTTCTAAAAATGGCATAAATACCAGCGGAAAGCTGATAACAGAATTTTTTTAGCTACGTTTATCTTGTGGTAGAAAAGATTGCCATGAAAACGATGCATATTATTTTTATTCTCGGGTGTTTTGCTTTTTTGAACGCACAAACCACGTTCGCTCAATCAACCCTTGCGTGGCACCTGCCGAGTGTCGAAATACCGTTAATTCAGGACGGCCGGATTATCGCTTCAATGAAGGCCCGCTTTATCTCAAAGTCAGCTACGGTCAGTTACAACGGGTTGGAATATGAGCTTACATTGAAGAAGGATCGAAGTAGTTGCACCGTTACAATTTTACCTACGCAACAAGAAGTATTTACGGTAAGGCATATGGGGCGCAGGGAAATTGAGGTGGATGAATCTCTGGGAAAGTCTTTTATTATTCAACGAACCGGAAAAAAGAAGAACCAGCGGTACCTAAAGGATGGACAGCCGTTTTTAACCGTTAAAAATGATCATGTTATCGTAGAAAAGAATGAGTCGGATGTTAATGAACTCCTTGTTCAGGCAGTTTTGATTTTCAGGCTCACGTATAAACAGTATGATTCGGATCGGAGTTCAACGGTTGTTTACTATCCGATCGCATCTTCAGCCGGGCAGGAGTAAGCAAGCGGCTACCCTTCCGACATTCGTTTCCGTATTCGGCTCAAGGCTTCGGGCGTAATGCCAAGATAAGAGGCAATGTACTTAAGTGGCACGTTAGCAATCACCTTGGGCCGCTCTTTCATCAAATTGATGTAGCGTTCTTCGGGTGTTTGAAAAAGCAAACTTCGGTTACGTTCGGCAACAAAGATGAGAATATATTCGGCAACGAGGCGCCCAAACTTTTCCCATACCGGGTATCTTTCAAATGCAGCATGCATATCGGCATGGCTTAGTTGCAGGATCTCCAGATCTTCCATCGCAATAATAAAATCCCGGCTCGGTTTGCGGGATACAAAACTGGAGTAATCCGTTACATAATTTCCATCAAACCCGAAATTGATGGTTAATTCTTCACCGTGAACTATGTTGTATACCCTTACAAACCCTTTATTAAGAAACGTAACATGATTGCATACTTCACCTTCGCGCAGAATGAACTCACCCTTCTTCAAAAACCTACGCACCAACATGGATTGATGCACGTGCCACTCTGCTTCGGTAAACGTGATGAAGCGCGCAACATAATTCCGGATGGAAATAAATTCGTCCATCCTGAAAGTTAACGAAATCTTCCAAAGCCTTTGAAACAAGCCCATACGATTAACCTAACAACAAAACCCCATCTCTTTTTTTGTTGAAGAGATGGGGAGTATTGGAGATCAGAAAGTAAAACGAACGAAAGGTACCGGAAAGAATCCCTGCTGATATTGCGTTACAATCGTGTTGGTACGCGGATTGTAGCTTTGTGAAAAGATGTTTTGGTTATTGGTAACGTTCTGCAAATCAAGTGCAATTTCCAAGGTGCTCTTCTTATATTCCTTACGGTAGGCAATTTTCAAATCGGCTCGGAAGTAAGGATCCTGCTTTTCGGTGAAGGCCTCATTCTCTTTGTAAATCGTGCTGCCATATTGCTGTGAGGCGTCAAAATCAATGGGCGTTAAGTACTTGCCACCGATGGTAGTAACCTTTAGATTAATAGAGAAAAACTTTTGTTTTGAACCCAGGGCAAATTCTTTTCCGAATAATCCGTTGCCAACGTATTGAGTGTTGTAAGCTGTGTTGCGCTCAATCTTGTCGCTGCCTTCATATTTTGATTGAAATACAGAAGTGGTAATCAGAAAGTAAAAACCTTTGTTAAAGAATCGCTCTAGGGTGAGTTCAAACCCATAGTTGGTACCTGTGCCGGCATTTACCAGGCTATCCTGATCAACCGGAATAAAGCTGGATCCTGTGTTGATGGCTGAGAATGAACTTGAACTTTGTTCAACAGGAACATGGGAGAGTTGCTGGTAGTATCCTTCTGCTTTCAGACGAAAATTTTCGCCCATGTTCCAGTCGTAGGTGATTACGCTATGCTGGCTGGTGGTAAATTTCAGGTCGGTGTTGGTTAGTACATATTGATTGTCAGAAATTTTAGTTTGAACGTAAGAGGTGTAAGGACTTTGCACCTGGTTGTGAATTCCGTAGCCAATACTTAACGATTGATTTCCCGAAATCATGTATTGGATTCCTAATCGGGGTTCTGCAACAGTTTGCTTATTTAACGCATAGTACTGAGTGTGAATTCCAGCATTGAATGAAAGTTTGTTACTGAACCGATGCCGCCAGGTGGCAAACCCCTGATAGAGGGAAGTAGCATCTTCCACATTAATACGCACTGAGTCCCTTCCCACATTGGCAAAAATATCCCGGTTATAGAAATCAAAACTTAACAAATCGGCATTGACGCCATAGCTTAGACTATTTTTAGAATTGAACTTGGTACGGAACAAGCCTACGAGCGAAGCTTTGGTAGTGTTAAAGGCAGCTTCCGATTGACGGTAACGAGCTACCACTTCATCATTACTATCCCGTACAAGCGAGTCACCCGTAAACGTCTCATCGGTGGCGCTAACACCGGCAGTGAGTTTCATAAATGTTTTCTTTGTGAGATTTTTTTCATAGCTCACCCCGGCAATGCCAGTTTTGTAGCGTGGAAAACCATCTTGGTTTTCACTTCCATATAAATCGGTGGAGCTTTCTAAATCAGCTTCGCTTCCTAATAGGTCGATAGAGCTATTGCCAACAAGTCCGAAGATAGACCATTTACCATTTTTTGACGGCAGTGAAATCTTGAAATTCAAATCCTGATAAAGTGGAACATTGGATCCTGTTCCAAATTCAATACCAAGGGCATTAAATATTCCCAATGTAGAATACCGGTAATTCGCGATATAAGATCCTTTGCCATTTTTTGAAAACGAACCTTCGGCCCCAACTTCAAAACCGTTGAAACCAATCTGGCCCACAAATTCTGACTTTTGATTATTTCCATCACGCAAGCGAATATCAAACACACCGGCTACCGCATTTCCATATTGAGCCGGAAAAGCGCTCGTCATAAAATCTGATTTGTCCAGGTTGTTGTTATTCAGCATACTCACCGGGCCTCCGGTGCTGTTGAGTGAACCAAAGTGATTAGGATTGGGAATGTTTAAACCCTCGAGTTGCCACAGCATGCCGGTGGGCGAATTTCCACGCACAACAATGTCGTTACGCGAATCATCGCCACCGATCACACCGGCAAAGTTTGCAGCCATACGCGAAGGATCACCCAACGCTCCTGCATAGCGCTTGGTATCATCAACATTAAAAGACCGGGCACTTACTATAGCCAGATCGTTGTTGGTAGCAGTTTTATCATCCCGCGAGTTAGCGACTACAACCACTTCATTTAATTGATTGATGTTTTCTATCAGGCTTAGGTTCAGGATCACTTCTTTGCCGGCTGTAACCACTACATTGGGAATAGTTTGTTCTTCGTACCCAATGTAGGTCACTTTGATGGTTTGTCTCCCCACTACCACTTGTTCAATACGAAAGTTTCCTTCCAGATCAGTAGCGCTGCCCTGGATCGGATCGGTGCCGGCAACGGTAATGTTTACACCAATGAGCGGTGTCTTACTTACCTCATCCACCACGCGGCCCCGAATGGTTTGCGTGGTTTGTGCCTGGGTGATAAGACTCGTTATTAATACCATGAACAAGCTCATCATAATTTGATTGATTTGATTTTTTGTTTTCATGTCGGTTATGAATTTATAATGGGTCAAAGATCAGGGCGCACCCTGCCCGGATACCTTGATTAAAGTCAATTAAGGAGCGGATGGCCATTGATCCAGATCAATTAATTCGGGCAGCAGGCATAAACAATCTCCTACTTTACGATCGATGGTTTTTGTTAACTTGAGCTTTTAACAGGAATAAGGTGAAAAAAATCCACTGGGGTATTTTAGGTTGCGGAAAGATTGCACGAAAGTTTGCGGCCGATCTGAAGGTAGTGGCGGATGCTGAGTTGGTGGCGGTAGGGGCCCGTGAATTGTCTGCTGCCCGGGCGTTTGCCAAAGATTTTCCGGCCCGAAATGTTCACGGAAGTTACGAGGCCCTGGTAAACGATGCCGCTGTAGATGTAATTTATGTGGCCACTCCACATGGCTTGCACTACGAGCATGTCATGCTGTGTTTATCCCATAAAAAGGCCGTACTCTGTGAAAAAGCATTTGCGCTGAACTACCGGCAAGCCAACGCGATGATTGATTTTGCAGTGGCTCAAAAGACATTCCTGATGGAAGCATTTTGGACACGCTTCTTACCGCATTACACCCGCATGAAAGAGCTGGTGGCACAAGGGAAGATTGGCACGATCAAATACATTCATGCCGAGTTTGGCTTTAAACCGACACCACCGTTTCCGCCACGTTTATATGATCTGGCTTTGGGCGGAGGGGCTTTATTGGATATAGGAGTGTATCCTGTTTTTCTGGCTCTTGATCTGTTAGGAAAGCCGGATCGGATCGAAGCAACGATGACACCAGCAAGTACCGGAGTAGATGAGCAATGCGCTATTCAGTTTTATTATAAGAATGGGTGCCTCGCTCAACTTTATTGTTCCTTTGCATCCAACCTGGCGACCGGAGCCGACATTGCCGGGGATCAAGGCCGCATCCGGTTCACCCATCGCTTTCATGGCCCAACAACACGTCTTGAGTATTATCCGGGTATTGTTGATACACGGGAATCGATTGACTTTGAAAAAGCACAGGGAAATGGTTATGAATACGAGGCGCGGCATGTGAATGAGTGTTTGAAGAATGATCTTACAGAAAGTCCTGTGCTGTCACACGGCCTTACTTTGTTGCTCATGCAAACGTTGGATGAAATCCGTACCAAGGCCGGCATTAAATACGCTGTTGATTGATACAGCGCAATTCCCTGATTTAAATCAGGTTTATTCATCTATTTATCCTGTTCTTAACGTTCGTTCGCAGCAAATTTCGCCAATCATCACTAAGCATGGATTTTTTATGCAGAGATAGCGTTATCTTTGCAATGCTTTAGTAAACAGATAAAAGGCATGACACCAGAAGCAGTTGTTCCGGAGGTTCGAAGAAAGCCCATTCTTAAACAAGAGATTGCATTTGCGCTCATTCACCTGATGCCACTGGGTGCTTTGTGGACAGGCGCAACCTTTTTCGATTGGATGGTATGTATTTTTTTATACTTCTTCCGGATGTTTTGGGTGACGGGTGGCTATCACCGCTACTTCGCTCACAAATCTTATAAAACATCGCGGTGGTTTCAGTTTGTAATTGCCTTTATGGCGCAAACCACCGCACAGAAAGGTGCACTCTGGTGGGCCGCGCATCATCGTCATCATCATCGCCACAGCGATACTCCGGCTGATCCGCACTCCATGAAAATTTATGGTTTTTGGTATTCACACATTGGCTGGATTGTAGGCCCGGATTTTAAAAAGACGGATTATAAAGTAATTGGCGATTACGCCAAGTATCCTGAATTAGTGTGGTTGAATGAACATTATTTGGTTGCTCCAACTATTCTTGCAGTTGTTGTTACTGCCCTTGGCGGGATTGTGAATGGCGGCAGTATTCTTACCATGTTCACCACAGCCGGATTAAGCACGCTGTTTATTGGTTTCTTTTTAAGCACGGTGATTTTATACCACGGCACATTTTCCATTAACTCCATCATGCACAAGTTTGGCAAACCGCGTTATGAAACCGGTGATGAATCCAAAAATAGTGTAGTGCTTGCATTGGTAACCATGGGTGAAGGCTGGCACAACAATCATCATTACTATGAAACAGCCGCACGCCAGGGTTTTTTCTGGTGGGAGATTGACATCACCTATTATATTTTAAGAGGACTTGCCGCAGTAGGGTTGATCTGGGATTTGAAAGGTGTACCCAAACACATCCTGCATTCCAGGAATAAGAAGGAGGCAGCCGAATTGCGAAAGCAATATGAAGCGCAAAACCCAACACCACCCGTTTCAAAGGAGAATGAGGTGAAAGCAGCCGAAGAACCCATAGAAGCGTAAGCAACGATGTCCTGAAGCCAAAACCTTCAGGACATTTTTTTCTCTCTGCAAAACCGAACGAGGAAATTTTTATGGAAATAAAAATTTCTGAACTCGACCGAAGTGTATTTCAATTGCTGGATGTGCATGTTTGCTTTACCTTTCACATTCAATTGGTTGACTATGAAATCACATCAGACAACGGAAACTCAAACCTACGATGCAATTGTAATCGGCTCCGGCATTTCTGGGGGTTGGGCTGCTAAAGAACTTTGTGAGAATGGTTTGAAAACACTTGTGTTGGAGCGAGGCAGGAATGTAGTGCATAACAAAGATTACCCCACTGCTACCAAAAACCCATGGGAGTTACCCCATCGCGGAAGATTATCTGCAGAGTTTCTAAAAGAGAACCCTTTGATTTCCAAATCAGCAGGAATTGCTGAAGACAATCAACATTTCTTTATTCAGGACAAGGATCATCCCTATGTACAGGAAAAACCATTCGATTGGATTCGCGGATATCAGGTAGGCGGTAAGTCGCTTACGTGGGGTCGTGCCTGTCAACGTTGGAGTGAATACGAATTTACAGCTCCTGCCCGCTTTGGGTACGGTATCGATTGGCCTATCCGTTACAAAGACATTGCACCATGGTATTCGCACGTTGAGGAGTTTATTGGAGTCTGTGGAAATAAAGATGGTGTCGAGTCGATGCCTGATGGTGAGTTTCTTCCACCCTTTGAGTTGAATTGTGTGGAAGCGCATCTTCAAAAAAGTATCCGGGATCATTTCGGACGTCATCTGGTTCAAGCGCGGTGGGCACACATTACTCAGCCTAAGGACATTCACTTGCAACAAGGGCGCGGTAAGTGCCAGGCTCGTAATCTGTGTATGCGCGGATGCCCCTTTGGTGGTTATTTTAGTTCCGTTTCCTCCACGTTACCCTGGGCGGCTAAAACCGGCAAGTTGACAATCCGACCGCATTCGGTTGTACACTCCATTATATATGATGAGAAAAAGGCGAAAGCATCGGGTGTGCGTGTTATTGATGCAAACACGAAAGAAGTCATCGAGTACTTTGCAAGAATCATCTTCGTGAATGCGTCCGCACTCAATACCAATCTGGTGTTGCTGAATTCTAAATCAGCGCGCTTTCCAAATGGATTGGGAAATGACAGCGGCTTGCTTGGCAGGTTTGTAGCATTTCATAATTACCGGGCATCGGTGGGGGCTGAAATGGAGGGATTTGAAGATCAATATTATTTTGGTCGTAACCCTACCGAGCCTATCATTGCCAACTATCGCAATCTTAAGAAACAAGACACCGATTATGTTGGAGGATTTACAACATTTATGGGTGCCAGCCGCACAGGCTGGTGGGGAAATACCGGAAATGAAATCGGGGCGGCCCTAAAAAAGAAAGCGCAGCAACCCGGTGGCTGGACTACCTACATGTACATGCAGGGTGAGACCATTCCGAAAGAAAAAAATCATGTACGATTGAGCGAATCAGAGACCGATCCCTGGGGCATTCCGTTATTGATTACCTCGGTTGAATATGATGACAACGATAACAAAATGGTGGAAGACTTTTTAGAGCAGAGTACGGTCATGCTTGAAAAGGCCGGAGCAAAGAATATTACCCAGTACGACACCCACCAACCTCCTGGGCTGGACATCCATGAGATGGGAGGCTGCAGGATGGGTCGGGACCCAAAAACTTCTTTATTAAATATGTGGAACCAGTTGCATGCGTGCAAAAATGTTTTTGTAACCGATGGTGCGTGTATGACCAGCACCGGAAATCAAAGTCCTTCCATTTTATACATGGCATTAACTGCACGGGCAGCGAATTATGCGGTCCAGGAATTGAAAAAGAGAAACTTATAAGACCATCAATTTGTATCGATGTGTTTTTGAGGTAAGATTTGGGTCACATTTATTACATTTACAGGATTAACTCTTTGATAATTCATATCTGAGCTGTGTATAGGATCCTTCTGTTTCCTTTTTTTTTATTGGGATATATGGGTTCATGGGCGCAACCGTCCAATGATAATTATGGCGCTGCGATTGATTTATCCACCATCATCAATTTATGTTCCGCTGATGCTGCCTTTACCACAGTGAACGCAACGGCTGATGGCTTGAAGGGAAGTTTGTGGGATTCCGGCCCCAACTATAATGTGTGGTTTAAGTTTACCGCGACTACCACCTATATGAAAGTACAGCTGAAGACGGGTGCCCCGGAGGGGACGCTTCAGTACCCTTACCTGGCGCTGTGGGCCACCAACGGGACAACCGAGCTTACCTCGGTGAACCGGAATGGT
>JAEUTZ010000012.1 GCA_016787725.1 Cyclobacteriaceae bacterium | reverse complement strand
CTTCAACTCTCCTTTCTACATCATTGGTCGAGCCAATGTAAAGGAATTGGGAAGAAAGGCTCTTTATGATGTAAACGTACCACATTGGCCAGCCAAACGAAGCTATTGCGTGGAGGGCGCGGGGGCAAGCGCAGTTTGGCGGAGAGGGCGGGATTCGAACCCGCGATACCCTTTCAGGTATACACACTTTCCAGGCGTGCTCCTTCAACCACTCGGACACCTCTCCTTAAAAAAAGCCCACAAAGAAAAAGATTAATAACACCCCATCAAAGCCTCCAACATGCTCATTTTAAATTCGATTAGGCATCGAAACAGGCAACTGAGTCAAATTTTACGTGACTAACGGACGTATTTTGAATTATATGGCTGATCCGGGAAATGCACCCAATAGAATTTCAGTTTTTTTTTTAAAATCTTGTTTGTGAATCATCAAAACCTTTAAATTTGGCCACTTCAAGAATTATCTAAACCTTAAACCATGAAAAAATTATTGTCGATTTTCGCTTTTCTGGGGGTAATGACCTTTGGTGCCTCCCAATCCTTTGCGCAAGATTCTACGGAAGTTGCTACGGAAGAACCTGCTGCTGTTGTGGAAACCGTTGTCGCTGACGAGGAAGACATCGTAGAGGAACAAACTTTCCATCAGGCAATCAAAGAGAAATTTATTCAGGGTGGTGTCGAATTTATGTGGCCAATCTTGATCTGTTTAATTCTCGGATTAGCAGTGGCTATTGAAAGAATCATCACACTTAATCTTGCCACTACCAATACAAAGAAATTATTGAATCAAATTGAAGATGCCCTCGCAAAGGGAGGTATTGAAGCCGCAAAAGACGTTACAAAAAATACACGGGGTCCGGTAGCCTCTATTTTCACCCAAGGGTTGATGAGATCCTCTGAAGGGATTGACATGGTTGAGAAGTCCATAGTTTCCTACGGTGGTGTTGAAATGGCCCGCCTGGAAAGAGGGTTAATTTGGATCTCCCTATTTATTTCACTTGGACCCATGTTGGGATTCTTCGGAACGGTAATCGGGATGGTGCAGGCTTTTGATGCCATTGAAGCAGCAGGTGATATTTCTCCTCAGGTTGTTGCCGGTGGTATGAAGGTGGCGTTAATTACAACCGTTGGAGGTCTTATTGTGGGTATGATTCTTCAAGTATTTTATAACTACCTGGTATCTAAGATTGACAGTTTGGTGAACAGCATGGAAGATGCTTCGATCACTTTGGTTGATATTTTGGTTAAGCATAAATTATCTAAATAAGCGGCATGGAAGCTATTGATATTGGCATTTATCTGGCCTACCTATTTTTTGGGGTAGGGCTTGTGGCAGCCATTGTTCTGCCACTCATCAGCGCGATAAAAGCTCCTGCAGGATTAGTGAAATCCTTAATGGGTGTTGGCGGTTTGGTGGTGTTGTTCGTCCTGGCTTATGCGCTTTCGGGTAGCGAAGTGACTACAAAAGCAGCAGCGTTAGGAATAACTGAATCATCGTCAAAATTAATCGGAGCCGGCTTAACCTTGTTTTACATTGTTTTCGTGCTTGCTGCGATTGGAATAGTTGTTTCAGAAATTAATAAAGCCTTAAAGTAATGGCTCGATCAACACCAGATATTCCTAATGCATCGATGGCGGACATCGCCTTCTTATTGTTAACATTCTTTCTGGTTACCACTACTATGCCCAATAATCGGGGTTTGAGTATTGCCCTTCCACCTCCTCCAGAGGCCACGCCACCAGAGGATGTCAAAATCCAGGAACGCAATATGTTTAAGATTCAGATTAATTCTTCTGATGCATTATTGATTGAAGGTGAACCCCGGGAAGACATTAGCACATTAAAGGATGAGATTAAGGCGTTTGTGTTAAACAAGGGCAAGGATCCGGCCAGTTCGGATTCGCCTGAAAAAGCCATTGTATCGTTCAAAACGGACCGGGGAACCAGTCATAGACGATTCATTGAACTACTGGACATCATTCAGGGAGCTTATTATGATATCTATGCGGAGCAGGCTGGAGTAACCAATCAGAAGTTTAGGGAAGCCGCTTCCGATTTATCGATTCCTGAAAATAAGGCCATCTATGAGAAAGGCCGGGAAGGAATTCCTTTAAACATTTCAATTGCTGATCCTACCAAGGTGGGTAACTAACTAAGGAGTATGTCAAAGTTTAAGAAAAAAACTGAAGTAAAGCAGGAGATCCCTACATCATCTATGCCCGATGTGGTGTTTATGTTGTTATTCTTCTTCATGGTGACAACTGAATTAAGAGAGACTTCAATTGAAGTTAAACAACAGGTACCTAAAGCTACTCAACTCCGTAAGTTGATGCGGAAAGGTCTGGTTGCTAACTTGTATATTGGTGAACCTGTAAAATCTCAGCAATTTGGCAAAGAGCCAAAGATCCAGGCCGATGACGTATTCATTGATACCAAGGATATCATCCGGTGGGTAAATGAACAAAAAGCCAAGTTGGACGAAGTAGAACGCGATCAATTAACGGTCGCCTTAAAGGTTGATCGGGATGCGAAGAGAGGTCTCATTTCAGATGTGGAGACTGAGCTTCGAAAGGCCAATGCCCGAAAGCTCCTCTACACTACACTCGAAGACAAGCAAGACGAGAATTAATTGAAGTTCATGGTTTATAAAGTAGCCTTCCCTAATCGGAAGGCTATTTTTTTATGACACAGTTGGCAACTACTTACCGGAATACAAAAGTTATCAATGCCTGGTGCATGTATGATTGGGCAAACTCCGTGTACAACCTGGTGATCACCACCACTTTTTTTCCAATTTACTTTGCGGGTATAACCGGTTCGGCTTACGGTGCAGAAACAGTACCCCTGGCCGGCAGAACGTTTAAGAACACAGCTCTCTATGACTATGCCCTGGCCACTGCGTATTTGCTGATTGCGCTCGCGCTACCCATTCTATCATCCATTGCCGATTCGAGGGGAAATAAGAAGCGATTCATGCAATTCTTTACCTACCTGGGTGGATTTGCCTGCATGGGGTTGTTTTGGTTTAAAGGCCCCAATCCCAGTGTGGGCTGGGGAGTGTTTTGTTTTATCCTGGCGGTGATGGGATACGTGGGAAGCCTGGTTTTTTATAACTCGTATTTGCCAGAGATTGTTGAACCGGAAGATCGGGATTGGGTAAGCGCCCGTGGGTATTCCATGGGGTATTCTGGCAGTGTGTTGTTGCAATTGATTGGCTTTGCCTTGGTGGTATACTTCAGTGGCCAGGGCGACAATACTTCCGGGCCCCGGTATACTTTTTTATTGGTTGGCTTATGGTGGATGGGGTTTGCCCAGATAACATTTGCCTATCTGCCTTCCAGTCACCGTCTCCAATCAAAGTCCTTTCGAGAGATTGTAAGCGCTGGGTTTATAGAATTGATCAAGGTGTGGCGACAGGTTAAACAGTTGCGTCTGCTAAAATGGTTTTTGGTAGCATTCTTTTTCTACAGCATGGGCGTTCAAACAGTCATGTTGGCGGCTACTCTCTTTGGCAGTCAGATGTTGGGGCTGCCATCGGATAAATTAATCATTACGGTGGTGCTGATACAGTTAGTGGCCATTCCGGGGGCCATGCTGATGTCGTTGCTCTCGGGCAAGTTTGGAAATATCACCGTCTTGATGGGAGTTGTATTCTTTTGGATGATCGTATGCATTACCGCCTTCAATGTTGCACTCCTGAAGGAACAAGGGCACAATGTCGAATATCACTTTTATGGATTGGCCGTAGGAGTGGGCCTGGTGATGGGTGGAATTCAATCCCTGAGCCGTAGTACCTACAGCAAACTGATGCCAACGACAAAAGACACCGCGTCTTTTTTTAGTTTTTATGATGTCACCGAAAAAATAGCCATTGTAATAGGCATTTTTAGTTTTGGCTATATCGATGAATTGTTTGGAATGAAAAATTCAGTCCTGATTCTGATTGTATTTTTTGCCATCGGGTTCACCGCCTTGATGATGGCCAAAATGGTGGAGCGCGCCAACCGGTATCTCAATACCGGAGATGTTTAACGGTCATGCCGTTATTGATCAATTGCTTGAGCGACTCGATTCCGATCTTCAAGTGTAAGTCTACATAGCTGGTGGTAACCACCCGGTCGCTGGCTTCTGTCTTAATGCCATCCACCACCATGGGTTGATCCGATACCAGCAAAAGTGCTCCGGCTGGGATTTCATTATAAAACGCGGTGGAGAAGATGGTGGCAGTCTCCATGTCAATGGCCATTGCCCTGATTTTTCGTAAGTATTCCTTAAAATGTTCATCCCATTCCCATACTCTGCGGTTGGTTGTATACACAGTTCCGGTCCAATAGTCCTGATTATTGTCGCGGATGGTAGTAGAAATTGCCTTTTGCAGCGCAAAGGCAGGCAGTGCTGGGACTTCGGCCGGGAAATAGTCGTTCGAGGTACCTTCACCCCGGATGGCAGCAATGGGTAAAATGAAATCGCCCAGGTCATTCTTCTTTTTCAATCCACCACACTTGCCTAAAAACAAACAAGCTTCTGGTTTAATGGCAGTAAGACAATCGATGATCGTAGCCGCATTGGGGCTGCCCATTCCGAAATTGATGATGGTGATGCCTCCGGCCGTAGCACTGCGCATGGCCCGGTCAGCCCCTTGAATCTCCACGTCATTCCATTCCGCAAACTTTTTAACGTAGTTATCGAAATTGGTCAGTAAAATAAACTTTCCAAAGTCCTCCAATTTAACTCCTGTATAGCGTGGCAACCAGTTTTCTACAATTTCCTGTTTGGTCTTCATATTCGATTGATTTCCTATTTTTAGTCCGTGTACAAGTTAAATCTTCCTGAATTCAATTTGTCTTTACGGAAAGACAAAGGCAAAGTATGGATTTTTGATGTGATCCGAAAAAAGTACCTCGTCCTTACCCCCGAAGAATGGGTTCGTCAACATTTTATTCATTATTTGGTGGAACAATTGAAATATCCGAAAGCACTTTTTCGGGTAGAAGGCAGTTTGACCTACAATAAACTTCAAAAGCGATCGGACATTGTGATTCACAATCGTCAGGGCAGGCCCTGGATGCTGATCGAGTGCAAGTCACCGACAATAAAATTAACACAGAAGGCTTTCAACCAGGTGGCGGTGTATAATATGACCATCGGAGCGCGGTATGTAGCTGTGACCAACGGTATGGTACAATATTGCTTTGAAGCACCGGAAAAGCCGGGGGTTGACGTTAAATTTCTGGAGTCGTTTCCGCCTTATGATTAGGTGGCTCAAGTTGCGAATAATCACCGCAACCTGAACCCAAAAGTCTTAATTCAAAACATCTTTAACATCTACGTAGGGGAGGCTGAAGGCATCTGCAACCGCCTTGTAAACAACCTTGCCTTGCACAACGTTTAAACCTTTTTGCAAGTCTTCGTAATCTTTACACGCCTTCTTCCAACCTAAATTGGCAAGTTTGAGTGCATACGGCAAGGTGGCATTGGTTAACGCCAGCGTAGAGGTGTACGGAACTGCGCCCGGCATGTTGGCAACGCAATAGTGAACAATATCATCAATGATGTAAGTCGGATTTTCATGCGTGGTTGGCTTGCAGGTTTCAATGCACCCACCCTGATCAACGGCCACATCAACCAATACGGTACCGGGGCGCATCGTCTTCAGCATATCCCGGGTTATCAGCTTAGGAGCTTTGGCTCCTGGAATCAACACTCCACCCACAATCAGATCGGAGGTCTTGACAAGTTCACGCAGCACATAGTCATTGGAAGCCATGGTGTGTACATTCTTCGGCATTACATCATCGAGGTACCGAAGGCGGTTTAAATTTACATCGGTAATGATCACATCAGCCCCCATACCGGCTGCAATTTTTGCTGCATTAGTACCCACAACGCCACCTCCTAAAATCAATACTTTGGCGGGCATTACACCCGGTACGCCTCCCAATAAAATTCCCCGTCCCTTCAATGGCTTCTCCAGGTATTTGGCACCTTCCTGAATGGCCATCCGGCCGGCTACTTCTGACATCGGAACTAGGAGCGGCAAACTTCTATCCGGACGCTCAACCGTTTCGTACGCCAGGCATACTGCACCGGTTTTAATCATGGCGTGAGCCAGCGGTTCGTAGGATGCGAAATGAAAATAAGTAAAAACAAGTTGATCTTTTTTTATGAGTCCATATTCTTGTTCAATCGGCTCCTTTACCTTAATAATCATTTCAGCGGTACTGAATACATCTTCTGCCTTTGGTAAAATTTTGGCACCGGCACCAGCATACTCTTCATCGCTGAAGCCACTGCCTTCACCCGCTTTGGTTTGAATGTAAACGGTATGTCCTTTCTTTATAAACTCCTGAGCTCCGGCCGGTGTTACGGCAACCCGATTCTCATTATTCTTTATTTCTTTCGGTACGCCAATAATCATATGGATTGTGGGTTATTTTATTACTATTACAGGTCTTTTTGCTGCTTAAAAAAGCACCGCAAAGATAGCATTCGGATACGATTGCGGGAGGTGTTTTAATACTTTTTGATGACCAGGATTGCTCAACCGGCTTATGCATTTTACGGTTCCTTGCGCAGAGGGATGCCACTTTATCAGGAATTTCAAGCGGGCTTACGCTATCAATTCAGTCAATGGTTGACAGGATATGATTTATTCTCGCTGGGGGCGTATCCCTGTGCAGTAAAATCGAGCAACCCAAACAGCAAGATTCTGATAGAAGTAATGCAGGTACATTATCCGGAAACGGAGCGCAAAATACAAGAGATTGAAATGAATGCCGGTTACCACGTAACCACCATTTCAATTCAAGAGCAACCGGTAAAAATCTACTTGTTTGAAAATGCTTCAAATTATCCGATTGTGATGCATGGCGATTGGGTGACATTCTTTGGTTCGTAAACGAATTTGCGGTATTTTCTATTGAGATTTTTTTTGCTTTGAGTCATCCTGCTATTTTACCTATTTTTGACGAACAACCAACCTCATTGCCATGAGCCCAACCAAGACAATGGTGAGTGGATTATCCGCTAAGAAAGTCTCCTCCATTCTGGCGGACTACCGATTGGCATGCGAAAGTCGAGAAGCAAGCTTATTGGGCCGTAAAGAAGTTTTCATGGGCAAAGCCAAATTCGGAATTTTTGGCGATGGGAAAGAGTTGGCACAGATTGCCATGGCCAAAGTCTTCCGGCCAGGAGACCATCGGGCCGGTTATTACCGAGATCAGACTTTTATGCTGGCCATTGGTGAACTTACCTTGCAACAATATTTTGCGCAACTGTATGCTCATCCCGATGTAGAGGCGGATCCGGCCTCAGCCGGTAGATTAATGAACGGTCACTTTGCTACCCGCATGATTGATGAGCGTGGTGCTTTCAAGAATTTAGCTCAGATAAAGAATAGTAGTTCGGATATCTCACCAACGGCTGGCCAAATGCCGCGGTTGGTAGGCCTCGCTTATGCTTCCAAACTTTTTAAAAATAATCCCGGCTTGGCAGCATTCACGGAATTGAGCAATCAGGGACGTGAAATTGCTTTTGGCACAATTGGTAATGCCTCCACTTCGGAAGGTCTGTTTTTTGAAGCCATCAATGCAGGCGGAGTGTTACAAGTGCCCATGCTGGTTTCGGTGTGGGATGATGAGTATGGAATCTCCGTTCCAAAGGAATATCAAACTACCAAAGGCAGTATCTCCAAAATTCTAGCAGGCTTTCAACGCACTTCCACGGAAAAAGGCTATGAAATCTTTACCGTGCGAGGGTGGGATTACACGGGATTGCTTAAAACCTATGAGGCGGCAGAAAAGGTGTGTCGCGAAGAACACGTACCCGTACTGCTTCATGTTACTGAAATGACCCAGCCTCAGGGCCATTCGACATCAGGATCGCACGAGCGTTATAAAACGAAAGAACGTTTGGCCTGGGAAACTCAGCACGATTGTATCCGCAAGATGCGCGAGTGGATTTTGGAAAACGGCATGGCCACTTCCGAGGAGCTGAATGAGTTGGAGAAAGAAGCCAAAGCCACAGCAAAAGCGGCTAAAGAGACTGCTTGGAAAATCTTCAATCAGGAAATCCAAAAAGATCAAAAACGACTTGAGCAGATTCTGGAAAACGCCACTGCTGAGTATCCTCAACTAGAGGAGTACTTGCTGGAACTGAGAAAAACGATTAATCCGCTCCGTATGGATGCGATGAAAGTGGCTCGCAAAGCTATTCGTGTTCTAAGAAGTGACACCACAACAACCCGTGAGGAATTATCCGCCTGGATTAAGGAGATGGAAGTGGCCAACGATGACCGCTTTAGTTCTCATCTCTATAGTCAATCCGAATGGTCGGCCTTGCATGTTGAAGGTGTTAAACCAGTTTATTCAGAAAAGTCTCCGTTGGTAGATGGCCGTGAAGTATTGCAAGCTTGTTTCCAGGAGGCCCTGAGCCGCGATCCGCGTATTCTTGCATTTGGAGAAGATGTTGGTAAAATCGGGGATGTTAATCAGGGTTTTGCCGGCTTACAGCAGAAGTTTGGCGAATGGCGGGTAACCGACACCGGAATTCGTGAGTGTACCATCGTGGGTCAAGGAATCGGGGCTGCCTTGCGTGGATTGCGACCGATTGCCGAGATTCAATACCTCGATTACCTTCTTTATGCCATTCAGATTATGTCTGATGACCTGGCGTGTTTACAATACCGTACCAAAGGTGGGCAAAAAGCTCCGCTGATTATCCGAACCCGAGGCCACCGGTTAGAAGGTGTTTGGCATGCCGGCTCGCCCATGGGGATGATTTTGCATGCCATCCGTGGTATTCATGTATTGGTTCCACGCGATATGACACAAGCAGCCGGTTTTTACAACACCATGCTGCAATCGGATGATCCTGCCTTGATCATCGAATGTCTGAACGGCTATCGCTTAAAAGAGAAACTGCCCGATAATATTGCTACGTTTACAGTTCCGCTGGGAATACCGGAGATATTGCAAGAAGGAGCCGATGTAACCATTGTTACGTATGGTTCAATGTGCCGGATTGTTATGGAAGCCGTTGGGGATTTGGCACAGGTTGGAATTTCATGTGAAGTAATTGATGTGCAGAGTTTACTACCGTTCGATCGCCACCATTTAATTGTTGAATCAATTAAGAAAACAAATCGGGTGCTTTTTACCGATGAAGATGTACCCGGTGGAGCCACAGCCTTTATGATGCAACAAGTGTTGGAAGGACAACAAGCCTATCAATTTCTCGATTCTGCCCCGCGTACGCTTACCGCCAAAGAACATCGGCCGGCTTATGGATCGGATGGTGACTATTTTTCAAAGCCCAACCCCGAGGATGTTTTTGACTCCGTCTACACCCTCATGAACGAAGTTGATCCGGAACGATTTCCAAAACTCTACTAGCAATTACTGAAACGTAAATTCAGGTGTTTCGATTACGTTGCTCTGGTTAAGCGCACGGTCTTTGATCAGTACGCGAAGTTTAAGTGTTTTGATGCTAAACAAAGCCTTAAATCCGAGCGATCCCATTCCATATTTGATCGTGCCCTCGAGGGGGGATCCTGGCCTGTCTTTGAAAAGAATTGGGAACCGGCCATCAAAAGAAATTCCACAATTCGGGTAGTTAAATTCCTTGGTCCAGTCAAACTCCTCAAAGGTTCCGTTAGTAGGATTCTTTACCAGGAAATCCACTTCGATGTTGTAATGATCCGGATTAATCTCAAAATATAAAGTATCAACGGGTCCTCCGGAGCTCAGGGTTCGAACTTCCCAGTTGATGCAGTTATAAGGTTTAACAAAGTCGGGCAGACCGCTGAAATTAGGATTGGTTCGCTTGTCATGATAAGTTACGGGGGTTCCGTCTTGTTTAATGAAGTAATACTTGTTATTGAAGCAGATATTATCGCTGACACAACCCAATTCGCTTGGATCCAACCCCAGGTCGCCATCGCCATCCTGAAAAGAGATTTTCAAGATCAGGGAATCGGGCTCACTATCGAAGCCGGAACCATATTCTTTGAACACGATGCTTTCAAATTCTATTTGCGGCTGGAGCGGATATTCCGGGGGGTCAAAGCAGGCACTTACGCCAAGGGTAATCAAAAACAGCCACAATCCTCTTTTCACACTCATTTTCTACCTTTAGACCTCGAAAAATAATCAACGCTTGGATACATTCAAAAGTTTTAAAGATGCATTGTATTCTGTAAACGAAAGCAATTTCGAGGATATTGCATTGCATTTGTTCCGATTTCAGGCGTTGAAAAACCCGGTTTATCAACATTATTTAAAGCATCTCAATACCCATATAGATTCTATTCAGACGATTTCTCAAATTCCGTTTCTACCAATTAATTTCTTTAAATCTCAGGCGGTAAGAACCGGAGACTGGGCTCCTCAGGCGGAGTTTACCAGCAGTGGTACAACTGGCTCCATTACCAGCCGGCACCTGGTTTATGATCTTGATTTCTACCGGGAATTATCGACCCGAATTTTCGAGTATACGTACGGGCCGCTATCGAATTATCATATTGTCGCCTTGTTGCCTTCGTATCTGGAGCGCAGTGGGTCGTCATTGATTGCGATGTTGGACCATTTTATAAAGCAAAGTGATTCTGAATATTCCGGGTTCTATTTGTATAACCACAAGGAACTTATCGAAAATTTGGGCACGATAAAGCACGATAAACGACAGGTTATATTGTGGGGCGTTACTTTTGCATTACTGGATTTGGCTGAAGCACATCCTGTGGATTTAGGAAACGCCATCATTATGGAAACGGGAGGCATGAAGGGCCGAAGAAAGGAATTAATCCGGGAAGAGGTCCATGGCTGTCTGACGGATCGGTTTCGGGTGCCCGCCATTCACTCCGAATATGGCATGACTGAACTAATGTCGCAGGCTTACTCCCAGGGTGGGGGTTACTATGCATGTCCTCCATGGATGAAGATTTTTACCCGGGATTTGAATGATCCATTTCAATGGGTTTCGGGGCGGGCAGGGATAATTAATGTGATTGATCTCGCAAATTTTCATTCCTGTGCCTTTATTGAAACCCAGGATTTAGGCAGACTTAGTCAACCGGGTTATTTTGAAGTACTTGGCAGAATGGACAATTCGGATGTCCGTGGTTGCAATTTGCTTGTTGGATAGTCGTTTTTTTCGCCAAACGGCATTTTTTAGGTATATTATTTGTTAGAAAATAAAAGATTGATATTTTTGTTTTTACTAAAGCCGCTAATTATGAAGAAAATTCTCGCTTTTGCTGCCCTGCTTGCATTCCTTACTTCGTGCAGCCAGTACACCTGCCCGACTTACAGCAAGAAGGAAGTGAAGAAGCCGACTGAAAGCCGTATTTAAAGGCTTTTAAAGGTATTTCTTCACGTCTGCGGTTCCAATCGGATCACCGCTCATAATTACCAACCGTTCAGTCACGTTCCTCAGCTCACGGATGTTCCCAGTCCATGGGTGTTTCTTGAGCAACTCCAGGGCCTCTTTTGTGATTTCTTTCTTTTTGTTTCCGTAGTCCAGGGCTATATCGCCAAGGAATTTTTCAACGAGCAAGGGTATATCCTCTGTTCGATCCTGAAGGGCTGGCACTTTGATCACGATGACAGAGAGTCGATGATAGAGATCCTCCCGGAACCGATTCTCGGCAATCTCTTTCTTGAGGTCTTTATTGGTGGCAGCCAGAACCCGCACATTCACAACAATATCCTTATCGCCACCCACCCTGGTAATTTTACTTTCTTGCAGCGCGCGCAATACCTTGGCCTGGGCAGCCAAGCTCATATCCCCGATTTCATCCAGGAAGAGGGTACCTCCTTCCGCCTGCTCAAATTTTCCGATGCGTTGTTTGATGGCAGAGGTAAAGGAACCTTTCTCGTGACCGAATAGCTCACTTTCAATCAGTTCAGAGGGAATAGCTGCGCAGTTTACTTCCACAAACATCCCGTGGCAGCGTGCACTTCGCTCATGAATTTGCCGTGCTACCAACTCTTTACCTGATCCATTTGGACCGGTGATCAATACCCGGGCATCGGTGGGGGCTACCTTTTCAATCATTTCCATCACCCCGGTAAGGGCTTGCGATGCGCCAATGATTTCGTATTTCTGAGACACTTTTTTCTTGAGCGACCTGGTTTCCTTAACCAGATTGTTTTTGTCCAGCGCATTGCGGAGCGTAATCAAAAGCCGGTTTAAATCCGGTGGCTTTTGCAGGAAATCATAAGCCCCCAGTTTGGTTGCATCTACGGCAATCTCGGTGGTGCCATGAGCCGAGATCATAATGAAGGTGGAGGATATTCCCTTGGATTTTGCCTGTTGTAATACTTCCATGCCATCCATTTTTGGCATTTTGATATCGCAAAACACCACCTCGTAATGATCCTGCTCCAGGCGGGATAATCCTTCAACTCCATCTTTCGCCTCGTCTACTTCCAGCTTTAATTCCTTTTGATCTTTAAGGATATCTTTTAAGACGGCCCGAATGCTGGCTTCGTCTTCGATGATGAGAACTTTCGGCACAGTAAATTATTTGATTGTTAAACTTAAATAAAAAGTAAATGCAAGCCTGTAAGCCGGGTTCTGTTCTCCGATAAATCGGAGTGCCTATCATTTATCTGGTCCGTACTTCGCAGTACGGCTCAAGCAGCCTACCCAATCACGCCAGCGTTACCTATTAGCGAGCCGCTAATCACTTTCATGGGCGTGACCTATTTGGCCTTTCAACTCGTAAGGTTTGCCGTGCCCTGCCTGTCACCACGCAGGCGGTGGGCTCTTACTCCACCGTTTCACCTTTTCCCTGACGGAAACCGCCAAGGTAGTTTGTTTTCTGTGGCACTATCTGTTCCGCCAATTGGCGGACCTTCCCGTTAGGAAGTACGATGCTCTGTGTTGCCCGGACTTTCCTCCCACCGTCAATTGGCGATGGGCGATAAGCCGGCTTGCATTCCTACAAAGGTAAGACTTCGCGGGTGAATAAGGTAATCAGGAGTGTTAATGAATATCCGAATCAGTCAGTTTTAATTCATACTGATCAGCCAGGTTAGCCACCTCTTGCAACATTTCCTTTACTGTATTTTCGGTGATCCCATCCAATGCATTCACCGCCTCAACCATCAGGTAGCTGTCGGCAATTACAAACCGGCAATAATTGAAATAAGCGGCCTGTTCCAGCAACATTTTAAAATCCATATTGGGTTTGAGGGCACACACTTTGGAAGAAAGGGTGATCAGACTTCGATTGTACAAGTCATTTTTCTTGATCGTACCCAGAACCGTCTGAAACCGGTTACCGGATACGGGTACGATGATCACGGAATGGGAGGGATCATATTCGGTATACTGACCTTCAATCTGGTCAGCATATTTTCTCATAAATGCAGGTAAATCCATACAGTAGGTTTAGGTTCATTTAAAGTTAACAAAACGGTGCGACTGTTGGAATCAGAAGTACAAGAAATGACCCTTTATTTTACCGTTTGAAAATTCCAGTGTGGGACCGGGTATTTTTATCATGTTAACAAAATAGAGTAGGGAATTCGCAAATTTTGACCGGCATCGGAGGTGGGATACATCGAAATCAAGCCCTATATAAAATTGGCGGTAAGGGTTCAGGTTGTTGGCTTCATTGTCTTCATCCCGTGCATACAACATATCTTCGGCTCCATATCCAACACTGATATTAAGCCATTTTGGAAAGGTGACGAATTTATCAACATCCACACTTAACCAATAGGTTTGCCCATTATAGTCCTTTACCACCTGTTCCAATAAGGTTGAACCAAGCACATCCGGGCGTTGCGGTGCATACACGGTCGTGTGAAAAGAAAATTTAGGATGAATCCGGATTTCTTTCCAAGCCATTTTTTGTCCTAAATAAAACCCGGCACCCATTGCATTAAATGCCAGATCACTGGCCGAGGCACCATATCCTGCAGAAAACCCATCCAGAATTTCAATGGATGAAATAATGGCAAAGCCGGCAAGCGCACCAGCAATATCTGATTTTTTAGGAGCAACCCCACTCCATTGCAACGCCCGCGAGCCCATGGAGGAAACCTGAAAAGCAGAATAAAAATGGCCCACCTTATCCAGTTGCTTCCATTCATGAAAGTCGTTGAAAAAGTGAAACGGCTCTTTGTCATATTGGCTATACCAAACCGAACTGAGGCCGATCATGGCCCCGGTATAGGTCACACCCGATCCAATCACAACAAAGTGAAGCCTCGACTTATTTACATGGTGAAGTGAATCTGATTGCGCGAGTGCCGGTATGAAAATGGTTGGCAGCACCAACAGGCTGGCCATCAACAATAATCGATAGGAAAGAAGATTAGTTTTCGCTACTTCCATTTTTGTTGAGGTTCTCTTCCTCCAGTTCAGGATTCTCCTCAATCTCCTTCCTTCGTTTATCCCGGGCCGTCCCAATAAGATCTTTGATTTGATTGAAGCTTTGCGTGTGCAGAAGACTGACCCCAGTGGTGAAGGCTGTTTGCGTACCGATGGAACTGTTGACTTGATTAAAGTTCGAGCGGCTATACATTTTCACTTTGAACTTTCCATCAGGGGTAAGTACGTAATCGATGGTCCAGTCCCCCAACATGTTGGCAATGTCCGATCGTTCGTATTGCGTATTGAACGAACCATCGCGTGTTACGCGCAGCCGGCCATTCAAGAAGGAGTAGGAGAGTCTGAGCTGAAAGGTATTAAAGGCTTCCTGATCCAGGGTTCCTAAATCCAGGTCGATTTCCAGATTTTGATCCACCTGGGTCAACCAGTAGCTCAGTTGATTCGATAGCAATTCACTGACACTGTTGGAAATGGAACCACTCGTGTTAAATGCATCGGGCGGTGAGAATCTTCGAAGAATGATAAGACTGAAAACCTGACGCTTCAATTCCTGCTCATCCAGTTTCGCTTTGAAGGCATCAAAGGCAAAATTCAATTGAACGGTATTCCCGTTTTCAAGGGTTACGTTATCCGGTAAGTCCTGAGCAACAATATCGAATGTAATTTGAGGCGAAAGCATCGGGCCATCCAGGTTGAGCAGCACTTCCACCGGATATTTTCTTCGGATTTGAGGCGAGGATAATGTCTCTTCATCCTGATAGGGTAATATGGGCCCCAACGAAGCCAATTGGCGGTACCGGGCTGTTAAATCAAGAACCCCCGCATACGGATCGCCAAACCAACTGATCCGGCTGCCCTTGGAAATACTAAACTCTTTATTGATCAAATCGTACAAGGTGAAATTGTAGTACCCTTGCTGGAATTCGTAGAGGCCGAACATGTTAAACTCGCCTTTGGTATCAATTTGTAATTTGATATCCCCATAGCCATATCCCCGAATAATGTCGCCCGCCTTAATGTCGAAGATGATCTCAGAATAAGCATCGGGTGTAATGTCCAGGTTCAAATCCAGAATGATTCCGGTCGGTTCCTGATTGGTTTTCTTTTTATTGGCTTGTGTTGTAGCGGTGGATGATGAATCATTGAGATGAACGAAGGAGATGAATTCACTTTTCTCTGTGCTTTCAGCGCCACTGATCGGAATAAAGATTCGTGTATTTTTTGCAGTGCGCGCGGTGGCGGAAATTTTCATGTTATCCAGGGGTCCGAACATGTTCAGGTTCCCGGTTCCGTACGCTTGCCCGTAAAACAGGGAGTTATCTTTCGAGGTGGTATTCATCACTTGAAAGTTGGTGAACGTGGCATCCAGATTGATCCGGAATTTGTCATAGTTCTTGTGGGTCAGGTATCCATCCAGGTACCCGCTGTTTTTAAACATGTCGTTAATAATGAAATCTTTAAAGATGATTTGATTGTAGTATTGATTATAGGCCATCCCCAACGTGCCGTTAAACGAGTAAAGAGTTTTTAAATAATCGATCATGATTTTGCCACCTGCTATTTTGCCTTCTCCTTTCACCAGTGGTTGATTCAGTTTTCCAGTGATTTCATATTCACCCGTCAGCGAGCCATCCATTTGTGAAAAGATACCGCGGAGAAACGGTTCCATCAGCTTGATATTGGTTTCCGCCAGGACGGCTTTTACCTTGAGGGGCGATTTTGCATCTTGAGGATTGTAGATTCCGGAGAGTGAAAGCGTTCGCTTCCGGAGTCGGTCAATAAAGAAGTTAATATTAAATAGCCGGTCGTCCTGATTCCAATGCGTGGTGCCGGTAACATCCCCGACCAAAAATTTGTCAATCTCTAAATCTTTTATCGACAAATCATTTTGAAGGAAGACGTTGTGGTAGACATCCCGAACTTCCACTTTGCCGGTGAGGATGCCTCCAAACCGGGAGCTACTAATGGAGTTTAGAATATTAAGGTTCAGGTTGGCAATGGAAAGAATTACCGCATGGGTGGGGTCTTGCACAATATATCCGTCAAGCAGAATGGATTCATCCTGATGGATAAATTCCAGATTCCGGATCACCCATTCACTACCTTTCATCATGGTCACATTCTCTGGATTAACTTCCCATAGTTTGTCGAGTGCCTGAATGCGGGTGGGGAGCAGCTTAATCCGGGTGCTGTCGTTCAGAAAATCAATTTCCGATTGCAGCCGCACAAAGTTGGAAGCACCTTCCTGATCGAAATCCAGGTTGAGGTCAATATGATCCTGATTCCAGATAGCTTCTGTAAAAAGATTTTTGGTTACAAAGGCTTTGCTGATTTCCTGCCTTCTGGAGTTAACGCTAAGCACTGCCAATACACGGGTGCTGTCGCGGATTTTGGATCCTGAAAATTCAACTTCATTATCGATAAAGTTTTTTCCCTGAAAAGTGACGGTATCGGTTTGAATATACGCCTGAAGGCGGGAAGTAAAACCATTCGAGAAATCTCCCTCCAGACGACTTTCTTTCGAAATCTGAAGATTGATTCCCGTCAATTCAAAAATGGGATTGATGTCCTTCAGGTCAATCGTAAAGTCTGCCGCATACTCCTGATCCGATTTTGCTTTGGTGGCATAGTAAGCTTCCAGTTCCTGCTTGTCATTCCGCACGTTCAATTGAAACTCATAACTCAATCGTTGCAAATCCTGAAACAGGGAGGAGTAAAAAAAATTGCCGGTTAAATCTGCATCTACAAGACTGCTGCGCAATCGGAGATGATGGTTTTGATTATCCAAAAAGGAATGAACCAAAATTGAATCAATGGAAAGGGATTTATTTTTATATTCCATTTTTGCGTCCTGCAGGTTGATTTTTCCAAACAAGCTATCCAGTTCCAAACCTTTTGTGTTTATATCAATGCCCGACCGGATAAAGAAATGGTCGCGAGTGAAGCCCAGCGGTTGGGTAAGCAACGTATCTAACTGAGCCCGTACATTCACGAGTTCCTCGCCCTGCCGAATATTGATGGTACCTTCGGCACTCAGCTTCACATTCGGATCATCAATCGAAACACTTCCATTAAAGAGTTCTTTGGCAAAGCGTGCATTGGTAGTAATATTCACGTAGGTATAATCCAGGATGCGAATGGAAGCAATGTTCCCGGCAAGCACAAAGTCCGTAGTCTCTTTCGTTAACCCCTTGCCATTGATGCGACCGGAAAGCGTGACATTCTTAAAGACCGCAGTATCCCGCAAGAGTAAACCGAGATTAAAATCGTCTAGATTCAGATTTCCCTTAAAGGTAGATCGATCAATAGCCGCTTGATCAATTTTCAGGTTGATGTCAGAACGGATTTGACCAAACGACCCGCGGAAATCGCCATTGGCAACAAAGTCATCAATGAACCCGGTGAATTTTCCGGTGAGCCGGAAACGCCCCAAAGGCTCAAGCCGATCAAATATAGACGGTGGAAAAAGGAAAGAAAGATCCCGGATGTCGATGTCTCCATTTTTTACATCGAGGTTGATGAAGGTTTCATTGAGGGAGGGCAACCCATCCAGTTGAAGTTTACCTCGCAAGGTTGTGTTGCCCAAAGCAACCTCCATATTTTGGTAGTTGAAGCGTGAGACCTTACCGGTTAAAGTTCCTTGCAGGTGCAAGGGGTGCGGTAGGAGTGGTGTGCCCGGAGTAAATAACACCAGATCCTCTGGATGAAGCACCGTTTTCTCAAAAAGGATCTTCATGTTGACCAGGTTGTTGAAATCATTCAGGTCCAATAGACTGTTGTATTTTAGAATGATCGTATCACTTACCTGACTTTTACCGATTTGTGCATTCAACCCTAAAAATTCCATTCCGCCCTGCGACACACGATAAAAGGTACTCACGTTGTGAATGGGCAAATGACAGTTTTCTTCTTCCGCAATCAACGTGTTCATGTTAAACTGAATGGTGTCGCCCAACACGGTAAAGTTGTTTGCTTCCGCTTCGTTAATCTGCAAGGTGATGTGATTGTAGTCAAAGGCATTTTTAAGTGAGTCTTTCCACGGATCATGCAACCTGAATTCGGTTTGATGGATGACGATCTCGCCAATATTAACCCGCGGAGAGCCGCCTCCGCCTCCGTTGCCAGAAGCCGTTTGTTTGTTGATTTCATTGATGAAAAAATTGATATTCAAATCGCGCACCGAATCCGGATCCATGATCTTAATCAGGTTCACCGCTCCGGCTTCCAATGTAACACCGTCAATATTTATATTACGGTTATCCAGGAGGGTGGTTAAACTGAAATTGACCTGTAATTTACCCGCCTTAATCATCGTGTTTTGTTTCGGATCTTCAATCACGAGGCCTTCGATTTCCAGTCGATCATACCAGATCAGATAAATGCGGTCGTATTGAATATTAAAACCGGAGGCGAGTGCAAACCGCGCTGTAATCCGATCAATCAGGTTCTTTTGAACAGCCGGAACTTGTAAAAGTGAGAAGCTCAGAACGATAAAAACGAGCGCAAAATAAGTTCCGTAGAGCAAGAATCTCTTAAGCCCCAGCAGAATGCGAATTTTGATAACTTGCAGTTTCATTAGCTAAAAAATGCGTCCTGTTATCCTGGCCATCGAGTCCTCCTGTGATGAAACTTCAGCATCCGTAATTCGGAATGGCAAGGTACTTAATAATGTAATCGCCTCACAAACAGTGCACCAGAAATATGGAGGCGTTGTGCCTGAGTTGGCATCACGGGCACATCAGCAACACATTCTTCAGGTAGTTAACGAAGCAATCACCGCCAGTGGTATCACCCCGGCAGAGTTAAATGCCATTGCCTTTACCCGCGGCCCCGGGTTGTTGGGCTCTTTATTGGTGGGGGCTTCCTTTGCCAAGGGCATGGCGGTTGCGTTAGGTATTCCGTTAATTGAGGTCAATCACATGGAAGCCCATATACTGGCACACTTCATTGATGAACCTAAACCTGCCTTTCCATTCCTGTGCCTCACCGTGAGTGGCGGCCATACCCAGTTGGTGCGGGTAAACGATTATCTGGCCATGGAAGTAGTGGGCGAAACCCGCGATGATGCCGTGGGTGAGGCCTTTGATAAGGCCGCTAAAATGTTAGGCTTTCCCTATCCGGGCGGCCCCCTCATTGATTACCACGCACAACAGGGCAATCCCAACGCGTTTCAATTTCCAACCACCTCTATTCCCGGTCTTGATTTTTCGTTTAGCGGAATTAAAACCGCTTTCATGTATTTCCTTCGCGATCAACAAGTAGGGAATCCAGATTTTATTGAGGAACGAAAAAATGATATTTGTGCCAGCCTGCAGAAAAATCTGATCAACACGTTGATGAAGAATTTAATCAAGGCAACGCAGGAGACCAGTATCAATCGCGTAGCTATCGCGGGCGGGGTGGCGGCCAATTCGGGGTTGAGAAAAGCGATTCAGCAACAAGCTACTGCCTTGGGGTGGACGGTTTTTATTCCTGAGTTTCAGTATTGTACCGACAATGCAGCCATGATTGCCATGGCTGCGCATTACAAATACCTGGCTAATCAATTTAGTGGACTGGAGGTAGCCCCTTTGGCAAACCTGGCAATTGGAGCATGAAATTAATTTTTAAACCGGGCGATCAAAAAGTGTATCACAAAACGGTGACGGAGGCAGACGTGGCCACCTTTCACAACGAAGTTTTACACCGGGTGTACTCAACGTTTGCACTCGCACGCGATTTCGAGTGGTCCTCTCGACTATTTTTTCTGGAGATGAAGGAGACACATGAAGAAGGGGTGGGAACTTCGCTGCGCATTGAACACCGGAGCCCGGCCCGGGTAGGGGAGGCCGTGATGATTACCGCCACGGTAGAATCCATTAAAGGCAATGAATTAATTTGTAACATTGAAGCC
Organism: Cyclobacteriaceae bacterium; assembly: GCA_016787725.1. Taxonomy (GTDB): domain Bacteria; phylum Bacteroidota; class Bacteroidia; order Cytophagales; family Cyclobacteriaceae; genus ELB16-189. The sequence goes on along the minus strand of JAEUTZ010000012.1, from coordinate 18,653 downwards.
CGCTGTGGCGATCGGTTGATCGCAACCGGTAAAACGGGTCAGAAAATGTTGTCGTTAGAGAAAGTCAATTCACTATTCCGGTAACCGCGTGGCTGAGCAACGATTTTCCAACTCCATTAATATCCGGAACAAGCAGGCGTCTTTTCAATTTGAATTGATTGAAAAATTTATTGCTGGGGTGGCGTTGCGCGGCACGGAAATTAAATCCATCCGCGAAGGGAAAGTGAACCTGCAAGACGGGTATTGCTATTTTAATAAGGGCGAAGCCTTTGTAAAAGGCATCACCATCACCCCCTATGCCCAGGGTACGCACTACAACCACGAGGCGGCACGCGAGCGAAAGCTCTTGCTGAAGAAGGCTGAATTGAAACGGTTGGAGGCAAAGGTGGAGGAGAAGGGGTTGGCCTTAATTCCGGTTCGGCTCTTTATTAATGACCGCGGTCTGGCGAAGCTGGAGATCGCCCTGGCCCGCGGGAAGAAGTTGCACGACAAACGCGAAAGCATTAAGGAGCGCGATGTTAAACGGGAGTTGAGTAGAATCAAGATCCGGTAAATTCAAATTCATGGAGGTATTGGGATATGGTGTTTGTCGGTTATCAGTGGTGGCGGTTCGCCAGGCACCCGAGCACCAGGCTCCCCTGGTTACGCAGCTCTTGTTTGGTGATCATTACGAGGTATTGAACGTGCCCGATCAAAAGTATTGGATTTACATCCGCATGCATTTTGATAAAATGGAGGGCTGGATCGATGCGACCCAACACCATGGTATTACGCAGGAGTACTTTGAGCAGATCAACCATGCCAACTTCAAAATCACTACCGACTTAACCTGCAACATCCTGTATAAGAAAAGTCCGTTGACCATTTTGATTGGCAGCATTGTGCCCATCTCGAATTCCGAGCTTTTTAAGATGGAGGAGCAGTTTGCGTTTAATGGGGAGGCTAAAAGTTTAGGGCAGAAGCGCGAAGTGGAGTTCCTTAAAACGATCGCCATGAAATATTTGAATGCACCGGCACTGGCGGGCGGCAGAACTCCGTTTGGCATTGACGGAAGTGGATTGGTTCAGATGGTGTACAAGATAACGGGCTATACATTACCGCGTCAGGCAAAGCAGTTGCTGCAGGCGGGTGAGGAAGTACCATGGCAGGAAGCGCAACCAGGAGATATAGTTCTATGGACGGATGATACAGTAGAATTACAGGCCGGAATTTTATTGGACGATCACAAACTGATCATTGTAAACGGACAGGTCCGGATTGACCCGCTTGAAGAGCGGATTACAATAAACCCAGATTCACAACCTAAAGTAAAGCGGATATTGAATCCCCAATCACGGAATTTGATCACCACCTGACTGAAATGAAGCCCGCTCCGGGTGCTTTGGTTCCGACAACAAAGAAAGCGACTTCGTCTTTATCACCCGCCAGTAACCAAACCCCTTTTTACCCTGTTAATAGTGTTTGAATAACCCAAACTTTGGGGTTATCTTTCACTCTATGAATAACCGGGTTCTGGTGTTAAATCAAGACGATAGCCCGTTGATGGTTTGCTCCGTTCAACGGGCCTTTGTGTTGGTGTTCCTGAACAAAAGCGAACTGGTGCGCCCGGCCAACGGCCACCGGATCCATTCGGTTACCCAGTCCTTTCCCATGCCCTCGGTCATCCGGCTCAACCGCTACGTACATGCCCCCTACAAAGGGGTAAGCCTTACCCGTCAAAACGTATTCAAGCGCGATAACTTCGAATGTCAGTATTGTGGCACGCGCAGGGACTTAACGCTGGATCACGTCATTCCCAGCTCCCGCGGTGGGGCCCATACCTGGACCAACCTCGTCACTGCCTGCAAGCGGTGCAATGCCAAAAAGGGTGACTTCACTCCGGAGGAGGCCGAAATGCCACTGAAAAGAAAGCCTCATAAACCCTCCTATGCACTCTTTCTGCGGGATAACAACAGTCCTCACAACGAGTGGGACGACTACCTGAACTAATTTCAATTTCATTTCGCGGGCTGACGAAAGTCATAGTTATTCCGTTGCAGGAATGGTTAATTGGAGTGCGTTCTGAAACGATGGGAATCTAAAATTTACCACTATGAACTACTATCAAATCACCAATGAGAAAAAGATGGATCGTCATCTTTTGGATCTGGCCCATGCCGCGGTGGCTGGCGCCCGCGATGGTCGCATTTCGGTGCGGGATGCTCAAAAGCTTTGGGCTGCCGTTAAGGATGGATCTGTGTTCACCGAAGTGGAGAAGGACACCGTCAATCATATTCTGCATAATTTTCACTGGACGGATGGTGCCAAAGTCTGGTTCCACAATCAGCTTGCTGAGTTGGAAAGCTATAAAGCAACCCCTACCTCGTCTCTTCAAAAGTTGACACCACACGAAATCTCACTGCAACAATTTCCAAAGGGCGATGTCTTGTATTCGGAAACAGCCCGGGTCGATCGCTTACATGATTTACGCACCGCCATGAACGAAACAAACCTGGACCATGATGACATCGGATTGATTGTACGATTGGCCAATGGCGACCGGGTGGAGGTGAACTGCAACTTCATCGAGATGAGTGGCGATTTCGTGGAATTGAAAGGCGGGTACACGATACCGGTTCGCGCAATCGAAAAAATTGAAATTTAGAACCGCAACGTAAATGTCGTGTTTACATCCGGTTCCGATGCCACCGTCAGGGTCCCGTTGTGCATTTGCATGATCTGACGGGAGAGGGCAAGTCCAATTCCGGATCCTGTCTTCTTAGTGGTAAAGAACGGAACGAAAATCCGCTCGATCGCCTCCGGAATGATGCCCGGTCCGTTGTCGGTGATTTGAATGATTACTGCATTGTTATCGTACGTACCCTTCAGGATGATTCGTGGCTGCGGGTTGGGCTCCAGGGCTTCCATCGCATTTTTTAAAAGGTTTATCAACACCTGCTCGATCATCTCTTCATCGGCTTGAAGCGTGAGGTACTCTGAATCGCACGAGTAGTCAAACTGAATATTGGTTTTCTTGATTTCCGGTTTGAGCAACTGTGCTACTTTCTCAATGAGATCCATCAATCGGATCGTTTTTAGTTTCGGTTGCGGCAGGGAGGTGTATTCGCGGTACGCGTCAATGAATTTAATCAATCCCTTGCTCCGGCCCTCAATGGTGTTCAATCCTTCGCGCAAGTCTTCCGCACCATCGGTTTTCAATTCATAATGGCTGTTCTTTTTCACCAGGTCATGGTCCAGAATTTCGCGCAGGGTGGAGGTGAGGGAGGAAATAGGGGTAATGGAGTTCATGATCTCATGCCGCAGTACGCGCGTTAAATTCTGCCACGCTTCCAGCTCCTGCTTTTGTAATTCGGTTTGAATGTTTTGAAGGGTGACCAGTTTTACTGTGTTTCCGCGGATCCGTAATTCAGTAGACTGTAACGTAAGCAAATATTCGCCTCCGGATTTATACAACGTGCTCTTGCCGGATTGAACGTCCATCAGGGCTGCAAAAAGTTTGGGATTGCTGGTGGCCAACTCGCGGATATTCTTTGGATTTGGAATTCCAATAAACTTTTTTGCAATCGGGTTAATTAACTGAATCCTGCCTTCCGGGTCGAATGAAATAATACCGGTACGCACTTGTTGCACAATCGTGTTGAGGTATTGCCAATGTTCCTCCTTTTCAGTTCTTGCTTTGCGAAAGGCTTCCAACACTTCATTGAAGGCCGTATTCAGTTCGCGGAAACTTCTTCCCAGTTTATTGTCGTGGGCGAAGCCCGAAATAAAATCCGAATACTTTACCGACTCCAGAAAGCGCGTCAATTTACGATTCGTCAGTGAGGTGAAGCGGTACAATTCAATGAGTTGTCCAATGATGATCAACGAAGTAAGGACCGCAGCAAAGATCATGTTCGGCTTGCTCACCATGTAAATAAACAGGGCCATGGTGGTGCCTATCAACACCACCCGAAATGCTACCCGAAACCGAAAGTCATTAAATTGCATGCGGGATCTCTGTTTGTAAAGAGCGAGATTCAGGAATTCAAGCTACGAAATCAACGCGAGTCCTCAGAGTCCGTGCTTTTCAAGCCTGCGGTACAGCGAAGACCGGGTTAATCCCAGTTCGGCTGCAGCCTGTGTAATATTGCCATTGTATTTCTTCAGCACCTTCCGGATCAAGAGTTTCTCCACCTCGTCCAGATTAAACTGATCGAGATTAATCTGCTGATCATTTTCTTTCGTTGCAGGAGCCGAAAAGTTGAAGTCCTCCGGTTGCAGCACCGAAGAGTTGCTTAAGATAATTGCCCTCTCCAATGAATGTTGCAATTCCCGGATGTTGCCGGGCCAGGGGTGTTTGGTCATGCGTGACATGGCTCCTTCACTGATTTTGGAAATGTTTTTTCCGTAGCGGGAAGTGTATTGTTTTAAAAAATGATTGGCCAACAATGGAATGTCCTCAAGCCGTTCACGCAGGGGGGGGATCTCAATTTCAATGGTATTGATGCGATACAGCAAATCCTGACGAAACCGGTTTTCCTTCACCATTTCATACAGGGGCATGTTCGTGGCACAAATCAAACGTAAATCGATTTGCGTATCCTTATTGGAACCCACCCGGCTCACTTTCTTATTCTGAATGGCCGTCAGCAGTTTTGCCTGCAAGGGCATCGAAAGGTTTCCGATCTCATCCAGAAACAGGGTACCCTGATTGGCCAACTCAAAACGGCCGGCACGATCTTCTTTGGCATCCGTAAACGAACCTTTCTTATGACCGAATAATTCGCTTTCAAAAAGTGTCTCTGTGATCGAGCCTAAATCCACCGACACAAACGATTCATTTTTACGGGCCGAGTTGCGATGGATGGCCCGCGCAATCAGTTCCTTACCCGTTCCGTTTTCCCCTAAGATTAATACGTTGGCATCGGTTTGGGCTACGCGCTCAATGGTTTGAAAGATCCGCTGCATGGATTGGCTTTGCCCGATGATGTCGCTGTATTTTTCATTCAGCGCCTGGTTGATTTCCTGATTTTTACTCTTCAGCGTTTGCACCTGGTCGCGCGATTCGCGCAGCCGCATGGAACTGTAAATGGTGGCCAGCAACTTTTCATTCTCCCAGGGTTTCAATACAAAATCTGTGGCTCCGGCTTTAATCGCTTTCACCGCCATCTGCACATCGCCATAAGCGGTAATCAATACCACCACAGCCGAAGGATCAATGGTGAGGATACGCTCCAGCCAATAATACCCTTCACTGCCGCTGCTCACATCTTTGGTGAAGTTCATGTCGAGTAAAATCACATCGTAATCTTCGTTGCCCATCAGGGCGGGAATGGCTTCCGGATTTTTCTCAATATCAACCTGGGCCACATACCGCTTCAGGTACATCTTCGCGGCTTTCAACAGGTCTTCGTTATCGTCAACGATCAGTATTTTTCCTTGTTTGGACTCAGACATATCAGTTCGTGGGGGTTTACCTGTCCGCTCGTGGGCAATATGGGTGCCGAAATCGGGAAACGCGTGTTTTGATGCGATTTTGAAGTACTGTACAAACAAATATAAGAACTCTTGTCCGAAATCGGACAGGCACGTTCACATCTGAACGAGCGAACCAACCTTGTAGGCCTTAAAAGGTCCTTTTCTGGTCATAATGCCCATTGGCACGCTTGTTGGCAAGTGGGGGTGGAGTCATCATCAAGCACTTATAACCGCGCATTTAGAGACCCATGGATAAGAAGATTGCCAAGAAGACCTGGACTGTTAAAAGAATCGGAACCTATTTGGGTATTGCCCTGCTCGTTAGTTTTGTTGGGTATCAATTTATTTTTGCCGATCGCAGATCGACCTTTAAAACGGATCGCGATAAGCTCACCGTATCCACCGTACAGCGTGGGGAGTTTAAAGAATTCATTCCTCAAACCGGTACCGTTGAACCGGCCCGCACGGTATACCTCGATGCCATCGAAGGTGGTAACATCAAACGCATCGTCAGCGAAAGTGGTCAGCTGCTGAAGAAAGGCGATGTGATTCTGGAACTCACGAACCTGAATCGCGAGCTAACCGTGTTGCAGCAGGAAGCTTCCTTCAACGAAAGTATTAACCGCGCGCGCGAAACAAAGTTGAACATCATGCGCAACGACCTGGATCAGCGTCAGCAACTGGCTTTGATTGATAATCAGCTTGCGATTCTCGAACCTCAGTACCAGCGTCAAAAACAATTGTATGAGAAAAAGCTGATTTCTAAACAGGATTTTGAACGAACAGAAGCGGATTATAGATATAACCTGGAACGCAAACGAATCACCTACGAAGTATATCGCAACGACTCCATCGACCGCATCCGCCAGTTGAAATTCACGGCAGAATCGGAGCAGAAGATGATGATTAGTTTGAATAACCTGAGTAAAATTCTCGACAACCTGATCATCCGGGCCCCGATTGATGGTCAACTTTCCACTCCGCATTGGGAAATAGGCCAGGCAGTTTCTCAAGGTCAGCGGTTGGGGCAGGTGGACATTGTCGGCAGCTATAAAGTGCGGGTACCCATTGATGAATTGTATCTGCCTAAAATTTCGGTAGGGTTGCCCGCCTCCACCAGTTTCGCAAACAAAGATTACCGGTTGGCCATCACCTACATTTATCCCAACATTCAAAACGGCCGGTTCGAAGTTGATATGGAGTTCGAGGGCGAAACTCCGCAGGGAATTCGCAGAGGCCAATCGTTGCGCATGCGCATCGAACTAGGTCAGGCATCGGAAGAATTATTGTTGCCGGTGGGCGGTTTTTATAAGGACACAGGCGGCAACTGGGTGTTTGTATTGGAAGACGACAACAAGGCCGTGCGCAGAAATATTAAACTGGGCCGTAAGAATTCTGAAAACTTTGAAGTGCTGGAGGGACTGCAACCGGGCGACCGTGTAATCACTTCTTCCTACGAGAATTTTGGCAACAATGAAGTATTAATCCTGAATTGATGCAACTATTTATGAAAATTGGCGTCTAATACAACGTATTTCAAGTAACCATTTTTAAAAAAGCAAGTAACCCTTAAAACTATACTCCTACACACATCATCTAACATTAAACCGAACAAGGTCATGATCAAATTAAAAAATCTCGAAAAAGTCTATACGACCGAAGAAGTCGAAACTACAGCCCTCAACAACATCAATCTCGAAATCAAGGATGGTGAATTTGTGGCCATCATGGGTCCCTCCGGATGCGGTAAGTCCACCTTGTTGAACATCCTGGGATTGCTTGATAACCCCTCCGGAGGCGAATATTTCTTCGGTGAGCATGAAGTAGCCAAGTATTCTGAACGTCAGCGCGCTCAGTTGCGCAAAGGCTCGATTGGTTTTGTATTCCAGAGCTTCAATTTGATTGATGAACTGACGGTATTTGAAAACGTTGAGTTGCCGCTGCTTTACCTCAAGGTGCCATCCGATGAGCGCAAGAAAAGAGTAGAAGAGGTATTGGAACGCATGAACATCATGCATCGTAGAAATCACTTTCCGCAACAGTTATCGGGCGGACAGCAGCAGCGCGTGGCCATTTCGAGAGCAATTGTGGCCAAGCCCAAAGTGATTCTGGCTGACGAACCTACGGGAAACCTGGATTCGGCCAATGGCGAAGAAGTGATGAAGTTGTTATCGCAATTGAATGAGGAGGGCACAACCGTGATCATGGTAACCCACTCACCGTACGATGCCAACTACGCGCACCGCATTGTAAACCTCTTTGACGGTAAGGTGGTAACCGAAAACATCAAGGAGCAATTCCATATTTAAAGTGATTTAAGATTTCAGGGAATCCGCTTTCCTGATTCGTTCTTCATAGTTTAGGTTTAGGTTAGGTAAAGCCCGTTCTGTTTTCAGAATGGGCTTTATTGTTTTATTGAAACCTGTAAGTGGATAAACCGTACACAACCCTGTACGCTGGCGAACAAAACAGAAGTGCGTGGTTTCTTTTTTCTGGAATTGCGTGGAGATAAGCCGGTTTTGTAGTGTGGCACATTTCTTGGCAAATGATTGCAACCTTTACCGCTGATACAAGTCATTATTCGTGTTAACCCTCAACCCGCATGATTAAGAATTATTTACTCATCACCCTTCGCAGCCTCGCGAAAAACAAACTGTTTATTCTGATCAACGTTTTTGGGATGGGCATTGCCATAGCCTGCTGTGTGGTGGCCTATGTTAATTGGGAATTTGCTGCCGATTGGGACAAAACACAGTTGAATGCAGACAAAGTCTACCGGGTTCAGTTTCATCGCGAATTTCAGGGGCATAACGAACGGTACGGCATGGCCCCCATGCCGTTGGGAAACTACGTAAAGCAAAATGTGAAGGAAGTTTCGAAGGTGGTGCGCTATGTTTCCTCGTACAGCGACATCCGCATTGGAGAAGAAGTATTTGGCACCGGCATGGTATTCGTGGATTCGGCTTTCTTCGATTTGTTTACCTATGAGCTGAAGTACGGTACGTTTACAAACTTCTACGATAAAAGCAAAGTCTTCATCAGCGATGAGGTGGCATTAAAATACTTCAACGAGGAAAATGTAGTGGGTCGAACCATTACGCAGATTGTACTGGGAAAAGACGGAGTACGAAGGCCGAAAGAGTTTGAAATAGGGGGGGTCTTCAAACAGTTGCCACATAACTCAAGCTTCCGGTTTGATATTGCGACCCAGTTCGACAACTTCTGGGACATCAACCTCGATCCCGAAAATAATGAAAACAGCTGGAAGCGCTGGAATACCTTGTTCCTGCAAATCGATGACCCTGCGGATGCCGCCATGGTATCTCAGCAACTTCAGAATTACATCGAACCGCAAAACCAGGCCCGCGAAGATTTTAAAATCACTTCTTATTACCTGGAGAACTTTGACGGGATGATGAAACGCAACCGGTCAAACCCACGGGTAAGCAACGATTGGTTACGGGGCGGTATTCCCAATGAAGCGATTCTGGTTCCGGCCATCATGGCGGGCATGTTGTTGTTGCTCGCGTGTTTTAATTTCACCAATACATCCATCGCCATCTCCAGCCGCAGGTTGAAGGAAATCGGGATCCGCAAAGTAATGGGCGGCATGCGTTCGCAATTGATCTTCCAGTTTTTAGGGGAGAACCTGATCCTCTGTATTCTGGGTCTGGCAGCCGGCTTGCTACTGGCCGAGTGGTTGGTGCCCGCCTATGATTCGTTGTGGCCGTGGCTGGAATTGAAATTAGTGTATGCCGAGAACATCGGATTCTTAGCGTTTTTATTTGTGTTACTCTTGCTCACCGCATTGATTGCCGGAGGCTATCCCTCTTTTTATGTGACTTCGTTTGAACCAGTGAGTATCTTAAAGGGCAAGGCAAAATTCGGAGGCACAAACTGGTTTACCCGTGTATTGTTGGGCGGCCAGTTTGTCATCTCCCTGCTCTCCATCATCATGGGCGTGGCCTTCTATCAGAATGGAGAGTACCAGAAAAATTACGACCTCGGCTTTGCTACGCATGGCGCTATTTCGGTGTGGGTGAACAACGAAGGGGCATACAATACCTACCGCGATGCCCTTTCTACAAACAAAGACATCGAATTGATTGCCGGTACCAAGCACCACATTGCCAACTCCTGGTACAACGATCCGGTGAAATATGAATCCATCGAACGCGAAGTGGACATTTTCGATATCGGGGATAACTACTTTGAAGTGATGGACATGAAACTGGTGGCCGGGCGAAACTTTCAAAAGGATTCAGAGACGGATCGTAAGGAGTCGGTGCTGGTAACCGAAGAACTAGTAAAGCAATATGGCTGGACCGATAATCCCATTGGCAAGCGCCTGGTGTGGATGGACACCGTTCAATTGTATGTGATCGGGGTGGTTAAGAATATTTACGCCCGCGCCTTGTGGGAGCCCATCGAGCCCTTGATGATCCGTTATGCGGCCCCGGCACAATACCAACAGGTAGTGATCAAAACCGACCCTAAAAAAATTGCTACCGTGAATGAATTCATGGAAAAGAAGTGGAAGGAAGTATTCCCCAACACCGTGTATAATGGGCAGATGATCGATCAGGAATTGCAGGAGTCCAATGACATCAACAAGAACATTGTTACCATGTTTAGCTTCCTGGGTTTTTTTGCGGCCCTCATGACGGGCATCGGCATGTTCTCGCTCGTGTCGCTTAACATTGTAAAGAAGATGAAAGAGATTGGCGTCAGAAAGGTATTGGGTGCTTCTGTCTTCAACATTGCGCGGGTCATCAATTTTGAGTTTGTTGTCAACCTGGGCATAGCCACCATCATCGGGAGTGGGCTGGGGTACCTGATGGCCGATTCGCTCATGGATTCCATTTGGGAATATTATCTGAAACTGGGTATTGTTACGCTGCTTGTTTCGGTTGCCGCCATGGTACTCATAGCAATTGCTTCGGTAGGATACAAAACTATTTCAACAGCTTCCCTCAATCCCACGAAAACCCTGCGCAATGAATAAGGTAGGTTAGTTTAGGTTAGTTTATTTCCGTACAGCCGCAAGTCAATACATTTCCGTGCAAAACCGGGCGGAGACATCTTTGTCCTTCTCGCCTGACAAATTCTGATAAATACTCAAAAAAAAATCAGCATCGATGTAACTCCTTATCCCCGATTGGCGTCTCATGTCTACCTGCCTGAACCCTTGCCTTCATGGGCATGCAACCTTCTGAAATCTTTTAGCGTCTGATCATTAACCAAGGTCCGTCATGTTTAAAAACTATTTTAAAGTCGCCTTACGCAACATCCTCAAGCACAAATTCTTTGCCGCCATCAACATCATCGGCCTGGTGATCGGGATGACCTGCTGCCTGTTCATATTCATTTATGTTCAGGACGAATTGAGCTATGATAAATTTCATCGCGATTACGAAAAAATTCACCGCATTGCACTGCACGGTAAGATTTCCGGCCAGGAGATCTTTACCTCCAATTCCAGTTTACCGGTAGGGCCCACCATGCAGCATGAAATCCCGGGGGTGGAGGAGGTGCTGCGTCTCATTCCGGCCACCCGCGGGGCAGGTATGGCTTTTCGCAATGAGGAGATTTCCTTTACAGAAGACAATATTTTCTATTCCGATTCCAACTTTTATGAGTTCTTCTCTTTTGAACTGGTGCAGGGGGATCCTAAAACGGCTCTGGTTGAGCCCAACAGCATTGTGATTACCGAAGCCCTGGCAAAAAAATATTTCGGAACCACCGATGCCTTAGGCAAAACGTTGGTAGTGGGTGTGGACAAGATGGCTTGTAAGGTAACCGGTATTACTACAGAAACTCCATCGAACTCTCATTTTCATTTTAATGCCATCATCTCTTATGTTACGGTGGAAGATGATTTCTTCCAGGGCTGGACCGGGAATTCCATCCAGACGTACGTGAAGGTAAACCCCGCAACTTCCATAGCGGAAATCAACGATAAACTCGAAGACATTGTTGAGAAATATGTAGGCAAGGAACTGGAGCAGGGGTTAGGAATCAAGTTTGACGAGTTCCGCAAGCAGGGGGGCATCTATAGTTATTACCTCTATCCGATTGCCGACTCCCACCTGAAGGCCGGCTTACCCGATGATATTGAACCCGGAGGAGATATTTCTTACGTATATATTTTCTCCGGTGTGGGATTGTTTATTCTTTTGCTGGCGTGCATTAACTTTATGAACTTGTCAACGGCCCGCTCTGCCGGCCGGGCAAAAGAAGTGGGCTTGCGTAAAACGCTGGGCTCGCAGCGCAGTCAGATGATCTTTCAATTCCTGTCCGAATCATTCATCTATAGTTTTATTGCGATTGCTCTGGCGTTGGCGGTCAGCTTCTTGTTGCTACCGCAATTCAATTTGCTTTCCGGTAAGCAACTCACCTTACACGCCCTGATGAGCCCCACCTTTATCGGGGCAGCGGTGGTCTTAATTATGGTGGTAGGCCTGGTGGCCGGGAGCTATCCAGCGTTTTATCTCACGGCCTATAAACCCGTGGAAGTTTTGAAAGGCAAGGTGCGGGCGGGCATGAAGAGCAAAGGGATCCGCAGTTCACTGGTGGTACTCCAGTTTGCAGTTTCTACGTTTTTGATTGTAGCCACCATGGTAGTCTTTCAACAACTCACATTCATGCAAAATAAAAATCTGGGCCTCGACAAGGAGAATGTGATTTCCATTACAGGAACTGCCCGATTAGGAGAAAACCGGAGGGCCTTCAAGGAAGCCCTGGAGACCCAAGCCGGCATTGTGAAAGCTAGTTATACAAACAATGTTTTTCCGGGTGTTAACAACACCACAGTGGTGCGCGAGAAAGGGAAGGACGTAGATCATCTGGTAGGCCTGTATTATGCCGATTGGGATCACCTGGATGTGATGAAGTTTGAACTGAAGGATGGTCGTTTCTTTTCAAGGGAGTTTGCCACCGATTCAACAGCAGCCATAATTAATGAAGCAGCCGTGCGGGAATATGGGTTCCAAAATCCGCTGTCGGCCGAGCTCACTGATTTCAATGGCACAACTCCGGAAAACATCCGCGTGATTGGCGTAGTGAAAGACTTCAACTTTGAATCCTTGCGCAACACCGTCCGGCCCATGGTCATCCGCCTGGTAGACTATTCACGGATTATGATGGTGCGCTACGAAGGCAATCCGCAAACCGCAGTCGCAGCCATCGAAAAGCAGTGGAAGGAGTTGGCTCCGGGCGAGCCGTTCGAATACACCTTCCTCGATCAGAACTTTGATTCCCTCTTCCGCAGTGAAATGCGCCTGCGCGACATCTTCACTACGTTCGCCATGCTGGCCATCTTCATTGCGTGTTTGGGATTGTTTGCACTGGCCGCCTTTACCACCGAACAACGCACCAAAGAAATTGGGGTCCGCAAGGCCATGGGTGCCTCCGTATTCAGTCTCACTGTGCTGCTTTCCAAAGAGTTTACCAAGTTGGTGTTGATTTCCATTATACCGGCCCTCCTGGTAGGGTGGTTCGCGGCCGACTGGTGGTTAAAAGAATTCATGTATCGTATCGAATTGAATCCGGTGCTTTTTGCAGCCTGTGCGTTGGGTGCAATCGTAATCGCCTGGATTACGGTCTCCTACCAATCCATAAAGGCAGCCAAAGTAAATCCGGTCAATTCACTGCGGTACGAGTAAGGAACAGAGGAGACACAAGGATCGGAAAATTCTGAGTTCAAAGGCTATAGAGTTCCTTATTCGAAATCTGCATAGTTATCTTTGGGTCTTCTTTTGAGATGATTCTGCATGATCACTCGTGCGCACGAGTTCCATCGCAACACCACATCTTCATTCGCAGAAGAATTGATCTCTTCAGCCTGTTCATAAAAATCCATGGCCTCGAGGTACCACTCGTACGCATCAAAGCCCGATCCCGGATTGGATGAATTCAAAGCCGTATTACCCTGTCGCTCGTGAATGAGTCCCAGGTAATACAATTTTGAATAGGGATCACTCAGGCTGTTCGCAATGTCTTCCGCCATTTTTGCTTTGCCTTGCGATTGTCCAAATTGATCCGTTAGCGACAGCAACAGAACTATTTTAGCCTTTTGATTTTCAGGTTCAACACCAAGAATATCGAGGCAAATGCTTTCGGCAACACCCGGTTGATTAAGCAACCGATAATGTTCGGCTCTGGCTAAGGCCGGGCCAACCGCTTCTTTGGAGAGTGGCTTCAAATGGAAGGCGGGACTTTCCTCCGATTTCTTTAGTTCCTGTAAGTTCATAGCGTTTCATTTTAGTTGGACTACGTACATTACTTCTTACCAAATATACTTAAAAGCTTCATCAAAGGATCATAAAACCGGTCCGCTACCCGTTCCTTTAGGGGAATGATGGCATTGTCGGTAATGGTAATATTTTCGGGGCACACGGTGGTGCAACACTTGGTGATGTTGCAAAACCCGATCCCGTCCGTTTCTTTTAAGTCTTTTCGTCTGTCTTCCACATCCAGCGGATGCATCTCGAGGGCAGCCGTGTACACCATGTGCCGGGGTCCTGAAAATTCTTCATGCAAGTGATGCTCACGGATTACATGACACACATCCTGACATAAAAAGCATTCAATGCATTTTCTGAATTCCTGGACACGATCAATATCGCTTTGATACATCCGCCAGGTACCATCGGGGGCATCGGGTGGGCGGGGCTTAAACTTTTTTATTTTCTTTTTGAGTCGGTAATTCCTCGAAACATCTGTAACCAGATCTTTAATCACGGGAAAAGCTTTCATCGGCTGGATCGTGATCGGCTTATCCGCAGGCATGTCGTCAAGCCGCGTCATGCACATCAGTTTAGGGCGTCCATTTATCTCGGCCGAGCAGGATCCGCATTTGCCGGCTTTGCAGTTCCATCGTACCGCCAGGTCGTTCGCTTGTTCGGCCTGTATCTGGTGCACCGCATCCAACACCACCATGCCTTCAGAAATAACAGCTTCGTATTTCTGAAAGTGTCCTCCAGCCTCACCGGTGCGCCATATGTTAAAAATTAATTTGGCCATCACTTCATTTCCTCAATGATTTGTTTCAAGTCGTGCCGTACTTCCGGCTTGGGGATTTGTCTGATTTCAATTTGTCCTGTGTCGCCTTTCTTTAACGTCATATTCACGTTCGAAAACTCCGTGCTCTTATCAGGATAATCTTCCCGGAAATGACCACCCCGACTTTCCTTTCTTTCTCGGGCAGAGATCGCAATGGCCTGGGCTACGGTAAGCATGTGCTTTAACTCCATGGCGGTGTGCCATCCGGGGTTGTACCCACGATTTCCGGTGCAACCAACATGGGCGACCCGGCTCTCCAGCGCCTTCAGCTTATCTTGCGCCATGATCAGGTCATTTTCATTGCGTACGATTCCCACCAAATCTTGCATCATCTCCTGCAGTTCATCTTGCAGCGCAAATGGATTTTCGCCCGCACTGCCGCGCTCGAAAGGAGCCAACGCCCACGCTGCGATTTCGTTAATCTGATTCTCATCTACGGCTACCGCACCTTGTTCTTTTGCATACCGGGCGGCATATTCACCGGCACGTTTTCCAAACACGAGCAAATCAGAAAGTGAATTACCACCCAGGCGGTTTGCACCATGAAGACCTGCAGCACACTCGCCAGTAGCAAAAAGGCCGGGTACGCTCGTCATTTGGGAGTCGGCATCCACCTTCACACCGCCCATAATATAATGCGTTGTGGGTCCCACTTCCATGGGTTCTTTGGTAATATCTACACCAGCCAATTCCTTAAACTGATGATACATGCTGGGCAACTTTCGTTTGATATGTTCGGCTGCATTCGGGATTTTTTCTTTGATCCAGGCGATGTCCAGATACACTCCGCCATGGGGTGTTCCCCGGCCTGCTTTTACTTCGCGCCTGATGCATCGCGCCACGTGATCGCGGGTGAGTAATTCCGGTGGACGTTTTGCATTTTTATCGCCTTGCGTATACCGCCAGCCTTCCTCTTCATCTGTGGAGGTTTGGGCTTTGTATAAATCCGGAATGTCATCAAACATAAATCGTCTTCCCTCTATGTTGCGTAGAACTCCACCTTCACCACGAACACCCTCCGTAATTAATAATCCACGTACACTTGGTGGCCACACCATGCCGGTAGGATGAAATTGCACAAACTCCATATCGATCAATTCGGCTCCCGCATGATAGGCAATGGAAATTCCGCCTCCGGTGCAATCCCAACTGTTGCTGGAGATTTTATAAATGCGACCCATGCCACCGGTAGCAATGATGACGGCTTTCGCCTGAAAAACTTTAAAGAGCCCTTTCTCGCGATCGTAACCAAAGGCGCCCACCACGCGTTCGCCCTGCTTCAGTAAGCTGATGATGGTATACTCCTGATATACATCCATGCCCTGATGGATGCCGTGATCCTGCAGGGTGCGGATCATCTCTAACCCGGTGCGATCGCCCACGTGCGCCAGTCGCGGGTATTTATGACCGCCAAAATTTCGCTGCAGAATTCTTCCGTCTTCGGTCCGATCGAACACAGCGCCCCAGGCTTCCAGTTCCTTAACCCGATCCGGTGCTTCCTTGGCATGCAGTTCGGCCATGCGCCAGTTGTTCATGTACTGGCCACCACGCATCGTGTCGGTGAAATGCACTTTCCAGCCATCGCGATCATCCACATTGCCCAAGGCAGCGGCTACACCGCCTTCCGCCATCACTGTGTGGGCTTTCCCCAGCAGGGACCGACACACCACACCCACCGTTACACCGGCTGCCGAAGCTTCAATGGCCGCGCGCAGACCGGCACCCCCGGAGCCAATGACCAACACATCATAGGTAAAAGTTTCGTAGCCCATCAGAAAAATCGAAAGTCAGTCCAGATTCCCATCGAACAAAGACGCACATACACATCCGAGAACATCACCCAAAACAAACTGGCCCAGGCCCAATTCATATGATGTTTGTTCAAACACGAAGAACAGGTATATAATTTTTTACGAACCGGTGCTTTGGAAAGCTGATCTTTAAGACCCCCGATGAGATGCCGAAACGAATGACATCCGAACGTATAGCCACCCAACAACGTAGCATTCATCGCCAACACTAACGTTCCTACTCCCAATCCAAAAGAAGTTTCTCCGGTGGTGGGATCCGTAAACCACAGGGCTTTATAGACATCATAGGCTAAGATGAATACAAAGATGACGGCCAGGTACATGAAGAATCGATGGGCATTTTGCAGAATCAGTGGAAAGGAATTTTCTCCCCAATATGTTTTGCGCGGTTCGGTAACCGTGCACGCAATAGGATCGGCCCAAAAAGATTTGTAATACGCTCCCCGATAATAGTAGCAGGTAAACCGCATGCCGCCAGGAGCCCATAATATTAACAGGGCCGGGGAGAAAGGAAGTAGGAGGGGCCACCACGAAGGCTGAGGGCCAAACCAACTGTGCGGTGAACTACCAAAAATTTCGGGTGAATAAAATGGCGAGAGGTAGGGGCCTATCGCGTAGTGCTCACCCTGAAAGGCAGCCCAGGTGGCATAGCCAATAAAGGATGATAGTCCCAATAATACAAGGATTGGACGCACCCACCAGGAATCTTTGCGCAAGGTATGTCCAAAACTGACCGCCAATAGAGAGTGGGTTTGATGAATCGATTTTAGGCAAAATTATCTTCAAAAGCAACATGCAGGCTTTTCCATTTGTATAGGGAAGCATCTGGAAGCAATGAGATGCAGGGATCGCAAATAAATGATGGGCTATAGCTTTGAGCCAACGTCTTCGATTGTCTTTGCAAACTTGTTTAACGACTGAAGAGATGAATTCCTGAGTTCTTGCCAGATTATCGTGCCAATGATTGAGGGCCATAACAAGGAAGAATCTACGGAAATACTTGCATGCGCTTCAACCTTTTCGAGTTCAAGAGTTAATTGGTCACGAATGGGCTTGGGTACAGTGGGATCCTGGGCGATACTTTTAATTTTTTGTAATCCAAGTTGCACGTTCCCACCCTGGAACGCTGCAGCGGCTTCACAAATCTGATAAGGCCAATCTATTCCGGTTTCGGTAACAAAAGCACCCCAGAAAAACCTGGCTTTTTCAAAATCTTTTTCTTTAATGTAGACGGACCCCAGGAGCAGATGGATTACCGCAGCTTCATATTTTCTCCTGGATACTTGCCCGGTTGACACACTCTGTCTTGCCTTCGCTGATTCTTCCGCGGCAAGTAAATACCATCCAGCCTGGTATTGGGTAATTGCACGAAGACTTTGCCCAAGGTATTTCATATGGGAGTCATTACTCTCATTGCTTTTTTCCTCAACGATATTGGCTTCTGCGAAAGCAAGTGATGACTTCCCCGAAACACTCCAGAAATAACCAAGAAACAAATGAGCATAGGGGGTACCTATTTTCAGACTGTCGGGTTGCTGATCGTTGTACACCGGCATGGAGCCGGCCAAAGCAAATTGTGACGCAGTCTTGTACGTTTTATACGTCACTCCCGAAGTGGCTTTCTCATATTGTTTGTGTTGTTTGCGCAGCGTGGAAGAACATCCTGTGAGCAGAATAGAAAGCGATAGGATGATAAACAGGAGTGGCTTCATTTTTGAATTTCAGGGTGAATATATTCATTTATTATTACACGCCATTACCAGCCTTGACTCGGCTGATTCAGGCTTATCGAAGCCGCGTCCTGTCCACGTGGGCAAACTTTATAAAATAAATATACTTTATACCTGGATGTCACGCCACCATTGCGCAAACATACTGTTGTGCGTAGTATTTTTTAGTCCTTACCTATTTGTCCCGTTGTCGTGTTGACTCTGTAAACAAATGTCGTGTCGACCGTCACTTGTTCTTTATCCGTTCCATCGTCAGCCTCAAGTACTTCAGTTTCGTTTAGCTTGAGTTCTAGTCGATCTTGTTTTATTGTGTAAGTCAATTCACTACTTGATCCGTAGTCCGAGTAATTGTGTCCAACCTCAAATTCAGTTATTCTTCGTCCCAATTTGTCAAAGGTCACAAGGGTCAACTTCTCACAGAGTCCACCCGCTGTGCAGTTCGCTTTGTAAATGCACCCACCCCATTAATCAGACCAGTTAAAGAAAACTAATTTCATTGTAATTGTTGTTATTTATTTGTTGAAATGTGGGCAACTCACCTTTAGTGAAGGAACTTTCGAGTTGTCCATATTTCAACAAATATTCCCAGGGT
>JAEUTZ010000013.1 GCA_016787725.1 Cyclobacteriaceae bacterium | reverse complement strand
TCCCAATTCCTTTACATTGGCTCGACCAATGATGTAGAAAGGAGAGTTGAAGAACATAACCAATTGAAGTCTCAATCCACTAAAGCGTTTGCTCCTTTCGAACTGACCGCCTACGTGGCTGTAAACTCAGAAAGGAAAGCCCGGGAACTGGAAAAATATTTTAAAACCGGATCAGGAAAAGCCATCCTTACAAGGAGAATCCTTTAGCTGACGAAGTTTTAACGCAGTCAGTCGCCCTCTCCGCCAAACTGCGCTTGGCCCCGCACCTTCCACGCAATAGCTTCGTTTGGCGGCCAACGCTTCTAATTGAATTAACAATTGTTAGCTTAGCTCACCCGCAACCGGCAGGTTGATTTTTCTTTTAACCTGATCCATCTCAAACTCGCCTAACAAAAGCATCAATTTTGTAACAGCCGCTTCCAGCGTCATGTCGCCTCCGCTTATTACTCCGATCTCTGCCAGAAACTTACTGGTCTCATACTTCCCCTGAACCACCATACCCCCCGGACATTGTGAAATGTTAAGGATAAGAATTCCCTTTTTGATCGCTTTTGTGAGGGTATCAATAAACCACGGGGCTGAAGGCGCATTTCCAGAACCGTAGGTTTCCAGTATAAGGGCTTTCAACCCTACTGTTTGAAGGATCGCCTCCACCGTTCGACTCTCAATACCTGGAAACAATTTCAGAACTGAAACATCGCTGCAAAACGTTGTGAGCAAACGCAACGAACCCTTATCAGGTTTGCGGATGGCGCTGAGGTTATAATCAATCTTAACACCTGCCTTCGCCAAGGATGGAAAATTCTCCGAACGGAAAGCATCAAAATGCATGCTTTCAACTTTTTTCGAGCGATTGCCACGCAACAACTCGTAATCAAAATAGATGCAAACTTCAGGAACCAATGGCTGGCCATTTTCCCTGGCCGAAGCAATTTCCAGTGATGTGATCAGATTTTCACGTGCATCCGAACGAGGCTCGGAAATGGGCAATTGCGCACCTGTAAAAATCACGGGCTTGGCTAAGCCCGGGAGCATAAAACTGAGGGCCGAAGCAGTAAACGACATGGTATCGGTTCCATGCAAAACGACAAATCCGTCCTGTTCCTGATAATTCTCGAAAATAATCTCTCCAATCATCTTCCAATGAGCAGGCTGGATGTTGGATGAGTCAATGGGTTGGTCAAAAGAAATTACGGTGATATCAAGAAACAGATTTCGAAGGGCAGGCAATTGCTGCAGTATTAACGAGAAGTCAAAGGGGATTAAGACACCTGTTGCGTCATACGTCATCCCGAAGGTACCGCCTGTGTAGATGATCATAACCCGTGATTTTGCTTTGCCGGGTAGTGCCGTATTAATGCTTATTCTTTTATGCATAGGTTATAAATCATTAAATAGACGCATGGCATTATGCGTGGTAATTTTTTTCAACTCCACCAGCGATAGGTGCTTAAGGTCAGCTACTTTTTGAGCAATCAAAGGAATATATTCAGGAGTGTTTCGCTTTCCGCGATACGGTACCGGGGCCAGAAATGGGCTATCGGTTTCCAATACAAGATGCTCCTGATTCAACGCGGGAAGTACTTTATCCATTCCGCCATTTTTAAAAGTGGCCACACCGCCAAAACCAAGAAAGAAACCCATATCCATAATTTTCCGGGCCTGTTCCAACGTGCCGGAGAAGCAATGAAACACTCCTTTTAGTGTCTCATCTGCCAGAGGAGTTAACAGCTCAATCGTTTCCTCGATGGACTCCCGGCAATGAATCACCACCGGCAATTGATAGTGTTTAGCCCAGCCAATCTGAATCTTAAAAGCTTCTTGTTGTTGAGGCCAATAGGTCTTATCCCAATATAGGTCAGTGCCCATTTCACCGATGGCAATAAATTTTCGTTTACTCAACCATTCTTCCACCCGGTACAGTTCCTGCTCAAAATCCTTCTTTACCGAACAGGGGTGTAACCCCATCATGGCCACACATTGGTCAGGATACTTCAATTCCACTTCCAACATGGCATCAATGGAGGTATGATCAATGTTGGGCATGTAGATTCTTGACACGGACAAATCTTGACAGTGTTGCAACACGGTATACCGATCAACATCAAACTCCTTTAAATAAATATGGGCGTGTGTATCGATCCAGCCATCCATGAGCACTATTCTTGTTTCAATTGGACAAGTTCATCAAGGGCACCTTCCAGCAAATTAGGTTGAGAATTGATGGCTTCAAAACCTGTATAAGTTTTCAGTGCCTGAATTGCCTGTGGCAAATTGAATTGGTCCTGGGCTACCCTCAAGGCAATTTTTTTCCGGTCCAATTCGGTAGCTAAATATTCTTGCTCAGGTTGACCGGGTGTAGGAATAAAAATTACCTTTTTCTTGCCTAACCGACACAGATCCATGACCGTACTGTACCCACTGCGTGCAACGATAATTCCTGCCTGTTGAACCACCCTATTGAGTTCTGAACCAGGTAAGTGATTAATGAAGGTAATCTGGGGGTGTGCCTTATCAGAACCCTTTGGAATACCCCGGATTATCACCGATTTCCCGGTCCAGGATGCAAAGGCACCGGTAAGAACTACCTCAAAATTAGTACGCTGTTCTTCAGGTCCTGAGATTAAGCCCAGCATCAATTCTGGGTCTTCAATTTCATCCTTCGGTTGAAAGCGTGAAAGCATCCCTATGTATGTTATGGTGAGCCTTTTAGAATCCGATAGCTTTCCTGAAAAGCGATGTTGCGGATCATCTGGCACCCAACAGATGCGGAAATTAGTAATGAATTGATGATTAAAATAATTAGCAATTGCTTTCAGTGGTGCAGGTAGCAGGATTGTCAACTGATGTGTAATGAATACGCTGGGCACACGTTTACTGTAACAACCATACCGATTGTCTGAAATAATGAAATCAACCTTCTGAGCAGAAACTATTTTCTCAATCTGCTGATGTTCTTTCCGGATGGCAGCCAAAAATTTTGGAAGTTGAAACAAAATCGTTGTAAGCAACCAACCCGCAGCAGGGTAGGTAACTCGATATGAGATTAATTCATTAAACATCAGATCTGGAAATTCTTGCTTCAGCAAGCTCAATGATTGACCGTTTCCAGCGATGGAAATTTTATAGTTTCTTCTTTGTAACAATCGAATTATAGGAATACTGCGAGTGGCATGCCCAAGACCCCAATCCAATATGGCAACTAAAATATGCACTCGAGCTTCCTGCATGGCACAAAGGTATTCGATGCCAATCAAAGCGCAGAAAAACGATACCCTAGTTCCGTAAAATGCCGGAGGAATCGCGGTAAGACGAAAATAAGATTCTTCTTTGCCTTTAAACTGTCATGAAAGACAACAATTGAGCCTGGTCGGGTAGCTGCCAGAGATCCTTTCAAACAGTGCTCGGGAGATAGTGATGCTGCGTAGTCGCGCGTTAACACGTCCCACATAATAACTTGATACTTTTCTTTTACGGCCTGTAGCTGATTGGGTGTAATCCTACCATAGGGCGGCCTGAAAAGCTGGCATCCGTTAACCCGGTGAAGCCTGAATTGCTCCTCACACTTTTCAATATTCTGTAGATAGTCAATCGTAGAGTGGCTCCAACCCTTCCAATGATTGTACGTGTGATTTCCGATGGTGTGACCACCAGCCAACACTTTTTGAAAGATTTCAGGATACTTGCGCACATTATCGCCTATGCAAAAAAAGGTAGCTTTTGCCTGCGCCTTTTCCAATTCGTTCAACACATATTCAGTTGGATCGGGAACGGGTCCATCATCGAACGTCAGAAAAATCTCTTTCTCTGATGTGGGCATGCGCCAGGTTAAACCTCCAAAAAGTACCGGAAGAAAAAAGGGCGTCCGGAATCTCATTCCACCCGGCAGGTAAGCATGGTGATATCATCGCGGTAGCTGTTGCGACCTTTAAAACCATCCAACGAAACAATAATATCCTGATGAATTGTTTTGATGTCTTTCATTTGATTGTCCTTGAAATAATCAAGCAAGGATTGGAGCCCGAACTCCTGACCCTCTTCATTTACCGTCTCCGTCAATCCATCGGTATAAGCAAACAGCGTAAAGTCATCCAGGTCGGTCACAAACCCTTCATTCATAAAGGGCAGTGGATTCATTGCCCCTAATACCGTTGAACCCTCCTCCAGGAGTCGAATGCCATTTTTCTTGTCCATTAAAATGGGAGCATTGTGTCCTGCATTGACATACACCATTGTTTTCAGGCTCAGGTCATAGATGGCTCCAAAAAAGGTGATGAACTTTTCGCCCTTCGTGTTTTCCATTACCTGAAAATTAAGGGCTTCCACAATTTCTTTGAGATTGGGTGTTTGTCGAAGCAAGGTGCGCAAAGAAGCCTGGAAATTAGACATCATCAAGGCCGCGGGAATTCCTTTACCGCTTACATCGGCCACACAAAGCAAGAATTGATTTTTATTGATGGGAATGTAGTCATAATAGTCACCGCCTACCCGATCGTGGGGCAGGTAGCTGGCTTCCATCTTTAACCGGGGTGTGTAGGGCAGTCTTTCGGGAAACAAAAATTGTTGTACATCACTGGCAATTTCCAATTCCTTTCGGAAAGCTTCCTGCTCCAATTGCTTGCGGGCCAGTTTCTTATTCTCAATAGCAACAATAATGATGTTGCTCAATGCCTGAATAAACTTGATTCCTTCTTCCCGATCATGGCCCTGATTTTGCAATCCCCCAACAAACACCAATGCCAACGTATCGGATTTGTGAGAGACCGGGATGACCATGTCAAATTCATGAAACTCACACTCATCAAACTCCTCCATGCGGTGGACATTTTTGATCAGTTTGAAGCGATCATCGAGCTTATGCTTAAGAAAATTGACCTGCGTTCCAAAGTTCACTTTACAATTCCAGATCTCATCCAATACAAAAAGTGCCAGCTTCTTGATACTTAAGTTGGATCGCAGCGTGAAGTTGAAAATTTTGTACAAAGATTCTTCCGGTACGTTATTGTTTATGGACTGTGTGATTTCCAGCAACGCATTGAGTTCCAGCTCCTTTCTTTCGATCTGCTTTCTTAATTCTACTTCAGTCATAGTCTGTGGAGTGTAAAATTAAGAATAAATGGTGAAGTGCAGGGATTGTTAACAAAGCCTTAACCTGCTGCGGACAAGCTTCGCCCTTTCCATTGAAACGAGAGGAATTGTGAAAACATTCCAATAAAGATTACATAGAAAGGATAAACAATCTGAAGGCATGCAAAAGCCATGAAATCGAATGGCTGCTTTAACTCCTTGCTTACCTTTCCCAAAAAAAATCCCTCCAGCAAGATCTTCGAGAAAATGAGTACAACAATTAGAGTTGAGTTATTAAACAGAGCAAGGCCAACTAAAAGCAGCCAACTTACCTGCACTTGGAAAATAAAAATGGCGATCAACCTCGCGAATCCCGAATCATTGACTCGCCATTTGCCAGCCCACCGTAGCCGCTGATGAATAAAACCTTTTAAGGATCCTGCCGGAGCCGTAACCACGACCGAATTTATATCCTGAACCAGGTGAACAGCGCCAGGATACCTGGCCTGAATCTTTCGCATCAAAAACTCATCGTCACCCGAGGCATACTGAAAATTGCCCTCATATCCCTGTACTGCCTCATACGCATTTTTACGGAAAGCAAGACTGGCACCATTACACATCAGTGGAAACCGCCATCGCAAAGCCGCAATACCTGTGCCCATCACACTCACAAACTCGAGTGCCTGTAGTCGATCGAAAAAATTATTAGGCTTTATCTTGACCAGTCCCACCACCATCTGGGTATCGGAATTGAAACTGCCTACCATCCTCAAGATCCAATCCGGTGGCAATACACAATCTGCATCGGTGCAAAGCACTATTTCTCCACGTGCCATTTCCACCCCGGTGGCCAGGGCGCGCTTTTTACCGGTTCCTGATGACTGTATAATCGTAACCCTTTGTCCGGAATATTGTAACCGCTCTTTCAAAATGGAAACCGATTGATCCGTAGAATGATCGTCAACGAAAATGATTTCAAAATTCGATCGTCCGTAATTTTGCTTTTCCAGGGTGTCTAGCAATGTGCGCAAATTCTTATCCTCGTTGCGAACGGGTATCACTACGGAAACGAATAAACTCTTTTGTTCAAGAGGAGTTGATTGACGTATTCTATTCCACCCCACCAGCAGAAATATCAGCATCGTGAAATAGAAGCCAAAGATGAGGAGGAAATAGACCAGCATTGCCCGATTCTTGGTAAGTTTGGGTCGTGGGCAAAGTTGACAAAAAACTTTTGAAGGAAAAGATAATTCTAGGGCTCGACCCGGGAACGAACGTGATGGGGTATGGTGTGATTATGGTTCAACTGAGCCAGGTAAAATTATTGCAATTTGGTGTCATTCAGATGGGAAAATTTGGTGCCCATGAATTAAAGCTGAAAAAGATTTTTGATCGGGTATTATCCCTGGTGGATGAATTTCATCCGGATGAAGTGGCATTGGAAGCTCCCTTCTTTGGCAAGAATGTGCAGTCGATGCTGAAGTTGGGTCGGGCACAAGGTGTGGCGATGTCTGCAGCCTTGTATCGCGAAGTTCCGATTACCGAGTACGCTCCAAAAAAAGTTAAACAATCAGTAACCGGAAATGGAAACGCCAGCAAAGAACAGGTAGCCAGGATGTTGATGCAGATTTTCAGCATCAAAGAAATGCCGAAGTTATTCGATGCTTCCGATGCCCTGGCAGTAGCCGTTTGTCACCATTATCAAAATGGAACGGTAAAGACCACCAGCAAATCCTGGGAAAACTTTTTACGGGATAACCCCAAACGACTCAAACTACCCTAACTCCAGAATTTTTGAAATAATCCGATCCGAGGTCCGGCCATCCCAAAGCTCCGGGATCGCACCCTTTTTCCAGGTTCCGGTAGTTAGTTTGGTCAGTGCTGCCGCTAACGCCTTATAGTTGTCACCCACCATTTCATTGGTTCCGATGGAAACAGTTTCCGGGCGCTCCGTGTTGTTTCGCAAGGTAATGCAGGGAATGCCCAATACCGTGGTTTCTTCCTGCACTCCACCGGAGTCAGTAATGACCGCCTGGGCTTCCTTTAATAAATAGATGAATTCAAGGTAACTAAGCGGATCGCAAGCAATGATATGCTTCGGTTTGTTCCTGAGCTTTAGAAAATTCTTTAACGTGCGGGGATGTACAGGAAAAATTGTTTTAGTCCCAATTTCATCAATTGTCTTCATCCATTGTTCAAACCGATTCAGATCGTCAACATTGGAAGGTCGATGAAGCGTAAGCACGAAGTATTGGTTGGATTTAAGTTGGTGTTCTTCCCAAAGTATTGGTTGTCTGGCTTTTGGCAGATGCAACAGCAGCGTGTCGATCATGGTGTTACCAACAAAAAAGATTTGGCTATCATGCACTCCGGTTTTTCTCAGGTTCTGATTGGCCACCTGTGATGTGGTAAAAAAATAATCCGCGAGCGAGTCTGTTACGATGCGGTTTATTTCCTCCGGCATGGACATATCAAAAGAACGAATCCCACCTTCAACGTGGGCCACTTTTGTATTCAGCTTTTTGGCTACGATTGTACATGCCATGGTGGAAGTAACATCCCCAACTACGACCACAAGATGGGTGGGGTGAGCAATCAAGTCTTTTTCAAATTCAACCATGATCCGGGCCGTTTGTTCGGCCTGCGTACCTGAACCTGCACCCAGGTTTACATGAGGCTCGGGAATTTGAAGTTGCTCAAAGAAAATTCTACTTAGCTTATCATCATAATGCTGACCCGTGTGAACAAGCCGGTATTCAATCGCTTTTCCTTCCGTCTGCTTGCGCTCGATGGCTCGAATTATCGGTGCTATTTTCATGAAGTTCGGGCGGGCACCAGCGATCAGGGTAATTTTCATTGACGGGTTAATTGAAGCGCTAAAATTCCCTTTCTTTGTGCAAAAGAAAAAATCTGGTGAAGAAAATTCTGATGTTCTTAAACGCACCTTATCCGGCTGACATCCGGGTTAAGAAAGAATCAGATGCATTGCTCAAAGCCGGATTTGAAATTCACTTGCTCTGTCTTCGCAAGAAAAATCAAGCCTATACCGAACAATTTGAGGGAATTCATCTTCATCGCATTGATGCCGGAAAAAATAACTACCAGTTGGCTTTTTGGGACGTCATCATGTCCATTCAATTCGCCCATCCATCATTTATGAGGGCTGCCCGGATCATTCTTAAAAAACACAATATCGATGCCCTGCATATTCACGATTTGCCCCTGGCAGGAACTGCACTTGCCCTGAAAAAAAAAATCCGTATTCCTGTGCTGGTAGATTTTCACGAGAATTATCCCGAGGCTTTGAGGACCTGGTTTAAGTGGAAGAAGAATCCAGTAGTTCGGATCAAGAATTACTTCTTTATGAATCCAACACGATGGACGCAATTTGAGAAACTGGCCTGCGATCAGTGTGATCGGATTATTGCGGTCGTGGACGAAATGAAAACCCGTTTGATAAATGAACATCGGGTTTCGGAAAATAAGATTACGGTGGTTACCAATACCGAGGATAAACAGTTTATCCAACAACCGCTGGATACTTCCGTCTATGATTCCCTGGCCGGGAAATTCATTCTGACTTACTCTGGTGGGATTGGACCGCACCGCGGAGTGGATACGGCTATTACCGGGATGCAGTACCTGAAAGATTTCCCGGACATTCAATTAGCAATTGTTGGATTCGGAAGCCCGTCTGTGATGAATAATCTTAAGACACTGGTCGCCTCCTTACAACTCAATAACGTTCATTTCTTCGGGTACCAACCCTTTTCAAAATTCTACTCCTATATGCATCTGGCCAGTGTTAACGTGATCCCGCATCAATCCAATGGCCACACGGACAACACCGTTCCGCATAAACTTTTTCAGGGAATGATGGCCGCGAAACCGCTTTTGGTCAGCTCGTGTGCTCCCTTGAAGAGACTTGCTGAAAAGTACGGAAGCGGGATTGTCTTTGAAGCTGGTGATCCGCAACAATTTGCTGAAAAAGTCTTGATGCTCTATAATACTCCGGCTTTGTGCAAACAATTGGGAGATCGTGGTAAGCAGGTTACGTTGGAAGAAAATGTAAATTGGGAGTATGATCAAC
Organism: Cyclobacteriaceae bacterium; assembly: GCA_016787725.1. GTDB lineage: Bacteria > Bacteroidota > Bacteroidia > Cytophagales > Cyclobacteriaceae > ELB16-189. The sequence goes on along the minus strand of JAEUTZ010000013.1, from coordinate 36,596 downwards.
GAGCGCTTGTAAGCCTGTACCAGAATTTATAATGGATTCAACTGCCTTATACGATCTTAATAATAAGACACTGCATGTACGCTATACGAATACGTTGCGCTTCCTGAAACAAAGTTTGCCTTCAGGAAAAACTATTCTAGACATTGGTATTGAAAACCCATTCTCGTTGATCATGAAACAAGAAGGGTACCTGGTGAGTAATACTTCGGGAGAAGATTTAGATGTTTACCCGGAACGGGTAGCCCACCCCAAAACCGATGCCGTAACTGCTTTTGAAATTTTTGAGCATTTGGTGAATCCGTTGGGGGTGCTTCAACACCTGCAGGCTGATCACTTATTTGCCAGTGTACCGCTGTCCTTGTGGTTTGCAAGGGCGTTTCGACATAAAACCAACGCGTGGGACCGGCACTTTCATGAATTTGAAGACTGGCAATTCGATTGGCTGCTGGAAAAGGCGGGGTGGAAAATTATTCGCAGTGAAAAATGGACTTCACCAGCAGGCACAATAGGCATTCGTCCTCTTTTGAGGAGATTCATCCCCCGGTATTATATAGTTGAAGCAAAAAGAATCGGATGATCACTATTCATAACTATGGTTATTTTTATTGGTCAACTGTAAACTGATGGGACTCGTTGTACGCCAAAGCATTTTATCTTCCATCATCTCCTATGCCGGGGTGGCCATTGGGTATATCAACCTGCTATACCTGTATCCCAAATTTCTCTCGCTGGAACAGGTTGGCCTATTTCGAACCATTCAGGATGCAGCCATTCTATTTGCGCCCTTTGCACAATTTGGATTGGCACAAACCATTGTACGATACTACCCGAGACTTGTAACAGATAAAAATTCTTCCCAAGCCTTTATCAGCCTCATTCTATTACTTTCCTTTCTTGGTTTTGGTATTTTCCTTCTGGTATTCAAAATTTTCGAATCCTCTGTACTTTCATACTTTGAAGATAATGCAGCCCAACTTATTCAATATACTTCTATCGTTATTGGGTCTACCTTCCTTCTTGTATTGATCGCAGTACTGGAAGCCTTTTCCCGATCACTTCTTAAGACTGTCATCCCAAACCTTTTACGTGAAGTCGTATCGCGGGTTCTGCTTTCGATACTCGTTTTACTTTACTTCTCTCAGATCCTTACATTCGATCAGTTTATCATGGGCTCCCTGGTCAGCTATCTGATTTGGCTAGTTGTACTTATAGGTTATCTGTGGCTGAACGGGGAGTTAACATTCAATACGAACTTTGCGTCACTGGATCGAAAACATCTTCCCGATTTATTGCAATTCAGTTTGCTGAGTTTTGCCGGCATGGCTGGAATGATTCTGGTTGGCAAGCTCGATAGTATAATGGTTACCGCTTTGCTCAGCTATGCTGCCAATGCTATATATACCACCGCCTTTTACATGGCCGCCGTAATTGAAATACCAAAACGGGCCTTAAGTCAACTGGCAATGCCATTAATTTCGCGCGCTTTTGAAAAAGGAGATACAAACGAGGTTGCATCAATCTACAAGAAAACATCCATCAATCAGTTGATTGTCGGTATCCTTTTGCTGATTGGCGTTTGGATTAATCTTGATAGTGTATTCGCATTGATGCCTAAAGGTGATTCTTACTTAGCCGGCAAATGGGTAGTGATCATTGTTGGCGGAGGCAAACTATTGGATATGGTTTTTGGGCCCAGTAGTGAAATTATTGTGCTGTCCAGATACTATGCATTTAACATCGTCTTGATTTTGATGTTGGCTGTTGTTGTCGTTGTTTCAAATAATATTCTGATTCCACAAATGGGTATTGAGGGAGCTGCATGGGGTAGTGCTCTTGCATTGTTGATCTTTAATGTTGTCAAATTTTTCTTTATTTATCGAAAGCTTGGAATTCAGCCATTTCAACCAAAAACAGTTTTAGTGATGGCTATCGGTGGAATTACTTTTTTGTTTAACTATCTGATCCCCAAACTTGATATACATGTCCTTGACATCATCCTTCGATCCAGCCTGGTTACCATTTTGTTTTCTACCTTGATTTATTTCAGTAAATCCTCACCAGAAGCCAATCAGGTACTCCATTCCTTATTGGCAAAATCAAACTCGATTTGGAACAAATTAAAGTCGTAATTCCTCCAAAGTTCGGGTGTTCTTTTTAATTTCACTGGTATAAGCGATTCTCCGTTGCGGTACCGAATTCTTTATCTGTTTCTTCTTTTATTTCAGTCCACCCTTGTTACCGGGCAGCGGAATTCGTACATCAATTTTTCTGTGGCCGAGGGTTTACCCAGCGCTGAAGTCTACTATGCCATTCAAGATCGTAATGGATTTATCTGGTTTGCCACGGATAACGGAGTTGTAAAGTTCGATGGAGCCGAATTCGAAATCATCAACACAAACAGTGGACTAAGCGACCCGGTTGTCTTTGGTATCCATGAAGATCCTTATGGCCGGATCTGGTTCCGCACGTTTACCGGTAAATTATCGTACTACCAGGATGGTCAGGTACATAAATACCAACATAATGAATCCATCCTCGAAAACGTGGGCAAGCGTATTATCTCCGATTTCTATTATGATTCATTGGATAATATCTGGCTGGCAGCAGCCGCTCAGATTTTTCGGTTTGATAAGGATGGACGACTTGAAAAAAAGAATACCGATCTCTACTCAGTTGAGCTCTTTCCACTCACCGCAAACAAGGATATACTGGCATTTAGTGGCCCTACGCAGAGGGTAAATTGGGCACTGATTAATGATCATAGAATTTCGCTTCACCATTCGGATACTACGCAAGCGGTGGGGTTCTTGTGCAACATTACCTGGCAAGGTAAGAAATACTTTTCCATTAATCGGGACTTATATGAATATTCATCATCATCCGTAATGAAAGTTCATACTACCAATAAGCCTATTATCAGCTTATCCATCGATCTCGAAAATCACCTATGGATTGGCGAATTAAACGGAGGAGTTACCCGTGCAAATGATGGCACCTTCACTGGGCTTGGGCGAATCTCAGAACTCAAAGAAAATTCGGTCTCAAAAGTTTTGCAGGATAATGAAAAGGGATATTGGATCACCACTTTGGAAAAGGGTGTCTTTTATTTTCCAAATTTTTCAATCTATAGTTATTCAAATACATCAAGCGCTAAACTAAGTTCCGCCAGCGCAACCGCAGATAAAGTAATTACAACGGATTATTCAGGCCAAACTATTGCTTACGATAAAGCCTCGCTTTCCGTTGTCTGGATAAAACATCTAAACCATCCGATCATCACCTCACATACAGATCAGAGGGGAAATATTTGGGTTTCTACCAATGAATCGACAACCCTATTTAATCCGGAAGGCGAAATTATTAAGGACCAATTACCTCCCAACATGATAGACATGGCAGAATCGGGTGGCTTTGTTTACGGGGTTAATACAGTTGGTATTTCCGTTTTTGATCTAAATGGAAATCTAGTTCAGAATAAATTACAAGATGTTCAATACAGAAGTGTTTATGTGGATGACCTGGGTATGTATTTGGGTGGTAAAAATGGATTATTTCAATTTAACCAAGATGTTGATATCATCCGTGAGTTAATCCCCTTCACCGATATTAAAGTTACCAATGTCACTCCCTTAACTGATTCGCTGATACTGATTTCTACTATAGGCAATGGCTTTTTTGTACTTCATCGATTTACTGATGCCTTAAAAAATTACAACACCGAATCCGACTTTTTTGCAAATAATATATACTGTGTATTAAAAACCGACTCGACTCTTTGGTTGGGTACCGAAAATGGAATTGCGATTACCCACATAAATTCTCTGGCTAAGGGAAAACCAAACTACAAGTTCATTACCCAATACAGTGGTTTATTGGGCAATAAAGTGAATTATCTGTTAGCACTACCCGAAAAGGTAATGGCTTTCAGTGATGACGGATATTCACTGTTACCGTTCAATCAAATCAATTATATCAACATGAGTCCAGTTCCTTTTATAAAGGAATTAAGAATTAACAATTCAAAAGTTGACTTTAGAAACAATCTCAATCTTGCTTCGAACAATAATAATATTCAAGTAAAACTTGGTTTTTTAAGCTTCAACAATCAACATATCTTAACACGATACAGACTATCGGCCGATGCGGCATGGATTCGATCCGAAGAATGGACGTTTACGTTTAGCTCTTTGTCGCCCGGTATTTACAGGTTTGAAAGTGAGTATTCCATCGACAACCTGAATTGGAATACCATTCCAATTGAATTCGTCTTTACTATCCAGCCCCCTTGGTGGAATTCCTGGTATTTCCGGATTACTACGGGCATGTTTTTACTTGCCGGTAGCCTGGTCATTTATCGAAGGCGGGTGAACCGGTACAAAGAAAAAGCGCAATACCTGGGTGTCATTAATGATCAACAAAAAAAACTTTTAGATGCCGAAATTGAGGCCACCGAACGGGAACGAACCCGAATTGCCAAAGATCTGCACGATGGTATTAGTATTGATCTTGTTGCGATAAAACTCATGCTCAATAAAGTTTCAAAAAAACTAGATAGCTCCGAGGCCAATGAGATTGAGAATCAGTTGCAGAAAACATTGACTGACATCAAAAGCATTATCTATGGATTAACACCGCCCGGTTTAGAACTTTTTGGCTTATCCGCTGGATTGCAAAATTATATTTCCATCATCAACAAGACATCAACGGTTAAAATCAATTTGGAATTCACCGGAAATGAAATCCGTGATCAGAGTTCAGGTTCCATCATTTTTAGAATCATTCAAGAACTCATCGCCAACTCGTTAAAACATTCAAACTGTGATTCCATCCAGATCCGGATCGCTCGATCAGATGAACGAATTATTATCAATTATTCCGATGATGGAATTGGCTTTGATCCGCAGCAGGTTCGTGTTGGATTGGGGTTAAGTAACATACAATCGCGGGTGGAATCGCTAAAAGGCAAGATTCAACTTGCCTCTGGATCGACTGGAACCCGGTGTGAAATTGAGATCCCGGTAGCACGGAAATAGAATTGACTAATTCGATTTAACCTCACCTAAGAGGTGAATCAATTGATTCGTTAAATTCTTCCTGCTATACAATGCAGAACCTTTACTTTGTACTTTTTCCCCATTTCTCCAGGTCGAATAATAGCTGAAAAGGTCAGTTGCAATTCCGTGCGCATCCTCTCGTTCCCGAATAGAGCCCGCCTCCGATTGCTTTAGGATACGACCTGCATCGCCCAGTACGGGTCCGATGGCGAGAATCGGATTGCCGGAAGCCAGGTATTCAAAAAACTTTCCAGGCAAATTTCCGGGGGCAATGACTGTGTGCGCCAACACGAGGAGTTGCAAGTCGGTAGCACCATACAGTTTTAATAATTGATCATGTGGAAGATGATCTACAAACCGTGTGATGGGTGCCAATACAGGATCTGCTTTAACAAAATATTTGAAACTTGAATTTATCTTTCCGATAAATTCGATTACGATTTTATTGGCTATTTCACCATGCTCCTGGCAAAGGGTTTTAACTGCCACCATAAAGGGTTTAGGATCTCGTAGCTCATCCACTATTCCAATGTGACGAACAGTAAACTTTTCAGTTTTACAATGAACAATCCCTGAAAAATCATCCTCATCAAAGCCGTTGGTAATCAGGTGAACATGCCGACCACTAAGTTCCTCGAACCGTTGAACATGGTATGGTGCAATGGTAATAACTTCATCAGCTAGAGTAAGTACCGTCTGTTCTAATTTTTTATGCCTTCTACGAGCCCACCATGTCAGAGAAAGTGTATCCAACAAATCCCACTCGCTCCATGGATCTCGAAAGTCAGCAAACCAATACAGTGTCGGGTTCAATCTTTTTAGTTTCAATCCTATCAAATGAATACTGTGTGGTGGCCCTGTTGTAATGATTTTGTCAATCTTATTCCGCTCCAAAAAATCAATCAGGTACCGCACCGAGGGCTTCACCCAAAAAACGCGCGCATCCGGTATGAAAAAGTTACCACGAACCCATGCACTGACTTTCTGAAGCAACGATTTTCGTCCGGTGGTTATGAAGTCAGCTTGCTGTGGTGATTTATTTCCCAGCAACCTGGCCATTTTAAAAAATAATTGATACGGTTCCCAAATAGGAAATCGGATTACTTCCACAGAGGCTGGTATATCCTTTTGCAGGGAAGCGTCTTGAATGGTAAAGGAAGGATTCTCCGGAGTAAAAACGTATGGTTCCCAACCCGCCTGAGTCAGGTACTTGACAAATTTAAGCCACCGCTGTACCCCACTGCCGCCCGAGGGTGGCCAATAATATGTGACGATGAGAACCCGCTTATTCATTTCCAGGTAAAAGTAGGGAGTTGAAGGGACCTGATACTATTTTTTCTCACTATGGCTTATGATTGACTCGATTTGGGAAGGATGAAACCAAGCAATCTCCTGATCTTTCTTAAACCAGGTTAATTGTCGTTTTGCATACTGCCGCGTATTGCGTTTCAGAAGTCGGATTGCCTCCTCCCGATTATACATTCCCTCCATGTACCCAAATATTTCGCTGTACCCCACCGTTTGCAAGGCATTCAACTCCTTATTGAAAAAAAAGCGGTTTGCTTCCTCAAACAATCCCGCTGCAATCATATTGTCCATCCGGTCGTCAATTCGTTCATACAGCTCAGTGCGCTTCAATTCCAATCCGATTTTCACGACTTGAAAAGGATGCTCTATTTTCTTTTTCAAGCGCAATTGATGCAATGGCATTTTTATTGCTCGATGTAACTCGAGGGCTCTTATTAACCGATGCGGGTTGTTAATGTCCACTACTTCAAAATAGTCTGGATCAATGGATTTCACTTCCGATTGCAACCACGCTAATCCGCGGACCTTGTATTCCTCAGTAATTTTCTCCCGCGTACCCGGTGGAATTTCAGGCATTTCATCAAAACCTTCCAACACGGCTTTCACGTACAGGCCTGAACCCCCACAAAGGATGAGGTAATCCAACCTTTCGAATAAAGTATAAATTAATTGAATTGCATCGCGACCATAAGTTCCAGCATCGTAGGACTCACGTATCGAATGCGAACTAATAAAGTGGTGGGGAACCTTTGACAACTCATCACGCGATGGTTTGGCAGTACCTATTTCCAATTCCTTAAAGATTTGACGCGAATCAGCGGAAATAATTTCCGTATGAAAATGTTCTGCCAACCGGATCGCCACTTCGGTTTTACCCACTGCGGTTGGCCCCACCACAACAATCAGTTTCTTTGAATGCACCCTTAAAATTAGTCAATTGAGGTATTTCAATTGGTTATTTAGTCACTTCGGATTTGCTTATCTTGCGCACGTTAAAATTCGCCACTACGAATGATTAAGTACACCCATCAATTCTTAACTAAGCTGGAAGACCTGATTGCCGAATCGGATTACATCCTTCGGTATGAAAAAGGCAACTTTAAATCGGGGTATTGTCTTTTGAAGGAACAGAAGATCATGATTATCAACAAGTTCTTTACGGTTGAGGGTAAGATAAATGCCTTGTTGGACATTTTAAAAAACCTGGAACTCGATACCACCCGGTTTTCTGAAAAAAGTCAGAAGCTTTACGAAGAACTTTCGCAAGCCGAACTGAAACTTTAGCCCCGCATTGTGAAAGTCACCTTTCTGGGAACCGGAACTTCACAAGGTGTGCCTGTGATTGGGTGCGAATGTGAAGTATGCCGCTCCCTGGACTACCGCGATAAAAGGCTGCGCTCATCAGTGCACATTTCTGTGAATGGACAAAGCCTGGTCATTGATTCAGGTCCCGACTTCCGTCAGCAAATGCTACGTGAACGAATTAAAAAACTTGACGCTATCCTGTTGACGCACAGTCACAAAGATCACATTGCAGGTTTAGACGATGTGCGCGCCTATAATTTTTCGCAACAAATGGATATGCCGGTGTATGGCACGGCTTCCTCGCTCCGGCAATTGGAGGTGGAATTTTACTATGCATTTGAAAAAAATAAATACCCGGGCACACCCCAATTGCAGCTAACCGAAATTACAGAGGAACCTTTCGCGCTAAATAATATTACAGTAGTTCCCCTGCCTGTGCTTCACTTCCGGCTACCGGTTTTGGGATTCCGCATTCAGGACTTCAGTTACATCACGGATGCCAATCAAATTCCGGAAGAAACTTATGAGCGTTTGAAGGGTACCAAAGTGATGGTAATTAATGCCTTGCAACGCGAAAAACATATCTCTCACTTCAATTTGGAAGAGGCACTCACTGCAGCCGACAGAATTGGTGCCAACCAGACTTATTTTATTCACGTAAGTCATAAGTTGGGGCAACATAAACTGGTCGAAAAGGAGCTACCAAAATCTGTAGCTTTGGCATTCGATGGCCTGACTATCGAAATCTGATTGTGCACAATAATTACTACTTCCTTAAACAATTGAGCCGCCAATTGAACCAGGAGCTTGTGGGGTATACCCTCGTGTCTTGTTTCAGTCAGAATAAAGGAGAATTGGTAATTGAATTCAACAACGAGAAACAGTCTATCTTCATTAAAGCTTCCTTGCTGCCCCAATTTTGCTGCCTTTCCTTTCCTGAAAGTTTTAACAGAGCCCGCAAGAACAGCATTGATCTATTCAACGAAATTCTGCTAAAGCAGGTGATTGGTGTCCGGCAATTTGAAAACGAGCGTAGTTTCTCACTGGAGCTAAGTGATTCCTATCACTTGCTTTTCAAAATGCATGGTAATCGGGGTAACATCATTCTTTTTCAAGACTCCTCTCCGATCGGTCTCTTTAGAAGTCAATTAAAAGCTGATTTGAAATTGTCACTACAAACCCTTGACAGGCCTCTTGATTTTAGCTGGCAACAATTTGAAAAAAAATACCCCCATCTATCCACCCAATACGTCACGTTTGGAACGTTGATTTGGGAATATTGGAAGGAGCAAGGGATTGATCAACGAACTGCCCGAGAACAATGGGAGGCGCTTGAAAAAATTCGTCACGCGTTAGAGTCACCACACTATTACATCATTCAGAAAGACCATCGGGTAATTTTTTCCCTGCTCCCGCTGGGAAATATCCTGCATCAATTTTCAAGGCCAACCGAAGGCGTTCACGCATTCTTTTCGCTGCATTCAAGCACACAGGCGTATGAAACTGAAAAATACGCGGTGCTGAAGAACTTGAATGAGCAGATCCGGTCCGGACGGAAGTACATCGAACGAAACAGTCAGAAGTTGGAAGAGTTACTTTCCGATCATCATTACCAGCAGTGGGGCGATTTGATTATGGCCAACTTGCAGATCATTAAACAAGGACAAGAATTGATCACCGTAACCGACTTCTACACACAGGTTCCAGTCGAAATTAAATTGAAAAAAGAATTATCTCCGCAAAAGAATGCTGAAGTATATTACCGCAAATCCAAAAACCAGCAGATTGAAATCAACCAATTGAAGAAATCAATCCAGCTTAAAGAAGTTGAACTCGCGAAATTGGAGACAGCTTTGTTTGAAGTTGAGAGCGCCAACGATTTGAAGAGCTTGCGAAAATCGCATACAAGGCTGCCAGCTCCATCAAAAAAAATCACCCCCCTGCCTTACCATGAGTTCGAATTCCAGGGCTTTCGGATTTGGGTAGGCCGCAATGCAATGCTAAACGATACACTGACCTTAAAGTATACCTATAAGGATGACCTATGGCTTCATGCCAAAGATGTGGCCGGTTCGCATGTCGTCATTAAATATCAGGCTGGAAAGAAATTTCCCAAAGAAGTAATAGAAAGGGCCGCCCAGTTGGCTGCCTACAATTCAAAGCGGAAAACAGAAACGTTGTGTCCTGTTATTGTTACTGCGAAAAAATTTGTTCGCAAACGAAAAGGAGATCCTCCGGGCAGGGTGGTCGTAGAACGCGAAAATATAATACTCGTAGAACCGAGATTATAGCCGATATTAAAGTTTGTAAATCAACTCACTACATGCACTTTAATCATATTCGATCGTCCCCGCTCATGGATGGGCATGCTGGCTAAAATGATAAAGATGTCGCCCGACTTAACGTGTCCATCACGTTTCAGGATTTTTTCAACATCCGAAATCGTCTCGTCTGTAGAGGCTGCCTTATCATAATGATAGGCCCGTGTTGCCCACACGAGGTTCATTGTATTCAATATGGTGTCGTTGCTGGTAAACGCAAAAATGTTGGCTTTAGGCCGGTGGGATGAAGCCTTGATGGCAGCATAGCCCAACTGGGTCATTCCAACAATCGCTTTGGCATTAACATCCTTTGCCAATTTACAGGCAGTCAGAATCAAGCTATCATTGAAGAAATTGGAAGAATTCGGATCAACATTGCGGAACCTGAAAAATATATCTCCCTGCTTTTCGACCGAGCCAATCGTTCGCACCATGCTGCGGATAACTTCAATCGGATATTTGCCGGCAGCCGTTTCAGCCGAAAGCATCAAGGCATCAGCTCCATCCATCACGGCATTGGCTACATCATTGGTTTCCGCTCGTGTCGGTCGCGGATTCTCAATCATGCTCTCCATCATCTGAGTAGCCACAATTACCGGTTTGGATGCGTTGTTGCATTTCTCCACCAGCATCTTTTGTACCATGGGTACTTCCTCCATCCAGATTTCTACCCCCAAATCACCTCGGGCAACCATCACAGCATCAGTGGCCGCAATAATAGCATCAATGTTCTCCAGCGCTTCTGGTTTTTCGATCTTGGCGACAATGCGGGTATTCGATTTGAAACGATCAATAACCGCTCTCAGGATTTCAATGTCTGTGGCTTTTCGAACAAATGACAACGCAACCCAATCAACATTATTCTTCAATCCAAATTCGAGATCTTCATAATCCTTATCCGTGAGGGATGGCGCTGACACTTTGGAGAAGGGCAGATTTATACCCTTGCGTGATTTTAATGGCCCGCCATAAATGACCGTACACACCACTTCGATGCCTCGGATTTCCTTTACCTTCAATTCAATCTTACCATCATCAATCAAAATCATGTCACCCACCTTCACATCTTTTGGTAATCCCTCGTAAGAGGTACTAACCAATTCGTGATTGCCCAACACTTCCTTGGTGGTAATAGTAATTTTATCGCCAGCCTTGATTTCAATACCCGGCTGCATTTCATTAACCCGAATCTTTGGACCTTGCAAATCTTGTAGAAGGGCAATGTGGGTGCCTAATTCCTTATTTATTTCACGTACATAATTGATCACTTTCAGGTGATCCTCATGCTTGCCATGTGAGAAGTTTAGTCGGAACACATCCACACCCTCCTTGGCCAGTGCCATAAGCATTTCCTTGTTGTTGGATGCCGGACCTACCGTAGCTACGATTTTGGTCTTGTTGTACGAGATGCGTTCCATTGAATTGGGTTAGAAGATGAAATTATCTTTCGATTTCAAAGCGGCCAAAGGTATAAAAGCAGCCAATTCGATGGAAGGAATATTACGCAAGAGTTCTTGCAAACGTTTGCTATCCATGTGGGCCTCCCCCTGACTTAATATAATGTAATCGTAATGCGGAAACTCTGGAATTAAAACATGCTTTGCCAATTCCGGTTCATTCGGTTTATTTCGAAATAATTTCAAAATATTTACCTCATTCTCGAAAGAATAATGACTATAACTCGCTGTAACATTTCTCTTTAAGTCAATTGTCACATCCTTCTGTTTAACTAACTTCGATAAAAGCACAGAATTAACCTCCCAGGCTAGTTTATAGCCCTTTGCAGAAGAAATTATGCCCATTAACTCAAAATCAAAGGTATATTCGATTTCAAGCCTTTTTTTCTTCATTTTTGCCACCCGATTGGTGTCCCGAAGGACTCTAAAAGTTTGACAATATTGCACCAAATCTCTTTATTTGCACAGATTTTTGAATACTCTAAACCTTAAAAACATGTCTGAAATCGCACAAAAAGTAAAACAGATCATCATCGACAAACTGGGCGTGGAAGAATCTGAAGTTACTCCGGAAGCAAGCTTTACCAACGACCTCGGAGCAGACTCCCTGGACACCGTAGAACTGATTATGGAATTCGAAAAAGAATTCAACATCTCCATCCCTGACGACCAGGCCGAAAACATTGCAACTGTTGGCCAGGCGATTTCTTACCTCGAAGAGAACGTAAAGAAATAATTGGTTTAGTCAGTTCTTTTTGCTCCACTAACGGATTGTATGACATTTAAAAGAGTAGTAGTTACAGGTGCAGGCGCATTAACCCCTATTGGAAACAACCTTCAGCAATACTGGGAAGGTTTAAAAGCCGGTAAAAGTGGCGCGGCTCCGATTACTAAATTCAACGCTACACTCTTTAAAACCAAGTTTGCCTGCGAAGTAAAAGGCTTCAACATTGAAGACTTTATGGATCGCAAAGAAGGCCGCAAACTGGATCCCTTTGCACAATACGCCATGGTGGTGGCTGACGAAGCTATCCTTGATTCCAACCTTCCGCTAACTGAACTCAATCCCGATCGTATTGGGGTAATCTGGGGCTCAGGTATCGGGGGGTTGTTTACCTTTCAGGAGGAGGTAAAGTCATTTGCCCGTGGCGATGGTACTCCTCGATTCAACCCCTTCTTCATTCCAAAAATGATCCCGGACCTCAGTGCGGGACACATTTCCATTAAGTATGGTTTTCGCGGACCAAATTTTGTAACGGTTTCGGCCTGCGCTTCCTCTACCAACGCCATCTACGATGCGTTCACCTACATCAAACTTGGGAAAGCGGATGTGATTGTAACAGGCGGTTCTGAAGCAGCTGTATGCGAAGCCGGAGTGGGTGGTTTCAACGCCATGAAGGCGTTATCGGAAAGAAATGATTCGCCAGAAACAGCGTCACGTCCCTACGATAAAGACCGCGATGGATTTGTATTGGGAGAAGGTGCCGGTGCTTTGATTTTGGAAGAATATGAGCACGCTAAAAAACGAGGTGCCAAAATTTATGCAGAAGTCTTAGGAGGCGGTTTATCAGCCGATGCCTACCATATTACAGCTCCCCATCCGGAAGGATTTGGCATTATTAAGGTGATGGAGAACGCGTTGGAAGATGCCGGCATTCAGGCTGAGGAAGTTGATTACATTAATACCCACGGAACGTCTACCCCACTGGGCGATCTAGGAGAAATTAAAGCCATCCAAAAAGTATTCGGAGAGCAGGCCTACAAAATGAACATCAGTTCCACTAAATCAATGACCGGTCATTTACTGGGTGCTGCCGGTGCCATTGAAGCCTTGGCCTGTATTCTTGCACTCAAGGAAGGTATTGTGGCTCCCACCATCAATCACTTTACCGATGATGATGGCCTGGATCCCCGTCTTAATCTTACCTTCAATAAGGCCCAACAACGAAAGGTGAAGATTGCCATCAGCAATACATTTGGTTTTGGGGGGCATAATGCGTCTGTGATCTTAAAGAAAGTGGAGTAAGGCCCAAGTTTGTGTGGAACTTACTAACCTTAACCAAACCCAATTCCAAAGAAGATAAGAAACTGGTAGTGGCCATAAAAACCATTGCCGGTTTTGCACCCTCCAATCTTGCCCTGTATAAACTGGCAACCCTGCACAGTTCACGCTCCAAGGAAAAAAATGGATTTCGGGAATCGAATGAACGGCTTGAGTATTTGGGCGATGCCATTTTAGGGGCGGCCGTTGCTGATTACCTTTTTAAGAAATACCCCTTCAAGGACGAAGGCTTTCTCACAGAAATCCGGTCCCGCATTGTTAACCGCGAGTCGTTAAATAACCTGGCCCGGAAAGTTGGGGTTTCATCCATTGTTCAATTTGACCGAAAGAACACGCAGTTGCAACAAGTGATTTTAGGCAACACCCTCGAGGCCCTTGTTGGTGCCATTTACCTGGACAAAGGTTATTTGAGCACTAAAAAGTTTGTGATCGACAAATTGATACAGCCTTACTTTGATTTGGAAGTCGTGGTCAACTCAAACTCCAACCACAAAAGCAAAGTAATTGAATGGTCGCAGCGAAGTGGAAAAGAAATCCGCTTCGAAGTGGAGGAAATAAAAAAAGGCCGCAATAAGGAGTTTTCTGCACACGTATTTATTGACGAGCAACCCTATGGCCAGGGATTTGGGTATACAAAAAAGAAAGCCGAACAGGATGCGGCCGAAAAAACGTGTACGTTGTTAAGTATCTAATATACTATTCAAAATGAGTCAGGTAGTGCGAATAGGAGGTGCAACAGTGAATCAGACTCCTTTGGATTGGACACAAAACACGGGAAATATCCTTTCTGCCATTCAACAAGCCCGTCAGGAGAAGGTATCCATTCTCTGTTTTCCGGAATTATGTCTTACCGGATATGGCTGCGAAGACCTTTTCCTTAGCGACTGGTTAAGCGAGCAGGCCTGGCAGCAGCTACACGTAATTATACCGCATTGCGACTCCATCCTGGTTTGCATTGGATTACCCATTCGGATGAATAGTATTACCTATAATGGGGTGTGCGTGATCTATAATAAAAAGATTGTCGGAATCACGCTTAAGCAAAATCTGGCGCGGGATGGTGTACACTATGAACCGCGTTGGTTTGATGCATGGACCGGAGGCAACGTTATCGAATTGATCAAGGACGATCAGAAGATTCAAGTCGGTGACCTGATTTATGAAGCCTTTGGCATCAGGTTTGGATTTGAAATCTGTGAAGATGCGTGGCGCAAAGATAAACGCCCGGGATACCGGTTATTCCAACGCGGTGTGGATTTGATCATGAATCCAAGTGCGAGCCACTTCGCCATGCGCAAAAGCCAACAGCGCGAGCATGAAGTGGTTATTGAAGGGTCCGAAAATTTCAATTGCGTTTACTTGTTCGTCAATCATCTGGGCAACGAGGCCGGCAGAATGATCTATGATGGAGATATTATTTTCGGGCAGCGTGGAAAACTCTTGAAAATCAACAACCGGCTGTCTATGAAACCCTATAATGTGTTGTGGACAGATGTTGATTTTGAGGCAACCGATCCTGTAACCTATCGAATCACAGACAATAAGGATCCAAATGAGGAACTTGCAAAGGCCGCTACACTGGCCGTGTTTGACTACCTGCGTAAGAGCAAAGCGAAAGGGTATGTATTGAGTTTAAGTGGGGGTGCGGACTCTTCCCTTTGTGCGGTATTAGTTGCCGAAATGGTGAGAAGGGCTTCGAATGAATTGGGTTGGGAATCATTTTGTAAAGCCCTGGGTATTCCACCGACCAACAATTTGCAGGAAGCCATAGGCGAGGTCTTGACTTGTGCCTACCAGGGAACCAAAAACTCTTCGGATGCTACCCTCAAGGCAGCGCGGCATTTAGCTGAATCAATAGGCGCAGGATTTCATCACTGGACCATCGATGAAGAAGTGAAATCGTACGAGGAAAAAATTGAAAAAGTTATTGGACGCAAACTTTCTTGGGAGCAAGACGACATTGCCCGGCAAAACATTCAGGCCCGCAGCCGTTCGCCCATCATTTGGTTACTGGCGAATCTCAAGCAGGCCGTCCTGCTAACCACCTCCAATCGCAGCGAAGGCGATGTAGGGTATGCCACCATGGATGGTGATACCAGTGGCAGCCTGGCACCTATTGCAGGCCTTGACAAGCCCTTCATTTTGCAATGGCTACGATGGGCTGAAAAAGAGCTCGGGTATAGTGGCTTGTCATATGTCAACGCCTTAACACCTACAGCCGAACTCCGGCCCAGCGAGCGGGCACAAACGGATGAAAATGATCTCATGCCCTATGCGGTGTTGGTAGAAATAGAGAAGTTAGCCATTCGTGATCGCAAAAGTCCGGTTGAAGTTTATCGTCTTCTTAAAGATCAATCTTCTCTAAACGTTGCACAGGAGCAACTAAAAATCTACATAAAAAAATTCTTCAAACTATGGGCTGCCAACCAATGGAAGCGGGAACGGCTGGCACCCTCCTTTCATTTGGATGATCTCAATGTCGATCCCCGAAGTTGGTGCCGATTCCCCATTTTATCAGGCAGTTTTAAGCTGGAATTGGAAGCTCTGGATCCGATGTAATGACACCTTGGCCATAACCCTTTAGTCATTATATTTGCCCCTTAGCCTATGCGAAATAGGCGCTTTTTCACTAATACCTTGATACCATGATCAGTTACATTATCTGGAACGGAAGTCCGGAGATCTTCTCTTTTGAGTCATTTGCCCTGCGTTGGTATGGTTTACTGTTTGCACTCGGCTTTTTAATCAGCCAGCAAATCATGTATTATTTTTTCCGCCAGGAAGGGCGGCCCGAAAAGCATGTGGATACATTGACTATTTATATGGTAGTCGCCACCATTTTAGGGGCCCGTTTAGGTCACGTAATCTTTTACCAGCCCGAACTATTTGTTACTGATCCGCTCAGCATTCTATTACCTTTTGAATTTTCGCCCTTCCGGTTTACCGGGTTACAGGGCCTTGCCAGCCACGGTGCTGCCATTGGGATTTTATTTGCCCTCTGGCTATTCAGCAGAAGGAAGGAACACAATATGAGCTACCTGCAAACCGTTGATCGGATTGTAATCGTAGTGGCGCTAACCGGGGCCCTCATCCGCTTGGGCAATTTCTTTAACTCTGAAATTGTTGGACTTCCCTCCAACAATCCACTGAGTGTGGTTTTCGTAAACAAAATCACTGAAGGACTCATGGATAACCCGCGGGGTGCCAATCCTGTCGAAACCATCAAAGTTGAAAAAAACAAGTCCTTGCCCGAGGGGGCCAATGGCCGGGTGCCCATCTATCTCTACGTCATTTTCAAAAAAGGAACATCGCAACTACAGGCCGCTTCTTATATGGACGGAGAGGTTAAACACTATCTGACCTATTTCAATGAATTCGTGGATGAACCCACGACTACACCGCTGAATTACCAAATCGACACCGAGCCTTCCGGAAGTATTGCAGCGCGGGCAAGTACCTTTGGCATTGCACGGCACCCCGCTCAACTCTATGAAGCGATTTCGTGTGTGGTCTTATTTGTCCTCTTGTTTTTGATGTGGCAAAAAGATAAAATAAATTCACCTCCGGGCAGGATCTTCGGTGTGTTCATGATCATTTTGTGGAGCCTTCGGTTTGTTTATGAATTCCTCAAGGAAAATCAAGTGGACTTTGAAGATAAACTTCCACTGAACATGGGACAAATCTTGAGTATACCCATGGTGCTGGCAGGTATTTTTATATTGATCTGGTCCTACCGAAATCAATCGAAGAAGCAAGCTTAATTAACGGGCACAAGAAGGCATGTGGGCATTGATTATCGGTATTCTAAGTTTCACAGCTCAACCAACGAGCAATACCTTGATCAATCGCACGGATACCTTAGCGAACCGGATGGTTACCATCAATCGGGTGTTGATTATTGGAAATAAAATTACGCGCGATCGGATCATTTCGCGCGAACTTTCACTCAGTCCGGGAGATACTATTAGTGCCAACCGGTTGGAACTGATCCTTCAGCAAGACCAGAAAAAAATTTATAACCTGCGTCTATTTAATACCGTTACAATTAAGCGATTGGAAATTACCAGTAACCAGATCGATCTATTGGTGGAGGTTAACGAGCGTTGGTATACTTTCCCTGTTCCGATCTTCGAATTGTCTGATCGTAACTTTAATGAATGGGTTCAGAATTATGGCGCTGATTTCAAGCGCATTAACTACGGGTTGAGATTATATCAATATAATTTCCGCGGACGCAACGAAACACTGCGATTTACGGCCCAATTTGGATTTACCAGACGCTTTGAACTGAGTTATCGGATTCCCTATATCGACCGCCAGCAAAAACATGGTTTGATTTTCGACTTTAACTATAGCGAACCAAAAAACCTGGCCTACTTTACAGATGATCATAAGTTAAGCTTCGAAGAAGGGAGAAAGACCCTTCGAACTACCTACGGGACTGGCGTTACCTACACCTATCGAAAGTCATTCTACGAAACCCACTCCTTTAGCATGGGCTATCAGGACAATCAAATTGCCGATACCATTGCTTTTCTGAATCCCAACTATTACGGAGGGGGTTCAGTACATCAACGCTATGGTGGATTTACCTATTCTTTTGTTTCAGAGCACCGGGACGTAATTGCCTATCCATTAACAGGCTACCAGATTACCGCCTTCGTGCATCGTGCTGGATTGGGGTTTGAATCCAATGTCAATCAATGGGAGTTAAATATTACCTACGCCAAATACCTTGATCTTAAAAGTAATTTTTTCCTCTCCAACTTCTCATCCGCGTATGTCTCCACACCCACCAATCAGCCGTACTCTATGTACAGTGCCCTGGGGTACCGAAGGCAGTTGGTTAAAGGATATGAGGTGTACGTAATAGAAGGGCCCAACTTCTTCCTGAACAAGACAACACTCCGTAAGAAGATATTCTCCAGAACGTGGCAAATAGACGAAATGCCAATTGAACAGTTTCGCCATTTTCCCTTGACTATTTACCTGAAGACGTATCTGGACCTGGGATATGTTGAGAACTACCCGTATTACCAGGAACAAAATCTGAATACCCGGCTATCCAATCGCATGCTGGTAGGTACCGGAGGAGGGATCGATATTGTGACCGCTTACGATGCGGTAATTCGCATTGAATACACGTTCACACGTGAAAAAACCAGCGGTTTCTTCTTTCATATGAAGAAGGAATTCTAATAGCGTTGGTAGATTTTTTTCTTTCCTTTTCGATAGTGATACCAGATGCCAACCGGATTTCCCTTTCGATAACTTCCAACATACTCAAGTTCACCGGTAGCCGTATAAAATTTCCATTCCCCATCCTCCAGCCCTTCCTGGTAAAAGCCTTGTTGGATTAAGGTGCCAGCTTCATTAAAAACTTTGGTTTCACCCTGCGGCAATCCATTTTCATAGTGAACCTCGCGTTCAGGGTTACCATTCTCAAAAAAATGAATCCAGGTACCCGTATATTCACTCTTTCTGTACATTCCTTTGCGATCTAGCCTCCCGCTCGGGTGATAATACCAGGCTGAATCGGTAAGACTACCCAACTCCCAGGTTTCCCGAGCCTGTATTATTTCTGTGGGATAGAAGTAAAGTATTTCCCCATCCAGGAGTCCTTGATTATAATTTTCAACAGCACTTTTCTTTCCATTGGGATAATAGTAATGCCATTGGCCCACCTTATCCAATCCGGATACCGGTCCAACACCCTTCAGCGCCCCATTGCTATAAAACTCACGTTTCTCCTGAGCCTCGCAAACCACCCAAAAATTCATACCCATGGCGGCCGCAAGGATTTTGATCAAAAAATGTATCTTAGTTACACCCATCGCATGAACAAAGTAGCAATTGCATTTATGTTGCTTGCTTGTGCAAAAGTAGGCAATGGTCAGAGTATCTCCACCCTGATGGGTGCCCGGGCTGCGGGAATGGGGTTCGCTTCCTCCGGCCTTGCCGATGTGTGGAGTCTTTTCAATAATCCCGGAGCCCTTGGCACACAATCCACCCTCAGTGCAGCTGCCGCTTACGAAGTACGAATGCAACTGTCGAATGCAAACCGAATGGCCTTTGCAGTCAACGTACCAATGCGGTGGGGAGTTGCTTCCCTGGGAGTTTTCAAATTTGGCGATCATCTGTATAGCGAACAGTTGATCTCTGGCGGTTATGGGAATAAATTCGGAATCGCTTCGCTGGGTATTAAAGTGAATTACATCCAATACCGTGCGGAAGGATTTCAAACCATGGGGTCAGTTAGCCTTGATTTTGGTGGTCTCGTTGAATTGTCCGAACAATTTTATGTAGGTGCCTATATATTCAATATCAACCAGGCCAAAATCAACTCAGATGGATCTTCTGAAAACCTGCCCACCCGCCTCACTGCCGGGATTACCTATAAACCAACCACATCGATCCTGATTACAACTGAATTAGACAAAGACATCGACTACAAACCGATCTGGCGTACCGGTATGGAATATTCCTTTCGTGAGAAATTCTATGCGCGCACCGGTTTCAACCTGTATCCACAAAGTGGATTCGTTGGAATGGGTGCCCGGAGAAAAAAATTACAAGCCGATTATGCCGTACAGTTCAATGCGATCACCGGCATCAGCCACCAGGCTTCAGCCACCTATTCAATTTTGGAGAACAAGAAAAAATGAAACCGCGATTGATCATACTCCTGTTCATTGTAGGCTCCAATGGTTACGCTCAGGAATTTCCTAAAAGAGAAATTGATTTACAGCAATTTGTAGATGAGTTATTTGCCAATCAGGATGATGACCTGAATTATGAAGATCTCTACGAAAATCTGGCTCAATTACTCTCCAATCCAGCCGATCTAAACCGGGTTACCAAAGAACAATTACAAGCACTTTTTTTTCTCAATGATCCGGTTATTGAATCGATTCTGAATTACCGCCTGCAAGCGGGTCCGTTTCTATCGGTATACGAACTTCAAAATGTACCCGGTATGACGCGCGATCTCTTTCTTAAGATCGTACCATTTGTTACCGTGAATGACCCTGGTGCATGGCAGAACAGTTCCCTGTGGAACCGAATTCAATCCGGGCAAAACAGTTATCTGATTCTGCGATACGATCAAACGCTGGAAAAGAAATTAGGGTACCAGGAAACAGCCCCACCTGGAAGTAAGTATATAGGTTCACCGGGACGGTATTACGCCCGATTTCGATCGAGTTACCCGGGCGATTACAGTTTTGGAATTACTGCCGAGAAAGATGCTGGCGAAGCGATAACCTGGGCTCCAACCCGAAGACAGTATGGTCCGGATTATTTGTCGTTTCATGCTCAGGTGTTGAATAAAGGTAGACTCAAAAATCTCATTGTGGGCGATTATCAGGCCCAGTTTGGTCAGGGTTTGTTGTTGGGATCGGCATTTGGGATTGGCAAAAGCGCAGAGGCTGTAACTACCATTCGCAGACCTACCATCGGCTTTATGTCTTATACTTCACTCTATGAATCCGGTTACTTTCGAGGTGTTTCTGTAACGTATAGCTTACACAAACAACTTCATATCCATGGCATGTACTCATCGCGGTGGCGCGATGGGAACCTGGTACGCGATACGCTGGATGATAATGCAACTATCTCTTCCTTATCAACCTCCGGACTTCATCGTACCGCAACAGAACTGGCAAACAAGAACACCTTATTCGAACAGAATGTTGTCGGAGGATTGACTTTTAAAGTCAAAACACTCGAACTTGGTGTGTTGCTCCATCACACCTGGTTTAATCGCGCTATTATTCGCAAGCCAACGGTCTACAATCAATTCTACTTTCGTGGAAGTCAAAATACCAATGTTGGTGCTTATTGGAATTATACCTTACGACAAGTCGCTGTGTTTGGAGAGGTTGCACAAACGCTTGGTAAAGGTTTTGCGGCCACCACCGGCTTAATTGCCAGCATCACCTCTTCGTTGGATTTTTCATTTTTAGTACGAACCTTGGATCGGGATTACACCAGCTTTTATAGCAATGCCCTGGCAGAAAATTCAATAGCCCAAAATGAGCTGGGATTTTATTGGGGTTGGAAATATCAACTCAGCAAAAAGTTCTCGTTTACGGGCTATGTTGATTTGTTCCGGTTTCCATGGCTTCGGTACCGGAGTTACTCACCATCCAACGGAACGGAATGGTTGATGCGATTCAATTACAAGCCCTCTCGAACTATTTTATTTTTCATTCAGTTTATGGAGGAAACTAAACAACGAAATCTTTCTGCAGAATCGAACCTATACACGGCTGCTCCCGGCATCAAAAGAAATTATTGGCTTCATCTTGAATACGAAGCCTCGCCACAATTGCAATTTCGTACCCGTGCCCAGTTTAACACATATCAATTAGGTGAAACCACGACCGGAGGAATGGTGTTGTTACAGGATATTACCTTTCACATTCAAAAGTTTTCGGTCAGTGGCCGGTATGCACTGTTCGATACCGACTCCTACGACAATCGCATTTACATTTACGAGCGGGATGTTTGGCTCGCTTTCACCTTTCCGGCATACGAAGGGGTAGGTGTAAAAAATTACCTGCTTGTTCAATACAGCTTCAATCGCCAGGTTGATCTTTGGTTGCGGTGGGCCTTTAAGCGATATACAGATCGCGACACGATTGGGTCAGCTGGTGAGACGATCGATGGAAATCGACAAAATGATGTTAGATTTCAAGTGCGAATCCGGTTCTAACCTTCTAAAACATGCATGCCGTAAAACTAATCACCCCCACCGTTTTCTTTCTTATTTGCATTGGTTTGGCCATTTTCGTGATCCTATATCGGTATATTTTTAGGAAAAAATAACATCGTCAGGTTTGGTTTAACCCCGGTTTAGACTTTTTACCGTCAACGTAGTAATTTTATCGATTCAGACTCAAGGCTCTGCCAAAAGCGTTGCAGTTTATAACCCTAATTCGCTAAACCCATGAGAAAAATTAATTTCATCTTCGCCATCATTCTGGTCTCCCTGATTCTGTTAACCATCGCTTCCTTTACGTTCGCTCAAACCACAAAAAAGACCCTTGAACTTCCCGAATTCAAGAGTATTTACGTCAACTCGAATTATACGGTCTATGTAAAACAAACAAACAAGCAGGAAGTAACGGTGGAAGCGTTAACAGAAATCTGGGAACTGACGCAGGTGAAAGTTGAAAACGGGGTATTGATGGTCAATGTGGAACGGAAACCGGATAATCCAAACAAAAGCATATGGGCCAAAATTGACGATATAAAAGTTAAGCCGACCATGAAGCTGATGGTCAGCGTTAAAAACCTTAATGAATTGCAAGTGAATGGCGGAGGTAAAATTATTTCCGAAAACTCAATTGCATCTGACTATCTGAGTTTATCCGTTTCAGGAAATGGTGGCATTGAATTGGATCTCAAAGGCAATAACCTCAAATCAGAAATCAGTGGTGCCGGGAACATCCTGCTGAAAGGGTATGCCACTACCCATGACATTGTCATGAGTGGCAGTGGCTCTATGACGGCCTTTGACTGCGAATTAGAAACCGCTAAAATAAAAATCAGCGGTTCCGGAACCTGTGAGATTTCGGCTACTGGCTCCCTGGATGCAGTTGTGTTAGGCAGTGGTATCGTGAAGCACAAAGGCAACACGAAAGCAGTCACAAAGAAAGTGTACGGTTCAGGATCCGTTGACCGGGCATATTAAAGAAAGGCAGGTAGTTGTCCGGTTTGGTTTTGGCCAGCGAACAACCCCCTGCAATTTCAATTACCACCCTATTCCATAGTCTTCACCATGGTTACTGGATCCGCCCCAGAAACTTCCATGAATCCAATCAAAGTAAATCGCATTAATTGGTCCGCTGGTTCGGTCGTCAAAACGCATGCGGTACCCCATGCCTTGTAGTTCTTTCCGAACATAAGGGGGTGTGCTATCGTGTAAAAGAATATTTCCGGCCTTGGGTTTGCGATCCTCACCACCCAACGACAACCGAAGTTGATCGGTATTGATGTTGGGAGCTTCGGTTGCCTCCTGAACAGTCATTCCAAACTCCACCATGTTTAGAAAAAATTGCAATAAGTTTTGATCCTGCGTATCCCCCCCTTGCACCGCAAAGGAAAGAAACGGTTTACCTTCTTTTAGTGCCAGGGTGGGCGTTAAGGTTACCCGTGGCCGCTTTCCTGGTTCTACGACATTGTAAGGGTTTTCTTTCGGATCCGTAACAAAACTTTGCATTCGCTGACTCATTCCAATACCGGTCTTACCGGCAATGCAGGCAGGATTCCAACCTCCACTGGGTGTAATCGAAACAACCCAGCCCTCTTTATCAGCAGCTTCTACCGAAGTGGTTCCTAAAAAAACCTGATTCAGATATTCTTCGCTGAGTGGTGAGGTATACGTAGCAGTGGCAGCCTGGCTCCATTGCTTTAAATAATCTCCATAAGGATTCACCTTCCCTTCAAAGGGATAGGGATCGCCCGGTGCAGCTTTAGGATCATTGCGTTCCCAGTTAATGGCCTTCACACGCTCTTTGGCATACTCTTTTGATAACAGTCCCTTCATTGGTTCTTCCGGAGCAAAGTAGGGATCCCCATAATAAAAGTCGCGATCAGCAAACGTCAGGTTCATGACCTGATACAAGGTGTGGATATACTTGGCTGAGTTGAACCCCATCCCCTTCAGATCAAGATTTTCCAACATGTTCAACGCCTGCAAAAATACCGGCCCCTGTGTCCATTGTTGCATCTTATACACATCAATGCCCTTATAATTTACCATCAAGGGCTCTTCGGTAATTACCTTCCAGTTTGCGAGATCCTGCTCGGTAATCAAGCCGCCCTGTTCCTGCGCGCCCCGGGCAATCTCTTTGGCAATATCCCCTTTGTAGAAACGGTCGTAGGCTGCATAAATGGCCTCTTTGCGCGACTTCCCCTTTTTCAAGGCTTGCTGTTCTGTGTCCACCAACTTCTGAAGCGTGGCAAGCAAGTCTTTCTGAACAAAAATTTCACCCGCCACAGGTGCTTCACGCTTTTCACCGAGGTGCGGGAGAAAAACCGCTTTTGAATACGGCCATTGTTTTATTCGTTCCTTTTCCCGTTCAAAACTATTGGCAGTTTGGGCTTCAATAGGATAACCTTCTGCTAATTGCATGGCCGGGGTCAATACATCTTTCAAACTGAGTGTTCCATATTCGGCCAACATCATCATTAATCCACCGGGCGTTCCGGGGGTTACCGCAGCCAACGGTCCATATTGAGGTGGGTAATTCATGCCTTTACTTTTAAAGAACTCGGCAGTGGCTCCTGTGGGGGCAACGCCTAACGCATTGATAGCAATTACTTTCTTCATTTTTGGGTTGTAGATCAGCGCCTGTGTCTCGCCCCCCCAGCTAAGAACATCAAACATGGTACAGGTAGCCGCCAACATGGCACACGATGCGTCTACCGCATTCCCTCCTTTGCTGAAGATCATCGCCCCGGCTGTTGCCGCCAGGGGCTTGCCGGTGATTGCCATCCAGTGTTTGCCGTGCAAGGGTGGCTTTTGTGTATTTACCGGAAGGTTATTGAACGATTGGGCGGTGGTCATAAAACTGATGCCCGTCACCAGCATGCCAAGAATGAGTTGTTTTATTTTCATAGATATTTCCGTTAGCTTTCTTGAGAATCCTGGCTAAAGTACAGGAAGAAACCGGGCAGTGAAAGCATTGCCTGCGGGAAGGATAAATTGTTCCACCAGCGGATAAAATATGGACTACCAATTCCTGATTACTAAATTTTATACAGCATTTCAAAATCGCGACTGGCAAACCATGAATCGTTGCTATCATCCCCAAGCTACTTTCAGTGATCCCGCTTTCCGGCAATTAACAGGCAAGGAAGTACAGGCCATGTGGCACATGTTATGTCTAAATGCAAGGGATTTCACGCTTACTTTTTCGGAAGTGCAGGTAAACAAAGACTCAGGGAATTGCCATTGGCAGGCTTCTTACTCTTTTTCAAAGACCGGTAGAAAGGTTCATAACAAGATCAACGCTTACTTCACATTTAAAGAAGGTCAGATCTACCACCATCAGGACTCCTTTGATCTATGGCGATGGAGCCGGATGGCATTGGGGTTGCCTGGAGTTCTTCTGGGATGGACCCCATTCCTTCAAAACAAAATTCATGCTACCGCCCGACATAGCCTAACGAAATTCATTAACGAACACCCCGAATATCAATAGGAATGAAGATTCCAAGAAGGTACTCCCGAAATCGAACTGGCAAAACCACTCAAAAAGGCAGGTGAACTACCCGTTTAAGTTATCTGGGCTAATAAAAAAGTGGGTTTAAAGGGTGATTTTGATGATAATTCAAAAAAACTATTACCTTTGAACTAGTTAATGAGATAATTCCCACCCGTAAGCACTCCCCTAATCGAGATTTTATTGGCAGGCCTTATTGAGTTAGCAAGAACATTTATCACTTAATTTCAAAGACAAAAAATGAACATTTATGTAGCCAACATTCCCTGGAAGGCATCCGAGGAACAATTGAAGCAGTTATTTTCCGAGTACGGTGAAGTAAGCTCAGCAAAGATCATTATGGACAAAGTTACCCAGCGCAGCCGGGGCTTTGGGTTTGTAGAAATGGCCGATGACACCGCAGGTCGTGCAGCCATCACCAACTTAAATGGTGCCGATTTCATGGGAAAAAACCTGGTCGTTAACGAGGCTCGCCCGCGCGAAGAAGGTAGCCGGGGCGGCAACCGCGGTGGCGGTGGTGGCTTCCGCAGAGGTGATTTCAATAAAGATTATTAATCGATTTGAAATAGAAATTGAAAACCCTCGCCATCAGGCGGGGGTTTTTCATTATGGGCATTAGTGTACTTCATTTAAATTCCCAACCCATACAAGTTCTCCACAAAAGATTCTCCCGTGTTTCTCATGGCGCTTTGTGCTAGCGTTGGATTGTTCGCACAACAAGTCGCAGGCACAACCTGGAGATCACCAGGATTTTTCCTCTGGCAGCAGGATGGTGGAAGTTTGTTTCAACTATGTTGTAAACCTAAGAGCCTTAGCCGGTACTGCTACGGACCTTGCCACAGCGTTCAACTTCAAATTTACTAGCAGATTTGCAATCGATACACTGTCGCAAGGTCCTGCAATTTTTAAGTTGAGTGATGGAACCTTAACGGAAAGCTCCAATACCAAAGAGCGTTCCGAAACAGAACGAGTGGATCAGATTGCCTCGTTTACCGGACAAGGATTTCAAATTCGTTTGGATGATCGGTTCGAATCAGTAATCCAGCTTATTCACTTCGCAACGCGCCTATCGGATTTTGCACTGCGGCCCGGATGGATTGAAAACTCACCGTAATCCAGGCGATCAGTAAGGCTGCTCCTCCACTCACAAGAATGATCCACGCGCTGATGGCAATTCGGTAAGCAAAGTTTTGCAGCCACCAATTTTCCATCACATACCAGGCTACCGGTACAGCCAGCACAAAAGCAATGAGAATCATCTTTGTAAAATCTTTGGAGAGCAAGACCAGCACTCCGGTAACGGAAGATCCCAGGACTTTGCGAACCCCAATCTCTTTGGTGCGTAAACTGGTGATGTAGGCAGATAAAGCAAACAATCCAATACACGAAACAAAAATGGCCAAGGCCGAAAAGACGGCAAACAACCGACCAGATTGCTGCTCACTTCGATACTGGTTATCCAGATTCTGGTCTAAAAAGGAAAACTTAAACCCTTGCTCGGGAGCAAGTTCTTTCCACTTGGCTTCCACCGAGGTAATGGCACGCTGAATTTGACCCGCCTTAACACGCACCGCTATGTACTGATTAGCGCCACCATACGATTCATTACTTTGCAATACCAGCGGAGTAACTTCATCGCGCAGCGACATGAAGTTAAAGTCTTTTACCACTCCAATAATTTTCATGGGCAACGAAACATTGCCCTCCTGAGTCTGCCGCACCTCCATCAGCGTAAGCCCAATGGGGTTTTCAAGATTCATCACCTTAACCGCTGCCTCATTTAAAATAAGGTGAAGCGAATCATTGGTTTCGGTAGCGAACCACCGACCAGCTACTAATTCCATACCAAGCACTTCGGGTAATCCATCGGAGGTCACCATCGACTTGGTAGTCAGAATTTCAGACGCGCTCTCTGGTTGAAACTGGATACCAAAAAAGTCATTTTCATTTCCAGGCAAGGCAAATGAACCTGCCGCTCCGGTTACTTCGGGCAACCTTCTGAACTCTTCCATCAAAGTCTTGGAAACCTGGGGTCCCAATCCAAATCCGCGTTCTACTACCAGTACCTGCTCGCGGTTGAAACCCAGCGCCCGTTCCGACATGTATTGCATCTGCTGTTGAATGACCAGAGTTCCGATCATCAAGATGATGGATATCCAAAATTGAAAAATCACCAATCCGTTACGAATCCACTTTCCCTCCTGCTGACCCGTAAATTTCCCTTTCAAAACCACCACCGGATTAAACGATGACAACACCAGGGATGGATAACTGCCCGCCAGCAAACCCACTACCAGGGCCAGGCCCGCCAACATGCTGCCGGTGGTGAGGTTGATTGGCAACTCCAGTTGCTTGCCCGTTAGGTTATTAAAGAAAGGTAAGGCCAAATAGATTATGCCCACAGCCAATCCAACTCCCAGCGCGCTTAACACAAACGACTCTGTTAAAAACTGACTTACCAACTGTTGACGGAAGGAACCCATGACTTTGCGTACACCTACTTCCCGGGCGCGCTCGGCCGAGCGGGCTGTGGCAAGATTCATGAAATTAATACAGGCAATGACCAGGATGAGGATCGCCACCGAGATCATGATATAAACCGAGGTCCGGTTGCCACCGGGTTTCATTTGGGCTTCGAGGTTTAAGGGGTCTAAATGAATGGAGGCCAGGGGCTGCAGAAAATACCGATAGCCATTTCCCTCTTTCCGGTAATCCTCCCACGATTTACCAAGGTTCCGTTCAATCTGGGCGGCTGCATACGTGTCTACTACCTTTGGTATTTTGGCTTCCATGGCAACAGGATCGCTGCCGGGTTTTAATTTGAAAAATGTGTATACCGTGAATCCTGTAAAATTCTCACGTGTGGTGAATGGGAAAGTAGAAGCAGCTAAGATGGCACTAAATTTAAAATGAGAATTGGATGGTATATCCTGTAAAACACCTACTACTTTGAATTCCTGCTGACCACCCGTAATAATTTTTCCGATCGGCTCGTCATCGCCAAAATAACGCTTCGCCATTTCTTCGGTGAGAACTATTTCATTGGCCTGCCCCAGGGCGGCCTCACGATTCCCTTTAAGAAGATTGAAACTAAACATCGCCAAAAAACTCGTATCCGAGACTACGACTGCCTCCTCATCAAACTGACTTACCTCATCGCGTTCATTTTTATAGGACATCGTAAAGTTCGTGAACCCAAAAGCGTTAGTCGACTTCTCCACTTCAGGGAAATCCCGCCTGATTACCGCCTCATACGAGTGTGGCACAATGGAATAGTACGTTGAATGATTCGGATACTTGCGCTCCAACACCATTCGGTATATGCGATCATGATCCTTAAAAAACTTGTCATACGAGAACTCATTTTGAATAAACAGCACAATCAGCAGGCAACTCGCCACCCCCACCGCAAGGCCCAACAGATTGATCAGGGTATAGACTTTTTGCTTAAGCAAACTGCGCAGGGCGATTTTCAGGTTGTTTTTGAACATGACAGGCAGGTTTTGGGTTCTAAAAACAGAAATACTCTCTTAAACGAATTCGGTTACCAATCGGATAAAATTTCCGGTGTGTTTCTTTTAATGGCTCTATTCCATTGCCGACTGGCATGGGCACATTTCTACGATGTCTAAAAGCGCTCGGGAACGAAGGCGGTAAGCGGAACTTCCGGAGTCGCTCCAGTAATTAAATCGGCTACTATTTTGCCGGTTCCGGGCCCAAGGCTTAATCCCATCATCGCATGTCCGGTGGCAAAAATCAGGTTCTTGATTTTGCCTGAGCGGCCGATGTAGGGCAAGCCATCGGGCGAGCAGGGTCTTAACCCGTACCATACCTCCGTCTGCTTTGGCATGGCTACTTTCATTTCAGGATAATACCGGGGAATCGAATCAACGATGCCCTTTACACGGTTCATGCTGATTGTGTGATCCACCCCGGTTATCTCCATGGTTCCACCAAAGCGTAGCGTGGTACCCATAGGCGTTACTGCAACCCGGGCTTCAAGAAAGATGGAAGGGATGCGGATGTTCTTTTCCACATTCTGAATCGTGAAACTGTACCCCTTGCCGGCCTGCATGGGCAAATTGATTTTTAATCGGGCTGCTACTTCACCCGACCAGGATCCTGTGGCCAGTACAACTTCGTCAAAGGGATGCTCCCCTTTATCTGTAACAACTTTTTTGATCTCCTGCTTCTCAATCGCAAAATCCTTAACAAGGGTATGGGTTAGAAATTGAACGCCACGATCTTTCAAAAGTTGAATTAATTGTGTGACCAGCGCCTGCGGGGTGATGTGAGCATCGCCCGGAAAATATACTCCGCCCCGCACATTCACTTTCACTTCGGGTTCAAGGTGTTGCACTGCCTCTGTTGATAAAATATGGGCTTGAATTCCATGGTCATTCGCGATCCGGGCTGTTTCCGATTCTTCGTGCTCTACTTCCTTTGTTTGATACAACATCAACAATCCACGCTCGTGATAACCAAAGTCGAACGGTAATTCCTGGGCAAGCTGCTGGTACCGGGCTTTGCTGTATAAACTCAATTCCTTTAGAGCCGGAATGGATTTTTTAACATGACCAGCCGTTGCATGCTTATAAAATTGAAATCCCCATTTTAGGAGATCTACATCCAAGCGAGGTTTTACATAAAACGGACTGGTGGAATTGAACATCCACCGGAGGCCTTTGGAAATCATACCCGGTGCCGCCAAGGGAATGATGTGGCTGGGGACAATCATGCCCGCATTACCAACGGAGCAACCATCCTTCAAATCACTTTGGTCAATAATCGTAACCTGATGACCTGCCTGCTGCAAGTAATAAGCCGTGCTTAATCCGATAATTCCACCACCGATAATCCCAATCTGCATATTGGTAACTAGTCTCTGGTTACTGGTTACTGGTCTTTATCCTCACGCTCAACTGCTTTGATAAAATTATTAAGTTTCTTACCAAGACGTTGTAAACGTTCGTTGATATCATCGAATAAAGTCTGATCAGTGATTGATTTTGTTTCAAACAGTGTCTCTAAGTGGTCAATAGTTTCATCATTGGAAGCCTGCGCAATTATTAAGAAGCGAATATATTCTGAAATATATCTTCTTCTTCCATAGCCTTCAACAATATTAGATCGAACAGATTTTGAAGATCTCCGGATTTGTTGGGCTTCCTCAAACTGCTCGAATCGTGGTAATTTCAAACTCATTTCGTGAACTAGTATCGATACTTCTCTTGCTTCCTTCCAAATTTCCAGATTTTTGTAACTCATACTTTTTATCGTTACCGAATACAACCAGAGACTAGAAACAAGTAACCAGCAACCAATTTCAAATCACCTGAAACCCATACGCATACGGATCATCCTCCGGATCGATGGTAATCGTGTTGTGTCCATAAATTTTTGCCCACCCCTCCACACTGGGAATGATCGCAGGCTTGCCGCTTAACTCAGTCTCCTCTTCAATCCGGCCAATGAATTTGGAACCGATGATGCTTTCGTGAATAAAGTCCTGACCCTTCTTCAACTTACCCTTTGCATACCATTGGGCCAACCGGGCCGAAGTACCTGTGCCGCAGGGCGAACGATCAATGGCTTTGTCCCCGTAAAACACCGCGTTGCGGGCCGTGGAAGTCGGATCGATCACTTTGCCCGTCCAAAGGATATGACTGCACCCGTTAATGGTCGGATTTTCCGGATGCACAAATTGATATCGCTTGTTAATGTCCTTTCGCAATTCCCGACTCCAACTGACTAATTGATCAGCCGTATAGTGCTCCAATCCGGGAAAGCTTTTCTGAACATCCACAATCGCATAAAAATTTCCACCATAGGAAACATCCAAAGTCAGCTCACCTAGATCAGGACACTCAGCCCTCAAATTTTCAGCAGCCAGATAGGCTTTCACATTTCGGATCTTCACCGATTTGACCTTGTTTCCTAGTTGTTGATATTCCACCCGCACCAATCCTGCCGGTACTTCCAGGTTCAAAACTCCGGGCGTCTTTGGTTTAACAAGACCTTCTTCAATGGCTATGGTCACAGTGCCAATGGTGCCATGCCCACACATGGGTAAGCAGCCACTGGTTTCAATAAACAGGATGCCTATGTCGTTGGCCGGATCGGAAGGGGGATACAAGATGCTACCACTCATCATATCATGACCCCGGGGCTCAAACATCAGGCCTTTGCGAATCCAATCATACGAGCGCATAAAGTGTTGACGTTTCTCACTCATATTCCTGCCTTCCAAGACAGGACCACCTTCGGCAACCACCCGAACAGGATTGCCACATGTATGAGCATCAATGCATTTAAATACGTTCATCAGGTTTCGCCTCGGGGTACTGTTCGATTTACTTTTTATTCCACACACCATTATAAAGCCTCCAGATAGCCAGTGGATTTGATTCTTTCAATTCATCGGGCAGCAGAGAATCCGGAAAGTTTTGAAAGGCTACCGGTCGTGAAAATCGCCTGATCGCATCCGTACCCACGGCACTGAAACGCGAATCGGTGGTAGCCGGAAAGGGTCCTCCATGTTGCATCGATGGACATACTTCCACCCCGGTGGGAACTCCATTTATAATTAATCGGCCTGCCTTCTCTACCAGCACATTCATTAAGCTGGAACAGTTTGAAATTTCCCCTTCTTCTCCAAAGACTGAGGCCGTAAGCTGACCTTGCATACGATTGGCCACGGTGTTCAATTCGTCCAGCGATTTACACTTTACGATGAGTGAAAAAGGGCCAAACACTTCTTCGGCTAAGGTTGGATTTTTGATGAAGGACTCCGCCAATACCGATGCCACCAACGGTTTCCCCTGCGCGGTAGTGCCGGTAGCAGACGATTGTCCCTCGATTGTTACCCCCTTTTGCGCTAACGCTTGCGCTAATTTCTTTGCATAGTTGTCGGCAATCCCCTGATGCAACATGGTACCCGGCATGGCCTTCTGAATTTCGTTGCCAAGAAACTCCATGAACTTAACTAACCCTGTTCCTTCAACCGCCAAAATTAATCCGGGATTGGTACAGAACTGACCAACACCCAGCGTAATCGAGGCCGCTAATGAGGCAGCCGTCTTTTCGAAATTTCTACTTAATGATTCTGGTAACAAAATGACCGGGTTGATGCTGCTCATCTCAGCAAATACCGGAATGGGTTCTGGGCGTTGGTTCGCCAGATCAAACAGCGCCTTTCCACCTGCCAGCGATCCGGTAAAACCTACCGCTTTTGTTAAGGGATGTTTTACTAAAGACTGGCCTACTTGAAAACCAACTCCATATAAATGTTGAAAGACTCCGCCTGGTAACCCACATTTTTCAATCGCTTTTTTAATAGCGACTGCTACCAACCCCGAAGTTTCCGGATGCGCAGGATGCGCTTTCACAATCACCGGACAACCGGCTGCCAGTGCTGAAATTGTATCCCCTCCGGCTGTTGAGTAGGCCAACGGAAAATTGGCCGCGCCAAAAACTACCACGGGCCCAATGGGCACCAGCATTTTACGAATGTCCGGTTTGGGGGCGGGCATTCGATTGGGCAAAGCGGTATCCACCCGCGCCTCTACCCATGAGCCCTCCTCCACCAGGGTGGCAAACATCCGGCAATGACCGGTTGTACGACCGCGTTCGTTTACGATGCGCGCTTCGGGTAAATTGGTCTCCCGCATGGCAGTTGACACCAGTATTTGATCCAGGGCTTCAATTTCATCCGCAATGGCGCTGAGAAACTCAGCCTTCTTCTTATTTGAAAAATTTTTGTACGACAAAAAAGCGATGTGAGCTTCCTGCAAGGCAGCGTTTATCGATTCAGTCGTTGCATCTGGATAGGTTGTTTGCATCGTGATGGAGTTAACGGAGCACAGGCCGGTTCTTAATTCCGTCCCGGATAATTTTCAGGATCCGATCACGTTCTTCACCCACCAACGGTAATCGGGGTGCCCGCACTGTTTCCGAACCAATGCCAACTTCCTGTTCCGCCAGCTTAATGTATTGCACCAGTTTCGGATGAAGATCCAACTCCAGTAACGGTAAAAACCAACGGTAGATTGCTAATGCTTCGCTGATCTTGCCTGCCTTGGTGAGTTTATAAACTGCTACTGTCTCTTTTG
This sequence comes from Cyclobacteriaceae bacterium, assembly GCA_016787725.1. Taxonomy (GTDB): domain Bacteria; phylum Bacteroidota; class Bacteroidia; order Cytophagales; family Cyclobacteriaceae; genus ELB16-189. The sequence continues at coordinate 2,745 of JAEUTZ010000013.1, read as the reverse complement.
GAAATGCACATACCAGGCCTGCCACCCAGCCATCTGCACCCAGTATCAATTCCTCCATGGCAAGGGTATCTACGCCACACAACAGTTTATACCGGTCGCCAAAGCGATTGATCAAGCGCGTCACGTTGCTCACATCGCGGGTGGATTCTTTAATGGCTTGAATATTTTTATTCTCCGCCAACTCCGCAAACATGTCAAGGGTTACTTCAATTTTATAGTCAACCGGGTTGTTGTAAATCATAATGGGAAGATGGGATGCTTCCGCTACGGCCTTGAAATAGGCAACCGTCTCGCGGTGATCTGACTTGTACCGCATGGGTGGCAACATCATCAAGCCTTTTGCTCCACACTTCTCTGCCTCCGCAGCCAGCTTAACGGCTTCGCGCGTACTGCCTTCCGCAATGTTCATGATCACGGGTATTGTTCCACCCACCTTTTCAACCGTGAATTTTACGAGATCAAATTTCTCATCGTTGCTTAACACGCTGGCTTCTCCCAACGTACCTCCCAATATTACACCCTCAACGCCTGCTGCTACCTGGGCATCTAAGTTCTTTTCAAATAGGGTGAAATCAAGGTTGTCGTTGGCAGTAAACTTGGTGGTAAGTGCCGGGTAAACCCCTTTCCATTGAACCATAGTCTTCATTTTGCGGCAATCTATCCAACTTCCGTTGAGTCATCAAGGATTTTCCTTGTCCATCCGCGCTTTTTTTCTTAAACTTTGTTTATCCGCAAACCCCGTATGTTATGAATGTAATAACCAAAATTGAAGACTGGGGTAATTCGCATCGCCCCGGCTTTCTCGACATCTTCCGAATTGCATTGGGTATCTTCATCACCTACAAAGGCTTCAATTTTCTGGGCAATCTCGACACCCTGGAAATGACTTTGCATGGAATGAATATGAGTTTTCTCGCTGTTTCCATTGCGCACTATGTGGTGTTCGCCCATGTACTTTGCGGACCCCTGATTGCATTCGGATTGCTAACACGAATTATGTGTGCGGTGCAACTACCCATTCTGGCAGGTGCTGTGATTCTCGTGAATTTTCCCAAAGGGTTTCTTTCGGTGGGAAATCACATGGAGTTGGAAATCTCCATCATCGTGCTGGTTGGACTGATTACGTTTATGATCTTTGGTGCCGGTAAATTCTCTATTGACGAAAAACGGAGGCAGGAACGAGCCTTACACAACAAAGGAGTTTAAGCCCGCTTTAATTCAAGCACGGTAATCTCGGGCGGCATCCCAACGCGTCCCGGGTAACCGAGGTAACCAAAACCCCGGTTCACGTAGAGGTGTTGATTAGCTTCCGTGTATAACCCGGCCCACTGCTTATAAGCATATTGCGAGGGACTCCATTTGAAGTTCCCGAGCTCCACACCGAATTGAAAGCCATGCGTATGGCCCGATAACATCAAATCAATGTCTTTGTAATCCGGCCGCACCTGCGCATCCCAATGACTGGGATCGTGTGATAATAAAATCTTTGTGGTCGCTTCCTCGGTACCTTCATAGGCCGCTTCCAGCTTCCCGTATTTTGAAAAACGGCCCGCGCCCCAGTTTTCAATTCCCAGGATAGCAAGCTTATCTCCGCCTTGCTCAATCAACCGATGCTGATTCATCAGGAGATCAAAACCCAATTCGCGATGGGCAGCCATCAAGTCGTTAAAGTTTTGTTGCTTGGCCTCCTTCGTGGTCCAGCTCTTGTAATCACCATAATCGTGATTGCCCGTAACAGAATATACCCCGAGAGGTGCGCGTAATTTATTAAATACATCCAGATACTCTTTCACCTCGGTGCTCTCATTATTCACCAAATCTCCGGTGAAGAAAATCAGGTCCGGCTTTTCATTCAACACCATCTCCACGCCCCCTTTGACTGCGGTCTTATTGAAGAAACTTCCGGCATGGATATCAGAAACTTGTGCAATCCGAACCCCGTCAAAGCTTTTAGGCAGGTTGGGTAAATTCACAGTAACACGTCTGACCCTGTAGTCGTGCGCACCAGAAATGATTCCGTAAGCCATGGCTCCAAAAGGAATTGCTGTAGCCGCCACAGCGGCTTGCGAAAGAAACTCCGATCGGCTGATGACTGCTCCCGGCAGCGGATTGGCCGGATTTTTTGTAAAGAGGCTCGCCACCCAACGCACCAATCGTTGCCCATCATCGAGCAACAAAAAGAATACGCCAAACAGTTTGGAGAAATAAGTTGCAAACAGTCCGGTTAAAATCCAGTTGCGTAATCCGGCTCCTACTTTATATGGATCGGCCGCCATCCACCAGATCAAGGCACCGATACACAACACCGTAGGCACCCAGAAGCCGTACCGCAGCAAGTTCTTCCAACCAGCAGGCCAACTCTTGCTCACATTTAAGATTGCCTGAAAGACATAAATATCGATCAGCAAAAACAGGGTGATGAAGATGAATAACGTCATAAGCCTCTGGTACATATACAAGAAAGTCGTCTTACAGTTCCATAAGACGACTTTCTTCTGAATTTAGTTCAATTTAGTGTGCGGATCGCAAATTTATCCCCGTCCGGTGGTTCACCCAAAACAGGAATTTCTCCGATAATAAATACATCACGGGCACCACCACCAGGGTTAAGAAGGTGGCGAAGGTTAATCCAAAGATGATGGTCCACGACAAAGGACCCCAGAAAATTACGCTATCCCCACCCAGATAAAAATCGGGATTGTAACTTCCGAATAAACCCAGGAAATCAATGTTAATTCCCACAGC
>JAEUTZ010000007.1 GCA_016787725.1 Cyclobacteriaceae bacterium | reverse complement strand
AAATACATGAACCAACCCCAGCCGCCTTTTACAAAGAGGCCAATGAATCCGAAGATGCTCAGGAATACATAAATGCCCAACCCGATCAGGATGCGGGCCGTGGTGGATAACTCCGCTATTTCGCTGCTGTCTTCGGCCGAGTACTCGCCACCAATGGCCGCAATGATTCCGTTAATGCCTGCCGTAATGCCACCATCAAAATCGGCCCTGCGAAAAGCGGGAGCCATTTCATTGCGGATAATGCGATTGCTCATGGCATCGGTGAGCACTCCTTCCAGGCCCATGCCCACTTCAATGCGCATCTTGTGATCTTCCACCGCTACCACCAGCAACACCCCATTGTCTTTATCCTGTTGCCCCAACTTCCATTTCTCCGCCAGCCGAATAGAAAAGATTTCAATGGGTTCGCCTTCGAGGCTGGTGATTGTAATAATGGCAATCTGGTTGGAAGTGGAGTCTTCATATACAGCCAGTTGCTTCTCCAGTTGGTCGATCGTTTCCTGCCGAAGTACGTGCGCATCATCGTGCACGCGCATGTTCCACAGTTCGGGCAACGTTTTCTGGGCCCAGGCCGGCACGGAAATGATCAGCGCAAGAAAAAAGAGTTTATAAAAGTTCATTCAACAAATTGTAATTCATCCATTACCACGAGTCGCTGGAACCTCCGCCTCCGGAAAATCCGCCTCCGCCAAAGTCACCTCCGCCCCACGAGCCTCCCGAGCCATGACCGCGGCCACCCAACATCGATCCCAACATGGCGGCCGTCCACAAACCTCCACCCCCCGAACCACCGCCCCGGTTTTTGCGCGACATTAAAAAGATGATCAGGGCGATAAATATCAGCGAGCTCCAGGGCGATTTCTTTTTGCGCTTCTGCACCGGAGGCGCATCATTTTTGTATTCTCCGGCAATGGTTTGAATGATGGCAATCGTGGCCGCCTGGATGCCGGCTTCATAATTTCCCTGGCGGAAGTAAGGTGCTACCTCGTTACGGTTGATGCGGCTTGACATCGCATCGGTTAATACCCCTTCCAGCCCAAAGCCCACTTCAATGCGCATCATGCGGTCTTCCATCGCCACCAAAAACAAGACGCCATTATCTTTTCCTTTCTGTCCGAGTTGCCATTTTTCAAATACACGCACGGCATAGTCGTCAATGTCTTCGCCTTCCAGGGAGGGAATAATATAAATCGCAATTTGATTGGAGGTGGAATCGCGGTGCGCTTGCAGGAGGGCTTCCAGTTGTGCCTTTGCCGAACCGGAAAGAACCCCTGCTTCATCGTGCACCCAAACGGCTCCGTGCTCGGGAATGGCGCGCTGGGCCGCCACCGGCAGCATCAGAAAAAAAGCAAAGAGGAAAAGCAGGTATTTCATGGACGCTGCGAACCGACTCACAAGACTATTCAAAACGCAAATCATCCTTCAGTTCATTCACATCATCATGGGTAATCACAAATCCTTTTTCCAGCAACAACTGCCCGCACCGTGAAATGGCCGAGACAATGCCATCGGTCACTTTCCCTTTCTTAACATGTTCAATAATGGTGCGCACAATGGCATCCCATTCCTTTTGCTCAACCACTTTGCTGATGCCCTTATCGGCCATCACAATTACCTCGTGTTCAAAAAAGGAAATGAAGATCATGATGCCCGTGCGCTGACGCGTATTGAAAACTTCCTCTTCCAGGAATGCCGCCTGCGCCCGTTTGCGCGTAGCCTGGTCCATGTACGACTGGCTTAACATCATGCGTTTAACCAGGTTAATGTATTGCGACTTTACCGCTCCGATCAATCCGCCCAACACGACCAGGGCAAAAATCAACACCGGATCGTACACGGCCAGCGTGGGAACATAGCGATCAAAAATGACGATCAGAAAAAAGACCAGCGCTGCCCCAATGAGGGCCGCCCGGTAGTTGGCAATGGTGTACAAGCTGCTCTTTTCAACAAACACCGGCACAATCTCACCGGAGATTTTGCTCTCGGCCTCCTTGACGGCCGTTCTTATTCGTTCGAGGTCTTCCGGACTAAATCGCTGCTGAATAGTCATACGTTGTTGGATTGAAGGTCAAAGATAACGAAAACTAAGTCTCTAATGGCTGCCGGGTTAATTGGCGCCTACCAAGGTAAAGGCACCCCAATAATAAGGATGCGGAAAGTGTGTGCGGGTAACTACCATGGCCGCCAGGTAGGCCTGGTATACATCTTTTTTTACAAAGTACTCTTTATAGAAGGCTTCCATAAACGTTACAGTGGCTTCATCGCTGATTTTCCAGAGTGAGCCCATCACTGTTTTGGCTCCTGCCAGTTGAAAGGCCCGTTGCAAGCCCCAGACACCTTCGCCAGTTTGAATTTCACCGAGCCCGGTTTCGCAGGCGGAAAGGACTACGAGTTGGGTATTGTTTAACTCGAGTTGAGTCACTTCATAGGCGGTTAGAAATCCATCTTCGTATCGATCATAATCAGCGACTGTTAACGGCTCGGGATCTCCTGCCCCGGCCAAAATGAGTTTAGATTTCAGATACGTATCGGCCGCTGACAGCTGATTGAATTCGCCATGCGTAGCGAGGTGTAACACAGCCGGGCTCTTCAGTTTCTTCACATTTGATTCATTGGCCGCATCACCCGTAAGCATTTCGGGTATGAATCCTTCACCTGTTGCCTCCTGCTCAATCAACTCAATTTCTTTTTTTGTTCCTGGCAAGGCCATGATTCCGCTGCGAGTAGCTTCATTGGCTTCAACCGGTATTACCGCATGGCTTCGATAAACATTTGAGCCTTGCTTACGGCTCATATCAAATTGCGGGTTGCCGACCAGTGCGATCATCTTATTTTGAGCAGGAGCTATTTCGGTTGATACCAGGTCACGCCCGGTAGAAATGCGCCTTACACCCACTTCATCCAGCACAAATTTTCCGGTTGATGAATTTTGTAAAGCAACCGGATTCACGATATGGTATATGCCATCAGCGCTTATAATTGCCGTAGTAGCTCCGGGTAACTGATCACTGATACTTTTCCAATACAGGTCGTAGCTTTCTGTGTCTTCCAATTGGTTGCGTAGCCGGTTTTGATAGTTGCGCAAACTGCGGCCTTCGAAGGCTTCACCCGCTCCAAGCTTAAAGAAGCCGGGTTTAGTTGCGCCCGGTTTGATCACAAATGCCCAGTATTGAACCTCGGGTCGATCGAACTGAAAATTATCGCGCTGAAGTCGTAAAATTTCCAGATATACTTCACCCTTTCTTAAACGGGCTTGCACCTCTTGCCACCGAATGTTTCTGAGAATGTTTATTGGAATCAATTTCAGATTTACTGCCCGTTCCAGATCGGCAATGCGAATCGATAAACGATTGATCGAATCCATCATAGCCTGATTGGAGCCAGGCAACTGTCCATTGAATATTGCCAGCCGGTCGCGCAGTCGTTTTATCTCGGCAATCTGGGCCAGCGTTACCTTATCTTTAATTTTCCGCAGTTGACGTTCCTGCTCCCGTGTGGCATCGAGTATGAGGCCTTTGGATTGTAAAATTTTGTTGAGGAGTTCTCCGGTTTGATCACGACCCATTTCCGTTAGTTGCAGCAGAAGGGAATAGTAGCGTTCCAGCTCAGTGGTATAATTCCTGAAGAATTCGCGCTTCTCATTTTCAGTAAAATATTGAAAATTCTTAATCAGATTTTTCTCCTCCACTTCAATCAACGATCGGGCTTGCACAAGAGCGGCATCCAGTTGGTTGGATTTAACTTTCAAATTGAGATAGTAAGGATTAATCCATTTATAATAATTCTCAGCTGCCGAAGAGTATCCTTTTATCCCTTTTACCGTTTCCAACGTTTGAAAAAGTTCAGCATAGCTTTTTTCTGCTGCAGGGTAATCCCCACTCAGTTGCTGAAAGAGGCATCGCTCAATCTGATTAGTAGCACTCTGTTCGGCTAAGGTTCGTTGATTGGATTTGAGTGCACTGACCACCAGGGGGATGGCCGGGCCACCAATTTTTTCAATAAGAGGTAGGAATTTATTGGCTTCTTGCGTCAGCCTACGAACGGAGTCTGGAATACTAACACTTTGTAGCGCTACCAAGGAGGCCTGTGTTGCTTCCTGGGAGGATCGATGCATAACCTTCATGTCCTCGGCCGCTTGCTTAGCATAGGGGATACATTCTTCAAACCGGAATTGCCGGAAGTAAGCATGTGCTAACATATTCGTATAAGCCAGACGCTGATAAACTATTTGCATTTCCAGCATCTTTTTCATCGATTCTTCATACTGGGCTTTTGCTTTGAGTATCTGCTGCCGGGTTTCTTCGGGCCAGGTGGGATCAATTTTATAGACCTCATCACTACTTTGCACGGGTTGTTTCAACGCACCGGATTCAACAAGGTTCTTTAGCTGCAACAGTTCATCGATAGCCCGTTCATACTGACCGGCTTTGAATAGGCTCTCTCCCAGATCAGAATAATATGCCTGCCGGAAGTAAGGCACTTCTTGATTCTCCAAGAAGGTGCGTTTACTTTCCAGGTATCGGATATTCTTTTCGTACAGGTGCAGGTATTTATAAACCGAACTTACCCCTAAGTATAAGTATCCAATGGAGGTAGGTGAAATTTGAGGATACCCGCGATTGTAAAAGGGATAATGTTTTTCGTACGCCTCAATCGCTTCCTGGTACCGGAGTAACGCCTGATTATAATCCCCCAAAGTAACTAAGAAATTGACAGCCGAAAATCGTGCATTAAAATACTCCTCGTCCTCGGCAGTAAAGTTTTTACCGACAAACTCAATCAGTGCCGTAACTGCTTTTGCTTTATCCGTTGCGTAGTTTAGATTGTTCACCAACCGGTCATACTCCGCATAATCCACCACCCGGGTGCGGGTGCGATTTTCCTGCTGCCCGAATGCCGATAAGGAGGTAAGGGCTGCGGCCAGAAAAAATATTGAGGCCGTGTAATTCTTCATCGCTTCCTGCAACTTACTTGATAAACCCGATTTGATAAAGTCAATTTTGACTATTTTCGCACGCTATGATTCGCACGCTCCTCCTCCACGGTTGGAAAAAACTTACCCGTTCAGTTTCCTTCGGCAAAGAGCTCGCCACGAACTTGTTCGTAGGCTTTCTTGCCCTCATGCTGATCGGGTATTCCCTTGCCTTGGGATTTGTACTCGACAGCATCATCACCAATGGGTTGAAACAACCGGATAGCTTTCAGTTTCTGAACGGTCTTCTGCTCTATTACTTCGGTTTTGAATTCATGATGCGCTATTTCATTCAAAACCTGCCGGTGCTGGACGTGCAACCCTACCTCCATCTGCCCATGAAACGCAGCCGCATTGTTCATTACCTGCTCATTAAATCGGAAGTGCATGTGCTCAATGTACTGGTGCTCTTACTGTTCAGTCCTTTCGCTCTGACGGTAGTGGCAACCCGCTTTGGTACCGCGGTTGCCTGGAACTGGTTACTCACCGTTTGGATGTTCAGCATGGCCTTGCATTATATTGTCTTGCTCTTCAAAAAAGGGTTGGATGACACCCTCATCGGATTTCTGGTATTGGTGGGTGGATTCGGATTTTTAGGAGCCGCGGACTATTACGACTGGTTTAAATTGTCGGAGATCTCGGCTGCGCTGTTTGCCTTCAGTACAAAGGGCTCCTACCTGCTCCTGAGTTCTGTGTTGCTGGTGCTTACGCTGTACTATTTCAATTTCAAATTCTTCCTGCAAAGTATGTATCCGGACGAACTGCAGGTTCATAAAACAACTACCTGGGGCCGGAATCAGGATTGGGGTTTCTTACAAGCTTTTGGAACCATTGGCGATTGGATTAATCTGGAATTGAAATTGATCTTGCGCAACAAACGGCCGCGGACGATTCTCTTTCTCAGCGCGTTCTTTTTGTTGTATGGTCTTATCTTTTACACACAAGACAAGTATGCCAAAGAAATGCCTGCCTTCCTGCTCTTTATCGGAGTCTTCATCACCGGCATTTTCATGATCAACTACGGTCAGTTTCTGTTTAGCTGGCAGGCCGGCCACTTCGACTTCACCTTAACACGGCCCCTTTCATTACAGCAGTTTGTTGAGTCGAAATACTGGTTGCTGAGTTTTGTAACGGTCATTTGCTTTTTACTCAGTATCCCCTATGCGTATTTTGGCTGGAACATCCTGTTTATTCATATAGCCATGACCTTGTTCAACCTGGGCGTAAACATTTTTGTGATTATGAACATGGCCATGTGGGAGCCGAAGAAAATAGATCTGACCAAGGGCGGCACATTCAACTATCAGGGTGTGGGAGCGGCCCAGTGGGTGATGGGTATCCCTATTTTACTGGGGCCGTATATTTTCTATTTGCCTTTCAGCCTGTCGGGATATCCGAATCTGGGACTGCTGGCCGTAGCGCTTGTTGGTTTGATTGGCCTTTCATTTCGCACCCACTTATTAAAGTTAACAACCCGCAGACTGGAAGCTCGGAGGTATACGATGGCTGCCGGTTTTAGAAAAGACTAATCCGTTTTATGATATCCATTCATTCACTTAAGAAATCGTACAAAGGCACAACTGTGGTTGATATTGCCAATCTCTCGATTGGGCAGAACGAAAGTTTTGGGTTGGTCGGCAACAATGGAGCCGGTAAAACAACCCTGTTTCGGATGATCCTGGATCTTGTGCGACCCACCGAAGGCGAAGTTCAGATCAACGGCAAGAATGTACAGGGCAACGATGAGTGGAAACACTATGTGGGTTCCTTCCTGGATGAAAATTTCTTAATTCCCTATCTGACCCCGGACGAGTATTTCAAATTCGTTGGCAAACTGCATAACTACTCCGAGGCCGATCTGAAAAATTTCCTACAAAAATTCGAGGACCTTTTTCATGGTGAGATTACCGGCAAAGACAAATACATTGGCGATCTCTCCAAAGGAAACTTAAAAAAGGTAGGCATTGCAGCCGCGTTTATTGGCAATCCACAAATTGTGGTGCTGGATGAACCATTTGAAAACCTGGACCCCACTTCTCAAATTCGTTTAAAACAGTTGCTGCAACAAGAACATCAGTCCCGTACCCTCACCTACCTGATCTCCAGTCACGATTTAAATCACGTAACCGAAATTTGCGAGCGCATTGTGGTGTTGGAAAAAGGCAAGGTGATCAAAGACTTGAAAGGCACCAATCTGTTTGCCGAGCTGGAAGAATATTTCAAGGCATAATTTCACTGAATCGAATTCCACCAGGCCGAGTCCGGCAAGGATTCTCCCAATAAGACGGGCTCACCAATGCGGGGCGTAGTGGTTCTTACATTCAAGGCCGCAGCATGCTTTCGCGCACGCTCAATCGGATCTTTCCACGCATGGTTCGACAACACAAATTTTCCCCAATGTACCGGCATTAAAACAGAAGCTTTCAAATCAACGCTGGCCTGCACGGTTTCTTCGGGCATCATATGGATGTAGGGCCACTGACGATCGTACTGCCCGCATTCCAGAATGGCCAGATCAAAAGGGCCGTGTTTTTCGCCAATGGCTTTGAAGGTTGCATCGTAGCCAGAGTCTCCGCCAATGAAAATCGAATGCGCTTTTGTTTTGAGCACGTAAGAAGTCCACAGAGATTTGTTGCGTGTAAATCCACGACCTGAAAAGTGCCGGGCCGGAGTAGCAGTGATCTGCATGGAATCAAATGCTTCCGCACTTTCCCACCAATCAAATTCCGTAATGCTGGCAGCTGCGATTCCCCAATATTCCAGGTGCTCGCCTACACCCAGCGGGGCATAAAACTTTTTCACTTTCGATCGCAGGGTGCTGATGCTGGTATAATCGAGGTGGTCGTAATGATCATGAGTCAGCAGGACCAAATCTATTTCCGGGAAATCATCTGGCGAATAAGCGCGCGTTCCCGGAAACGATTTTGTGCCCAGGTATTGCACCGGAGAAGGCCGGTCGCTGAACACCGGATCTACCAAAATGCGTTTGCCCTGAATCAAAATCAAATAGGAGGAATGTCCAAACCAGATCAACGTGGGTTGCTCAGCATCCAGGGGATGGAGATCGGTTTTTACTACCGGAATTGCGCTTTGCGGATACCGGCCCGGTTTGTCTTTGAAAAACTCACGCATGATGGTGAAGTAGGAACCACCCTCTACCAGCATGGGGGTTTCCGATAAATTTTTGAAACTCCCCTCGCGGTAATTGGGCGATTGCTCAATGCGTTGCTGCCGCTGACCCCGGGGTAATCGGCCAAATGATTTTTGTTGCATAAAAAGAAAACCGGTGAAGGTTAAAAGTACAATCAGGACTATAAAAATCCTTAACGTTTTAAGGAACATGTAGATGTAGTCGAGCTAGGTGAATTTTTAGTTTATTGATTTCTGTCGTTTTCTCCATTTATATCCCTCCACCCATAACACTCCGGCAGCTGCGGTGAACAAACACAAACCAATCTGGTCAATAGTCAACGGTTCGAACTTAAACAGGTTCTGCACAGGCCGCGCGTAGATCGACAAAAAAAGGATAAGGAGCGAAATGGAAAGAATCATAGGGATCAATGGATTCTTGTATTGAAAGGTTGTGAATACGGAGTAATAAAACGACCGGTTCACCAGCGTGAGAAACAGGTTGCTTAAGATTAACGTAGTGTAAATCACGGTGCGCACCAGAGCTTCGCTGCTGCCCCGTTCCATCATGTAGTAACCGAGTGTCAAACACGCAGTGGTAATCACCAATCCCTGAATGATGCTTAGCGACAATTCCGGTAACGAAAAAAAAGAAGCAGTCATTTTACGCGGTCGCTTGTGCATCGAGTTCGCTTCCATGGGTTCGTTCTCGAAAATGACCGAGCAGGTAGGCCCCATAATCAACTCCAGAAAGATGACATGCACAGGGGAAAAAATATCAACGTATTTCCACAGCAACAACAAGGGCATGGTAACGATCAGGATGATCGGAATGTGAATGGAGATGATGTATTGAATCGCCTTTTTCAGATTTTCGTAAATGCGCCTGCCCAGGGCCACCGCCTCGGTCATGTGCTCGAGATCATCATCCACCAGCACCAGGGAAGCCGCCTGCTTGGCCACCTCACTGCCCCGCTGCCCCATGGCAATGCCGATGTGTGCCGCTTTTAATGCAGGACCATCATTCACACCATCACCCGTCATGGCTACCACTTCACCATTGATTTTTAATGCTTCGATTACTCTCAGTTTGGCCTCCGGAAACATGCGCGCAAAAATCGAAGTTTTACCAACCCGTGCCTGAAGCTCCTGATTACTCATATTCATAACCTGATCACCCGTGATGGCCTGCGCATCATTTTTCAGTTCAATCTGGCGGGCAATGGAGACGGCTGTCTCCGCATAATCTCCGGTGATGATTTTAACCTGTATCCCTGCGGAATAAAATTTTTCAAGAATGCCGCTGATGTTCTGTTTGGGGGGATCGTGAAACCCGATTAATCCAAGTAAGTCAAACTCAAATTCATGTTGCGAGGCAGGCAACGCCCCTGTGTGCAACGATTGTGCAACCGCCAACACCCGAAATCCACGGGCCGCCAATTGGTGTGCAATTTTCTCCACCCGGGAAATATTTCCGGCTGTTAATTTCGTTTGATTCAAAATGCCCTCGACACTTCCCTTGCACGCAATCACACGCTCTCCGGTGGGTGCCGTAAACACGTGCGTCATGATCGGTGGCTTACCGCTTAATGGATATTCGTGCGTAAACGAATACGTTGACCGAAGATCGCGTGAAGCCAGTTTTCCATACATACCATGAACTGATTTTTCCATTTCATCGAACGGCTTAGGCTCCGATGCCCACATAGCATACTCTAATACTTCATTGAACGCACCGACCTCCGTTGTGAAATCAATCAATTTGTCCTGCTTAAAATCATAGATCACCGTAAGCTCCATTCGGTTTTCGGTGATCGTTCCGGTTTTATCAACACAAATTACCGTAGCTGCTCCGAGTGCTTCTACCGTATGTGGAGTACGGGCGATCACGCGCATTTTATAGAGATGATAGGCTCCCAGCGCCATAAACGTGCTGAAGGCTACCGGAATTTCTTCGGGCAACACCGACATGGCCAGCGTTAATCCACGTAGCAAACTGTGCAGTACATCGCGAGAAATAAAATAATTGACACCCCACACAACTAAAAAGGCGACCAACCCGGCAGCTACCATCTTCTTCACAAATGCTTTGATCTGCACCTGAAGGGGAGTTTGTTCCGGTTCAATCTCCTGTAGTGATTGACTGATTTTTCCAAATTCCGTCCGCCTGCCGATGGTCACCACCCGCGCCACGCACGAGCCCGTCATAACCAACGTTCCCTGGAATACTTTGCTGCCAACATTCTTTTCTACCGGCAACGATTCGCCTGTCAGTACACTTTCATTCACTGAAAAGTCATGCCGCTCTACCAAAATTGCATCAGCTGGAATGAGGTTGCCATCTTCCAGCAGAATCAAATCCTCAATGACAATCTCCGCTGCGTCAATTTCAACCGGCTGACCATTGCGGATTACTTTGGCAAGCGGAGCCGAAAGTTTTTTGAGGGCCTCCACGGCAGTGCGGCTCCGATTTTCCTGGTATAAAGAGATGCCCGATACAAAGCCAAGCGCGATTAGCATGATTGTGCCTTCACCATACTCCCCTAAAATAAAATAGAGCGAAGCGGTGCATACCAGGATCACAAACAAGGGCTCGGTAGCAATATCTTTCACCACTTCCCACAGCCGATGCGGCTTTTCCAGATTCATTTCGTTGCGGCCATGTGCCGCGCGACTGGAAAGTACTTGCTGGTCCGTTAATCCAATTAGTTTTTCCGCTTCAGACACGATCTCATAGTTGAATTGAGTCTCATCAAGATACTAATCATTGCCTGCCGATGACAGGACCGTTGTCATAATTGGTTTGAAATTCCCTAACTTTCTCAGCATGAGATACCCTGTGTCGATGCTTCTCTTTCTTTCACTGGTGGGTGCGCTGTTGGGCTGTTCACCAAACAAATCCAGGATATCCCTTTTCAATGGAAGAGATCTTACCGGCTGGGATACCTACATCGGGCCTGAATATGATTCCCTTACCAACACGTGGGGCAATATTCCCACCGGATTGAATCTAGATCCACAACAGGTATTCTCCGTAACAGAAGTTGATGGTGAGCCCGCGCTCCGGATTTCCGGGGCCCGGTTTGGCGGCATTTCAACCCTTCAGGAGTTCGAAAACTACCATCTGCGACTTGAGTTTAAATGGGGAAAAGAAAAACATGCTCCTAAACTGAATGACAAGCGCGATAGCGGGCTTCTGTACCATGCCGTGGGCGCCCATGGGGCCGACTATGGATTCTGGATGCGATCGCAGGAGTTTCAGATTCAGGAGGGTGACTGTGGCGATTATTGGGGTGTAGCGGGTGGCTCATTTGAAGTGACGGCCATCAAGAAGGATTCCGGTGTTTATGTTTACGATCCCAGCGGCACACCGATGCTATTTAATGAAAAGAGTGAACACGGCAGGCGTTGCATCAAAAATCCGGATGCAGAAAAACCTTCCGGTGAATGGAATGTGGCTGAACTTTATGTATTAGGAGATTCTGCCGTGCATGTAATGAATGGCACGGTGGTGATGGTTCTGATTCACTCCCGTCAATTAGAAAATGAAACCCTGATTCCATTAACGAAAGGGAAAATTCAGTTGCAAAGTGAAGGGGCTGAAATATTTTACCGGAACATTGCCCTTCAGAAGATTAATAAAATCCCTGCTGCGCTGGGAATTTAAATCACCTTCCCGCGCCACCGGCCCGACTTCATATAGAAGAACGCCATCGTAAACATGCTGAGCCAGTACACCCACTCGCTGCCCCAGCCCCAGGCAATGGAAAGATTAAGGTGCTCCAATACCACATACACATACACCACGTAAATCACGATCGTTACCAATTCGATCAAAAGGTTTACGCGCGAGTTGCCGGTGCCGGTAACCGCATTGAGCCAAATGGTACCCACGGACATACCCAATAAGGCAACCGATACAATGCGTACAATGGGCACGGCTTCCACAATGAATTCATCGCCCTGGCTATAGAAGGAAAGAAACCATTCGGGAATCAAATTCAGAATGATGAAGATGAAAAAACAAATGCCCAGACTAAGGCGCACAACCCTGCGTATTAACGGCATCACTTCGTCCGATCGGCCCTGACCAATAATGTTGCTCACCATCGTATTGGTCGTAGCCGCAAAGGCCCAGCAAAAAATTCCGAACAACCCAAAGATGTTGCGCATGGTATTGCTGATGGCCAGTGCCCGCGGCCCATGATGTTCCACCAGAATGTAAAAGTATTCCCAACTCATGATGCTGATGGCAAATTGGACGATGAGCGGAGCTGAAATGGTGAGGATCAGTTTGATGACTGACCCATCAATTTTGGTTTGATCAAAAAAGGCAAAGGATTTATGGATCCCTTTCAGATGAATAACTGCATAGATCACCAACAAGCCGGATGCCTCGGCTACAATGGATGCGTATGCAGCCCCATTAAATCCTATTGCCGGAAACCCAAAATGACCAAAGATCATGGTGTAATCCAACACAATGTTAACGATCGCCTCCGCCAGCGTGCCCCAGATTAAAAACCGGGTTTGGTTCGTTCCCACCAGCAAGGCATTGCGCATTACATATAAGTACAAAAAGGGTAAGCCCCAGATTCGGATCAGTAAAAAGCCGATCACCTGATCAGCAATGGCCACATCATGAATAAATGCCCGCATCACCATGGGGGCAAAGAGATAGGTTACCAAAATACCCAGGGCGGCAATTCCCAGTGCTACCCATACACCATTATAAAAAAGGCGGCCAATTTCTTTGGGCAGGTTTTGTCCAGCTCTTCGGGCAATCAACGCCTGTAAGCCGTTATTCAATCCATTGCCGATGACGGCAAAGATTAAATAATACACCCCGGTTATACCCGCACTGGCTAACTCCTGCTCGCCCAGCATCCCCAGGAATATGTTGTTGGTGATAAAGTTGATCTGCGGCACCAGCATCGCCAGCGAAATGGGCAATGCCATAAACAGAATTTGTTTGTAGCCGGTGTCTAAGCGCAGTTCCATATGCAGGCGCGAAAATAAGTATTAAAAGTAAGCAAACAGAGACTGTCTGTTGCTGTATCTTAGCTATAAAGAACTCATGATCCTAAGGGGTACATTTTCAAAAGCAAGAGGTAAGGGTCAACTAATTAAAGAGAGGTATGGTTTAACTATTTTTATAATAGTAGGATATTCCCTAAGCCTGTATCTCTTTCTTCTGTATTGTCGAGAACTATTTCGGTACCTGACTATAGATGATTATGGCGAGATGTTGGTTTTGTCAGATGTCCAAAATTACTTTTATAATTTCTTTTTTGCTGGACTAGCCGGACTCATTGGACTTTCTGTTGGAGCAGATTCTCTATTGATGAGGCAATTCCATCTGCGTCAGTATGTCAGGTATTCTATCACTAATGACTTTAGTGGCCTCTCCTGGTATGCTTTTTACGTTCTTTCAAAGCTTGCTTTGTTATATGGAGTATTGGGGTGGTCGTTTGAATCAAGAGAAACCCTAAACTTATTCGAGGATTATTGGTTCTTGTTTCCCCTCATCCTAGTGGTGTTGTTCCTGAACCAATGGTTGAAGGTCAGGTTGTTTTTCAAAAATTCATTTACTATGATGGTCAAGGTTAGTGTGGGTTTTATTCTTTACACGGCCATCATCGCTGCTATTCCTTTCTTTGATTATAAATCCTTCAACAATGCAGTACTCAAAAATACTGTTAGCTACAACTATCAAATTGACTTACCTCATTCCAATGTCGAAATGCCAATCGAACGATGGTCGCTGATAAAAGACATTTTCATTGGATTTCCTAAAAATAAAAAGACTGATTCAACAGTTGTCATCACTACTGGTTCGTTAAATCCATTGTCGATTGATGACTTAAGCAAACTCTTAAGGGAAAGCCACCAACTCTTACCAGAGTATGTTCATGATGATTTTACAGTTTGTGTTAGAGGAGATAAGAACACAAAATTGAATTCCATAAAATTGATAATGAATCTGGTACGGGAAAACAATATCAGATATATACACTTTATGACTTCGCAACGAAATGGAATAAAAATAAATATAAGACCATCTTTTTCGGAATTGACATCAGATACGTCTATTTTTCATTCTTCCTTCCATGAATATTCGGAAACCAAAGCCTCCATAAATGTTTTAGAAGTGAAACTTTCTAAGGATCTTATCTATGTCAACGATACTCTCATGGATAAAACGCGCTTTCAAAGGAAATTACAATCTCTAATTATGGTAACAAAGGAGAATTATCTGATAGATTTTGTAGGAGACGAGAATTCCTCTTACGAAAACTTTATTGTCATTGTCGATATTATCCACTCAACAATTTTTAATTTAAGAAAGGAGTATGCCAATAAAGAATTGTCAAAAGACTATAACTATAAGTATACCCATTGGGAGGATCGCGCACTTCATGATACACTTTCAGCTATGTATCCTGTCCATTTTGATTTCTTGAATGAAAAAGAACTCGCCTATCAAAACCAAGTACCGAAAAGATAAAATTCTCCTTCATCAAATGGAAAATATAGTAGCTTTCCCTAAACTAAGTTTATGCGTATTGCTTTTACTTATTCCCTAACCCTTCTTGTTTTAACCTCTTTCGGTCAACCTTCGGAAATGCCCAGTGAGGTGTATCCGCTGATTACCCAATACGAAGCCGACCGCGGTAGTTTGGAGCGGTTTTATTTTGTTCAGGGTTCGCCCGAGCGCAGAGAGCGATTCACCCGGTTTTACACCGACTACCTCACCCGCCTCCAACAGTTGCCGTTTGAAAGTTTCTCTACCGGGGGCAAGGTGGACTACCTCATGATGAAACGCATTTTTGAGAATGAACTCACGTTGCTGGCGCAGGAAGGAAAGGAAGCTGCGCAGGTAACCACACTAACCGCCTATGCCAATCCGGTGTATGACCTTGAAAAAAAGCGCAGGCGTGGTTTACACCTGAAAAGTGAAGACGTGGCAAAACAACTCAATGACATTAAGAAAAATGTACAAGCAGCCTTGCAAAAACTTCCGCAAGAACCCAATGTAACCTTTGCTTTGGCAAATCGTGCGTCCGGCATAATCAGCGGTCAGCAGGCAGCCCTGAAAAGTGTGTACGAGTTTTATGATGGCTACGATCCGCAGTTTACCTGGTGGGTAAAGCGGCCCTATCAGCAATTGGATAGCGCTCTTTCCAAATATGCTGCACAACTGAAAACAAAAATTGATCCGGCCACCCGCCCCAAAGACGATGGGAGCGGGATCATTGGAAATCCAATCGGGCGCGATGAATTGTTGCGTTTGCTGCAACTGGAGATGATCCCCTACTCGCCTGAAGAACTGGTTGAGATCGCCAACAAAGAATTTGCCTGGTGCGATGCCGAACTTCTGAAAGCTTCGCGCGAAATGGGTTTTGGCGACAATTGGAAAGCCGCGCAGGAAAAAGTGAAAC
>JAEUTZ010000020.1 GCA_016787725.1 Cyclobacteriaceae bacterium | reverse complement strand
ACCCGGGCGGCCAACCGGCCTGAGACAAAGGGAGAGGCTAAAAGAAAGGTTTAGAGTGCCTGGGAAACCAGTTGATTGATGTGGTTTACCTTTTCAATCACGGTTTGGTCTATTTCCTGCAGATTTTCTTCGTCTGCCATTTTATCTACCAAACAATCGAACGCCACCATCGCCAGCAGGTCTTGTTTATCATCAATTCCAAACTGCTCCCGGTAATGTTTAATCTTTTCGTTGATGAGTTTGCCGGCTGCCCGCACCTTTTCTTCTTCCTTGCGTTTTACCTTCATCGGGTACTCGCGGTCAGCAATTTTAATTTTAACGGATAATTCGTCCATCAACTTTACCGGTTATCTGCTTAGGTGAGCAATACACTTATCGATTTCGCGGATATACTCGTCTACTTTCCTTTTCAACTCCGAAACACCTTCGTCTTCCGGGTTCATATGATCTACAATCTTAGTAATTTTTATCTGATTTTTAAAATGGTGGAGCTGCTCATCGCGCTTGCGCAAGTCCGTCTTCAGCTCATAATTCTCCAGTTTCAGTCCTTTTACCTCCTCTTTTAACGACTTATGCTCATTCAACAACACCACTACCTTGCGTTCTAATCCGCTTAAACTTGATTTTAATGTTTCCTGATCCATAGTCAATTCAAAATTTCGGGTTTTGGTTATGATCAAAATGCCCAGTTAGTAACCACCAATAAACTTTTCAGTCCTAACAGAAAGCCAATACTAATGGATAAACCCAGCACCAGCGCTCTTTTTCGGATAAAGGTTTTCAATAAAAGTGAAAATCCAACGATGATCAGCAGGACAAAGCCGGCATAGAGGGTACTAGGAAGCCAATACTGCCATTGAAAGAAGTCCGTAATCGGGGCACTTTTATCATTGGCAACAAAAATAAACAGGGCTGTCAGCACGAAGGTGGTGGTGTAGGTAATCTTCTCTAATTTACTGAACCGGCTTACGTGCATGGTGCTATTTTCTGATTACAGCACCCATTTTCCCTTCAAAGGCGCCCATCAAACGGGTCATCACTTTGTCAATCTCTTCATCGGTAAGGGTTTTTGATTCATCCAACAGGGTAAAGCCCAAGGCGTACGCCTTCTTACCTGCTGGAATCTTATCACCCTCATACACATCGAACGCAATAATTTCTTTGATCAGTTTTTTCTCGGTGGCAAGAACAAGTGCTTTGATGTCATCAAAGGTTACTTGTTTATCCAGCACCAAAGAAAGATCACGTCTTACTTCAGGGAATTTGGGTACTTCCTGCACAACGAACTTAGGGTTTGCTGACCTGAAAAGCAAGGCGGTGCTTAAGTCTGCATAAAAAATTTCTTGTTTGATCCCAAGATCTTTTGTCAGACTCGTCTTTACTTTCCCCAGTTTTCCCACTTCTTTGTTTCCCTTCAATAAACACATGCCATAATCAAAAAGCGGATCCGCTAATTTTTCCTGCTTGATGTTCTCCAGTGCGGATTTTTCCAATAATTGAACAACTTGTTGAGCCAAATCATAATAATTCACCCCACGGCTTTTGTTCTGCCAGTTTTCACTTTCAAAATTACCGGTTACGTACAGCGCCAGTCTTTCTTCTTCTGTGTAGGCAGGTTTTCCATTCTCAGCAGGGTCATTCTTCCAATAAATTTTCCCAAACTCGAATAGTTTTATGTCCTTCTGTTTGCGATTGATGTTATAGGCACATACTTCCAGCCCGGTGAATAGCATGGACTGACGTAAAATACCCTGTTCTTCACTGAGTTTATTCAAGATCTCAATCGGTGTGCCGGTAAACGACAGGTTGTGCTTTTGTTGATACGCAGCGTTGGTCAATGAATTGTTCAGGATTTCAAAATAGCCGTTTCCAATCAGCATCGAACCCAACGTTCGTTTGAATTTATTGATGTCTTTTTCGGGAAACTCGGCCAGATAATCGGTGCCTGCAATTTCTGTCAGTTCGATGTTATTGAATCCATAAATGCGGAGTATTTCCTCCACGATGTCGGCCTCCTGGGTAACATCCACCCGATAGGGGGGTACTGAAACCGTGAATGAATCCGGATCTTTCTTAATGATTTCTATTTCAAGGCTTGCCAGGATTTCAAAAACCTGATCTCTTGGAATCACTTTTCCGATTAGCCGGTTCACATTTTTATCTTTTATGGTAATGAGCCGGTTTTTAATTTTTTCCGGATACACATCCACCATCTCTGACGACAACATACCTCCGGCAATTTCTTTCATCAGCAGAGCGGCCCGTTTCAACGCATACACGGTTAGGTTCGGATCGGTACCTCGTTCAAACCGGAACGAGGCGTCTGTTTTTAGTTGATGATGCATTCCGGTTTTGCGAATGTAGTCCGGTGAAAAGCAGGCGCTTTCTAAAAATACATTCTTTGTTTTTGCGGTTATGCCCGACTTCATTCCGCCAAATACCCCGGCAATGCACATGGGTTCTTCCGCGTTGCAGATCATTAGATCGTGGGCCGTGAGGGTGCGTTCCTTATCATCCAGCGTTTTGAATTTTGTTCCGGCCGCAAGCGTTTTTACGATGACTTTTTTACCAGCAATGGCATCCGCATCAAAAGCATGGAGTGGCTGACCGGTTTCATGCAACACAAAGTTGGTGATATCAACAATATTATTGATGGGGGTAAGGCCAATCGATTTTAACCGGTTCTGCAACCAACCGGGAGATTCCTGAACTGTTATTCCCGAAATAGTAACTGCAGAATACCGTGGACATGCCTCGGGATTTTCAACGGTCACTGGAATGGTCAGATTATTATTCTCCGTCTTGAAAGCTTCCACGGAAGGGAGCGTCAAGTTCCGTTTACAGGCTGCTTTGATATCGCGAGCTACCCCGATGTGCGAGGCCGCATCGGCACGGTTGGGTGTTAATCCGATTTCCAGCACATAGTCACTCTGAATATTAAAATATTCCGCTGCCGGTGTACCGTTAGCAACTTGTGTACTCAACACCATAATGCCCGCGTGACTTTCACCCAATCCGATTTCATCTTCCGCACAGATCATTCCTTCGGAAACTTCGCCCCGGATTTTAGTCGCTTTAATAAGAAAGGGATCACCTTTTGTTGGATGCACGGTTGTTCCTGGAAGAGCCACCACCACTTTTTGACCTGCCGCCACATTGGAAGCTCCGCAGACGATGGGCAACACATGACCACCCACATCAACAGTTGTTACCGAAAGTTTATCGGCATTGGGATGTTTGCTACAGGTTATGACTTCCCCAATTACCAACCCCTTCAATCCACCGCGTATCGATTCGAAGGATTCTACACTCTCTACTTCCAACCCGGTAGAGGTAAGAATCTTACCGATGTCTTCGGCTGATTCCGGAATATCAATGTATTGCTTCAGCCAATTGTACGAGATCTTCATGCGCGCGAAAAAATCAAGGTGTCAAAAGTACATGTTTGGGTCTTCTTTTCTAAGCACCCGGCTCCCTATCTGAATCAGGGATGGTAGGTCTTTTCACCTGCCCGAATAGCAACCTTCAGTATGTTTTCGCGCGGGGGGAAAGGGCAGGAATAACTGTCGTTATAGGCACAATAGGGATTGTATGCCAGATTGAAATCGAGTTCCATAGAAGTGGCAGCCGGAACTTTCTTCACATCCAGATACCGCCCGGCTCCGTAGGTCTCTTGTCCACTGGTTTCATCAGAAAAGGCAAGGAATAGCTTGCCCCGTTGCGGGCCCATGTCCATGAGTTCAAGTATCAGCAATCGGTTTTCAGTGCCTGCCAGGTTAAATACGGCATACGCATACTCCAGATACTTTTGTTCTTTACCATCGCTGGTGGCGAGCAGGACCACCTTTTTATCCTGAATGTGCTCGAGTTTTGCCTTGACCCGGAATCCGGGATCCACGGAAAAATACTGGAGTCCGTCAAAGGGAATGCTGTCCTTAAGAAAAGGGGAGCCGGTTCCTGACTTCATAAATTTCTCCATCTCTGCGCGATGGGTGGCAATCGACTGAACATACTCCTCGTCCGATTTTCCTCCTTGAAGGGAATACATGACAAAGGCGGCAAGGGCAACAATCAGAATAAGTGGAATCAGGTACGAGCTTTTCATCAATTCAATACCGGAGAATTGAGGTCTGTATTTTTAACGAACAGAACATTGTTTCGATTTTCCCAGTAGGATATGGAATCCGATTTGAGTCCATACCTCTTAAAAAATTCGGGAATCGATAAATCGGCCAAATTGCCCGGGGAATTCGTCAGTACGCAAATGGCAATTTTGTTTTTCTGATCAATCGCCACCTCGCTCCGATAGCCATTGACATACCCACCATGATAAAGCAGTTGGTCATTTTGAAAATGGATAATGCGCCAACCTAATCCATAATATGATGCCCGAGGTCGCTTCCACCGATAGAAATTCCGATTTTTTGAAATGGCCTTCACTTGGGGTTCAAAAATTTCATGGAGCACGGTGTCGGTCATTAATGCATCCGACTCGGTGAGCAAGGCTTGCAACCACAGCGCCATATCAGCAATGCTGGCATTTACGCCCCCGGCCGGTGCTACATTATAGTACGTGTCGGAGATTGGAACCGGAACCCAGCGCTTTCTGGCAAAATGATGGGGTCGTGCAACATTGTGATGGTTGCTGATGGATTCGTAAGAAGCAGAACTGTTCTGCATGTGCAGCGGCTCAAATATATTTTGTGTTAAGGCCACCTCAAAGGATTGATGCGTGGCTGCTTCCACCACCTTTTCAATTAAGCTATAGCCCACGTTCTGATAGCTGTAGAGCTGGCCGGGTTCTCCAAAAAGGCTAACGCTTTTTAAGCTCGACAAAAGCGTATCCAACGGAATGTGTTCTTCAATCATGTTGGTATAGGCATGGTAAGGCAGTCCTGTGGTGTGTGAAAGTACGTGCCGCACCGTTACTTTTTCGGCATGTTCTTTCGATTTCAGTTGAAATTCGGGATAGTAGCGTTGGATCGGATCATCCCAGTGAATTAGCTGCTTACTTACCAATGTGCCTGCCAACACAGACGCAAAGCATTTGGATACGGAGCCGAGTCTGAATACGGTATGAATATCAATCGAGTCGGTCGTGCCCACCTGTTTCAGTCCGAAACCTTTCAGGTAAATAATGGAGGTATCTTTTATGATGGCCACGGCTGCCCCGGGTGCCATACCGCGTTGGACGGCCTGCTGAATAAATCGGCCGTACTCTTCAGCAACTTCCTGCACATACGGATTAGCCGCTGGATCTATTTCGATAAAATTTACGGATGCAAGCAAGTTGTTCGCGGATCTCGCTTGAGAAAGACTCACGCTGTCGCACAACGGAGTTTTAAAGACGATGCTTTCATCTTCATGCGGTATGTAAACGAACCCCACGAATACGATGAGCAACACGCCCAATAAGGCCCCGGAAACAAATTTAATTTTGGTCATAACAACCCTTCGTCTGCAAAGCTATAATATTTCTGGTTAGCAATAATCAGATGGTCAAGGAGTTGGATTTCAAGGAACTTCCCCGCTTCTTTCAGTTTTTGGGTTAAATCAAGATCACTTTGGCTTGCTGTCAGGTTGCCGGAGGGATGATTATGCGCCACGATCACTCCACTTGCCAGTTCCTCCAGCGCCAGTTTGAAAATGATTTTAGGATCCGCTACCGTTCCAGCCACACCCCCTTCGCTGATGCGCTTTTTATTGAGAACCCGGTTGGAGCGGTTCAGGTACAAAACCCAAAATTCTTCGTGCGTTAGATCCATCAGATGCCCTTTCAGGAGATCAAACGCATCTTTCGAACTATTTATTTTAGGTTTCTCTTCAGGATCTTGTTCTTTTCGTCTTCGCCCCAACTCGATGGCAGCAACGATGGTAATGGCTTTTGCTTCACCAATGCCCTTCACTTTCATCAGATCTTTTACGGTAAAGCGGGCCAGGTCATTGAGGTTGTTATTTACCTGCAACAAGATTTTTTTTGCGAGTTCAACAGCACTGGTTTTGGCTGTGCCCGATCCAATCAGAATGGCAATTAATTCCGCTTCTGTCAAAGCCGAAGTTCCTTTTAGCAGCAACTTCTCTCGTGGGCGGTCTTCGGGCGACCACTCTGTAATTTTAAGCGGTTTACTGTCTTCAATTTTCACAAGCCCGAAGTTACTCACTCAACGGCATAAAAAAACCCTCCCCAACCGAAGCCAGGGAGGGAAAAAATATAATGCTAGGGCTTATGACAATGCGTTAACGCGCTTCGTAAGCTTTGATTTCTGGTTCGCTGCCTTTTTCCAATGAATGATATTCTTCTTGGCCAGCTTATCAATCATGGAAGAAACCTCCTTCAATAAGGCCTCGGCTTCATCTTTCTTAGTAGTGGTGGCTAATTTCTTGATTTGCGTGCGGGTCGTCTTGGCCTGATAGCGGTTTCTTACACGCTTGGTCTCATTAGCCCGGATTCTCTTCTCTGCTGATTTATGATTTGCCATATGCTTTTTTCAAAACGGACTGCAAAAATAAGCGCAATAATTGGAAATGCAAACGTGGCTACCCCAATGACTTTGAATATCTTTATCGGTATGCCGAAAAAGGTGTTTTTGATCAGTATTGGGCTCTTTTGTCTGACTGGGATGTCGTTTAATTGGGGCTTTTTCGCGCATAAAAAGATCAGCCGGTTAGCGGTTTTCACCCTTCCTCCGTCCCTGGCCGGATTTTATAAAAAGAACATCGATTATTTAACAGAGGCCTCGGTCAACCCCGACCGCAGGCGGTACGCCATTCCTGAAGAAGCACCCCGTCACTATATAGATTTAGATGATTATGGAGACAGTGCCGCCTACACATTGCCCCGGTACTGGAACCAGGCAGTTGAACGGTATGGTAAGGATACGCTGGAAGCCCGGGGAATTTTACCCTGGCACATTCATCGGGTTTACATTCAGTTAAAAGAGGCATTCCTGCTCCAGGATCCTGAAAAAATTCTTCGATTATCCTCCGACCTGAGTCACTACATTGCCGATGCCCATGTGCCGCTTCACACCACCCGAAATTATGATGGTCAGCTAACCAACCAGGTGGGCATTCATGGTTTTTGGGAATCGCGGCTGCCGGAATTGTTTTTCGAACAGTATGATTTTTATGTCGGGACGGCCTCTTATGTGCCCAACATCCAATTGGCAGCCTGGGCCATGGTGCAGCAATCCAATCAAGCGGTAGATTCGGTATTGAATGTTGAGTTACAACTTTCCCGAAGTACACCCAGTAAATTCAGTTTTGAATCGAAGGGAAAGCAGACTATCCGGGTTTACTCACAGGAATATTCTAAAAAGTATCACCACGCGCTCAATGGAATGGTGGAGCGATTCTTTCGCAACAGTGTGAAACGCACCGGAGATTTTTGGTATACCGCCTGGGTGGATGCCGGCCAACCCGACTTGAATCGGTTGATTGGCTACAAGCCAACTGCCGAAGAATTGGAAAAGCGAAAGCAGGAATTGCAACAATGGAAAGAGCATACGGTTAAGGCCAGAGAACACGAAGGCTCAGAAAATTAGGCCACCGGTGAGGGCATGCATTTAACGGGATAATAATTCAGTAACAAGCAAATCCCATTCTTCTGTTAAGCTTTGGTTCGGAATGTTCCGTTGTGCACGATGATACCAATAGCGTGCGTTACTCAAATCACCTTCCACCCGATGCAGATAGGCATGAATCAACGCACCATCGGATGTGGGTACATCCTGGGCAAGGTTATGGGCTTTCTCCCAATCACCCTTGGCTTCATACCAAAGCGCTTGTAAAAGAACAGCAACCGGGGGTGGTTGCTGTTCTTTCAGACTTTCTTTGAAATCGTGCAGGGTCACTTAATTCTTTGTAACCGGATAGTACACTTCGGTTATCCATTTCGCAGTATCCTTCTCCAGCATCGGATCCGTTACATACACCTCCCAAGGTGCTCCGCGTTCCGCCAACTTTTTGTACTGAATGTACTGTTGAATTTCCGTGTGGATGGCCTGCAGGCTATTGTAGTTACCTTTATAAATACCCTTCACCACCGAACCACCTTCTGCTTGGGCAACCTTGTATTTACCAGGCAATTTGGCATTAGCAGCAACCGGCATAGCGCAAATCATTTCCATCGATTCTTCGGAGAATTTAGGATAAAGGGCAAAGGGATAGCCGGTCATGGGTACCTTCGCTTTCTTTAGCATATTGTCCAGCTCGGTATACATTTTTGCCATTTGAGTGCTGATGGCTACGGGGTCCTGGGGGCTCATGGTATGGGTAAGTCCTACATAACTCGTAGCGGGAACTTCCGTTTCGGAAATTTCAAATGTGAATTTGGGTTTTGCTTCGGCAATGCTCTTTATTTTTTCTCCGGCATAATCAAATGATTTTTCGATTTCTCCTTTCATAAACAAGTTGATCCATCGTCCGAACGGATTCATGCCCTGGTCGGCCGTAAAATTGAAATTGAGCTTGGTATTGTCACCTTCTGCCTCAAGCGAGTATAATCCACTGGCGGGATTGCCTCCAAAATCCATGGAAATGGCAACCGATTTGTCAGGAATGCTTTCGGTCAGTGTGATGGTCCCTTGGTCGAGCACCGGGCTGTCCCAACTGTACGTGGCACCGGTTCCCACGGTCTTCTCTCCATAAACAATTTTCATGTCTGTTGGGTCCAGCGTATTCCAGTATTGCCACGTTTCCCACCGTTTCAAATCATTAATTTCCTCGAAGACTGCGGAGGGGGATGCCTGGATGGTAACACGTTTAGAAACTTCCAGCTTGGCAGGAAGTACAAAGCCAATCAGCGTAAGCAAGACAATGAGTCCTGCCAGGATGAAGAGTATTTTCTTGATCATGTTGGTGTTTTTTGGGTTAAACGTAAGCCATTTTCATTTCGGGCAATGAAGGTATCAAAATATTAAGGCATCTAAAAGATTGTAATTGTGTGAAAAAATTCAAAAATTAGCCAACATACTAACCCTGTAATCCCATGAGTTTGTTCACCAATCCCAATCGCATTCCGGAAAGTTATGGTCTGAAAATCGCGGGCGGTCTCATTGCCTTTTTCCTGATCATGAAAGTTGTAGGTCTGGCACACATTTACGAGCTCCGTTTTTTAAACGTATTCATTCAGGTGGGGGGTATTTACTATGCCCTGAAGAAATTCAAACAAACACATGAGGAACACATGAATTATTTCCGGGCATTGATTACCGGAGTAGCTACCGGAGCGGTTGCCTCCGCTGTTTTTGCAATCTTTTTATTTGTTTACATGAGTGTGGATTCGGCTTTTATGCAGGGAATTATTGAGAATGAACCCATGGGCCGGTATTTGAATCCCTATATCACAGCCTTTATGGTGGCTTTGGAAGGTCTGTTCTCCGGACTCCTGTTCACGTTTATCATCATCAACTACGTGGACACCGATGATGTGAATGATCCGCAAGGAGAAAGTAACTAATTGATAATGGACAGTTGAAAATGAGGGCTGGCCCTTCATTATCCATTGTCAACTGTCCATTTTCATTTTATTTCACTTCAAGTTCTATTACCGTATCAACATCATTCATTTTCTCCTTCGGTATTTTGAGGCTCAAGCCGAAGTCATTCTCCAGAAATTTGACAGGCGTTTTATCAATAAACACTTTTGCACTGATTACCTTTTTACCAAGTTTTGGGAGCGT
Organism: Cyclobacteriaceae bacterium; assembly: GCA_016787725.1. Taxonomy (GTDB): domain Bacteria; phylum Bacteroidota; class Bacteroidia; order Cytophagales; family Cyclobacteriaceae; genus ELB16-189. The sequence goes on along the minus strand of JAEUTZ010000020.1, from coordinate 40,874 downwards.
GAGCGTTTCGTCATGCCAGTTAAGAATGTGAACATAAACTTTGTTTCCTTTTTGAGTCATTACACCCCATTCGCGCGCGCTTAAGGGTCCACCCCTCGTACCATAAATGGTTTCCCCATACTGGCGGGTCCATTCTCCCATTTGTTTCAAAAGGTCAACATGTTCTTGTTGAATCTTTCCGTTGGGCATGGGCCCCACGTTCAATAAGAAGTTGGCACCATAGCCGGCAGCTTTCACCAGATACTGAATCAGGTCCTTCCGGCTTTTATTCCGATCATCACGCAGGTTGAAGCCCCACGAATTGTTAATGGTTTCGCAGGTTTCTTTGGGCAGGTCACCAATTTTTTGTTCGGGTGCGAAGCCTGTGGTGTTGTGGCCCGGTAAATCCTTTTCAAACATCTGAAAATCTTCACCCTCGTAGGGAGTTACGTGGTGATTGCTGCCCACCAGGGTGGCGGGTTGAAGTTGGTGGATCAGTGAGTAGGTTTTTTCAAGTCGCCATTCCGCATCTTTTTTATCCCACATGCCGTCAAACCAGATTCCGGCCACCTCGCCATAATTGGTTAACAGTTCGGTCAGTTGGGCATCCATGTAATCCAGGTATTTATTCATGTCGCCTTTGTTTTCGCGACCTGTATAACTTCCACCCGTGTTACCCCGCGGAAAATAATCAGGATGATGCCAGTCTAATTGCGAATGATAGAAGAAAAGTTTGATGCCCTGCTTGCGGCATTCATCGGCCAGCATTTTCAAAACATCTTTACCGTACGGGGTTCGCTTTACAATAGTATAATCCGACACTTTGGAATCGTACATGGCAAAGCCATCGTGGTGTTTGCTGGTGATGGTGATGTATTGCATGCCCGCATCTTTTACCATCTGCACCCATTCAGCAGGATTGAATTGGGTGGGATTAAAGAAGGCCGGGATCTTTTCATACGTTTTAATAGGGATCTGTTGATTGTTCATTACCCACTCGCCATCGCCCAGCACACTGTATACGCCCCAGTGAATAAACAGTCCGAATTTGGCATCCTGAAACCACTCCCGGTTTTTCATATTTTCAGGGGTAGGTGTATACTTCTTTTCCTGCGCCAGGATACACGTGGAAAGGAGCAACAGGACAATTAAGGCGGATTGTTTTTTCATGTGCTGGGGTATTTATAACTTTCCAAAATCTATCAGAAGTAAACGGATTAATCAAGAAAATTCTGGAATACCCATGCGACACGAACCCATTGGCAAGGAACTCTTCATCTCCAACCGCAGGCGACTCATCAAGAAATTAAAGCCGGGTTCTCTGGTAGTCTTTAACTCCAACGACATAATGCCAAGTAATGCCGATGGTACATTGGGATACATTCAAAACAGCGATCTCTATTATGTAAGCGGTATACATCAAGAAGAAAGCATGGTTGTTATCTGCCCGGATTTTCCGGATAAAAAATACCGCGAAGTACTTTTTCTGCGTGAGCCCAATGAGTTAATGGAGAAGTGGGAAGGCCACAAGCTCACAAAAAAAGAAGCTACAGCGATTTCGGGAATCGAAACGGTAGTCTGGGTTTCGGGGTTTGAAAAGCTCTTTCATCACATGGTGACCATGGGCGGGGTTGACAATGTGTATTTAAATACCAACGAACACTACCGCTCGGAAGTAGTGGTGCAAAGCCGGGATGCCCGGTTTATTGATTGGTGCCAGCGAACCTATCCTTTGCATCGGTATCGCAGAATTGCTCCCATCATGAGTGAATTGCGCAGGGTGAAGCAACCTCGCGAAATCGAACTAATGCAACGAGCCTGCGATATCACCGAATGCGGTTTTCGGAGAGTCCTGAATTATGTTCGCCCGGGCGTCATGGAGTATGAAATTGAAGCGGAGTTTATTCATGAATTCAAGCGGCTTGGTTCGAAAGGCTTTGCGTACACACCTATTATTGCATCCGGATCAAACAACGTCATCCTTCATTATGTTGAGAATAGCCAGCAATGTCATGCCGGAGATCTACTTTTACTGGATGTAGCCGCGGAATACGCCAACTATAACAGTGATCTAACCCGTACCATTCCCGTCAGTGGTAAATTCACCAGACGCCAGAAGGAGGTATACAATGCGGTTTTGCGTATTCACCGGCAGGCCATGAAATTGTTACGGCCTAACGTGGTTTACTTTGACTATCAGAAGGAAATTGAAAAGTTAATGGAGGCAGAGTTGTTAAAACTCAAACTGATTGATAAGACAGACATTAAGAAGCAAAGCCCTGAGAATCCGGCCTTCCGGAAGTACTTCTATCATGGCACTTCACATATGTTGGGATTGGATGTACATGATGTGGGCAACATGCACGATCAGGTACAAGTAGGTTCTGTTTGGACGATTGAGCCGGGTATCTACATCAAAGAGGAAAAGTTTGGCATCCGGTTGGAAAATAATGTGGTGATCGGCAAGAACAAGAATCATGACTTGATGAGCAATATCCCCATTGAGGCGGAGGAGATAGAGGAGATCATGAATCAGAAACGATCCTAACGGGAATTGAATGAAAAAGGCCGTAGCAACGGGAGTCATATTAGTTGTAGCCTATCTGGTTAATGCCCACGAATTCTGGCTGCAACCAAAAAAATTCCGTTATCGTACCGGGGAAGAAATCAAAATTGATCTGATGGTGGGTGAGGGCTTTGAAGGGGAGTTCTGGGACTTGAGCCGACACAAAGTTGAAAAGCTTGAATTGCATCGATTGAATGGCGTGCGGGACCTGACAAAATCGGTTAAGCCCACTGCAGGTTCCAACATTGTTTATAAGACTGATTTAGGAGGTACGTACTTGTTCGCACTTAAAAGCAATGATGCCTACATTGAGCTGGAGGGCGACAAATTCAATGCGTATCTGGAAGAAGATGGGCTCGAGTACATATTAGACGAGCGGAAAAAGTTCGGGACATTGAATGCAAAATCTTCGGAATACTATACCCGGTTCGCGAAACTGCTGGTGCAAAGTGGAGACCGGACGGATGATACCTTTAAGAAAAGAGTAGGTCTTAGGTATGAAATTGTACCGGATCAGAATCCTTACACTTTGAACGTTGGTGATTACCTGCAATGCCGGGTATTATTTGAAGGAAAACCGGCACCGCATGCTCTCGTGAAAGTTTGGAATCGCACCCATACAACTACTTTTCTCCAGAATATTTATACGGAGAATGACGGAACAATCCGTTTCCCTATCAGTGCTGTTGGGCCGTGGATGGTGAGCAGCGTAAAAATGATCCATTCCGAAAAGGAAGGTGCGGAATATCATAGTTTATGGGCAAGTTTGGTATTTGGAATTTAATCCATGGCAGAAATAATTTCCTCTGATAAAGCTCCGGAGCCTGTGGGCCCTTATCCGCATGCGCGAAAAGTGGGTAGCTTGTTATTCCTATCAGGAGTTGGACCTCGAAAACGGGGATCTAAAGAAATTCCGGGAGTTACAATGGATGAACATCGGAACATAATTTCTTATGACATCGAAGCGCAATGTCATTCCGTTTTTCAAAATGTGAAGTTTGTATTAGAGGCTTCTGGTTCGAAGTGGGAAAATCTGGTTGACATTACGGTATACCTTACCAACATGAAGGATGATTTTCCGGTATTCAATAATATCTATGCAACGTATTTTCCCGATAAAGCAACGCAACCGTGCCGCACAACGGTGGAAGTGAATGCCCTGCCAACGCCAATTGCCATTGAGCTCAAGTGCATTGCAACCATATAAGAAAGTAGGGCTGGTTAAACGGAGAAGCTCTCACCACACCCACATGTGCGCGATGCGTTGGGGTTGATGAACTGAAAGCCCTTGCCATTTAATCCATCTGAAAAATCAAGGGTAGTGCCCAACAGGTACAAAAGACTTTTTTTGTCCACCAGAATTTTAATGCCTTTGTCTTCAAACACCTGGTCCACAGGATTAATCTGATCGTCAAAGCCCAGGTCATACATCAAACCGGAACATCCTCCGCCTTTTACGGAGACCCGGATGTTATGACCTTCGGATTTACCTTCTTCTTTTCGGAGGTTTATGATTCTATCTTTTGCTTTGTCAGTTACGGTAATCATTGTCAGTTATGATATCGGATTCAATACAACACTAAATACGGTAATTGTGTTCCGGTCGCGACCATAATATAATTTTTCAAGGGCGTCCAAAATGTTGCTGGCACGAAAATAAGAGGTATGCAACTCAGCGTCATTTTTGGTTACCCATTGTATGGTATAGGAGTTCTCTTTCTCTTTATAGTTCTGTACATAATTCCACATCTTTTTCAAGGCATCCACCTTATCGGCACCGGTTTCGGAGTGGAACAGGAAAGATTGATTATGACGTGGGTTGATGGTTATCAGGTCCAGTTTAGTCTTGCCATCGTGCAAACTATATTCAAAGATGAGATCACTCGTGCGCAAACCCAGGTAGTCCTTGATTTGCTGCTGCACACGGGCGGCTTCTACATGCACATCGCTGGTCGATTCGGTCGTAATTTTTGGCATTTCGTTTTAAAACTTTCGTAAAGCCTGAAAAGTTTCCCAATTTTCTATCAAAATTAACAAAATCAGCTTAATTGAACGCTATGAAGAAACTGGAGCACATTGGTATTGCGGTAAAAAGCCTGGACGTATCGAATAAACTATTTGCGAAGTTGTTGGGTAAACCCCATTATAAAATTGAAGAGGTTGAATCGGAAGGGGTACGAACCTCTTTCTTTGCGGTAGGAGATATTAAAATAGAATTGCTGGAGGCCACCCGGCCCGATTCAGCCATCGCCAAATACATTGAAAAGCGAGGCGAGGGGTTACACCACCTTGCCTTTGAAGTGGACCCGATTGAAACGAAGATGTCAGAATTAGCCGAATCCGGATTTAAGCTGTTAGCAGATGAGCCGAAGCCTGGAGCTGACAATAAAGCGATCGTTTTTCTACACCCTAAAACAACCAATGGCGTATTGGTGGAGTTGTGCCAGGAAAGGCGCTGATCAGAATTTCATTTTAGGATGGGCATTTCGTCCATATTGAATATCGTTGTAGTACTTCTGCTTCCTTTTCCCCTCTTTGGTTTCGTAGTAAGGTTTTACAGTAGAGCAACCCGTTAACAGGATCACAACCAACATGCCGAATGCAATTCCACGTTTCATAACCTTTTGATTTGTTGGGATTAATACTGCGCATTCCACCAGGTGTGGCAGAGTGCAAGGCAAATAGTACTTTTGCCGGACGAACGAACAATGTTGCCGGTTAACGGCCCTTACCATGAGTGATAACCGTACAGAACTTTCTCAATTAGGTGAATTTGGACTGATTGATAGGATTAAAAGTAAATTTTCAATCACGAATGGTACTACGTTGGTGGGTATTGGCGATGATGCGGCCATCATCGATGCGGGTGAACAGGCCGTGTTAGTTTCCACTGATATGCTTCTTGAAGGCATTCACTTTGATTTGTCGTATATGCCCCTGCAACACCTGGGGTACAAGTCTGTAGCAGTTAACGTTTCAGACATTGCCGCGATGAATGGCAAGCCGGAGCAAATCGTTATTAGCCTGGCGATCAGTAACCGCTTTTCTGTGGAAGCCATCGATGCTTTGTTTGAAGGCATTCAAATGGCTTGTAAAAATTACAAAGTAGACCTGGTTGGAGGCGATACATCCTCTTCCACTTCCGGCTTAATCATTTCAATTACCGTATTGGGGCGGGCTCCAAAAGAGCAGATTGTGAAACGAGGCGGTGCCAAAACCAATGATATCATTTGTGTAACAGGCGATTTGGGAGCAGCGTACATGGGGCTGCAGGTACTTGAACGCGAGAAGCAGGTATTTTTAACCAATCCTGAGATGCAACCCGATCTTGAGAAGTACGAATATTTGGTGGGCCGGCAACTACGTCCGGAAGCCCGAATGGATATCATTCACGAATTGCGAGATAGAAATTGCCTGCCTACCTCCATGATTGATATTTCGGATGGCCTCGCTTCTGAATTATTTCACCTGGGCAAGCATTCCAATTTGGGGGTAAAGATTTTTGAAGACAAAGTACCGATTGATCACAGCACCTACGAAACGGCTATTGAGTTTAAACTGGACCCCATCACCTGTGCACTGCACGGAGGCGAGGACTATGAATTACTTTTTACAATCCACCCCTCCGACTACGATAAAATCAAGAATCATCCGGATATCCATTTCATTGGCCACATGCACAAAGATCCGGACCAACATGTGTTGATTACCAAACAGCAAACCGAAGTTCCGATCCAGGCACAGGGGTGGAATCATTTTAAAGGTCAATCCTGAGTTTTCTATTGCCGGATCAAATCCTCAGGCATCTGTAGGTCGCTGATTTTGAATTAGGTTGAATCATTTCTAATATAGAGTGATAATTTCTTTGCCATGACCAGTCTACTTCGTCCGCTTTTGCTTCTATTACTTTTTGTTTCTTCCCTTCCTGCACAGGACTTACCCGTTGGCAAACCGGAAGAGCTTGGTTTTGCTCCGGATCGGTTGCAGCGACTTACCAATGTATTTCAAGCCTATGCCCAGGACAAGAAGATGGCCGGCAGTGTTGTGCTTGTGATGCGTCATGGCAAAGTGGCCTACTTAAATGCCTTTGGAAGCCGCGATCTTGAGTCGAATGCACCCATGACCAGGGATGTAATTTTCAGAATTGCCTCTCAGACCAAAGCGATTGTGAGTGTGGGCATTATGATGTTGCAGGAAGAAGGTAAACTGTTGATTAGCGATCCGGTTGGAAAGTATATTCCTGAATTTAAAGAAACCACAGTAGCCCGGCCGCGCGATGGGGGTGGGTATGATGTTGTGAAGGCAAAGCGAGCCATTACCATCCGCGATCTTTTAACCCACACTGCGGGCATCGGGTATGGTTATGGAGTGGGTGCCGATCAGTGGAAGGAGGCCGGTATTCAAGGCTGGTATTTTGCCGATCGCGATGAACCCATTGCAGCAACAATTTCAAGAATGGGTAAACTGCCGATGGAAGCACATCCGGGTGAAAAGTATGTTTACGGATACAATACTGATATTTTAGGAGTGGTGATTGAAAAAGCATCCGGGCAATCGCTCGAAGAATTCCTGACAAACAGGATTCTTTTACCCCTTGGGATGAAAGACACCCATTTTTATCTTCTGCAAAGTAAAGTGAACAGGCTGGCCACGGTGTACTCAGCTTTTGCAGATAAACCCTTGGAGCGTGCACCGGATCCGGGGCACATGACCGGACAGGGCGCGTACGTAACCGGACCACGAAAAAGTTTTTCCGGGGGTGCAGGTTTACTATCTACAGCGTCCGACTATGCAAAGTTTCTGCAAATGATGTTGAATAAAGGAACCTTCAATGGACAACGCCTACTTGCCCCGGGTACGGTTGATTTGATGACTGTCAATCATTTAGGCAATGTTCAGTTTGAGTGGAACGGGGGTACCGGTTTTGGCCTTGGGTTTTCAATTGTTCAGGATGTAGGTGCATACGGTGCCCCCGCTTCGGAAGGTGAATATGGATGGGGCGGAGCCTATGGTTCTTCCTATTGGGTTAATCCAAAAGAAGGTCTGGTGGTAGTTTACTTCAAGCAATTAATTCCAACAAACGGATTGGATGATCAAAGCAAACTCCGGGCACTGGTGTATCAGGCGCTGGTGAAATGACGAATCAATCCTCCGGAAACGGAATGTATACAAAACTGGCAAAGTCTTTATCCACTACAAAAAGGCAACAAAACTCATCCGGATCTTTGTATGATTTTTTGAAGTCCTCTTCTTTATCCGCGGCCACCAACTCGCGTTGTACGAATTCATTCAGGAAGGAGGCATAGTAATTCCATTCCAGATGAAGCGGACCAGCCGGAATTAATACCTGGCCGATGGGCAACGCATCCTTCGAGATCGGGAAAATGGGAAACTCAAACCCGGCTTTACGAATCTGATAAGAGGATTCTTTTAAGGTGTCGGCTACTTTTACAAAATCTTGCGAAATCGTGCCCAGGTATTTTCCGTTAAGCTCAGGATCATTAAACATAGTTATGTGACAGTACCGTTAAAATAATTGGTGTTTACCGGATTCCCGCTCCCGGTTGGAATTCCCTATTTTTAGCAAAATTAAAAATACCATGAGAAAGTTTACTACTCCTGTATTGTTGCTGGCCCTTACCCTTCAGGGTTTTGCTCAAACGGATGGTTCTGACCTGGAGACATCCTACAAGGCCAGAAAGCAAAAGGAAGATCAATCTATCTTAAAGGAGTATCCGGTCAGAAACATCGGGCCAACCGTACAGGGGGGTCGTATTGTGGATATTGAAGTCAACCTGAAGAACACAAAGGAGTTTTATGTAGGCTATGGTTCGAGCGGAATTTTCAAAACGTCTAATAATGGAATCACCTTCACACCCATTTTCGATCAAGTGGATGCGTTGGGAATTGGTGACATTGCGTTGTCTCAGTCCGATCCGAAGATTTTATATGTTGGCACGGGTGAGAAGAATGGAAGCCGGTCAACGTATGCAGGTTCGGGTATGTATAAGACAACGGATGGCGGAAAGACATGGTCTCATTTGGGGTTAACTGGGTCACATCACATTGGTCGGGTTTTAATACATCCGCAAGACAACAATACCGTGTGGGTTGCTTCGCTGGGGGCGTTGTATTCGCACAATGCGGATCGAGGTGTGTTCAAGACTGCTGATGGTGGTAAAACCTGGAAGAAAACCTTGTTCATTAACGACAGTACAGGGGTTTCCGATTTGATTATCAATCCACAAAACCCAAATCAGTTGATTGCCGCTACCTGGGAGCGCACCCGTAAAGCCTGGGACTTTAAAGGCAATGGGATTGGCTCGGCCATTTATCGTTCTGAAGATGGAGGCGAAACCTGGACCCTTTCATCGGAAGGATTTCCGAAAGGAAAATTTGTAGGTCGCATTGGATTGGATGTTTGCTGGACCAAGCCCAATGTGATGTATGCTGTTTTGGATAACCAGGAAGAAATTAAGGAAGCAAAGAAAGAGACTCCGGCTGATGGCAAGATGAAGCTTGCCGATTTCAAAGACATGACGGTTGAAAACTTTTTGAAACTTGATGATAAGAAGTTGGATGAGTTGTTGAAGGACAGCCGGTTCCCATCGAAGTATACGGCCCGGGTCGTGAAGCAGGATGTGCAATCCGGTAAGTACAAACCCGATGCTCTGGCTACCTATTTTGGTGCAGATGCCAATTCGGATTTGTTCAATACAAAAATCAAAGGAGCGGAAGTGTATCGTTCTGAAGATGCCGGCAAATCCTGGAAGCGCACCCATAGTTTTGATATCGATGGCGTGTACTTTACCTACGGTTATTATTTTGGAGAACTACGTGTTTCGCCTGCCGATACCGAAGATGTTTACATCTACGGAGTGCCCATGTTGAAATCGGAAGATGGCGGAAAAAATTGGACGGAGATTGATTCACTGGGAACGATGCACAGCGATCATCACGCCCTTTGGATTAACCCTACTGATGCCAATCACATGCTGATGGGCAACGATGGTGGGTTATATCAATCCTACGACAAAGGCGACACCTGGCTTCATTTCAACAATATGCCCGTAGGTCAGTTTTACACCGTTAATGTTGATATGGAAACTCCCTATAATGTTTACGGAGGCTTACAGGACAACGGAGTACTGCGCGGTTCATCGCGGTCTATTCCGAACCGAACCAAACACTGGGATGCTATTTTTGGTGGGGATGGGATGTATGTTGCTCCGGATCCGCGCAACAGCAAATTGGTGTATACGGGTTTTCAATTTGGAAATTATTTCAAACTGGAATTGGATCGGTCAAAGAACACACGCATCACACCCTCGCACGACATCGGGGAGGCCCCCAATCGCTGGAACTGGCGTACCCCGCTCATTTTAAGCAAGCATAACCCCGACATTGTGTACATGGCATCGCAACGGGTGTACCGCAGTTTGAATAAAGCCGAAAGCTGGGAAGCCATCAGTGGCGACCTCACAAAGAATAAGCCGCAAGGAAATGTGCCATTCTCCACCATCACATCGCTGGCCGAGTCACCGTTACAATTTGGATTGTTGTATGTAGGCACCGATGATGGTAATGTTTGGGTAAGCAAGAATGGTGGTGGAAGTTGGGACGCCATCCAGGGCGGGTTACCGGTTGATAAATGGATCAGCAGCATTTCTCCTTCTCCGCACGATGAGGCAACCGTGTTTGTTTCAGTTAACGGGTATCGTCAGGACGATTTTAAAACGTATGTATATAGGAGTACGGATTATGGCAAAACCTGGACCTCCGTTAAAGGCGACTTGCCTGAATCGGTTGCCAATGTAATTATCCAGGATCCGGTAAATGCAAACTTGTTGTATTGCGGGTTGGATCAGGGTACCTTCGTGAGTCTTGACTTAGGTAAGTCGTGGAGGTTGCTGAACAACGCATTGAACGTACCGAGTTATGATATGATGGTGCATCCCCGCGAAAATGAATTGGTGGTGGGTACGCACGGCCGCAGCGTATTTGTTGCCGATGTGAAGCCGTTGCAGTCATTAAGCGATGTTTCAAAAGGCGTGATGGCATTCGCACCGGAAAGCATCCGGTTTAGTGAACGATGGGGGCAGAAACAGTATGCGTGGAGTCCGGTGAACGAGCCGAAAACAAGCATTCTTTATTATATAGGTAAGCCTGCAGCGTCTATTAAAGCCGAAGTGTTTGATGAGAAAAACAATCCGATCAGAACCTTAACCGGAACCGGAGCTGTTGGATTTCACTCCCTTGCGTGGGACTTGAAGGTAAATGCGGTAGCTCCTGCCCCGGCAAAAGGAAAAACAAAGCCGGCTACCACTACGCCCACCCTTAAGTATGCGGGGAAGGGGAAATACAAAGTCAGGTTTAGCAATGGTGCAGAAAGTAGTGAGGTAATGGTGGAGATTAAATAGCTATTGCTGAGATCATAAAGAGGGTTCGCTCATCGCATGGGCGAACCTTTTCATTTAATCAGACCTGGATTCCCTTGGCGTGGTCCCGAATAAAATTGTCACTCATCAACTTTAATTCCGGAAAGAAAGCCGAAAATTCTGCTTCGAATTCAGCGTGGTATTTTTCCAGGTCTTCAACGGCCTCATTCATTTTTGAATTGTAAGGCGAACGTCTGGCCATGCCACTAAGGGCACGGTGAATGCCTTCGGTACGCGAATAGTTCAGCAACCAATTACCTTCAATCATATAAGGCATAAGCTGTTGAACACGCTCCGGTACCTGATGTTCATATTTTGTCAATACCTGGTAAGCGTGCTGTGCAAAGGAATTCAACGGTTGGGTATGAAACCGGGACCAATATTTGGCAAGGAAGTGATCATAAAACATATCCACGATTACCGGTGCGTAGTGTCGGTACTTTGGCCGGAGTCGTATTTTGCTTTCCAAAACAACCGGGTGATTGTCTGTGAAATCATCAATTTCCCGATGAAGTTCAATGCCTAACGCAATGTGATAGGGATATTGTTCATACATCGTTCGACCACGCACAAAATCGCCAATGAAATTTCCGATCATAATCTCTTCATGATTGGCGGACAGATACAGATGGGCCAGAAAATTCACAAGGTCTTCAATTATTCAGACGGTATGTAAGATAGTTGATTTTAACCTATTTTTACCGAAGTCATTTCCAAGCCTTATGATTGTACTGGAACAACTCAAACTCCTGGTGAACCTGGCCCTGGCCGATGGTGACATGACCAGTCAGGAACGGAATTACATCATCAACATCGGTAAGGCCCACGGATTTCCGGAATCTTCGGTGGAGACCTTGTTCTACTCAAGCCACGATACGGTTATCGCCAAAGAATTATCGCCCGATCAGAAATTCAATTATCTCTTTAACCTGGTTCAGTTGATGAAACTGGATGAGCGGCTGTACGAGAATGAGATTAAATTTTGCGCCAACACGGCAGCCAAGTTGGGTTACAAACCGGAAGTAATGTTTGATCTATTACTGAAGGTGACTCCTACAGAGATGAGTTCAACAGAAAAAGAAGCGTTGCGGCATACCGCTTCAAAGTACCTGCAATAATTTACAGGTAAGCTATCGGACAGAATGATGAGATGCGAACGGTTAAACCTCATTTGTTCTTTTCTGCTAATTTTCTTTTGGCTTCAGCTTCTTCTACAGCCTTTCTAAGATTCATTTCTGCTCGCATTACCTCTTGCAGAGCCCGTTCTGCCTGTTCGCGGGCAAGCCTTTCATTTTCTTCCGCTATTAATTTGAATTTTTCAGCAATTAATTTTTGCTGATAGCCAAAAGCCACCGAAAAAACTGAAATAATTGTTAATACCGCGATGATGACATTCTTTTTCATAGTTCCGAAATTGTATAATGAAGATAGGAATTATCTGGCTTAAGAAAAATTAATATAAGCTTCAGGTAGTCTTTAACTGACGGATGTAGAAACTTGAAATTGTATTGACGAACCTCCTGGAGAATGCAATCAAATATTCACCCGATCATTCCATCGTATCCGTTCAAATAAATAAGAATGACCGATATGAGATTGAATTGACCAATTCAACACAATTACCGGTAGCCGATGTTGAATCCTTGAAGTCAGAATTTAAAAAAGAAAACACGTTTAGTGCCGGACTGGGTATGGGTCTTTGGATAAGTGACCAGATCATAAAACTGCATGGCAGTGAGTTGAAATTGAAAGCCGGAAATGAATTGTTCAGAGCGTTAATTGTTGTCTGATGAAGTATTTCCCTTTCCATTTGGAAACCCTCATTTTTGGCTACCTTTGCCCCCTAAATTTCAAGGAAAGAAATGATGGGAATGGAGAACATCCGGAATTTTTGCATTATCGCCCATATTGATCACGGCAAAAGCACCCTGGCCGACCGCCTGCTGGAGTTTACCGGCACCCTTAATCAGCGCCAAATGCAAGCCCAGGTATTGGATAACATGGACCTGGAACGGGAGAAAGGGATTACCATCAAGGCACACGCCATTCAGATGAACTATAAATACCAGGGTAAGGAGTATATCCTCAACCTGATTGATACCCCCGGTCACGTAGATTTTTCGTACGAAGTGTCGCGCTCCATTGCCGCCTGCGAAGGCGCCTTGTTAATCGTAGATGCCGCGCAGGGAATTCAGGCTCAGACCATCTCCAATTTGTATTTGGCCCTTGACCATAATCTGGAAATTATACCCATCCTTAATAAAATTGATTTGCCTGCAGCGATGCCCGAAGAGGTTACCGATCAGATTGTTGACCTGATTGGCTGCGATCGTGAATCTGTTTTAAAAGCCAGCGCCAAAGAAGGCAAAGGAATTGAAGAAATTCTGACAGCCGTTATAGAACGTGTACCACCTCCCAAGGGCAACCCGAAAGCCCCCTTGCAAGCCATGATCTTTGATTCGGTGTTCAATTCTTTTCGCGGCATCGAAGTGTATTTCCGGGTTTTCAACGGAACCATCAAAAAGAATGACAAAGTAAAGTTTGTTAATACCAGCCAGGTGTACAATGCCGATGAAATCGGTGTGTTGAAGTTAGATAAGCAGCCGAAAAATGAGATTGGTACCGGCAATGTGGGCTACCTCATTTCCGGAATAAAAGTAGCCAAAGAAGTAAAAGTAGGGGATACCATCACCCATGCTGATAAACCGGGCGAAGCGATTAAGGGATTTGAGAACGTGAAGCCAATGGTGTTTGCCGGAATTTATCCGGTGGACACCACTGAATTTGAAGAGTTGCGTGCATCGATGGAGAAGTTACAGCTAAACGATGCTTCCCTGGTATGGGAGCCTGAGACTTCGGCTGCCCTGGGCTTTGGCTTCCGGTGCGGGTTCCTGGGCATGTTGCACATGGAGATTATCCAGGAGCGGTTGGAGCGGGAGTTTGACATGACGGTGATCACCACCGTGCCTTCGGTTCAGTTCAAGGCGCTGCTTACCAATGGCAAAGTGATTGAGATCAATGCGCCCTCCGAGATGCCCGACCCCACGATGATGGACTCTATCGAAGAGCCTTTTATCTCTGCGCAGATTATTTCGAAAGCGGAATACATTGGTCCGATTATCGGGTTGTGCATGGATAAACGAGGCATTATCAAAAACCAGGTGTACCTGACCAGCGACCGGGTTGAATTATCGTTTGAAATGCCTTTGTCAGAAATCGTGTTTGACTTTTATGATAAACTCAAATCCATTTCACGCGGGTACGCTTCGCTGGATTATCACCTGATCGGCTTCCGCGAAAGCGACATGGTGAAACTGGATGTGATGTTGAACGGGGACCGGGTGGATGCGCTTTCAGCCATCGTACACCGAAGCAAATCGTATGAGTGGGGCCGCAAGTTGTGCGAGAAGCTGAAGGAGTTGATCCCCCGACAGATGTTTGAGATTGCAATTCAGGCCAGCATTGGACAAAAGATCATTGCCCGCGAAACCATCAGTGCAATGCGCAAGAATGTGCTGGCCAAATGTTATGGCGGTGATATCTCGCGGAAGCGAAAGTTGTTGGAAAAGCAAAAGAAAGGAAAGAAGCGCATGCGGCAGGTGGGCAATGTTGAAATTCCGCAGGAAGCGTTTATGGCTGTATTGAAAATTGACTAATTGATTTTTATTATTCAGCCTGAATTTGTCGCGGGCTGAGACCTTACAAAAATTGCAAAGCCGAATGACAGAAACTCAACCCTATACCTTAATTGACGGTCGCAAGATTTCTGGCGATATTAAGAATGAAATTTCTGAACAGGTCGCCTTGCGCAAACAAGCCGGCAAGAAAGTTCCGCACCTGGCGATTATCCTGGTTGGCGATGATGGCGCTAGTCAGACCTACGTGGATCACAAGGTAAAAGCGTGTAAGGAAGTTGGGTTTCACTATTCGATGTTGCGCTTTGCTGACACGATCAGCGAAGACAAATTAATGAAGCACATCGATCAGGTAAACCGCGATGAGGATGTGGATGGGTTTATTGTGCAATTGCCGCTGCCCGCGCATATTTCCGTTGAACGGATTACCGAGAAAATCCGGCCGGACAAGGATGTCGATGGGTTCACCAATCGCAATTTTGGAAGCATCGTATCGAAGCATCCCTTGTTGCTGCCCGCTACACCGTATGGTGTTATGGAATTGCTGAAACGGTATCAGATACCCACCGAAGGAAAGAATTGTGTGGTGGTGGGCGCAAGCCGGTTGGTAGGAGCACCCTTGAGCATGATGTTGGTGGAAGAAGGAAAAGCTACCGTAACCATTTGCCATAAATACACCAAAGACATTACCCTGTTTACACGGCATGCCGATATTTTGATTGCGGCCGTTGGCAAACCCGGCCTGATTACGGCCGACATGGTGAAAGAAGGTGCTGTGGTGATTGATGTAGGAACAACCCGTGTAGAGGGACCCCAATTTAAGAATGGATTTGCATTAAAGGGGGATGTGGACTTTAAAGCAGTAGCGCCTAAGACTTCGTTTATCACTCCGGTACCAGGCGGAGTGGGTCCCATGACCATTGCTTCATTATTGTTGAACACGCTGCGGGCAACTGAATTGAGAAATCCTTAATTCATTTCAAGATTCATAATTCAAAATTGCCTGAACAATGAAATCAAATCTTGAATCTGAAATTTTGAATGTCGAATTGCCCTTAATGGAAGACTTTTACACCATTCAGGGGGAAGGGTTTCATCAGGGAAGCGCGGCTTATTTTATTCGCCTGGGCGGATGCCAGGTGCGTTGTGTTTGGTGCGATGTGAAAGATAGCTGGGAGGTTGCCGCACACCCTAGAATTCAAGTTGAGCAAATTGCAGAGCGGGCAAAAGCAAGTGGAAGTAAGATAGCTGTGGTTACCGGTGGTGAACCCACCATGCACGATCTTCAACCCCTTACTGTAGTGTTAAAAAATGCAGGTTTGAAAACCCACATTGAAACCTCCGGGGCGTACGACCTTACTGGACACTGGGATTGGGTTTGCTTTTCACCCAAGAAGTTTAAGCCACCTCATTCTTCCGTTCCAAAAATGGCCGATGAGTTAAAAGTGGTCATCTTTCATAGAAGTGACTTTGCATGGGCTGAGGAATTTGCCCGGCAGGTTCGACCGGACTGCAAGCTGTACCTGCAACCGGAGTGGTCCAAGGAAGGGGAGGTGCTTCCCACCATCATTGAATACGTAAAGAAATTCCCGCAATGGCAAATTTCTTTACAGGTGCATAAGTACATGAATATCCCGTAGATCCGAATTCAGATTTGAATTGGGATTGGGGTCCTAGACTATATACCTTATTATTACGTTTTATTCCCATCGCTCATAACTTGCTTGTATGCGAAACCGTGGATTAATCTTACTTCTCTGTTTTTTTATACCATCCATGGAAGTTTTTTCACAAACGCTCAGTTCCAAAAACAAAAAGGCGTTAGAGTTGTATGGGCAAGCCGATAATTATCGGGTGCGGGGCCAATGGAATGAGGCCATCACATTATTGAACCAGGCAATAGACCGTGACAAAAATTTTGAAGAGGCTTATTATCGTTTGGCCACGATCTATAAAACGCTGGAAAAATATGCCGAGGCAACAGCCACATATGAAAAAGGATTAGCGCTGGCGAAGGATGATATCCGGAAAAAATCCTATCTGTTTGATTTATGCGCCACCAACCTACGGCAAGCGAATTATACAGGTACAAAATCGTATGCCGAAAAATTCCTGGCGCTCGAGCGAATCGACAAAAGGAAGATCGAGTTGATTGCGCTGTGGCGAACCCAGGCATCGTATTCCATTGAAAATCCGGGCGAGCATGATTATCACATTGAACCGTTAAGTGATTCGGTTAACATTTTTCCGATGCAGTACTTTCCGGTAATTACAGGCGATGGCCAGCAATTGATTTTTACAGCCCGCTATGGGGGTACCCGAAATGACAATGAAGACCTGGTGGTTTCTACCAAATCGGCCTCCGGTGCGTGGCAAGTGCCGGTATCGCTCTCTCCTAATATAAACACGGTTATGCGCGAAGGTGCCTGCACCATCTCCGCAGATGGCCGGCATTTGATTTTTACCGTATGCGGTGCGGCTGGCTGCGATCTTTATGAAAGCCGCAAAACAGGAAATACCTGGTCCAAGCCGAAAAGCCTCGGTACCGCCATCAACAGTCCGAGTTGGGATGCCCAACCCTCTTTATCTGCGGATGGCCGCGAATTGTATTTTGTTTCGGATCGCAAAGGCGGATTGGGCGGGTATGACATCTGGTATTCTCGCCTGGAGAATAATGTCTGGGGCAAGGCAAACAATTTGGGACCGGCCATTAACACGCCTTTTGATGAAATTTCACCGTACATCCATGTAAACAACCGCGATTTGTATGTCGTGTCCAGCGGCTATCCGGGTTATGGCGGATATGATATTTACCGCATCGAGAGAAATTCATCGGGTTGGTCAACTCCAGTTAATCTTGGGAAACCGTTGAATGATCACCGGGATCAGTATTCATTTATTGTATCAGCCGATGGAGCGATGGCCTATTACTCGCGTGAGGAGAGTAAAAACCGAAGCCGCTTATTCAAAATTATTATCCCACCTGCGCTCGTGACAAAATCCGTAGGCAATATTCTGAAAGGAATTGTTACAAACACAAAAAGTAATCAGCCCATGGTTGCCACCGTGGAGTTATTTGACCTGAAACAGAATCAACTGGTCTCGCAAGTAAACTCCGATTCCGTTACCGGTGAGTATTTAATGGTTCTTCCGGGTGGATCTGAATATGCCTTGTATGTTTCATCGACCGGGTTTCTTTTTCACAGCCTGCACTTTGACTATCAAACAACGCGTGATCTGAAACCGTTGGTGAAAGACATTGCCTTGGTACCGGTACAAGAGAATGCCATGGTGGTTTTAAACAATTTGTTTTTTGATCTTAATAAATATGAGGTACGACCGGAATCGATTACCGAATTAATGGAAGTTGTAAAGTTTATGCAGCGCAATGCAGCAGTGAACGTGGAAATCGGGGGGCATACAGACAATACGGGAAATGAGAACTACAATCAGCAACTATCCGAAAAACGTGCAGGGGCTGTAGCCGATTTCCTGATTTCGAATCAGATCGCTCCCAGTCGGATTCAGATCAAAGGCTATGGTTCCAAAAGACCTCTAAAACCAAACGATTCTGACGAAAATCGGCAGCTTAACAGGCGCATCGAGTTCAAAATTTTGTCTTAGACAACTTCTCATTAATGCGGAAGGCTACTACCCATTAGACGTGATTACACCAACGGTCTTTATCCCCCGCAAAGGGTTAAAATAGGGTGTTTTAACCACCCTTTAATCATAAATTTTTTTTGCGTGATTAATTTTATTCTAAGTTTGCGAGCTATTAAGAAATATTCTAATCAACTAAACCAAAACAGTATGAAGAAAATTTTACTCGTAAAGATTTTCTCTGTGTTAATGCTGATATCCAATTTGGCATGGGCGCAGGAGCGTACCGTCACGGGGAGGGTCACCTCTTCGGAAGACGGGTCAGGTTTACCGGGTGTAAACGTTGTGTTGAAAGGCACCACGACTGGATCCATTACGGATATTGATGGAAACTACCGCATTTCGGTTCCATCAACAGCAGGCACGCTGGTATTCTCATTTGTGGGATTTGTGAGTCAGGAAGTTGAGATTGGCAGCCGCTCTGTGATTGACGTCCGATTGGCTTCTGATGTAACCCAACTTTCTGAAGTAATTGTAACCGGGTATGGTGTTCAGGAAAAGCGAACACTCACCGGTTCCATAGCCTCCGTAAAGGGCGATGTATTGGAAAATCTTCCGGTTCAGTCTGTTGACCGTGGTATTCAGGGTCGTTTGGCTGGAGTTCAAATCCAAACAGCTTCTGGTCAACCCGGTGGTGCATTGAACGTGCGCGTTCGCGGGATTGGCTCCATTAATGCATCCAACGATCCGCTTTGGATTGTTGACGGTGTTCAGATGGGTCGTTTCGGGCAATCAACCCAGGGGTCTTCCAACCCATTAGCATCTATTAACCCGAATGATATTGAATCTGTTGAAGTATTAAAGGATGCTGCTTCTTCTGCTATTTATGGTGCACAGGCAGCCAACGGGGTTATCCTGGTTACTACCAAAAAAGGGAAGAAGGGCAAGACCGCTGTGGAAGTGAATGCCCAGTTTGGGGTCGTTAACCCTTTGAACCTGTACGAAATGATGGACGGCCCACAATTCGCGAGAATAAAGGAAGAGTCTTACCGCAATGCGGGTCTTCCGGTTGCCACATCATACGCGACATTTGGAGATCCGAACGATCCGAATCTGGAGAGCCATGATTGGGTGGAAGAAATGTTCCACACCGGTAACCTCGGTACCTATGATATCTCCATGTCTGGTGGTGATGAAAAAACTTCTTTCTTGTTTTCGGGTTCCTATCAGTTTCAGGAAGGCCAGATCATCATGAGTGATTGGAAACGGGGTACCGCACGATTGAATTTAACACACCGCCCTACTGACAAATTAACGATCGGTGCTAACATCTCGCTGGCTTATCAGCGCACGTTTGGCGCCATTGCGAATGGTAACTTCGTAAACGGTCCATTCCAGGCTGCCTTTACGGCACAACCCACTTCTAACCCTTATACTTCGGAAGGTGGTTTTGCTTTGTATCCTACGCGCGCGCCTGGTTCGCACTTGTTCGGATACAACATAAAGCAAGGGGTGGAAGAGGAAGTTCGCCTGGGTCGTACGCCTCAGACTGTTTCCAGCTTCAATATCGGGTATGAAATTATTCCGGGCTTGACACTCGCTGGCTTTGCCGGTGTAGATGCCTCCTTCGGCACGGATAACAACCAGCGTCCAGGATCCATTCCGGTTTTTGCCGGTGGTCAGATGGTGGTGACGAGTCGCAGAACCATTGCCTGGAACACGAATTCGACTTTGACCTATTCCAAGAAATTCAATGACATTCACCAGGTTTCCGGTTTGGTTGGATTTGAGTATCGCAAAGAAGAGCGTGGTGGTGTAACCGCTGCCCAGTTTACGTACCCAAATCCTGATTTGAGATTATTGTCTTCCGGTGCAACCGCTCGCCCTGCTTCTGAATTCTTCTTTGACAACGCACGTCAGGGAGTATTTGGTCAGGTGAAGTATGCCTTGAAGGATCGCTATATTGCAGACTTTACGTTGCGCAGAGACGGATCATCTCGTTTCGGTTCCAACAGCAAGTATGGTACCTTCTATGCCGGTTCGGTTGGGTATCGCATTACCGAAGAAAGTTTCATGGATGGAATTTCCTGGTTAGACGATCTTAAGATTCGTGTTTCCTATGGAAAAATTGGTAACTCTGATATCAACGACTACGATTGGTACACCGCCTACGGCAGTCCTGCAGCAGGTTCTGTTGGTATTCCGGCCGGTGCTCAGTACCTGGGTGGTTCTATCCTGAGGTTGGCCCGGTTGGGTAACGACTTGATTTCCTGGGAATCAGAGACTCAGTTCAGTGGCGGTATTGACTTCGCCTTGTTCAAGAGCCGGTTAACGGGTTCGATTGAGTATTATAATAACCTGACTCAGGATTTGTTGTTTGATGTACCGCTCCCTACTGACTCTGGCGTTGGATCAGTGCGTGGTAACAGCGGGGAAGTATTGAACCGCGGTTTTGATATCGAATTGGGTGGTGTCGTGCTGGATCAGGCAGGTTTCAAATGGAATATTTCTGCTAACCTCAGCACCCTGCACAACGAACTGGTTTCCTTACCGAACAATCAGAAGCGAATTGGGAATACCTTGATTGTTGGGGAGCCGATTTCATTCCATTACTTGTTTGAATTTGCCGGCATCAACCCGGCTAACGGTAAGGCGATGATCTATGATACGCTAGGTAATCTATCCTATAGCGGGGCTGCAAGAGATGCAGCCGTTCGTGGCTCCAACATCCCTACCTACTTCGGTGGCATTGCGAATAACTTCTCCTACAAAGGATTGAATCTGGAAGTTTTCTTCCAGTATCAGGGTGGAAACAAGGCGTTCAATGGAGACTTGTACAACCTCTATGCGTCAGGTTCAAGTGCTAACAATCAATTGATTAGCCAGTTAGAACGGTGGCAAAATCCTGGAGACATCACCAACGTTGGCCGACCCTATCAAGGTGGCGTTATAGACGGATTTGCTCAAAACTTTGGAACGTTTGGATCCACACAATTCATGTCAGATGCTGGATACTGGAGATTGAAGCAAGTTACCTTGTCGTATAACCTGCCTGCTAACATTGTATCCAAGATGAAACTGTCGAAGGTGAATGTGTTCGTTCAGGGACTCAACCTGTGGACGTACACCAAGTTTGACGGTATCGATCCTGAAGTGGTCAGCAACAATAACGGAACAAATGTTTCATCCTTTGGGGTGTACCCGGTTGCAAGACAGTTTATGGGTGGAATCTCCATCGGACTCTAATTGTCAGTCAATTAAAGCGAAAAGAAATGAAAATGAATATTAAAAAAATAGCAATGGTTGGCCTGTTCTCACTGGGCTTCATTGCATGTGATATTGAAACTGTAGACCAGTCTGCGTTGTCACCAGGACAGGCGTTAAATACAGCTGCCGGAGTTCAAAGTGCTGTGCTTAGTACGTATCGGAGAACGGCTGAATTTGATTTTTATGGTCAGCAGGCAAACCTACACGGAGATGCCTTTGCCGATAACATTGAAATCGTTAACCGCACAGGCCGCTATGAGCAGGAGTGGGTAAATGGTATTGGAGTTTATGCGAACCGTTGGGCCGTTGCTTACCGGGGTATTCTCGATGCCAACTACGTGTTGGAATACCTGCCAAAGTTGAGTTTGTCCACGGTTCCTTCTTCCGGTTCATTAACTTCCCAGCAGGTGTTGGATCATATGAAGGGCGAAGCGTTATTCCTGAGAGCGTTATTCTACATGGAATTACTTCGCGTATATGCTTATTCTCCTGGCAAGGAAGTAAATGGCTTTAACCTGGGAGTTATCATTCGCGATAAGCCAACGCAGGTGGTTTCTGATGCAGATAAAAAGGCTCGGAGTACCAACCTCGAGTGCTATCAGTTTGTAGAACAGGATTTATTGGATGCCACAACGTTATTGTTGAATGCCTCGCAAATCGGTGCCGCCTGGCCTGCCTCGTTGGGAACCAACACATTCCCGTTCCGTGCCACCCGTGCTGCCGCGCATGCGTTGTTGGCTCGTCATTATTTGAACTGGAGTCGCTTTGCCGATGCAGATACCCAAGCAACTACCGCACTTACTCTGGTTCCTGTTGCCGCTCCGGTATCTGCTGCTAACTATGCAACTGCCTGGAGTACCGCCACGCACCCGGAATCAATTTTTGAAATTGAAATCCGGCCTACTGACTGGAGTGGTGTTGACGGACCGAACAACTCGATGAATTCCGTTACCACCAACATGTTGAGCGGTAGCCAATATGTTTTGGCAGGCAGTGCCGAGTTGATGGCGGCTCACGAAGCAGGTGATGTGAGAAGGAATGTATACCTGACCACTACCGGCACGTTGAACAAGCCACAATCCCGCAAGTGGCCCGGTGAAAAGGGTGCCTTCGTAGAGAACATACCAGTTATCAGAAGATCGGAAATGTATCTGATCCAGGCTGAAAGCCGGGCACGCACCGGAAATGATGCTGGTGCACAAAATGCCGTAAACACCATCCGTACCAACCGTGGATTAACAGCCACTGCCTTGACGGGTACTGCTTTAATTGACTTGATCATGAACGAGCGCAGAGTTGAATTTGCCATGGAAGGCCATCGTTTTTATGATTTCAAGCGTTTAGGATTGGATGTTCCAAAGCCGGCAGCTTCCGGGGTGGGTACATTGCCATACACAGATTTCAGAATGTTGCAGCAAATACCCAATGATCAGATATTGTTGAACTCGAATCTGGTGCAAAATCCTGGTTATTAATTCTAAAACAGAAAAGACATGAAAATGAAAGCGATATATAAACTCTTTATGTTTGCAGGCTTGCTGGCAGTTGCTTCAGCTTGCTTCGATGACCCGGGTACGGACATTTTGTTGGACAATGTTGCGGTTATTGAGATTCA
Source organism: Cyclobacteriaceae bacterium (assembly GCA_016787725.1). Lineage (GTDB taxonomy): Bacteria > Bacteroidota > Bacteroidia > Cytophagales > Cyclobacteriaceae > ELB16-189. Next base: position 17,771 of record JAEUTZ010000020.1, on the reverse strand, counting down.
AGAAGCAACAACTGCTACCGGTTTGGATATTCCCAAAACGTATAAGCGGACGGTTGATGGACTCAATTTGCGCGATTCGATCCGAGTAAATTTGGTTGGCCCGCAAAAAAGTACTGCGGTGAACGTGGCTTTTAGTATTGATGCTGCGAGTACTGCAGTAGCAGGAACTCACTACAACTTGATAACCACTAGTTCAGTAGCAATTCCTGCAAACAGCAGTTTTGGCTTCATCTATTATGAAATAATTGATGATAACATCCCCAATAATGAGTCTTATAAACTTAAGTTTAATCTCAACAGTGCGGATGCCGGAGCGACTATCAGTGCTAAATATGGTGTGTTTACCAGAACTATACGCACTAATTAATTAGGTAATTCTCTTTGAAAAAGCCCTGATCTTTTCAGGGCTTTTTTTGTTATTTGGGTTATACAACTAAGTATGCGGGGGTTATTGTTGTTAATATTTGCCACGTCAACGTTGTTTGCTCAGCAGCGGGAGTTTGAAAGCCTGGAGCAGTTAAACACCAGATTTCAACGTGAGTTTCACTCGTCCAATCAGCGCGCGATCGAGTATTCTATTAGAAATAATATTCCGCTCCGCCAGAAGTTTTCGGATGGCACTGAAATTCAGTTGATCGATGTCGATTCAAATGGCCTTCCACTCTATTTGACAACGTATAACGCTGGTGTGGCCATTTCAACCAATGTCACCAAACTAAGAACAGGAGGTGGTCTTAATTTAAATTTGAGAGGGACGGGCATAACCGTAGGCGTTTGGGACAGTGGCCCCGTGTATGAGCATCCTGAGTTTATTGAACGAATTGTTTCAAGGGAAGGCGGCACTTCATCCGATCACGGAACTCATGTTACCGGTACGATCTTGGCCACTGGTCTGAATGTGAATGCCATGGGAATGGCCCCGGCTGCGAGCTTATACTCATATGATTGGACCAACGACCGGGCTGAAATGGTAGCCCTGGCCAAACCTGATCAAACAGGGTTATTGTTTTCTAATCATTCGTATGGCTTTGCAACCGGCTGGAACTGCCAAAATGGAAGTTGCCAATGGTTGGGAAACCCAGCTATTGGCGACAAGGAGGATTGGCGGTTCGGCTTTTACACGTCTCTGTCGCGCGACCTGGACCAGATTGCATTCAATGCACCGTATTATTCCATTTTCTGGGCTGCCGGAAATGATCGTGATGATTTCAACAATGCCGGGCCCTACCCGCAAGATGGAAACCAAGGCAGCGGTTATGATTGCATTAGTCAGGAAGGAACGGCCAAGAATATTTTCACCATTGGAGCAGTACGTAAAGTACTCAACTATGAAGGCCCCGGATCCATTGAGATGAGCAGCTTCAGCGGGTGGGGCCCTACGGATGACGGCCGAATAAAGCCAGATCTGGTGGCCCCCGGAGTTAATACGTTTTCCTCTATTGGTGAAAGCTCGTATGCCTCACAAAGTGGAACCTCTATGGCCACACCGGGTGCGATGGGCTCGTTATTGTTATTGCAAGAATTGCATCGGGATCTAAATGGAGGTCAGTTTATGCGCTCGGCAACACTCAAAGCGCTTGCGATCCACACCGCTAAAGAAGCAGGCCAATATCCCGGACCGGATTATAGTTATGGTTGGGGATTGATTGATGTAGAAGCAGCCGCTAAAGTATTGCTGACGAAAGATGATGTGAGCGTTTTCGTGAACGAGCTGACACTAACTGATGGTCAAACGTACGAGCTGGAACTTCACCCGAAAGAAAACACAAAGATTACCGCTACCATTGCCTGGACTGATCCTGCCGGTAACCCGGTGGCCAATACGCTGGACCCCACCGACCTGATGCTGGTGAACGACCTTGATATAAGAATTGTGGACGAAGCCAATAATATAAATTTCCCCTGGGCCATGAATCCGGACCTCTCCGCCCTGGGCGAAGGAGCCCTGAAAGCCGATAATTTCCGCGACAATGTTGAAAAGATCGAATTCGAAAACCCGGAGCCACGCCCGTATACGCTTCGGATCAGCCACAAAGGAAGCTTAACCGGAGGGAGTCAGAATTATTCTTTGATCGTAACCTATACCTATGTGGGCGATCAGCAACCCCCGATGTATTGGGTGGGGGGCCCCGGTAATTTTAATGATCCGAACCATTGGTCCTTTGCCAGCGGTGGTGCCAGTGCCGGGCAGGTACCTTCCCTTACCAATCGGATTATTATCGATGAAAACTCCTCGTTACTCGTAAATGAATGGATTGATCTAACAGAAGATACTTCCATTGGCTCCATTACCTGGTTGAATAAGGTAAATGCCGGGATCGAATTAAATGGACACCAGCTTACTGTGGGTGGAAGTATGAATTTCGGCTCCGGTTCCGGTTTCATTTCTTCTGGCAAGATTTTATTAACGGGTTCTGCCGACTTCTTAAATGAGGTCATAACCAACACCACCGACTTTTCCTCTCTCGACTTTGACATCAATACGGACGAGCATTATGATTTTACAGGTGGACTGACCATGAAATCATTTAATCTTTTAAAAGGGACGGTAAAACTTAACGATCAGGTCGGAATTGGAACGTTAACTGTGGATGCGGGTTTTTCTGTTTCGCTTGACCTTTCCAATGCGACACTTACCTCCGTACAACAATTGGATTTCAGTTCACCTTCACTAACGCTGCACAGTGTTGACGCACTCTTAATTCCATCCACCAACGCTCAGATTGATTTGGGTAGCAAGGAGTTTGATGGAAAAATCCTGGTTGAAGCAAGCGGGGTTGCGATACACGGTATTAATGTAATTAACGAAGTGGAAGTGAAGAGCAGCCTGAAGCTTACCAATGACAATGCCATAGAGAAAGTGATCTTGCATGGAAATTCAAAGCTGGACTTAAGTGCAGGCACAAGCCAAACATTGAGTGAGGCGGTTGAGATTTTAGCAACTGAATCGAGCCGGGTGATTCTGGAAGGTCTTGGTGGAAAAGCTTCTTTGCGCTTTGATGGCCGGTTCAAACTTTGCTTTAACTATCTGGATATTAACAGCGTGGACGCCACTGGAGATGCGATAATAAACGCAGGCCTTTCAAGCACGCTGGTAAATTCTCTAAACTGGGCAAAGGATGAGTGTGAGGATATTCTCTTTCCCGACTTTGAAATTCGTAATAATTGTGCCAATGGGATCGTTGAATTGATTGACAAGAGCGGAGGGGACATTGGATCGTGGGCTTGGTCAACAACGGCTCCAAATGCACAATGGGTGAATGAAGATGAACAGAATAGTATGGTTGTGTTTGCTGGCCCCGGCACTTTTGAGGTTACGTTAACCATTGCCAATAGCAATGATTCGCGGAGTTACAAGCAGGAGGTCACAATTGTTCCCAACGATCTTCCGGCCAATACAATCATATTGAATGGGTTGAATATGTTTAGTACGTTATCCAGCGATTCGTACCAATGGTACCGCGATTATGATGCGATACCCGGGGCTACCGGCCGATCCTTTCCGTTCAATGGCGAACCCGGCACTTATTTTGTTACAACAAACAGCAGTGCCTGCAACCGGATTTCGAATTCAATTTTAATAACGGATGTTGCGGAGGATGAAGGGCCAGCGGAACTAGACATATTTCCAAATCCGGCTTCACAGAGTTTTACGGTTCGTGGTATGTCTGATGTTGCCAGGATTCGGATCGCCAGCCTGCAGGGTCAGATTCTATATGATCAACAAGTTGCCGAAGCGGCTACGATTATTACCACCCAATGGCCAAAAGGAATGTATGTGATTGAAGTTATTAGCAGCGACCGGATACGAATACAAAGGCTAATCATTGAATAATTATGAAAAAGTACATCGGATTAGGACTATTCATTTTTTTGACAGAGACACTGATTGCTCAGATCACCAATGTACAGGGGTTGGATAATGTGGTGATCCGCACAAAGAAGTATGAAGATATCAAAGGCACGGCTTATTTGTATCCTTCCTGGAGTGCAGGTACCTTAACTGACCGTAATGGCAAAATGTACTCAAACCTGCTTCTGAAATATGACTCCTACAAAGATCAGATTGAATTGAACCAGGAGGGACAGGTAGTGGAGGTGAGCACCACCAATTACCCGAAATTTACACTCAGTTGGACAGAGCCAGGTTCAAACGAAATTATTAAGCATTCTTTTTCTTCTGGATATACCATTCCTGGATTTACGAAGACAACTTATTTCGATGTGATTTATGATGGAAAGATGGACTTGTTAAAGAAATACAAGACGTCTTTCATGGAAGAAGCCGTAACGGGTTATGGGACCTCCGATCCGCAAAAAAGTTTTCAGTTGAAAGTATTTTACTTCGTGTTGGCAGAGGATGGCTCCGCGAAAGAAATTAAGCTTAACAAAAAGTCTACCCTGGAAGCGTTTCCTAACCACACTGAAGCAATCGAAGCATATTGCAAAGAGAATAAGTTAAAATTGAAATCAGAAGGTGATTTAGTTCAGATAATTCGATTTCTGGATCTTAAGTAAGGTAATTCAGAACATAATCTTTTACACCTGCTTCCAGGGATGTGAAGTTCTTTGCATAGCCAATCTTTTGTAGTTTGTTCATGTTGGCTTCTGTAAAGTATTGATACTTATCCCGTATGTCTGCGGGGGTATCCATAAATTCGATATTCTCCGGCTTATTCAACGCTTTGAAAACGGCCTTAGTCAGATCCAGGAAGGTTCGTGCTCTACCCGACCCCAGATTATAGATGCCCGAATTTTTTCGGTGGTGCATGAAGAACATGCACACCTCGGCAACATCCTTCACATACACAAAATCCCGCATCTGCTCACCATCCCGATAGGCAGGATTATGCGATTTGAACAATTTCATTTTGCCCGTTTTGCTGATTTGATGATAGGCATGCCAAATAACCGAGGCCATTCTGCCTTTGTGGTTTTCATGCGGGCCGTATACATTAAAAAACTTAAGACCGGCCCAGAAGAAGGGTTTCTCTTTTTGATTGAGCGCCCACACATCAAAATCTTGTTTGGATTGGCCGTAGGGATTTAATGGTTTTAAGCTCGGAATTTTTGATTCATCATCATCATAACCCTGCTCACCTAACCCATAGGTAGCTGCGGAAGATGCGTAGACCAGTGGAATCTGGTATTGGCAACAGCGGGTCCAGATGGCTTTTGTGTATTCGGTGTTAAGTTTGTTAAGCAGCCCCCGATCAAATTCAGCGGTATCGGTGCGGGCTCCGATATGAAAAATGAATTCTACGGTTTCATAATGCTGATCCAGCCAGGAAAGGAAAACGTCCCGGTCGATCCTTTCTTTAATTTTCAAGCCAACCAGGTTCTTATTTTTGGCTTCATTGTCAAATTTATCAACTGCAATGATGGCGTTGAAACTGTCCTGATTCAGTCGCTTGATTAAATAGCTACCAATAAAACCTGCAGCCCCGGTAACAATGATCATATATTTTTTCACCAATATACCATAAATCTCAATTTTAAAACTGATTTCCACTATTGCTATCTTTATGAATAGTTATTGATTGTGTATGGTCTTCATAAATAGAAGCGCGTGCGTGAGCGCAGTCATCCTCATTCTTTTAGTTGTTGATCAATCAAAAGGTCAATCCATCTTTCTTCATGGGATTGATAATTCGCTCTTAAGAAGAAAGCAATTCGAGGAGACAAAGGGATCAGTCTATTTAAATGAGCTTTGGAGCTTAGGTACATTAATAAGTAAAGAGGGCAATGAGTATAGCGGCCTTCTTTTAAGATATGATGCCTACCAGGATGTAGTGGAGGTAAATTCAGAAGGTCAAATATTTATAGCCAGTGCTGATGATTTTCCAGCATTTTCGCTCAGCATTTCAGAACCAGGTACGAATACTATCAAAAAGCACTATTTTTCTTCTGGATACAATTTAGTTGGATTCAATGAACTCAATTATGTTGAGTTACTTGCTCAGGGTAAGGTCGACTTAATAGCGAAGGACAAAATTGACTTGTTAGAAGACAACATCGGTAAGTATGGAACTCCCGGATCTTACCGAAGTTATCAGGCAAGACGATTTTATTTTGTTATGGACACTCGAGGTACTTCATTGGCAATTAAGCTCTCAAAAAAATCAATCCTTGAAATTTTCCCTAAGAATGCAGTGGAGATTGAAGCGTTTTTGAAGAAGAAAAAGATGAAGATAAAATCTGAAACTGACTTAATTGAGGTGATCAATTATTTAAATGAGAGTGTTCTCTGATCTATAGGTAAGTCCTGTACCTGAGATTCATTTGAAGGTTGGTTACAAATCGATCCTGTATATGCATTCTGTTTGTATTGTATATTTGCACCTCATATTGTATCCCATGGTATACGTAAGCCGGAAAGAGCATTTTAATGCAGCTCATAAACTGTACAACCCTGCCTGGAGCCGCGAGAAGAACCTTGACGTGTTTGGCCCCTGTGCCAACGAAAACTGGCACGGGCATAATTTTGATCTGATCGTAACCGTAAAAGGGGTGCCCGATCCGGAAACAGGATTTGTTATTGATTTGAAAAAGTTGAGCCTCCTCATCCGACAGGAGGTAACCGATAAATTGGATCACAAGAACCTCAACCTGGACGTAGAATTCATGAAGGATAAGCTGGCGAGTTGCGAGAACCTGATCATGGAGATCTGGAAGATTCTGGCTCCGAAAATTTCAACCATTAGCAAGTTTGGTGTCTTGCATGCTTTACGTTTGTATGAAACTCCTAGAAATTATGTGGAATATTTCGGGGAACCAAACTAAGTACACGTGCGCTACTATCTGATTGCCGGTGAACGTTCGGGTGATGTGCATGGAGGAAACCTCGTAAAAGCCTTGCAGCAACAAGATCCCAGCAGTACTTTTCAGGGCTTCGGGGGCGATGAAATGAAACGAGCCGGAGTTCAGCTATCCGTCCACTATCAGAACTTGGCCGTTATGGGATTTATTTCTCTTGTCTCCAGTTTACCCCGGATATTGAAGTTCCTGAAATTTTGTAAGACGGATATCCTGAAATTTAAACCGGATGTAGTCATCCTGATTGATTATGGAGGCTTCAATCTTCGGATTGCCCCATTTGTTAAATCTAACAGAATCCCGGTATTCTATTACATTCCACCTAAAGTTTGGGCCTGGAATCAAAGTCGCACCCAAAAGATCAAACAATCGGTTGATCGTGTCTTTTCGATACTACCCTTTGAACAAGAATTTTTCAAACAGCATGGGTGCGAAGTGGACTATGTGGGTAATCCGGTACTGGATGCGATCAAGGCTTTTCAACCCAATCCTGATTTTCTTGAACGTCATCGACTGTCAGCTGATAAGAAGATTGTAGCCTTACTCCCGGGAAGCCGGGCTATGGAATTGAAGCGAATCGTACCCCTGATGGCCGACTTGGCTGACAGGAATTTGAGCATTCAGTTTGTAGTCGCCAAAGTGAGCAACCTGACCATTGAACTATATCGTGCGCTAATCGGCAAACCTAATGTTACTTTCGTAGAGGAAGAAACGTATGATTTATTGAGCCATGCCCACGCGGCTATCGTTACTTCTGGAACAGCCACGCTGGAAACCGGCATATTCCGAGTTCCCCAGGTGGTTGTTTATAAAACAAGTCAACCTGAATATCTCCTGGTTAAAAGTCTGGTGAAGGTAAAGTTCATTTCCCTGGTTAATCTGATAGCAGGGAAAGAGGTTATACGTGAATTGATTCAGCACCAGGCGAACAAAGACGATGTTCAGGCTGAATTGCAACGACTACTGACCCAACCGGATTCAATTAAATCCATGCAAGCAGAATACGATCGGATTTATAAATTGCTGGATACGGGTTCCGCATCGGAAAATACAGCACGTTTAATGACGAATTACCTTCGGCAGTGGAAAGGTTAAGCTACCTTTAATTTACTGTAGTGTGATTTATTGAATTTTTCTTCCGCGTAAGCGCGATTGATTACCAGACGGTCGGTGGTTTTATCGGAAGGAAGTTCAAACATGGCATCATTGATGATCGCTTCACAAATGGATCGTAGTCCGCGGGCGCCAAGTTTAAAATCCACCGCTTTTTCAACAATGAAATCAAGTGCTCCTTCTTTGAATTCCAGTTCAATGTTTTCCATCTCAAACAATTTCTTGTATTGTTTGACCAGTGCGTTTTTCGGTTCGGTAAGAATTTTTCGCAGGGCTGTGTGATCAAGCGGGTTGAGAAAGGATACAACAGGCAATCGACCGATTAATTCAGGGATTAAACCAAAGCTCTTTAAATCCTGAGCAGAAACAAACTGCAATAAATTATCCTTGTCAATATCAGCCGGACTCAAACTATCGGCTGTGGCGGTAAAGCCTAATGGTCGGGTATTGAGTCGTTTTCCTATCAGTCGTGAAATCCCCTCAAATGCTCCACCACAAATAAAGAGGATGTTCTCGGTGTTGACGGTGATCATTTTTTGATCGGGATGTTTACGACCACCTTGCGGGGGTACGTTCACGGCTGTTCCTTCCAGTAATTTCAAAAGTGCTTGCTGCACCCCTTCACCACTTACATCGCGGGTGATGGAAGGATTATCCGATTTGCGGGCAATTTTATCGATCTCGTCAATGTAAACAATGCCACGTTCAGCTGCTTCGGTATTATAATCAGCGGCTTGCAGCAGGCGGGTTAAAATGCTTTCCACGTCTTCGCCTACATATCCGGCTTCTGTCAATACGGTGGCATCAGCAATACAAAAAGGCACCTGTAAAATTTTAGCCAGTGTGCGTGCCAGGTAAGTCTTTCCGGTACCGGTTTCACCTACCATAATGATATTCGATTTCTCGATGGTGATATCGGTATCCACTTTCCGTTGCATCAATCGTTTATAGTGATTGTAAACGGCAACAGAGATGATGCGTTTAGCATCGTCCTGACCAATTACATACTCGTCTAAAAACTTCTTGATTTCGCGGGGTTTGATCAGCTTGAAATTGGGTAATGTTCCGGCATCTACCTTGTTTTTCTTTTCCTCTTGCAAGATCTGACTGGCCTGCGTTACGCATTTGTCGCAAATGTGGGCATGGATACCTGATATCATCAGATCAACGTCTTTTTTATTTCGCCCGCAAAAAGAACAAGTAACTTCCGCCATAAATGCTGGATTTTGCTAAATACCCTAATTGGCAAAGATAATCTTTTTTTATCGAACAAAAGGAACCTTGATGTAGAACTAAGCTGCCAGGGTAATGTCAGGAATTCAATATTTCGTCAATCCTCCGACTTTTATCAATACCTTAATGCCTGGATGATTGAGCATGGCCGCACTGGATTTTGATGTTGCAGTTATCGGGGCTGGCCCGGCCGGCAGTACAGCGGCTCTGGCCATGGTAAAGTCGGGGCTGCGAGTCGCGATAATTGACCAAGTCGGGTTCCCGCGTGACAAGATTTGCGGGGATGCTGTTGCTGCATACGCCTCAAAAGTATTAGCAACGATTTCCCCTGCGTTTAGAACAGAATTTGAAAGATTTGCTCAAAGACGGCCCGTTCATACCTGCCGGGTGTTTGCTCCCAATGGCCATTGGCTTGATTTCAGATTCAGCGAAACGGGAAACATTATTAAGAGGATTGATCTGGACAATTTCCTCTTCCAATTGGCTACCCGTCATGAACATGTAACACCTATTACAGGAACACGGGTAAATTCGGTGCGATATCACCAACATGATAATCGATGGGAGTTGCGCACACCGGCAGGGGGGCTGTCGGCCCGGTTACTCATTGGGTGTGATGGTGCCAATTCGGTTGTAACAAAACAGGTCTCCGATGGGCGCTTGATCCAGCCTCATCATTCTGCAGCCGTGCGGGCTTATTTCACTGGTGTTGAAGAAGTAAACCCGGAGAGCTTTGAACTTCATTTTATTTCAGAATTTCAGCGCGGCTATTTCTGGATTTTTCCGGAATGGGATGGAAGTTTTAACGTGGGGCTGGGAGGATTGACACAATACATTTCAAAAAACAACATCAACTTGAAAGACATACTGCAGCAAATCATTTCCCATCATCCAACAATAAGTCCACGGTTTCAAAAGGCCCGGCAAATAACCGAAGTCAAAGGTTTTGGTCTTCCCCTTGGCTCCCGAAAGATTCCGATATCGGGCACAGGTTGGATGCTCTGTGGAGATGCCGCCCACCTCATCGACCCGCTTACCGGAGAAGGCATTGGGCAAGCCATGGTATCAGGCCGGTATGCCGGATGGAAGGCAGTGGAGTGTTTTAAGAGAAACAATTTCACATCGGCATTCATGAAAAGTTATGACAAACAGGTATACAACAAATTCTGGGCATCACACCGCAAATCTTATCTCTTGCAAAAGTATGTGGTACCCCGGTTTGGACTTTTCAACCAGGTTGTTGTGTGGGCCCAACGCTACCCTGGTTTTCACCGGTGGCTTCATCGGGCCGTTGTATAAATTAAATACGCAGCGGAGGCTAGCCTTATTTTTTACGATCCAGCACCTCGTCAATCAGACCATATTCCTTTGCTTCTGATGCCCGCATCCAGTAATCCCGATCCGAGTCCTTGTCAATTTTTTCATACGATTGACCGGTATGTTTTGCAAGGATATTATAAAGATCCTGTCTTAATTCCAGCGTCTGTTTCAGTGAGATCTCCATATCCTTGGAGGTGCCTTGCATGCCCGCAGAAGGCTGGTGAATCATAATTCGGGCATGAGGTAATCCGGACCGTTTTTTATTTGCACCTGCGGCAAGTAAGACGGCACCCATGGAAGCAGCCATGCCGGTACATATCGTGGCAACATCCGGATTTACGTATTGCATCGTGTCGTAGATACCCAAACCGGCATACACCGAACCGCCCGGGCTATTGATGTACATAATAATATCTTTTTTAGGATCGGATGATTCCAGAAAGAGAAGCTGGGCGGTAATAACGTTCGCCACATAATCGTCAACCGGGGTACCAAAGAAAATGATCCGGTCGGCCATCAATCGCGAAAACACATCAATCACCGTGGCGCGCATCTGGCGCTCCTCCACGATGTTCGGAGTCATGTTGGTTACGGCATATGGATTCTCATTCACAAATTTGGTGTAGCTGTCAAGTGCATTGCCGCTCATTCCCATGTGGTGAACTGCATATTTTCTGAATTCGTTGGATTGTGACATAGTGTTAGAATCGGTTTTGATTTCTTTGTTAAAGTCGGACCAGTTCAATTTTTATTGTTTTCTCTTCAATGTTACTAAGAAATCTTCAATAAAAAAGCCCCGACAGAGGGCTTCTTGTTAACGCGACATCATCCGATTTAGTTCTTTGTTCAATGCCGATGCTCGGCAGCAATTTTCTTGAACTCCTCCAGCGTTACCTTTTTCTCCTGAACGGTGATGGCTTCCTTAATCGCCTTCATGATTTTTTCATGCCGTAACTGATTGTAAATCTTCATGAAATTTTCACCCTTGCCATCCTGGCCTGACAGGTAATTATTGGCAATGTCATTTAATTTATCGCCTAATTGTGCGGCAATGGCCGGGCCACCAAACTGGTCCATGATAAATTGCTTGGCCTTTTCGCGCACTTCTTCGCCTTCCACTTTAATTTCCTTGTCCTCAGCAATTTTATTTTTGATCAAATCCCATTTTAGGGAATCCTTGTAGGCATTAAACTCTTTCTCCAGGACCGAATCTGTCACTTCACCTTGGCTGCTACTTTTCAGCCAACTCTTCAAAAAGGCTTCGGGCATGCTGATTTTTGTGTGATCGACATAATAGTGTTGAATCTCATGTTCCAACAGATGTTCAGTTTCCCGCTGATAATTCTCACCGATGGTGGTCTTAATCTTCTCGAGGAACTCGGTTTCATTTTGTACCGCATCCTTGCCAAACACTTTGTCAAATAATTCCTGATTGATGTCTGCCGGTTCAACCTTGCTGATTGTGGTTACTTTAAAATGGTACGTGCCTGTGGCCCGTGTTGCTTCTTCTTCAGCTATATTCAATGCCTGAGCAATGGCTTCTACATTATCGAAAGCTTTTTCAATCTCAAACTCAAGGACATCATCCTTTTTAAGGCCGATGAATTTTTTCTGTTCCTTCTTCACAACCTTATCGATAGCGATGTAAGAACCTTTCTTTTGTTCTTCTCCTTTTTGGGCGATCTCACCATACAAATTATGACCAGCTTCACTTACTTCCGGATACGTGACTTTGCCGAATCGCTTCCGGATATCCTCCAGAGTTTCATTAATTACTTTTTGATCGACTTCGATCGGATGTGATTTCACTTTCACTTTATTCGAAAGTTCTACAGAAAAATCATCAACCAATCCGATCTGAAACTCAAACTCAAAATCCCGCTGGGCGTCCCAATCAATGGTAATCGCTTTTTCCTGATTGGGCATGGGATCTCCAAGAATTCGGAGCTTTTGGTCGCGAATAAAATCGGAGACGGAATGAGAAACGAGGTGATTAACTTCTTCCACAAGAATCGACTTCCCAAACATTTTTTTGATTACTCCGGAAGGTACTTTTCCCTGCCGAAATCCCTTGATGGTGGCCTTGCGGGCATAATCCTTTACTTTTTCTTCAACTTTGGGTTGATAATCACTTTCGCTTAGTTTAACTTTAATCAAACCGTCAGTAGCGCTCTGTTTGTCCAATGTAATATTCAAGGTGTTCTTGTTTTTTGTGAAATTAAAATCGGTTTTTGTCAGTTAAATCGCGATACCCCTGGTCAACAATCGATATACGATGTCAACCGGGGAGGATCGTGATTCCAATACGTGCGCATGGAGGGACTCGAACCCCCACGCCTTGCGGCACCAGATCCTAAGTCTGGCGCGGCTGCCAATTACGCCACATGCGCTAATTCTGCTGGATTGCTCCGTCAGAAAGGCCCTTAGAACTAGAAAAAACTGCTTTTTTAGCAAAGGGAGTGCAAATTTAGGGATAATTCGTTATGATTAAAGTCCAGTATAGAAAATCGAAATTAAAAGGGTAAGCGGGTGGTAATCGATGCAGTTGAAGAGAAGAAGGAAATCATAAGCCGGTATCGCAGGCTGTTGCGTAAAGCAAAGCCCACCTTGAAGGGAAACGATGCCAAGTTGATCAAGCGGGCGTTCACTATTGCCATGGAAGCGCATAAAGACATGCGCAGAAAATCGGGCGAGCCATATATTTTTCACCCGCTTTCGGTTGCTGAAATCTGTGTGGAGGAAATCGGGTTGGGCACTACTTCCATCATTGCTGCCCTGCTTCATGATGTGGTGGAAGACACCGATATTCAACTAATAGACCTGGAGAGAATTTTTGGAAAAAAGATCGCCAAGATTATTGACGGCCTTACCAAAATCAGGGGGGTTTTTGAATACGGCACTTCCGCACAGGCAGAAAACTTTCGGAAAATGCTTTTCACCCTATCGGAAGATGTACGGGTGATCCTGATAAAGCTCGCTGACCGGTTGCACAACATGCGCACGCTGGACAGCATGCCTCGAAACAAACAGCTCCGTGTTTCCTCCGAGACAATTTATCTCTATGCACCCCTGGCACATCGCCTTGGCCTAAATGCGATTAAGACTGAGTTGGAGGATTTGTATTTACGCTTTACCGATTACCCGGTGTTTCGCGAGATTGCGGATAAGATTGATGAAACCCGGGCATCCCGAAATAAGTTTATCAAACAATTTGTTCAGCCCATCAAGGAAGAATTGGATAAGTTGAATGTGGAGTACGAAATCAAGAGCCGGCCGAAGTCAATTTTTTCGATCTATTCGAAAATGCGAAAGCAAAATATTCCCTTCGATGAGGTATATGATTTGTTCGCAGTTCGGATCATCGTGGATACCCCACTGGAACATGAGAAATCGTATTGCTGGCAAGTGTATTCCATTGTCACCGATTATTACACGCCCAATCCTGATCGTTTGCGGGATTGGATCAGCACGCCCAAAGGAAATGGGTATGAGTCGCTCCACACCACAGTCATGGCAAAAAATGGTCAGTGGGTAGAGGTTCAGATTCGCACCAGACGCATGGATGAAATCGCGGAGAAGGGTTATGCAGCACATTGGAAGTACAAGGATACCGTGTCCAGCCACGAATCCAATCTTGAAAAGTGGTTGGTCAAAGTGCGTGAACTGTTAGAAAAACAAGATCTGACCGCACTGGAATTTGTCGATGACTTCCGGGGAAATTTATTTAATGAAGAGGTGTTTGTTTTTACACCGCGGGGCGAATTAAAGACACTTCCCAACGGGGCCACCGCTCTCGATTTTGCCTTTGAGATTCACACGGACATTGGGGCCAAGTGCATTGGTGCTAAAGTGAATCAAAAACTCGTTCCCATCAATCATGTTCTGAAAAATGGCGATCAGATAGAAATTCTTACCTCTTCAAAGCAAAAGGCGAATGAGGATTGGTTGCGGTTTGTAATAAGCCCCAAGGCGAAATCAAAAATTAAGGAGCTCTTAAAAGAAGACAAAAAGAATGTTGTAGAGGAGGGTAAAGAGATCTTGTTGCGGAAGCTGAAGCAGCTGAAGATTGAAACCACCAGCCAAATGTATGAACAAATGCGGGCTTTCTTTAATGTTAATTCTCAATTTGAATTGCATTACCGGATTGGCAAGGGCACCATTACCGTAAATGACTTAAAGCGGTTCAAGGAATTTAAGCCGTCATCGCCTTTAAAAACAAGGCCTCACGAATCGGTCGATGTTAAAACAATTGAGCAGGAGATCAACAAAGTAAAAGGCCGGTATGAAGATATTTTGCTGATTGGTGAAGACATGGATGTGGTGGAGTATAAACTGGCCAAGTGTTGTACACCCATCCCGGGCGATGATGTCTTCGGGTTTGTTACAGTGAATGAAGGAATAAAGATTCATCGTACCACCTGTCCAAATGCAACCGAGTTGTTAGCGAACCATGGCAATCGTGTTATTAAGGCCAAATGGACTTCGCAACACGAGGTTGCCTTCCTTACCGGGTTAAAGGTTATTGGAACAGACCGGGTAGGGCTGATCAATGATGTGTCCAAAGTTATTTCCGAAGAGTTGAAGGTGAATATGAGTTCGCTGGCCTTTAAAACGGATCATGGGATTTTCAGTGGGGAGATCATGTTGTATGTGAACGACACCCGTCATTTGGAAATGCTGATCAATAAACTGGAAAAAGTGGAGGGGGTAGTAAAAGTGACCCGCTTCGACTCGCGGTCAAACAACACTTGAATTGCTGAATAATTTTTACCCAACCAATAGGCGAAGTAGTATATTTGTCCTCGGTTCAGCCTATGGCACTCAATCAAAAAGTTTTTGACGAAGTAAAGCAGATCTTCACCGCTTACCTGGAAAATAAGGAGTTGCGTAAGACTCCAGAACGGTACGCCATTTTGGAAGAAATTTATTCACTGACTGGTCATTTTGATGTGGAATCTCTCTACATCAATATGAAGAACAAGAATTATCGGGTAAGCCGGGCTACTGTCTATAACACGTTGGACTTATTGGTGGAGTGTGATCTGGTGAGCAAACATCAATTTGGTAAAAACCTGGCTCAGTACGAGAAGTCCTACGGCTATAAGCAGCACGATCATTTGATTTGCACGGAGTGCCATAAAGTGGTTGAGTTTTGTGATCCCCGCATTCAAACGATTCAAAATACAGTGGAGGAATTGCTTCATTTTAATGTCATGCACCATTCCTTGATATTGTATGCATCGTGTACTAAGAAAAATTGTGAAAATAAAAAGTCATGAATTTCGCACAGGAAATCAAAGGAAACTCACTGATATTAAGAATATCAGGCGATTTAATCGGAGAGGATAATGGGATGCAATTGATTGGAGCCGTAAACGAAGCAGTAAGTCATCAGGTTAAAACCTGTATTATCGACATCTCCGATCTTCGGTATATTAACAGTAGTGGAATTGGGGTGTTGATTACCATTCTCACCAAATTCAGAAATAAGGGCGGTGAGGTTTATCTGATGAACCCTTCAGAAAGCGTTACCAAACTCTTGATCATTACCAAGCTGAATTCAATTTTTCAGATTATTAAGTCCGAAGCGGACATTAAAAAAGTTTAAGACTACTGCATGAAAGTGGACGTACTGCTGGGCCTTCAATGGGGCGATGAAGGCAAGGGTAAGATTGTCGATGTGTTGGCCCCTAAATACGATGTGGTGGCCCGGTTTCAAGGAGGCCCCAATGCAGGGCATACCCTTGAGTTCGATGGAATTAAACATGTTCTTCACCAAATCCCTTCCGGCATTTTTCGGGAGAAAACGCGCAACATCATTGGAAATGGAGTGGTGTTGGATCCGATCGTATTTAAGACCGAGATAGAAAAGCTCAGTAAATTCAATTTAAATATCCGCGCCAATCTCTTCATCTCAAAAAAGGCAACGCTGATAATTCCTACGCACCGGTTGCTCGATCAGGCGCAGGAGACCGCAAAAGGCGATCAGAAAATCGGATCTACGCTGAAAGGCATTGGGCCCTCTTATCAGGATAAAATTGGCAGGCAGGGACTCCGGGTTGGCGATATCTTGTCGCCAGAGTTTGAAACGAAGTTCAGGAAGTTGATTGGCATTCATTTTGAGATCTTGAAGAATCATTCCATTGCCTATAACTGGATTGAGTTAGAAAAAAACTTTTTCGAAGCTGTTTCATTTTTGAAGACCTTTACCCTGATTGATAGTGAATATTTTATCAATGATGAATTAAGAAATAATTCTTCGGTGTTGGCCGAGGGAGCGCAGGGTTCTTTGCTGGATATTGATTTTGGCAGTTATCCGTTTGTCACGAGTTCAAATACCGTAACTGCTGGCGCGTGTACCGGATTAGGTGTTGCACCGAGTAAAATCGGGGAAGTATATGGAATTTTCAAAGCCTATAGTACACGGGTTGGGAGTGGGCCGTTTCCTACTGAATTGTTGGATGAGGAAGGAGAGAAGATGCGGAAGGAGGGAAATGAATTTGGATCGACTACCGGACGTCCGCGCAGGTGTGGTTGGATTGATCTCCCTTCGCTAAAATATTCGATCATGATCAATGGGGTAACACAACTGTTGATGATGAAGGCCGATGTGTTGAGTATTTTTCCAGTTATAAAAGCATGCACTCATTATAAATTGGCGGATGGAACGGTTACCGAAACCCTGCCGTATGAATTTGTAGATCAGAAAATTGTGCCGGTCTATACTGAATTACCGGGTTGGAATACCCCACTTTCAGGAACCAAGGAATCTGATTTGCCATCGAATCTTCTGGCGTACATTGATTTTCTGGAGAAATCTTTGGGGGTCCCAATTTCACTGATTTCTATAGGCCCGGACAGGACTCAGACCATTTTGCGGTCAACGGGTAAAATCTGAAAAATTTGTACCCCTTGCTTGCGCAGGGATGCATTTCCCCCTACATTTGCAGTCCCAATTTGAAAAAAGGCGTCTGATTGGATGAGTCGGACGGTTTTAAATAGGCAAAAGTCACAATTGAATTGAGCATGTAAAACGGCTTAAATTCTAAACGTTCTTTGAATAGATGGAGATTGATAGCGGACCCGGTAGTACTCGATGGAGGGTACTACTGAGTTGATTCTTTAGAGCTTTTCAGCAGCGATGTTGGAGAGTGGACAAAACAATTAATGAGGACCGAGGATTAAATGACATAGGCTGAGGGCCGAAGGTTTCGAAAGAAGCCAGAGCCACGAAGCTGAGTGGGATGGCGAGGAGTTGAGTACTTTGTACTTTAAACTTTAAGCTTTCT
>JAEUTZ010000017.1 GCA_016787725.1 Cyclobacteriaceae bacterium | reverse complement strand
TAGCCCGCACTCCATGCCGGCATACCCAGGCTCTGTACCTGCTGAAATAATAAAGCAGCCGCTTCCGGCAACTCCTCACTTTTTTGCATGGCCATGGTTCTGGCCCGCACGCGTTCCAATGCTAATTGTATCTGCGCTTCTTTTGCCTGTGCTTCGGCTTTTTGCAGATCGCTGAATCGCTTGTAGGCAAATGAAAAAACAGCAGTCGCCCGCTGCAACAAATCCCAACTCTCCGCAGAGATTTCTGCAGGCGAAGCCGCGCCCATAAATCCATTAGAGAATTTTAGTAAATGATAGGTTCGCTCAGGAATTTCGCCACCATAATATCCTTGCAGAACAGAAGATTTGTCCGCACAATAGTTGATCCACTCTTTTCGGTTTTTGCCGCGCATTAATATGGAGGTGCGGGTTTGTTTCGAGCGATAAAACTTTTGCATCTCACGGCCCACCCAGGTTTCATCAAGGCGCAACGTCATGTGGTCGGTGACCAGCTTTTTGTTTTTGCCGCGCACGTCTTTGATGGCGTACCAGCACTCAGAGGTTTCGTTTTCGTTCACAATATAGATAGAACTCGTTTCCAGTTCTTCCACACCGAGTGCGCCCATTTCCTTGCGCAGCACTTCGGCCACTTCGGCTAGCTCTTCTGGCTTTTGCATGGCGAGTGAACGTGCTCTCACTTTTTCCATAGCCGCTTCAATGGCCAGTTCACGGTTCTTTTTTATCAGGTCCGCAGTTTTTTCTGCAACCAGTCGTTCCAGTTCCTGGGCCCGTTGCTTCCAACTGACTACACCCCAGGTGTCTTTTTCACTTTCCACTTGTTCAGGTTTAGAGCAATGCCAGTGGATTACTTTCCAAAGGTTGTCATGATAGTTCAAGATCACAGAGATCCGCACATACATCTTCATGATCTCATGACCAGTTTTTATAGTCAGGTATACGTCATCGGCAAAAACGGCCGTGTTCCTGCCTTCACTGGTATAATGGGAGACCGGTTTTATTTTCCATGAAATCTCCAACCCCTTGCTTTGTCGCTTCTGGATCTTAAGCAGCTTTTTAATACCAGCAATACCCTGAATCTTTTCATCGAGGGCGGTTCCAAATCCGGCAATCTTTTCATCTACGAATCGGGGCAGTATTCCGGAATAATCATTACGAAAGCACATTTCCATAAACTCCCGGTAGGTATGGATCATGGATTGTTTTTTACTGAGGGCCATACGGAAGCGCGGCTTGGTGGTTAGGTATATCTGGCCAAGATACTCAAAGATTTGAAGCAGGGGAGCTTAAAAAACAACAACGTATACAAAGATCAAGTCGGTTTAAGTTGAGTCGGCCTGTTCATGAAATTATTTTTTGCGTATGACCAACATCATGGGTTGGGGCTAAACCGGTAGCGACCTTTGAAAGAAAAACCATGAAAAATGAAGTTCAGCAACACGGGCCTCATAGCGCAGTCTATGCCTTTGGCCTGATTGGCGCCTTGATCTATTACCTCTCAAACGCCACTACGTTTTGGATCGGAGCGTTGGGCGTGCTAAAGGCGATCGTGTGGCCGGCCTTTTTGGTATATGAAGCATTGAAAATGCTTAACGCCTGAAAAAAATAAG
The DNA here is from genome assembly GCA_016787725.1 of Cyclobacteriaceae bacterium. Lineage (GTDB taxonomy): Bacteria > Bacteroidota > Bacteroidia > Cytophagales > Cyclobacteriaceae > ELB16-189. The sequence continues at coordinate 246,115 of JAEUTZ010000017.1, read as the reverse complement.
GGAGCAGACTACCTGCTCCCTCACCACCCACCGGTTACTGTCGTTTTCTCGAACCAGAATGGGTGCCCGGTTTTGCTTGAGGACTTCCCACCGACCGGCTGCGTTCGGCAGGTGTTTTCCTCTGTTGTGCTCCGCGATCAAAACTGGAACGTTCGCGTTGCCCGGAGCCCGATGGAGCAGGGGAATTCCATTTTCGCTCGGTGTTCTGCCGGGTTACACTGTTGGAGTGACGTTGCCCTTCCGACCGGGTTCGATTTTCTTCCGGAGCCCGGTTTGAAAACGTGGTGGATTCCCGCCTGCGAAACTCAGGATCGGGATCGGTGGCAGGAGCGAATCGCTTTAATTGTTCCTGACGTTGCGAACGCTCTGTGGTTCGTTGCCAACCCGCTGATTGGGTATTGTCAATACTTCTATTCCGGGTAGATTCCGCTTGAGTTTCCACGGCCCGCTTGCGCACCTCCTGTTGAAATGGATCCTGCCGGTTTCGGTCGGACCGCGAATTATCGGGTAGCGTATTTCCTAACCGTTGCCGGTCCTGAACATTCCGTGTTCCAGCATACTGCCGCTCACTGTGATCGCGACCGCGATAAACATCCGAGCTGCGCGAATTACGATACGTATTGATTTGGGTAGCATGTCGGTTATAAACGATCACCGAAGAACTCCGATACGGCCTGTAGTAATGGTAAGCATTCACCCGGTGCGTATAACATACCGAGTAGTAAGGGTGGTACGGTTCCCAACGCGGATAATAATAGTAATAGGCAACCGGCCGCCAGGGCTGCCACCAGAAGGGCCGGTAACTCCAGCTCCAGGGCGAGATCCAGTCTATATAATAAGGACTATAAACGTATTGCACCGAAGGCCAGGACCACACGTTTACTATGTTGCGGGTCGTGCTGGTGCCCGCGTTAATTCGCACTTCTTCGGTGGGCTCGATAATGGTTTCAATGCCGTAGATGTCTTCGTCTCCGGTAATCTGCAAAATCGCTTTCCCATTGGCGAGCTTTTCCAATTCAATCACCGCTACATCCTGCCGCTCCTGATCCGAGACCACGGCTTGCAGGATGAATGCATGAATGTTGCCTTCCTTCCGGTCGATTACGCGGATGTAATCAATCTCACCATCGCCATTTAAGTCGAGGTTGTTGACTTCACTATCGGCCGAATTGAGCAACCGCTCAAATTCTTCAGGGGAGGCTGACTTTTTGAACAATTCAAGAGCACCCTCCAAACTGAAGTGATCACCAGGCACTTCGATGCGATCTTGTTGCGCCACCATCGTCAGCGACCCCACCATCAGCAACAGCACAACACCTATCCTTTTTCCATGCGTTTTCATAAGCATTCCTTTTAGGGTTATATACGCAGGAAGACGTGCAAAAGAGCGGCCAGCAGCGGGTTGGTGGCATAACTACCAATACTGCTTTATAAAAGCAGGCATTACACGCCCTTTTCATGGGTTAAACTACTTTGGTTCATCACGGCCGTCAAATACCCATTCAAAATTTAGTAGCTGGTTGTTGGTGTCTTGCAGCCCTGTGCGGAACATGGGTTTGTAGGTTGATGTTGTTGGTGCTCATGTTTGCAGGGTGTAGCGAAGAAGATGTTATTCCACCGGGGTTCAGAAACAGAAGCCATTTACATTCCGGTTGTAGTTATGCCTTTCCCACCTTTTGCAGCAGGTTGTAAGTAGCTTTGATTCCTTCCTCGTTTGACAGGTAGCCCGTTTGACCAGCCAACTGATAAATCCCGCCTTCGTATTCAATACCAATGATGCCTTTGAAGTTATGCTTGCGAATGATTTCAAACATCCGGTTGAAATCAATATCCACGTCATTACCCTGTGCATCAAACTTGTGTGTTTTGGCACTGACTCCTTTTGCATACGGCATCAGTTCATCCACACCCTTGTACTTGTCGTATTCTTCCAGGCATTTCGTAGCCATGTATCCGGCAATATCCATCGTGGCAGGTTTGGTTCGTCTGACGCAAAAGTTTCCGAAGTCCGGCAGTACACCCGACCGTTTATGATTAACCGCTTTCATAACTCCAGCTAACCATTGGCCATTGCAGGAGTGACCAATGTGATTTTCAACAATGATGTCGAGATTATTCTTTTCTCCATATTCAAGCAGTTGACTGTAGCCTTCCACCGCAGCTTTGGCCACTTCATCAGCCGATCCTTCCTGCTCGAGGCTGCCGAGGTTGACGCGAATGGATTGACACCCCAGCACCTTGGCAGCATCCACCCAGGGGTAATGACTTTCCACCGCATGTTTCCGCTTGGCAGCATCCAGGTCGGCAATGTTTTCGCCATCCACCATGATGAGGTTGTTTCGCACACCGGCATCATCCGAGCGTTTCTTTAGTTCGTTAAGGAAATTTTGATCCGTGTGCTTTCCTGCGAAGAACATACTCACGTATTCAACAACCGAAATTCCAAACTCTTCCTTCGCCCGTTGCGGAAACTTCAGGATGTCGTGTCTGCCGGTAAAAAATTCAGAGGCCAGGGAAAATTGGGCCAGTGAGATGTCAAAGAATAATTTATCAGCAGCCGATGCGGGTGACCAGGGGAAAAGAGCGGTAACGCCCATTCCCAGCGAAGCCAGGCCCATTTGTTTGATAAAATCTCTGCGGGTTGAATTCATAAACGTTCAGCATTTAAACAAAGATATTAATTGACTGCATATTCAGATGCAGATTGGGGGATTGTTCGGTCGCCACCTTTTCACGATCTTCAACCATGTAATTTTCACAACCCAAAAACCATCTTGCTATGAATAATTTAAAACTCAATCATCTCGCCATCTGGATTTGCATCATTGGAATGCATGCTTTTGGCTTTGTTTGGTACGGTCCTTTGTTCGGGGAAACCTGGATGAAACTAGTAGAAATGGATCCGGCTACTATGCAGGCAGATTCCATGCAGGTTGCTCCCTGGATCATGAATTCCACAGCCATTATTGCCTCCGTGTATGTGTTAGCCTGGGTGCTGATGTCAATGAATGTAACCACCGGTATCCGGGGCGCGAGTGTTGCCCTGATTATTATAGCGGGCGTTCACCTGCTTCCGGTGATGAATGCCAATATGTTCGCGCAGGAACCATATGGGTTAGCCTGGATCACGGGCGGCTATGAAGTTGCCTGGCTCACGATCAGTGGGTTTATTTTAGGGGCCTGGATTAAGCGTAAGGAGTAATTTCCAATCTTTTACTAATGAACGCTCATACTTACCAAAGTTGATAAACAGTGTAAAACAACTCATATACAGATAGTTAGCACCATACATTACTCTTAAAGATTAGCCGCTTGCATATTAGTATAATACTAATTATATTAGCATTATGAAGACAATCAAAGTAGGCAGAGAGTTGTATCCACTACCCGATAACCCGGATGAGTTGGAGACGAGAATGGTCGAAATTGTGCATACTTACCGGTCGGAATTAATTCAATTTCTGATCGCCACCGGGCTGGATCTCTACCTGGCGATACGGTTTTCGAAGCGAATCGGGTCTCAACCCTTATCCGATCTTAAACGAAGTTTGGTGGGGTTAGCTAATTCGCATCAGCTTCCGGAAGAGTTTGCGGATATTCTGAAGGCCGTTAATAAATATGATTACTATGTCTTGCCCAGTGCCCCCTTTTACAAGCAAATAGACGATCGGTTACAACGCAACCTGGTGCAAACTGAAATCAGTTTTAAGGCTCCATTGAAACGAACGCCCCGCATTAATGTATTGGCCTACTGACTATCATCCCGATTTACACTAGAGCAACACCTTGATCTTCTTATCAATTCGGGTTGTCAAAATTGGCCATGCCGGTGTGGTAGGCCATAAGATACCATGACAAAGACAGTGTTTTAATCCTTCAGATTGTTCTTCCGATTCTGAATCGAAGGCATCTCCGCCATGCAGTTGAGCACCAACTTGACCAGTTGTTGAATAAATACAGCTGCACCTTTAAATGTGTTGAAGTCGACCGGTGCCTGATTACGAAAAATGTTCCGGTGCCGGATTTGCTGCTGGTCGCGATCGATCTTCCGGCAAGGGAATAAACTCTTTGTTATCATTGGGTGGCAGAATGATTCTGCCCTGCTGCCAGTCAGATTTTGCCTGCTCTATTCGTTCTTTTCTCGAGGATACAAAATTCCACCAAATAAATCGTTCGCCTAACGGTTCGCCTCCCAGGAACATGAGGGTTGAATCTTCTACTGCCTTCACCGTAGGTTCAGCGTTCTTTTTAAACACAAGCATGTTGCCGGCATGATAATACCGGTTATTAAATTCAATGCTTCCTTTCACAACGTAAATGGCACGCTCCTCGTGTCCGGTTGGTATGCCCAAAGTGGCTTGCTTATCCAGTACCACATGTAAATAGAAGAGTGGAGAATGGGTCTTCACTTCATTCTTCAAACCAAATGCCGTTCCAGCTATCAACCGCATCCATACTCCTTTGTCTGTAAATACCGGAAGTTCATCTTTCCGATAATTGGCGAAAGAAGGATCAGACTCTTCAGCCGTTTCAGGAAGGGCTACCCAGGTTTGAATCATTTCAAAACCACCGGTTGCCCAAAGATTAGGATCCTCGAAACGTTCGGAGTGGGCAATGCCTTTTCCGGCAGTCATCCAGTTAACTTCACCAGGTTGTATGATCTGTTCTACACCCAGGCTATCACGATGGGTCATCTTGCCATCAAACAAATAGCTTACGGTTGATAATCCTATGTGGGGATGAGGCAACACATCAAGGGATTGCACCCGCAAAGGCAGGGAAGCAATCGGGCCGCCATGATCCATGAATATGAAGGGCCCCACCATGCGCTTCAGCCGAAAGGGGAGGATTCTTCGAACTTCCATCCCCGGGGCAATGGAAGCCTTTCTTGCTTCAATGGCTAGCTCCAACATCCGGTTAAGATAGCAATTGTATGACGATTATCAGGAAATCACTACGCATAAATTGTAACAGCAAGCACCTGGCTACTGCGTGTGGAAAAAACTTTAATAAATTTATTCTACCTTCATAAAACACTTTTACCAAACCCTATGTTTCGAAATTATAACATCATTCTGCTGTTCATTTTTTTTGTAACGCTGGATGGATATAGCCAACAACAACAGTGGATCACCGTGTACACGGATAATTTTTCGGGCAACTACTATGAGTTTGAACCGGGGCGGTATAATCATACCTACCTGGGTCTCTCTGGCATCTCGCGGGTTGGTTCAGTAAAAGTTCCGCCCGGCCTGCAGGTAACGTTGTACTCGCAAGATGATTTCCGCGGCCAGTCCCTCATACTTACAACCGATGCGAGCACAGACTATTTAAAATCAAAAGGTTTTGATGACCCCCTGCTAACTATTTCCATGGCCGTGGACCGGGTCCAGGAAGTGCCAACAGGAGAACCCGTTGTCACGCTCTTTCAACATGATTATTCCGGGGCATCAAAAACGCTGGGAGTCGGACGGTACGACCTGCGCGATCTGGAGCCTATTCCAAACGATCAGCTGTCTTCAATTAAAATTCCAACCGGATTAAAAGTTACACTCTATGAACATGAAGGCTTCCGGGGCCGAAGTCTTACCCTGATTAAAGATACCCCGGCCAGGGTTTTGGTGGAGAAAAAATTCAATGACTTCACCTCTTCGCTGGTGGTTGAAGCCGTAGAAGAACCGAAAAAAGAACTGACCACAACACCTCAGACAAACGAAGTTGAAGAAGTGGTGACGCTTTACCAAGGTGATTTTAATGGCCTTTCCATTGCGCTAGGATTTGGACGATATGGCGTCAACCAACTGGGTATTGGAAATGACGAACTCTCCTCTATAAAAATTCCCCATGGCCTCCGGGTAGTCCTCTATGAAGAGGCTGCTTTTCAAGGACGAAGCTGGGTTCTCACCCAGGACGCCCGGACCGAGGAGTTTGAAAAGAACAACTTCAACAATAAAACTTCCTCCATGCTGGTGGAGCCTTTGAAGAACAGTACCCTGGTTACTCTGTATGAAGATAATTTCAGTGGCGCGTCAAGAAGTTTACCGCCTGGTAAGTATGATGTCCAGCAATTGGGGATCGGAGACAAAGCGCTCTCTTCAATTTCCATTCCCTGGGGTTATCAGGTACAACTTTTTGATAAGCCGGCATTTGAAGGCTTGCTCATGACACTACGGGCGGACACCGATCAGGAATTTCTGACTCAGAACAATAGCAACAACCGCGTGCGGTCCATCATCATCGAGCCGTTGCCAACCGAGTCACTATCAGTAACAATTTATCGGGATGTTTTTGAAGGTGCTTCGCAAAACCTGGCCCCCGGACGGTACACCGCCCGTGACTTAACCATCGGTGCAGACCAGCTTTCTTCCCTGATCGTACCACACGGATTGAAGGTAACTCTCTTTCAGGATGACAATTTTTCCAGTGATTATACACAAACGATTATGGGGAGAAACGAATCTGACTTAACGATAAACCGGGGGAATGTGAGTTTTGATAATGCGGTATCGTCCATTATCGTTGAAATTAACAACCCACGCGATGTCAATGAATATGCCAGCGCGGAAAGCTTTGACGAACCAATAACTCCGGCAGAAACAAAACCAGCAACACCAACGGTGCCTGCCTGCGCCATGACCACCAAACAATATGCGGCAGCCGTAAAGGCCATTCAAACGAAATCATTCAGTGACGAAAAGAAAAGTGTTGCCCGCCAAGCAACGAAAGGGAAATGCCTTACCAATGATCAGATCCGCGGTCTTGCCAAAGCATTTAATTTTGAAGATCAAATGCTGGATTTTCTGAAGTATGCTTATCCTTTGTCGGAAGAGAAGGCTACGTATGCCTCCCTGGGTGATCTCTTCAAATTCCCTTCCAACAAGAATGAATTTGCTGCCTTCGTCCGGTCAAAAAAATAGCAAGCCATACCTTAGCATAGCAACACTTTTTGTAGCGCTTCTAAAAATTGTAACTTGGTCAGGTGGTAAAGAAAGGAATCTCCCGGAAACGCAAAAGGAGCAAAGCCCTTGCCTGGGATTACTTTGACCACAAAGGCAAGCTGATCACCGATCCTAAAATCAGGGACCGATGTAATAAACTTGTTCTGCCCCCAGCGTGGGTGGATGTATGGATTACCCTCGATGCCACCGCCCACCTGCAAGCTACCGGCAAAGACGTAAAAGGCCGGCTTCAGTACCGCTATCATGAAACCTGGGTTCAGCAACGGGCTGCCGAAAAGTTTGATGGCATGATTGACTTTGCAAAAACATTGCCCTCCATCCGCAAAAAGGTAGAACAGGATCTCGCCCTGAAGGGAATGCCCAAAGACAAAGTGGTTGCCCTGATCGTGAAGTTAATCGACTTGTATCATTTTCGGGTCGGGAATGATGAGTATGCAAAGACAAACAAATCATACGGGCTCACAACCCTCACACACGGGCACATGATCGTTGACCGCTCCAACAAGGCGGAAGGCAATCATGATGCGGTGTTTGAGTTCATGGGCAAGTCGCGGAAAATGTGGAAGCGCAGGATTTGGGAAGACGATCTGGTCAACCTGATTGTGGCTTCCGGCAACGTGGGTAAAAAAAGTAAAAGCCGTGACTTGTTTCGCTATGAAGATAGGAATGGAAATGACTTTGATGTAAAGTCGAACCACATCAACGAATACCTCGATGCGATTACGGCCGATTTTGGGAAAGTGACGGCCAAAGATTTTCGCACGTGGGCAGCCACCTGTAAAGCAGCACACCGACTGTCCGAGCAACTGGATCCGGATACGAAAACGGGTCGTAAACGGGTATCGAATGCTGTGGTGAAAACGGTGGCCGAAGACCTGGGCAACACGCCCACGGTATGCCGGTCGTTATATTCATCCCACCATTCTATCGGACTGGATGGAAGGCAGTTTTCGACCGAAATGGAACAAAGCCAGTCGGACCCGCAAGTGGAACGGTCTCACAAAGGAAGAGACCACGACCCTGCATTATCTGATGAAATCGTAAGCACTGAAAATTGTTCCACCACTTCAACCTGAACGACCGTCATGCAAATTCGTAATCTTGTTTTCTCAGCGGATCTGAAGGCGTTGCGTGAAGCGCTGCAAGCAAATCCAGAATGCGCGAACGAAGAATTTTCATTACCCGACAATCCGGGCTTGGCCCATCCGTTGCACCGGATTTGTGATGGTGTCTCAGGTGGTTTTTTTCCAGAAACGACCGGGCTGGTACTGGCAAAACTGTTCTTCGAATTCGGTGCACGTCTCGATACCCAACGGGAAGCCGGTCAGGATTCGCCTTTAACCGCTGCTTGTAGTTTACGGTGCGATCAATTGGCGTTGGAGTATATCAAGCAAGGTGCCCGCATCGATCATCCGGGTGTTCATGGTGGGACAGCCTTGCATTGGGCTGCCTGGTGTGGTCGTGATGTGGTGGTCGAACAATTGGTCAAGCTTCAACCCAACATCAATCAGCTTTGTATTGATTTTAAATCCACTCCATTACTCTGGGCCGTACATGGACACTGTGTCGGAGCCAAAGAAAAACAACACCACCAGTTTCGATGTGCACAATTGTTACTGGCGCAGGGTGCCGATCCGACAATTCCCAATATAGAAGGCTATCGTCCGGCAGAACTAATTGCTAAAGAAGAAACCGCATGGTTAGCGTTATTGCAACCCTTGCATTAATGAAGTGACGGCTTTCTTTGACAGAACGCGCTGCCCGTACAATACTGCGGAGTGAAAACCTCAGCCCGGATTTTCCAGACACCATTGATGTTGTGCCATTTGGCATAATATGTTCCGGAAACACTCACCATTCCATCCGGTTCTTTCCATTGGCCGGTCCACGTGCCGGATTCTGATGCCATACCCCAATCCGAAAAAACTTCAACACTACTAGGAGTCCGGACATAAATGACATCCGGCTTGTTTTTAAATTCATTTGCAAACGAAATACGGTTAGCTTCCCGACCGCTTACCTCGGTATTTCGGGATGTGATCAGATGAAAATCTTCAGTCCAGTGCGAGGTCAACGCAATCGTATCATGTCGAGCAATGGCCTGGTTGGAGTGTTGCCGAGCCTCGCGGATTTGCTGTTCGTCAGGCGAGATAACTTTTTTCTGCGCGGGTAACTTGGTAAAGCCAGCCAAGAGCAGGAATAGGACGATTAATTTCATGTTATCGATTGTTTTATGCAAAAGGATTTACTTCCAGTTCACCGCGTTCTCCAACATCCGAATAAAGGGCTCCTGTTTCCAGGCACCCGCATCGTGCCCGAGGGAAGTATAGAAGGTGCGGCCGTTGCCTACCGTACGGTACCAGGCCACCGGGTGATCCTTACCCATTCCAAAACCCTTGCTGGTCATCCACAACAGGTTGCCATTGGGATTAATCTTTTCACCATCAATCGTATAGATAACATTGAACCCTTTGGTTCGCGGGTTTTCGAAAAATACATACCACTCATCCGTGTGGGTCCATGTGGCCTGAAGATTCTGAACCAATACACTGTCTGGAACCTGGCTAAGCATCACGCGCGTTTCCTGAAACTGCGGATTCAACGAATGATGTGAAAATTCAACACCCGTCAGGTTTTGGACATACCAGTCCCAATGATGGGAGTTGTCGCCTGCACCATGGATGCCAATGAGATGACCGCCTTTCTCCACGTAGTCCTCTAATGCGTGTTGTTGTTCATCATTCAATACCCGTCCGGTAGAATTATTGAAAACCACGACATCAAATTTTTGCAGCTGACCGGCATTAAAAACACCACCTTCTTCCGTGCTATACAGGAACCAGGAATTCTTTTCAGCAAGTTCACCGAAAACATTTTTACCCGCCTCAATGGACTCGCTGTGCCGAAAGCCGGTCGCCTTGGAGAAAAGCAATACGCGGGTACGGTCCTCCGGAAAGTCAATGACGGGCACTTCTGTTTCATAGGACACCGGAAACCCATTGGTCACTTTATAGATAAACAGACTTAACGCACCCGCTGCCAGGAGAATGAGCGCCAGGAGGGATAAGAGTACGATCGTTAGAAATTTTCTCATGATGCTGCTAATTTTTCTTGCCTACGGCAGCTATAATTTAACACAACAAGTTAAATGTTTATGTAATTGTTTTAAATGGATTAAATCAGGAAGAACAACGCAAGCATACCACCCTTGAATGGATTACCGTGTTCCTTGCTCAAGGAAAACAATACTTACTGCAAGGTGTGGCTTACTACATGCAAAGCAGCCAAGCAGATCAGGGATAGGATGCCACTGGCCAATGACAAGCGTGCAAGCCAGGCTAGTTCGATAACGCTCAGACAGTAATCTTCTCTTGTTTGAATAATGTTTCCAGTTGGTCAAGGCACAGCGTGATTCCTTCCGCAAAGCCCATCTCCACAATTTTTTGCAAGGCCGCTTCAGTAGCGTACGTCATCTTGAATTCAACCCGCGTACCGTTGGGTGTTCCGGTAAATACCATTTCACCGGTTGATACGGGAAGTTCCGTATTGATTACTCCATGTTCATCACAAAAGGCATCTTCCATGGTAAAATTTTTATGCCGGTTGATAGAAAGGTAGTTCATCCGCGCCCAATGTTTTTCACCTTCCGGGCCCACCATGGCGTAGAGCCAATACCCACCCGGGGTGAAGTTCAACGTTTTGGTTTCAGCCCGCCACGGAGCCGGACCCCACCATTGATCAAGCAAGGTGGGTTCGGTGTAGGCGCGCCAGACCAGCGCGAGGGGAGCATCAAATTCTCGGGCTACATGAATCAATTTGGCGTTGAAGTCTTTGGTGATTTGGGTCTTTTGTGTGTTCATGACTTTTTGTTTTTTAAGGTGGATAATACATGGTCAAGCTGGTTGAACTTTTTGTCCCACATCTTGCGGTAGGGTTCTATGAAGTCGGCCACTTCTTTTAATTTTTTGGGATTGAGATGGTAATAGATTTCGCGCCCGGATTGTTCTTGCTGCACCAATTGGCATTCGGTAAGGATGCGCAGGTGCTTCGATACGGCCTGCCGGGAAGAGTCAAAGTGTTCGGCCATCGCATTGGGCGTCATGGCTTGCAAAGCAATAAGGGCAATAATGGCTCGTCTGGTAGGGTCGGCAATCGCTTGAAAAACATCTCTTCTCATCGTGTGGGAATAATTAAATGAAACCAACTGGTTGCAAATATATATGCAACTCATTGGTTGCGCAAGCTAAGGCCATTATTTTTTTATCGTCCGCGTAACCTTTTTAACCGGGTTGAGTATCCTACCAGTACCCTAACGACACTCTGTATGAAACGCTACATCCTTATTTCATTCTTAATGATTTGCCTGACGCTGCCGGGCTTGGCGCAACAAATCCCAACCCGTCAGGAAGAGTCGGATCCAAAAGCAGCCGGATTGAAGCGCATGGCAGGCGGATCACACCAACGGGGTCTCCGCATTCAATTGAATGAAGAAGCCATGGAAGCTTCCGTGGAAGCAGCTGTGGAAAATGCCATGGTCTCGGTGGAATCGGCTTTACGCCAACTGGAGCACCTGGATTTCATCGAACCCATCGAAATCGACCTGGATCATCTTGACCTGGCACTGGAGCCCCTAGAGATCGAGATTCCGGAATTGGATTTTGATATCGAGCCAATCAAGATAGAACTGGATGAATTGGATCTGCATCTTGATTTCGATGGCGACTTTGACCATGATAGGAATTGGGAGGCGGACGAACTAGATGAAGATCACGATAACGATAAGCATAAAGACAAAAACAAGAGTAAGCATAAAGAAAAGTCGAAGACGGGCGATAAATTCCACAAGCCCGAAACCCATGACAAAGCGAAAGGACTAAAGAAGCTCAATTAACGATTGGCTTTTCGATTCTAGTGCTGTTTAGTCCTTTGACGACACGAAAGCCAATTCATCCAACTGGTGTTGATTTATTGATGCAATCCATTATTTTTCCGAATGGATCAACAAGAAACTAATATTGTCCTCTCATGACACAACCTTCCAAACGAACTACCTTCATTTACTGGATTTCCACCGGCCTCTTTTGCGCCTTCATGCTCACGTCTACCATACCGAATATCTTGTCGGCTCCGGAATGGGTCGAAATCTTTAAACAGTTAGGGTATCCGTTGTACATGCTCCCCTTTATTGGGGTAGCGAAGTTATTAGGTGTAATCACCTTGTTAGTACCGCGTTTTCCACGCTTGAAAGAGTGGGCCTATGCCGGTTTGTTCTTTGATTTAACAGGGGCCGTTTATTCCGGTCTGGCGGTAGGAGGTTTTCATCCCCAAATACTCGTGATGCTGGTACCGTTTGGGTTAGGAACAATATCTTATTTGTATCATCACAAACGCCTGAAACCTGGCCATTGACTTTGCGAAGACGAAGCGGTCATCAACAGGTTAAGCAAATTATCATCACTTGGTGCGCTATGGATTATCGGTATCTCCTGATTTCATTGTTGGCTGTGCAATCAGTCTGCGCCCAACCATATCCGGTCAATTTTAATCAACCACCCGAACAACTTACGATGTTGGCTGATGGATTCATTAGCACACCCATGAATGAACGGGACTTTGCCCTATCTTCTGATGGCAAAGAGATTTACTACACCATCAGCACCCCGCGCAGTGACTTCCAAACAATTGTTGTGAGCCGTCAAATCAATCCGGGTCAATGGATTTCGCCTGAGGTTGTTTCCTTTGCCGGACAGTACAGTGACCTGGAACCCGCCTTCAGTGCCGATGGGAATACGCTATACTTTGCCTCGAATCGCCCACTGAGCGGTACCGAACCCAAAGACTTTGATATCTGGAAAGTAAGTCGCGATGGAAAGGGCTGGGGTATACCCGTCAATGTGGGTAGTCCGGTCAATACGGAGTTTGATGAATTTTATCCCTCGCTTACAAAAACAGGGCATCTTTATTTTACGGCCAGCTATAAAGGTCAGGGAAGTGGTCGGGAAGATATCTATAAAGCGGAATGGAAGGATGGAAACTATCAACCTCCCGTGGCCCTTGACTCAGCCATTAATTCGCGTGTGGATGAGTTCAATGCGTTTGTCAGTCCGGAGGAAGACTATATCCTGTTTACCAGCTACGGCCGGCAAGGCGATGCCGGTGGGGGTGATCTGTACATCAGTGTAAAGGGCAATCGAAATCAATGGCTACCGGCCCGTGCCATCAAAGAACTCAACACGCGATTTCTTGAGTATTGCCCCTCTGTGAGTCGCGATGGCAGGATCCTGTTCCTGACCAGCAACCGCTATCAGGCGACAAAATCCTTTTCAAAGAAGGCTACGTACCAGGCAATCGAAGACCTGTGGAACCAACCGCTAAATACGCAAGGCAACATTTATTGGGTGGACTTTAGATTGATAATAAAGTCGTATCGCTCTGCTGAGTAACCGAATTGAATCTTCCATCATCTTATGGTGCACCCATGACCACCAGAGTGCGATTCATCTTCAACCAAATCGCTTCGCTCTGTTTATTCAAGCTCCATGAACAATTCATTGACGATAGATGTCTGTTGGTCGATGCGGTTTACCCAAACCTTATCAAACAGGGGTCTTTTAAATAACGCATTTGGTCAATATTTCAGGACCGGTTGAATATTTCTATCGATTTTCTTGCTTTACTTTGAAACACAAAGTACTTTTGATACGGTTAATCGAGGCCACCTGGAAAGCTCAAACAGGGGTGGGGTGGAGTCCAGAAAAGCAGAAATAGAAATGGTACAAACGAATCGACAGCAACGAATCATTCCCCTGCTAATCATGCTCGTGGGTGTCCTGCTCATGGTGCTTCAAATTATGTTGGAGAGTGAACCCGGTGCCATTCCCTTGCTGATTATCATCGGGGGTGGTTTGCTTTTGTTAATACTTCAGAGACGGGCACAATCGAACCCTAAATAAGAAACCAATAATCAATCAACCTTAACATTCCATCACGTATGAAACAGAAAATCCACTTTTTCCAAACCATCCTCGGGGTTGCCGTTGCCACAGGACTACTCTTGCTCATTCCGTTGGTGGCGATGCAGTTCACCACCGAAGTAAACTGGAGTGTCGGTGATTTCCTGGTGATGGGTATCCTCCTATTCAGCACCGGGCTTGCCTTTGTGTTGCTCACGCGCTATGCCCCAAATTTTATTTACTGGGTAGCAATTGCCTCTGCCATTGGTTCAACCTTCCTGCTGATCTGGGTAAATCTGGCCGTGGGCCTGATTGGGTCCGGTCCGAACCCAGGTAACCTGATGTATCTGGGCGTGCTAGCCGTAATTATCATTGGTACCTACCTTTCCCGATTCACCCCGCGCGGAATGGAGCGGGCCATGCTGGCTGTTGCCGCTTCCCTGGTGTTGCTGGCCATCGTAGCGTTGCTGATGAACATGCAGTACTATCCCGGTAGTTCGGTGAAAGAAATCATTCTTGTAAATGCTTTCTTCGCTGCGCTCTTTGCAATCTCGGGGTTGCTATTCCGGTACCTGGTGTTGGAATCATCCGAAAAATCACAAGGGTAACGTGCCATGTAGCTTATCGATGGCATCATAAAGGTACACCATCCTGCTTTGACCACACGCCCATGCACTTAGTGTCAATCGTTTCTGACGTGAACTAACGATGGGACTCGATTGAATCATACGGTTCGGGTCAAATCATTGGCCTGGTATTTGGATGAGTGATTGAGTTTTGCATAAAAACGTTATCTTCGGCATTCACCAAAACCCAACCTATGAACAAACTGTTTGCAGGGGTACTTATATTGCTTCTTCTGAATAGTGAATCCCTGGTCGCCCAAAACTGGCCACAACTCGATGCTGTGGTTTACAACAACATCACCGATAAGTATTACTTCTTTTATGGGAATTACTGCGTCATTAAAGAGCGGGGAAAATACATTGATGGCCTGCCCTTGCTGATTACCGAAGAGTGGGAGGGCTTTCCCAAATCATGGCACGGTGGCAACCTGGATGCGGTTTGTTTTGTCAGTGACAATGTGGTGTTCAATGCCATCCTACCCGGTATGCCGAAGCCAACAGGAAAATATTATTTCTTTAAGGGCGATGAGGTTTGCTCCAAGGAAATGGGCGAACCCATGGGCAAGCCCACCAAAATTAAAGACACGTTTGCAGGATTACCCTGGCCCACGGTGGACGCGGTAACCTTTAATCAGGCTTCGCAAACGTATTATTTCTTTAAAGGCGATGAATTCACTTCAAAAAAGAAGGGGGAACCGGTGAGCAAGAATGTTCGGAGTCTTGCTGCAGGTGATGGATTTAAGAACCTGGACGCAAAGCGCCCCATCCGGGCAGTGGATTACAGCAATGACAACAAAGACTATTATTTCTTTTGGGATGATTATTATATGACGAAGCCTTATGGTGAAGACATCAAGGCCGGTAAGGCGCCCACACGCTATGAAGGTGACGGGCCTAAGGGATTTGAGTGGGCCGAGCGCTCAAACGACAATTTTGTGGGCGTAGCGAATGAGTCCGGTTACTTTGCCACCTTTACGGTTACCTGGAAAGACAACAGCGGAAAGTCTCAATCCTGGACCAAGAAAGGAACGGCACTTACCTACGAGTATCGCCTCAAGTTGCCAAAGAATGTTACCGATGTAGAGGTAACAGCGTACGTGTGGGATGTGGTCAAGCAGGAGAATGCCACCCGCATCTTCAGCCAGTCGTACCCTACCCTTCCACCAAACCGGTGGTTCAAAGTGTATGGTACCGTGTTTGATCCGGAATATAAGATCGATAAGAAATCCACCAACCTGTTGGGCTCGGTGGAAACCTTCTTTACGAAAGATGTCGCCAATGCCTTCAACAATGCATTGGATGATCTAAATAATTCCATGAACGAAGCGCAATATGCCATCGTGAAAGAGCTTGCCAAAAAAGATGCTCAGAAATACAAAGACCTTATCGATAAGCTGGGCAAGGCAGCGCAGGATCTGATTAAGAATGACCCAGGCTTTGTGGATGGATTGTTCCGCGCAGCGAAAGATAAGAGTACCGTGCGCAATGGTGACTTTGTGAAGCAACTAGTAAGACGTAAGGAAATGGCAGAGGTTGTAAAGGCAACCGGGTTTAAAACACTGAGTGTTGGTTTTACCAGCGGAGCTTCGGCCGTGATCGGAACGGAAGGCGCGTTTGGATATGGGGTATCCTTTGATGCAACTCAGGTGAAAGGCTTTGCCGGACTGGATGGCAGCCTGGGGGTTCAATCAGGTGTGGGCGCGGGCGTGCAGTTTGGAATTTGGACGAGCCCGCCAGCAGAGTTGGATGGCCCGGGGGTAGCCGCGAGTGTGGAGGTAGGCTCAGGCGTGGGGGTTTCCTTCTCGATTGCCTACAACATAACTATTGAAAATGATATCCCGAAATTCACGTTTGGTGGAATCGTAGTGACGCCCAGTGTAGGTGCCGGAGTAGGCGCTTCGGTGGGCAGTGGGTATTCATGGGTTTATTGATCAGTGATTTTCAACGGTTGTCAGCTTAAAAATACCTGACAACCGTTAAGCAACTTTCCCTCAACACCGTCATTTTACTTAATAACTTACAATGCATACCGGAAGGCGCTATACACCGATTGAGTTTATCAAATGGACTCGCGGAGATACGTATTGGATGTTGTTACTGGCTACGGTACCCACCGTTTTATATGCGGCTGGCCTTACCTTCCTTGCGTTGCCCTGGCAACCGATCGCTATTTTGGGTACGGCCGTTGCCTTTATTGTCGGATTTAAAAACAATGCCAGCTACAACCGCATTTGGGAAGCCCGCCAGATTTATGGGTCCATCATTAACGACAGCCGCAGTTTTGCCTATACGTTGCGTGATGCGTTGGGTGATGAACAATTCGATACGGTAAAAAGAATGTTCTATCGCCATTTCGCGTGGCTCACTGCCTTGCGTTTCCAATTGCGAGAACCGCGTACCTGGGAGAACATGTTACAGAAACGAAACACAGAATTTCAGGAAGCGAATTATCAGATTCCCGAAAGGATGAGTACGGTGGAAACGGAGTTAAAAAAATACCTGTCTGAACAAGAGCTTACCTATGTCCTCGGCAAGAAAAATCGGGTTACTCATCTTACCGCCCGGCAGTCCGAGGAACTTGCCAGTCTGCGAACATCCGGTGCTATTAATGATTTTCAGTGGACACACTTGCAACAAGCGCTGATGAAGCTAACCGATGACCAAGGTCGTGTGGAACGCATAAAAAATTTTCCCTATCCCCGCAACTTTGCTTCCATCGCCACCTATTTGTTACTCATCTTTGTCATGTTTGCGCCTTTCGGGTTATTAAAAGAATTTCAGATGGTAGGTTCGGGTACCCGTATGGAGGGCTATACGATCTGGTTCAACATTCCCTTTTCAGCCGTGGTTACGTGGGCACTCTATACGTTGGACACCGTAGGCGAAAGTTCGGTCAATCCTTTTGAAGGCAGTGCGAATGATGTTCCGATTACCCAAATCAGCCGGATGATTGAAATCGACATGCGCGAGATGCTGGACGAAAGCTCGCTGCCAGAACCAATAGCTCCCCAAAACAATATCCTGCTGTAAGTTTGTCATACAAAACCTTTGCTCACGCTCCGCATCATGAAATTACAACTGCTCATTCTGGTGGCGCTGCTGATGGTGGGATGCACATCTTCGAAAAAGGAGGCGTTAAAAAAAATCAGGGTAGTATTTGATACGGACACCAACAACGAACTGGACGATCAACATGCCCTGGCGTATTTGGTGTTTAATCAGGACGTATTTACCATTGAAGCCATCACCATCAACACAACCTCGAGTGGCGGCAATATTGAGATGCAGTATGCAGAAGCCGTCCGGGTGTTGCAACTCTGCGATGCCGATACCTTGCCGGTAGTGAAGGGTGCTGATCAGTCATTTCAACAAATCGTGACATCACTGGATTCAGCTACCTACGATGGTCACGCTGCGGTAGAGCGCATTATACAGGAGGCGCACGAGCCGGCCACCGATAAACTGGTGGTGCTGGCGGTCGGTAAATTAACCAATGTTGCCCTGGCCGTTGCGAAGGATTCTACGATTGCCAATCACATCCGGTTGGTGTGGTTAGGATCCAATTATCCGGAACCGGGTGAGCACAATCAGAACAACGATACGGTGGCCATGAATTACCTGCTCAACAAGAACATCGACTTTGAAATGGTAACGGTACGATATGGTAAATCCAGTGGCACCTCGGTGGTAACCATCACCCGGCAAGAAGTGGGTACGGTGATGCCGGGCTTAGGTCCCCGCATTCAAAAGCCGGTTACCGGGCGACACGGTGGCGAGTTTTATTGCTTTGGTGATTACTCCGTAAACCTGTTTGAGCACATCGAGTACCATGGCGATCCGCCTGCCCGGTCCTTGTTCGATATGGCGGCCGTGGCTATCGTTAAAGACCCCGACTGGGCACAGGTACATATCCGTGCTGCACCGCTGTTTGTGAATGGCACTTGGGTGGAGCGACCCCACAATCCCCGTCAAATAAAAATCTGGCAGAATTTTAACCGCGATGCCATTGTACAGGATTTTATTGCCTCCCTGAAGCGCCAATGATTCAATCCCGAACCTAGTTCGTCTAATCCAATACTTCGAATAACATATACACACCAGGTATAAGCGTAACGCTTGTGCCGTTGTGCTTTTTAGAGCCGATGCTGCATCTAAGCAACTAATATTCGCTATCTTGAATTTCAGATTTCAATAATCCCCATCTCCATGAATAGAAATTTGGTTTACCTGTTCCTGATTTTGTTCGCAAGTTGCTCCGGTAATAAATCACCGGTTGACGAAAAGGTGGATCAGATTATGAGCAGCATTCAACCCAATCTCCAGATCGAAGGGGATTCCGTTCCGACCCATACCATCGAGGAGCGCTTAAAGATGCTCAACATTCCCGGCATCAGCATGGCCGTTGTAGAAAACGGTGAGCTCGTTTGGGCACGGGGGTATGGCATGGCCGATAGTGCTTCTAACCGTCCCGTTACAACCGAGACGTTGTTCCTGGCCGGATCGATTTCCAAACCCGTTGCCGCACTGGCTGCACTCGCCATGGTGGAAGAAGGGAAACTAAGTCTGGATGAAAATGTGAACAATAAACTTACTTCGTGGAAAGTGCCGGACAATGAATTTACCACCACCGAGAAAGTAACCTTGCGAAGAATTCTGAATCATACGGCCGGCTTAACGGTCTGGGGTTTTCCCGGATACGATAAAGGAGACACCATACCTTCGGTTGTTGAGGTGCTGGATGGA
This sequence comes from Cyclobacteriaceae bacterium, assembly GCA_016787725.1. Classification (GTDB taxonomy): domain Bacteria; phylum Bacteroidota; class Bacteroidia; order Cytophagales; family Cyclobacteriaceae; genus ELB16-189. The sequence goes on along the minus strand of JAEUTZ010000017.1, from coordinate 226,834 downwards.
AAAGGAAACACCGATCCGGTGCGGGTGTATAAAAAACCTGGCGAGAGCTGGATGTATTCGGGGGGTGGCTATACGATCATGCAACTGATGATGACGGATGTTGAAGGAAAATCGTTTCCTGAATTAATGGATACGCGGGTGTTGGGACCTTTAGGAATGGATAAGAGCACCTATGAAAATCCGTTACCGGATAAGCTTCATAGACTCGCGGCTACAGGCTACCGGGGTAACGGCAAGGAAGTAGAAGGCAAATGGCCGATCTATCCTGAAATGGCTGCGGCAGGTTTGTGGACAACACCATCGCAACTGATTCGCTATGCGCAGGCGATTCATAAAATTTATCTGAACGATGAGCCCGGTGTGATCAGCAAGAAGTTAACCCTGGAGATGCTCACACCCGGCATGAACAATCACGGTCTCGGTCCTGCAATTGGAAAAGATCAACGTTGGTGGGGCCATGGCGGAGCCGATGAAGGCTTTCGCGCACAGTTGATGGCCTGGAAAGATCAGGCCAATGCCATCGTAGTGATGGTGAACTCCGATAATGGCAGCATCCTTCGCGAGGTGATGCTGGCCATCACCAAAGCGTACGGTTGGCCGGGGGTGGAGCCGAATGTTAAAAAGGTGGTTCCCTTAAAGCCGGAAATCGGAAATGACATTGCCGGAGTTTGGACCATTGATCAGGTGGGCCTGGCAACGTTCACCGTTGAAGAGGGGCATCTGCTTGTAACGGGGGATTTTCTGGATAAGCCGGCCATGCTGCTGCCCGAAAATGACTCCACATTCTTTGATCGGGAGGATGGCCAGACTTTATACTTCAGCAGCACCGGTGGGAAGCTGGATACTCTGCACGTTGGCCAGTTTAAAGGCACGAAGACGAAAGAATAAATAGAAGTTCAAGATTTTATAGTGGAGCACTTTACTGACCTCGCTTCAATACAAATTTCTTATCCATTGTGTAAATCAAACTCACGTGCCAGTCATGAGTCTTTGACTGGTTGGCTTGAATAATTTTTATTTAATATGACGTGCGTATTAAAAAATTGGGACCCTCATCAAATAAGTAATGTAAATATTTCTGTAGTATCGTAATGGATTAGGTACCGCGTTCAATGTCAACCACCAATTCCATTCTTGTAGTAGGTAGTTCCAATACCGACATGGTCATCCGGGCCGATAAATTTCCATTGCCCGGAGAAACCATTCTGGGGGGTACCTTCTTTATGTTTCCTGGCGGCAAAGGGGCCAACCAGGCAGTGGCTGCTGCCCGGCTAAAAGGAAACGTTACGTTTATTGCCAAAGTAGGAAACGACATCTTCGGGAAGCAGGCGGTACAACAATTTTTAAATGAAGGCATTAACACCAACTTCATTATTACCGATCCGGATCACCCTTCCGGAGTGGCCCTGATTACCGTGGACAAAAAAGGCGAGAATACAATTGTGGTGGCTCCGGGCGCAAACGGAGCACTCACCGCGAGCGATGTTCAGAAGGCTGAAAAAGAATTTGCCCAAGCCGACCTAGTCTTACTGCAATTGGAAATTCCAATCGACACGGTGCTGCAAGTCGCTACCCTCGCTACACAACATAAAAAGAAAATTATTCTAAATCCGGCCCCGGCCCGGCCGTTGCCAGACGATTTGCTGCGCAAACTATTTATCATCACACCCAACGAATCGGAGGCGGAGGCCCTTCTGGGAAGTAAAATTTCAGACCGAACATCCCTCCAAACGGCAGCCCGTACCTTATATGATAAAGGTGTGACCAATGTAGTGATTACGCTGGGTGCCGAAGGTGCTTATGTGTACAATGCCGAAGGAGGCCGACACCTGGCCGCTGCCAAAGTAGAAACGGTAGACACCACGGCTGCAGGGGATGTATTTAATGGGGCACTCGCGGTCGCCATTTCCGAAAATAAAATGCTCGATGAGGCGGTGGCGTTTGCGAACCGGGCAGCTGCTATATCAGTTACCCGGATGGGTGCCCAGGCCTCTGCTCCATACCGACATGAAATGCAATAGCCATGATTGAGAACATGCAGGCGATAATAGGCCGAATTCAACTACTCTCTGAAAACGAAACCTTATGTTCATCCTTGAAAGCTATCCGGTAGCAGTCTTGTTTTGTTTCATCACCATGCTTTGCTGGGGCTCCTGGGCCAATACCCAAAAGCTGACAGCAGGTCATTGGCGGTTTGAACTGTTTTACTGGGATTATGTGCTGGGCATTCTGCTGTTTACGCTGCTGTTGGCAAGTACATTGGGTAGTGTCGGGGAGGCGGGTCGACCGTTTTTGCAGGATTTTCGGCAGGCTTCTTCCAGCAGTCTCACTTCTGCTTTCGTGGGCGGTATCATTTTTAATGCCGCAAATATTTTATTGAGTGCAGCCATTGCGATTGCCGGAATGTCCGTGGCGTTTCCGGTGGGCATTGGCCTGGCCCTGGTCATTGGCGTTATAGTAAATTACCTGGCGGCACCCGTAGGGAATCCGGTCATGCTGTTTACCGGAGTAGGATGCATTGCGTTGGCGATTCTGTTCAATGCTTATGCATTTCGTAAACAAGCGGCCAGTAATCAGCAGGCATCGGGAAAGGGCCTCGTTTTGTCGATCGTCAGTGGCAGCATGATGGGTTTGTTTTACAAGTATGTGGCCAACAGCATGGTGTTGGACTTTTCCAATCCGGAGCCGTTGAAGATTACACCCTATACCGCGTTGTTCATTTTTTCCCTGGGAATTTTTGCAAGCAACCTGGCATTCAACAGCCTCTTGATGCGCTTTCCTATAAGCGGTACTCGCGTGCGTGTCACAACGTATTTCAAAGGGTCGTTCAGAAATCATTTCGTAGGTGTAATCGGAGGGGCGATTTGGAGTTTAGGGATGTCTTTCAGTATTCTGGCTTCTGAAAAAGCGGGGCCCGCTATTTCGTACGGGCTGGGTCAGGGTGCAACCGTGGTCGCTGCGCTATGGGGCATCTACATCTGGAATGAATTTAAGGGGGCCTCGGTTGCGGTGCAGCGTATCCTTAACGTGATGCTGGTGCTGTATGTGGTTGGGTTGATGGTCATTATTTTATCCAGATGATTGAGCCAGTGAGCATTATCATTTTTTTAATACCGGATTTATTGTGCCAGCAAATCCGGTCTGTTAACCGTTTAAAATTTATCTTGGAAATCTGTTTCTTAATTTTAATAAAAAAACTACTTTCAAAAACCTATCAGGAGGATAGGTTTCTCTTTTTGTTAGTCACATCGGCTTAGTATTTAGATTTTTAAATAGTTTAAGATTTGATGGAGGCAATAATTTGTGAACGAGTCTATTGAAAGTACAAGTCAATTTTGGCCGGTAGTAGTTTACGGTGCTATCGTATTGAGCCTGGTGGGTGCCATGCTGGGTTTGTCGTATCTGCTCGGTCAACACCATAAAGAAAAAGCTACCGGTGAGCCCTATGAAGGAGGCATTCTAAGCACCGGCTCTGCGAGTCTCCGGTTCTCTTCTCAGTTTTACCTGATCGCCATGCTCTTTGTAATTTTTGATGTGGAGACGATGTTCATTTTTTCCTGGGCAATTGCCTTTGAGGAGTTAGGCTGGTATGGGTATGGCGGAGTGATGATCTTTATTATTCTGTTGGTGGTGGTGCTCATCTATGAGTGGCGGAACGGTGCGCTTGATTTTGGTCCCGATGGTCGGAAGATTCTTAAGGCCTCAAAAAAATATCCACTCAAAACATTTCCACAATGAAGTGGTGGTTAAATAAACCGGAGCAAACCACCCCACTAACAGGAACAGGATCCTTCGAGGAGACCATTCAACAAAATATTTTACTTACTTCCGTACAGGCACTACTCGGGTGGGGCCGTAAAAACTCTATGTGGCCTTTTCATTTCGGCCTTTCGTGCTGCTTTGTTGAAATGGCAACCAGCATGACACCCAAGTATGATGTGGCCCGTTTTGGTGCGGAAGTAATTCGTGGCACCCCGAGACAAGCCGATGTGATGATCATTGCAGGAACCGTGTTCATCAAAATGGCACCGATCATTAAACGTTTACACGAACAAATGATGGAACCCCGCTGGGTAATTTCCATGGGTTCCTGTGCGAACTCCGGAGGGATGTACGATATCTACAGCGTGGTGCAAGGAGTTGATAAATTCCTTCCGGTAGATGTGTATGTGCCGGGTTGCCCGCCACGACCCGATGCTTTTATGGAAGGACTGATGTTATTGGCAAAATCCGTTGGCAAGGAGCAACGGCCCCTGAGTTGGACCATTGGGGAACAAGGCGTGATTAAGCCGCAAAAAATATCGGTGAAAGAGACTAAATCTCAATCTCGCCAAGAGATGGTCAGTTTTCGTTCTCCTGACGAGATTTAAAAGAGAACGGGTTGTATAAAGAGAGTATTAATAAGAATGAACGAATTCTGCGTAGTGAACCTTCGTGTCGTAGTGCCTTCGTGGCCCAAGGGGGTAGTCTTCTTTGCCATTAAGTCACAAAAACACAATGAATTCATAAGGAATGTAATAGCATCAATATAAAAGTGAAGTTGAGTCGTAACTTTTTAAACGATAACGGATGAGGTAAGTAAAAATTAAGGTAGGCAATCCAAATTCAAAAACTCGTGGAGACCGATCTGAGTCCAGCGGAACAGGTGAAGTTGCAGTTCGGTGATGATATCATCGCTGAACCGGTAACAAAAGACCGTATTGTTTCGGTGTGGCTCCCATTGGTGAAATTGAAAGTCGTGCTGTTTTATTGTAAGCAGGAACTGCCAAAGCCTTATCCACTTTTATATGACCTCACGGCCATTGATGAACGTAGCCGCAAAAAGAATCAACCTGCCGAACAGCCTGGTTCCGGATATTCATCTTCCGGCTTCACCCTGGTCTATCATCTCTTTTCGTTCGATCGGAACGAATTTATTCGCTTCAAAGTAGCCCTGTTGGGCGAATACCCCACGGCACCCTCCATCTGTAACCTCTGGGCCAATGCCAATTGGTACGAGCGCGAAGTATACGACATGTTTGGTATTCAATTCGAAGGTCATCCGCACCTGAAAAGAATTTTGATGCCGCCTACCTGGAGCGGACACCCCCTGAGAAAAGAACACCCCGCTCGGGCTACCGAAATGGGACCCTTTCGCTTGTGGGAAGAAAAACAAGACAAGGAACAATCGGCACTTCAATTTAATCCCGAAGAATGGGGGCTCGCACGTTCTAGTGAAGATTCGGATTTCATGTTTCTCAATATCGGTCCGCAGCATCCGGGCACCCACGGTGTTTTGAGAATTGTTTTACAATTGGATGGCGAAGACATTGTGGATGCCGTGCCCGATATCGGGTTCCACCATCGGGGTGCAGAGAAGATGGCCGAGCGACAGTCGTGGCACACCTATATTCCCTATACCGACCGGGTGGATTACCTGGGTGGTGTTAATAATAATCTTGCCTATCTGCTCGCAGTGGAAAACCTCGCGGGTATCACAGTGCCACAACGCGCGCAAGTGATCCGGGTGATGATGTGCGAGTTCTTCCGCATCGCCAGTCACCTGGTTTGGTTTGGAACGTTCTCTCAGGATGTTGGCCAGTTATCACCGGTGTTTTACATGTTCACGGATCGCGAACGGATTTTTGATGTGGTCGAAGCGGTATGTGGTGGCCGTATGCACCCCAACTGGTTTCGCATTGGGGGTGTAGCGCAGGACCTTCCTAAAGGCTGGGAAACCCTGGTGAAAAAATTCCTGGATTATTTTCCGGCCCGATTGAAAGAGTATGATGCTATGGTGCTCCGAAATTCTTTGTTCAAAGCCAGAACGGTGGGCATTGGAATCTTTACAAAGGAGGAAGCCATAGAATGGGGCGCAACCGGTGCTCAATTGCGTGCGTGCGGCCTCGCGTGGGACTTCCGCAAGAAGCGCCCTTATTCCGGGTACGAGAATTTTGACTTTGAAATTCCAACTGCCGAAAATGGTGATTGTTACGACCGGGCTCTTGTGCGCGTGGAAGAAATGCGACAGAGCTTGCGCATTATTGATCAGTGCCTGAAGAACATGCCCGAAGGTTTATTTAAGGCAGATCATCCACTCACCACTCCGCCAATCAAGAAACACACCCTGCAGGATATTGAAACCCTGATCACCCATTTTCTTGGGGTGAGTTGGGGTCCGGTAATTCCACCCGGTGAATCGATGAGTTGCATTGAGGCGACCAAAGGCGCAAACAGTTACTATGCGGTGAGCGATGGCAACACATCGCCATACCGCATGCGGATAAGAACGCCCTCCTTTGCACACATGCAAATGCTGCCTTACATCAGTAAAGGATATACCGTGGCGGATATGCTCAGCATTTTAGGCGCCATGGATTACGTATTAGCGGATATTGATCGATAGAATTTATGTTGACCGATCTAGAAATAAAAGAAATCGAACACGCCATCAAATTGGTGCCACACAAAAAAGCAGCAAGTGTCGAAGCATTAAAAGTGGTTCAAGAGCATCGCAGGTGGGTGTCGGATGAGAGTTTGCGCGAAGTAGCAAAACTGCTGGACATGAGTCCGGAGGAATTGGATTCGGTAGCTACGTTTTACAACATGATCTTCCGTAGGGAAGTGGGCAAGCATGTGATTTTGGTTTGTGACAGCATCAGCTGTTGGGTGATGGGGTATGAAAATTTGCGCGATCAACTCTTCAGTCGCCTTGGAATAAAATATGGGGAGACCACTTCCGATGGCCGGTTCACAATTTTGCCGAACTGCTGCCTGGGTACCTGCGATTGCGCTCCGGCTTTAATGATTGATCATGATTTGTATAGAAATGTAACGGGTGAACAGTTGGAAGGTATTTTGAAACGATATGAATAAAAAGTAGCCACGAAGAAACAAAGGTTCGCATGCTTTTTGGTGCAGCGTTGTGACTTAGTGGCAAAATTTCCTGACATGGAGAGACCATTAACAGAACACATTCGCAAAGACGGCCGGCCGCTTACTCTGAAAGAGTATGAGGCTGTTGGCGGCTATCAGGCGTTGCGAAAAATTTTGAAGATGTCTCCCAAAGAAGTTCAGACGCTCGTCAAGGATTCAAATCTGAGAGGAAGGGGCGGAGCAGGATTTAGTACGGGTTTAAAATGGAGTTTCGTTCCCCTGGATGCTCCCAAACCAAAATACCTCATCACCAATGCCGATGAGATGGAGCCCGGAACGTTCAAGGACAGAATATTATTAGAGTGCACTCCGCATCAGTTAATCGAAGGGATGATCATCGCGGCTTACGCCATTCAAGCCGACATCTCTTATGTGTATTTGCGGTGGGCCTACAAGACAGCTGCACAGGCTATTCTTAATGCGATTGCGGAAGCCAACGCTGCGGGGTACCTGGGAAAAAATATTTTCGGATCCGGGTATGACCTGGAGATGCACCTGCACACCGGAGTCGGGCGCTACATGTGTGGGGAGGAGACAGCCTTGCTGAATTCATTGGAGGGAAAACGCGCAACACCTCGTGCTAAACCTCCCTTTCCCCAAGTCAGCGGACTTTTTGGAAGGCCCACCATTGTGAACAATGTGGAGACCCTATGCTGCCTTCCCCATATTATTAATAACGGTGCCGAGTGGTTTAAGAAATTAAGTTTGACAGGGGATGCCGGCACAAAGATTTACGGGGTAAGCGGAAAAGTGAAAAAACCAGGGGCCTGGGAATTGCCCATGGGCATAACATTAAGGGAATTGATTGAAGAGCATGCTGGTGGTATGCAAGATGGATTGAAATTTCGGGGAGCGTTGCCAGGCGGTGCGTCTACTGATTTTCTGGTGGAACAACATCTCGATGTTAAAATGGATTACACTTCGGTTGCAGCAGCCGGAAGCCGGTTGGGTACGGGAACGGTGGTGGTGATGGATGATAAAACGTGCCCGGTAGGATTTGTCGAAAATCTCGAACATTTCTTTGCCCAGGAGTCGTGCGGATTCTGTACACCGTGTCGGGAAGGGTTGCCATGGGTAGAAAAGATTTTATCCGCAATTGATTCCGGTTCCGGAACCATGGAAGACATTCAGCTGCTGGAACACCACACTAAATTTTTAGGCCCCGGAAACACGTTCTGTGCCTTCGCCCCAGGCGCCATGGAACCCCTGCAAAGTGCACTGAAATATTTCAGAAATGATTTTGAACAGCATATTAAAGAGAAACGATGTCCAATGGAACATAGATGACACTGGTGGTTATGATAAACACAGAAAATCACATCTTAAGTAATCATTGGAAACAGCGCAAATCCGTTTTCTTTAGATTAAACACCTCTACGTGTTCCATATGGTAACGATCTACATCGATAATACACCATACCAGGTAAAACCCGGCAAGAACTTGCTCGAAACTTGCCTCACGCTCGGTTTCGATCTGCCCTACTTTTGCTGGCACCCGGCTTTGGGCTCCGTGGGCGCATGCCGTCAGTGCGCAATTAAGATGTATCGCGATGCGGATGATAAATCGGGGCGACTTGTGATGTCGTGCATGGAACCTGTTTCCAACAATCAAAGAATTTCTATTGCAGACAAAACAGCTGTGGATTTTCGTGAAGGTGTCATCGAATGGCTGATGACCAATCATCCGCATGATTGTGCCGTGTGCGATGAAGGCGGGGCCTGTCACTTGCAGGACATGACCGTGATGACAGGCCATACTTACCGCAGATTCAAATTCAAAAAGCGGACGCACGTCAACCAGGACCTCGGTCCCTTCATCAACCACGAAATGAACCGGTGCATCCAATGCTACCGCTGCGTCAGGTTCTATAAAGACTATGCCGGAGGCGAAGACCTGGATGTGTTCGCCTCGAAAAGCAATGTGTATTTTGGAAGAAGTGAACCGGGTACGTTGGAAAGTGAATTCAGCGGCAACTTGTCCGAAGTTTGTCCCACCGGTGTGTTTACGGATAAGACATTGAAGCAACATTACACGCGCAAGTGGGATCTGACGATGGCACCTTCCATCTGCCAGCACTGCAGTTTGGGGTGCAACATCATAGCTGGTGAGCGCTATGGAGATTTGAGGATGATTGCCAACCGATATCATGGCGAAGTGAATGGATACTTTATTTGTGATCGCGGCCGCTTCGGATACGAGTTTGTCAATGCTCCAGCGCGCGTACGCCAAACAACGCAGTTAGGCCAGCCGGTTGATGAAGACAAGGCGATCACGCAAATTTCAGAACTGCTTAAGAATTCGAAAGTCATTGGTATCGGGTCACCCCGTGCTTCGCTGGAATCGAATTACGCCCTGAAGAAATTGGTTGGCGAGACTAATTTTCATAAGGGTGTGTCCCGGCAGGAACAAGCACTCATGGAGTTGGCAGTATCCATTCTGAACACGGGACCCGTAAGAGCATTGTCCATGAAAGAAGTTGAAAAAGCGGATGCGGTTTTCATCTTGGGCGAAGACCTCACCAACACTTCCCCGATGCTCGCCCTGGCGATACGACAGTCCGTACGACAGCAACCCCTGCACGAGGTAAATGCGTTGGCAGTTCCGGAATGGAATGATGCTGCAGCGCGGGAGATCATTCAGCAGAAAAAGGGGCCTTTGTTTGTGGCCACGGTGGCGGAAACAAAACTGGACAGCATGGCTACAAAGACTTTCCGTGCCGCACCGCAGGACATTTCAAGACTTGGTTTTGCTGTAGCTAACTTAATTGATCCATCTGCACCACAGGTTAGCAATCTCCATGAAGATGAAAGAGCGATGTCCGAGTTGATCGCGAAAAGTCTGCTGGCTTCTGAACGCCCGGTAATTATCTCGGGCACTTCCTGTCAAAGTGACTCCGTTTTGAAAGCAGCCGCGAATGTGGCCACAGCTTTACAAAAGCGGAACAAGAATACCGGTATCGTTTTAACATTTCCCGAAAGCAACTCGGTTGGTCTGGCGCTGATGGGCGGTAATCCGCTAGAGGAAGCATTTCAAAAAGTAAAGTCGGGCAATACTGACACTGTAATCATTTTGGAAAACGACCTTTATCGGCACAGCCAAACAACTCTTGTCGATGAGTTTTTAACGAAGTGCAAGACGGTAGTAGTAGTCGATCATTCCCAACAAGCTACATCGGCTAAGGCTCAATGGTTAATTCCGGCTGGCACCTTTGCGGAAGCGGATGGAACGATCGTTAACAATGAAGGCCGGGCGCAGCGGTACTTCCAGGTGTACGAAAAAATGAACGTAAAAGAAAGCTGGCGCTGGCTGACCAACCTGGGGGCAACAGCAGGAATTACTCCCATGCAGTCGTGGAAAAATATTGACCATATAACGAAGGCACTGGCGCAGGAGGAAGAAGTTTTCAGAGGCATAGAAAGGGTTTCGCTCACGTCTGACTATCGCATGCAGGATGGGCAACGTGTTCCCCGCGCACCACATCGCTACAGCGGACGAACCGCCATGCTCGCCAACGTGACGGTAAGCGAACCGAAACCACCGGAAGATCCGGATTCAGGAATGTCCTTTACGATGGAAGGCACGCGGGCGATGCCACCCTCATCGATGATACCCTTCTTCTGGTCACCCGGGTGGAATTCCGTGCAGTCGGTTAATAAATATCAGGAAGAAGTGGGAGCAGCCCTGCGCGGTGGCGATCCTGGAATTCGTTTGTTCGAAGCGAGTGCCACGCAATCACACTACTTTAATGAAGTACCGGAGAAGTTCATTGCGGTGGACTCTAAACTTTGGATCGTGCCCCTGCACCACATCTATGGCTCTGAGGAATTAAGCGCGAAATCGGCTTCCGTAGCGAAGCGCGTGCCGTTGCCTTATTTAATGCTGAATGCAGAAGATGCGGCAAAGTTAGGACTTAAGGAAGGCGATGCGATAGAAGTAGCAGTGGGAGGTGACCAACTCAGGTTGCCCGTGAAGGTGAGCGCTTCACTATCAATGGGAGTAGCGGGGTTACCAGCCGGACTACCAACGTTGTCATTTGTTGAATTACCCGCATGGGGGCTAGTAAAACGATAACCTATGGATGACGCCACCATCGATCAACTGTTGATTATAGGCGGAGTGCTGGGAGGCTTACTGCTGGTGGCGCCCGGACTGATCTGGTTAGAGCGGAGAATGCTCGCACTCTGGCAGGATCGGTATGGTCCTAATCGGGCGGGCCCCTTCGGGTTGCTGGTAGTGTTGGCTGATACACTCAAACTGTTTTTCAAGGAGGACTGGACACCACCCTTTGCCGATAGATTTGTCTTTACCATCGCACCCGGCATCGTGGTGATAACGGTGCTGATGAGTTTCATTGTCGTGCCCTTTGCGCCCGGAGTGATTGTTTCTGATTTGAACATCGGCCTGTTATTCTTCCTTGCCAATTCATCGCTCGGAGCCTACAGCATTATTTTGGGGGGCTGGGCCTCCAATAATAAATACTCCTTGCTGGGCTCCATGCGAGGAGCCGCCCAAATGATTTCCTACGAAGTGTTCATGGGACTTGCCATGATGGGCGTAGTGTTGCTCGCAGGATCGTTCAGTATGCATACCATAGTCGAAGCACAAAAGGACATGTGGTTTGTAATCCCTCAGTTCCTTGGGTTTGTCATCTTCTTCATTGCCGGGATCGCAGAAACCCATCGATTGCCCTTCGATATTCCGGAAGCGGAAAGTGAATTGATTGCCGGCTTCCACTCAGAATATTCCGGAATGAAGTTTGGAATCTTTTTCGTGGGGGAATACCTGGGCATCATTCTTATTTCTTCTGTTACGGTTGCCCTTTACTTTGGGGGGTGGCTGGGGCCGGACTTTATGCCGCCATTGGTTTGGTTTATACTGAAGACGTTTGCGTTCATCTGTTTCTTCATCTTGTTGCGTGCGTCATTGCCCCGCCCGCGGTATGATCAGTTGATGGAATATGGATGGAAAATTTTATTGCCGCTTACCCTGCTCAATTTAATGGTAACGGCTGGTATTGTATTATTGAACAAAGGGATATGATTACGGATGTAAACAAAGTACATTAATAAAGAGCGTATGATAAGCATTGTTCGAAGTTTGTGGCTCGTTTTCCTGCACATGTTTCATAAACGTGAAACGGTGCAGTATCCGGAACAAAAAAACAAGCTTACCACGCGGTGGCGGGGCAGAATTGTTTTAACCCGCGATCCCGACATGGGTGAGCGGTGCGTGGGCTGTTACTTGTGCGCTGCAGCGTGCCCGGTAGACTGCATCTCGCTTCAGGCCACCGAAGATGAGACGGGCAGACGGTACCCGGAATTTTTCAGAATCAATTTTTCGCGCTGCATATTCTGCGGATACTGTGAAGAAGCTTGTCCCACCTATGCCATCCAACTGATACCGGATTTTGAAATGGGCGAATACAACCGGCAAAATTTAGTATATGAAAAAAAGGAGTTGCTGATTGATGGTCCCGGCAAATACCCGGGATATAATTACTATAAAGTGGCAGGCCTGGCCATCGGTGGAAAGGGAAAAGGTCAAGCACAGAATGAAGCGCCACCGGTGGATATTAAAAGTTTGATACCCTGATGCTCATTATATTTTACATAGCGGCTGCCGTTGCCGTGATCGCCACGGTGTTGGTGATTACACAGCATAACCTGGTGCATGCCTTGTTGTACCTGGTCGTATCCTTCTTAGCGGTGGCCATGGCGTTCTACGTGTTGGGGGCTCCATTCATCGCAGCCCTGGAGGTAATCATCTATGCAGGCGCCATCGTGGTGCTCATGATTTTTGTAATCATGATGCTGAACCTCCGGCAAGAATCAGTGGCCCAGGAAAAGAAATGGTTGAATGCCCGAATCGTAATCGGCCCGGTTATCTTAACCCTCGTGCTGGCGGCTGAACTTCTTTACATGCTATCCACGGAGACATCGGTACATCTGACGGGGGAGGTGATCGGTGCCAAGGCGGTGGGCATGTCGTTGTATGGACACTATGTGATTGGTGTGGAGCTGAGTGGGATCTTGTTAATGGCCGGCATTGTGGGGGCGTACCATCTGGGTCGTCAAAAGAAAAAGGTAACACACCGTTTCCTCGAAAAACAGGAAGAATGACAACAATACCTGCTGAATATGGATTAGTGCTGGCCACCGTGCTCTTTATGCTGGGGCTTATCAGTTTACTGATCAGACGCAATATTGTTTTTATGCTGATTTCAGTGGAGATCATGCTCAATGCGGCCGGTCTCGCATTTATCGTAGCCGGTTCGCGATGGAGTCAGGCGGATGGACAGGTGATGTTTCTATTTATTCTGACGATGGCCGCTGCTGAAGTTTCTGTGGGACTGGCGCTGATCTTGCAGATTTATCATCAGCTAAAAACAGTGAACAGTGATGAGGCCAGTAAAATGAAAGGATAGTATGAGCAATCTGCTTTGGTTAATACCTGCTTTGCCGTTTGCCGGATCACTCATTCTGATCGTGGCCGGTTCCAAATTGCCAAAGAAGTATGTGCCGTTGATTGGTTCTGGCAGTGTGGGAGTGTCGGCATTCATCACGTTATTGATCGGGATGGAGTTCATCACATCAGAATCCGGTTCTGTCATTAAACAGGTTTTATGGCAATGGATTGACGTGGCCGGGTTCTCTCCAGCCTTTGGCTTTCACCTCGATTCACTTTCACTGGTTTTCATTTTTGTAATCACATTCGTTGGCTTCCTCATCCATGTCTATTCCGCAGAGTTCATGGCGGAGGATGAAGGCTACGCCCGCTTCTTTGCCTTCCTCAATCTATTTGTGGGCTCCATGCTCATCCTCGTGTTGGCCGATAATTTATTGCTGCTCTATTTTGGCTGGGAAGGCGTGGGGCTGTGCAGCTACTTGCTGATTGGTTTCTGGTACCAGGAAGAAAAGAATGGATCTGCGGCCCGCAAAGCATTTATCATCACGCGCGTAGGCGATACGGCCATGGCCATTGGGCTGTTCATGATTTTCAAAACAATGGGTACCGTAAACCTCGTGGACATCCAGGGCCAGGCGACCTCGGTTTGGACTGTGGGCTCCTATGAAGTAACCCTGATTGCCTTGTTGTTATTGGGTGGGGCTGTGGGTAAGTCAGCACAACTTCCTTTACAAAGCTGGCTACCTGATGCGATGGCCGGTCCTTCCCCGGTAAGCGCCCTCATCCATGCCGCTACTATGGTAACAGCCGGGGTTTACCTGATTGCGCGCACGCATGTTGTTTTTGAATTAGCACCCACAGCACAATTTGTTGTTGGTGTCCTGGGCGCTGTCACCTTGTTGATGGCCGGGTTCAGCGCGCTCACGCAGTATGATCTTAAACGGGTGCTGGCCTATTCCACCATCAGTCAAATTGGCTACATGTTCCTGGCGCTTGGGATAGGCGCGTGGTCTTCGGCCATCTTTCATTTTATGATCCACGCATTTTTCAAAGCGCTCCTCTTCCTCGCTGCGGGTGCGGTGATCATGGCCTTGCATCACGAACACGACATGTTTAAGATGGGCGGCCTCCGAAAAAAACTGCCTGTAATTTATTGGACATTCCTCATCGGTGCAGCTTCGCTTGCAGCGTTACCGTTGATCACTGCCGGATTCTACAGCAAAGATCAGATTCTCTGGCTGGCCTGGGCCGGAGAAAAAGGAAACACCTGGTTCTTTCTGGCTGCGTTGGTGGGTGCCTTCATCACAGCCATCTATACGTTCCGAATGGTGTTCCTCACATTCTTTGGAGAAGAGAAAACACAGGTGTCCCATGTTCCGGGATCCTTAATTAATATTCCGCTGATTGTCCTGGCCGTACTTTCAACAGGTGCCGGTTTTATTGAAGTGCCCCATTCATTGGGCCATCTTCAATGGTTTACCGACTTCCTGAGTCCATTGTTACCCATCACAATCATCCGGCCTGGCATTGAAAGTACCGAGTGGATGATCCAGTTGCTGGCAGCAGGGCTTTCTATTGGTGGCGCAGGGCTTGCGTATTATTTCTATGGGGTGCGACCTTCGCTGCACATTCAAATCAAAAATGCCATCCCCCAGGTACATAACTTTTTGTTAAAGGGCTGGCGGTTCGATAGTTTATACGATTGGACCTTTGTGAAACCGTTTGTCTATCTATCCAACGTCAACAAAAATGACCTCGTGGATTGGCCGTTCAACGCCTTGGTGACCGTGGCCGGGTTTATTCACCGCTTGTTTGCGTTTACGCAAAGTGGAATCTTGCGCTGGTATTTAATTGGGATTGTTGTTGGCGCAATCCTTATCCTAACCCTGGGCATACTGATATGATCCTGCCAGGTTTCATAGTATCCCTGATGGGTGGCGGTATCCTCGCCTGGATTGCTTCGCAGAAGAGTCTGGTGCTAACGCGTTGGATCTCGTTGCTAACGGTTACGGTAAATCTTCTGGGTGCGCTTGTGGTCTGGTGGCAGCAACCCGGGGTATCCTCCTTGTGGTTGCTCGATTATTCCATTCCATGGATTCCGCAATTCGGCATTAGCGTTCACCTGGCCGTGGACGGACTGAGCCTGTTAATGCTCTTGCTAACGTTCTTCCTGGGTGCCATCGCTGTCCTCATCTCCTGGAAAGAAATTCAAAACCGCGTGGGCCTTTATCATTTCTGCTTATTGTGGGTGCTGGCCGGCATCACAGGTGTATTCCTCGCCATGGATTTGTTTCTCTTCTTCTTCTTCTGGGAAGTGATGCTCATCCCGATGTTCTTTCTGATCATCATCTGGGGTCATGAAAACAGCCGGTATGCGGCATTCAAGTTTTTCATATTCACACAAGCCAGCGGCTTGCTCATGCTCGTTGCCATTCTGGGGTTGTACTTTGTGAACGGAAATCAAACCGGGAATTACACGTTTGATTATTTTCATTTATTGGAAGCCAACATCGCTCCCGGTGTGGCCATGTGGCTCATGCTTGGATTTCTTGCAGCGTTCGCTGTGAAGTTACCGGTCGTTCCGTTCCATACCTGGCTACCCGATGCACACTCGCAGGCGCCAACGGCCGGAAGTCTTATCCTGGCCGGCTTACTGTTAAAGACCGGAGCCTATGGATTGCTTCGATTTATTGTCCCCTTATTCAGAGATCAGGCAATGGTTATTGCTCCTTGGGCCATGGCCATCGGGGTATTTGGAATTATCTATGGGGCCATCCTCGCCTTTTCACAAACCGATTTAAAACGACTGGTGGCCTACACGAGTGTGAGCCACATGGGCTTCATCATGCTCGGTGTGTTTTCCTTTAATGAGTTAGCAGCCCAGGGCGTGGTGATGCAAATGATTACACATGGCATCAGCACAGGGGCATTGTTTATTCTTGCTGGCTTCATTTACGAGCGCATCCACACACGCGACATCACCCGCATGGGCGGATTTTGGAAGAGCATGCCATTCCTGGGCGCCTGCGGATTGGTGTTTGCGATGGCTTCGTTGGGATTGCCCGGTCTGGGGAATTTTGTTGCTGAGTTTCTAACCCTGGTAGGAGCGTGGCAGGCCACCCACAAGTTTACCATTATTGCCACCCTTGGATTAGTAGCCGCTACTATTTACTCGCTCAGGATTCTACAGAAAGTATTCTACGGCACGCAAGCATCTGCCACAATGCTGGTTGATCTTTCAATCCGAGAACGATTCATCATGATGGCATTGGTTGTATCCATTATCTGGCTTGGATTGTTTCCACAACCCATATTAAACACCTCAAAACAACCTGTGAAAACTATCCTCGAAGTGCCGGACACGGCCAGGACAAAGGATAAGTCGATGCAAATTGAAATCGTCTCAATCCAGGGGAAAGGAGGACGGTATGAGTAAGCAGGATTTACTGAGCATCGTGCCGCTGTTTATTCTCACAAGTGCGGCTATTCTGATCTTATTTTCTATTGCGGTGAAGCGGAACCACAAAGTGATTTATGGTATCACCACACTTTCTCTCCTGGCCGACATTATTTTCCTTGCGGTGGCGGAAGGTCCGGCAACATGGACCGTGGAACCGCTTTTCATTTTTGACGGATTTGGCAAATTCAACCTGGGATTGATTCTGGTAACAGCCCTCGCAGTAACGATGCTTTCCTATGCGTACTTCGAGCAGCGGGAAGAACGTAAAGAAGAATATTACATTTTACTGATTCTGGCCACACTGGGAGCGGGCACCCTGGCGATCAGCAAGCATTTTATCTCGCTCTTCCTCGGCCTGGAAATTCTAAGTGTTTCGCTGTACTCTATGATCGCCTATCTGCGTAAACGCGAGCGGTCAGATGAGGGCGGAATAAAGTACCTGATCATTGCCGCGTTCTCATCAGCGTTCATGCTCTTCGGTATGGCCTTGATCTATTACACCTCAGGCTCAATGGAGTTTGGAGCCATTGGGGCATATCTTTCTTCCCTTCCAGAATTACCGATTATCATGATGGCCGGATTTGGGTTTGTGGTGGTGGGCATCGGTTTCAAATTAGGAATCGTTCCCTTTCACATGTGGACAGCCGATGTGTATGAAGGGGCGCCTTTGCCGGTAACGTCATTCATTGCCACGGTTTCCAAGGGTGGGGTAGTGGCGTTGCTCGTTCGTTTTTATAGCCAGGTGAACGGGTATCAATACAATAGCTTGGTAGTAATCTTCACGGTGTTGGTAATCGCCAGCATGTTGGTGGGCAATTTTCTGGCGCTTCGTCAGCACAATGTGAAACGCCTGTTGGCGTATTCTTCAATTTCGCACCTGGGTTATATCCTGGTAGCCTTTATAGCCGGTGGCTCGCTGGGCAAGGAGGCAGTTTCATTTTACCTGGTTGCCTATTTTATAACCACGGTGGGGTCGTTCGGAATACTTACTTATCTATCAGACAAGGACCGGGATGCTGAATGGCTCGATGACTTCAAAGGGTTATTCTGGAAACGACCCTGGACCGCAACCAGCTTCAGCGCGATGCTGCTCTCGTTGGCCGGGATCCCGCTGACGGCTGGATTTGTTGGCAAATTCTATATTGTGGCCGCTGGCGTTAAAGGCAATACCTGGTTGCTGGTGATCATGTTGGTGCTGAACAGTGCCATTGGTTTGTTTTATTACATCCGGATCATTGCGATCATGTGCGAAAAGCAAGGGGCTACCGATGCGAACCCGTCAACATTACGACCCTCCATTTACCTAATCAGTGGATTTTCCGTGGCGGTACTTACAGTGGCTTTGCTATGGGTAGGAACTTTCCCTGAAGGACTTATTGGTTTGATCCGGTCCTTATTGAGTCCATAAGGGCCCGACCGATTGAATAGGAGGCATAGGTTATTTAATAGGAATTGAGTAGCTTTATTTAGGCCAGTACTAAGTTCGGCAAGGAACACTAAACCCTCAACGCTATGAACTTTAAACCTGAATTCGAAAAAAAGAACCTGCACGAACCAAACTATGAGCTGATCGTGAAATACATGGTTCCCCTGAACCTGATGGTGACGTTTAAGCCGGATCAAAGTATCCAGGAGGCGATCTCCACCATCCTCCAAAAGAAAATTTCTGGCGCCCCCGTGTTGGATGAGCATCGTCATTTGGTAGGGAATCTATCTGAAAAGGATTGTCTCCGGATTATTATTGATCATGCCTCACACAAACTGCCGGTAGGAAACAGGAAGGTTGCTGATTACATGTCAACCAAAGTGTATTCGTTTTCACCGGCTACCAATGTGGTGGAAGCAGCCATTGAATTTCTTAATTCACCCATCCGCAGATATGCGGTCGTGGAGAAGGGAGCATTAATCGGGGAGATAAGCAGAAGGGAGATCCTCCGTGCGGCTCAAGATATTAAATCAACAACGTGGTGAAATCTTACCCTTTACAATGCCCTTAAAAGACAGTACTCCATTTTTAAAATAACATCTGCCATGGATAGCCAATCAACCAATCCACAGGACACGCAACCGGAAACCATTGAAAAATACATGGTGCCGCGAAATGAAATCATAACGTTCAAGCCGGATCAATCCATTCAGGAAGTTATCGCCACCATTATTGAAAAAAAAATCTCAGGTGCACCCGTATTAGACGACCAACACCACCTGGTGGGCATGATCTCCGAAAAAGATTGCCTGCGTCTGATCGTGGATCAGGCCTACCATAACTTGCCCGGGGAAACAAGAAAAGTTTCTGATTACATGACTGTGAAGGTGCAATCACTTTCGCCTACAACTACGATCGTTGAAGCTGCCGCTGAGTTTTTAAACTCACCGATCCGAAGATTCCCGGTGGTAGAGAATGACAGGCTGATCGGACAAGTGAGCCGAAGGCACATCTTACAAGCAGCGCAAGACATACTCTCGGCAACCTAGCCGATCAAATACCCAGCCCCAAGGTTTCATCTCATCAATACTTCCCCCGAAGGGCATCGTTAGAGCTTTATTTTATGTTATTTTGTATGTATTATGAAACCATTTTACATACATTTACGTAAATAATACAAGATGAAAGGAACTAACCTTGGAGAATTCGAAGAGCTGGTGCTGCTGACCATCGCTGCGCTGCGGGCGGAAGCCTATAGTGTTGCGATCGTTGACGAACTCTGCAATTATGCCCAGCGGTCGGTGAAGTTGGGGGTAGTGCACGCTGTTCTCAATCGCCTCGAAGAAAAGGGGCTGGTGAAAAGTTATCTGGGGGAGGCTACCAAGGAACGGGGCGGCAAGGCCAAAAGATTCTATCAGCTCACCACGGCTGGTAAGTCAGCCCTGGTACGTACCCGGTCGATGCGCGAACAACTCTATAACAGAATTCCTTCCCTGGTCTGGAAACACGCATGAGTCGTCAGCACCCCTCAATCCATCCCGATCGGGACCCGCAACCACCCCGATGGGCGCAACAATTCATTGCATGGTATTGCAAGCCGCAACTCGCAGAGGATTTGCTGGGCGACCTTCATGAATATTTCCAGCGAAATATAAAATCGAAAGGGGTGTTCCGTGCCAGACTCATTTACGGCATCGATGCCTTCAAGTTCCTGAGAAGCTATACGGTGCGCCCACCCGAATTTATAACCCTCTTAATCAACTGGATCATGATCGGAAGCCACCTTAAAACATCCGTGCGCAATGTATCGCGCAATAAATTGTTCTCTACGATCAACATCGTGGGCCTTGCCATCGGTATGTCGGTAGGCCTGTTGCTGATCGCTTTCATGCACGACCTTCGTTCGTATGATGCATTCCATAAAAATGGAAGCCGCATCTATCGCATTACTTCACACGCGAAGTTCAGGGAAGGATTTAGCAGCACGTTTGCATCGACCTCCGTAAAAGTGGGCAAGCTGATTCAGGAAAAGGTATCGGGGGTGGAGGAGTCCGCAATAATGCGGAGTGATTTCGCAGGCGATGCTAAAATCCATGACCGGGTTGTTCCGCTCACGGGTTTTTATGCCGAACCTTCGATGCTTCGGATCTTCTCGTTTCCCATGGTGAAGGGCAATGTCGCCACGGCCCTCGAGAAACCCTATTCGATCGTTCTGACCGAAACTTCGGCTAAGAAACTCTTTGGTACTGAGGAGGCGTTTGGTAAATCCCTGCACATCAATAACCTCGAATACCAGGTCACCGGTATTCTGAAGGACGTTCCCTTCTTTTCGCACATTCAGTTCGAATCGCTCGTTTCCTTCAGCACGCTGGAAACGAGAAGCATGCACGATACCGACTTTCTTGCGTGGGCCAGCGTGTACCAGCGGAACTATGTTTATCTGCTGCTCCCGGAAAATTCAAAGACAGCCGATATCCAGGCACAGCTCGATGCGATTTGTGCCACAGAAAATGAGGCTGATAGCCGGGCCGCCATTCACGTCACGCTGCTTCCTTTGTACGACATTATGCTGGGGGAGACCCTGGAAAACTCAATCCGCCCCGCGATGCCCGGGGTTGCTCTGTGGATCCTGGGTGGTTTGGCGTTGGTGGTGATTCTCTCGGCCTGTTTCAACTATACCAACCTCTCCATCGCCCGATCGATGAAACGGTTCCGGGAAGTAGGGTTAAGGAAAGTCATTGGAGCCGGAAGGAGCCAGGTACGGCAGCAGTTTCTTACCGAGGCGGTCATCGTATCGCTGGGTGCGCTACTCCTTTCTTTCGGAATGTTCCTGGTGCTGCGACCACAAGTAATCAGCATCGCTCCCGAACTCCTCAACATGGTCAAGCTCGAAATAACCATACCGATGGTTCTGGCATTCATTGCTTTTGCAATCGCGGTCGGCATCGTAGCCGGCATATTGCCTGCTATCCTCTTTGCGAACGTCAGCGCGATGCAAGCCCTGAAGGATGTTTCATCGATACCGGTCTTCCGCGGACTTAACTTCAGGCGTTCGCTGGTGGTTGTTCAATACACGCTTACCCTGATCTTCATCACCAGTACATTCATTGGTTACGTTCAGTATAAGGATATCCTGGCTTTCGATTTAGGTTTTACTACCGAGAATATTCTCAACATCGAGTTGCAGGGCAACCAACCCGAAGTCCTGATCAACAAGTTGAACGCCCTACCCGAAGTAACCGGAGTTTCCCAGTCGAAGATCGTAACCAGTGTAGGCAATGCCTGGGGCGGATTCGTCAAGTATAAAGATCTGAACGACTCCACCCTTGTCTTCTCTAACATCATCGATGAACACTACCTCCCGTTGCACCAATATCAACTCCTTGCGGGGCAGAATTTTGTCACCCGACCGGCAACGAAAGCGGCAACCAGCGAAATCATTGTCAACGAAAAAACACTGCGGCTATTCAACATTGCCAACGGGGATCCGCAATTGGCAATTGGTGAGGAGCTCTGGTTTAGCAGCCGGTTGGAACGTAAAAAACTGACGATCGTAGGGGTGATCAAAGACTTTCACTATGGAAAACTCAATGAAGACATCAAACCGGTTGCGTTTACTTACCTCACACCTGATACCTACCTGCGGCCGGATAAGATGGATGGCTTGCTGAACGTGCGTCTTGCCACCAGCGATCCGATGGAAACCATGGCAAGGATTCAGGAAGTATGGAAAAGTGTGGACCCGGTTCATCCGTTCGCGGGCCGTTTCTATCAGGAGGACATCGAAGAAGCTTATAACGAACTCTCTGTGATGATCAAAGTGATCGGATTTCTTTCCTTCCTTGCCATCTCCATCGCCTCCTTGGGATTGTTTGGCATGGTGGTATATACCACGCAAACGCGACTGAAGGAGATGAGCATCCGCAAAGTATTGGGCGCCACCACCGGTAGCATGGTGTTTATACTGAGTCGTGGGTTTGCGGTTCTGTTGGTCATATCGGCTGTGATCGCGCTTCCCTTAACGTACCTCTTCTTTCAAAAGGTAGTGCTCATCAAATTCCCGTTCCACGAACCCATTGGTGCCGGAGAGTTGGTTGGCGGACTGCTGGCCGTGCTGGCCATCGCGCTTATCATGATAGGCTCGCAAACCATAAAAGCTGCCCGTACTAACCCTGCTGAAATTCTGAAGAGTGAATAGGAGTTCGCGCCCAATTAAAATAATCCAGAGCGATACATCAATCAACCCCTGTGCTCACTGGGTCGCAGTTGTCATGGGCCAGCACCTTGCAGCAGCTAAATCCCTTTTACCTGTTTGCCAAACGCATACCAATCGAAACCGGTCTCCATACGGTTATGCCGGAGCGCAGGAATCTGCGTGGTGAGGATCAAAGTAGTTCCATTTACATCTGCGCGATGATGTTGCGGCAGGTGTTGCTTAATCGCTTTCACCATTTTAAAGGCAGCAGCAGGAAAGAATTCCTGAATCGATTTTTTCAGCTGATTGATATTTTCCATACCGTACAGCATCACCACTTCGGGTTTGTGCACCCGCATCAATTCGAGCATCGTGCGCATCCGGCCAGCGTATAGGTGCTCCTGGTACAGAGTCCTGCTTTTTAAGTAGGGGAGCTGGGGCAGGTCGAGCCAGGCATAGTACCACGCGTGGTTGTGGGCAGGCAGCGGATACAACGGAATCAATGCTTCTGTTTGTGCAGAAAGCACGGCAAACAAATTTTGCTGATACGCAAGCAGATCGGGGAGTTTCTCAGATTTGTATCCATGCACAAACGCAATAATATTTTTCCAGGCACCGTGCAGAGTGGCCTTCTTACCAAACCGGTGATCGTGAAAGGTGGCGAACTTTTCCGCCCGCGGCCCCTCAATCCGAAAAGTTACGTGCCTATACAGTTCGCGGATGTCGCAAAGCGTTGGGGTGATTGAGCGCAGGGTATAAAAGTAGTTGATTTTCTCCGCCACTTCTTCCGGCAAGTCGCCACCACTTTCTTCATACCCTACAAACCAGAAGCGAGCCTTCCACGATCCATAACCATAAAAATGATTGATCCAGTTGGTGAGTGGTTTCTCTTCAATCCGCATGACAGGAAAGGTAATAAAAAGGCGATGAAGCGAAATAAGCGATCACCGTTACCACAACTGTCCTTTCCCAGTGGAGTCTCTTGAAGCACAGGAGTGTGTGCGGGTAGATTCCGCAGTCCGGAACGATCCTGCAAGATCACATGATCAAAGAAAGGTCCTGAGGCGGAGACTATGCGTTGAGAAAAGGATATCCCAGCCCTGAGGTATGGGTAGAGAAAGTGTAGGGAAGGTGTAGAGGAGGGGTAGAGAAACTATAGGGAAAGCCTTAATGCCAGTGGTCGGTGTTATCACCAACCACAACCCCTCTGTTGCCCGCCACCGGACGAATTTATCCATCCGCGGACAAGTGTAGATTGAAATACTCCACTGCCACGCTGTTTCATGCATTGAAATTTGGTGCAATAGTTGCCAATCACTACGTTCCTAACACCGAATTGTATGTGGAGAAACTACTTCCTGACTACCTTCCGCCAACTGTGGAAAAATAAATTCTACTTCTTCATCAATGTCTTCGGCCTGGCCACCAGTACGGCCGTATCGATCATGATCCTGATGTATGTGTACAATGTGCTCACCTACGACCGGTTTCACAGCAACATCAACAACATTTATTTCTTATATCGCGACCGCCCCTCCACAGCCGGGCCGTTGCCCATATATGATACGTGGTATCCTTTGCTCGAGGAAACCCGAAATGCATTCCCCGAAGTAGTTGGCGGAACGAAGATCATACCGGGCAACAACACCTGGATGGAAGTGGAAGGTAAATCGTTTGACGAACCGTTTATGTGGGCCGACTCCGGGTTCTTCCACGTGTTCGACTTTCCCTTCGTAGCCGGCAACAAAGAGACAGCCCTCGCCACCCCGAACAGCATCGTGTTAAGTCAATCCCTGGCCACAAAATTGTTTGGCACTGAAGACCCGATCGGAAAAACAATCCGCTTGTTCTTTGACACTGACTACCTCGTAACTGCAGTGGTGGGTACGGTGCCCGCAAATTCATCCCTTCAATTCAACGCCCTTGTACCCATGCATACAGGCATTGAATTCTTTCGCGAATCGGGGTGGGGCAGTTCGTACATCTACACCTTCGTATTGGCAAAACCCGGTACGGAACGTGCCGCCCTCGAAAGCAAGTTGCAGGTGCTGATGACAAAGTTTGTGGCTCCTTCTGAGCGTGGAAATTTTAAGTTGTTGTCGATGAAGCACTACAACGATGAATTTTCCGATCAGCGCACCTATGCCATGATGCTGCTCGGCATCGCCATCGGAATCTTGCTGCTCGCCTCCATCAATTTTACCAACCTCGCATCCTCGCAGTCCTTCGCCAGAATGAAGGAAGTGGGTATGCGCAAAGCGTTGGGCGCCACCCGGGGCAAGGTGGTATTCCAATTCCTGTCGGAGTCGTTGCTGCTTTCGTTAATGTCACTGTTGTTTGGTGTGGCGCTCGCGCAACTCGGGCTTCCCTTCTTTTCGGATCTTGTTGGCATGCCACTTTCGCTCACATTGTTCTTGCAACCGGCCCCCGTGGCGGCATTGATTTTACTCGGTGTCCTCGTAGGGATCCTGTCGGGATTCTATCCTGCCATTTTCGCTTCGGGCTTTCAACCCGTAAAAGTGTTGAAAGGGATGACCGTAGGGCACCAGGCCGGGGGCGGACTTCGGGGCGCGTTGCTAACGTTTCAGTTTGCGATTGCGATCTTCCTGATCAGCGGTGTAGCCATTGTGCTGTTGCAGGTCAATCACATGAAATCGAAGGACCTTAATTTCGAAAAAGACAACGTGCTGGTGGTACGGGCATCCCCCCGTGATTATGCGGATGTAAACGCAGCCAATCAACTCATCACCACCTTTAAAAACCAGGTTGAAGAACTGGCATCGGTTGTTTCGGCATCGCGCTCTTCCGGCATTCCCGGGCGTTACTCCGGCTCGTTCTCACTTTTTGTGGCCGAAGGAAATGAAGGTGCCGATCCTTTCGACTGGCGGGTGGCACGCGTGGATGCGCAATACTTTGACGTTTTTAAAATACCCATGCTCGAAGGCCGGAATTTTATAAAAGGCTCGGAGACCGACCGGCAAACAGGGGTGATCATCAACGAAGCCGCACTCCGGGCCCTCGGCTGGAGTTCAGCGGTCGGAAAGAAGTTAAAGTTTCCGGGCGAAGAAGGCAATCTTGAGATTGTTGGCGTTACCCGCGATTTTAATTATGGCTCCGTTGCCGATGCCGTTCAACCTGTTGTACACGTGTATCGCGGGGAAGATGAATATACCAGCTACCCGTATGTGTCGGTGCTGTTGCAACCCGGTACCCAGGGCGAAGTGGCGAAAGAGATGGCCGCCATTTGGCAAAAGCTAAATCCCGATCGCTCCTTCGAATACTTTTTTCCATCCGATCGCTTCAATGAATTATACAACACGGAGGAGAACATTGCCTCGATCATTACGTTTGCCTCCAGTCTCGCAGTGAGTATTGCCTGCCTCGGCCTGTTTGCCCTGGCCTCGTTTAACATGGCCCAGCGCCAGAAAGAAGTAGCGGTGCGCAAGGTGATGGGCGCCACCGTATCCGGGCTGGCCGCCTTGTTTATACGAAAGTATTTGCTGCTGGTGGTGGTAGCCTCCGTCATCGCCTTGCCAGTTACCTGGTATGTGGCAGAAAACTGGCTCAACGATTTTGCCTACCGCATTCAGATCAACCCGCTCGTCATGCTGGGTGCGGGGATTTTCTGTGCCCTCATCGCGCTCGCAACCATTGGCATAAAATCAATCCGAAAGGCATCGGCTAACCCGGTCAACTCATTGAAATATGAATAAGTTCACCGATAATAACTGAGGGGAAGAGTAAGATCAACGTAACCGCATGAAGCCGTCAAGCCTGGGTAATCAGAACCTCAGTCCAACAAACAACAAGGGCGGAAAATAGAAGTAGGGGTTTTCTTCCGCATGATCTTTGAAGGACTGTGGTTTGCCGTCCGGATCAGAATAGAGGGCAAACCCAAACGGCCATTGAACCGTTTTTCATTGCTGTCAGGTGTTTCCACCTGACAGAACCTCTAAAAAAACTCTTTAAAGTGAGTCACTCGGCAGTTTACTTGCTCCCCGGATTCATAAAATCTTGCACTCGAAAACTCATACTCCTCAGGTCGGGCTACTAAATTCCAATGCTCCTGTAATGGATTAGTATGAATGTAATCCAATTTGATATTCAAAAGGCGACTGCTTGTAAGAATAACATCATCAAATCGATCTTCCCAGATTTTGAACACCTGTTTCTTGTCAGCCACACGCAAACATTCCAACAAACTAAGATTTCCTAACCGTTCAATTTCCTGCCTGATTTTTACGGCCGTGAATTTCTTTAAATCGCGCATCCAATCAGAAATCCGGTTTTCCTTTGGAAAAGTAAGTATCAGGTGAATATGATTGGGCATAATTACGTATCCCAAGACAAAAGTTTTATACTTCTCATTGAGGAAATCAATGCTGGCACAAACAATCCTTTTACAATCATCGCTTGCCAACACGGGGAGCCATTGATAGCAGGTAGTCGTTACAAAGAAACAGTCCGCTTCAAGATAGTGAGTCCGTCCTCGTAAGCGCATCGTACTAAGAATAATCTGAATTACGTTAAATTTTGCTGGGCAGAACAGTCAGGTCGTAAGACCTGACAGCACTTAAAAAAAGCAAGACCAGAAAGGGTAAAAAATGTTAACTTAGGTAGCCATGAAAAAAAGAACCTTCCTCAAACTCTCAACAGCCGCGCTAACCGGAGCGGCCCTGAGTCCCATCCTGTCCTGCACGTCAGGCCTGAAGACGGATTCAGAAATTAAAAACTGGGCCGGCAATCTTACCTACCATGCCAAATACTTATTGGAACCAGCCACGGTAGGGGAAGTACAACACGCGCTGGCCAACCATGCGAGCGTGCGGGTACTCGGTACCCGGCATTGCTTCAACACCATTGCCGATACCGAAGCCACGTTATTGTCCACCGCGAAGTTGAACAAGATCATTGCCATTGACCGCGCGAACATGACGGTTACCGTGGAGGGGGGCATTCGGTATGGCGAGTTCTGTAAAGAAATTCATGCGGCCGGGTTTGCCATTCATAACCTGGCCTCGCTGCCACACATTTCCGTTGCCGGAGCATGTGCCACGGCTACCCATGGGTCGGGGGTGTACAATGGAAACCTGGCCACCCAGGTGGTAGCCCTGGAATTGGTGACAGCCACGGGCGAGGTGTTAAACATTTCGCGCGCGAGTAATGCGGATCTCTTTGATGCCGCGGTGGTTTCACTGGGCTCGTTCGGAGTGGTAACGAAAGTTACCATGGACCTGGTGCCGGCCTTTGAGGTACGGCAGGATGTGTTTCTGAATCTCCCGATGGAACAACTGCAAGCCAACTTTGTAGAACTCATGTCCGGAGGCTATAGTGTAAGCCTCTTTACCGATTGGCAAAGCGATGCCATCAATCAGGTGTGGGTGAAAAGTGTCGTGAACCCGGATGTGCCGTTTGAAATCGGGGACAACTATTATGGAGCAAGCAGGGCCGATCGAAATGTGCATCCGATCATCGCATTGTCGGCTGAGCATTGCACGGAGCAAATGGGTATACCGGGGCCCTGGTATGAACGACTGCCGCACTTTAAAATGGGATTCACGCCCAGCAGTGGCGAAGAATTACAGGCGGAATATTTTGTTCCGTTAGCATCAGCGGTGGATGCGATTGAGGCGGTGGCTACCCTGCGCGAAGAAATCAAACCCTACATATTAATTACAGAAATCCGGAGCATTGCTGCCGATGCCTTTTGGATGAGCCCCTGCTATCAGCAAGCCAGCGTGGCCATCCACTTTACGTTGAAGCAGGACATAGCCGGTGTGAATGCAATATTGCCCAAAATCGAAGCCACATTGGCACCCTTCCAGGCCAAACCCCATTGGGGCAAACTGTTTACGCTGGATGCGGCTACTCTGCGGGCACGCTATCCGCGAATCGAAGATTTTAAAAATCAGGTGGTGAAACTCGATCCTGATAAAAAACTGAGAAACGAATTTATCGACCACTATATTTTTGGTTAATCAATCCCGTGGCTGTCGGGTCTCCTTTGCAGTCAGGCCTTTCCACCTGACTGAGTAACCAGCGGCTCTTTGCGATTTTGCCTGACCCTTGATTGTTGTCGGTAGTTAATCAGTAGAAGATAAATAGCCACGATAAAATCATACGTCAAACAGAAGTAATCGTAATCGGGTGGAAGCAAATCGGGGTTGCCCAGGAAAGGATAAAGTAAATCCCACAAGCCGTGCCCTCGCCCTTGTTGGTGTTCTTCACCAACAAGCAATCCTCAAACCCCAACCTGTCTGCCTATCTTTTGCCTAAGCTTAATTTCCATTGCGCGTAACTCCGTAAAATAAATTCACGATGAACATTATTTACGTACCTGGCTTCCCAGGGGAATCCTGCTGACATACAGGTGTCAATCCACGCTTTTATTTTGGCAATCTTTGTTCCGGCATGAAAACACCTGCACCCTTTCGCAAAATCATCCACATAGACATGGATGCCTTTTATGCCTCTGTGGAACAGCGCGATAACCCTGAGTACAAAGGCAAGCCCATTGTAGTCGGTGGCAGCCCGCTGGGCAGGGGCGGGGTAGTAGCCGCGGCCAGCTATGAAGCCCGTAAGTTTGGAATACACTCGGCCATGCCCTCGAAAAAAGCAGTGCAATTATGTCCCGAGGTAATTTTTATCTATCCAAGGTTCAGTGCTTACAAAGAAGTGTCAGCACGCATCCGCGAAATTTTCAAACGCTACACCGACCTCATCGAACCCCTGTCACTGGATGAAGCCTTTTTGGATGTTACCGAAGATAAACAAGGCATTGGTTCGGCTATTGAAATCGCAACCCGCATCCGGCAAGCCATTTATACCGAGCTGCAACTCACGGCATCGGCCGGTATCTCCATCAATAAGTTTGTAGCCAAAATCGCCACCGACCGGAAGAAGCCCAATGGACAAACCTTCATTGGGCCTTCCCAGATCGAATCGTTTATGGAAAAACTTCCGGTCGAAAAGTTTTTCGGGGTAGGAAAAGTAACAACCAGGAAAATGAATGCCCTGGGTTTACACACCGGTGCCGACCTGAAAAAATTATCGGAACATCAGCTGATGAAACACTTCGGAAAATCCGGCCGGTTTTTCTACCAGATTGTTCGCGGCATTGACAATCGCCCGGTGCAACCCGATCGCGAAACAAAATCCGTCAGTGCTGAAGACACCTTTGCCCATGACCTCACCACGTTGGAAGAAATGAATGAAGCCCTCGAAACCATTTCCGAAGTGGTAGGTAAGCGGTTGCAGCGGTTGTCGCTGAAGGGGAGAACGGTTACGCTTAAAATCAAGTACCACGATTTCAAACAGATTACCCGAAGTCATTCGTTTGACAAGGCCGTGACCACGGTGGAAGAACTTAGCGAAGCCGCCAAACAGTTGCTTGCGGGCACCGACCTCACCGACAAAAAAATCCGCTTGCTTGGGGTTGGCCTTTCCAACTTTGAAGGTGTGATCATTTCTAAACAGGAACAAGAAACAGATCAGCTGAAGTTGTTTTAGAGGCTGCCTGTTAAAAATGAAAATGTCAGGTTCTCTTGCTGTCGGGTCTTTCGACCCGACAGGACAATAACAAAGAAACAATCCGATTCGGGATGGTACGTGCGACCTCGTAGGCCCATCCTACTAAGAAAATGCGAATTACTTTAAATTTAATAATGAGACTGTCAGGTCGTAAGACCTGACAGCAATGAAACCGGTAAGACATTCGTTTTAATGGTATATCAGTCTTCATAGAAACTTTTTAGCGTTGGGCTTTGGTTTATCTCATCCGGTAGATTAGGATATTATTGTCAAATTGTCCAGATTGAAATCTATTCTGGCTATAATTCATGTCCCAATCCCGTCAGCTCGCTGCCATCATGTTCACCGACATTGTCGGGTATACTGCTTTAATGGGTAATGATGAACAGCATGCATTTACGTTACTAAATAAAAACAGGCAACTGCAAAAACCCATCATTGGAGCATTCGATGGACGGTGGATCAAAGAACTAGGCGATGGCACCATGGCCAGTTTCAATACAGTTTCCGATGCCGTCAATGCAGCCATAAAAATTCAGGAAGCCTGTAATACAGCCAACAATTTTCAATTGCGCATTGGTATTCACCAGGGTGAAGTAGTGTTTGAAAATGATGATGTCTTTGGTGATGCCGTTAATATCGCAGCGCGGATTCAGGCAGCGGCAAGTCCGGGTTGTATTTTTATTTCAGAAACGGTCAATCATAATATTTCCAATAAAAAAGATATTAAAACCCAGTTTATAAAAGAAGAAGTTTTAAAAAATGTAAGTCTGCCGGTGAAAATGTATCAGGTGATCGTTGCCGGTAGTGAAATCATGACACCAGAAAAGCCTGCTACGGCTGTTATTCAAAACAGCATTGCCGTGTTGCCGTTCGCTAATATGAGCAGCGATCCGGAACAGGAATTTTTCAGCGATGGAATCAGTGAAGAAATCATCAACATGCTGGCGCAGGTATCTGAATTAAAGGTGATAGGAAGAACTTCTTCTTTTGCCTTCAAAGGAAAAAACCTGGATTTGAAGGCGATTGGTGATCAACTCAACGTGAGTCATATCCTGGAAGGCAGCGTTCGGAAATCAGGAAACAAATTGCGCGTGACTGCACAGCTCATTAGCGTGGCGGATGGGTTTCACCTGTATTCTGAAAAATTTGATCGTGAACTGGAAGACGTTTTTGCTATCCAGGATGAACTCTCGCTGGCCATTCTGAATGCGGTTAAAATCAGATTATTTGGTGCGGAAAAGGCGGCCGTTCTTAAACGATCTACCGATAATGTAGAGGCGTATCAATTGTATTTGAATGCGAGATTTCACTACAACAAATATACACCGGATGCTATCCTGAAAGCCATCGACTATCTGAACGAAGCTATCAGCATGGAACCGCATTATGCCATAGCGTATTCCAGCCTTTCTTATTGCTACCTTACGTTATGGTATTTTAATTGGATGCCTGCGGAACAATGCCTGCCACAGGGATTAAATGCCGCTCAACAATCCATCCAGTTAGACAACGAGATAGCCGAAAGCCATCTCTGCCAGGGCCGGGTAAAATTGCACTATGAGATTAAAATACGTGAGGCATCCATTGAATACAAAAAATCTCTGGCGATTAACCCCAACAGTGCCGAGTGTCATGTGCAATTGGGCATGTGCGCTGCTTTTTTGGGTAATTATGCGGAGGCAAACGAACATGCAGAAAAAGCGGCTGGCCTTGACCCATTCTCCCTAATGAATATGTGGTTTATTTGTGCCATATACTGGGCTACTATGGATTATAAAAATGTTTTCGCCTATGGGAAGAGAATGGTGGATATGGAGCCCCGCTTCTTTGCGGGCCACAATATGCTTGGAAATTATTATTTAACGGAAAAGAGATACGATGAGGCGATCATTGAATTAGAATTAAGTGTGACAATAAACCCTGATATAATTAGTTTACAAGGACTTGCTCATGCGTTTGCCAAAGCAGGACATAAAGTGAAGGCCAGAGAAGTGATTGAGCGTATGAAAAAAATTGAAGGGTCTGAAAGCGCGGGGAATTCTTTCTTAGGAATAGCCTATGCGGCACTTGGCGAACTGGATACCGCATTTGAATATTTTAATAAAGCCATGGATAATAACGAAGGATATCTTTTATGGGTAAAGCCTAGCGTTATATTAATCCCGGGATTCATGCAAGACTCCAGAGCCACTTCTCTATTTGAACGATTGGGGGTGGCTTAGTAAGTCACCAACAACAAACTTTTTTGTGCCAAACCATTGGACATTACTTTTTATCTCTTACCTTGTCCTGATTAATTAATAGTATATGCAAAAACTCAGTTCGATTATCATGAAGGGTGTGTTTTCATTATGTTTCGTTTTCTGTATTTTCACTATCAGCACTGCCCAAAACTCTGATTTCAGGAATCATTCATGGGGCGCTTCCAAAGAAAGTATCCAACAGTCCGAAACAGGAAAATTAGTATTGACAGAACCAGACAGACTTATTTACGACATATCGATTGGGGGCAGTAATGTTAAGGTTGTTTATACGTTTACGTCAAATGGTAAATTGATGCGGGCTAAATATCTGTTTGCACCTAATTACTTCAACAGCGTTTACTATATCCGGGATTTTAAACTGTATATTGAGACATTAACTGCAAAGTACGGCAAACCCTTGGGGATATCGCCTAAAGTGATTACGAAAAGTTCAATTAAGGAAGATGAATGGGCTGCTTATCTCGTTGCGGGTGAGTTATTTGTTCAATCTACCTGGCAGACTGAAAGAACAAAAATTCTGCTTACGATGTCAAAGGTTGATACCTATCCCGCTATCCAAATCGATTACGTCTCTATCGCTTTTGATAAAGAAGATTTAGCTGAAAAAAAGGCGCAATACCTGAAAGAGTTCTAATAGGGGTTTGAGCCGCCATGCTATAGGGCCACAGTAAGCCACTGTACACAGTTGCTTTCGAGTATTTCTCCAGTCACCTTATTAATGCCACTGGTCGGTGTCATCCGTTAGACTTGTAACCACAAGTTAGAGGTTAGATTTAATTAGTTAAAGGAGGCAAAGGCAAATTCAGGTATTCTATGGGAATATTCCCATGGGTGATTTTAATCCTTTTCCCCTTTGTTTAAATAATCGTCAAATCGTTCATTTTTATGCCACAGGTTCATCCGATATAAATCGGAGACAATCGTTGTTAAACTTGTTAAGCCTTGAAGGTTGGCATCGCTTATCCGGCACTAACTCCCAACCATAAGCGGTAGTTTCCTATCAATTTCTTCATTAGCGATCTTTAAGAGATTCAGGAAAATCATGTATGAAGTATCCGCCAAAAGTTTTTCGTTAGTAACTAATTCAATGGTTTCCTCATGCGTGGCGCGAAGCTCATTTTTCAAAGCGTGCAGGATTTCAGCACTATCGGCTAATTGGGCATTTCTTCTGATTGATATTAATCGTTGATAATACACATCGATCTTATTCCTTTTCTTCTGAAGTTGCCACTTTCTAATCGTGTACAAGGTGCTGGTTAGTGTAACCACGATGGTAATGATGACACCCAATAGTTCAGCATAACGTTCAAAGAAAGAGGGTGCATTGCGGTCAAGGAATTTTCTGGAGCCGGAATGGAGGGTAAAACTAAGCTTCTGCGGGTCAAAATCGGAGGAGAATTGGTAGAGCAGGGGATTGATATTCTTTAAATCCTGACTATGCTCAGAAAGTGTCTGAATCACATCATAGATAAATCGGGGGTCAAGGTCCTTTCGACAAACCAGGATGGCGTCTGCTTTAATAGTAAGTATGGCATGTTCGGTAAATGTCCCATACAAGTCGCGTGAAATCACATAGGGTTCAAACTGCGGATGCCGAATACAGATACCTTCCACCAACGATCCCTTACCCAGATTGGCCACCTCATCCATACTGTATAGATGATATCCTTTTAAGTCGCGTAACTCTTCCTGAGTAAGTAAATCCGTGAAAGCAAAAATAACATCGGCTTCAAAAAAATCATAGACATCTACAAAAGAGCACTCGGATTTGTCAATCCCAAGGTCTTTCATTAATTCATCAACAAATCGCCTCGTACCACTCCCTTCAATACCCGCAAATATTTTTCCAATGCTGAAAAGTTCTTGTAATGATTGAGGCGCTTTTTCTTTTCTGTAGAGGATGTGGAGTAACTGCGGGTAGAGCGGCAATACCGCTGCAACGTTGTCGCTGAAGCGTGAATAATTGTCCACAATGCCAAAATCCGCCCGGCCCAGCTCAAGAGAATCCAGATTTGCCAATGACCCATCCCCACTGATAACCTTTACACTATCAGCAAGATGCTTGTTTAACACAGAAGAGATGGTAAGCGCTATTTGGTTTTGCGGATCCTCAATGTTTCCTAAAATGGTATACGTTGTAGATTGCCTTTGGCATCCTGGCAATACAATTAGGAAGAAGGCTAAATACCAAATGCGCAAAATGATTCCTATTTAATCTTCCCTGTCGTTCGATAACTGGTGTAATTGGCGGAGGCAATCTTTTCATTTGCCTTAGGGTCTTTTAACCATAGCTCGCGTCCATTAACAGACACCGTGCGTTCGAATAGATACAATTTGTCTTTTAATACAACGAAGTTGTCGTATTTAGGAGTGGTGGCCCTGCCCATGGCCAATGTCATTGAACACCAACCACCGAACTGAGGAAGATATTTTCCTGGATTTAAAGTAAATTTTTTTAAGTTGGATTCAGAATTAAATTGATAGGTTACACCCTCCAACGTGGTACTGAAATTTGCCTTCCCGGCCAGTGGGGCTGATCCTTGAAAGTAGCTGACCGGATCATAACCACCCACACCTATGTTCCTCGCATTAACACAATACTTTAATGTATCCGCTTGCTGCGAATAGGCGGTAGGGGTGGTAGTAAGCGCAAGAATTACAATAAGCAGTTTCATATCCTGATTTGATTTGGTTTTATAGGTAAACAACTAAAACGAAACTCTGGATCGGGTACTGATTGTCATATGGCCGACAAATGCATGCATTAGCAATGGTTACTCAAAAAAAATAAGCAAGTGCGCTTTCTCCCTTGCATCAAAGTGCAAATGGAGAGAGCGCCCTGCCTATTGGTTATACATGGACTGCATCTAATTCGGGCGCTACAGGAAAATCAATCGCAAACCCTGTTAAATTGTGAATATAATTACTGATTATTTTATCTCCGATTACGATAACAACATCAATCAGGGTGGCTTCGGTATAACCGGCCGAAAAGAAAGCTTCCTTCGCCTCATCCGAAGCGTGGCCGCGATTTTCTACCACCGATTTTGCAAACTTAACCAAGGCATCAATTTTACTGTCAAATGAAGCAGACCCTTGCCGAAGCTCGAGGATCTGATCATCAGTAAAACCATTCATTTTACCCAACGCAGTGTGTGCCGATTGACAATAACGGCAACCGTTTATCTGGCTGGTAACAAGGTTAATTACTTCACGTTCTTTTGCTTTCAGCGTGCTCTTACGATTCTGAAGCGCCAGGTAGTCGGCAAGCGCAGTTTCACTCTTCGCATAATAGGCATAGAGATTGGGTACGAAGCCCAATCCGCTGCTCAGATTATCAAATATAGCCTGATTGGTGGAGCTAACCTGATCGCGTGTGGGCACAGTAAATGTTCTTTTGTTTGACATAGTTTCTTTGTTTAATTACGCTGTAAAATTGCTCAAACAGGTCTTCAAGCCGGTAATCATAACTTCCCTAACTGTTGTCAATACTTCCCTGGACCTGCGATACTATTTTCGAAATGCGCTGGGAGGAATGCCTTCCTTCTGTTGAAAGGCCCGGCTAAAAGACTGCACATCTTCATACCCGATTTCGTAGGCAATTTCCTTTACGGATTTATCAGAGTAGCGCAGCAGTCGCCTCGCCTCCAGCATAATACGTTCCTGTATAACCTGTAGCGGACTTTTGTTACGCTGTCGTAAAAAATAATTGGATAGTGTTTTGGGCGATTTGTTAAGTTTTGCAGCATAGCCTGCCACGGTGTGTACTTCTCTGAAATGTGTTTCCACTAGTAAATTAAACTCACGGATTACATCCCATCCTCGCGCTATATTCTGTGGCATGGCGTATTGCGATTTATAAATCCTTGTGCAAAAAATAATGAAACGTTTAAGCATCATCTGCAACATCTCAAACTGCAAGTTATCTGCGGTAGCCATTTCGATCAGAAACATTTCCCAAAGGATCTCGAATTTATCTGTTTCTGATTTCGGAATGGTAATAATGGGCGGCTCAGTGGCCGTATAAAACAGCAGACCTTTGCAACTCACCTCGTTATCGTGATCTTTAATGCAATAGAACGGCCTGTTAAACCGTATTAATCGAACACGCTCGAATTTCTCAGTCTCCAGTCGATGAAACTCAGTAAGACATAGAACCTGATTGGCTTTAAGTTGAAGTGCCGTTCCATCGATGTGTATGGATTGCCTGGTTTTAAACCAAAGAAATGTCAGGCTGCCGGGTATCATTGGCAAGTGCAGGGAATGAATACCCTTGCCCTCAACATTCTCTAGAATAAGCAGTTCCTGATTTCGTCCCTGGTACTGCATTTCATTTCAACTCTTTTAACACCGCCAGCAATAAAGACCCTTTTAATCGCTTTTTATAGTCGGGGTTAATGTGCTCGAATAGAATTTCACCGCTTGTATTGACAACAAATACAGCGGGGACGGGCAGCGTATTTCTATTTTGTTCAGCAGAAGCTTTACCCAACATCTCTGCATACCGTTCAGGTGCCTGAAAGGCCAGACCGAAACCTCTCGATGCTTCAGTATGGTTGTCGCTAAGCAAGAGGTAGTTGAGTTTATTTTTTGAAATCGAAGCCTGCAAGCTCTCCGGTGAATCGGGGCTGATCGCAATAATTTGATAGCCAGTATGAATAATATCAGGTTCAATCGCTTGGAGTTCAGCTAAATGAAGGTTACAATAAGGGCACCAACCGCCTCTGTAAAATACAATTACACTGGGCTTTTGCGCAGCAAGTTCAAGCAAGCCCATTTTTTTACCGGCTACATCCGATAAAGTAATATTGGGGATTTTCTCTCCTATTAAAAGAGGGGAGATGGCTGTTGGTTCCACGGCTACTTCTGATTGAGCGAACAGCAGGGGAGTAATTCCGGTAAACAGAAATGTCATAATCAGGTGTTTCATCATTGTGTCGTTAATGTAAATTGGAGTTAAAAGTATTGTCCAATGCCAATAACCAAACCGGCATTTTTGTTGTAGTCGTAACCGTAATCAATGCGCAGCAGGGTGTCAAAAGCTCGCTTGTAAATAAGTCGAAACCCAAGGCCGGAGAAGGCCCGCATGTTCTCACTTTTGGTAAAGTCGTCAATATGGCCGCCTGGTTTTCGCCAGGAGCCAAAGTCAAAAAAACCCACTCCCTGGGCAACCAGGATTCGTTTATCAAAAAGTGTATAGCGCAATTCTGTGTTGATCACCACAGACCCCGTGCCACGATCCACCCGATTGCCAACACCGCGAATATTTAAGTAGCTGTCGAGCACAAAGGGTGCGAAGGGATTGTCATCGTTGGTAGCAATTCCCGTACGCAGACGATTCGCCCAATTAAAACGTTTGCCGAACTGCTTAAAGTATCGAAAATCATTGAACACCGTTACGAAATTCCTCACTTCGTCAAGTGAATGAATAAATTCAATATTGAGTTGATTGTAGATACCCGTTACATAAAACGTGTGGTAGTTCAAATGATTACTTTTAAAAATAAGTTTGGAAAGCAGTTTATTTCCCTGCACGATTTCATCAAGCTCGTTCTCTTGCATTTGTTGCGCTTCAAAACGTTCATTAAAAACACCAAGCCCAAAATCCACCGATTCGCGAAACGTTAAAAACCGAACAGCGCTGGCATAACCCGTATAATTCGTATAGGTATAATTCGATATGCCACCTTCCGAATTCAAGGGCTCAACAGTGGCCCACTGGATCAACGAGGCGGTTGCTCCCCACTTCGAATAACCCATGCGATCGGTCGCATAGTTTAAATAAAACGAGTGTCTGTCGTAGTATTGATAATATGCAAACAACTTATCGCCTCGACCGGTAAGATTAAGACTTTGAATGCCGGCTTTACACCAAAACGTGTCATTTGTTTTGCCCAACGCAAAAACAGGCAATGTATTAATCATTTCGCGACAGGCGAAAATTACCCTCACCGTACCACCTGCTGGGATAAGTTTCAAAGCCACTTCACCGAGTATACCGAGATTTAACAACCGCTGCCTGTCATGAGCGAGTTGAATCGAATCATATTTTTCACCGGATGATACAGTTATGTATTGACGAAGAAACGATTCTTTGGTTTTGCTAAGCCCGGTAAATTCAACAGTGGCGATCGATTGCTGTGCCGTCACGCCTCTGCTCATCCCCAAAACGAGCACCACCTGGAGTACAATGATGATGCAAGGCCTGTCCATCACCTATTGCTTATGGGCTGTTACATCAAGTAAAACTGTTAACTCATCTGCCAGGCTAATGCTGTTGCCCCCTACGCTATAATCCTGTCTGTTAATCGTAAACGTTCCTGCCAGCTTTAGTACACCACCGGTTTCACTATATCGAAATGGAAAAGAAATATCTTTTGTTGTTTTTTTTATAGTCAGTTTACCTGTTACAATTCCTTCGCCAGCCTTTGCCGACTGGACCACTTTGCCAGAAACAAATCGAATGACAGGAAAGTCTGTCACGTTAAAGTAATCTGACTTACGCAGGTGGTTATCGCGCATTCCAATCCCTGTATCGATGGTGGCTGCATCAATGCTCACATCGAATAATGCATGGGTGACCCGCTCAGCATCAAAAGAAATGGTGCCTTTGAGTCCCTCAAATGTTCCATCCACTGTTGCACCAAAGTTCTTGATTTTAAAACTGACTTTCGACTTAGCATCGACCGGTGCGTACACTTGTGCATTTACCGAAGAACAAAGGACGAATAATAAAAGTGTAAGGGTCAAGTGCATGTTACATAGTTTCGGCTTTTCCAAACAACACCGAAAATTGCTGACACCAAATGAGCACAAACTTGAATTGATCAATATCCGTTCCGTCCGGTATTGAGTAGGTTTGTTTACCGTTAGTGGACTTCAGTTTTCCCAGATTGACAAACGAAGCAGCCCCCGTAGTGGTGCTTAAATATACCCTTAGATCGGGCCCGTTGCTGGATGAGAAATTATTCAACAACAAAACTTTTTTGCCATTGTGGTCATAGATCTGGGCTACGCCACTTACAGTGTAACTTCCACTACCCATCCATGTTCCTTCACGCAGCAACGTGGCCATCGATTCATCAAAGGCATCGTTGACCGGATTGGTTGGCGTGGCCTCATCCGCATCGCAACTCATCGCTGCTCCGATTACCAAAAGCATCATTAATTTCTTCATGATTAAAATTGTTTAGTTATGCCCAGACTGAATAAACTTGCTTTATTACGAAATCGGTCGTTGACTTCAGGCAGTTGTTGGACCTCCGTATCCGTTGTGTATTCAGTAAACAAGTATTGATACGCCAGCTTAATAGCGAGATCTTCTTTAACAAAATAGCGTAGGTAAAATTCAGAATTCAGACTGCCCTGATCGTTGTTGCCAACCAAGAGTATATTGAATGCAGTTGGCTTGGCTGAAGCGGCTAATCCTTGATTGTTGTTAATGTAAGATCCGGCTTGTTTTCCCCCAAACGAGAATCCAATGGCATCAATGTTAAATCCTAAGCCAACCTTGGCAGATAACCTATAGCCCAGGTGAATGGCAAGGTTTAGTGCATTAACCTGAGTAATTGGTAATAACAATGAGTCAGATTTGCTTTCATCGGCAGCCAGGCTGGCTGGGGCAGATGAATAGTATTGTGAACTGCCGAAGTAGGAGGTAAACCGACCACCCAAGCCTATTTCAACCTTTTTGGCTTTACCTGCTTTCCACAAATGAAAGTAATCAACTGAAACACTACCCTGATTCTTGCCAAGGGCTCCGGTGAAATCAACGTAATTAGAGGGACCGTTTTCCTGTGAAAATGAGGTAATTGCGAGCAACAAGAAAAGGGAAATGATGGATAGTTTCATTGATTTGGGTCGAGGTTTCAACCTATACAACCAGTATGGTATCTATAAAGTTTACCAAAACTTGTCGCGTGCAAGACATGTTTAAGTAGTCTTAAAGCAGGTACACAGATGAAACACCAGCTCACCGGGCTAAACGCTTAAACAATGAGTGATGTCATCATTTGATCCTGGGAATACTGCCCTCCACGAAGAGGTGTTGTTGGTTATCGGATAGGTCGCGATGCCGGGAATATTTTTCAAAACACCCGCCAGTAAATTATGTTACTGTGCTCCCTACCCTTCACCGAAGGTAGGGTCAGCAACACTCTTTGGAAGCTTTGGCCAGTGGGTAGAGAGTGCGGCCCGACAATGGGTATTGCTGCCGCCCGAAAATTGAAGCCTCTACCTCCATTTGTCTGGTCAATTGCCTATTTTTCGATTACAAATTATCTGACAAATAGTAAGTAATTAATTAAGCCAACAAATTATTCTAATGAAATCCATAAAAACCTTCGCAGCATGTGCGCTATTGCTGTTCGCACTCGTCTGTACTTTTGCTCAGGAAAAGCATCATTACCAAAGCGATTTTTCAAAAGAAGAATTGGCTTCACGAAGGGGCCGGATCATGGAGAGTATCGGCAATGAGGCCATCGCCCTCATTCAGGGTGCCAGTGGTCTGCCCGGGTTTAGTGTGTTCCGGCAGTCGAACACATTCTACTACCTTACCGGGATTGAATCGGCACATGCCTATCTGTTGCTTAATGGGCGGACAAAACAGGCCACGTTGTATTTGCCACATCGCAACGAAGGGCGCGAAAGTAATGAAGGAAAGGTGTTGTCGGCTGAAGACGGAGAGTGGATTGTGCAGTTAACGGGCGTTCATCGTGTGAAGGGAGTTGAGTTTCTTTCAGCCGACCTGGTGAGCACCGGGCTGATTCGGCCACCGGCTCCGGTTTTATACACCGAACTAAGTCCGGCAGAAAACGGAAACGACAGCCGCGATGAATTGCTCTTTGCCCAGGCACGGGCTGCAGCCGACCCGTGGGACGGACGTCCTTCGCGCGAAGCCATGTTTGTTCAAAAAATAAAGGAACGTTTTCCGCAGTTCGAAATCCGCGATCTGTCACCCACACTGGATGCCATGCGGCTGATCAAGAGCCCCAAAGAAATAGAACTGATTCGAAAGGCTACACACATTGCAGGTCTGGGAATTATCGAGGCCATGCGTTCAACCCTGCCGGGTGTGTACGAATACCAACTGGATGCAGCAGCCAAATACATCTTTCATCTTTATGGCTCGCGCGGAGATGGCTATGCCTCCATTATCGGGGGTGGCACCAATGCCTATATGGGGCACTACTTTCACAAGACCGATGTATTGAAAGCCGGTGACCTTGTGCTGATGGACTATGCACCCGAT
This sequence comes from Cyclobacteriaceae bacterium, assembly GCA_016787725.1. GTDB lineage: Bacteria > Bacteroidota > Bacteroidia > Cytophagales > Cyclobacteriaceae > ELB16-189. The sequence continues at coordinate 185,385 of JAEUTZ010000017.1, read as the reverse complement.
TATCATTATTACACCAGCGATGTGACACGCCTATGGCCTGTTAATGGAAAGTTTACCGCTGAGCAAAGGGAGTTGTATAATTTCATCGTGGCCTATCGCGATGCACTTTTCAGGTACATCAAGCCCGGTATTACGTCCAATGAGGTGCTAGACAAGGCAGCTGCCGACATGAAGCAGTACCTCGAAGGCAAAAAGTTTGTGAAGCCTGCTCACCTTAAAGCCGTTGAGGAAGGATTGAAATTTCGCGGTCACTTTCAACATCCGGTGGGCATGGCGGTGCATGATGTAGGTCGCGTGCATGGTGTGGCCCTCCAACCCGGAATGGTCTTTACCATCGACCCGATGATCTGGATTCATGAAGAACGCCTGTACATCCGCATTGAAGACATGGCCCTGGTTACTGCCGATGGCGTGGAAAATCTCAGTGCCTTTGTGCCTTCACGCATCGAGGATGTAGAGCGAACCATTAATGAAAAGGGATTGATTGAATTTCGTCCGGCTGTTGATCTCCCGTTTAAATCCAAATAACTTCGAATTGATCATGGTTAAACCTTTTACGTGCTTACTGGCTTGCGTCCTGCTTTTCTGTTCATTTTCATTTGCAGACAATTACCCGAAGAACCCCAACATCGACCTACAGCATTATGCGTTCCGGATTGAATTGTCGGACCAAACAGACCTAATTAAATGCGAGGCCACTTTGGACGTGCAATACACAGGAGCGGGCGTGACCGTATTGCGGCTCGACCTGGTGAAAACAAGTGAAAAGTCAGGTAACAAGGGCATGACGGTCAGCACAGTCACCTCCAATGGCAACGCATTAAAGTTTGTCCATGAAAATGATGTGCTTCTCATCACATTACCGGCACCATCCGTTGCGCAGCAACGAAGCCGCTACACCATCACCTATACGGGTATACCTGCCGGTGGCCTTAAAATCGGGAATAATAAATATGGCGACCGCACTTTTTTCAGCGATAATTGGCCCGACAAAGGAAGGAACTGGCTGCCCATGGTAGACCATCCGTATGACAAAGCCACGTGCGAATTTATGGTGACCGCACCAGCCCATTACCAGGTAGTATCCAACGGTTTGAAAGTGGAAGAAACCGATCAGGCCAATGGAACCCGGATCACACACTGGCGGCAGGGTGTGCCCATTGCCACTTGGCTGTATGTGCTGGGTGTAGCCCGCTTTGCGGTACACTATGTAGATCAGTTCGACAACAAGTCGATTGAAACCTGGGTTTACTATCAGGACAGGGACAAAGGTTTTTATGACTTTGCAGAACCAACCAAAAAAGTGCTCGCTTATTATTCGGATCAGATCGGCCCCTTCGCATATGAAAAGCTTGCCAATATTCAATCGAATAGCGTAAGCGGTGGGATGGAGGCCGCATCGGCTATTCTGTATAGCGAAAACTCGGTTGTAGGCGACAGAAACGAGCGATGGCGCAATGTGGTGATCCATGAAATAGCACACCAATGGTTTGGCAATGCCGTCACCGAATACGACTGGGATGATGTATGGCTTAGCGAAGGATTTGCCACCTACTTCACCTTGCTATTTATTGAACACGAATACGGAAAAGAAGCGTTCATGAAAGGGTTGGCATCCAGTAAAAAAACCGTTGACGCCTTTCATCTGAAAAATCCGAACTACAGAATTGTACATGATCATCTGAACGATATGAATCTGGTTACCAGCTCGCACACGTACCAGAAAGGGAGCTGGATTCTGCACATGCTGCGAGGCGTAATGGGTACAGAGAATTTCTGGAAAGGCATCAGGGCCTACTATCACAAATACCAGAATCGGAATGCCACAACCGATGATTTCAGAGAAGAAATGGAACTGGCGTCCGGATTAGACTTAAAAGACTTCTTTGATCAATGGCTCTATAAAAGCGGTGCGCTTCAGATTAGCGGAACCTGGCAGTACAGTAAAAAGAATAACGAGGTAACGGTTTCACTTAAGCAAATTCAAAAGGATGGAAGTCTGTTCAAAATGCCGGTTCAGGTTGCAGTTTACTATTCCGATCGTGAACAGCCGATCATGCATACCCTTCTGTTGAATGATAGAACCGCTGTGTTGAAAATAGCTACCGATGCGGAACCTGACAAAGTTATTCTCGATCCGGATTCGTGGGTGCTGATGGATGCTATGTTTTCAAAAAAATAACATCAAGGGTGCTGGGTTGGAAGCTGAATTGAGTTAAATAATGGCATTGCGTTATGTTAAGTAGCTTTAGCATCCGGGCCTACCCAATTTCCATAGAAAGTTTTTTAGCGCAGGCATTCAATTCCCAATCTTCCCTCTTCACACCGGGCTGGGGCAGCGACACTCTTTGGGTAGGCTTTGGTCTTAGCGTTGGCATTTGTGGCCTGCACAATGTGTGGCGATGCAAGCGGTGATTCCGACTTGATACGATCTACTACCAGTACATATTCAAAAAATATTCTCAATTAATATATTCCCACCATTTTTGATATAAATATCTGATAATTAAATAATTATAGATTCATGAGATAATATTTATAGTGCGGAATACACACTATAATTGTAAAATGTAGTGGGTAATATGAACTATTATTGTCCATTTTGCGTAAAGAAATTAACTGCAAATATCAATGGAAAAGAATAGTAGGAGAAAACGGTTTGAAAAAGTTGCTGGAAACAGAGTTAACAGGTTAATACGAACCCTTTCAAGTTTATCAAAATGCGCTAATAGGAATAACTATGAATATGACGAAAGCGATGTTAGGAAAATGATTAAAGTGCTTAGGGATAAATTGAATGATGTGGAGACAGAATTTTCTGGTCAATTGAGCAAGCAAAATAAGTCTGAATTTAAATTCTAATGTGTACATATGGCACTAATAGCAGAAAACACGAATCATGTAGTGAATGAAAAGGAAAATGTATTTGACCATTTGGATAAGTTACCTGACATAACTCTCAAAGAGTTGTATTTAATGTTAAAAGCCTCGCGTAGGAAAATCTCTCAACGGATTGTCAAGCGAGCACCTCAGGCTCATTTGACTTCTTGACTTTAACTCTAATAAGAAAAATTAATTACAACTAAGATGGCTATTAATTCAGCTCAAGACCTTTTTAATAGGTTACTCCCAACAACTACTCCAAAGCAGATAATGGACGTACTCCATGAGATTGGTGATCACAAAGATGTGGGCTTATCAAATCCAATTGGTCTGGGTCTTTTTTGGCAACCATACGGAAACAAGACAAGTAATTATTCTACTATAGGGTTGGCTAGTAAACCTGGAAGAAGTTTGACGGAGCGAATCACCAACGCGATAGATGCGGTTTTGGAAGATCACTCTAGCAAAGCTGCATCGAAACCATTAAGTCCTCAGGCAGCTGTTAATGAATGGTTTGGTAGACCCTATAGTACCTCTGAATCTGGTCTATTCAACTGGAATTATGGCGGGGGAGGGTTTGACAGAAAGGTCGGAGTGGTAATCAATCCATCAGATACACGTGAAGCTCCTACGATTGACGTAATTGACTTTGGGATTGGTATTACTCCAGAGAAATTCCCATCAACAATCCTTAGTTTGCAAGAGGGAAATAAAATCACCAAAAAATTTCTGATTGGAGCATTTGGACAAGGAGGGTCATCAACACTGGCCTTCAGTGATTACGTTTTTATTTTTTCGCGACACCATGAAAACCCCGAGATAATTTCATTTACTGTAATTAAAGAGATTCATCTAGGCGAGGAATACAAAGAGAATTGTTATGCCTATTTAGCTATCAAGGATGGAAAAGGTGAAATAGTCACCCCATCTTTTAAATCTAATGAACCGGTCATTACTTATCCTGGAATTGAAAAGTTAAGAATTAATGAAATTAGGAGAGGTACCCTCGTACGTCACTATTCATTTCGACTTACAAATATCCACAAAGACATAAGTCCATCAGAAGGAAATCTTTATCATTATCTGCATTGCTCCCTCTTCGATCCGTTAATACCATTTCAAATCATTGACCTACGGGACAACAAAGTAAATCAGCAAATTGTAGGGGGGAGTAGAAATCGGTTGATGAAATTAGTAGCACTCTCCGAAGAGGAGTTGGATAACTCCAACACATCAGTAAAATTATATAGACCGATAACATACATCAAACCGCACGGAGCGGTTAGTACCTGCATAAAAGTAGAGTATTGGGTTGTGTTTAATGAACGAAAAAAGAAAAATAAGAAGACAGGTGAAGAGTATTACTCTTTACGTGAATATTCTAACGCGCTGTTTGTGCAGACTAGACATCTCGCAGTTCTAACTGTTAACGGTCAAAATCAAGGGGAATTGACCGCAAGTCAGCTGATGAAGGATCTCTCGTTGGATTCGGTTTCCAAGCATTTAGTTATTCACATTGATGCGACAGAGGCTCCGATGGACACAAAAAGAAAATTGTTTACAACTAATCGTGAGAGTCTAAAAGATGGAGACGTACTCGAAAGCATTAAACAAGAGGTTAGGAGAATCTTAAGCGAGGATTCTGAACTATTAAAAATTGAGAACGAGTTGGTAGAAAAGGCTATTAAAGAAGTGACTGAAACTACCGATGATGAAGTCAAAAAACAAATTGTAAAATTGCTGCAAGAAGCCGGTTTTGAACCGAGTGCTCAGGGCGATGTTACAAGACCGGGCGGATTGGGTGAACCAATCGACCGCCCTGACCCCAAACCTCCGGGGCCTGGGCCCGAACCGCTTCCACCTCTTCAAACTTTGCCTTTCCCTGAAGTCACACGGTTCGAAATCGTTTCTCCAAAATCTGAATTGAGAGTTCGGTTGAACGGGACTGCACTCATCCAAGTTGAAACGGATGCTGACTCGCAATTTGAAAAGGACATACGATTGAAGATAGAACCTGAATCTTTAGATATTGCCTCTCACTTTCCCCTACATGGAGGGCGAACAAAATGGAGATTGAAAACTGTGGAGAATGCCAAAGTGGGCGATATCGGAGAGGTGGTCGTAACTCTTACAAAACCGAATGGTGATCAACTAAAAGCCTCGATAATGTATGAGATAATTTTACCAAAAGAGAAGCCCGCAAAAGAAGAAAAGGGATTTATTCCAGATTTTGAGGTCTTGCCAATTAACCCCGATGATAATTCAGACAAATGGAATCAGGTGTGGCCTAACTGCACTTCTGAGTCTGATAATGTGAGCACCGTTGCATATAATCCCCAAAGTATGGGCAGTAAAACCATTGTATGGTACTCCACAGTCTTTACACCTTTTTATAATATGATTGAGAAATTGAAAAGGGAAGAACCATTGCTTTACAAGTTTTTTGAAACTAATTACAAAGTTTGGATAGGATACCATGCAATACTTCAACTCAATAGTAAAAAGGATAGCAATATCCCGGAGGAAGATGAATTGAAAATAAACACTGAGTTGGAAAAAGAACGAAGCCGTGTAGCTCAAATGCAAGTCAAGCAAGCCCTTGAGTCGGCTCGTCTGATGTTGGCCATGTCAAAGCAAAAGTCAACTACATAGTTTTATGAAACAGTATAACTTCCTGGCTGCTTGAAGTTCTGCCCTTCTGATGAGCATACCATTTTCTATTTGGAACGTCTCGCCAAATTCTCTGCTCATTTGGGATAAATTCTACAAAGCCAGCTTCTTCCATTGTCCTTAAATATTTTGGAAGTTGCCATTTAATATCGGAAAAGGCCAGCACTTGAATCACAATTGTATCATCATTACATACTTTTCTTACTGAAGCGAACGAGTTCTTAATGTTCGAGAAATATGTTGAAAGCCCTTTTTGTTTTCTATCTCCCATAGCATAATGAGAAAGACCATGACCATCGAGACTATTAGCAATCCAAAAAGGAGCTGGTGTTTCTCTTTTACCAAAGACCTGCCACCTGTGGTAGACGACATGAATCCCAGGATATGGCGGGGATGTTAAAACGAGTTTTGGTTGTCTATTAATAAATAATTCAGTGTGATTGTGAATGCAGTCAGCGGGTTTATTGATTGTCAATGTCAAAGAATTGTTGCTTGAGCTCCAAAAATCTTCAGCGCCTTCAATCATACTTTCAAAATTCTCAATCAACTTGAGTTTGAACTGTTGAACATTGGGGATTACTTTCTTTGAATCAAGTGCCCATTGAGAAGTTTTTAGTAGTACACATCTCATGAAATTCTTCTCGAGTTCATCGTTAGTGGCTCCATCGAGTGATTCAAGAAATTGTTCGATGACCTTCCTTATCGGCCATGTTTGCTTGTTTGATAAATTTCTTTGATATCCCTTGGAAATCCATTCAGTCGGGCGCTTTACATCTTTATGACAATTGAGTTCTAGAAGTGTGGTACGAACCCAGTTGCTGTAGAAAGAAAATCTGTTCTTGGGAAGTGGATTCAATTTTACACTTGAAAGAAAAGAAGACAGTGAACTTATATCAAATCCAATTGCATGTCGCCCTAATACCTTGGCTTCAACTAGAGTTGTCCCACCGCCCATAAATGGATCGAGCACAAGGTCACCAGGCTGGCTAAAGGACTTAATTATTTCTCTTGCAAGTAATGGCGAAAATCGAGCAGGGTAATTGTAAAAGTCATGCGTAAATCCCGAGACTCTCTTCTTTGAAGCTGCCGCATCTAAGACAGCGGATATATTATTTTCTTTTACCATACTTATGCCGGGAATACTTCTTCGAGTCTGTAGTCTTTTTTACTTCTCCCAAGGGCTTTAATTGCATTCAAAACATTATGCTTAGTTAAAGCTCGTGTCCTTTTATGGTACTTTGAATCCTTGCATAGAAAATGGACTGTTGTTGGATTCAATCCATCAGCCCTCCCCAAAGCGGCTTTACTTATTCCTTCTTCATTCAAGATTTTCTGAAGCTTAGTCTCCAAGGCTTAATCAAATTTTATTAAAATTAATCAAAATTAATGAACTAGAAAAAAGAGCCCCCTAAAACGGGAGCTCTGAAACTGCAACCTCAAGCCACAAGAACCTGAGGAAATACTCGCGTGGGCTTGAACGCCACACGCGAAACGCAAACGGAGAACCTGAACGCCAAACGCCAAGCAGCAGCCACCAGCCGCCAACATTGACACGAAGTATATATTTAAACATAGCGCAACCCCACGGGATCGGATGGAAAGGTGCAAGGGCTGCCGTAAAAAAAATACTACCCGATGAATGCGGGTTGGCAGGAGGGGAGGGTGGAGATTTTTTTACGAGCAGGCGCAGCGCACCCTTGCGGCTTTCTATTCCGCACGCCCGTAACTTGTGTTATGTTTAAGTACGATCGCGAGTAGTAGGACTAAACAGCTTGAGCTTGAACTATGGCAGTACTAATATTGTCAAACTGCTGCACGTAAGGTTTGAGATCAGCATCCATCCAGTCGAGCAATGTATAGATATCTGATTTTATGGCACTGGCATGAATGAAGTCGATAGTGATATTGTTGAAGCATATTGCCTCGTTGTGGTATATGCGGTTTCTAAATTCTCGAATCCGTTTCAGGTAATTTGCGATGGTATTGCGATTTGCCGTTGCGGGTTTGTTAGGAAAACATCCGATAACACTTCCGCTTATTAATGAATAATGACTCGGCTCAAAAAGACTTGTCCAAAAGCCTAGACTTTGTTCCGACACGATCTTGCCTGGAGTAATTGTACCACGAATATTAAATTCAGCGTCTATTACACATTTTTTCATACGATACTTGGGTCCAAGTGATGGGTCACTCATAAAACCCGTCTTTTGGTTAATGATCCATGCGCTATCTGAAAAATGGGTGCTTAGATTATCATTGATATTGTTGCGTAAAAACGTTTCAAATAAATTCATTAACGGATAAAATGCCTGCGAAACCTTTATGTTCTCAGCATATAGATTGATTGCACGCGCCTGTGAATTTGAACAGCTTATTAAGTACCTGTCCAGTCGCGGTTTTGATACGTACTGCTCTAATTTGGCGTAATCCATACTTTGTTAAAAGTATAGATTTTCCGTATATTTGTACTGTTATGGTTGGTCAAGCCTCCTACCTTTGGGTAGCGTAACCAATCTGAAGACACAAAAAACCTCTGAGAAATCAGGGGTTTTTTTGTTCCTGGGAACGCTGCGCGGTGGCCCGAGCCAAATGCGGGGTGGCGCGCATGCACGTGTGTGGAAGCATATTTGGCTCTTGATTTTTTTCGTTCTTTTTGCATCAAGGCAAAAAGGACAAAAGAAAAATAAGGTGCGAACACCTTTGAAGTTCCATGGCGAACCTAATGAACTAATCCAGTGAGCTTTATTGCAACTCAATTGAATTGATCTTAGAGCGATGGATCAAGCATGTGTGATGCTGGCTTTGGCTGGCGCCAGGCATTTGTGCGGCCTGCATTACTTATGCTTGGTGCGGCTGGTGCACTCATTGCGCGTGGGAAAAAATACTTTCTTGCTCAATATATAATTATAGAACTGCGCGTCAGGAACTTAGCGAGGAAAGAGTTATATAATTTATATTATGTTAAGTAATATTTGTTGATCACTGCATAATCCTGCGGCAATCCGTCTTCTAGCCATAACTGCCCCTCTTGTAATTCCCCCGGATTCACCTTACTTCGGGTATCAAAATCCTACCGTGAATCCCCTACCTAAATTGTGCTGTGCTTTTGTTGGGATCCTCGGTTTCCTATTTTCTCTCTTCGCCTCCGCACAAACCACTCATGTTCCGGTCAGTCCACCCGTACCGATCGAACTGATGCTGGGCAACAACCGGCTGTTCTTTCAATCGCTTATCTCCAAGCCCTTTGCTCCTGGCAGTCGCTTCGGGTTGTTTACCATTGCGGTATTCCAAGCTGGCTACAACAACGATCCCAACGAGACGGAACTGGCCATCCCCGTGCAGGCTTCGTATCGGTTCTGGAAAGGCTTCGGAGCCTTTGTCGGCATGGCCATGAATAATAAAAGTGGGATGCATCCCGTGGTGGGTCCGCAGTTTGTATCCGCGAAACCCACCTACTTAATCGTGGTGAACGGGCGGTATCTGCTCACGGCCGATCATAATTACGAAGTGTTTGCGCTCGTGGAGTATAAACCCAAACTCAATGCCCGGTGGTCACTCTACAGTCGCGCTCAGGGGCTGTACAGTTACAACTCCGATAGTGAATTTCATGACCGCAGCTTCTTTTACCTGCGGCTGGGGTTACAACGCAACGCCTTCAGCTTCGGTCCTGGCGCCAACCTGGATGTATACGGTCCTGACAAAACGTTAAAAGAAAATTATGGGGTTTACTTCCGTTGGGAGTTTCGTTAGCTCAAAGCAGTTCAGAGCGGCTCGTGATTGCAACGTTGCATTGGAATTCGGATCCTTTCATCGTGCCGATCGTGCGATAAGCACCAACACGCAGCCTATGGCGGAAAGAATCCCCCAACTAAAACCAGTTATCCGGCTTCTACTTGGGATCCTTCGCCTCCAGGCACATCCCACCCTGGCTCTGGATTTAATAGACGAGATGCAATTCAGAGCGGCTCGCGAACGCAACGTTGAATAGAATAACACTTCCTTCTAATCGAGCTGATACCAGAATAAGAAAAAGAGTCTCGCGAAGAATCCCCAAAATCAAAACCGGTTATCCAATTAAACTTGTCAAGCCTGTCGAAGTATGACTTGCAATGATCTATTTAGTTTACGAAGGTCACCCTTCAAGAACCTCAGGGGGACAGGTACTTGAATGGTTTGATATAGAAAACTACGACTCAAAAAGTTTTGATCAACTTCACCTGTTTTAACAGTGCACCATTACTCGAAAGGACCCGCAATAAATACATCCCGGGTGCAACGGCTGTGCCCGCAGCATCCCGGCCATCCCATTCCAATTCGAATGCCGTAACGGACTGCCGAATCACTTCCCGACCCATTAAGTCAACCACCTGCATCGTATTGATTTTCAGATGGCTATTAATTCTGATCCGAACAGATTGTTGAAACGGATTTGGAAACACCTCTACCTTTGCTTCAGGCTCTGTTCCGGTAACCACGGCACAATTGCCAGGCATGTTATTGTCCATCCACACGAGCCGTTCCAGAATCCATTGTTTTAAGAAGCCAATCTCCTGGGCATACGTTTGCCCGATAAACTGATTGGGCCAAACATACGTACCCAATATAGGCCAACGTTGGAAGTTGCGAACTTGTGCCTCTTGCAGGACAGCCGCCAGGGAATCAATCGTATTCATAAAGTACGCGTTGGTCATAAAGCCGCTGCGCAGCGTTACCCACCGGCAGGTCATGCTGGTGGCAAAGTCCGGATCTTGCACCATGCGCCTGAACCAGTAAATACTCCGGCCCTGGTCGGCATACATCCAGCCCGGTGCAAACTGTGCGTTGGCCAGGTAATCGACATTGCCAAAGGCCAGATTAAAATCCCACAGTGGTCCCATAAACAACTTGCCCCCATCGCTGTCCTTCGCTTTGTACAAATACGTGCTGAATAAAAAGGCATCGACATTTTTGCCGAGCTCGTTAACCAGAATAAAATCCACTGCCGAGGGCACATCGAGGTATTTCCTATACCCGGTTTGATGATTGGTGAAGTTGGCAGTCGTTAAGGCCGACTGAAAGGTTTGCAGATGAGTGCGGATGTAATTCCGCTGCGCATCCGCCAACTCCTCCCCGGCCGGATCGAAATACTGCAGCCGCACATCCTGTTCATTCGGCAGCATGGGTGTAGGCGTGGCGGTCCAGGCCGGATAATCGTTGCCATCGATCTTGTCTATCCGCAACACATACCCTCCTGTTACCTCATCGCCACTCAGATCCTGCGGTTGCAGTTCGGCAATGTCCACCCGGTTCTTATCGCGCTTGATCTTTTCCATCAGCACATACACGCCCTTGTAATCGTCATTGATCACCAACTCCACAAACCGGTACCGGGGTGCGTAGTGACCAAGGTCTTGTCCGAGTTGAAAGGCAAGCACATCGCGCAACATGGTTTTATCGGTATATGGTGCATACAACACCCAGTCATTTTCGGGTGGCATGCCGAGCAAGGCAGCATTGAAATTGGCTCCGGTTTCAGTTTGAGTTTCGATGCTATACGATTTCTTCGGAAACATTTGTGACGACTCCCCTCTTGTTTCGATGTTGATGCGGCCATCGTAGTTCGTGAATGGGTCGGTAAGGGTGTTTCGATTGCCTGGGCCATTGTCAATAATACCCAGGTGTGCCGGGATGCGCGGATCATCCGGGATCGGTTGACCCTGAGTGGTGATCACCATCACGGGCAGATTAGAGGAAGTAAATGCAAAGGGACCGGTAAACCATGCAGGGGTAGGCAAATACGTTTGACTGTTGTCGGTGATGCCCACAGAAAAGAAAACGCGGGAAGAAAGATCACTGGAGTTGATGTTGTCATTATGCACCTGTACTGCCAGCGTGTTCTCCCCGGCCACCAGCAGACTGTTGATTTGCGTTGCCTTAAGCAAGAATCCTTCCGGGGCTTGGTTCTGATACAGCAGCGCTTCGTGCAAGCCGGCACTCGGCTGGTTAAACGCTACCGTACCGGTGGGCATCACCGCCCGCGCAATCTCCACACCATTCAGGTATGCGATAAAACCATCATCATAATCCACATGCAGCAAGGCATCCAGAATTTTATCGCGGTTGGTGAGGGTAAACTTCTTGCGCAAAAACACAGACAATACCGGACTGATGACGGTGCGATCATCGCCATCCCCATACCCAACACCCCCCCGTCCTACGGGCCACGCTGCATCGTTGAAAGAAACTGTATTCCAGGTTGCTCCGGGATTGGAGGTGCCTACCCAATAGCGCCATTGCATGCTGTCATAGACGACTGTCTCCCAATGGTTCACGGTCTGCGCAGCGGCAGCTCCACTCAGCAATACAAGACCCACTATCCATAACAATCGACTCATTTTACCGGTAGGTTGGTCAGGGTCGGTGACAGGTAATTAACCAGCGGTTGTTGTTGCAATGCTTCTGAATAATTAAGAAACTCAAGGTAACTTAAATAAATCTCCTGCTTCAGTCGTGCCGCCATGGTCTTCAATTTGATCAGGTTGTTTTGCACCCGCACCGCAGCCATTGGGTTGCTGTCATTAATCTGTTGCAGCGTAGTCGCCAGCGCGCCAACATTCAATTCTTCGGTCATGGTCAGTACTTCGCGATACCGCTGGATTAAACTCTTCAGCTTCTCGCGACTAATCTCGCGCCCTGCTTGTTGTTCGTTTTGTGCCAGGTCGCGTTCACCTTCCGCCTCCAGGGCCTCCAGTTTTCGTTTGGCCATATCGCCTTTATTCGGATTGAATACCGGCAAGGTAACCCCAAAGCCAATGCTCCACGGCCTGCGACCCTGCTCCTCGCGCCAGGGTTGATATTCGGTTTGCAGAAAACCCACATTCACATTTGCTTTTTCGAGTTGCCATTCGGTAGTGGCCAGGTCCAACTGCTTTTGGCGATAGGCCACTTCCCCTGCCTGCACGGGCTGCATCATCAAACTATCCACCACGGCCATCACTTGATCCACAGCGAGGATGGCCTCCTGTGGCCAGTGGATCGCCTTCAACCGGGCCGATTCATACAACGCCTCTACCCTTCTGCGCTGGTTTTCAATTTCAAACAAGGTCTCCTCCAGTTCAATCGTCTTATCCACCTGATCCAGTTTCAACTCCACATAATCTTCGGCATCAAAGAATCCGGAGAAGCGCTGGCCCTCCAGGATTGCCAATAACTTCTCGGTGATGCGTTTGTCTTCCGCTTTCAGGCCGCGGATCTCCTGGTAGTACATCCACCCGATGATCACATTGTAACGCACCAACAGCGATTCTTTCAACACGCGGTCACGATCGAGTTGCAACAACTCCTGGTAGGTTTTGAAATACCTGTTTGTGCGGTTCATCTCCCACGGGTTGACCGGGTTGATGCGCAAGGCATAATCCTGCCGGGTGCGGTCAAGCTGATTGCTCTCGCTTCGAAACTCCAGCTTTTGAATAGGCGCCAGCCGGTACGACTTTTTTGTACTCAAAAAATTCTGCTGACTGTTGAATGCCTGTACCGTGGGCTCCTGTTGGGCAGCCGATAAAAAATCATCCATCGAAACCTGGCCTTGCACCGGGAAGGCCAACAATAAAAGGAGGCACATCCTCATCGCACCAATACCTTTTCTCCGTTTGCCAACTGATTCTCGGCCGGCACTTCAATAAAGACTTCTTGCCCAAACGCTTTCACCGCGGTCGACTTCTGCAAAATTTCGGGCAATTCCGTCACCGAACCGTAGCCAATCACTCTTCCGGCTACCTGGTTGCGCACCTGGTCGTAAGCCGAAACGGATACCGAGGCACCAATGGCATAGGGCTCGCCTTTCTTACCAATTAGGTATACCACCACGGTGGTGGGCCGCAACGGATTGATCTCCAGCAAGGGGGCATAGGCACTTACCTGCTCCCCGGATTTTACATAAACATTCTTAATGACACCGGGAGCCGAAGCATGCTTAATCAGGTTGCTCTTTTCGCTCTTTAACAACGTCAACTCACTTTCCAGCAACACCACTTGATTCTCCAACAACTGCTGCTCAGTGGAACTTTCCTGTAATACATCTTTGATTTTTATTTCCTGTGCCAGCAGGTGCATTTTCTTTTGCTGCTTCAGCGAATTGATCTTAATCACCAAGGGCGACTCTGATGGTTGTTTCTGGTCCGATATATGCTCTTTGGTGAGGGCTGCATTCATGTTCAGCTCGCTGGTGGTTTGTTGTATCTCGGCATCCAGTTCCTCCAGCACGATGTCGTTCTCGGCCTTGATATAGGCGATCTCAGCGGCAGCCAGCTTGGCCTTCTCTGAGCGCTCGGACTTTAGCACCGCAATCCGGTTGGTGAGCTTGGCAATTTCGATCTCCAACTCCTGGCTGGTAAGTTCAATGAGTAAATCTCCGGCTTTCACCTGCATCCCCGGCACCACATTTACCGCCTTTACCTGGGCCGATTTTTCTGCGCTGATCGTATACGTTTTGGTTTGGGCTAGCCCGATGGCCGCATCGCCACTGCCTTTGAAATACCGGCCACTGATGTAGAGCATGACCAGGAACATGGCGCCCGTGAAGATGTAAAACCAATTGTACCGGGGGGTGATCATAACGGTTGCTCTGCTTGATTAGATGAAATCTTCAACTGCCGAACGCCCTCCACCCCACTCAACGCCTCCATCAACTGTTCTTTTGTGTGGTGCTTCCTTAACGAGATGGCGTAGTGATAGCGCAAGGCATTCTCTTTATTCACCAACAGGGTGATCACCCGTACTTCGGTGCAATGCAACGACACCACCTTCAATACCGAGTCGAGTCGGTCGCCTTTGGCCAGGGTAAAATACAAATGGCTGTGATGGGCATAACTGCGGAAGGGCGAGGCATGCAACAACACCGCCACCAGGCAGAAGAGTAAAGCGCCTACAAACGAAATGGTGAATCCATACACACCGATGGCCAGCCCGGTACTCAGAGCCGCAAACAAAAACAAGACGTCCCGTGGATCATCGATGCGGGTGCGAAAGCGAATGATGGCCATGGCCCCAAACACACCCAACCCTCGCGCCAGGCTATCGCCAATGGCCATCATCACCAGGGTCGTTACAACCGAACCCAGTACCAGCGATTGAAAGAAGTTTTTAGGATAGTAATCCCCGGTAAACGTAAGCTTGTGCGTAATCGCAATGACGGAGGCCAACAAAAACGCCCAGAGAAAAGAATACGTGATGTTGATCAGTTGCGGGTATTCATAAACAGGCTGATCGGGAAATAGTTCTAACATGCGGTGGTCACTGGTTTGAGGCTGCGGGTGTGGGAGTGCTGAACGCCTTCCAGGTACTGGCGCCATTCGTGGTGCGGCCCCAGGAAACATTGGCACTCTGAGCCCCGAAGGTATACTCGTCTATCTTTCTTCCGTCAATATAATACAACCCAACGGCTTCTCCGGCATTGCTCAGCGCAAAATCAAGATGCAACGGTCCTTGTTCAGGAGAATTATCAGCCCACACAATCAGAAATTCTCCAGGACCAAGAGTCGTGCTTGCCGGATCATCGGTGGGTAGCCGGTGGTTGAACGGATTGGCTTTGTTATCCGACAAATACATTCCGCCAAGGTTAATTGCCACCGAACCGGCATTGTAAATTTCTATCCAGTCGTCAAACTCGTCCGTGCCGGAATCCCTGTCCGGACAACACGACAGGTTATAGGCCATAAACTCGTTGATGAACAGGTTTGGCAACGGATCGGTGTTCAGCAAATAACTCAACACCTTGTTGGGTGCGGAAGCCGGTTCATACGACTTGGTGCCGTTGGCGCCAATGGCTTCGAGATAATATTCTACCGTGCCGGTAGTAGTTTGTGCCGGTAACGTGGCGGTGTATTGCTGGTTTTGTAAGGTCATTCGCAACGTACTGAAGCTGCCGTTATTAAACCGGAAATATAAATTCACTCCGGTTAGCTGCTGGGCACTGACCAAAGAAGCTTTAATGGTTACCGTTTGATTGAGACCCGGCACCAGCGGTTCGCGGGTCGTGCTGACAATGGCAGGAGTCTGGTTGCCGCCATTCGTTGCTCCTCGTGTCTGCGATCCGGAGATGGCCAGATTGTCGGTGCCATCCGGAAACCTTCCATACGATTGCCCCGCACCAATAGCCGGATATTCAATCCGGTCAATCAAGGTGCCGCTGGCGTTCTCCAGGTATACCGTTTCGCCTTCCGAAGTCAGCTTGAAATTCGTATTCAAGCCGGTTCCAAGATCATTGCAAACAAACACAAGAAACCCCTTGGCGGGGATCGAAGTGCCAACCGGAAGTTTATACTTGGAGGCCGCGTTATCGTAGATGAAGTAACCACCGATATCTTTACTGGTTTCCAGACTGTTATATAGCTCCACCCAATCTTCACCTGCAGCATAAATCTCGTTGATTTGCACGCCTTCCGGAATGACCGGAGCGGTATCTTCATCTTCTGGAGGGGCACAGGATGCTAAGAACAAAATCCCACCACAAACAAGGACACAACAACCCTGAAGCAATCGATTCATCATAAAAGTCACAGTATCTGAACTAAACAATTCGTTAAAGATACGGTAATAACAACGAAATATTGTTGGCGTTAATGGTGGCCTGCCAATTCACGATGAAACGCTTTTTTCCAACGCTCAATGTCCTTTATTTTGAAACTAATGAACACACCCATTTACATGGAACAAACCATGCGCTGGTTCGGTCCCTCCGATCCGGTGAGCCTGGCCCACATCCGGCAGGCAGGTTGTACCGGAGTGGTTACCGCCCTGCATCACATTCCGGTGGGTGCGGTGTGGACTCAAACGGAAATCCAACAACGCAAATCAGAAATCGAATCGACCGGCTTAACGTGGACCGTCATAGAAAGTTTGCCGGTGCATGAAGACATAAAAAAGCGATCGGGCAATTACACGCACTATCTGGAAAACTATAAAGCGAGCTTGCGCAACGTAGCAGCCTGTGGGCTCAAGGTGGTCACGTATAACTTCATGCCCATTCTGGATTGGCTGCGTACCGACCTGGCCTACCCCATGCCTGATGGCAGCCGGGCCTTGCGTTTTGAAAAGGCGGCATTCATCGCATTCGATCTCTTCCTGTTGAAACGCCCGGGGGCTGCGGTGGACTATTCAGGCGAAGAAATACAAAGAGCCGAAGCATTATTCAAAAAACTCTCCGAAGCCGGGCAGGAAACTTTATACCGCACGTTGCTGATGGGATTGCCCGGAGGCAATGTGGCCTTCACCCCGGAGGAGATGCTGTCTTTGTTTGCTTCGTATGCACACCTCACCGCCCGGGATTTGAAACAGAACCTCTTCTATTTCTTACAGCAAGTGGTGCCGGTGGCCGAAACGGTGGGTCTTAAACTCGCCATCCACCCGGACGATCCGCCCTATCCGGTGCTTGGCTTGCCCCGGGTGGTGAGTACGGAACAGGATGCGCGGGACTTATTGGAGGCAGCGCCCTCCCCTGCGAACGGGTTATGTTTTTGCACCGGCTCGTATGGCGTACGGACCGATAACGACTTGCCTGGCATGGTGCGCAGGCTGGGCAAGCATATTCACTTTTTACATTTGCGCAACACCACGCGCGATGCAGAGGGAAACTTCGTTGAAGCCGACCACCTGGAAGGAGATACCGATATGGTGCAGGTGGTAAAAGAAATTGTCATCCTCATGCAAAAAACAGGGCAAGCCATTCCCATGCGGCCCGACCACGGCCATCAAATGCTGGACGACCTGACTAAGAAAACAAACCCGGGCTATTCAGCCATTGGTCGCTTGCGCGGATTGGCAGAGCTGCGCGGATTGGAACGCGGCCTTGCCTATTCAATCGCTAATCGATAAACACGATAAATATTTTTTTTGAACATGACTTCGGTCATTTAATTTTTGTCATAGGTTTTACATCTTGATTGCAGGTTAACGGCTGAGAAGTTTCACCTTAACACAAGGGTTAAACCTTGCCTCGTATGCAATACGTAATTCAATCCCCCCGCGTTCGCATTAGCGAAAAAACGGAAATCATGCTGCAGGAGAAATTCGATCGCTTCGAAAAGATGTTTGACCGCGTGATGCAATGCCACTTGGTACTGAAGAAGGAGAAAAATGGACAGCAAGACTATTTTATAGTGGAAGCCAGGCTGGCCGTACCGGGCAACGACCTGTATGCCCGCGAGCAGTCAGGTAGCTTTGAAATCGCGGCAGAAGAAACCTGTCAGAATCTGGAGCGTCAAATCCGGAAGCACAAAGAGAAGCTGAATAAAAAAGCAGAAATACCGGCAGACCGGTATGTAAATGATGAAGAATTGGAATAAGTAAACCTTTAAATAGAAACCACATGCCACTCCATTTCGAAAAACATGCTGCTAAAGGCAATGAGTTTGTAAACCGGCTGGCAGCACGCCTGGGCGATCCTGAAAATCGCGATCGTGCGGGGCGCGTATTGCGAAGCGTATTACATGCGTTGCGCAACCGGCTTACTTTGCAAGAATCATTTCAATTAATTGCTCAGTTGCCCATGGTGATCAAAGCCCTTTATATAGAAGGCTGGCAGCCAACCAGGCACCATGAGAAGCTCAAAACAATGACTGAGTTTTGTGAAGCCGTGATGCGCGATGACGGCAGCTCAGCCTGGCGCGATTTCTCGGGTGAAAGCGATGCCATTGAAGCCACCGAAGCAGTTATAAAAACGATTGCCGATTACGTTTCGGCCGGGGAATTACACGACATTGTTGCGGTATTGCCCGAAGACATGAAAGAACAGTTTATGCTTTGGTCGCATACGCCTTGAAATCACTTACCTCGGCAAGCTGGGGCGCACTTCAATCTTGCTCGGCAACGTGCGCGGATTCATTTGCAGCAGGCTCACCACCAGTTGCCCGATGTCTTCCGGTTGTATTTTCCACCCATCCAGGGCAGAGGGTTCATGGGCATTGAACTCCGTGGCCACCGAGCCGGGCATGATGGTCGCAACTTTAATTCCATGTTTGCGCAAGTCCAGCATGGCCGCTTGGGTGAACCCCACCAACCCACACTTGCTGGCATTGTAAGCCGATCCGCTTTCAAAGAAATTGGTGCCCGCCAGACTCGCGATGGTAATGATGTATCCGCTGGATTTCTTCAAGGCCTCAATGCTTGCTTTCATGGTAAAAAACACTCCGGTCAGGTTGGTGTCAATGGTTTCGCGCCATTGTTCTTCCGTCAACGTCTCCACGGATGCAAAATAGCCCAGGCCAGCATTGGCGACCACCACATCCAGTTGTCCCCACTTCTGCAACACCAGGTCTACCGCTTGTTGCTGCGACTTCAAATCGCGTACATCGGCAGCGATGCCCAGCGCGCGGTCTTTACCCAATTGATTCAACCGGTTCGCGGCATCATCGGCACCCGCTTGTGTGCGGCTGGTGATGGCCACCCGGGCTCCGAACTGCATCAACGCAGCCGCAATCCCATACCCGATTCCGCGACTACCCCCCGTAATCAACACGACCTTATTTTCGATACTTTGCATAGATTTCGCTTTAACAAGAGCAAGATAGGCAACCCCCGGTAAACGTGCATGGCTGACAGAAAAATTATACAGTCCTTCGACCCGGGCAGTGGCTACACCTCACACAATACTGTCGAATTAATACGGGGTGGTGCACCGTACTTTCAGTTGTTGGAAACCTTGATCCATCAGGCTCTTGAATCCATTCATTTGCAAGTGTACATCTATGAGCAGGATGAAACCGGTACGCGCATTACCAACGCCCTGATTCGTGCTGCCCAGCGGGGTGTGAAAGTGTTTTTGTTGCTGGATGGCTATGCGTCCCGTTCCCTGCCACCGGAAGTGATCGTCAGCCTGGAAAAGTGTTGCATCCATTTCCGGTGGTTTGAACCGGTGCTGCGGGGCAAACGGTTTTACGTTGGCCGCAGAATGCACCACAAGATCTTTGTGGCCGATGGTGTGCATGGTCTGGTGGGCGGCATCAACATCAGCAACCACTACAACGACATGCCACACCACCCGGCCTGGATGGACTGGGCGGTGTATGTGAAAGGTCAGATTTCCGTTGAATTGCATAACCGTTGCCTGCAAATGTGGTATCGGAGTAACCGGAAAGTAGTGTTGTTGGCTTCTATGCGGTCGCCCATTGAAACCGATCAGGATTGTTATATCCGCATGCGGGTAAATGATTGGGTGAGAAACAAAAATCAAATCTCGCGCAGCTACATTGAGATGTTTCATCGGGCCCAACAGCAAATAACCCTGATGTCCAGTTATTTCTTGCCCGGTCGGGTGTTTCGAAAGAACTTGCGATTGGCAGCCGCACGGGGTGTGAAGGTCCGCATCATCCTCACGAAAATCTCTGACGTCACCATCGCAAAAATGGCCGAGCGTTTTTTTTACCCGTGGTTGCTACGGAGGAACATTGAAATCTATGAGTACCGAAAGAAGGTGGTGCACGGCAAGATTGCCACCTACGATGGCCAATGGGTGACGATCGGATCTTACAATTTCAACAACATCAGTGCCTATGCCAGCCTGGAACTGAACCTCGATATCCATAACAAACCGTTCGCGCACCAGGTAGGCCATGCGCTGGAAGACATCCTTCAACGGGATTGCGACCGGATCACTCCCGAAATCTTTGAACGCAAAACCTCCCTCTGGAATAAATTCATTCACCGGGTGGCCTATGAAATCGTGCGCTTCATCTTCTTTCTCTTCACATTCTATTTCCGTCAGGAAAAACAAAAGTGATCAGCGCCCGCGAATCCGGCTGATCAGGTTGTGCAGGGTCGTCTCATCCCAACCAGCAAACCGGCCGCGCTGCAACACCACCGTATTATCAATCTCGGGGGCAAGATAGTAATGGAAAACAAATCCGGTCCTCGGATGCTGCCATCCCATCATTTGACCAAAGCGTAAATCATTCCACACCAATGTATCGCCTGATTGTTCAACGGTATAATACCCTTGCGAGAAGCGTCTCAGGTTTTCAATCTCTTTGGTTCGCGTTAATGGTTGCAACAAGGAATCATTCCTTGGAAAAAATTCGAAGTGGATGTCGGGATGTCGATCCCAAACGGAGCGATACCCAACCCAACTGCCTGAGTCGTGTTTGGTCGTGATAAACCAAAGCAAGCTGTTGAACGGTGTCGGGGTAATCAGGTAGTTATCCTGCACCAACTCTTGTTTTGAAATCGCTGCCGCCACGTCCTTGTACACCCTTTCTTTTACCCAAACACATCCGGCCAGATAAAGCCCACTCGCACCCAGGGCAAGGCCTGCATACCAGTTCCTCCGCGGTTGTTGATTGCCGGCAAGAAGAAGATACCCCGTACCCAACACGAGGGGAATGAAGAAAAGCGGATCCGAAACAAACAACGTATGAAATGAGACGCGCAGGTGTGAGAACGGTTCGAACCAGCCCGTACCATAGGCGTTGAATCCATCCATCAAATCATGAACAAAAATTTGTGCGCCCAGAAACTTCAACCAGAATGAAAAGGGGGCGACTGAATACCGCCACTGAGTTAATCCGTATGCTAAAAGGGGTGTAATCAGCACGGCAAAAAAGAACGAATGGGTAAGTCCCCGGTGGGCCAGCACATTTGCGGCCGGATCGAGCCAGAGTGCACACACCACATCCGCATCCGGTAGGTTCTGGGCAATAGCTCCGGCAAGCAATGCTTTTCTTCCAAGCTGTCGCCCACCCAGCAACTCGCCCAGGCATGCACCAAGTACTCCGTGTGTTAGGGTATCCACAAATCCGGTGGGGGTTTATAACGCCCGTTTGCTCTTCTGCAAGTTCCCTAAAAGCATCAATAAAATCCCAACGAAAAAATAAATTAACTGCAGCACATGGGTCTCGGGTAAGAGGTATACCTGCACCAGAATCCAACCGGTAAGCAACGCTCCTTGAATGAATATGAACGTTGCAAAGTACGGGTTCTTCATCATCACAAATACGGAAGCCACCAGACTAAAAATCCCGAGCACAAAAAACAGAATAAAGCCCGGGACTTCATAGTCGGGGAAGTAGGTTCCTTCCAACCCGGCCATAGACATGCCCAACGTGCGCCCGGAGGGATCCAGAATGAGTGCGAGTCCGCCAAAGCTGGCAGAGAAACCCAATAACAGCAGGAGTACCACGGAACTCCACCAAGCCAAGGAGCCGTATGGCTTCTTTCTTTTCATACCAGATCTGTTACCGCCTTCTTAAGATGTTTATACGCCAGCGAGAGTTCATCTGTAAAATCATCGTATCGGGATGAACCCGAGTTTATGCGCTGTTGCAGCCGATGATGGATTCGCTCCAACTCCCTGCGCAACGCTGGCATCGTTCCCCGATAAGCGTCTTTCATCTCAAAGGCCTTGAGATCGAAGCGCAGCCGCAGAATCTCCAACTTGAGTTTAAACTTCTCCGTTTCGTGTGTGAAGAACTTAGAATCAAACGTTTTCATCCATTCTATCCCGGCCTGTTCCAGGGTATTAAGCGACTGAAGAATTTTAATCTTCTGCTCGTGAAACCGGTCTTTGGTTTCGGCCTTCCCCAGCGCCAATTGAAGTTCAAACTCTTCCAGGGTTCGAATCACTTCGGGCCGGATGGTTTCCCCTGATTGATGAAGCTGAAGCTTTAAGGCAGTAACCTTGTTGCGAAATTCAACCTTCAGTTCTTCAAACTTATCGCGGGCTTCGGCTTTCCCAAGCGAAAGTTGCAGGGCGAGTTCATCCAGTTCCTGTTGTATCAGAACCAGTTTCTCCCCAACCTGGTTGCGGAGGCCTTCTTTTGTTACACGCATACATCAACGGGTTGGTGTTGCTACATGAAAATAATCCTTGACAAACGCCACCAGCTGGTTGTCGGTTAACTTGTCAGCCGGTTCAACCGAAATGCGAACGTGCTTGAAATGCGGATTGGAAGTAATGCGATTGAAGAGTTCACTCTTGGCATCCCCGGGCCCAAGCAACACCACCTCTTGATAGTTTTGAATAGCCTTCATGATGGCCTTGAAATACTCGCCTTCCAACCGCTGTTCCTTCTTGTGCATTAAGCCTTCATTGCGGGCATAACTGTGCTGCTTTTCCTCGTACGTAAAGTCGGACTCAATCACCTGACGGGTGATGACATCACGATTCACTTCCAAAACGAAGGCCTTTGAATAATCCATCCAAATGCCTGCTTGCTTGCTGGTTTTCATAGCGATGAGATTTAATTTTTCGATCCCTCGAACAACACCCGATATTACCGGCTATACCCGGCAATAAAAATGACCGTTGTCAGGTAAGCGGAATATTTACAAAAGAAAAAGCCCTCCGGTGTGAACCATTGGGCCTTCTTGTGAAGTGAATAAAGCCGTTATACAGAAACTACTTTCTCCTGGTTGGCCAGCAAGGCAGCATCCAGATCTTCACCGGGTTTGGCAATGATTTTCTCAGAAGCTGCGTCCCATTCAATCCTGCGGCCCAACTTATAAGACAAGCCCGCCATGTGTGCGGAGATGGCTTCCTGAAATCCTTCCACAATGGAACAACTTGGTGTTCCGCCATTGCGAATACAGCTGAGCCATTCCCGCATGTGTAAAAAGGTAGAGTCTACACGCTTGCCATCCCGATACGTCCACAGCAATCCTTTGTTGGCAAAGTACTTGGCGGTGGCACTGGTTACGGCATCCGTGGCGTTTGCCATCGGGTTGTATTGATAGATGGGAACCATGGGGTCAATCCGCTTTTCTTTAATCAGGTCAGCGTAGCGGGTGCTTCTTGCATCGGCATAAATAGTAATCATGTTGCCCAAATCCATGGTAGCATCATGCCCCATCAAGTGGGTTCCCCGATCAAATTGATTGCCCAGCGTGGCACTGTAAACAAACGTCATCCCCTTCTCCTTACCGGGTTCCTGACTGCTGCCGGTGCTGTAATCCGGAAACTCCATGTTTACCTGCATTACGTCAGGAACATTGCGCCCATCATTATGAGTATAAATCCCACCCGATGCGGTAACCGATGCCGGAATACCCATCTTCAGCAAACAGTTGATACGGTCGTAGTCGTGTGTTAACAAGTCGCCCGACAAGCCCGAACCATAGGCCCACCACTTGCGCCAGCGGAAGAAGTGTTCCTTATTGAAGGGTACCTTCGGTGCGTTGCCCAGAAACTGATCCCAATTGATGGTTTCAGGCGAAGCTTTTTCATGAATATCATATTGCCAGGCCCCGTTATCATCATTGCGATTGGTATTGGTGGTAACGAGCGACACATGACCCAGCGTCTTTTTGGCGATGATGTCCATGGCCGTTAAGAAGCTCTGTGTTTGCCGATGCTGGTGCCCTACCTGAAAGACCACCTTCGGATTATTTCGAACGGCATCCCGCAGCGAATAGGTTTCCGAAACATTGTGCGTCATGGGCTTTTCTACATAAACATGAATACCCGCATTGACTGCTTCAATGGCCATGGGTGCATGCCAATGGTCGGGCGTGGCAATGACTACTGCATCCACCTGCCCGCTACTAAACATTTCGGTGTGGGTAGCAAATCGGGTTACTTTGTTTTCCGGAGTGGAGAATGAATCGATCACCCGTTCTGCATTCACATCAAAGATGTCGCAAACAGCCGTGATTTTAATGTTCAGGTTTTCCTGCGCCAGAAATTCCTTAAGTCGGGTGTCGTTCGGGTTTTTCTCAGCCGCCTCTTTCATATTGGCAATCCACTCTTTGGTGGCAAAGCCCAGGGCCCGGCAAAGTTGCTCACCACGGATTCCGAAACCGATAATCCCCAATCGGATCGGATTGCCACTCATCGGTCCCGTAGCGGGCGGTGGAGCCGCTTTGATGTTGAGGGTCTCCAGTAAAAATTGTTTTTCGCGCTTGGCATCACCAGTCAGTTTTGCACCGGCAAACCAAACGGTACCCAACACGGGAATACCGGCCAGACTTTTCAGCAGGTCTCTCCTGCTCCAGGAGCTAAAGAGGTTATCGTCATTTTTCATAGTTGCTTCAGTTAAGGTTGAGGATTATCCATGAGCGGGTTCAGCTTTTTTTCGACTAAAGAATCGTTCCAGACCAAAGGCTGCATAGGCCGGAAATTGGTACAGCACGACCAGTGCCCCGATCTCGATCAGGTTCTTGTTTACTATCCAATAGCTTCCTTCTGCCGGACCTTGCTCGAGGCCGGGGAAGGGCGGATGGGCCACATAATACAAGGCGAGTAACGCAATGCCGCCAATCGCTGCCCACCGGATTTTAAGACCGATAATCAATGCAGCGCCCACTGCTACCAACCCCACGATGTTGAGCGTATCCACAATGGAAATCATGGTATCGCCAGCGAGCCAGGCAAAGAAGGGCTTAAAAAAAGAGGCGCTCAACAAGTACCCCTTTGCAGTCCAGGCCGGGTTATACATCTTCAAAACGCCTTCGTACAAAAAATGCCATCCAATAAGGATCCGCAACAAAATGAGGCTGTTGTTTTGCCCCGTAGTAAAGTGGCTTGATTTCATAAGGTTTATGTTAAAATGAACGCGCGATATTATGATTGAATTTAACTGTAAAAAATGACATATGTCACACGTAGAGATAATCTACGGCAGGTATTGAATGCAAACGGTTGTTTAATTCGCTCATTTCATTCGCAGGCTTTTGCCTACCTTTGCGGTTTATTTTGATCGATAATTCATGATTGCTGCCAATAACGTCTCTCTCCAGTTTGGAAAAAGGGTTCTTTTTGATGAAGTAAACCTCAAATTCACCGGTGGAAATTGCTACGGTGTGATCGGTGCCAACGGGGCCGGCAAGTCCACCTTTTTAAAGATTTTATCGGGTGATATTGACCCTACCCGCGGCCAGGTGGTAATAGAACCCGGCAAAAGGATGGCGGTGCTGCGCCAGAACCACTATGAATTTGATGAAGTTGCAGTGTTGGATACAGTCATGATGGGCTATAGCAAATTGTGGAACCTGATGCAGGAAAAGGATGCCATCTATGCCAAGCCCGACTTTAGTGAAGAGGACGGTATCCGGGCTTCGGAACTGGAAGCAGAATTTGCTGAACTCAATGGCTGGAATGCCCAATCGGATGCTGCCGCCCTGCTGAGCGGCCTGGGGATTTCCGAGGAGGATCACTACAAGCTGGTGAAGGAACTAAGTGGAGCCCAAAAGGTGCGGGTGCTTCTGGCACAGGCTATTTATGGCAACCCGGATATCCTGATCCTGGATGAACCTACCAACGACCTAGACCTTCAAACCATTACCTGGCTGGAGGATTTCTTACTTGAGTTCAAGAATACGGTGATCGTTGTTTCGCACGATCGCCACTTTTTGGATACCGTGTGTACCCACATTGTCGACATCGATTTTAAGGCGATCCGTCTCTATACAGGAAACTATTCGTTCTGGTATCAATCCAGCCAGCTCGCCTTATCACAGCGCGCTGCCGCCAACAAGAAGTCAGAAGAGAAGAAAAAAGAATTGCAGGAGTTCATTGCCCGGTTCAGCGCCAATGCTTCGAAGTCAAGGCAGGCGACTAGCCGCAGGAAGCTCCTGGAAAAAATCAATATTGATGACATCCAACCTTCCAACCGAAAGTACCCGGCCATCATCTTTCAACAAAAACGTACGGCCGGAGATCAGATCCTGCATGTAGAATCGCTAACCCATTCTTTAAATGGAAGCCCGCTCTTCAAGAATTTGGATTTCTTCGTTAACAAAGGCGACAAGATTGCCTTCTTAAGCAAAGACGGTCTTACCATCACCACGCTGTTTCAAATCTTGGCCGGAGAAATCAAGCCCGACAGCGGGAGTTATAAGTTCGGGCAAACCATTACCCCTGCTTACCTGCCGGTGAACAATGAATCCTACTTCCAGTCAGACGATAACCTGGTTGATTGGTTGCGGCAGTTTGCAGACGATGCCAACAAGGATGAAGTTTACATTCGGGGATTTCTGGGTAAGATGCTGTTCAGTGGTGAGGAAGTATTTAAGAAGTGCAGTGTGTTGTCCGGGGGCGAAAAAGTGCGTTGTATGATTTCGCGCATGATGCTGGCCGGGGCCAACCTGTTGATCCTGGATGAACCGACCAACCATCTGGATCTGGAATCCATTACCGCCTTCAACAATGCCTTGAAAGACTTTCCCGGTACCGTGCTGTTTACTTCACATGACCATGAATTTACGCAAACCGTGGCCACCCGGATCATTGAGATTACCCCCAACGGCCACATCGACCGACTGATGACCTACGATGAGTATATTTCCAGCGAGCCGGTAACCGCCCAGAAGGAACTACTCTATGCCGTATAAGGCACAAATCAGATAAATTTTGAACGTGAATTTTGAATTTGGTAAGTCATAGGAATACCGTTGAAACTGACTGAATAAAAAAAGAGGCTCGCAGGAGCCTCTTTTTTTTTTAAACAAGAAACTAATCTTAATCAAGTAGTCCCAAAGCCTTCATCCTTTTCTCGATGCGGGTAACCTGAGCTGTCATTTCCAGATCGGAATAGATCAGGTACAACACATCCAACACCTTGCCTTCGTCCGGGCTTAATTTTTCACATTTCTCCCAATACGGCAGGGCAACTCTCAATTTATCCTGATACTGCTTGTCAAGGGCCACTTTCTTATTGAAATCCTCCTTGGAGTTACCCAATT
This sequence comes from Cyclobacteriaceae bacterium, assembly GCA_016787725.1. Taxonomy (GTDB): domain Bacteria; phylum Bacteroidota; class Bacteroidia; order Cytophagales; family Cyclobacteriaceae; genus ELB16-189. The sequence goes on along the minus strand of JAEUTZ010000017.1, from coordinate 158,187 downwards.
GGTTCATCTCATCTTTTACCTTCTTGGCATCCAGGTAAACGATTTCAGCCAACCCCAATTGAGGTTCGAAGTATTTCGCATCCAGTTTAATGGACTCTTCATACCATTTTTTGGCTTCCTCCGGTTGCTTTAGCTCATTGCTGATAACACCCAGGTAGTACCGTGATTCTTTGTCATTCGGATCAGCGGCCGCCTGGCGTTCCATCACGGCTTTGGCTTCCGGCAAGCGGTTCAATTTAATGTACATGTCTAACTCGAACTTCGGGTATTCCGGATTGTTAGGGTATTTTGCCACCAATTCCTTCGCCAGACTCAGCGCGGCTTCGTTGTCTTTCTTCTGATCGCGGTATATGCTGAACAACATGATGTTGGCATCGGGTGAGGAACCCCCTTTTGCCTGGTACTTCTTAATATACTCGATCGACTTGTCATACTCATCCGCGGCCGGGCCGAAGAACACACCGGCATTCATCAACACGGAAGTATCGTTCGGAATGAAGTACAACGTGCGCTCGGTATATTCAAATGCTTTTTTATAGTTCTTTTCATCCTGAAAAGCCGAGATCGCCACGTTATAGTAGCTCTGTGCCAAATAAGCATTCACCTGATCGTTCATCATCGGAAAGCCGGTAGGGTCATTTAAAAAGGCCGGTGTCTTATCCTGATCCAGGGCCTTGGCTTTGTCGAACGACTCCTTCGCAATCGGGAATCCATCCGGTACCAGCGACTTGAATTTTTGTTCTTTGGTGGTGTCAATGGCTGCGTACACAACGCCCTTTAAAAACCAGGCCTTTGCAGCATTCTTGCTGGGGTTTCCTTTTTTATCGACCATGTACTCCTGACTGGAAGTAGTGGCGTCAATAATGGCTTTGGCCTCATCAATTTTACCTGCACGAAGGGCTTTCTCTGCATTCGGTACGCTCGGTTTAATCTCCTTCTGCGCAAGTGCTACAAAAGGCATACACCCAATTAACAGGATGGCTAACTTTTTCATTTCAATTAAAGGTTTAGTTCAAGTTATATAGTTTGGTTTATTCTGTTTCACTCGTGGGTAATTCACTTTCCTTAGTGGTGTCTGCATCCCCTTCCATCTTCTGAATTTTCTCCACCGAAGAAATGGCATCGTCCTCATTCAGTTTGATCAGCCGCACGCCTTGAGTGGCCCGGCCCATGACACGCAATTCCGTTACGCTGATGCGAATACTAATGCCCGACTTATTGATAATCATCAAATCATCATTGTCAACCACTTCCTTGATTGCAACAAGCTTGCCAGTTTTTTCAGTGATGTTAATCGTTTTAACCCCTTTTCCACCCCTGCGGGTAATACGATAGTCATCAATCGAAGACCGTTTTCCATATCCTTTTTCCGATACCACCAACAGGTTGGCATCCGGCCGGGCAATACAAACCATGCCAATGACCTTATCTTCCTCCGACTCCAGCGTAGCCGCTCGTACCCCGGCCGCAGTACGGCCCATCGGGCGAACATCACTTTCATTAAAGCGTACGGCCTTGCCTTCACTCTTTGCAATAATGATGTCATTCGTGCCATTTGTCAACGCTGCATTCAACAGGCGGTCGCCTTCGTTGATGGTAATGGCCGCAATGCCGTTGGCGCGTGGCCGTGAGTACGCTTCCAGCGAAGTTTTCTTAATGGTGCCCCGTTCAGTACAGAGAATCACAAACGTGTTGTTGATGTAGGTTTCATCCACCAGGTCTTTCACATTCAGGATGGCTTTCACCCGGTCTCCCGGTTGAATGTTCAGCAGGTTTTGGATCGCGCGCCCTTTGGAGGTCTTGTTTCCTTCCGGAATTTCATAAGCTTTCTTCCAATACACCTGGCCCTGTTCCGTAAAGATCAACAAATAATTATGCGCTTGGGCAATAAACAAATGCTCGGTAAAGTCATCCTCTTTGGTGCCGGCTGCTTTCGATCCGATCCCACCCCGGCCCTGTGTTCTGTATTCAGAAAGCGAAGTTCGCTTTACATACCCTTGATTCGAAACCGTGATCACCATCTCTTCGTTGGGGATCATGTCTTCAAAGGTGATGTCGTCTTCATTGTGCACCACCTCGGTTCTGCGCTTGTCACCGTAGCGCTCCTTCAAATCCTGAAGTTCATCTTTAATGATCCCCATCCGCACAGGCTCACTGGCCAGGATCTCGTTTAACCGGGCAATCAACGCTTTTACTTCTTCGTATTCATTTTGAATCTTCTCCCGCTCCAGACCGGTTAGCCGTTGCAAGCGCATTTCCAGAATCGCTTTCGACTGGATTTCTGAAAGATTGAATTGCGACATCAAGCCCTGCTTTGCAATTTCTGGATCTCTGGAATTGCGGATCAAGGCAATGACTTCGTCCAGGTGATCGAGTGCAATCAGGTACCCCTCCAGAATGTGGGCACGCTTCTCCGCTTCGCTCAGCTCAAATTTTGTTCTGCGGACAACTACTTCATGGCGGTGATCAACGAAATGAACAATCAAATCCTTGAGGTTAAGGGTTTGAGGCCGGCCTTTAACCAACGCCACATTATTAACCCCAAAGGAGGATTGTAGCTGGGTGTACTTGAAGAGATTGTTCAAGACAATGTTCGGAATGGCATCCTTCTTCAGATCATACACTACCCGGTACCCATCCCGATCGGATTCGTCCCGGATGTCGCTGATGCCTTCCAGTTTCTTTTCGTTTATCAGGACGGCCGTCTTCTCAATCATCTGGGCCTTGTTCACCATGTAGGGAACTTCGGTCACCACGATCTGATCCCGGCCATGACTGTTCGTAACAATCTCCGCTTTGGCGCGTACTACAATCCGGCCCCGGCCCGTCATAAAAGCTTCCTGCACTCCGGACTGACCGTAAATGATCCCTCCGGTAGGAAAATCCGGAGCAGTGATGTACTTCATCAGTTCCGGGATGGTAATCTCTCGGTTGTCGATGTAAGCGGTGATGCCATCTACCACTTCCGTTAGGTTGTGAGGTGCCATGTTAGTGGCCATCCCGACCGCAATGCCGGATGATCCATTGATGAGCAAATTGGGCACCTTGCCCGGCAACACCGTGGGTTCTGTTAACGAATCGTCAAAGTTGGGTTGAAAGTCTACTGTTTCTTTGTTGATGTCGGCCAGCATTTCTTCTGCCAGCCTGCGCAACCGGGCTTCGGTATACCGCATGGCTGCCGGAGAGTCGCCATCAATGGAGCCAAAGTTTCCCTGGCCATCCACCAGCGTATAGCGAAGCGACCAATCCTGGGCCATCCGAACCATCGTGTCGTATACCGAGGCATCGCCATGTGGGTGGTACTTACCGAGTACCTCTCCTACAATTCTGGCTGACTTCTTATAGGGCTTGTTGTAATTAACACCAAGCTCCAGCATACCAAACAATACCCTCCGATGCACCGGCTTCAACCCATCGCGAACATCGGGTAATGCACGCGATACGATCACCGACATCGAATAATCGATGTAGGCACCTCGCATTTCATCTTCAATATTGATCGGAATTATGTTCTGCCTTGCGGGAAGGTTAGTGCTATCGTCAGCCACGGGTAAACTGGGTTAAAAATGGAGCCATCAGGGGTTGTTAAGAGGCTTAAAAAACAAGGCCGCAAGGTAAAGAAAATTGATCAATTATCGTGCTGAAAGACAGGAGTTAAATGCAGCTTTTTTAGTGTGACCTGCCGCATATTTTCGGGCCTAATACGGGTTCAGTTTCCGCTTGTTTTTCGCCTTGTCTTTAATCAGTTTGGGGTGGTTCTCACCATACCCGGGGTTCTGCTTCTTATAGAACGGATGGACGCGACTTCGGTACTCTTTATTGCCATGGGCATGGTTCATCTGAATCTTGCAATCCTTTAAGAAACACTTAGGCAATTCCGGCAAGGAGTAGGTCAATCCAAATTGTACATAGGCTGCATTCATCTTGTGAACGATGGAGTTGCCACCACTCCCGGGTATGCTGAGGGTATACTTCTTGATGTCGTATGAAGGTCTGATGAATACACGCAGGTTTTCAGAAAATTCCTGCTCCACCGTAACCCCCAGATTCACATACACCCCTTTCGTGATTAAGGATTTGGTGAAATTGTTTCCGGGGTTATACCCGCCAATCTGAACATCGCCTGTGAATAAGAATTGGTCGAGGCGATAAAACGAAACCCCGGCAAAGCCGTAGTATTTTTTCATGATACCGGAAGGGTTGGTTGGTTGAAACGAACCGATCCGGTCTTGAAAGGTTGTCGAATTAAAATCCCTAAGAAAGATAGCTTCAAAGGAATATCCCCCGCCAATCCGGTACCGCTTCAGAAACTCATAATGAAGTGTCAGATTGATCGGAATATTCAATGCCTTCCCCTTAAATCTCAATTGAGCGGTGTCGCCACTAACCAAAAAAGAATCCGGCATCAGGGACAAGGTATCCGTGCTTACCAGGTTAACCCAGTTGGAATATTTTGGAAATACCGAAGTCCCCACCGGAAAGATTCGCGGTGCGTACCCCGGGCGTTGGAAGACGCCAAAATTATCAAGGTCATGTTTCATGAACGTAGACCCCGCTCCAGTACTTAAACTAAGTTTAAAATGGGTGATGAAACCACGGACCGCATTTTTCTCGCGTTTGGCGTAAATGGTTTCTAACGGGAATGTCGGCTTCTCATCATCCTGGGCCAGCAACCATCCCGGAAAGAGCTGTGCTCCCAGGAGCAGAGATAAGTGACATACGTTCAGGACTTGCCTCATGAAGGCTTAAAGATAGCAGGTATCCAACGGTTGGCAAAAAGGACTCAATATCCCGAACCGACATTCCGGCTCTCCAACGAACTGAAGGTATGGAAAAGGATCTGACCCGGTTTTACTGAATACGTAAACTGATACTCCTGCAAGGTGTTGCCGGGGTCCCGTAATTGCAGGGTTACCGTGCTTTCGCCCTCGGGCAACGGGATGCGCGAGTAGTAAATACTATGTGGAAGTGTTTGCCAATTGCGTGTATCCGCTTTTTCGGTCAGTACGTTAATCATGCCGAGTACGGAACCCAGGGTCTTATCTTCTTGCTTGATCTGATGCTCCACTGCTTTTTTCAATGCCACCCGCAATAAAGCTTTGCTCAATTCGAGTGTCATCCGTTGTTGTAGACTTTTAAAGGCAATCTTGTTCACATCCTCCAGTAAGTAAAGCGGATAAGCATGATCAGAGACCTGAAGGGTTGCATCCAGGTAGTACGTGGGACGTTCGATGTAGCGAGGCAAGGCCACCCGAAAAAATTCCATTTGAGCCAATCCATTTTTTTCACGATCGTCATAGCCTTCCAGCGAGAATGGAAAACTGATACCCAACTCCCGGTTGTAGAAGTACACCATATCCCCCCTGCGATCGACTGCAAAATTGAGACTCCACTCCGTCTTGATTGGACTCAGTCCATTGTGCCAAAAGAAGACCACTTCACCTCCTGTAGATGGTTCAACCGTATAGTCAGGAAGGCCGAACTTTTCTTTGTAATAGGCAAACTCATCCGTTAAGCCGCTGCGCCAGGCGGTGCGCAGCAAGTCCTGTTTCAACTGCTCCGGAATGGAAAGATTAAACAACTGATCATAGTCCGTTTCATAAATCTCCAGCGAATTCCGGTAGGCAATGAAGGCATTGTTATAGTCTTTGTCGGCTTCGTAGATGATTCCCATCAAGGTATGGATGAAGGCATCCCGTTGAAACTTATTTTCATTTTCGTAGCGATCGCTGAGTTGTTGCAGCCGGATGTTCAAGCGCCTGCATTCCACGAGGGCCTCATTGGTTTTACCCATCTTTAAAAAATTCAACGCTTTGTAATACAACAGCATCAAATGTTCATGATCCTCGCCCCGGTACGCGGTGATCATCGGGTTGGTTAAATACGAAGCCGCTTCATTCAGATAATTTTTCCGGTAATCTTCACCAAACAGGTAGGCCTTCTCAAAGTATTCATTGCTCTCGGTATACCGACCCATCATCGACAATACCAGGCCGTTGTTTACATAGTAGAGAAATTCCCGTTTACCTTTTGCTTCCTTTCCATCGGCCTGCAGGTTGGACAAGGCATTGTCAAGATTGCCCTGTTCGAACTCCTGATTGAACCCGCTATTCGATTGATAATACGTTGCACAGGAAGTGGTCACTATCAGAATGCTGAACAGCGTCAGCGATTGGTATGATGGTAACCCCCTCACGCAACTGAATTAATTTTTGATCTGTTTCTTGATCTCCTGCTGGCCATACCAGATTCGCCTGTTCGTTTCCATGTCCGTAAGAAAAAGCGTAGTGAGGTAATTCACAACCCGGCTGTTGTTGTAGACATCCGTTTCGGAGGTCATCTCACCAAATAGCATCAGGTTGGCCCCGGTCTCCAGCCCCCACTGGGCCAGGGTAGCCGGGTTGGAAAAGTCTTGTTGTTGGGCGCGCTCCTCCCGCAATTTATCTCGAAACGTATCCGATTCAACAAGATCGGCCTGGCCGGAATTGAAGATGGCCACTTCAAATTTCTTGATGTAGTTGCTGGCATCAATATGCTCACTGGTTCGGTTCCTGATCTCGCCTACAATAATCACCGGCTTCTTGCCAAGCGCTCTGGCATATTCCTGAAACCGTTGACTTGATAACAAATCGGCCGTCATTTTTTCAGCCACAATCCGGGAGTCTGTATCGTTCCACCGTCCGCTTAAATCAATGGCCTGGTTAGGATCTATTCGATTAACGGTACGGGCACATGACCCGCATAAAATAATAAGAAGGAGGAAGCCAAGATTTTTCATGCACATGCCATTAAATGTGAACCAAAATTCAAGCCAATGATTGGCCCACGTCCTTTAAACGTTGAATTACAGATTTTGGATCGAATGCAGAGAAAACAAAATTACCTGCCACCAGCACGTGGGCACCGGCCTCCATCAACGGTTGGGCATTGTCCTCATTCACGCCTCCGTCAATTTCGATTAATGCATTTGAGTGGGTTTGTTCAATCAGCGACCGCAACTCCGCTACTTTGCGATACGTATTATGAATGAATTTCTGACCACCAAAGCCGGGATTGACCGACATCAGGCACACCAGATCAAGATCGGCCAATACATCGCGTAATTGCGAAACGGAAGTATGCGGATTCACTGCCACCCCGGCTTTCATACCGGCTGCCTTAATTTGCTGAATCGTACGGTGCAGGTGTGTACTGGCTTCAATGTGCACGGATAAAATGTCTGCACCCACTTCTTTAAACGCTTCCACGTACCGCTCAGGTTCAACGATCATCAAGTGTACATCGAGTGGCTTCCGGGCGTGCTTCTTTACCGCTTTAATCACTGGCATGCCAAAGGAGATATTGGGCACGAAAACACCATCCATCACATCAACATGGATGTAGTCGGCCGCACTTTCGTTGATCATTGCGATCTCACGTTGCAGGTTGGCAAAATCAGCGGCCAGAATGGAAGGAGCAATCAAAGGATTCATGCAAGGATGTTAACCACGGCAAAGATAACTACCGGATTCATCTTTGCTAAACTTTACCTCCTTAGGATGCGGACATGGGCAGTAGCGTTTCCTTGTCGGAATTGCACCAGATATAAACCGGGAGGATAGGTACTGACATCGACCATCAAGGGATTGTTTTGTTCCGAAATCACCTCGGTCCACTCTACCATACGACTTCCCCGAACATCGTAAATAGTGATCAGCAGGGACGCCCCTTTGGGTTCCTTTAAGGTCGCATTAAAACCCGTATTAACGACCGGATTTGGAAATACCGAAATCCAGGCGGCATCCGGATCAACCGACTTTTGACTACTGATCACCGATTCATAATGCGGAATACCATACCCCAATGAGTTCGTTGGCGTTAACGCCCGGCTGGCTGAGCCGATAATCAGGTCGTACACCTCGGTTGCTGTTAAGGTAGGATATGCCTGCCAGACACCCGCTGTTAAACTGGCCACCAACGGGCTGGCCACCGAAGTACCACTGGCCGTGCCAATCGCACCGCTGGCTTTGACAACGCTGGTGCCGGATCCTAACGCTACCACATCGGGTTTCCATCGGTTATCAGCAGTGGGTCCGATCGAACTGAAACTGCTGGGCACACCCGACATAGTTACCGACCCTACTGCAAGAATCCCAACGGCATCGGCCGGTGGTGTAACGAACTTCCAGGATGAACTGCCTTCGTTGCCGGCACTGCATACCACAATCATTCCCCGCGCCATCGCTTTCCGGGCAGTTCTTGTAATCAGTGCTGTATTGCCATCTAAATCAGCAGGTTGATAATCCATCGAAGCATCATCAAACGTATTGTACCCTAATGATGAGTTGATGACATCCACCCCGGCACTGTCGGCCCGTTCGGCTGCAAACGCCCAGTTGAATTCTTCAATCCGGTATTCGCTTGTAACATCTTCAGTCAGGTACAGAAAATAATCTGCTTTGTGTGCGCCTCCAGTATACGATCCGTTGGAGAACGCGGCCATCACGGACATTACTTCGGTGCCATGATCATCCAATTCATAAACCGAATTCGTGTTCAGTACGAAGTTGTAGGTCTGTTTAATCCGCTTTTCGGTGAACAACGCTGCAAAGGGTGCCGTCACATTCACTCCCTGAAAGCCACTGTCGAAGATGGCGATGGAAATACCCTCCCCACGATAACCATCCATGTGCATCTGATCAAGACCCAATTGAGTAAGCTGAAACTGATTTACCGGATCTTCGGCCGTATCGTATTTCCGGGCTTTATACTTTGATTTTCTTCCACCCTGCAACTTATTTCCCGGGGCTACAAAAATTACTTCTTTTACAAAGGGCAGGGCGGTTATAGACGGTAATGTAATAGGAGAAGTTTCAACCAATACCCCATTCCACCACCGGGAGGTAAAAAATGTCTTTGCTCCGGTTGCCTTAACGTCTGCTACATAGGCTGGATTGACCGGAAGATCTTCCTCGGTGATTACAATGTTTTGTTTTTGCCTTCGGGCGATACTCTTTGCACTTAAAAACTGAGCAGGCTGTGAAATGGTAAAGGGGGTTCCGGTTTTGTCTTTGAAATAGATAAAGTAGCGATTGACCTGGGCTTCCACCATGCCGCTCATCATCAACAATCCAATAAACACTACTTTACCACGCATGCGACTTCAGTGTTTGCTTGTATATAACCCCACGATCCACCTTTTGTTGTCCCAGGCAGGCAGGTGTTGAGCAATACTCCAACTGATTAACCTCTTTGTAAATGAGGCCCACCCCTTCCGCAAACACTTCGTAACGCTTATCCTGGCCAACGATGGCATCCTCAAAATCATTGTGGATGACGGTTAATGTTTTCTCAAAGCGCTGCCCGAAAGGTAATTCGATCGCTTCCCCGACATCAGCAAGCAGATAAAATTCGCTGCCCTGGCCGTTAAAAATATTTCCATTCTTTGCGAGGTTGTTGTACTGGTTTCCATTCCACGTTACCCCTGTTGCCGGGGGAAAAACCAGTTTGACAAAGGTAATGTTCGATTCGTTTTGTATTAATTGATTGGCAGTTTGTTGGACTGACCAGGTGTCTAACTCCATCCAGGACTGACTCTCATCACTCCGGGTTTGGCGTTGCAGCCAATAGGAATAAATTCCGGCATCCGTTTTAAAGGAATCGATAAGCGTAACCTTTAATTCGTAGCGCAAAGTCGTTTCGATTGATTGTACAATCGAAGTCTCCTCTACCCCATATACCCAACTAAGGCCCACCCGCAAAGGCTGATAAGCATAGCCAAAATCCAGTTCAATCGGATCTTCCGAACATGAAATCGTGAGGATAAATACAATCAGGATCTTACCGAGGCGCCTCATTCGAAGGGATTCGTTTCAAAGTTATTTTTTCTTTTTGATATTTGAGCCATGCTAAAAACGAAAGTAAAAGCAGGAAACATCACCAACCTGAGCGATGCCCGGTATTGTGCCGGCATGGGTGTTGATTGGCTGGGTTTCCCGGTTTCAGACATAGATCCCAAAACCCTTGCCGAGATAACCGGTTGGGTAAGCGGACCGCAATTTGTTCTGGAAGTAACGACTCAAAATCCGAATCAAATTCAATCCTATCCGGACACCTGGGTGCAGATTCCGCTCACCCTACTCAATGCCTTTTACCATCGCAATCAATTGATTGTATCGCTGTCCTTGAACCAATGGACAGAGTTGAATGCCAACCCGGGCATTACTACAAATATTTCCATGCTGGTCATTTCAAGCCTTTCTGGTACCCTGGAGTTGGATCGCAAAATTCTTACTGAAATAGCGGGACACTATGATGTGTTAATCGACTTTGATTCATGTCCCTATTCCATCGATCAACTTCTCACCTTGCCCATTTCCGGGATAACGGTTAGCGGCAATCAGGAAATCAGACCCGGGCTTAAAGATTATGAGGCCCTGGCCTCCGTGCTGGAATTACTGGAAGCAGACTAAAGTTTATTCTGATATTTTTGAAAGGGCCTTCTCCACAGCGGCCCCTGCAATATCTGGAAATGAAGTGTCCAAGGGCTGACCTTCTTCCAACCAACGCTCAATTTTCCGGATGGACTTCTTTTTCACTTTCTTTAATACCGGTACACCCATCTTCTTGAGCGAGGCGGCATTGCAGTGTTGCTCGTATTGGGCTTTCATGGGCACCACCAGTAACTTTTTATTCAAGTGAATAACTTCAGCCGGGGTTTCAAAGCCAGCCCCGCATAACACCCCCGATCCCGTTACTACACTTTCAATAAAATCCTGACCACTGACCGGATACACCGAAATCCGGCCCACATGGTAGGGTCGTTTTGTATGCTTGGAAAAAATATGCCACCGCACCTTGGGGATTTTTAAAAGCAATTGCACCAACTTCTTATCATCGTAGGCCGGCAAATAAATCGTATAATGTCCAAGGTCTTTCACCTTGGCTTCGCGGATGGCTGTGCGCACCACCGGTGTGAAGATATTTTTATCGTATTGTTCAAAATGAAACCCCACATACTTTTTTACCGGGGCATAGTTTTTCAGCAGCCACTCTCCAAAGGGATCGATGACCCTGGGCCGCGGAGACTTTTTTGATAGCAATGCGGATTGATGGCTGAGTCCGATTATGGGCACCTCACGTTTTTTACAAGCCCAGGCCGTAATGGGTTCAAAATCATTTACCACCAGATCATACTTCTCTACCGGAAAACTTTTGATCTCCTGAATAACATCTTTCGAACTATTTCTTTGAAAAGTTTTGAGAAAGTTAATGCCGCCTTGTTTACCAAAAAAGAAACTCAGCCCCTTCGATTTATATTTTACCGGATAGGGCAGCACGATCTCCGCCTGGGCGCCACTCACAAACAAATCAAGTTTGCCGTATTTCTTAAGTTCCGGGATGATGTCTACCGCTCGACTTAGATGGCCATTGCCTGTTCCTTGAATAGCGTAGAGTATATTCATTTCTTCAGGTTGAGAAATTCATTGACAAGGTCCTTAAAAATTTCCTCATTATTCATTTGGCTTTTTGCCGTTTTGGGTATTTTCATTGACTTCGTCTTTGCATCCTCGTTGTACTTATAAATCCGCCATTGGCCCTCGTTGTATTCGAGGGCGGTTAAATTCTCAACCCAATCGCCCGAATTCAGATACATCACCTCGCCTTCCTCGGTCGTAATCTTTCTCATCTCCGGATGATGGATATGACCGCAAATCACATATTGGAATCCGTTGGAGATGGCGATTTCTGCAGCCGTCTTTTCAAAATCATTGATGAAGGTAACTGCTTGCTTTACGCTATCCTTCACGCGCTTTGACAAAGAGATCTTGCTGCGGCCAAAAAGTTTCAAGACAAAGTTTACAAAGGAGTTAATCAAAATTAAGGTGTCATAACCAATGGCGCCCAGTTTGGCAAGCCACTTCGAATATTTCATGGTTACATCAAATACATCGCCATGAAAAATCCAGGCTGATTTTCCATTTAGCGAAAGCACCTTTTTGTTAGCAATCTGAAACGAGCTGAGCCGAAAACCGGCAAACTTCCGCAGCATCTCATCGTGGTTTCCGGTAAGGTAGGTGATCTTGGTGCCTTTAGCGATGAGCCCTGTAAGATGCTTCACCACTTGCATATGACTTTTAGGCCAGTATCGCTTACTGAACTGCCACATATCGATGATATCACCATTTAGGATTAACCGCTTGGGCTTGATGGATTTTAAATAGCGGAGAAGTTCTTCAGCGTGGCAGCCATAGGTGCCCAGGTGTGTGTCTGAGATAATAACGAGTTCTACTTCGCGTTTTCTTTTTCCCATTAACTTACTGACAAAGGTCGGAAGCAGCCATTATCCCAACATCATGGGTGCATTACTAAACTGTTAATGACGAAACCGGAACCGGAGGTATTTTATCTTCTCGCCCTGCGCAGCAAACATTTCTTCATACCGGGTTTTAATATCATAACATTCGGGTCGCAAGGGAGAAGCGTACAGGTCGTGTGTTGACTCAAAGTCTTCCAAATCACTCCTCAACGATAATTCCTCCAGGGTAAAGTTGAAAAGATCCGTATTGTCGGTTTTAAAACGGAAGTAACCTCCCGGCTTCAATACTTTCTTATACATTTCAAGATACCGGCTACTGGAGAGTCTGCGTTTGATATCGCGTTTGCGCGGACGGGGGTCGGGAAAAGTAAGCCAGAGTTCATCGATTTCTCCGGCTTCAAAAAAACTCTCCAAAAAGAGGATTTCGGTGCGCAGAAAGCCAACATTGGACAACTGATCTTCCACCGCCCACGTACTCCCCTTCCAAAGCCGGTCGCCTTTTTTATCAACCCCAATAAAATTGCGATTCAAAAACTGGCGCGCCATCCCGACTGAATATTCACCCCGGCCACAGGCCAGCTCCACTGTAATGGGATTGTTGTTTTTGAAATACAACGATTTCCAGTTTCCCTTAATATTCAAGTAAATTTCTTTGCCGGGTTCCAGCACATTATCGCGTGTGGCGATGATCTCGAACCGTTTTAGTTTACTCTTCACAAATCGTTAAGTTCAGCCACCACAAAAGTACTTCCTCCAATCAGAATCAAATCGTCCGGGTTGCTTTTCAACCGGGCCTGGGCAAGCGCCTGATTGACATCCTTTACGGTTTCTCCACGCAACCCCGCGAACAAAGCCTTCTCAACGAGGGCTTCCACCTGCATCGCCCTCGGTATCGATGCCTGACAGAAGTAATAGTGTGCGTCTTTCGGCAGCAGGCTTAGTATTTTGCTTACGTCTTTGTCGCCTACCATACCCCATACCCAATGCAATTGCCGATAAGGAACAGACTTCAGGTTCTCCAGAATTTCCTGAATGCCCGACTCATTATGACCCGTATCGCAAATCGTCAATGGATTTGTTCCAATCGTTTGCCAGCGACCCTTGAGACCCGTAAGTCTGGTGGTATTGGCCAAGCCGGCTCGAACCGCCTGCTCTGAAATTTTAAATCCCTGCGATCTCAACTGATCGACTGCTGCCAGCACTCCGGCCAGGTTTTTCTTTTGATAGCCGCCCATGAGATCTAATGTATACGTAGTACTATGATCATGATCGATGACTTCAAACGTTCCGGGTTGTTTTGATTGAATCTGATACTCTTCGGACGCAAACTGAATCTTGCTGTTGGTTTCTGTTGTTTTGATACGAAAGACATCGGCTACTTCGGGTTGGTATTCGCTGACGACTACCGGAACGCCCACTTTGATAATGCCCGCTTTCTCAAATGCTATTTTGGGAAGCGTGTCACCCAACAAATCCATGTGGTCCCAACTGATGTTGGTGATTAATGACAGGCATGGCGTAATCACATTGGTCGAATCCAACCGGCCTCCGAGGCCGGTTTCCACTACGGCCACATCGATGTGCTCGTGAGCAAAATAATCGAAGGCCATGGCCACAGTAATCTCGAAGAAAGATGGTTTAATCGTTTCGATCGAAGGCTTCATTCGCTCCACAAAGTCAACTACGAAATCCTGACTGATTTCAGAACCATTTACCTTGATGCGCTCTGTAAATTCTTTGAGGTGCGGTGAGGTATAGAGCCCGGTATTATATCCGGCCGACTGCAAAATAGCCGCCAGCATGTGAGACGAACTTCCCTTTCCATTCGTACCGGCCACATGCAAACTTTTAAACGTATGATGTGGATTGCCTAAGGCTTTGCACAATTGTAAAGTATTGGTTAAATCTTTTTTATAGGCGATCGCACCCACCCGTTGAAACATGGGCAGGTTTTTGTACAAGTAGGCGAGCGTTTCCTGGTAATTCATGGCAAGGCGCGAAATTAAACGATCGGATCCAAAAAAAAAGCCATCCTAACAGGATGGCTTATCTATTTGCTGCAATGAATTATTTACCCAGCTTGATCAGTTTATACCCTACTGAAAGTTGAAACACTTGATTTTTTGCGGCTTCCAATGAGGCGTTATCATTAATTTCGCTGATCCCTAAATTATACCGTGCATCGATGGTTAAACCAAAGGGAAGGTCCCACCCTACACCCATTCCTACACTGAAATCTGAATTCTTATAGTATTCCGTTAAATCCGTACTGGTCGGTGTGTTAGTGATGGGATTATAGTCCGATTCAGCCGAAGTTAAAAAGCCAAACTGAGGTCCCAGTTGCAAGTTCAACCCAAGTGGTAAGTAAAACTTGGCCATGATCGGTACATTCAGGTAACTGAAGTTGGCATTCAGATCCTGGGTATTCAAGGTAACGGTTGAGCCTTGTTGCGAAAAAATCAATTCGGGCTGAACAGCAAAAGCGGTAACTTTGAAAAGCGCAAATGCACCCCCATGAAATCCGGTCTTTCCATCCCAGGTGGCCTTCGCATTGGTAACATTGACGGAGGCAAAGTTAACACCTCCTTTAATGCCCAACGAAAATTGCACCTGGGCCGAAGCCGATTCCACCATCGCAAGGCCAACGAGAGTCACTACTCCAAAAAGTATTTTTTTCATAAATGATTGGTTTTACATTCAGTCTATCAAAGATAGGGCCGAATTTTCAAATAAACGCTACTGGACGGTTTTTAGTATGATAGTAAACCCACCCATGATAAAGATGCCGCTGGTGGTGGATTTGTTATCGGTTGATTTATCTTTCTCTGTGTGGGAGTAATATCCGATGATGGGTTCAAATAATACGGTATCCGTAATCCGGGCTGCGTACCCAACGCCTACCCTGATTTGTGACTTACTATACTTATCGGTGGTTTCTCCGGTTCCAAAATTATAGGTATCCTTCGAGCTACCGAAATTATATTGCCCGTGAACAAATAGCCCCTGATCCATGTAATAACGAATGAGCGGACCAAACATGACCGAATTGCTTTTGATGGTAATGTTTGAGGGACTTCCTGATTCAGCATTGGAAGAGCCATACTCCAGGTTGGCCCCCACCACCAGGTTGTCCATCACCAGATATCCGGCAAACGGAATCAGGTTGAAGGAAGAACCTTTTGAATTTGAATCCTTCACTTTTTCGGTATGAAAATCAAAGCTTCCCCCGCCTATAATCGAACCCTGTTTAATAAACTGTGCCTGCACTGAGGAGGCGAAAACACACATGCACAATGAAATCAGTATCTTTTTCATAATCGTGATGGGTTAGTTTAAGATCAAATTACGAAGAATACCCTGGATTGTTGTAACCTGTTATCAGTCGATGCCCCACTGCGGATTTTTTCCACGCATGGTTCGATAGAAACTTCGCAGCTCATTAAAGTCAGCCTCCGCATCATCCGTTGGATAAAACGGTTCCCGGATGACGATCCGTTTTTGCGAAAAATCAAACCCTACCGGAATGATCGGGATCCCGGCTCCTTTGGCGATGTAATAAAAGCCGGTCTTTAATTTATCCACTTTCTTACGGGTGCCTTCGGGTGCCAATGCTAAAATGAACTGATCATGTTTGTTAAAGATATCCACCACCTGTTGTACCACATCATGGCTTTTCGATCGATCGACCGGATAACCACCCAACGAACGAAAGAACCAGCCAAATGGAGGTTTGAATAGAGAATCCTTTCCAAGGAACCGGGCCTTCTGCATGCGCAGGATACTACGGGCCATCACTCCCAGCGGGAAATCCCAATTGCTGGTGTGGGGTGCCACGGCTACAATGTATTTTTTTAGTGCTTTGGGAAAATCGCCTTCGATTCGCCATCCCAGCATTTTAAAAATCAATAGATACACGGGTCGCAACATACCTCAGATAAGGTCGTCCAATAATTTGGAATCAGCTGCATAGGGAATTGTTACCTGCATGAATTCCGATAGTTCCTTTTCGATGGTAAACAACGCACCCGGATTTTGAGCCCAGGCTCTTCTGGCGATACCATTATTCACATCAAAGTAAAGCATACTCTTTAGTTTGCGGTCAGCCGCATCAGTTCCATCCAACAGCATTCCAAATCCTCCATTAATCACTTCGCCCCACCCTACACCGCCTCCATTGTGGATCGATACCCAGGTGGCACCCCGGAAAGAATCCCCAATCACATTATGGATCGCCATGTCTGCTGTAAATTGCGAACCGTCATAAATGTTGGACGTTTCCCGGTACGGACTATCTGTTCCGGAAACATCATGATGGTCGCGGCCTAATACCACCGGCCCGATTTTGTTTGCACGGATTGCCTGATTAAAAGCCATTGCAATTCTGATTCTTCCTTCGGCATGCGCATATAAAATTCTGGCCTTCGATCCGACTACGAGCTTGTTGGCCTTGGCCGATTTAATCCAATGAATGTTGTCATTCAACTGAGATTGAATTTCCGGAGCCGCAGAGGATGCCATCGTCTCCAGCACCTCGGCTGCCAGTTGATCTGTATAATCCAAATCTGCTTCCTTGCCGGACGTGCAAACCCACCGGAACGGTCCGAATCCAAAATCAAAACACATGGGGCCCATGATGTCCTGCACATAGGAAGGATACCGGAAATTAATGCGATCGGCCGCCATCACATCCGCTCCGGCTCGCGAAGCCTCCAGGAGAAAGGCATTGCCATAATCAAAGAAGTATGTGCCCCGCGCAGTATGGCGATTGATCGCGGCTGCCTGCCTGCACAAGGAAGTCTGGACTTGTTTTTTAAATGCATCTGGATCGGCTGCCATTAATCGATTCGATTCCTCGTACGATAATCCAACCGGATAGTATCCACCCGCCCACGGATTGTGTAAGGAAGTCTGGTCCGATCCTATGTCAACATAAATCGAATGCTGATCAAAAGCTTCCCACACCTCAACAATGTTTCCGGTATAGGCGATAGAAACAACTTCTTTTTTTTCTTTGGCCCGTTGTACCCGAGCCACCAACTTTTCGATGGATGGAACTACTTCATCTACCCACCCTTGTTCATGACGCTTTTTAGTAGCCTTATCATTTACCTCCGCTACCACGGTTATGCAGCCGGCAATGGTTCCTGCTTTGGGCTGTGCTCCGCTCATGCCACCCAGGCCCGAGGTAAGAAATACTTTTCCGGCAAGTCCTTCTCCGTGTTTCGAAATTTTTCTTCCTGCGTTTAGGATAGTAATGTTCGTTCCATGTACAATGCCTTGCGGACCAATGTACATATAGCTGCCGGCTGTCATCTGACCATATTGTGTAACCCCCAGGGCATTGAAGCGCTCCCAGTCATCCGGTTTGGAGTAATTCGGAATCATCATACCATTGGTTACCACCACGCGCGGTGCTTCTTTGGAAGAGGGAAACAACCCCATCGGGTGCCCCGAATACATATGCAAGGTTTGCTCTTCAGACATGGTGGCCAGGTACTTCATCGTGAGCAGGTATTGCGCCCAGTTTTGGAATACTGCTCCATTGCCCCCATAGGTAATTAGTTCATGCGGATGCTGAGCGACAGCAGGATCCAGATTGTTCTGAATCATTAACATGATAGCGGCAGCCTGCTGTGTTCTTGCCGGATACTCATTGAGTGGGCGGGCATACATCGGATACGCGGGGCGAAATCGGTACATGTAGATTCGCCCGTAGGTTTGCAACTCGTGCAAAAATTCAGGTGCTAAGGTTTTATGATGTCGTGGATGAAAATACCGCAACGCATTCTTTAATGCCAGTTTCTTCTCTTCGGTGGTGAGAATATCCTTTCGCTTAGGCGCATGATTTGCCTGGGGATCGTACACGGGCATAGGCGGCAGTTCTTCAGGGATGCCCTGTAGAATTTGTTCTTTAAAGGCTAGGACTGCTGAAATCATAACGCTTCCACCTTTTCAAAATGGTGTGGCAGGAAATTCTCCTTCGTAAACCGATACCCAAATTCAAAAATCTCGTGGGCCTTGCTCAAGTCCAGGCTGCTAAACCGGTCCATACGCGGAGGCTCAATATACACATCGCACTGATTTCGACTCACTACAGTATTGACATGAATTGCAATCAGCAGGCTGCGCTCTACTACCAGCTTCATATTGGTCACATCAAAGTCGGGACTGACATGATTGCAATGGCAACCGACAACCACATCGCAGGTTGCCCGAATCGGTTTAACAGGTAGGTTGTCTAACAGCCCCCCATCCACATACAGATTTCCATTCAATTGAACCGGATTAAAGATGGCTGGAATACTGCTGGACGCGATGATGGCGGACGCTAACTCACCTGACTGGAAATAATGAATCTTGCCCTTGCGGATATCCGTAGCTGCCACCGTGAAGGGTATTTTGAGTTTACTAAAGTCATTGTGGGGAATGTTCTTTAACAACACTTCCTTCAATCCGTCCATCGTTAACAATCCGGTCCAGGCAAATGCCGGCCGAACAGACTTGAACACACTCACATTTTTAACCAAGTCAAAAATCTGATCGGGTGGATAGCCTTGTGCATACAACGCGCCTACAATAGCACCGGCACTGGTGCCCGAAAGGTGATGAACGCGTATGTTCATTTCATCTAATGCTTTCAGGATGCCAATGTGTGCAATACCCCTTGCACCCCCGCCCGAAAGTACCAAGCCGCGAGTCATAGGATTTCGTTCAAGCTAAAGGTTCGGTCCAGCCGTACGCCTTTCTCTGTATGTTTTACTGTACAGCATTCGTTCACCGGATCGTGTTCGAGAAACAAGATGTAGTTATGATCCGCAGCCTCCTTCAGGAAGGCAGCCTTCTCTTCAAGGGTAATAAGTGGCCGGGTGTCATAGCCCATCACATAAGGCAATGGAATATGCCCCACAGAAGGCAACAGGTCGGCCATGAAGCAGATCGTATGATTCTTATACCGGATTTTTGGAATCATCATCTTGTCGGTATGGCCGGAGGCATAGAAGATGTCCATGAATTCAAAGGGAGAGGAACCGGGAGCAATAAATTTCAATTGACCACTCTGTTGCATCGGTAGGATATTCTCGGAAAGGAAACTCGCTTTTTCACGGGCATTGGGTTGGGTTGCCCATTGCCAATGATCCGCATTCGACCAGTATGTGGCATCAGAAAAAGCCGGAATCAATTTATCACCCACCCGTTTAACCCCGCCCCCACAATGATCGAAGTGCAAATGCGTTAGAAACATGTCAGTAATATCCTGTGTAGTAAATCCCTCCTGCCGCAGGGAATTCACAAGATTATCCTCCCCATAGAGATAATAATGACTGAAAAATTTGGCGTCTTGCTTATCGCCCAATCCATTATCAATAAGTATTAACTGATTGCCCGATTCGATGAGCAAGCATCGCATGGCCCAGGAGCACAGGTTATTTTCATCAGCCGGATTCGTCTTTTGCCAAATGGACTTGGGCACCACGCCAAACATGGCCCCACCATCCAACTTAAAAAATCCGGTATTGATTACATGCAAATTCAAGATTCGAAAATTTAAAATTCAAGATACAGATTTTGAATTTTGAATCTTTGAATTTGAAATTATTCTTTAACGACTCCCATGGCACAAAACTTATCAATCCGTTGATTGATCCGGTCTTGCGGTGAAAGTTTGTTTAGTTCATGGAAGTGGTGCAGGATCACTTTCTTTACTTCTGCGGCCATGCCCTTTACATCGGTATGGGCACCGCCAAGCGGTTCTTTAATGATGCCATCAATCAGCTTGTTGCCGAGCATGTCTTTGGCCGTCAGTTTCAACACTTCAGCCGCTTGCTCTTTGTAATCCCAGCTACGCCACAAGATAGACGAACAGGATTCGGGCGAGATCACCGAATACCAGGTATTCTCCAGCATCAGTACGCGATCACCAATGGCAATCCCCAAGGCCCCACCGGATGCCCCCTCGCCAATGATGATGCAAATGACGGGCACCTTCAGCATGAACATCTCTTTCAGGTTCCGGGCAATGGCTTCGCCCTGGCCCCGCTCTTCAGCTTCCAGGCCCGGGAACGCACCGGGCGTATCAATGAAGGTAATAATCGGCTTATTGAATTTCTCGGCCATCTTCATCAGCCGCAGGGCCTTGCGATACCCTTCCGGATTGGCCATCCCGAAGTTGCGCAGTTGACGCTGCTTGGTGTTGCGACCTTTTTGCTGACCAATCATCATAAATGTTTGGCCATCAATGGTACCCAACCCTCCGACCATGGCTTTGTCATCCCCGACCGTACGATCCCCATGCAATTCAATAAAGTCGGTTGTGATTTCGTAAATATAATCAAGTGTATAAGGCCGGTCGGGGTGACGTGAAAGTTGCACCCGCTGCCAGCCGGTAAGATTATCGAACGTCTCTTTTTTTAAGTCGGTTATTTTCTTTTCCAACGCCTGGATGGCTGCTTTTACCGTATCGTCACTACCATTGGCTAAGTGTTTCATATCGGCAAGCTTCGCCTCCAATTCTGCGATGGGCTTTTCGAAATCCAAAAGATTCATTGCCCGGAGTTAAAGTTTATAAACAAGACCACAAAATTAAGAGAATTTTGTAATCGGGATGTTTGATGTAAGAAAGGCCTCCTTTCCGTGAATTCAGAAATTCGTCCCTATTGAATGGCTTTTATGAAGGAATCTTGTTATCAGGCACTTAGAACTTGGAATTGGAGCATTTTCAGCCAGACTGGTTAGGCTTTGTTTTGGCGGGCATTAGCTGATAGGTCTGGTCTTTCTTCGTCTTCGTTGCAGTTCTTGGCCCTATTCTGACGGTTTATTTTTTGCAAAAGAAAGCTCTGCCACCCGCCTGGCGGCTTTCCCGGCTTCATCAGGAGTAAACTGCGCTCAACTTTTCGGTGGTAACGGAAAGAAAACACTTGTCTCTCTTTTGTAGGCCTCAAACTCAGGATGGCCTTCATATTTGCGCTCTAACATCGGCACACCCGAAACATACCGTAACAAATAGGTCATCAAAACCGGACTGATAAGCGTCATCCATCCTGAGGGCAGCGCACACGCCATTGTAAATACCCCCCACCATTGTAACGCATCCCCAAAATAGTTAGGGTGGCGTGTGTAACGCCACAACCCGGTGGTGATAATCTTTCCACGGTTGGCCGGATTTTTTTTAAACAGCTTCAACTGGTAGTCGCCTATCGCTTCGAAAGAAAAACCAACCAGCCAGATCCCAATGCCTGCATAATCCAGCCAACCCAGGGGCGAGGGCACCGTCAGGTTTATGAACAACACCGGCCAGGCAATCACGTAAAGAATAAATCCTTGTAAGAGAAACACCTGAAAAAAGCTGCGGAGGTAAAAATGCTTCCATTGCTTGCGCCATTGTGCATAGCGAAAATCTTCCGGCTTGCCTTGATTCCGTGTGTAGATGTGCCATGCCAATCGCAACCCCCAAACGGTAATTAGTGCATTTACCACCAAGGCGAGATGATTGCCACCACCCTGAAAAAATGCAAGCCAGGCGAGCCATACAAAACCCAGGCCCCACGCTACATCGGCAACATCGTTGCGCTTTTTAAAAATAGCAATCGCATACCACATTACCACCCACGCGAAGAGTGCGATGGCCAACCAGAGATAGGCATTCAGGCTATCCACTTTATTGCAATAAAAAAAGTTATGGTGCTCACACTGGCTGCCAGCACGGTACCCCAAATCATATCCACCCACACTACGGTTATGGGCCAGTCTTTGAGTGTAGCCAGGTTCGTGAGGTCATATGTGGCATAAGTGATCAATCCAAACAGTGCGCCTTTACCCAACGCCAGCAGCCAGTCCTTTTTTTCCACAGCCGGCTCAATCACAAATACTACCAGGCCCACGAGAAACAACAAATAGAAAATGATGGCGGCCAACCAGTTAACCGGGGACTTCATTAAAAAGCCGATCTGATTTTGATAAAACGTGCGGGCCAAGAATCCCAACCAGAGCATGTCGATCGCAAAGAACACCGGCAAAGCAATACCATAGAGCTTTAGGAACATAATAATCTTTGTATTTCTTAACCGTGAAGTTAGACAAAAGTTTGCCCCTAACTTTACCAGCTGAAATTAGCGCGCGTTTGTAACGCGTGCCCCCTATTTATCCGAGCGACTTAGCGCGCGTTTGTAACGCGTGCCCCCTACTTAATTCTTGCCTCTATTCTATTCTCTCAACCTCCAAACACCCCACCTTGTTGGAACAATAGTCTCTTGCTGAACTAAACAAATACTCTTCCGGCTCATCAACAATTTCATCCTTCACCGGATTATTATGAAGGTAATTCAATTTCTGCCGCGTTAACTTTGATGAGGTGAGTATTTCTGGATGATTACCATCTTGCCAAACTTTGTAATTCTTGACGCGCTTCAAATGATCTGCCACGTCACTGAATAACTCCAGGATCCACCCTCTTCTGCTTTCGTGAATACGCTTAATGGTATTCACCAGCTCCTTTGAGGTATGCTTCTTAAAATCCCGAAGGATACCTGATAAGCTGTTTTCCGAACTTATAATAAGATGAAGATGACTGGGCATCAAACACCAGGCATGGATCACCAATCCTTTCTCCTTCTGACAATAACGCAATGAATCAACAATAACGTGCTTCAGTTCTGGTCGCGTAAACAAATCCACCCAACCCACCGTTGTCATGGTTACAAAATACATCCCGGCAGGATCATCAAACTTATACTTCTCTGACATGTACTAAAAATAGCGAGTCTGTAAGCGGGTTACAAATTAGTCAGGGGGTAGCAGGCGTTACAAACGCGAGCTAAAAAAGGAAGCGGGATAAAGAGAAGCGGCACGCGTTACAAACGCGCGCTAAAAAAGGGGGAAACGGCACGCGTTACAAATGCGCGCTAAAAAAGAGTCTGTAAGCGGGTTACAAATTAGTCAGGGGGTAGCACGCGTTACAAACGCGCGCTAAAAAAGAGGGAAGCGGCACGCGTTACAAACGCGCGCTAAAAAAGGCACGCGTTACAAACGCGCGCTAAAAAAGGTTGGTTAAGTCGAAACTACTTCAAATAAATGAATCTCTTAATCAGCATTTTATTTCAATACTATGCCAATACAAACGCCCAAATTATGAGCGCCAAAAAATTCGGACGAACCAAACGGACTTTGCTCAATTTCATAACGAAAGTCTGCGTTAAGTTTAAGTGATTTTGACAGGGCGAATGTTTTCCCGGCATTCACCATCACGCCAAGTTCAAACTCTGAACCACTGTAATCGGGATATCCAGCGATGCTCTCCCGCTCGTTAACAGTAGTATTGAACCGTACTCCAGTACCAATTCCGATGCCCCAGAAAAATCGGCCATCATGCTTATCCGGGTAACTGAACCGGTAGGAGTTAATCATTTTAATCCTGCTAAACTTGATCGTAGCCGCAGAACCAAATACCGAAACCCCTTCCTGATTCACCTGTTTGTATAAAAGTTCATTGTAAAGAGAGATCCGGTTGGGCTTCTTCTTACTGTAGATCTCATAAAATATCCCGCCTCCGAAATTTACTTCACTGAAATCTGCAACCAAAAAGGTATACTCGGGATTGCTGAGAAATACTTGCGCAACAATTCCAAGATTGGATTTTTTGGTTATAGTCTCTCCTACCCAAATAGGTTTAATTTCCTGTCCGTTGCATGTATTTATTTTTGCTACCAGGTTTTGCAGCGCCCCTTCGTTGTACTTAAGTTGTCTAATAGTTGAATGCAATTCCGGGCAATTACCGGCCTTCAACAGCAATTGCTGCTTGAATTTCTCATTCACTCCTACCAGGCTGCTGTTGGTGGCATCTTTATACTTCCGGTTCAGTAGTTCTTCAACCCCTTGCTCCTGATTCGTAAAGTAATGAATGCGTCCATTGGCATCCACAAACTCAAAAAGACCAACCTGTGCGTTGACAATCACCCGAAGAAATAACGTGTCTTTATTAAGGGTTAACGGGCTTCGGTTGGTGGAGAGCCGGTTTACATTCTGATCATCACCATCGTATTCAATGGCAAAGGCTTCATACCGGGCCGGACGGGCCGTGGAAAAGCTCTTAATCTGATGTACGGTATACTTCTGGAGTGTGCCCCCATTCTCACGAAACTCGATCTCCTTTGGATTCACCGACCATTCCTTGTCGTTGATCTCACCGGTTAATTCGGTGCCGTCATTTTTTGTTATTGAGCCCTTTCGCCAGGTAGCTTGACCGGATGCCAGGTTGATGGAAAAAATTGTACATAGAATTAATAAGGTATACTTCATAAGGAATGATAAAATTTAAAGTCTAAACATGTCTATAAAAATAAGTTACCAGGATCACATTCGATCAATTGCTTTTTGACATTGTACACAAAAATCTTACTTAGATTAAGGAAAGTGGAACTTCAATATGCGCCCATTTCCAAGGCGTAGTCATCGCCTCGGCCTCTGCGTACATTTGAAGTCAACGTTTACTCATTTGCAGTATTCTCGAAAGGAATAGCGCTACGAAGAAATAGTCACAGCTTCGAAATTCCGATGAGGACGGAAACAAAAAACCCCAAATCGTGTCGAATTGGGGGTTAATTTTGCGGACCGGACGGGACTCGAACCCGCGACCTCCTGCGTGACAGGCAGGCATTCTAACCAGCTGAACTACCGGTCCTTTAAAAACAGGCTGCAAATATAGCGCTACCGGCTAGGAATGCAAAAAACGGTGAAATTATTTATACCTTATACTTTCGGCACCTTGTATCCATTACTGTACTTAGCAGACATTAATCCATTGGCCTTCTCTTCGTTGAACTTTCCTTTAGCAGCATCCCAGCTTACTTTGCTTCCAGTCTTGTACGAGATGTTCCCCATTTGACATACCAAGGCTACGTGAGCACCGGCCTGAATCGGGCAGGTGAGTTTCGAGAAGTCGCGACTCTTGACGGCTTGTACAAAATTAACGGTGTGCAAATCCAAACCGGATCCTTTGTTGGGTTGAACCGGAACGGCTTCCATTCGTCTTTCATCCGGAATCACTTCCCAGCCCCCGCGCCACAGCACAAGTGTGCCATTGTTGCCGATGTAAGAGATGCCATGATCCTTACCATAGTTGCCGTTGCTGATGCTCTGCGCATGTTCCCACAACATGTTGTAGCCATCGAACTCATACACGGTAGCCAGCGTGTCGGGTGTTTCATGAGCGCCATCCGGATAGGCATACTTGCCCCCCAGCGCAACTGCTGATTTTGGAAAGGAAGCATCCATGCCCAGCAATGCATAGTCAATCAGGTGCACACCCCAATCGGTCATCAACCCACCGGCATAATCCCAGAACCACCGGAACTGAAAATGAAAGCGATTCGGATTAAATGCACGTTTTGGAGCAGGTCCTAACCACATATTGTAATCTACTCCGGCCGGCACCGGACCATCCGGCTTCACTTCAATGTTGCGCATCCAACCCTGATAGGCCCAGGCTTTTACAGTGCGTATCTTTCCAAGCTTACCCGAGCGAATAAAATTCAAGGCATCCACAAAATGCGGCATACTCCGTTGCCACTGCCCCACCTGCACCGCCCGATTGTATTTCTTCTGAGCCGCCACCATCACGTTACATTCCTCGATCGAATTGCCGATCGGCTTTTCTACATACACATCTTTGCCGGCCTCGCACGCTTCCACCATCTGCAAACAATGCCAGTGGTCCGGAGTTCCAATGATCACCACATCAATGTCTTTATTCTCCAGCAGCTTACGGTAGTCGGCATAGGTCTTTGTCTGGATCCCGTTTTTTGCGAGTTCATATTTCCGGAAGTTCAACACATTGTCATCCACATCGCACAGCCCCACCACATTCACTTCCGGAATTTTCATGAAGGAGGTTAGGTCGGACCAACCCATACCGTTGACGCCTATCACGCCCACATTGATTTTATCATTGGCGGAAATGAGACTTTTGGCTTGGGCTATCGATTGCCAGGGCAATGCCGTAGAGATGCCGGCAGCTGCCATTACCTTGGAAGATGTTTTAATGAAGGATCTGCGAGACTGTTTCATATTTCATTCTATTTTGAACTGACTTTAATTAAATAATAAATAATTCCACCAACTATCAAAGTTAATGTAACCGGCAGAAACATATAGCTTAACTCAGAACTTGTTTCAGGCTTTGCTCCCAAAATCATTTCAATGCTAAGATAAGCGAATAAGCAACTTATTATCATTTTTAAGTACCGAATCAACCGCACTGAAGCCGTATATTGCCGCTTAGCATTTTGGGGTGAAATATCAGTTAGGTAGTTGAAATGATGAGGGATTCTGGCTACTCCTGTCAATAATCCATAGAGCGCCACGTTAATCCCTACCACCCACCAAAGCGATGACTTCGGTCCATAAGAATCGGCCTCACCGGAAAATGAAAAATGTGTCGGTATTGAATCCGGAAGGCTCCTATACTGAGATAGTATATGCAGAGTCGTTCCAACGAAAATTGTTATCGCAATCCCTTCCATCCACCAATCGGCCGCCTTCCATTCGATTTTAATTCTTGGTCTATTCACCAAAATTCAATTTACATCTTTCACACACCGAAACCCAACCGTGGCATTGCGCTCAAACCCTGGCGAAACCCGGAGCAGAAATTGCCGGTAATGCAACTCACGCGGTCCTCCCTGTACGTACCACCAACTGGAAGACGGCTTAAAGTAGCTGCCACCCTTCATCAGAATATACCGATAGCTACCACTTTCGTAAACATCATTGGTCAATTGCCATACACACCCCGATAGATCATAGAGCCCGTTTGGATTGATGCCCCTATTATATTTGCCGACCGGATACAATCTCCCATCGCCCAGGTTGGCATGTTGTGGATCAATCCCTTTAATATTCTTCACGGTGAGGGTTTCGGTAACATAGGTCTCCTCGCGGGTTACCGGTTTGGTTTGCTGCCAGGGCCACTCGTTCCCTTTTGAAGTTTGGGCGGCATACTGCCACTCCCATTCCGTTGGCAATCGCTTGCCGGCCCAGGCTGCATAAGCTTGTGCATCTTCATAAGCAACGTAGGTAACCGGAAAATTCTCCTGTCCGGCCGGAAAAGTTCCGTTGTGCCAATGTTTCAGGAAATTTGCTGAATCAACAGGTTGATAGTTGCTGCTTTCTAAAAAGCGTTTAAAGTCGCGATTCGTAACCGGATAGCGATCCATGGCAAAGGAGTGCAGTTGAATGGTTTCCCCTTCGTTCTGCTTCGGATAAGGAATGAATTCATCCCCTTGCGAATAGCGAATCTTGAATGAGCCGCCTGCGATCAACACCATTTCCTGCGGCAGCTTTCTAACAACTGCCGTCTTTGCCGAACTGCTGATCAAACGTGGTATTCCGGGTTTGAGAAACAAGATCTGTTCATCTACCAATTCGTCTTGTTGAAATGCCTGTATAACAATCTTTCCTTCATAATGGGCAAGTTGTTGGGCAATGGAGATTTCAAATCGCTCCGTTGTAGGAACCAAAAGAGGTGTTTTATCATAGGCGGGATTTCCCAGCCAGAGTTTTACCGACATCCCCTTCGATGATCCAGTAATTTTATCACCCGTGATCTGCGCGTTCAGTCTTTTCTCAAATCGGGCAAGACAGGAAACCTCCCCCTCATTATTCGTACCCAGGTTGCGGGCATCAAAGCCATCGATGTTAACAACTGCAAGTGCCTTATCGCCCTCCTTTTTAAAAACCACTTCTTCATGTTTCCATAAATCAATCCAATGCGTTTGTTCGGAAAGCTCACCTGCAAACAAGGGTACATGCAATCCTTCAGGCTTCATACTTAAAATAGTATACACTTCCTTTTTCCGTTCGGGATCGATCCACCGGTTTACCCAAACACTATCCTTCCTGGTTGGCAGTAAGGGTAGATAGGGCTGGTTAAATGCGGAACTGTTTTCTCGCAGGATGCGGGTGGTTTTTCCCAGATATCGGTATTGAGCATCTTCCCACTCCGGGTGACCCGGAGCAAATTGGTTGATCTCGGTTCCATACCCATTGAAGAACGCCACAGCATATTCCCGTTGTATAGGCTCCTTATACACTTCGGCTACGCGGAAAATGGCAAAGTCGGGCCGGATAAACTTGTTCAGGTTGAGCAGCGGTGGATAGTACAAGGCATTGTGCACGCGCCCGCTGATAATTCCAGGCATGTCCTTCGGTACGGCCATACCCTCGCTGTACATCACCACCCCAGGCTTAACCTGATCGGCAGCCAATTGTAATTCCTTACTGGATTCACCTTTCGTATCCAACACGACACCATCCGCAGAGGTAGCTTTGATCAAGTCGGCCAACCCCTGCAAATGTCCTTCGGCCCGGGTACCATCATCCCAGGGATTGTAGGCCACAAAAAATTTAGTTCCCTGACTTCGAAGAGAATCTGCTATGTTTCGTAAGGACTTCAGACCCCCTGGTAAATCGCGATACAAATCAAATTGATTGCGTTGATCTACCCCCAACGTGGGCCAAGTAGGCCAAAGGCAAATCACATCATCGCCACCGTAGAGTGATTTACCGGCTTTGATAAACTTGTGAATGTTTATACCTCCGTTCTGGTCATAATAGTCCTTGTCCCAGGCCATCATCAGATGCATCACGTAGGCGCTTCTGATCCAGGCCAGGTCAGGCCGTTTAAAAAGCGTTTCATCAAACGGGTTAACATCATAGAGGTAATTCCGTTGAAAGGCGTCCTGCAATCCATTTTGCCATACACCCGAATAGACATTTGAATAAAAGTTGTAGGAAACTGATCCACCGGGTGCCAGGAGCGTTTCGAATCGCCTGCGGATTGCTTTCTTGAGCGAAGTCAGATCACGCCTTACCAGTGCGTATAGGCTGTATTGTTCATTCACCTTCGCCCCGGTATAGCCCAACTCCCATGCATTGTCGGGAACGATTACATTAACAGGCTGTTTGCCCGGCAAAAATAAATGGGTGCGGGAAAGCCGGTGATTTCCCAACCCCGTAAGGTAGACCTCGTTGAACTCGCGCCCCCAGGGTACAACGTTGGCTAACGATACGGTATCGTTGGAAGTGTTCGTAAAAACAAGGGCACCCGTCAACCCGCTTGCTGTAATGGAGTAATTGAACGTGATCGCCAGGGGCGCACTTGAATCCGATGCAAATTCCCTCTGATTGATTTCCAACGTGACGAGTGGCCTGTCAAACATATACTCCTGATTACTAACCACCACTTTCGAGATCCGATTACCGGATAGCACCAGGTTATTCAACTGTGGTTGCCCCAACGAGCCCAAAGCCATCCAACAGAAAAGGGAGATCAGGAGGAATCGCATCCTTTCTAGCTTAATGCGAAGTTCTGGAATCGATGGTTAAGCGCTTGATCATTTCAGGACTTAATGATTCTGCATAGACGCCATAGGCATCCACTAAAATGCCTTTAATCCCGGAGGTTGATTGGATCGCCATTAAGATCGAGCTGTCATCGGGATTGGTCATCCCTTCAAAGCGATGCACTTCATCCACATGAAATTCCGTGGGTTTCAATTGTATGTTTAAAGGCGGACATTCGATCCAATGTGGATGAAGATTGAAGTCATGGATATAGCCGCGCTTTTTCAAGTCCGCAAGTGCCTCGGAAAGGGTTTCGAAAGTCTTCATATCGAATGCTTTTGTAAGTTACTCGCCTGTGAATAAAATAAAAAGCTATTTTTAATGTTCGATATTCAGGAATGAAAAAGGTCTTACCCTTCCTTTTCGTAGGTGCCCTTGTAATGGCGTGCGGTTCGTCAGGCCAGCGCGTGGTAAAACCAAAAACCCATAAAGTGTGGGCCCGTGGAAATCGTTATCTTATTGACATCCCCATCGGAGCCCGTCATATTCACTTGGTTGAACGTAAGCGAACCAAGTTGGTACGGATGAAATAGCCAGATTGACGGCTTATTTATTAAGCTAGTCCTTTCAATACCAATTCAATATTCCTTCGGAAATAGATTTTAACCGGACTGAGTTGTTGGTTGTGAGCGGTCACCACCGATCCATAAAAGATTGCACTTAAGAGATTGGTGAGATCGCGGGTAGATGCGGTCTTGGTGATTTCCTTTTTAAAGATGGCTTCGAGCGCCAGTTTCTCGAACATCTGATCCAGCGATTGAATTTCGACCAGATGAATTTCTTTTTCATCCGGAAAAAGAAACTTTTTCTCTTCCACCTTCACCGGAAATGGTTTGGGGGGGCGTTTAAGATCGGCCAGGTAAGCAAACAAACTCAGAATAATGCCCGGGTGTGACTCGCAATCTTCGGCAAGCTTATCAAACAAGAAGGTGATACCAGCCACTCCCTCGCGGGGCTTATCCCGAAAATCGACTGCCCTGCGTAAACACCAGATCCGGAAATAATAAAGAAGAATATCTTCTTTCTGAGGGAAGTATTTAAACAGGGTGACTTTTGAGATTTTTACTTTGGCACAAATCTCCTCTACATACAAATCATCAAATGATTTTTTCCCGATCAGCCGGAGGGTGTGGTCCAAGACACTCAGCTTCAATCGGGCTGCTTTTTCTTTTCTAAGGCTCATGGCATTCTTCGCTCGGAAGTAATACATTTAAGCCCATATAACCAACCTCTTACTCTATGAAGCGCTTCTTTGTTCTTTTGTTGGCCGCTACGGTCCTTGCATGTCAAACTTCCAGGCAAGAAAAAGTCGTTGGTTTGATGACCGACTCGGCCATGGTGGTGTCGGCCCATGCGCTCGCCTCCCAGGTGGGCACAGACATTATGAAACGTGGGGGCAATGCCATCGATGCGGCTATTGCCACACACTTTGCATTGGCAGTGGTGTTTCCCGCAGCGGGGAACATTGGGGGTGGTGGATTCATGGTAATCCGCATGAAGGATGGCAGCACAACCACACTGGATTTCCGAGAGAAAGCTCCGGCAGCTGCCACCACCGAGATGTACCTGGACAAGGAAGGTAATGTGATTCCGGAATTAAGTACCCAGGGTCACCTCGCTTCCGGAGTGCCCGGCTCTGTTGATGGTATGGCTGCTGCACACAAAAAATACGGCACCCTTCCCTGGAAAGAACTTGTTCAACCGGCCATTGATCTTGCGCTGGGCGGATTTACGTTATCCGAGCGGGAAGCTGCCTGGTTCAACGAGATGAAGGAAGACCTGATCAAATATAATACCGTAACACCCGATTTTTTAATTCGCGATTTATGGCAGGCGGGCGATACGATCAAATGGACGGAATTGGGACACACGTTGGAGTTGATTCGTGACCAGGGCCGGGCTGGTTTCTATGAAGGCATCACCGCAGAACATCTGGTTGCTGAAATGCAACGCGGGAAAGGACTGATTACCCTGGAGGATCTTAAAAGCTATGCTTCTGTTTGGCGTGATCCCATCATTGCCAATTACAAAGAGTACAAAATTATTTCGATGCCTCCTTCTTCCAGTGGAGGGGTGTGCCTGGTACAACTGTTGAAGTCGGTAGAACCCTTTCCCGTTAAGGACTGGGGTTTCAATACGGTAAAGACCATTCACCTGATGACGGAAGCGGAGCGCAGGGTGTATGCCGATCGCTCGATTTATTTGGGTGATCCTGATTTTTACACAGCACCCATAAAACAATTAATAGAAGATCAATACAACGATGAGCGGATGAGCACCTTTGATCCGACTCGGGCAACCCCGAGTGCAGAAGTGAAGGCCGGTGTAATTGTCGGCTATGAATCTGAGGAGACCACGCATTTTTCCATTGTCGATCCGCAAGGCAATGCAGTGGCCGTAACTACGACTCTTAACGGGTGGTTTGGCTCGCACGTGGTGGTACCTGGCGCAGGGTTCTTCTTAAATAATGAGATGGATGATTTCAGTGCCAAGCCCGGTGTGCCCAACATGTTTGGTGTCGTGGGTGCGGAAGCCAACAAGATTGAACCCAACAAACGCATGCTCAGTGCCATGACTCCAACCATCCTTGAGAAAGATGGAAGGTTGTTTATGGTGGTTGGCTCACCCGGTGGCTCCACCATAATTACCTCCGTCTTTCAAGTTATTCTGAATGTTGTGGAACATGAGATGGGCATGCAGGAAGCAGTGAATGCGAAGCGGGTGCATGCCCAATGGTTACCGGATGCCATCATTCCTGAAACGGGCGCTCTTTCAAAAAAGGACAGCCTTACGTTGGTGAGTCTGGGTCATACCATCACACCCCGAAGATCGATTGGTCGCGTTGATGCCATTCTTGTGCTGCCGGACGGAAAACTGGAAGCGGGTGCCGATTATTCCCGGGGAGATGATGCCGCCAAAGGGTTTTAAACCTGATTAGGGGCTGCCTACTGAGTGGCTCGAAAATTCGATTGGCTTCCTGTCGTCAACGGATTGTTTGATTGAATAGCTGCCTGGCGCATCTTCTTCGTTAAAATGATGAAACGCTTCAAACAGGGTGCGGATGCGACTTCGTAAATGCGGGGAACATTCAAATCATTAACTGATTGATTTTCATAGTCAACTATCCCTTCACTTAGTCTTTTGGTTCGTTCAAAAGCCTGGTCGTTCGGATAAAAATCAGAGAGGATGATGGAAAGATTCGGATAGTGCCTATGGAGATGTTTAATCAGATTAATTAATCAATCCTCCGCCCCACTCGATGCACAATCAAGCCACGCGTTACCCGTGCAAGCAAGCCCACGTTCGAGTATGGGAATGATCAGTTGATAGATGTTAAACTGGTTGGCAATGAACTGGAGGTAGTCGGTACCATAGTCGCGCCAGGCATTCGGAAACCATCTTAAATCTTCCCATTCAAGAGCATGAATTCGTTTCATAAGCAGTTTGTTGATCTGTTATCAACAATGAATTTATACAATTTCTCCTATGGGAAATTGATAACATTAGCATAATATATTCAGATAACTTGTTACATTTGAGCCCAATTCCGGACATCTACAAACTACTCCGGAGAAACCACTAAACACTATTAATTGCTATGGCAAAAAAAGCTAAGAAAGCAGCAAAGAAAACAGCCAAGAAGGCTGTGAAGAAGTCAGCCAAGAAGGTGGCGAAGAAAGCCGCAAAGAAGAAGTCGGCTCGCAAGCCCAATGCAGCCTTCATGGTAGCACTTACACCCAGCCCTGGTTTGGCCGCGGTTATTGGAAACAAGCCTGTGCCTCGCACTGAAATCATCAAGAAGATGTGGGTGTACATTAAGAAGAATGGCTTGCAGGACCAGAAGAACAAGCGCATGATCAATGCCGATGACAAACTCAAAGTAGTTTTCGGAGGCAAGAGCCAGGTGTCTATGTTTGATCTGGCCAAGTTGATTGGAAAGAATGTGAAATAATTCTTGCTGATGACTTGTCAAAAGAGCTCTGTCGAAAGACGGAGCTCTTTTTTTTTACCGGCCTCACGCTCAGACTTTAATCTTTTACAATCCGAAACTCTACACGCCTGTTAAGCCTGCGCGCCTCTTCCGTATCATTGGTAGCAATCGGGCGCGAACCGCCATAGCCTTTACCCCGGATGCGCCTTGCACTTATTCCCTTCGACACCAGATACGATTTAATTTTATCCACCCGTTGTTGCGACAACAGTTGATTCTTAACCCGATCGCCCCGGTTGTCGGTATGACCTTCCAATTCGATCTCTACCTTCGGATTGGCCTGCAGGAAATCAACCACCACATTGAGTTGATCGTATGATTCCTCCAACAGGTCTGTGGTTCCAATTTCAAAAAGAACACTTTTCAAACTTACTACAGCGCCCACCTCGATTGGCTGAAGTTTAAAATTCATTTCGAGCGTTTGCATTTCGAAGGTGTGGATATCCAGCTTCTCGGATAGACTTACATGGCCCTTCGCTTCCACTTCAATAGAATATACCTGCGTGCTGGGAATCAAAATCTCATAGTCGCCTGCCTCGTTGCTGGCAGCTATCAAAACGGAATCGGCACGGAAAGTAATTCTTGCATTGACAACGCCCACGTTGGATTTTGAATTACTGACCCGCCCTTTTAAACGAACGGTCCGATCCGACACCATGCTATCGCGTTTGAGAGGAATCATTTTCACCACCGTATCCACCGTGAAAGGCGTTTGAAGACTGTCCTGATAAAAGCGAATATCACCATAGCCATCGCTGTTCCGGGTGGAGGTGTACAGGAGTAACCCCTGATCCTCATAATTTCTGACAAACAATTCGCGTCCTTCCGAATTTATTTGAGGTCCCAGGTTGATGGGTGTTGACCAATTCTTCCACGTATCATCCAAACGTTCGCTCATGTAAAGATCAAAACTCCCAAGACCGCTTCGTCTTCCATTCGAAGCAAAGTATAATTTAAGTCCATCTGAACTGAGGCTGGGACTCATCTCCTGAAAAGGGGTGTTCACCATGTTGCCCAGATTGATGGGTTCGGCCCATCGACCTTCTGCATTAAAGGTTACATAAAGATCTTCCGATCCCAACGTATTATATGCTTCCGCTGCGAAGACAAAAGCCTGCAACTCATAATGTAAAAACCCGCTGAAGGAGGAAGACCGGTTAAGGAAATAGGGAATCGAAATATTGCGGGGTGTGGTCCACCCCGTACCGGAGCGCATGGAAACGGAAATTCCTTGTGTTTTCACTACCCCTTCCCCTTTTGCATAATGGTTCAGTAAATACATCTCATCCCCATTGGTACTAAAGCCCACAACTCCATTCAAGCTCCGGTTATTTAATACACTTCCGCCATGAACGGGCGCAGACCAACCCCCCCCGGTCCAAATCGATATCCAGATATCACCAGGATCTTTTAATCCGCCCACATTTTGCGGATGATTGGCGATGGTAAGGTAGAGGGATTTCCCATCCGGGCTGATGACCGGGTTTTGCTCATCGTAGGGAGAATTGACCAGGACGAACGGATTGGTTTGCGATAAGGCGAGCGAACTAACAAATAGGAACAGAAAAGTAAATCTCATTCTCAAAAATAGAAATATTAGGGTCGACTTATCCATTCATTACCACGCCAATAAAACCGCCAGGGTAAACGCGCATCTTTACCAGCATAATCAATGCCAATACGGGTTGTAACCACAATGGATTTCAAGGGAACTTGCTCGCCCATTTCAATCCAAAGTTCAGAACTTCTCAGGGTTGCGCCATTCAAGGTTCTGTCAATGCCCAGCGCTTTCGTTAGTTTACCCGGGCCCGAAGTTATTCGACTCTGATTGACGGCATTCATTCGGGTCATCATCACCGGTTCCCCCGTCAGCGGTTGAAGGGCGCGGATGAGTACGGCTTCAGCTTTGCCCGGTACGTTGGTCACCACATTGAACAGGTGGTGAACACCATAACAGAGGTAAACATACGCATGACCTCCGGCACCAAACATCACCTGATTGCGCTCTGTCATCCGGCTATTGAAAGCATGACATCCTCGTTCCTGATACGAGTAGGCTTCTGTTTCCACAATTAATCCACTGGTAGTCTGACCATTAATTGTACTTACAAGAACTTTTCCTACTAAGTCTTTAGCGATGCGGGTAACGTCACTTCTTACATAAAACGAATCGGGAAGGGCATTCATTAGTCTACTTAACTAGTAGTTTTATGATGGTTTAATTGGTTCTATTTTTACAGCCTTAAATTTAAAAACTACCATGAAGAACTTACTCGTAATTGCTCTCCTGGCGGTGGGATTAACCGCCACCGCGCAAGTGCAAACACCTCAGGCCAGTCCGGCAGCTTCAACCACGACTGTTGTTGGCTTAACCGATGTAAAAATTGATTACTCGCGCCCCAGTGCAAAAGGCCGTAAAATATTCGGGGATGCTGCCAATGTGGTTGTCCCGTATGGAAAAATCTGGAGAACCGCAGCCAATGCCGGAACCAAAATCACCTTCTCGGATGATGTTAAGGTTGAAGGCATCGCGGTACCAAAAGGCGAATACCTGATCTACACCTGGCCCGGTGCCACCGAATGGACGGTATCGTTGTATAAGGATATTAGTTTAGGAGGGAATACGGATGGCTACGATAAATCAAAAGAAGCCGCCAATTTTAAAGTTAAGTCGGAGAAGCTTACGGAACGGGTTGAGACATTCACGGTGCAGATTGGAGATATCGCTGCAGATAACAAAACCGCTAAAATTCAAATTGCCTGGGAAAACACTTCCGTAAAATTTACCATCGCAGTGGATTATGATGCTAAAGTGATGAAGTCCATCGAAGCTGCCACGAAGGTGAATCCCAACAATTATTTCAACGCGGCTGTTTACTACCTTGAAAACGGTAAGGATCTAAACCAGGCATTAACGTGGATTAACAAAGCCGTAGAAGCCAACCCCTCTGCCTTCTGGATCTTGTATCAAAAAGCAAGAATCCAAAAAGGTCTTGGCGACAAGGCAGGAGCAATGGCTACCAGTGCTGCATCCATGGAAGCGGCTAAAAAGGAAAACAATCGCGATTATCAAATGATGAACGAAGAACTTCAGAAATCGTTGAAGTAATTCGCGAAATTGAGAAGAAGGGAAAGGCAGTGGATTAATCCGCTGCCTTTCTTATTGGTTGCGAATCCAGAAACTTCAGCAGCCAGGATATTACCACCACCACCACACAACCGATGATGTTGTAGTAGAGAAAGGCAATTTCCTCATAGTAGAAAAAATAGCATATCAACACGGCTGACTCACCGATCAATGCAGCTACAAATACTGCATTGCTTTGAACCGACTTGACATAGAAGGCAACCAGAAAGATACCCAGGATCGTTCCATAGAATAGCGATCCGACTATGTTCACGAATTGGATCAGGTTTTCGGCTTGGTTGGCAAGCATCGCAAAAACCATCGCAATCAATGCCCACAGGATGGTGAAAAATCGGGAAGCATGCAGGTAATGCAAAGGACTTGCTTCCGGTTTAAAGGAGCGTTTGTAGATATCAACGGTAGTGGTTGATGCCAATGCATTTAACTCTCCGGCCATCGAACCCATGGCTGCTGAAAACATGACGGCCAACAACAGCCCAATAATGCCGTGGGGTAAGTAACTCAGCACAAAATTCAGGAACATGTAATCGCGATCTTGCGTTTTGGCCCCCGGAACAGCCGCGGTAATTGTTTTCTTCACTTGTAAGCGAACGCTGTCCTCTTGTCTCTTGGCAATTAAATACTGCTTTTTGGAAGTCGCTATCAATTCATCATTGTCCTGTTGAATACCTTTCACCAGAAGTTGAACCGCGGATTGTTTTTCAGCATAGATCTGATCATACCCCTGCTCCAATTGAGAAAGGGAGTCCGCATAAACCGTCTTCTCCACCTGTGATCGCAACGGCTGGTTGTGAAAGACAGGAGGTTGATTAAACAGGTAGAAGACGAACACCAACACACCAATGAACAGAATCACGAATTGCATAGGGATTTTAAGCAGCCCATTAAAGATTAATCCCATCCGGCTCTCGGTTAAGGATTTCCCGCCCAGGTATCGGGATACTTGCGACTGATCGGTTCCAAAATAAGAAAGGAATAGAAAGGTTGATGCCAACAATCCGGACCAGATGTTAAACCGGTCACTGACACTGAAGTTGGTAGTAACAATATTTAATTTGCCAAGTTCACCGGCAATCTGAATAGTATCGGAAAAACTCACGTAGTCGGGCAGCAACCGGTAGGCAAGAATTCCTGCCAGGATCATCCCTCCCATGATTACCGTCATCTGTTGTCGTTGCGTCAGGCTTACGGCCTTGGTTCCACCGGATACGGAATAGATGATGACAAAAAGACCAATCAGGATGGTTGTGAAAATAATGTTCCAACCTAAGATGGTTGACAATACGATGGCCGGTGCAAATAAGGTAATTCCTGCGGAAAGCCCCCTGAGCATGAGAAACAGGATGGCAGCCAGCGTTCTTGTTTTCAAATCAAACCGGGTTTCCAGGTACTCGTACGCGGTATACACTTTCAACCGGTAATAAATCGGAACCATGGTAACCGAAATGATGACCATGGCAAGGGGCAGTCCAAAATAGAATTGCAAAAAACGCATTCCGTCTTCCATGGCCTGACCGGGTGTGGACAGAAACGTTACTGCGCTGGCTTGTGTGGCCATGATGGAGACGCCAATCATCCACCACTTCATGTTGTTGTCCCCTTTCAAATACCCTTCAATGTTTTTTGTGCCCCGGGTTTTCCAGGTGCCATATAATGCTATGAACAAAAGGGTGCCAAAGAGAATGATCCAGTCGAGCAGATTCATGAAAACGAACGGGTTAACCAGAAGAAGAGAACTACTTGAAAGAGCATGATGCCCAGGATCAGCCAATACCAGGCCGACCAGGTTTTAAACACAGGTGGTTTCTGATCGCTCATTTCGACTTCGGTTTACTTTTGGGAGCCACCGGTTTTTTCGGCTTCCCCGCAGAGACTAAATTGGCAAAAAGCTTATACGCACCCGGCACCCCTTCCGGAAGTTCGCGGAAGAACGATAATCCGGTGTAGATGTAATACCCCTCGCCATACGGGGCTACCAGTAAACTCCCATCGCGTGCCGGCTCACCTTTATCATTCATGGACAGCAATGCCTCGAAGGGCTCGCCCCAACTGGAAGGAAAATACAATCCGCGTTCCTGAATCCAGCCTTCGAAATCAGCAGGTGTAATTTTATTTGGATAATTCAATAGCGGATGATCTGGTTTTAAAATCCGAACCTCACTATTCTCCTGGGTTACCCGATCGCGTGAAAGCTTGAGGGGATAAGGCGCGATCTTGTCAGCATCTAACTCCAGGTCATTGCTGGTATTGTATTGAACCACTAACGTGCCTCCTTCCCGGACATAATTAAACAAGGTTGGCATGTTGTATCGAATCCGCTCATTGGTGTTCAGGGCCCGTATTCCCAATACAACCGCATCAACACGCTTTAGATTAGCAGGTGTGATTTCTTCATCTTTCATTTCCCATACTTCATAGCCAAGATTTCGTAAACTTACCGGGATGTCATCACCAGCCCCCCGGATATAACCGATCACGGATCCTTCCTTTCTGGCATTAACTCGCAAGGCCCGCGCTTGTGCCGGTGGTAAAAGGGTTTGCACGGGGATGTGATCATATTGAATCTGACGATAGGAAACGGAGAATTCTTTACCTTCTACCTGTGCAATGGCCCGGATGGAAGCATCCAATTCTTCGTTGCCGCCAACCACCAAAAAGGTGAGCGACAATTCTTCATTTATTTTTTGAAGTTCAAATGGAATGGTGGCCGGTGAGCTCGTCCATCCAGAAGGCAGATCCAAATTCACCTCGCCTTTCATCTTGCGTTGAGATCCGGATTTAACCAAAACCGTAATGTATTGGGGAGTTTGATCCTTTAACACAAAAACGGATTGCGAAAAATTGACAAACACGGGTGGAACAATCTCAAAGGGTCTGGTAAGCTCGCCTTTCACAGGGTCTGTCCACTTATGTACAACGGGTACTAATACCTTTATCAGTTCACCCTGAATTCGGACTGCTGCTTCAATCATAATAGCAGGATCATTTTCAGGCTTGCCAATTAACTGCGGATCAGGCACAGTATACAAACCGGTTGCGTGCGGTTGCGATAACCAATACGGAGCTGAGTATGGTAAATTTTGATGAATTTGCTTTGTGGATTTAAACGTGATCGGAAAATTGTCCTTCAGCAATAATGCGAGTGTTGAATCAAAACGCAACGCCTTGCTTTCCAACTTCTCCAACACGATGGATGCAGGTGACCGATTGATTACTTCAAACGAAAGCTGAACCGATTCGCCCGGAGCAGCCATGTAATGCGTAGTGGTGGCTTCCATGTACAAACCCGTACAATCTTTAAGAAGCTGCTCCACCTCGAACAATTTACGCTTCACCCATACGGATTGCTCAAGGAGCAGAAGCGCTTTTCGGATCTCGATCAAATTCGGTACACTGGCTGAAGGGTTATCGATATTATATTCCTGGATGACCTTCGTTATCAGAGGTTGAACCTTGTCCCCCCCTTTAACCCGGCTCCAGGTCGTATTTACTTTCTCAAAAACATCGCGGGTGGCCTGGGATCCCTTTACAAATTCAAAAAACTCAAGCGCATCCCCTCTTCTGCCGGGCGATCCAAACCCCTGACTCTTATGTTGGGTACGACTTTCTGCCGCTATCTCAGAATACGACTTCCCCAACAGGGTGTTGTACGTTCCTACATTCATCGCCAGAATACCGGGCGTATTTTCATTGATGGTCTGATTCCACCAGCGTCCGGTATTGGTGTACAAGGCGCTAACCTGCCAGGTTCCAAACGCCTTGACCTGATCGGGATAGATGGACGAATTGTTGGAAAGGTCAAATGCTTCCTGGGCCAGCAGAGCGGAGGAAGTATGATGGCCATGGCCCGCCCGTTCATCGGGGGGAAAGCGAGTTAAGATTACATCGGGTTGAAATTGCCGGATGACGCGCACGACATCGGAAAGCACCTCATCTTTGTTCCAGATTTCGAGGGTCTCCTGATAGTTCTTCGAAAATCCAAAATCGATGGCCCGGGTAAAAAATTGTTGCCCGCCATCAATCCTTCTGGCAGCCATCAGCTCTTGTGTTCGGATGAGTCCTAATAGCTCCCCAATCTCAGGCCCGATTAAATTTTGACCTCCATCTCCACGGGTCATGGAAAGGTACGCAGTGGCGGCCAAACGGTCATTCGCCAAATAGGCTATGGCCCGAGTATTTTCATCATCGGGATGTGCGGCCACGTATAAAACAGAACCCAGGAAATTTAACTTCTTCAGTTTCAGTTTTATTTCGGATGCGCTGGGTTGATGATGTTGGCCCCCGGCAAGCAGATTTGATAACAGAAATATGAGAAGAAAAAGGAACCGCATTACAGATGAGTTTAGCGCACGAAATAAGGGAAAAAATCGCAATCAACCCGAATGGGTGAGCAAGCGGTTGGTAAAGCCTTTTAACGGCCCTGATTCCTATAGTTTGCCGCGCTTCTCGGTGTTGACAATAAACGTACCATCCTCCTCCATTGTCAATTGAATTTTCTCAATTAACTTTTTATCATCATCCAGAAATTGAATGGTGTAATCGTAGGCAACTAGCCGGTCCTTAACATCTTCTGTAAATCCCCAATCAATCGTAATCACATCGGCCGATGAAATTTTCTTGGTGGTAATGTTAGCTCCTGCTGAGGTTACAATTTTATACCTGCGCACAGCGGGATGAAGTACGTTTATCTTGATATCGGTTTTAAGATACGGCAAAGGGCCTGTGGAAGTTTTAACACCTGTGCCAGGAGCTTGGTAAGCCGGTTTATCAGCGGGTGGTCGCTCCCTGAATTTATAGTCGAGTACCACTTCAAAGTCGTCAATAGACTTAAATGGCACCTCTTGCGGGGGATTCGTCAAATGACAAAATAGGATCAAAAAAGCCTTGATCGTCACCGTACCTGATTTTGGATGGTTATATGAAAAGGTATCACTCTCAGGCAGCAATACCTAATGATCAACAGGATACTGTGTCGAAAAGTTTGGGTTACTTTTTCTAACTGGCGTTTTATCTCTTTATTTGCCCTAAAATCATATTAAATGAAAACTGCAGAAATTCACACCAATCGTGGTATAATGAAAATTAAATTCTTTGAAGAGGATGCCCCTAATACGGTGAGAAATTTTACTGATCTGGCAAATAAAGGTTTTTATAACGGACTCACTTTTCATCGGGTCATCCCCAATTTTATGATTCAGGGAGGTTGCCCGAATGGCGTAGGCAATGGCGGCCCGGGGTATACCATTAAATGCGAACTGACCGGCAACAATCAATTTCATGACCGCGGTGTTTTATCGATGGCCCATGCAGGTCGCGATACCGGTGGCTCTCAATTTTTTATCTGTCATAATCGCGAGCGAACAAAACACCTGGACAGGAATCACACTGTTTTTGGAAAAGTATATGAAGGATTGGACGTGATCGATCAAATCCGGCAAGGAGATATCATGAATAAAATTGTTATCAGCGAAGTAAATCAGGTCAACGCTTAACGTTTTGACTTGTGTTGTTTTGGAGCTTTTGTTCTTCGTGTTTTCGCATCTTCCTTTTTAGCGCGCTTAACTTTTTTCGAAACATCCGCATCCCGACCCTGTTTTTTCTTCTTTGAATTTTTCTGCACCATTCGCTGCTCCGGAGTAAGCATGGAATTGCTTTGAGAATACGCGGGTAAACTGGCCAACCCTAGCAGAAAGACAAAAAAGAGGAACCTTCTTTTCATAGAAGTTAAAGGTAAGGGTTAATCATTTCATGAAAAAGTTACGCCAGGGTAGCGTGGATCGAGGAGGCTGCCTTGTTTGCCTTTGTTCTGGCTTCCGCTATGGTGTTCGCCTTTGCCAGGCAAACGCCCATTCTGCGTTCACCATTCACTTCCGGTTTTCCAAACAACCGCAATTGCGTATCGGGTTCACTTAATGCCAACTCCAATCCGTTGTATGAAATATTTTGTGACTTCCCTTTTACCAGGATTACCGATGAAGCCGATGGACCGAGTTGTCGGATAGCGGGAATCGGTAATCCAAGAATGGCCCGAACGTGTAAGGCAAACTCTGACAGATCCTGTGAGATCATGGTAACCATGCCGGTATCATGAGGCCGCGGAGAAAGTTCGCTGAAGTAAACAAGGTCCCCTTTGACAAAAAATTCCACTCCAAAAATTCCAAATCCGCCCAACGCATCAACTACCTTCCGTGCAATATCCTGTGCTTCCCGCAACGCCTTTACGGTCATGGGATGCGGTTGCCACGATTCCTGGTAGTCGCCATGTTCCTGACGATGACCAATCGGCTCGCAGAAGGTCACCCCCTCTTTGTGCCGGATTGTCAACAGCGTAATCTCAAAATCAAAATCAATGAAACCTTCCACAATTACTTTACCACCACCGCTGCGGCCACCCTGCTGAGCATAGTGCCAGGCACCCTCGATATCCTGATCAGTTTTGATAACACTCTGGCCTTTACCGGAAGAACTCATGATAGGCTTAACAACACACGGAATTCCGATTCGCCTGACAGCCAACGTAAAATCTTCGCGTGTGGCTGCAAAACAAAAGGGTGAGGTTTTTACTTTCAATTGATCCGCAGCCAGCAAGCGAATGCCCTCTCGGTTCATGGTTAACCGGGCAGCATTCGCTGTGGGGATGACGCGGTAGCCTTCCTTTTCCAATTCCACCAACGTTTCCGTGGCGATTGCTTCTACTTCGGGTATAACATAATGGGGCTGTTCCTTTTCGATGATGGAGCGAAGTGCTGCCCCATCCAACATGGAGATGGTATACGAACGATGGGCTACCTGCATGGCCGGGGCATGATCATATCGATCTACGGCAATCACCTCCACTCCAAAACGTTGAAATTCAATCACCACTTCCTTCCCGAGCTCACCCGATCCCAGCAGCATGACTTTCAAGCCGGACGAAGTGAGCGGTGTTCCAATCGTTAAACTCATAGTACCTTACTTTTCTCCCGGATGATATGTTTTCTCTGCATGCGCCACAACATCTTTCTTATAAAACCAAACGTCCTTAAATTTTCCCTGGCTATACAACGGTGCCTGATCCGTAAAATGCCTGGAACCGGGATTGTTACTATTTCCACCCGCCAGTACCGATTTAGCTTTTATTTGCTTTCCAAATTCCACGACTGCCACAAAGCTATTGCCCACATACCCGTACATCTTTTTCGTTCCCGGATATTTACGACTACCGAACGCAGCCAGCGATCCCCAGAAGGAAGAAGCCGAAGCCACGGGCAAGCTTGGTTTTACATCATCATAAGTCTCATTGATCTTTCCAGTTAATCGCTGAAACCGGTTTACTTCACCCCAGGGTATTTTCCAGGTTCCAAAATCCCGTTCCAATTCTGTAACTACAGTCTCCAATGCTTTCAACTTATCAACATCTGATGCATCGCGCATCAAATAAATTATCTCCAATTGACTGCTTCCTGGCTTGATTTGTGAAGACAATTGTTGTCTTAATTCCATTCCCCAATACATGGCCAGGGTTGATTCAGTAGAATGGATGCCATAGTTTAAATCCCACGATTGGAGTAGTTCCATAGGTTCCTTCAGTTTCAACTTACTTTCGGGCAATGAATTATATGCTTTAATCAAGGCCGGAATCAATTCTTCAAACCCTGCCAGGTAGGGATCGTTGGCAGCAGCGATCAATTTATCCAGCGTGTATGAATCCTCGCTTTTAAGAACACGTTCGGCATTGATTCCCCGCGCATTTTGTGCATCCGGTGCCATGTAGGTCGGATAGTTACTTTTATCAGGGCTATGTTCACCCGCCAATGTGAACGGAGTCGAATTACAATTCTGGATCCAACCACTGGCCGGGTTTCTTGATT
This sequence comes from Cyclobacteriaceae bacterium, assembly GCA_016787725.1. Taxonomy (GTDB): domain Bacteria; phylum Bacteroidota; class Bacteroidia; order Cytophagales; family Cyclobacteriaceae; genus ELB16-189. The sequence continues at coordinate 113,506 of JAEUTZ010000017.1, read as the reverse complement.
GAACTATTTCAGACACTTCGTGCAACCCCTGCCAATCGGTTTTTGGATCACTTCCGTCCACAGGTTTGCTCCAATCATAGCCTGGGGCGCGTTTTGGGATAAAGTTACCATGCCAATAGGCAATCGTACCTTTCGAGTCGGCAAAAACTGTATTGTTTGATGAGTTTGCTTTTAACTCCATCGTCTTGCGATAGTCATCATAGCCCCTTGACTTTGTGCGTTGATAGGATTGTGTTAGCGCTTTGAGGGGTTCCACCATCAGCGCAATGCTGATCCACTGCTCTCCCTGCTGTGCAATGACAGGACCATGGTGGGTATAGCGTGCTGTAAAATCGCGATAACTTTTCTTACCACCCTCCTTATAAGCCAATGTAATTTTTTTGTTGACCACCGGCTTGAGAGAACTTCCATGTCGATAAAACAACAAATCGTTTTGGGTAATGATGGTCTCCATAAATTCATCCATCACATCCGCCTGGCTACTGGTGTGCATCCAACCACAGTGTTGATTGAACCCCTGATAAACAAAGAACTGGCCCCAGGTAACCGCACCATACGCTCCTAGCCCTTCTTCACTGGTTACATGTACTTCCGGGCGGAAGTAAAAAGAGGTATGCGGATTAATCAGAAGCAAAGCATTGCCGGAGGCACTTTTAGCGGGTGCGATGGCAAACCCATTGGAACCTCTGGGCTCAGGTTCGGGCGTATTGTGATCTACTTCTTCAGTAGTTGACGTGCCCGTGCCATAAAATTCCATTAATCGATTTACAGAAATGGATTCAATATCACCACCAATGCTTCCTTCACTGAAAAGAAATGGCATCCAGGGTTGAAACCGGAACAGCAGTTTGGGTTTTACCTCCGGATGCGTATAGAGGTAGTAATTAACGCCATCGGCAAACGCATTGCATAACCGCTTGAGCCAGGCCGGGCTCTCCCGGTAAATTTGTTCCGCCATTAGCGTATCATAAAACAGGCGGGTTCGTAAATCATGATAAAGTTTGGATTCCCCTTCCACCTCCGCCACCCGCCCGGTAGCGGTAATGTAATTCATCTCTACCCGATCAAAGTCGTCTTCGCATTGCGCATAGAGAAAACCAAACACGGCATCGGCATCGGTTTTACCATACACATGCGGAATACCCCACGTATCGCGAATAATGGTGACCTGACCGGATTGTTTTTTCCACCGGGTGATTTCTTCGCTTGTAAATGGCTGAGCACCGAGATTAACAACGAAGAGCAGGAACACAAAAGTTAACTTCATAAGTACTAATTTCATCGTGCGTCAAAGTAACGCAGCCGGTTGTTACTCAGACAACGATCGCATTAAAGAGCTTTGCAATTTTACATAAACGGTATCCCCGATTGGCAACGCTTTCGCAGAAGAAACCCGCACGTTTTGATCCTTTAACTCAACTTCCAATTCGTACCGGTTTCCTAAAAAAAAGCAATCCACAACTTTTCCGGCTGCCGAACGAGTGGTTTTCCGTTGAAGTTTAAAGTCCTCGGGCCGGATAATAGCTCGTTTAAGTTTTTCCAACCCCAGTTTCTTTAACAGATTTGCTTTTACAATTGAAAAGTTGCCAAACAGCCCCGCAACATATTCATTTTTAGGTTTCCTGTAAATCGTTTCTGGACTTCCCAATTGTACCAACCTACCCTCCTTTAGTACAATGATCTGATCGGCCCACCCCAACGTATCTTCGGGGTCGTGCGAAACAATCATGCAGGTGATCTTCAATTTGTTGCCAATAGCTTCAATGACATTCTTTAAATCGTCCTTTACTAGGCGATCTAGGTTTGTATACGGTTCATCGAGCAACAACAAACGGGGTTTACCAATCAGCAACCGGGCAATGGCAACGCGTTGCTTCTCTCCACCCGAAAGCTCATCTGTTTTCCGTTGTAAGACATGGGTTATCCGACAGATAGAATAAATCCGCTGTGCCTCCTGGTCCGGAATCTGACTTGCATAGGCAAGTACTTGTTCCACCCGAAGGTGCTTTTGCAATTCAAAATGTTGCGAGAGATAAGCGATTTTTGGATTCCCGGCTACGAGTTGTTCATCCGGTCCCTTGATTGTTTCGCCATTCAATTCCACCAAACCATGATCAGGCTGGACTAGACCGGCTAAGATTTTTAACAGCGTACTTTTTCCAGAGCCAGTTTCACCGGCTACAGCAATTTTTTGAAAGGAGGTGATGGTGAAATTGATATCCGACAACACGAACCCATCCGCTCCCGTCTTCTTAATATTTTTTACAATCAGCAGGGTCATTCCATGGGTATTAATAATCCGCCATCACTTTCCAGAGTTGATCAAATTCCTTTAAGAAGGATTTAACAACACTGCTTTCATTGGTTAAAAGAATATTCTCGTGGTTAAATTTAGCCGCACTTCGGGTCCAATTATAGCTGCCGGTTATAACGGTTTTATTGTCTGCCACCATGAACTTATGATGCATGTGGTTGGAGGTTCGGTCCATCTTTACCGGGATACCCGCCTTGGCAATCGCTTCAATGTCCGAACCCTCGTCCAGGCTTTTGTCGTTATCGGTGATGATTTTAATGTTCAACCCCTTCCTGTGGGCAAATAAGATGGAGTCGCTGATGACATTATCACTGATTGTAAAAACACAAATCTGAAGATTGGACACGGCTGATTGTATTTGTTTGATGATCACATTTCGACACATTTCGCCCGGACTGAAGTAGGCATCAGATTGAGCACCCTGTGGATGGGTATTCAGCAAGGCGCTAGTCGCATCTTTAATCCAGGCCAGGATAAAGTTGTAATTCTGAGGCGTAATCTTCTGGTCAGCCAGCTCAAAAATCTTGCCCCGCAGGAAAGCCAGTTGTTGCTCATCCAACGGATTTTGATCGACCAAAGCCCGCAGTGACTTCCGTTCTCCTTTGGAAAAAAAGTCATCTTCCAGACTGAGTTTCAAATATTCTACAAGATCATTCATAGGACAGAAACTGGGTTTTAAGATACAAAGGTTATTTTGGATCCAAATACCTGATTGGAGTTCGCTGAATTTGAAAAAGTAATATCTTTGCGCCCTTATTTTTTAACAGGATGATCTCAGTTGATTCGGTAACGGTTGAATTTAATGGTTCGGCCCTGTTCAGTAACATTACATTCAATATCAATGAAAATGACCGCATTGCCCTGATGGGAAAAAACGGGGCTGGCAAATCCACTTTGTTGAAAATTCTTGCCGGAGTCAATAAGCCAACGCGCGGTAAAGTATCCGCCCCAAAGGATGCTGTCATCGCTTACTTACCGCAGCATTTGCTGACGGAAGATGATTCCAATTTATTTGACGAGACTTCCAAAGCATTCTTCAAAATCCACAATATGAAGAAGCGGATGGATGAACTCAACCATCAGTTGGAAACCCGGACAGACTATGAATCGGATGACTATGCTAAAATTATTGAACAGGTATCCGAACTGAGTGAGAAATATTATTCCATTGAAGAAATCAACTACGATGCCGAGGTAGAAAAGACTTTGCTGGGCCTGGGATTTCTGCGAAGTGATTTCACACGCCCCACCAACGAGTTTAGTGGCGGTTGGCGCATGCGGATTGAACTGGCGAAAATTCTCTTGCAAAAGCCTGATTTGATTCTGCTGGATGAGCCCACCAATCACCTCGATATTGAGTCGGTTCAATGGCTGGAAGAATTTTTAAAGACCAATGCGAAGGCTGTGATTGTGATTAGTCACGATAAAATGTTTGTGGATAACCTCACCAACCGTACCATTGAGGTAACGATGGGCAGGATTTATGATTATAAAACTAATTACTCGCACTACCTGCAGCTGCGCAAGGAAAGGCGGGAGCAGCAACAAAAGCATTTTGACGACCAGCAAAAAGAAATAGCCGATATCACAGCCTTCATCGAACGATTTAAGGGCACGTACTCTAAAACCTTACAGGTACAATCGCGGGTAAAGATGTTGGAGAAAATGGAAATTGTGCAGGTTGATGAAATGGACACCTCGGCTTTGAACCTAAAATTTCCACCGGCTCCTCGCTCCGGAAACTACCCGGTAATTGTAGATGGACTTACGAAATCATATGGCGATCACTTGGTATTCAAAGATGCCTCGTTTACAATTGCCCGGGGAGAAAAGGTAGCCTTTGTCGGAAAAAATGGGGAAGGTAAATCTACCATGATCAAGGCGATTATGGGTCAAATTGATTTCGAAGGTCGGTTACAACTCGGGCATAACAGCCTGATTGGGTACTTTGCCCAAAATCAGGCATCGCTTTTAGATGAAGATATTACTGTTTTCGATACGATTGATAAAGTGGCCCAAGGTGATATCCGCACCCGCATCAAAGATTTGTTGGGCGCTTTCATGTTTAGTGGAGATAACATCGATAAGAAGGTAAAGGTGTTGAGTGGTGGTGAAAAGACGCGGCTTGCCATGTTGCGATTGCTGCTTGAACCGGTCAACCTGTTAATCCTCGATGAACCCACCAACCATCTCGACATAAAGACGAAAGACATTTTAAAAGAGGCTTTGCTGGCTTTTGATGGAACGCTGATTCTTGTTTCTCATGATCGGGATTTTTTAGATGGCCTTGCTCAAAAGGTTTTTGAATTTAGCAATAAACGCGTGCGTGAGCATTTCGAGGACATCAATGGATTCTTGCGCAATAAGAAGTTGGAGAACCTTAAAGAGATTGAAAGAACCGCAAAAGTATAATCCGAAGCGCAAAGGATTTGCTATCTTCGGGTGTGATTTTCCTTGTTCAGGTTATTGTTTTATTCATTACAGCTGCAGGCAGTATGAGTCAATCCCCAATCTTTGAATATGCGGATGGGAACGCCAACCGGTACATTCTCACAAACAATCAATTAGAATATATTCCGGTGAAACCGGAGGAAAGTTCATCTGGCATATACAGTGGTGGAACCCCAATCTCGATTACGATCACACAAGAAAAACGTCATCAAATTCAAGAAGCTATTCAATTGTTAATTGACAACCCCAAGCTTCACCTTCCAAACCGTGTGAAAATGAGCGGGTTGCTTCGGAACCGGACCGAGAACGTTAGTGTAATAATTAAACCCGGACCCGAGTTATCAACACTTGACTCATTGCTAATAAGCACACTAACCAACTAAAGCTCGTCCCCTTTTTAGGGGATTTTCGTTCGAAAATGCTGACGGTGCTGATTACCTTCCCTGCCGAAGTAGTATATTGATTTTGATTCCAAGTACCATTGCGATAGCATAATCACATCTTGCAGCGCTTAAATTATAGGCCAATAAAAATGGACAATCAACAAATTTTTTCCGTGTCAATTGTCCATTAGGTGAGCCCCCTGTCGGAATCGAACCAACGACCTACTGATTACAAGTCAGTTGCTCTACCAGCTGAGCTAAGGAGGCATTAAGAGGCTGCAAAAATAGTGGAAGGAAGCGTTATTACAAGCCCCTGCTACATGGATTTCAACAGTTTCAGCTGTTTTTTGAGTAGATTCAAACTTTCAGTAGCTACCTTAATCTTTTCTGTGAACTCTTCCTTCATTTTGGTCGAATTTTTAGATCGGCCAAAGAATTCAAGATTGTTCTGTAAGGTTGACAAATCGTTTTCAGCCTTCTGAATCTGCTTTCTCAAATTCTGCTCTTTGTGAAATAACTTGCGATCACCTTGCGGATCATTTTTCAGACTGCTCAATTGAATCTCCAGCGTTACCTGATCTCGTTCAGCCGCGTTAAGTCCGTTTATCGATTCAATGTACCGGGAGACAGCATCTGAAAACCGGCTTTTTACTGAAGCCATGGCACTCTTTGGCACAAATCCGATTTCGTTAAAACGAGCCTGAAGTTCCTGCAATTTTTCAAGATTACCGTCTCCTGCCTGGGTAGCCTGTAAAATCTCTTCAATGATCACTTCTTTTTGTTTCAGATTCTCATCTTGTTCCAGGTCAGCCTTTTCCTTGGTACCTCTTCGCTGATCGAAAAAATAATCGCACGCTTCCTTAAACTCTTTAAAAATTTTATCCCGATACTTCTCCGGTACCGGTCCTACTTCTTTCCATTGAAGTTGAAGCGCCTTCAAATCGTTGGAGGTCTTGGCCCAATCTGCACTGGATTTCAATTCTATTGCCCGGGCCACCAACTCTTGCTTGATCTTCAGGTTTTTGTCACGCTCCTCGTCCAACTTCTTGAAGAATTGGTTCTTATTATGGAAAAACGTCTTGAACGCAGACCAAAATTTCTTGTTGGCCTCTTTGGACTTTGACCGTGGTACACCGCCTACACCATCCCAACGCTTCTGCAATTCCAAAATTTCCTGCGTCTTTTGATTCCAATCCTTAATGCGATCGGAAGTGAAGGTCACAAACGCTTGTATCTCTTCCCCGATTTGCATTTTAACTTCCAGATTTCCCTTCAATTGCTGCTGAAGCTCATCCAGAAAGGCATCGCGTTTCGCATAGACTGCATCCGAGGCAGCTTTGAAACGTTGCCAAACGTGTTCCTGCTCCTCCTTAGGCACAGGTCCTATATGTTTAAATTCGTTGTGCAGTTCGTTTAACTCCCGCACTGCATCTTTGATACGTTCTTTAGAACTTAATTGCTCAGCCTTAACACACAGTTCCAGTTTGGCATCCAGGTTTTTCTTGCGATCTAATTCCTTCAGTTCAAAATAGATGTTGCGATAATCATAATATCGATCGACCAGCGCATTGTAGTTAGCCCAAAGAGTTTTAATTTGTGCCATTGGTACTGGCCCTACTTGACGCCATTCCTGCTGCAGTTCTTTAAAAATATGAAAGGACTGAGCATTATCTTCACCATCCACCAGGGCTCGCAACCGCTCCAGCAGCTCATTCTTTTTACGAAGGTTTTCAGTCTTCGCTTCCTCAAGACTCTTGTAATATTGATTTCTGCGATCCCGAATTAATTTAAGCGAAGCATCAAACGCATGATCCCATTCGTCCAGGCGGTAATCAAAATCATCCGGATTTCCGCCCTCTGCCTTAAATTTCTCCAAGGCAGCATTTTTCTCGGACTGACGGATTTCATCAAATAGCGGTCTGATCTCCTTGAGAATAAGATCAACTTTTCTGAAATCATTCTCTTTCGTAAGTTCTTTTATTAAGTCAACAAAATCCGGCTTACTGAAATGAGCATAGTCCTCAACCGGATGGTGAATTTCGTGATCGCCCTCGGTTGGTTCGTCAATGGTTAGCCCGTTCTTATGGGGCATGATCCCAGCATCCTCAGCAGACTCCTTTACTTGCTCTTGCACCTCTTTATCGTTTTCCATTATCATCACTCCTCCTATCTGAGGAACGGTAAAATTACTAAAAACAGCCTAATTCATCCGAGGATCAGCCGGGTAATTGGAGTATACCGAAAAACGACCTCCAAGCCCACGCATCGCCTTTTTCCACATCATTTCGGGTTCCGTCTCAAATACCAACTCTTCCGATACCTGATCGCTAACGATCCATGAATCGACTTTTAATTCATCCTCCAATTGTCCTGCCGACCACCCGCTGTACCCTAAAAAGAATTTAATATCCGTGGCTCCAATCTGATGCGTATCCACCATGGAAAGCAACTGATCAAAATTACCACCCCAATACAGCCCGGGGTGTAATTCAATCGAATCCGCCAGGGTATTTATCCTATGTACGTAATGCAGCGTATCCTGTTCCACAGGTCCCCCGATAAAAATACGGGCATCGAACATTTTTAGATCTTCCATCACTTCATTCACCCTCGATTCTGCCGGCTTGTTCAGAATAAAACCCACCGAACCTTCTTCATTGTGCTCTGTCAGAAGAATGGTGGTCCGCTCAAAATTGGGATCCGCCAAATACGGCTCGGAAAGTAAAAGCCCCCCTTTTTGTGGTAGTATTTTGTTTCGATATTTGAAGAATTCCATAGTGCCTTAAAACTTGGTTAAATTCTAATTTTCAGGCGTCCAATTAATTCTTAATAAAGGGAAGGAATTCCTGAGATGCAACTAGTGCTTTTATTAATTTTCAAAATTTTGAAATGAAACCGATTTCTGAAATCCGAAATGAATATTCCAAGGGTTCCCTGGATATTGCCAATGTGGATCGAAACCCCATCGTACAATTCAACAAATGGTTTCAAGAGGCCCTGCAAGCAGAAGTATTGGAACCCAATGCCATGACCCTTTCAACGGTAACAAAATCGGGAAGGCCTGCAGCACGAATTGTGTTACTAAAAGGAGTTGAAGACAACACGTTTATCTTCTTTACTAACTACCAAAGCAAGAAAGGAAATGACTTGGAGCATAATCCCTTTTGTTCGCTAACATTTTTCTGGCCCGAATTAGAGCGGCAAGTTCGAATCGATGGACTTTGCGAACGAACAACTCCCGAAGCTTCCGAACGGTATTTTCAAAGTCGTCCACGAGGCAGTCAGATAGGCGCCTGGGCTTCGCCTCAAAGTAACCTTATCGTCAATCGCGAAATTCTGGAAGCGCGGGTGAAAGAAATTGAAAAGCGGTTTGAGGGGAAAGTGGTGTTACCGAAACCCAATCAATGGGGCGGATATGCTGTAACACCTCTTGAAATAGAGTTTTGGCAAGGCCGTTCAAATCGGTTACACGACCGGATTGTATACTATTTTTCCAATGATCAATGGGTTACTCACCGATTAGCTCCCTAAACCTATCGCAAGGCAAAAAGGTCATTGATCCCAATCATTCTTCGAATGGTAAATCCTTCCCCATAGCGGACCCCGATGGCATGGCCCAATTCGTGCCCACGCGCCTCCAGGAATTGGAGAAAGGCAGGACTTGAAATAAAGGTTTCCGGCTCTTTGCTGTTGGGGTCATGAAATTGTGTTTTATAGGCCCGAATCGCCCTCATCTTGATCTCCCAGAAATCCGAAACATCTACAATAAAGTCGGGTTTGATCCATTGGCTTTGAATAAAATGATACAAGTGCCGGGGCCGCCAGGCTGCTTGCTGCTTATTGTCGTCAACCGTTTCAATTTTGGCTAGTCCTGAATAATAACAAGACTGATAAGCAAGTTCGGAGCCCTTTCCGTGGTCGGGATGCCGATCGTAGGTTGCGTTGGCAATGACAATCTCAGGTTGATATTTTCGGATGATGCGGATCACCTCCCGTTGGTGGGCTTCATCATGCTGAAAAAATCCATCTTTGAAATTCAAATTTTCCCGAACGGATAACCCAAGAATGGCGGCAGAGTCTGCGGCTTCCTGATCCCGGGTTTGAACGGTACCTCGGGTGCCCAATTCACCTCGGGTAAAGTCAATGATGCCCACTTTCTTTCCCATTGCAATGTGCCTGGCAATGGTACCGCCACACCCCAATTCGGCATCATCGGGGTGCGATGCCATAACAAGTATGTCTAATTTCATCGATTAACTAGCTATTAATGAGCAAGTTCCATCTCCTTCGCTGCCAAAAATTTCTCAGCATCGAGTGCACCCATACAACCACTGCCTGCCGCTGTAATGGCTTGCCGGTATACTTTATCCGAAACATCGCCCACAGCAAAAACTCCTTCCACGTTGGTACGGGTTGACCCTGGAACCACCTTTAGATAACCAGCATCGTCCATTTCCAATTGACCCTTAAAGATGTCGGTATTCGGCTTATGGCCAATGGCCAGGAAAAATCCTTGAACCGGAACAACTTTTTTCGCTCCGGTTTTATTGTTTACCAAACGCACTCCGTTAACACCTTTATCGTCTCCCAAAATTTCATCCGTCTCGGTGTTCCAATGTATTTCGATGTTGGGCGTATTCAGTACCCGCTGTTGCATAATCTTGGATGCCCGCATCTCATCTCTTCGGACAATCAAATGTACTTTGGTGCACAGTTTGGAAAGATAGGTTGACTCTTCAGCCGCAGAGTCTCCGGCACCAACAACGGCTACCTCTTTACCACGATAAAAATAACCATCGCAAACAGCGCATGCAGAGACTCCTTTGTTGGCATACTTTTCCTCCGATGGAATTCCCAAATACTTGGCCGATGCACCCGTTGCAATGATTACGCTTTCCGCTTCCACAACATCCTTCTCATCAATTGTAACCTGTAAGGGATAACTAGAAAAGTTCACGGAAGTAACCAGGCCAAAATTTACTTTGGTACCAAACCGCTCGGCTTGCTTTTGTAAATCCATCATCATCTGCGGACCGTTGATGCCATCAGGGTAACCTGGAAAATTTTCTACATCGTTGGTAGTTGTGAGCTGCCCGCCTGGTTGGCCACCCGTAAATAATACCGGACTTAGTCCTGCCCGGGCGGCATAAATGGCTGCGGTGTACCCTGCTGGTCCGGACCCAATAATCAACACTTTTACCTTCTCCATAATCATACTATTAAACATTTAAGAAAAAGGGCCTCAATAACTTGAGACCCCCTAATTTCAAATCATTAAATAAACATTCTTAACCCAAGTAAGGCTTTAAGGCCTTGCTTCTGGAGGTATGGCGCAACCTTCGGATAGCTTTTTCTTTAATCTGCCGCACGCGCTCCCGGGTAAGGTTAAACTTCTCTCCAATCTCTTCCAGGGTCATGGCGTGCTCGCCATTGAGACCAAAGTAAAGGGTAATTACATCTGACTCGCGCTGCGTTAACGTAGAGAGTGCACGCTGCACTTCTCTGCGCAAAGAGTCTGTCATCAAACCTGAATCAGGAGTCTCTTCGCTATCATTTTCCAATACATCGAGTAAACTGTTTTCTTCGCCTTGCACGAACGGAGCATCCATAGAAACATGACGACCGGATATCTTCATTGTATCAACCACTTCAGCCGTGGTGACTTCCAACACTTCCGCTAATTCTTCGGGGGACGGTTCACGTTCAAATTTCTGCTCAAGTTCAGAAAAGGTTTTTGATATTTTATTCAAAGAACCCACCCGGTTCAAGGGCAGGCGTACAATTCGGGATTGTTCGGCCAACGCTTGCAAGATGGATTGACGGATCCACCACACTGCATACGATATGAATTTGAAACCACGGGTTTCATCAAATCGTTGGGCTGCTTTAATCAAACCCAAATTCCCTTCGTTGATTAAGTCCCCCAACGACAAACCTTGGTTTTGATATTGCTTTGCAACAGAAACCACAAAGCGCAAGTTCGCTTTGGTCAACTTCTCCAGGGCGATCTGGTCACCTTCTTTAATCCGCTTGGCTAATTCCACCTCCTCATCCGGAGTCAGCAGATCAACCTTTCCAATTTCCTGAAGATACTTGTCCAGAGACTGGCTCTCGCGGTTGGTTATCTGTTTGCTAATCTTTAACTGTCTCATCTACTATGTGGTCGTTTATCAAACACGTAAAAATGAAAAATTAGTTCCAAAAACCTGCATTCGCAAGGATTAAGCGCTGGGGGCTTCTTCCTTCTTTGGGGGTCTCGGAATCAGTACTTTCCTGGACAACCTGAATTTGCCCGTTTTCTTATCAATTTCGACCAATTTCACCTTGATTTGTTCTCCAACTTCCAGTACACCTTCCATATTTTCAAGGCGTTCCCACTTGATTTCAGAGATGTGCAAAAGACCGTCTTTCCCTGGCATAAATTCAACGAAAGCACCAAATGGCATGATTGATTTTACGACTCCATCATATACCTGGTCAACTTCCGGAATGGCTACAATGGCTCTGACACGTTTTACTGCGGCATCCATTACCTCCTGATTGTTCGCAAAAATGTTAACGATTCCCTTATTGCCAACTTCCTCAATCACGATGGTTGCACCTGTGGTTTTTTGAATTTCCTGAACCACTTTGCCACCAGGCCCAATCACGGCCCCAATCATATCCTTATCAATGGTGATGGTCACCGCTCTCGGAGCGTGTGGTTTAAGATCCGGTTTCGGAGATGAAATCGTCTTCTTCATTTCATTCAAAATGTGAAGCCGCCCTTCCTTAGCCTGATTGAGGGCCTCCTTTAATACCTCGTAAGTAAGTCCATCTACCTTTAAGTCCATCTGGCAGGCGGTAATGCCCTTCTCCGTACCGGTTACTTTAAAGTCCATGTCCCCCAAGTGGTCTTCATCGCCAAGGATATCTGACAGAATCGCATAGCGCTTGGTAGAACTGTCTGAAATCATACCCATAGCAATACCTGATACTGGAGCAGTTATTTTAATACCGGCATCCATCAGGGCAAGGGAACCCGCACAAACGGTGGCCATGGAGGACGAACCATTGGATTCCAAAATATCGGAAACCAGGCGGATGGTATAAGGGCTTTCGTTCAGGTTGGGAAGCACTTGCTTCAATGCCCGCATAGCCAGATTACCATGACCGACTTCTCTACGACCAGGACCACGGTTAGGCTTCACTTCTCCGGTTGAAAAACCTGGGAAGTTATAATGAAGAATGAATTTGTTCGTACCATCAAACATGGCACCATCAATCAACTGCTCATCCAACTTGGTTCCAAGAGTTACGGTGCTCAGTGATTGAGTTTCTCCGCGGGTAAAAATGGAGGATCCATGTGCCGATGGCAGATAGTCAATCTCAGACCATATTGGCCTGATTTCATTAGTCTTACGGCCATCTAACCGAACCTTTTCATTCAACACAAGATTTCGACAGGCGGTCTTCTGAATGTCCTTATAGTATTTTTTTACGAGGTCTTTGTTAACCGTGGTGTCCTCCGGTAACGAATTGAGATACTCTTCCACAATTTTCGAAAACAATTCTGAACGATCATTCTTGCTCTTCAATTGCTGTCGGGCCACATCGTAGACCTTGTCGTATAATAACTTAAAGAGTTCTTCCTTGAACGCCTCATCCTTAACTTCGTGCTCATATGCACGCTTTTGGGTTTTGTTGGTAGCTGCGGCAAGTTCCAATTGCAATTGACATTGAACTTTGATAGCATCGTGCGCCAATTGCAATGCTTTTAACATGTCTTCTTCCTGAATCTCTTTCGATTCACCTTCTACCATCAGAATATTATCGATGGAAGCGGCCACGATAAAATCAAGGTCTGCCTTTTCCTTTTGCTCTAATGTTGGATTGATAATGTATTGACCATCAATACGAATAACCCGTACTTCTGAAATGGGTCCTTGAAATGGAATGTCAGATACGGACAGTGCTGCGGAAGCGGCAAATGCAGCCAATGCGTCTGGCAAGGCATTGTGGTCGCCAGAAATTAACTGAATGTTGATCTGCGTTTCCGCATGGTAGTCATCCGGAAATAAGGGGCGTATTGCACGATCAACCAGGCGGCTGATAAGAACTTCATAATCCGATAGCTTTCCTTCGCGTTTTAAAAAGCCGCCCGGGATTTTACCCGTAGAAGCGAACTTCTCCTGATAATCGACTGACAAGGGCAAAAAATCAGCACCCTCTTTGGCATCTTGTGAAGCCACGGCTGTTGCTAACAACATGGTATTTCCCATTCGCAATACCACGGATCCATCCGCCTGACGGGCTAATTTTCCGGTTTCAATGGTGATTTGCCGCCCATCGGGCAGCGTACATGACTTGGTGATAATAGTTGGTTTCATAGGTAGGAAATTGATGAAAAGACCTACAATTCACAGCCTTTCCACGATTAATGATATAAAGCGAATAGGGAACCCATTGTTGGTTCCCTATTCGATATTCTTTTGTGTCTTACTTTCTTAAGTCGAGGTCGCTTAGTACCGCCCGGTAGCGCTCAATATTGGTGTTTTGAAGGTAATTTAAGAGCTTCTTACGCTTACCAACCAATTTAAGCAGACCCTGCTGGGTCGAGTGGTCCTTCTTTTGGCCTTTTAAATGTTCCGTTAAATGGCTGATTCTGTGAGTAAAAAGTGCGATCTGGGACTCCGGTGAGCCTGTGTCGGTCTTCTTTTTTACGAAACCGTGCTTGTTAAACAATTCTTGCTTCTTTTGTGAATTGAGGTACATCTCTTCTAATTTTTAATCTAATTATTTTTCAACGCGCAAAAGTATTGGAATGACCTCAATTAACCAAACTATGCAGGAATTTTAGGCTGTTTTTGAAGGCGGATCCGGATTTTGTCCCATACTACGTGATAGAAGTCTGCATCAAACAGCCGTGCATCGGAGCGTGCCTGTTTTAGAAAAATAAGCCCTATTGAAATTAGGATTGTATTTGCCAGCCACATACCCGCGGGAATAGAAAGAATCTCTTGCTTTGCCCATTTCTCACCCATCAACGATAAAACATAAAATAGAATAAAGAAGAGAATAGACATCAATACCGGAACCCCGAGACCCCCCTTTTTAATAATCGCCCCCAACGGAGCTCCGATTAAAAACATTGCGATGCACGCAATTGCCTGGGCAATAATTTTATGCCATTGGATTTGATAGAACCTTAACTCCGTTTCATAGACTTTAAGATTCGTATTGTAGGCGAGCAGTTGAGCTTTGATCATCCGGGCTTGGGATAGCGCGGTGGAGATCTCACGTTGGCTATATTCTTTACTAAACAAACTATCTGAAGCAGATCGGTGATGATCCGTGATCCGTTCGGGTATGCTTTTCGGTGCTTCCACCACCGTTATTTTTTCTTGTTGATTGAAGATTGTTACATCTCTTGCTTGTGGATTGCTGGCTGCTTCGGCCGCTGAGTCGCGCGCGGCTTTCAACCGTTTCACTTCTTCAGGCCATACAACGGAATCTTTCTTACTGTAATAGGTAAACATGCTTTTGGAGGATGCATACAAAGAAATGTCCTCGGTGCGCATAACTTTTCGCACCGAATCCATGTCCTCTTTAAGCTGATTCATGTTTCGCATAATTCGGTTATTCTGAAACCACTTTTTATCCGTGCGGCTCAATCCGAAAGAAGACAGATCAAAAACAATCTGAGATTTGGTAAACGCTGTTCTCCGGTAACTGTCCTCAACGGATTCCTGCCGGCCTGAAAGATCCTCTCCGCTTCCGCCTTCTCTATAGTTAAACCCATTATACAACTCGAGCTTAAGGTATTGATCATTCAAAATGGTATACATCCTTCCGGAGTCGGCTTTAATGACATCGCGGTTGCCCGAACGGCCACGATGATCGTAAATAATGATCCCTTTCAGGATTCCGTTATCAGGTTCCTTCTCATTGACTTTAATGCTGATATCGGGAATGGAATTATAAAAGGCCCCTGGTCGCAAATCCAGAGCCGGCTTTTTTTGTTTAATGTCATATAATAAACTATACGCTTCCAGCGCAGCTTTTGGTACCAGGTAATTTCCGATCAGGTACGCACCTATGGTCAAGAGGATGACGAAGCCAAAGATCGGCACCAGGCTGCGGACCATCGAAATGCCCAGGCTTTTGATGGCAGTTAATTCAAAGTGTTCGCCCAGGTTTCCAAAAGTGATCAACGAAGACAACAACACAGCTAAGGGAAGCGCAACCGGAGTGTTGAAGATGGCGAAATAGAAGAGTAACTGTCCGATCACGTCCCACCCCAGGTCCTTTCCAATGATATCATCGAAGTATTTCAGCATGTGGATATTCAAAAGAATGAATACCACCACCAAAAAAGTTAGGATAAAGGGCCCGAGGAATGATGATAAGATGAGTTTATCTACCTTTTTCATTTCGATGCAAAGATAGTGTCAAAAAAAGGGCCAATTATCACTTTTCCGAATCTGGGTAAGCCATTTTTGTCACTATCTGAGAAAAGTTTGTATGTTTGCGCTCCGAAAAATAGTGGGTGTTCTTAGAAAAAATTCTTAATGGCGCGGTAGCTCAGGTGGTTAGAGCGTTGGATTCATAACCCAAAGGTCGGGGGTTCAACTCCCCCCCGCGCTACTAACAAAAGGCGTTCACTTGTTCACCGTTTACGCACTTTACAGCCAGGCATTTCAAAAAATTTACATCGGATACGCTGCCGATTTACAATCTCGATTTCAATCCTACAACTACCGCAAAATTGACATCGGTCTATCACTAATCCCCATGATCTCCGTGTGCAATTGCGCCATCTGGTTTCATTGCGTTATGACTTTATCTTTACCTGATCTAAATACCATTTTGCAGGTTTTGAATTAGCACCCTTTCCTTGGATAATTAATATAACTTATTCCAATTTAATTTGTGGGTAAGCGGAATTTATTCATAAATTAAAATCGAATCTGAGGGACCGGTATGGCAACAACGACAAAAAGACTATTTACTAAGGATTTTGAAGTGCATGCATCCTTAAAAATGCTGTACCCCTATATTCAGACAGCCAGTGGCCTTTCGGAGTGGTTTGCGGACGATGTTACAATTAGTCCTGAAAAGGTCTTCACCTTTGTATGGGATCATGAAGAACACAAAGCCATCATGGCCGCCCACCGCGCACTTCACTTTGTAAAATTTGAATACCTTCCGGAAAACAAGGAAGATGAAAAAGATCCTTCCTACTTCGAACTGCGTCTTGAAGTGAATGAATTAACCCAAACTACTTTTCTTAAAGTCATTGACTATTCCGACTTTGATGACCTGGATGAACTGGACGATCTGTGGGAAGGTCTGGTAGAAAATCTTCGTAAAGTAGTTGGCGGGTAACCCACTTATTTTTCTAAAAGTACAACTCCCAAATCAATCAAACCATAAATTTGTCTTCCAAGAAAGACACCGTACATCGCGCTATGCTCCCGAAAATCAACCCAACCGAAACAAATGCCTGGCAAAAATTAACTGCCCATTTCCTGACCATGCAAGCCGTACATATGCGCGACCTGTTTCAGGAAGACCCAAATAGGTTTGAGAAATTTACCTTAATGCTCAATGACATTTTAGTTGATTTCTCCAAAAACATCATCACCCAAGAAACACTTGATCACCTTTTAGAATTGGCAGAAGAAGTTTCATTGAAGGATGCCATAGAAATGATGTTTCGGGGAGATAAGATCAATCAGACTGAGCACCGATCGGTTTTACACATCGCGTTGCGGAACCGGGCTAACACACCCATTTATGTTGATGGAGAAGATGTGATGCCGTTAGTGAACAATGTCCTGGCTCAAATAAAGGCATTCTCTGAAAAGCTGCTTACAGGTGAATGGAAGGGGTATACGGGAAAACGAATTACCGATATTGTCAACATTGGCATTGGTGGTTCTGACCTTGGCCCCCTGATGGTTACGGAAGCCTTGCGTCCCTATCACGGTTCCATCAAGCCCCACTTTGTTTCCAATGTGGATGGGACCCATCTAGCCGAAAGTGTCCGCCATCTGGATCCGGAAACAACTTTGTTTATCATAGCCTCAAAGACTTTTACCACACAGGAAACCATGACGAATGCAGAATCGGCAAAGAAGTGGTTTCACGATAAAACATTAGGCAAAGGAGAAGTTGCAAAACATTTTGTGGCTGTATCCACAAATACAAAGGCGGTCACCAATTTTGGAATTGCTCCTGAAAATATGTTTGTCTTTTGGGATTGGGTGGGTGGCCGGTATTCACTTTGGTCCTCCATCGGGCTTTCCATCGCTTGTACCATTGGCTATGATAACTTCATTCAATTATTGGAAGGCGCTCATGATGCCGATCATCACTTCCGGAACGAACCCTTTGATAAGAATATACCTGTGATTCTGGCCGTGCTAGGAATCTGGTATACTAATTTTTTTGATGCCCATTCGGAAGCCATCCTACCGTACGACCAGTACTTGCATCGTTTTGCTGCCTATTTTCAACAGGGCAATATGGAAAGCAATGGCAAGTCGGTAGACCGCCAGGGCCAACCTACGCTGTATCAAACCGGGCCCATCATTTGGGGCGAACCGGGTACGAATGGTCAACATGCCTTCTATCAATTGATTCATCAAGGTACCAAGCTAATTCCATGCGACTTTCTTGCCCCTGCTCAATCTCAAAATTCAATCGGAGATCATCATGTAAAACTCCTGTCTAACTTCTTTGCACAAACGGAAGCCTTGATGATCGGTAAGACAGAGGAAATGGTTGAAGAAGAATTGCGGGCCGCTGGAATGAAGAGTGAAGAAATCCAGTTCCATTTACCCTTTCGGGTGTTTTCAGGCAACAGGCCCACCAACTCAATCTTATTTAAGAAACTAACACCCCATACCTTGGGCACATTGATTGCCTTGTATGAACATAAAATCTTCGTGCAGGGAGTGATCTGGAATATCTTTAGTTTCGATCAATGGGGAGTTGAATTAGGTAAGGTGTTGGCTAAAAAGATACTACCTGAATTAACGAGCGAATCAACCATTACCACACACGATGGGTCCACCAACGGGTTGATCAATTATTTCAAACGATTGAAATCTGAATAACCTGAACATTCCTTGTAAAAACCCTCCTATCCCGTATTTTTGGTCCTTCGGCTTAACGAATGGAACCAAAAATATCTAAGATAGGAGTCTTCACCTCCGGTGGAGATGCTCCTGGGATGAACGCAGCACTACGGGCTGTTGTTCGAAGTGCTATCTACTACAAAAAAGAAGTTTACGGAATCATGCAGGGATATGAAGGCATGATTGATGGAGATATTGTAAAGCTAGGGGCGCGCTCAGTAGGAAACATTATTCAACGCGGTGGTACCATCCTCAAATCTGCCAGAAGTCAGGAGTTCAGAACGAAAGAAGGACGAGAAAAGGCATTTCAAAATCTGAAAAAGCATGGGATTGATGGATTGGTTGCCATTGGTGGTGATGGCACTTTTACAGGACTCCACAAATTCTACGAAGAGTATTCCATTCCCGCGGTTTGTATTCCTGGAACAATAGATAATGATCTTGCAGGAACTGACTATACAATTGGATACGATACAGCTACCAATACTGCCGTTGAGGCCATTGATAAAATCCGGGATACGGCCATCTCCCACAACCGGTTGTTCTTTATTGAGGTAATGGGGCGTAATTCGGGTTATATTGCTATTAATTGCGGAATTGCAGGAGGTGCAGTAGCCACCATCATCCCCGAAGAAAATATGACGTTGGATGATCTTTTTCATAAATTAGATGAGGGCGGAAAGACGAATAAGAAATCGAGTCTGGTGGTAGTTGCCGAAGGAAGTAAGCTGGGTGGCGCCATGGAGTTAGCCAAAAAGTTCTCCGAGCGCAATAATTACTTCGACATTAAGGTGACCATCCTTGGCCATTTGCAACGAGGTGGCACGCCTACCTACTTTGACCGGGTATTAGCCAGCAAAATGGGTGTAGCGGCCGTGGAAGGATTGCTGAAAGGGGAAAAAGATGTTATGGTTGGCATACGAAATAATATAATCGTGTATAACAACTTTTCTACTATCATTAATCACCAGCACGAAATCGATAGTGAGTCCTTGCGCATTGCAAAAATTCTTTCCATCTAATCGTACAGCATGAAAGATTTGACCATCGGCATTGATATCGGAGGGACGAACACCAAGTATGGAATTGTTGACCGGCAAGGAAATGTGCTCCACCAGGGCAACATCCCAACAACTCAGTACGAAGAGTTTCAAGGATATTTTGATGCCATGGCCGATGCCCTCCGTAAGGGAATCCAGGAGCTTCCACCCAATACACGCATTGTAGGGATTGGTGTGGGTGCCGCCAATGGCAATTATTATACTGGCAACATTGAACGCGCTACTAACCTGAAATGGAAGGGAGTGCTTCCCTTGGCGCGAATGTTTAATGAAGAGTTTGGTGTGCCCTGTATTCTCACCAACGATGCCAATGCAGCAGCGGTGGGTGAAATGATCTATGGCAACGCCAAACACATGAAGGACTTTGTCGTAATTACCCTCGGTACCGGATTAGGGAGCGGCTTTGTTTGTGGGGGAGTATTGCTCAATGGACATCACGGAATAGCCGGAGAAGTTGGTCACACCGCTGTAAATCCCAATGGCAGATATTGCAATTGCGGGAAGCGCGGATGCCTTGAAACATATGTATCAGCAACAGGTATTAAACGTACTGTTTACAAATTGCTTGCCGATCATCTTGAGCCAAGTGAATTGCGGGGCATCAGTTTTGAAGACCTCAATACGAAAATGATTTCAGAGGCTGCGCACCGGGGCGATGTGGTTGCCATGGAAGCGTTTGAATACACCGGGCGAATTTTAGGAATGAAATTGGCCGAAACCGTTGTCCATACTGATCCGGAAGCCATCTTCTTATTTGGTGGTCTGTCCATGGCGGGTGATTTGATTTTCAGGCCCACAATCAAACACATGGAAGCTAACCTGATGCCCCTCTTCCGTGGAAAAATAAAGGTCTTGCCTTCTGCCATGCAAAACCAGGCAGCTCCCATATTGGGTGCGAGTAGCCTGGTTTGGGATTACCTGGACAAACAACAGGCAAAAGCCCAGTTGGTTTAATCATTCAATTTTAACACCCAGGTTGGTTCCAAGCAACTTAAATTGCTCCACCCATTCTACCTCCAGTTCCTGAACCTGGCGGCTCTTATTTTCCATGGAAATTTCAAAGTACAGATTTTGACTCTTGTGAAAATTTGGTTCCAGTTTAAACTTCTCCAGCAAAGGAAACATCCGGTTTAGTCGTTGGACGCGTTTTACGTTTTCCCGTTCGCTGCTGATTCGCTTTAATTCTTTGAAAATACTTTCTCCTGCCAAACGGGATAGCTTACGCGGATCTTCAATCTTCAGGTTCCACCGGGCCAGTTCAGCAACAATCCGCTCCATCTCCTTAATGTTGATCTTCTCCGATTGAAAAATCTTCACCAAATCAGCATTCAATACATATTCAAAGGTGGTTCTGTAGGTATTCGGGATCGGGATATTGTTATTGGCCAACGCATTGATGAGTGGATAATCCTGGTTATAACTTTTGCGCAGCGAGTTCTCCAACTCCATCATACTTTCCTGCGAGATCATATCCAAAATCTTTCGCTTTTCATCCTGAAACAAATGCCAGATGGTGTATTTGTCCGGACCAAAATAAGTTTGCATTAGTCCAATTACATCTCCCAACCGACCTTCCTCAAACGCTTTCACCATCCGGAGTTGCATACCCGAAAACTTTTCGGGTTCCATGTCCAGGGAAATGTTTCCAATGATATTGTGCTTACCCAGGTAAATGACGGCAAAGGCAAATTTCTTTTGAGACCGGGTGACCATTGACTTAACATTGGTAATACCCAATACCAGCTTTTGCTCACCAGCCTCCTTTTTAATGAAGGCCTCGCTGGAAGTACTGTAGTTGAAAATAGTAAGGGACTCAGGTTCGTCTTCAAAAACTGACGAAACCGCAAAGTGAATTCCTACACGTTGTAAGTTCGTACGGGAAGGCAATACTTCCTTTACATAAACGGCAGCTCCATGTTCATAGGCAGACACATTGCTGGGGGCTTGCTCCAACCGTCTGATAAACTCCGCTTCCAGGTCTACTTCTCCAATCTGATTGGCCAACTGGATAACACGACACGCATACTGCATTACCTGGGTTGTTTCAATGCCCGAAATTTCATCAAAAAACCAACCACAACTGGTATACATCAGCATGGCATGCCGTTGCATTTCCATGATGCGCATAATTCGATTTGAAGAAGAGGATTCGTTGAGAGCATGCACCTTCAAAAAACGCCTAATGTTATCATCGCTCCGCTTCAACACTACGTTGATGTATTCATTCCGGGCTTTCCATGGATCTCTTAATACTTTGATTGCTTCCCGCTCAAAAATCTCTTTTACCTCGTCCCGGAGCCAATCGAGAGCCTCCCGTAAAGGCTTACGCCAATGCTGATGCCACCCGGGCTTACCTGTATTACAACCGCAGTTAGCCCGCCACCGTTCCACTCCATGAACACAACTCCATGAACTGTCTTCAATAATCTGGGCTTCATTTTCCGGAGGAAACAATTCCATAAATTGGGCATAGTTGGTCAATCTGGCGCGACCTTGCTGCTCAATATAATCCAGGCAAAAAGCCAATGCCATTTCGCCATGCTTGTGGTGATGCCCATATGTTTCACCATCCGTGGCCACATGCACTAATTGTGGCTCTGAATCTCCCTGATCAATCACATTCAGTAACCGATCAGCAAACCTCTTACCATCATTTAATAACCCATTAAAGGCGATGGCTTGTGAGATATCCCCTTCATAAAAGAATACTACAATGGAATTGCCACTGGGTAACTTATATTGATAGGCTTTTGTGGTATCAATTGAACGATCGTTGACCTCAATCCAGTCTTCCGCCTTCAATTTACGAACCGCTTTCGCCTGACGGGGCGCGAGGATTGTAAATTTTATATTGTTGGCAGCTAGTATTTCCAGTGTTTCCGTATCCACTGCAGTTTCCGCCAACCACATGCCTTCTGGCTTACGCTTAAACCGGTTTTCAAAATCCCGAATGCCCCACAACACCTGCGTTTCTTTATCTGCCCGGTTGGCCAGAGGCATAATGATGTGGTTGTACACTTGCGCTACTGCAGAACCATGCCCACCAAAGTTTTTAATACTTTCTCGATCCGCCTCCAAAATGGCGTGATACGTTTCCGGTGAATACAATTCCATCCAGGAGAGTAAGGTAGGTCCAAAATTGAAACTGATGCGTGAATAATTGTTAACGATGTTCTTAATTACGCCACCCTCATCCAAAATTCTGGAAGTAGCGTTAGGCTCGTAGCACTCTGCAGTAATCCGTTCATTCCAATCATGATAGGGATGGGCTGAGTCTTGCAACTCGATCACTTCCAGCCAGGCATTTTCGCGAGGCGGTTGATAAAAGTGTCCGTGAATACAAACGTATTTATTCTTAGGTGTGCCGGGCATTCTTTAAAAAAATGGGTTACACAAGAAAATCACTCCAAATCAAATTCAGCTTTTTCTTCAACTAATTTAATAACCGATAGGGCCAGAGGAGGTAGTGTTATTGGAACTGAATAATCCTTACCGTGATATTTTACCGGGGTAGTGTATAACAGTCCCTGATTAAGAACTCCACTCCCACCGTATTTCAAATCATCTGAATTAAATACTTCGTGGTACGTGCCCCGGAAGGGAACACCGATGCGATACAATTGTCTTGTTTCAGGTGTGAAGTTACAAACTACCATTAATGCATCTTCCCGTTTTTCACCTTTCCGCATGTAAATGATAACGCTATTTTCCTGGTCCGAATAATCGACCCATTCAAATCCCCTATTGTCAAATGGAAATTGATAACATGCAGGCTCTGTTTTATAGAGCATATTCAAATCTTTGATCAACGTGAGTATCCCTTGATGGGGGCCATAGTCCAACAGATGCCAATCCAAACTCCGATCATGACTCCACTCTGCCGACTGGCCAAATTCGCCACCCATGAACAGCAATTTTGTACCCGGATGGGTAAACATATACGCATACATTAACCGCAAATTGGCAAACCTGCGCCATTCATCTCCGGGCATTCGCCCCAGCAATGATCCTTTACCATGCACCACTTCATCGTGCGATAGTGGCAACATGAAATTTTCAGTAAAGGCATACATGATGCTAAAGGTAATTTCATTCTGATGGTACTTCCGGTGAATCGGATCGAGCTTAAAATAATGTAAGGTATCATGCATCCAGCCCATCATCCACTTCTGTCCAAATCCCAAGCCCCCTAAAAATGTAGGTTTAGAAACACCGGACCAAGCTGTGGATTCTTCCGCAATGGTAACTACATCGGGAAAGTTGCCATAAACTACTTCGTTGAATTCCTTCAGGAATTTGATGGCCTCAATATTTTCATTTCCACCATATTCGTTTGGAATCCACTCACCCGCTTTGCGCGAATAATCCAGATAAAGCATGGAGGCTACGGCATCCACCCGCAATCCATCCGCATGAAATACATCGATCCAGAACAAGGCATTGCTGATCAAAAAAGACCGAACTTCTTCCCGTCCATAATTATAGATATAACTGCTCCAATCCGGATGAAATCCCTTGCGGGGGTCAGCATGTTCGTACAAATGGGTTCCATCAAACTTATATAATCCATGGGCATCACCCGGAAAATGAGAGGGTACCCAATCCAGAATTACCCCAATATCAGCTGCATGAAACGCGTCCACCAATTCCATAAATTCCTGTGGTTCGCCAAAGCGGCTGGTGGGTGCATAGTATCCGGTAAGCTGGTACCCCCACGACCCAAAGAACGGATGCTCCATGACCGGTAAAAACTCCACGTGTGTGAATCCATTTTCCTTTACATAGTTTACCATTTCTACGGCCATCTCCTTATACGAGAGGGAACGATTCCCATCTTCCGGTTTTCTACGCCAACTGCCTGCATGTACCTCATAGACTGAGTATGGCTTAGGCTTACCGGTGGATTTTTTCCGTTCTGATAACCAATTGCTATCCCGCCAGGAATAGGTATGATCCCAAATAATAGAAGCTGTACGGGGTGCCACCTCAGCATAGAATGCAAATGGATCGGCCTTCTCTAGGTACTCACCGGTATTGGAGTGAATGGCATACTTGTAGGCCTCTCCTTTGCCTATCCCCGGAAAGAATCCTTCCCAGATTCCGGATTCATCCCATCGCGGAGACAGTTTATTATCGTTGCTATTCCAGTGATTAAAATTGCCAATGACCGAAACCTGCCTGGCATTCGGAGCCCAAACCGCAAAGTACGTACCGGCTTGTTCCTTAAATGTAGCGAGGTGAGCCCCTAATTTTTCATAGAGCTTAAAATGCTTTCCGCTTCTAAACAAGTGGATATCGAAGTCGGTGAGAAGACTAAAGCTATCGTGCTCGTCAGCCTTGATTTTGGTAGTTGCTTTTTTGCCCATAGTTTTAGTTTTTCTTTTTTCGTTCTTCCTTGGCTTGGAAATACCGGTTCATATGGTAATAAATCCCGCGCAGTGGAATGTTTACCCAATCGGGCCTTCCATTTAGTTCATATCCCAATTCATAAATCGCTTTCTCGATCAGGTAGGTACGAATCAGGATTTCATCCTGGTCGCTTAAGTTACTCTCCAACCCTAATCGTTCCAAATAGGCACCCAGGTAAAACCGGCTCACATAGTGTTGCCACTGCTCCGCCCATTGGATCAAAAACTCAATGTCTTTTTCCCGATAGTTTTCGTTCAACAGGATTTTGCCAAAAGCCGCATAGTGAAAAGAGCGCATCATTCCGGCCACATCTTTCATGGGGTTTTTCTTGAGCCTCCGCTCGCTGAAACTAAAGCCCGGCTCACCCTCAAAATCGATTATGATGAAGTCCTTTCCTGTGAACAACACCTGACCCAGGTGGTAATCGCCATGGATGCGGGTTTTGATCGCATTGATCTTTACTTGATAAACCTCACTGAAACACGCCAGCACGCTGTCTTCCATCGCCAATACTTTCCGTGCTAGTTCCTGGGTTTCATCTTTCAGCTTACCCATGGATTGTTCCAGCAGCTTAAACCGATCGCGAGTCAGTTTGCGCAAGGCAGAATAGAGCGAACGTTGATAGTTGGCATTAAAGTACTCAGGTGCAAAGGCCGGGTTTGTTTTGTCTGAAGCCAACGCCATGTGCATTTCGGCAGTCCGTTGGCCCAACCGCACAACGCGTTCATAAAATCCACGGCCAATAAATTCCTGAATCAATTCCGGTGCTTCTTCAAATTTGATGGCGGCTTTATTTACCAGGGTAGGTAATTTTTCTTTTTTTGCCTTTGCCATCACACGCTCATAAAACCGTCCCACCGAGTCGATGGTCATGATCCAGGCATCCCCCTGGTTCTCAACCTTCTCCTGCAATAATCCAAAAACAATGGTCTTTCCGGAGTCATCCTTGAATTCAATACTTCCAGCATACTTGGGCGCATTGCGGAATGAAGTATTCTCTGACAGAAATCTCACAATCTCCAGATCGGGGTTAATCTCTTGCTCAATCTTGCGATAGAATTTGAAAAAGTATTGGTCGTTGTAGATAATGGCGGTGTTGCTCTGATCCGCTTTCAGGATTTTCGACTCAACACGTTCGGCATTTAACTTGGTAAACACACTGCTGTTAAATTCCAGGGTTCCATCTTCATCCTTCACTCGTACCTTACGATCCATACTGGAGAACAAATAATCGCGGAACCCTTTGTGGTAACTGCTATCCAAAATAAAACCAACTTTTCCCTGAATCTCGGCCCGGCTCACCACACTTTGCGCGGTATACTCCACCTTATCAAAAATACTGTCCGAAGGAATAAAGCACATCGGCAGAAAATATAGCTCGGGCAACCGCTGCACATAATGTACTTCAATGATGGTGAGGTAGTGAGTCTCTCCTTCCACCTTCAACGGAATTACCTTGTGAATGCTCATCTTACTGATGGCGCGGGCTTTCCCGCCAAACCATCGACACTTTTTCATGAACGGTTGTAACACCTTTCGCTCCAATACCCGTACTTCATTGTAATTGGAGAACAAACGCTCCCACGAAAGCTCGGCTTTAAATAGGAACAATTCATTGGAGCTGCCTCCTTGTTCCTTTTTCTCAGAGGCGTCTGCCTGAAACCAGAAGTACCCATAGGGTCCAATCGTGATGGCGTAGTCTCCTTCCGCAACACTCATAAACCGGTTTTGACTGAATACTTCTGTAATGTCGCAATCTTTAAATTCTTTCAGATCCAATGTGGTAGCTTGTGAAAATTGTGAAAGGTTGGCCACCACGATAATAGTTTGCTTTTGATAGGTACGTGAGAAGCAAAGCACTTTTGAATTGCTGCTGTCAATAAACTTAATATCGCCCCGGCCAAACAGGTTAAGGCGCTTGCGCATGGCCAGCACATTTTTAATCCACCACATTAACGAGGATGGATTCTCATCCTGGGTGGCCACGTTTACCGATTCATACCGGTACACCGGGTCTGTAATCACCGGTAGGTAAAGTTTTTGAGGATTGGCCGAAGAAAAGCCGGCATTGATGTTCATGTTCCATTGCATGGGAGTACGAACACCAAACCGATCACCCAGATAAATGTTGTCGCCCATCCCGATCTCATCGCCATAATAAAGTACCGGGGTACCCGGCAAGGAAAACAACAATGCGTATAACAACTCGATCTTTCTCCGGTCATTATTTAAAAGGGGCGCCAATCGTCTGCGAATGCCCAGGTTGTGCTTGGTGTGTGGGTCATTGGCATAGGCTTTAAAGAGGTAATCCTTTTCTTCCTCTGTCACCATCTCAAGGCCAATCTCATCGTGGTTGCGTAAGAACAAAGCCCACTGACTGTTGAGTGGTGTTGAAGGCGTTTGTTCCAGGATGTCAATGATCGGATAGGAATCTTCCGTGCGCAACCCCAGGTAAAGCCGGGGCATCAACGGATAGTGGAAATTCATATGACACTCCTGACCTTCCCCGAAATACTGGGCGGCATCTTCGGGCCAAAGATTAGCTTCCGCCATCAGGATCCGATCCTCATAGTGCTTGTCGATGTGTCCACGGAGGCGCTTGAGGAAGGCATGTGTTTGCGGCAGGTTTTCACAATTGGTACCTTCTTCTTCAAACAGAAAGGGTACCGATGCCAAACGAAATCCATCAACACCGATCTTCATCCAAAAGTCAACTATCTTAATGATTTCCAGCTGGACCTCAGGGTTTTCAAAATTCAATTCCGGTTGGTGCCGGTAAAACCGATGCCAATAGTAGGCCTTGGCTTCATTGTCCCACGACCAGTTAGAAGGTTCGTCATCGGTAAACATGATGCGTGCCTCCTTATACTTTTCCTGGGTATCGCTCCAGACATAATAATCCTTGTAGCGCGAGCCGGGTCTTGCTTTGCGCGATTTCTGAAACCACGGGTGTTGATCAGATGTGTGATTGAGCACTAGCTCGGTAATAACCCGAATTCCCCTTCGATGCGCTTCCTTTAAAAAGACCTTAAAGTCTGCCAGCGTTCCATAATCCGGATGGATGTCGCAATATTCGGTCACATCAAAGCCATCATCTTTCAAAGGCGAAGGAAAAAACGGCAACAACCAGATGGCAGTAATTCCTAAATCTTCCAGGTAATCCAATTTCTGTATCAGGCCTTGAAAATCTCCAATCCCATCTCCATTGCTGTCATAAAATGCCCGTACACTTACTTCGTAAATGATGGCATCTTTAAACCAAAGTGGATCTCTATTTTTTGAGGGTGCGGCCATGAATTACATATTTGACTCGTGAATTTCCAGTTTGAGAACATGAAACGGCATCTTGTTCGGATTCAAATCCACATAGTTCCATTCCTGGGTCCAGGTGTAATGCTCATCCGTAATCAGGTCATGAACTTTGATATTGATTTTATCGGTCAGTTTTAATCGATCTTTAGGGAGTTGTACAAATCCGCTTTGGCCACGTTGTGGGTCAAGATTAACGACCACCAGAATAATGTTCTTCAAGTCATCGGTTGCCTTCAGGTAGGCCAGTATCTGATTATTCTCGATCGGGCAAAACTGAATATTCCAGGTCGATTGCATCGCCTCGTTCTCTTTACGGATCTTATTCAGCAAACTCATAATATCCGTCATGCGATTGGTACGTTTCCAATCGTAATGGCGTACTTCATACTTCTCTGAGTTAAAGTACTCCTCTCGGCCTTCAATGGGGGTGTTTTCATAAAACTCATAGGCCGGGCCATATACCCCATAGTTGGACGACAACGTTGCGGCCATGGCATACCGCAGAATAAAGATGTTTTCACCCTGATGCTGAAGGTGGTATGGCAGGATATCTGGGGTATTCGGCCAGAAATTGGGCCGAAAGTAATTGCGCGATGGGCCGAATACGAGTTCATTCACATAGTCAATCAATTCCTGCTTAGAAACTCGCCAGGTAAAATAAGTGTACGATTGGGTGAACCCGACCTTCGCCAACGAGGCCATGATCTTGGGTCTTGTAAAAGCCTCCGATAAAAAGATAATATCCGGATGGTCTTTCTGAATTTCTAAAATTACCCAGTGCCAAAACGGAATAGGCTTGGTATGCGGGTTATCGACCCGGAAAATTTTTACACCTTGTTCTATCCAAAAAAGAAAAACCGATTTGAGTTCGTCCCACAAGCCTTGCCAATTATCATTCTCAAAATTAAAAGGATAGATATCCTGATACTTTTTAGGGGGGTTTTCCGCATATTGTATAGTGCCATCCGGCCGTTGCTTAAACCACTCCGGATGTTCCTTCACATAGGGATGATCAGGTGCGCATTGGAACGCAATGTCCATCGCTACATCGATCCCCATTTTTTTTGCTTCAACCACCAGCTTATTAAAATCAGCCAACGTACCCAATGCCGGCAAGATGGATTTATGACCACCCTCATCGCTGCCGATGGCCCAAGGCGATCCAGGTTCGCCCGGTTGTGAACGCACATTGTTGTTCTTCCCTTTCCGGTTTACTTTACCGATGGGGTGTATGGGTGGAAAATACAGCACATCAAAACCCATGGCCGCTATTCGCGGCAGCAGGCGAATGCAATCCTGAAAGGTGCCGTGTTTTCCTGATTCGAGAGAAGCGGATCGGGGAAAAAATTCATACCATGCGCTGAAATTTGCTTTGGCATGTTCCACCTTTATCTTGATTTCAGAATTCAGCTTCGTTTCATAAATCCGAAGCGGATTATGATGAACTACTTCCTCAAACTCTTTACTGAGTACCAGGTCAATAGCCGTTTGATATCGGCTTTTATCCTCTAACCTCCGCGCATAGGCTATCAATTCCGGATTCGATTCACCCAGGGTGCGCAACAAAATCGCACCTTCCATCAATTCTACAGTTACATCAATCTTTGCGTTGGCTTTCTTCTTAAAGCCGTCATACCAGGTATCGAAGTGATCGACCCAGGCTTGAATCGTGTAAACATAAAAACCTTGCTCCGTTACATAAAAGGATGCCTTCCATTCATCATTAAAGGTGGGAGTCATTTCTACCCGTTGCCAGGCAGCAGCTCCTTCCTTTTTAAACAACACTTCCGCCCGAATATGGTCATGGCCATCGCCAAAAATGGCAGCGGAAACATCTACACGTTCACCTGCAGTTCGCTTAGCCGGGTATAACCCACCCTCTACAAGTGGTTGTACAGTTTCAATAATGACCCGTGATTTTCCTTTTATCATTGAATCCAGTCTTTTATCTGATTATTTAATAATTATTGATGTGTATGCCGGTATTGTCCACTCCGTTTCATGGGCATTAAGTTCTCCCCCGGTCAGAAACTCAACCTCATCAAACCCTGCTAACTCGTTCTCCATTCTGATAGTAACTTCAACATCGGATACATTGTGTATCACCAACCGCTTGTCCTCCCCCTGCCTGCGAATAAAACTCACCAGTTCCCTTACCTGTAATGGCGAATTTTCAATATCCCCGTAGGTTAAGATCATGCTACTATTGCGATAACGGATAAAGTCTGTGTAAAAATTATAAATCGAATTGGGATCGTCCTTCTGTACTGAATAAGGAATTACTGTTTGATCCGTGCTGTAACGAGGTTCTTCCCAGCGTGTCTGCATTGCGTCTTCCTTACCGGGTGCCCAGAGGAAAGGCTCGCGTATATATTCGTCTGGCTTTTTACCAAACATTCCCAGCTCTTCGCCATAATAAATATAAGGTGTACCTGGTAGGGTTAACAAAATCCCTGCGGCTATCCGGGCCTTCTGCAGATTATTCTCCAACTCACTGGCTATCCGGTTCTGATCATGATTTTTCAAAAAGACAGCATCGATATACTCGTTTGTACTTTGATTATAAAAATCGCTGATCTCTTTGTATTTTTTGATTAATCCAATCGTATCCTGCCCAGCTTGTACTACCGATGTGATGGCATAGCCCATATCAAAATTAAATAAAGCGGGCAACCCTTGCAGATACGGTGCCACATCCTCGGCTTTGGACCAGACTTCGCCTACCAGGTAAACTTCCGGTTTTATCTTTTGCATCTCCTCGCGAAACCAAACCCAGATCGCATGATTGTCGGTTGCCCGTTCGGTAGGAAAGATGTGCTTGGCTGCATCCAACCGAAATCCATCCACATTCATCTCGGCCAGCCAATATTTGCCGATGTCAATAAACTCCTGCTTAACTTTCGGATTATCAAAATTCAAGTCGGGCATACCGCCCCAGAAAAAACCATAATAGTGTTCGGCAAGCGTGTCGCTATTCACTGCGTGCCATTGGGTGATATTATCCGAATCCAGGGAAATTGACTTTTTTGATATCTGTTCGCGGATGGAATCCTTATCAGCCCAAACATAGTAGTCGCGATAGGGGCTGTTCGGATCTTTGCTCGCGCTTTGAAACCAGGGGTGATCGGAACCGGTATGATTTAAAATCAAATCCACGAGGATCCGGATTCCGCGTTTGTGTGCCTCGGCTACTAATTTTTTGAAATCTTCCTGGGTGCCATACTCGGCATCAACCGCTTTGTAATCAACCACATCATATTTATGATAAGTCGGTGAAGGCATAATGGGCATCAACCAAATGCCACCCACACCAAGGTCCTGTAAATAATCCAATCGTGCGGTAATTCCGTTGAAGTCGCCAATGCCATCGCCATTGCTATCGGCAAACGATCGAACGAAGATCTCGTAATTGACACCATAAGGCCACTTTGTTACCTTTTGCGGTTGCCCGCAGGAGAAGAGTAACAGTAATACAATTAATACACAGGAACTCTTGCGCATGGTTATTTAATCTTAAAAATATAAGCCGCATACGCGGGTAAATCCACTTCAAAGGTACCGGTCGAATCAAGTCCAATGTCCTGACCACTGCGAAGCAAATCCCGACCAAGGTATTCTTCGCCCGGTGCAAACTGAAATGCTTGCTTCACTTCTTCCGATAATTGGATTTTCACCCGCATCAGTTTGTCATTAAATCCCGAAAGGATCACCAGACGCTCTTCACCCGATACGCGTGCAAAAACATGAATGCGGTGATTGATATTACCTTGCTGTTGGTTGAATTCGGTTAAATCAAAGTAGTCGCCCTGGGTGATGGCAGGATTCGAAGCTGCGAAAAAAAGGATATCGCCATAAAATTGACGCAAGGCTTTTTGATCGTCACTCAATCCTCCACCATCGTACTTCCCACCATTTACCCATTTCTGATGCTCTGGTACACCCCAATAATCATAAATCGTGGTGCGTCCGTCCTCCCCACTAAATCCTTCGGCTCCGGCTCCGGGCTCACCTACCTCTTGGCCAAAGTAAATCATGATAGGAGCCTGATCAAGCGTGGCACTGATCACCATGGCCGGTACCGCCTTCCAATAATCACCGGCAAAGAAGGGCGAAGCGATTCGCTGCTCATCGTGGTTCTCCAGAAAATGCAGCATCTTATGATTGATGCCCGCTAAACTTTTCTGAATCTCAGCAAGGTGTACCGTATTCGAGTGACCGTTAATCAGGAGCCGCAGTGTATCATACAATTGCACCTTGTCGTAGAGATAGTCAAACCGGCCCGTTTGAATGTAATTTCGGTATTGCGCAGGATTGTAAATTTCTGCTATAAAAACGATCTCAGGGTTAACTGCCTTCACCTGCGGAATGACCCAACTCCAAAATTCAACCGGAACCATTTCTGCCATGTCGCACCGGAAACCATCTACATTTTTACCGGCCCAATACACCAGAATGTCACGCATCTTTTCCCAGGTGTTGGGCACCGGCTCAAAATAGGTCTTACGATTATCCAAAATATCCACTCCATAGTTCAACTTGACCGACTCAAACCAATCATCGATGGATGGAGTAGCCGTGAACTGATCGTTGCCAGTAGCCTTGGCAGGTATTTCCGAAAACTTTTTATCTTCAGTGGTTGTGGACTGTTGACCCAATGGATTGTAGCGAACCGGAGGCTGAAAGGCCTTTCCCGGTAAGTAATAGAAGTTGTTGGAAGGTTTAAAGGCCACAGCGGTATCATCGCCTTCACCCAGGTCAGCGACTCCTGCAGGTTTCACATCACTCTTGTAACCACGGGCCACATGATTCGGAACAAAGTCAATCAACACCTTCATGCCCGCTGCATGCGTGCGTGCTACCAATTGCCCGAACTCCGCCATCCGATTCTTCACATCCGTTGCAAGATCAGGATTGACATCGTAATAATCCTTAATAGAATACGGTGAACCCGCCCGGCCTTTCACGACATCGGCATCATCGAGTGGAATTCCTTCAGCAGTATAATCGGTCATCAATGCGTGCTCAAGCACCCCGGTATACCAAACGTGAGTTACTCCCAGTTCTTTTATTTCTTTCAGAGCCGTTTCATTAATGTCAGCGAATTTTCCAACTCCGTTCTCGTTCAGCGTTCCATGGGTGGTATTGTTTGTTTTCGTATTACCAAACAGGCGGGTCATCATTTGGTAAATCACTACTTTCTTTTGCAGCTCCTGGGACATGGGGGTATCCGGAATTTTCTCTTTTGGTGCAGAACATCCTACAATGGCCAACACCAGCAGGATCTTTTGAATCGGGGCTTTCATAGGTAGTTTAAGAAGCTACAAGATAAAGATTCCGATCGCTTATTTCACAGGGTTATTCCGTAAGAATCGCGTTAAATTAAAGGATTTACGCAAACGTTTGATGCTCCTATAATTTTCGAATTTGGATGGTTTGGACAATCAGAACAAAAAGACAAATAATCAAACCAAGAAACTCGCGCGTCTCTTCGATATAGGGAAATTGCATTTTGGCCAGGTCGTCAAACAATAAAGACCGATCGGGGGATTGAAACCATTCATAAGCTCCGGGTACCAGAATGGAGGCATACACAAGGTAAATGATGACGGAAATCAGTATCCATACCTTAAAACGTAGACGAAACATTGCCAATACGCTGATCACCGCCATATTACCATAAATCAAAATCCAGATCAGCGGGTCTGGATCATCCACCTGAACGAAGGCGAATATCATAAACATTAAGGCGAAAAGTGCATTGGTGATTTTCATAACTCAAAAGATGGCACCCGCAATCGTGGCGGTCATCATAGTTGCAAGGGTAGCGGCAATCATGGCCCGCAATCCTAAGCGGGATAAATCCCCCTGACGCCCGGGTGCCATTCCACCGATACCTCCTATTTGAATCGCGATGGAACTAAAATTCGCAAACCCACAAAGCGCATAGGTCGCAATTCGAATCGACTTTTCACTCAATACACCAGACGCCTTCAGGCTGGCGAGATCCAGGTAAGCAACGAATTCGTTGATCACCAGTTTCTGGCCGAGCAAACTACCCACATACAACGACTCGCTCCAATCCACTCCAATACAAAACGCGAAAACACGAAACACTTGTCCCAGGATGTACTGCAATGAAAATCCCTGATACACCCCATTGGTACTTTGTATGACCACTTCATTCAGTCCCGTTAAGGCACCGATAAAATCCACCAGAATCCAATTCAATGCATAGATGATGGCAATGAAGGCGAGCAACATCGCTCCGATATTCAATGCTAATTTCAATCCATCCGCTGCCCCGCTGGCCATCGCATCCACCAGGTTAACCCCGATTTGATCTTTATTCACGATCAGATTGCGGTCTATTTTATCTGGCTCCGATTCGGGCATAAAGAGTTTAGCCAGCACGATGGCGGCTGGGGCATTCATGATGGAAGCGCTTAACAAGTAGGTAGCAAATTTTGCTTGCTGAGCCGGATCACCGCCTCCCAGGAATGAAACATAAGCACCCAACACGCTGCCTGCGATGGTGGCCATACCACCCACCATTAAACAATGCAGTTCAGACTGTGTCATCCGGGGAATGAACGGTCGGACTAATAACGGGGCCTCCGTTTGACCCATGAAAATGTTGGCCGCTGCCGAAAGGCTTTCCGCTCCGGACAAGCGCATGGTGCGCGCCATGATCCAGGCAAAACCATAGACTATTTTTTGCAGTACTCCCAGGTAATACAACCCGGCCGTGATGGAGGAGAAAAAGATAACGGTCGGAAGCGCCTGGAAAGCAAAGAGAAATCCCAGATTGTGTTTTACGCTGGGATCCCCCGCGCTGTTCTTTGATAAATCACCATACAAAAACTCTGCCCCCTTGGCGGCAAAGCTTAAGAAGATTACAAATTTTTCGCTGATAAAGACAAACGCCTGTTGTGCAAACTCGACTTTTCCGATAATTAAGCCAAAGATCAATTGGATGGTAATACCTACAAGCACCAACCGCCAGTCTATTGTTTTACGATTGCCCGAAAGCAAGAACGCAACGGCCACTATGAAAATCAGCCCGAGCAGGGCGCGGAAATAATCCATGTGTTTGGCGGAAGGTTAATTGCGCTTGCTAAGTTCGTCCCGGATTTTGGCTGCGCGTTCATAGTCTTCTTTATCAATGGCATCCTTCAGTAGTTCATTTAACTTTTCTACAGAATAATGCTTATAGTCTTCCCCGCCCGATGATTTCCGGGTAGATTCCTTTTTCACTTTG
Organism: Cyclobacteriaceae bacterium; assembly: GCA_016787725.1. Lineage (GTDB taxonomy): Bacteria > Bacteroidota > Bacteroidia > Cytophagales > Cyclobacteriaceae > ELB16-189. The sequence goes on along the minus strand of JAEUTZ010000017.1, from coordinate 78,194 downwards.
GCTTTGGGCTCGGACTTGACCTCGTTCTTCTCCTCTTCCTCTTCCTGATCTGTTAACACAATTCCCGCTTCCGCCAGGATATTTTCATAGGTATAAATGGGGGCATCAAACCGCAAGCCTATGGCAATGGCATCGGAGGGCCGGGCATCGATCTCTGATTTCTTCAGACCATCCGTACACACAATTTTTGCAAAAAACACCCCCTCCTTCAAATCCGAAATGATGATTTCCTCAACGTGAAAGTGAAATGAGTTCGAGAATGACTTAAACAGATCGTGCGTCATCGGTCGATTGGGAATGATCTTCTCAATCTCAATGGCAATCGCCTGCGCTTCGAACATACCAATGATGATTGGCAATCTCCGATTACCCTCCGTTTCTCCCAACACCAGCGCAAACGAACCGGTTTGTGATTGACTGGACGACAACCCGAGTATTTCAAGTTTTAACTTCTTCACCGCTGCCACAGAAAATTGAAATTATAAAAAAACTCCCGAAACCCAATTATTTTGAAAACCGCTTTCCAACTTATTGTGCCGCTTTTATGGCAGCGGTAAGTTTGGGAACAATATCAAAGGCATCACCCACAATGCCATAATCTGCTGCTTTGAAAAAAGGTGCTTCCGGATCTTTGTTTATCACGACAATGCATTTTGAAGAATTCACTCCAGCCAGGTGTTGAATAGCACCCGAGATACCAATTGCGATATACAACTGCGGGGCCACTTTCACTCCGGTTTGCCCCACATGCTCATGGTGTGGACGCCAGCCTATATCCGACACCGGCTTACTGCATCCAGTAGCTGCGTGCAACGTTTTGGCAAGTTCCTCCAATATGCCCCAATGCTCCGGGCCCTTCATACCCCGACCACCGGATACCACAATCTCTGCTTCCGGCAACAATACTTCACCCGTAGCTTTTTCTGAAGCAAGAATGGTCGTGTTAAAATCTGCATCTGAGAGTGTCACAGCATAATTCACAACGGAAGCCTGGCCACCGGTTTCCTTTACTTCTGCCGCATTCTTCTTAAGGGCAATTACTTTCTTGGCGCCTTTCAGGTCGACATGCGAGAAGGCTTTGCCGGTATAAATGCTGCGCTTGACAACAAACCCACTGGCAGTATCCGGCAATTCCACTACGTTGCTGGCAAAGCTGGCCCCGGTTTTCACGGCCACCTTGGCGGCTACCGGGGTGCCGAGCGAAGAGTTCGCCAACACCAACACATCTGCCTGTTCATCTTGCATGGCCTTGGTTAACACCGAGGCATAAACCTGAATGATACCCTGATTCAATTTCGGATCGGCTGCATGGAGCACCTTTTCTGCTCCGTATTTTCCTATCTGTTGTAATTCGCTTGCTTCTGCAATTCCCAATACAATTGCAATTACTTTGCCACCCATCGCCTTCGCATAGCAAACGGCTTCCAACGATGACTTTTTTACTTTTCCTTCTGATGTTTCAATAAATACTAATGCTGTCATGATCCTCGAAATTGAGATTTTAATTAAAGTACTTTTGCTTCCGTTTTCAGTTTCGTTACTAAGTCGGCAACCTGATCGGCTGCAATCATTTTTACGGCTCCCTTCGGTGCCGGCAGTTCAAACTTCTTCAACACGGCCGTAGGTTCTACCGCCTTTGGTTCAATTACTTTCAACGGCTTGGTGCGAGCCGACATAATACCGCGCATGTTGGGAATCTTCCATTCTGCAATCGGCTCCTGGCAACCGGCCACCAGCGGCAAGGTCGATTCGACCTGCTCCTTGCCACCTTCAATCTCACGTGTCATTTTGACCTTGGTTCCTTCGAGATCCAATTTCATAACGGGTGAGATGGAGGGTAACCCTAACAGCTCGCCTACCATGGCATGAACGACACCACTGTTATAGTCGATGGATTCACGGCCCATCAGAATGAGATCGTATCCTTTGCCGTGTTCGGCAATTTGAGTAGCCACGAAAAATGAATCGGTGGGATCGGCATTCACCCGAATAGCATCATCGGCACCAATGGCCAGGGCTTTGCGGATGGTGGGTTCGGTATCGGCTAACCCAACATTCAATACCGTTACGGTGGTGCCGGGTGTGGCTTCTTTTAATTCAATGGCGCGCGCCAGGGCGTAATCATCATACGGCCCGATGATGAACTGCACTCCGGCCGTATCAAACCGGGTTTGATTTTCAACAAAATTGATTTTGGAGGTGGTGTCGGGCACATGGGAAATGCAAACTAGAATCTTCATACACTGTCAATAAAATGAGAATCAAAACATTAGGGAATTCAAACTAAATTTGGCCTCAAGATAAAGGATAAAACAATATAAAGGGCACTTAAAAACGCTAAAAAAGCATGAATGAGGCAAGGATAAACATGTTGAAGCAATACTTGCTGGATGAGCCTACCGAGCCCTTTTATCCCTATGCATTGGCGCTTGAATATCAACAAACCAATCCGGATAAAGCCCGAGAACTTTTTGACTTGCTGCTCGCTCACCATCCGGAGTATTTGCCCACCTATTACATGGCCGGGAATTTCTTTCAGGAGCAACATCCTGAGAAAGCAGTAGAAATATTCCAGGAAGGTCTCAGGTTAGCGAATCGGCTGAACGATTTCAATACTGCCCGTGAGCTTCGCGCTGCACTTGACAATCTGGAAGATTAGCTGCTTTTATTTCTGCACTAAATCTGGAAAACGATTTTTCCAACTTTGTTGGATTTGGTAATGTCTGGAAAGGATTCGGCTATTTTTGAAAACGGCCGAATGGAGTCAATCAGTGGCCGCAGTTGATGCTTGCTCACAAACTTAAGCATCTCACTAAATTCGTGATCGCTGCCCATAGTAGAACCTAACAAGGAAAGTTGATTCCAGAACATCCGATACAGGTCGACTTTAGATGGTAATCCATTGGTGGCGCCATAAAATACAATCCGGCCTCTGCGTTTCAATACTTTAATGAAGCTGTTGATCTGATCTCCCCCAGCACTGTCAATCACCAGATCAAAACCGCCTTTTGTCTTCCAAAGATCCGTATACGTAGCCTGCTTTTTATAATTATAGGCACCCTTCGCGCCTAATTTCAGAGCCTTATCCAATTTTTCATCACTGCCAGAAGTAACGTACACATTGGCACCGGCAGCCTGGGCAAAGAGAAAAGCAAACTGCGCAACACCACCACCAAAACCGGAGATCAAAACGTTTTGCCCGGCACGAAGCTCGCCTCTGCGGAATAAGGCCCGGAAAGCGGTGAGGCCGCCCAGCGGCAACGTGGCAGCTTGAAGGAAATCCAGATGAAAAGGCTTGTGGTGTAACCGATCGATTGGAACACAAATGTATTCGGCAAAGGTGCCATCCACCGGCATACCAAGAATCGTATACTTGCTGGATTGGACCTCCAGGTCCGGGCCCCAATCAATGTTGGGATTGATCACTACGTCCTGTCCCACCCAGGGTGAATCGTTCTCATCGCCTACTTCCTCCACCGTACCCGCACCGTCTGAGCCCATCGTAACCCCAAACTTAATATTGGGATATTTGCCTTCCCGGATCCAATCATCCCTACGGTTAAGTGCAGCCGCTTTGATACGAATCAATGCCTTCCCCGGAGAAACTAGGGGCTTGGGAATCTCCCTGAGTTCAATCTGACCTTCTTCTTTTAATACCAGCGCTTTCATAGTTGTGATTCAAGATACAAAGCACTTGTTGAATTATATGAAAGTGTAAAAGAAAAATTAGTTCGGACTTCGAAGGCGCTGAGTGCAAATTCCTATTCATGAAGATGGCTTGACAACTGGCATGGCAATTCGACTAGAAGTCACCCCTCCCATTCCTTAAAACGGAGTATCGTCATCTCCACCTGCTGGTGGCGAGGTAGGCGAATCGCGGAAGGTATTCAGGCGGCTTTCGCGGGTAATGCTGCTCATCGGTGTCAATCCTTCAGGGGCATCGTAGTCAGCAAACTTGGTGTACTTGCCGATGAATTTGAGTTTCACATTTTCCAGCGAGCCATTCCGGTGTTTCGAAATGATCACTTCGGCCATGCCTTGTGTTGGCATACCTTCTTCATCTACGGTAATCTTATAATATTCCGGTCGGTACAGGAACATGACAATATCAGCATCCTGTTCAATGGAGCCGGATTCACGCAAATCGCTGAGTTGCGGGCGTTTATCTCCACCACGCGTTTCAACGCCCCGACTCAATTGCGACAGGGCGATGACGGGGATGGCAAGTTCTTTCGCGATCCCTTTCAGGGCCCGGGAAATGGAGGCGATCTCCTGTTCGCGGTTGCCACTGGCCTCACCTTTCATTAATTGGAGGTAGTCGATAACGACCATTTGAATATTGTGCTCGGCTTTCAACCTGCGGCACTTGGCCCGCAGTTCCAAAATGGATAATGCCGGAGTATCGTCAATAAAAATGGGTGCAGTGGACAATCGATTGGTTTTATGAACCATCTGTTGCCACTCGAAGTCCGCCAGGTTTCCTTTCTTAATCTTTTCGGAGTCCAACTCTGCTTCTGCTGAGATCAAACGATTCACCAATTGCAAAGACGCCATCTCCAGCGAAAAGATGGCCACCGGAATGTTGAAATCCACAGCGGCATTGCGCAAGGCAGAAACAATGAAGGCAGTTTTACCCATACCCGGGCGGGCGGCAATAATCACCAAATCCGATTTTTGCCAACCTGAAGTAACCCGATCAAGGCGTGAGAACCCACTGGGAATTCCGGTCAACCCATCTTTGTGGTTCCGCTTCTCCTGCAACTCCTTGGTGGCCTGAAACATCAACGACTTCATGGAGTCGTAATTCTTACGCAGGTTGGAGTCTGAGATTTGAAAGATGTTCTGTTCGGTCTTATCGAGTAACTCAAACACATCGGTGGTGTCTTCGTAGGCATCGTGATGAATCTGAGAAGCGATCTGGATCAGGTCGCGCTTGATGGCCATTTCAATGATGATGCGAGCGTGGTACTCAATGTTAGCCGCTGAGCTAACTTTGCTGGTAAGCTCGGCAATGTAATACGCGCCACCCACCAACTCGAGCTTGGCAGACTTCCGAAGTTGGGCGACCACCGTGCGCATGTCTACCGGCTCGGAAGCCTTGAACAAATCGATGATGGCAGTATAAATCTCTTTGTGTTGTTCGGTATAAAAGTGGTCGGGTCTTAAAAATTCAACTACGGCTGTCAGGGCATTCTTCTCGAGCATGAGGGCACCGAGAATAGCTTCTTCGAGATCAAGCGCCTGAGGCGGCAATTTGCCCAAACTTTCAGTGAGGTCTCTCACCAAAAGTTTTGACTTGCCGGTTCCGCTCATCACAGAACTTAACCTCACGGGCGTTGATCGTTGCTCCATACTTCGTGGTTGTTGTACGTAGTTTCTTATTAGGGCAACAAACGTACCGCTAAGAAATCTACCACGTTCAACAAGTTATCTACATTCAAACATGTGAATTTGTGAATAAATTCAGTCTTAAAAGTCAATTAAATTTAGCGCGCATGGCAGTTCACATTTTTAATCGACAAACATTTTACTTTATCTTTAGCCGATAATTACATCGCTTGACAGCTTCGGACATCTATCAGCAATGCCTTGATAAACAGCGCATCATCTTTGTTGGTGAAGGCAGTGGTTTAATCATTCGGATGGTTCAGTATGTCTTGAAGTTCCACCAACGGAAATTTGATTTATCGTTGCCTGGTCAGTCGCCTGTTTTACAAGCAGACAGCCCACTGATTATTATTGAAGCCATCGATCAACTTCTTGATTATAAACATCATATCGTTGTTTTTAGTGATGTTGGTTCAAGTGATGATTTGAAGCTTTTTGAGCAGTTGGCAAACGCCACACCAAAAGGTGGAACGCTCCTCTATCCAGACCTGAATGCAGCTCTCAAATCCATGGGTTCGCAAGAAAGAACCGATGTACAGTCGATACCCTATACCCGGTACAAGCACGAGTTGAAGGATGGCAAGGTTATTTTGGTCTCCAGCACAGGCGAACGATTCCCGCTCAATTTTGGTGGTGATAAGAATCTGGAGTATGTAGGCGCTGCCAAAGAATTAGTGAAAAAGATCGGTATCAGCAGTGGCCAGTTTTATAAGGCCATCAGCACCTACCTTCCTGCTTGAGAGCCACCCGTCATGAAACTTAATTTGAAAATACCGCTTTGCGTTTTCGATTTGGAAACCACCGGAATCAATATTACCCAGGACCGCATTCTTGAGATTGCGGTGATCAAGGTGATGCCCTCCGGTGAGCTAATTAACAAAAGCAATGTTGTCAATCCTACGATTCCCATTACGGCCGAGTCTACCGCTATTCATGGTATCAGCAATGAAGATGTTCAAGATAAGCCTACCTTCAAGGAGGTAGCCAGGGACTATGCGCGTTTCTTTGAAGGGTGTGATCTGGCTGGGTTCAATATCCTGAAGTTCGATGTCCCCATGCTGGTCGAAGAGTTTTTGCGGGCCGGGGTTGAGTTTGACTACAGCCGCAAAAAGTTGATTGATGCACAAAAGATCTTTCACCTGATGGAGAAACGAACCCTCTCGGCTGCCTTCAAATTTTATTGTGGCCAGGAGATGACGGACGCCCACTCGGCCGAAGCCGACACCCAGGCTACCCTGAATGTATTGCTGGCACAAGTGGCCCGGTATGAAAATCAGGAGGTGACGGATGGACTGGGCAAAAAGATTGGAGTGATCAAAAACGATATGGAAGTGTTGAATAAACTCACAGCCTCCGACCTGGTAGATTTGGCAGGTCGCATGATCCGCAATGATAAAGGCGAGATCATTTTTAACTTTGGCAAACATAAAGGCAAAGCAGTAGCTCAGGTACTGAAAGACGAGCCCTCCTTTTACGACTGGATGATGAATGGGGAATTTCCCTTGGATACCAAGCGCAAATTGACAGAGATTAAGTTGCGTGGATTGATGGGGAAGTAATGATCAGTTCAATCAAGGATGACTTCCTATATTTGCGTGATTAGCTTATGACTCGAAAAGTAACTCTTTTATTGATGTTCAGTTTGATACCTGCAAGCCTAATACTAGTTCAGGCACAGCAATTCCAAGTTCTGCAGGCTCCTAAAGATTCCATTGTTATCAACTCCATTGTTGTATACGGCAAACCCATTGACAACCAAACCCGGTGCACCCACTGGCATTCAAATCTGGATATTATCGCTATCAAGTTCAAATGCTGCAACCGGTACTTCCCCTGCTTTTCATGTCATGCTGAAACAACGGACCATACTCCGGAAGTATGGCCTAAGACCGAATTTGATACCAACGCTATCCTTTGTGGGGTATGTGGCTCCGAATTAAGCATTTCGGAATACATGAAATGCAACAACACTTGCCCAACCTGCTCTTCCGCGTTTAATCCGGGTTGCAGTAAACACTATCACTTATATTTTGAAGTGAATTAGCTCCCACCAGCAAGTTGCCTTTCTACTGCCGGCTGTTTGTATTCAACCTCCATCAGGATATTAATTTGTTGCGTATCTGTTCCATCCCTACGCTGGCTTTATCGGTAATAAACTCAACGTTGGGTACATGCAGGAGTTCAGGCCGTTTAGGATCGACCACATACTTGGGCACATGATCGGGTACATAATCAATAAGCCCGGCAGCGGGGTATACCACCAGGGAGGTACCCACTACCAGAAAGATCTCGGCTTGAGCAGCAAGGAATGCAGCCGTTTCCATGAGCGGTACGGCCTCACCAAACCAAACAATGTTGGGCCGCAATTGTGAGCCGCGCTCGCATCGTTCGCCCAGGTTTAACTCATTGCCGGTGACCGGATAAATCAAGTTCGGATTCAAGGTACTCCGCGACTCAAATAAACTCCCATGCAAATGAATCACGTTCGTTGACCCGGCCCGCTCGTGCAGATTATCTACATTTTGAGTTACGATGGTCACATCATAGTATTGCTCCAATTCGGCCAGAATAACATGGCCCCGATTGGGTTGGGCCTCCCGGGCTTTGCGCCTGCGCTGATTGTAAAAATCAAGAACCAATGCCGGATCCTTGCGCCACGCTTCCGGTGTAGCCACATCTTCCACCCGGTAGCCTTCCCACAAACCACCGGCATCCCGAAAGGTAGCAAGACCACTCTCAGCACTGATACCCGCACCCGTTAATACAATCAGTTTTTTCATCACACTCAAGCTTCAAAACTCCAGATTCAAATTGATTTTGTTTTTTTGAACCTTGAATGTTGAATTATTTTAGTTTCCGGTCGAAGAAATCTTTTGCACTTTCAAATACCCGTTTCCAACTTTCATAGCGAAGGAACCCATGAACTTCATCCGGAAGTATGAGCACTTCTACCGCTACATTCTTATCGCGCAGTTTTTCTACTAAATCGGTACTCTGCTGAAACAACACGTTGCGGTCATCATCGCCATGCACAACCAGCACCGGGGCTGCCCATTTACTCAGGTCAGAAATGGGCGAACTTTTATAAGCTACCTCCATTTCATTCTGGGTTATGCCCCAGCCGCCACCAGGCGAAAACTCACGGGCACGAAACGCCCAGTCATGAACTCCATGTACGTCTACCCCCGCTTTAAAGATTTCCGGGCTGCGCGACAATCCCATGGCTGTTAAGTAGCCACCGTACGAGCCGCCCCATAAACCGATCTTTGCCGGATCTACTTCAGGCAACGATTGAAGATGTTTTGCCGCAGCCACCACATCCTGGTATTCACTGGCACCGCGTGGACCCTGGTTCTTTGCCCTGCGGAAATCGCGACCATACCCGGTACCCGACCGGAAGTTTACGGACAACACCACATAGCCCTGACTGGCCAGGTATTGATTGAAAGCATAACAGTTTATATAATAATCGCTGTAATGAAAGCCGAGCAGCATCTGGCGAATCGGTCCCCCGTGCATAAATACAACTCCGGCCCGCTTTCCATTTAATGTACGATTGATGAAGAGTTGACCATGAATGGTGGTGCCATCTGCAGCTTTTAATAGAACCGGCTCTGGTTTTACAAAAGCCGTTGAAGAAAATGTTGTTAGCTTTTGTCCATACACAGGTGTCATTGACTTCGTGACTTCATCAATGCGCACCAAGGTTTTAGAGGTATTGGTCGTAGATCGAAACGCATACAAAACATTGCCTGCCAATGCCGGATACATTTCAATGCCTTCGCCATTGGTTACAGCTGTTGGGTTGCCGGCTGTTACATCTACTTTCCAAATGTGCCTTCGGTTTATGTCGGTGCGGTTGCCATCAAAGTAGATAAACTTGCCGGTAGCATCCGCAACGAAACTTTCAACTTCGCCATCCCCCGGGGTAATGTCTTTCAGATCGCTACCCGATTCAGTCATCGAGTAGATGTGATTCCAGCCACTGTGTTCTGAAAAGAATAGGATCCGACCAGAAGCAGTCCATGCCAACGGAGTATTGGGATAGTACTGTGCAAAGCCCCCATCATCGGACGGTGATTTCCAAATCACTTTTGCTTTTCCGGTTTCCGCATCCGCAATACAAATTGAGAATTTGGTGCCACCGGTCAGATTGCTTAATTCACCCACCCTTATACCCGGAGTCCGAATGAAGGCAATCTGTTTTCCATCGGGTGACCAAACCGCATGATCATCATTAGTCACATCAGGGGCAATCCAACGAATGGCTTTGCGGATGAAACTGTAAACGCCAATGAAACTGTGATCTCCGCGGTCGCTGGTGAACAACACTTCGTTGCCATCGGGCGAAAAGCGTGGGTTACCATTGTTGCCCCGGGCCGAGAACAACAACTTGGGCGAAGCATTGATGTCCATAGGCGATTCATAGATCTGGCCACCTTTTGTAAACAGAAACCGGATTCCATCTTTGAAGATGACCGGGTTTGATCCGTTAACAATTTTAGAAGGTGGACTTTTCGATGAAATCTCTTTATAGAATATGGCCTGCTCTGCACCTTCGGCCAGGCTGGCCGGGTTTGGATGCTGACCGTTGCGGTTTGCGCCACTGCCCCGCACATACAGTAACTTGGTTCCATTAGGTGAAAATACAAGTTGTGAAATCTCCTGCCCGTCATCCAGCTGGTAGTCGGTGAGAAGACGGGGTAAGTCTGTCCCGGTCTTTACGAGAATGTTCCGCTTTCCATGATCGTTGATGACCCAGGCAAGATTCTTGCCATCCGGTGAGGAAGCGAATCCGGATTCGATCGGATGGCTTATGAATTGTTCGAGGGTTTGTGCATGGCCTGTCATTACCAGCAAGATGCTGGCCAAGACGAATTGAAAAAGTCTCTTCATAGTAACTGAGTTGAACCCCTAAAATAGTGATTCGATTGAAGCAAGATGTACAATTTTATAAGAGGATTTTATTCTTTGCGATATGCAAACCCAAAGCGAATACTGAACCGGTCCCCATAGGGGCTCTTGCCATCTTTGTCGTAGAGGTTGTAAAGCACTTCGGTGTTGCCTTTCAGGGACTTATAGACCGTGAAATCCTTTTTAATGCCGACAAAGACACTGGGTACCCACTCGCGATAGGCCGGATCATTTATTCCGTTGCGGTGCGCCATTACTGATGGAATTGTCGTATTCATCACCTCCGGCAGCAATCGGAAATTAATACCCTTTGTCCATTTAAATTCAAAGGCAACCCGTGGACCATAAATTTGTTCGGGTTGGGTAATGTTCCAGCCATCAAAGGGAAGCCGTTGGTTCCATCCGGCTCCGGCCGAAAAGCGAGGCGTGATCTGGTACATGACATAAGGGTTTACGTCCAGTAAAAAGTAATCCGACTTTTGAATCTGAAAGCTGATGCCCGGCAACAAGCGCTCCGTGAGTGACTTTCCTTTCAATGGATTGGGAGCTCTCTTCGGCAACTCCGCCAGGCTTTGCACTTCGGAGTATTTGGTTTTGAGTTTGCTCATCTTGTCCATAGCCTGTTGCAATATTTCCTGCTTGCCTTCGAAGTGATCTTGAGCGAGGGCTGCAACTTGCTCCTGTACCAACTCTTTTGCCTTGTCCTTCACCCACGCAGAATCGATCTGGCTGTATTCAGACAGCATTGCTTTACCTTCTGCCAGTTGATCAACACCTTCCATGCCCGCCAACTTGTTTTCAAGAGTCGTATCGATCGACTTCACCTCATCCAGATTGCCCTGTACAAGGTTTTGAACATCCTTGGCATAGGTTCCAGCCTGATCGGCAAAGCGCTGCACTTTGTTCAGACTGGTTGCAAAATTTTTCAGGTTAGGATCTAAAGAAATCTGGTCAGTAAGCGTGGGCAGTTTCAATGACCCGAGCTGTTTCAAATCCAGATCAGGTAAATCCTTCCCTTCCAGGTTGAATGCGGGCAAGGAATACTCGGCAATGGAAGCCTGAAGTTTTTGAAGGGGTTCCTGTAACTGGGGCGGCAGGTTGATTTCCTGTAAGGATGTTGTTGCTTTGATTTTCAGACTTTCAATCTCACCTTGAAGAGTTGTTAGGGTATTTTGCTTTACGTGTTTCAAACTGTCCAGGACACGGGTTATCGGCTCCGTGGGTAGCTTTACTTGCTGCAGGCTATCAAGTTTCTGTTGCAGGTGTTGTTGTGTGTTTTCAATATAATTGAGTTGCTTTTCCAAAATTCCGTTCAGGCTATCGGCTTTTTGCTGAAAAGCCATTGCAATGGAATCAGCTTTGGAGATCAGCGTTGTAAGGGTGTCTGCGTGGTGGGTTATCAAGGTATTCGGAAGTAATGTGCCGACAAGGCTATCCAGCGACTGGCCATGAGCCAGGGTAGCGGCAACCAACAAAGCGATTAAAACCCGAAATTTCACCCTATAAAATTAAAATAATCGACTGCTTAAGGAAGTTAAATCTGCAGGTAAATCAGACGTGTTTATTACATCAAGGGATTACAGATAAATGAAAATCCTAGGACTATTTTCGTTTACTGTTGTTGGTTAGCTCCCAAAAAAGAACGAAGGTAGCAAGAGATGACTCTTCTGTGCAGCAAATCAATTAATCATTGAGTATTTCATGAATAATATTTGCTGTAATTATTGCTGAGGGTAATTTAACTTCGTTGCCATTTAATTCAACGGTAAATTCACCTTTAAAATCTTCGTTGTAATCTAAAGCACTAAAAATTACAATTTTATCCTTAACATTATCTGAGCTAATACTATTCTTATCTAGTATTTCGAAGTACTCGATACCTTTCGTTATTTCGATTCTTTGTGGTTTATTAATTGTAAAATTTGTTATCCTATTATTGGGTGTAACTTTAAATGCGAACGCCAGATCGTTAGGAAAACTGATCATCTGTCTTTTTGAGTCTTGGTACAATGGTATATAATCAGTAATTTTATTATTCTCATCTATTAAGTAAGAAATCAAGCCTTCGCCCTTAGTGTTTTGAGTGAAAAAAGGATGAGATCCTTCAATCAGATTAGTCTCATAATTTATTCTAGCTGCTAGAATAACTTTTTTCGAATCTCTAATATTAGAGGCCAACATCGAATCGACAGATGAATCCTTTAATGAATCTAAAAAGAAATCCAATCCAATTACTTTAGGATTAAGATCATTAATCTCCATTATAAATTTACTTAACGCATTTCTGTCATGAACTTTAATATTGAAAAATACAATCGTTGTATCCTTCGGTGATGCATATTTATTTTCAGCACTTTTATGACAGCTTAACAGCTGCATACAAATAAATAGAAAGATGAAAGCCTGTTTCATAATAGTAATTGTTTGCGAGTCAATTTGTTATTGTTGATTGTTGACTAACGATCCTAAATCTCATGAAAAGAAATCAAACTCATTTATACCATTCTGGAGTTTCTTCTAATTTATTCATATATAGTTATTAAAACATCAGTACTCAAAAAAAATGGATGACCCCAACCGGATCATCCATTATTCTAAAACTTACAAAATCAATTAATTCCCGTATCCTGAATTTTGAACCAGGCTAGCATTAACATTAATCTCCCGCTGCGGTATCGGGAACACGAGCTTCGCATCAGTATACGGAAACGCCAGCGCGCCTTCCACTACGGTTTGTTGCAAGCGTTTCATGTCATGGAGACGGAGACCTTCATGCGCCAATTCCAATCTTCGCTCAAGAAGTACAGCTGCCAAATCCACGCTGCCCAGGTCCGTTAAACCTGAGCGATTGCGAATCAGGTTTATGTCATTCAGGGGTGAATCTCCCACATTGGTAGCTAATCGTACGTTACATTCCGCGCGGGTCAGGTACATCTCGGCCAGGCGCACCACTTTAACACTGGCAAATCGATTGGAAAACTTACCGGAGCGGGTATCGCCCGTACCGGCATCAATATAAAAGAGATTCAGCCGCTCGTCTAATGGCTCATACAATGCCAGGTGAGCGGGCAGGATTTCAATATCACCCCGGCCACCATTGGCAGCGGATGCATAAAACGTATTCATGTTATTCACCCCATCTACTGTGCTCACCGGAATGTCAAAGATATCTTCTGAAGTGCTGGCCCCGTTAAAGACACTGGCCACGGTGGGGCGCAATGAATAATTGCCAGAAGTGATCACCCTGTCGGCTGCATCGCGGGCAGCAGCAAAATTTCCCATTTGCAGATACACGCGTGATAAGATTGCATCCGCTGCTTCCTGGGTGGCCTTACCGGGAACCGGACCTGGACTAAGCTTGCCGGCTGCAGCAGTCAAATCACTGATGATCTGATCATACACTTCCTGCACGGTAGCCCGCGGAACCGGTGCCGTACTGTTCCGGTCTTCCTCCAACAAAATGGGTACCCCGGCATTGGTGGTTGCATTGCCGGCAGAATAAGGTTGTCCATAAAACAGGATCAACTCAAAATAAGAAAGGCCGCGAATGAACAGGGCTTCGCCTTCCACCTGGTTACGGTCGGCATCGTTCACTACGGTAAGCGCACTTAACACATTATTGGCAATGTTAATGGCACTATAGGCCGTTAGCCACAAGTTGGTAACATCGGTATTGGCCGTGATCATGGTCTTTCGGTAGATGTCGGCCACATCATTGAAGGTACCGGAGAAAACAACTTCGGAGTTAGCGGCCAACAACTCGCTATTGCGTAGCGTGTTGCCCCCATAGAAAGCTCCGTTGGAAAGATCGTTGTAAGCACCCACCAATGTTGTCTTCACATTCTTGTCGGTTGAGAGGGCGATGTTGCTACCGATGTTATTCGGATCATTTAATTCCAGGGCATCTTCGCACGCGAAATTGCCCACCAGAAGTGCCAGTAAAAAAAGAAGGATAAATGCCTTTTTCATAGTTTCAAATTATTTGTAGTGTCAAAATCCAACCTTCACTCCTACCGTCAGGTTTTTCGGTTGCGGGGCCGCATAGAAGTCGTTCCCCAGATTCACATTACCTGCATTGAAGTCGGTATTTACTTCCGGGTCCCAACCTTTATAATCTGTAAAAGTCAACAGGTTCTGACCGGTAACATACAAGCGCAGATTAGTGATGGACCATCTGCTCACCAGGCTGGAAGGAAAATTGTAGGCGACTGTGAGCGTCTTCAACCGCAAGTAAGAACCATCGTATAAGAAACGGCTGGAAGATTGTGCTCCGTTGTTCTGATAGAGTCGCGCTTGCGGAATGCTGGTAATATCGCCCGGATTACGCCAGCGGGCCAATTGATCAACGGTGGAGTTATCTTCATAGCGGCCGTTGGCCGACAAGAAACTTCCGGCACCATCAAACACTTCGTTGCCATACACACCCTGGAATAAAACGGCCAACTCAAATCCCCGGTAACTGGCATTTACATTAAAGCCATAGATGGCCTTTGGTGTAGGGTTACCCAAAATGATGGCTTCGGCCGAATTGAAGTTGTTGGTCACATACCGGTCGCCATACACCTCGTCCGGCACAATGAATGCCACACCATCATCCAGTTCATCGGTGGTAGGTTGACGGTTTAAATAAAACAGTGCATCGCCATTGGCAGGATCCGCCCCGGCAAACTCTCGCCCGAAAAATGCCCCAATCGGTTCACCGGTTTTAACCACATTCAAAAACCGCGAACCAGTCGGTCCGATTTGCGTTTGAGAGCCATCCAACTTTAAAATCTTGTTTTGGTTCGCGGCATAGTTACCCCCAATAGTCAGCGAAAAATCATTGGTCTTGATAACCGAATAATTCACCACAAACTCGAAGCCTTTATTTTCAAGATCACCCACGTTTTTGAATTGGGTTGCAAGCCCGCTGGTGCCGGGCACCGGAGTATTCAGCAACAAGTCCGAGGTTTGCTTGTTATAATAGTCTATCTCGCCTGTTACCCGATCTTTAAATAATCCAAAGTCGAACCCAACATCCCACTGGGCTGTCTTTTCCCAACGCAATTCCGGATTCGGAATCTGACTTGGTGCCAGGCCCGGTTCGCCACCATAAGCAACTCCTGTATACTGAGCGAGGTATCGGTAATTGGGGATTCCCGCATTGCCCGTAATCCCATAGCTGGCGCGGAACTTCAAAAAGCTTAAGGTCGCAGATCCTTGCAGAAAGTTTTCCTGAGAAAGAATCCAGCCGGCTGAAGCAGCCGGGAAGAAACCATACTTATAATCAGGTCCAAATTTGGAGGACCCATCTCCCCGCCCGCTTAAGGAGAGCAGGTACTTGTCCCGTAACTTATAGTTGACCCGGGCAAAAAACGAAATGAAGGTCTCCTCATTCAGATTCGAGGTCGTTACCACGGGTTCACCGGCAGAAATCAATTTCGATAATTCGGGTAACGGAAATCCTTGTGCCTGTGCATCGGTGATGCTGATCGACTTGCGCTGTGTTTCAGTACCGACATTAAACGAGATGGCATGCTGTTGCAACTGCTTGTCGAACACAAAGCTGACACGGCCTGTTTGGTTAAAGACTTGTGACCACCGTGACTGACCGTATCCGCCAATTCCTAACCCGGTTTCGGTGAATTCGTTTTGATACCGATCATCATTTTGGGTAAGCAAATCAAATCCATACTCACCCACCAGCTTAAGCTCCGGAGTAATTTTATACGCGGCATTTAACGCGGCAATGTTCCGAAACACCGTTGTTACGAACGATGAATTTTCCAACTCCACCGTTGCGGGATAGTAGCTCATAGCCGGGTTCAAGGCATTGTCATACAATTTGCCATCCTTGTCGCGCACCGGAGTGATGGGTGACTGGGCAACCAACTGCAAAGGCGTGGAAAAAGCATTATCAGCCGAGAGCCGGTTGTTGACGGAATTGGAAATGGATAAGTTCATTCCGAAACTAAGTTTATCCGAAGCC
The DNA here is from genome assembly GCA_016787725.1 of Cyclobacteriaceae bacterium. Lineage (GTDB taxonomy): Bacteria > Bacteroidota > Bacteroidia > Cytophagales > Cyclobacteriaceae > ELB16-189. The sequence continues at coordinate 61,924 of JAEUTZ010000017.1, read as the reverse complement.
TGATGATCAAGATTCAAACGACCGGAGATTCGCTTGAAGGAATTGCCGATCAGGATTCCATCCTGGTCAGTAAAGCCTCCTCCAAAAAAGAATGATGTCTTTTCATTTCCACCCTGGGCGGTTAAATCATAAGAAGCAAAAGTGGCCTTTTGATACGCTTCCTTCTCCCAATCCGTATTGGTTTCCAGCTTTTTCCAATCTGTATCACCCCCCAGGTAATCCATATATCCCTCCCAGAATTCAAGCCAGGAGCCGGAATAGTCGGCTGGATTGTTGATTGGGTCAATACCGTCCCGTAAGTCGTTGTTGTAGGCCGACTCACGCATTAATTCCACATACTGTTCGGAGTTCAGAAATTCGCGATGGCGCGTTGGCTTGCTTGTTCCCATCTGAATGTTGGCCGAGAAATTGGTTTTACCTGCCTTACCGCGTTTGGTGGTAATCAGCACTACCCCATTGGCCGCCCGGCTGCCGTAGATGGCTGAAGCCGAGGCATCTTTCAGAATTTCTATTGATTGAATGTCATTGTAGTTTAAATCGGCCAACGGATTGGTAGCGGCTGCATTGCTGGACAGGTTATCGGTGGTAACGATGAGACCGTCAATAACATACAGCGGTTCGTTGCTGGCAGAAATGGAAGAGGAACCTCGGATGCGGATGTTCATACCCTGACCAAGTTTGCCATTCTGAGACGTAACCAGGACACCCGCAGCACGACCTTGCAAGGCTTGTTCTACGGTAGTAACGGGAATATTCTGGATCACCTCGCCACTGACCTTGGCAATGTTGCCGGTGAGGTCCTGTTTAAGTTGAGTTCCATACCCCACGACTACTACTTCCGACAATTGTTGCACATCCGATTGGAGTTGAACATCAATTACCGAGCGTTGATCGATTACCACTTCCTGGGTAATCATTCCAATGAAAGAAAAAACAAGGACGGTTCCCGAAGCTGGAACATCCAGGGTATAGCGGCCATCTGCATCGGTAACGGAACCCTGTGTGGTTCCCTTCACCAATACGTTCACTCCGGGTAAAGGCGTACCATCTTCACCGGAAACCACTGTCCCCGTGATTCGCCTCTCCTGGGCATACCCCATCCACGCGGAAAGCAGCAAGTAAAAAATGAGTAAAGTTTTTTTCATAGGATTGCATTTAATCTTTTTACAAGTTGCGGTAATGCCCGGTGAGAAAGTATACAGCATTTGGTTGGATTTATTTTGGGAATCACTCATCCAAAAAGCGGGATTACTCATTTTAAAAAGAACATCACAATTTCGATTTCATCCTTGATGTAAGGCTACTCTTTGCTGTCAATCGTCATAAAAAGACTTGCGTGATTTTGTGTTACGTCAAAAAATAAATCTGCTTTCTCGGCAATAGAAATTATCGGCTCTTCATAGTGTAGACATGCTAAAACAAGGTAAATTTCAGTTCAAGATTCTTGCTCATGAAGCTATCTGAAAAATTGATTGCCCGCAGAAATGCCATTGTACCGGAAGGGATGGGCATGTTTAGTCCGCTTACGATTGCTTCGGGTAAAGGCGCTATCACCCAGGATGTGGATGGAAAAGAATACATCGACTTTGCCGGAGGCATTGGCGTACTTAATGCAGGACATTGTCCGAAGCCCGTTGTGGACGCCATTATCAAACAATCCAAACAACTGATTCACGCATGCTTTCCGGTAGCGATCTACGAATCTTATGTAGCGCTATGTGAAACGTTAGCTGATCTCTTTCCGCATGGAAAATCGACCAAAGTCATGCTTACCAACACCGGTGCCGAAGCGGTTGAGAATGCAATAAAAATAGCCCGTCAGGCTACCGGTAAACAAGGTATTATCTGTTTTACCGGAGGTTTTCATGGACGCACCCTTTTAGGGATGACCCTTACTTCCAAAACAGGATATAAGATTGGCTGCGGACCCTTTGCTCCCGAAGTGTACCGAGTGCCATTCCCCGATTATTACAGAAGACATGACGGTCTGTCGATGGATCAATTTGTAGCGCGGGAGTTAAAAGCTTTTGAACATTATTTAAACACAGTTGTGGATGCAACCCAAGTAGCCGCGGTGATTATGGAACTGGTGCAAGGTGAAGGTGGTTTTGTGGTAGCCCCCAACGCCTACGTTCAAGGGCTCCACCGTATTTGTAAAGCCAAGGGCATCTTGCTCATTTTTGATGAAGTGCAGACCGGGTTTGGTCGTACAGGTAAATGGTGTGCCTATGAACATTACAACGTTATCCCCGATCTTTCCACCTGGGCCAAATCGATGGGCAGCGGTATGCCGATTGGTGCTGTGATCGGTCGTGCGGATGTGATGGACAAGACAACGAAAGGAACTTTGGGGGGCACCTACCCAGGCAATCCAGTAGCTTGTGCAGCATCGCTGGCCACTATTCAACACATGAAAGACATTAACCTGAATGGCAAAGCTGAAAAAATCGGTAGGAAAGTGATGGATTATTTCAAGAAGCTTCAACAGGAATGTAATGCAATCGGAGATGTACGCGGATTAGGGGCCATGGTGGCTTTTGAGTTGGTGAAAGAAAAAGATCCCAACAAACCCGATGCAGAATTATGCAAAGCCTTACTGGCTGCCTGTGCATCAAAGGGATTGCTGATCATCAGTGCCGGAGTTTCGGGAAATGTTGTTCGCGTATTAAGTCCGTTGATCATTTCCAATGCTCAATTAATGAAAGGGCTTGGCATCCTACGCACTGAATTGTTACGACTCACTAAAAAATGAATCGAATGAAAAAAAGGTCTACTATCCTTCTCGTTGGAATACTGCTCCTAACCTATACTTCGTTTTCGCAAACCAAGCCCCGAGCGCGGGATTTGGGAATTCCTTTTGAAGGAACTCCGGGTAAACACAATGCCATCACCGATGTGGCCGGAGTTGAAGTAGGCTATAAAACATTGATCGAAGGAAGTGGCAAACTCGTGGTAGGGAAAGGCCCCGTGCGTACAGGAGTAACTGCGATCTTTCCTAAAGGAAAAGGTTCACTCGACCGTGTTTTTGCCGCATGGTTTACATTGAATGGGAATGGGGAGATGACCGGTACAACCTGGGTGGATGAATCCGGTGGGTTGGGTTCACCGGTGCTGATCACGAACACACACAGCGTAGGCATTGTACGCGATGCCGTGATTGAATGGTACACACAAAAAATTAGAGGCACTGAATACTCCGGAGACATCAGCCTACCGGTGGTAGCGGAAACGTGGGATGGGTTTCTTAATGACATTAATGGGTTTCATGTTAAGAAAGAACATGTTTTTGAAGCGATGGAGAATGCAGCAAGTGGGCCGGTACAGGAAGGAAATGTAGGTGGTGGAACCGGCATGATGGCCCATGGATTCAAAGCCGGTACAGGTACAGCATCTCGAAAGCTCGAACTGAAGGAAGGGAGTTATTCGGTGGGTGTACTGGTGCAAGCTAACTATGGAAGTCGTGCCTTGTTAACGATTGCCGGGGTACCGGTAGGTAAAGAAATTACTGATTTGCGCCCATCAGAAAACAAGCCGGACACCGATCAGGGTTCGATCATCGTTGTGGTAGCCACCGATGCTCCGCTTTTACCTCATCAGCTTGAACGGGTGGTAAAACGGGTTGCGTTGGGGATTGGGGTGATGGGTGGCCGCGGAGGAAACTCCTCGGGAGATATTTTTATCGCTTTTTCTACCGCCAATCCGGAAGTGTCGAAAGACGAAGGCCTTGCACAGGTGAAGATGCTGCCGAATGAAAAGATCAATCCTATTTTTGAAGCTGCTGCTGCCGCGACCGAAGAAGCTATTGTCAATGCCCTGATCGCTGCAGAAACAATGGAAGGTGTGAATGGAAATAAAGTATATGCCATCCCGCACGATCGATTGATACAGGTATTGAAAAAGTACAACCGGATCAAATAGAATGTTACAGCGTATCGGTTTAGTCTCTTGGCATGACCGGAAGGATAATCCGGGATGCGTACTTTTGGGTGTGATGAATTGTGTTTGTTGCGGGTACTAACTTTTTCTCGGTTGCTATCTCTGTTCCGGTATTGGGATTAGGGTCATAGTGCGGTGCCTTGCTGCTGGTGATATAAACCCGCATGCGATGACCCTTCTTAAATAAATTCGAGGTATACACCTGTCCGATCCGGATCTTATAAACTTCCTTCGGCTGCATCAGCTCCTGCCTTTCATATCCATTTCGATAGCGCATTCGAAGGTAGCCTGCATCCAATCCATGCACGTTGATGGATTTTCCATCGAGGAGCACATCGCACAGGGTAAAGGAAAAGTCGGTATCTTTCGCTGTTGAGCTGACAAAAAGTTCGGCTACAATTTCACCGGTCACTTCCAGATCGCTTTCCAGGGGTGCCGAAGTGTAAACAATTACATCGTTCCGCGATTCATTCCCGCGCTGATCATACGGATAAGATTTTTCATAGGACTTATCCCAGAAAGGAACGTTTGGATCAAAAACATAACTCGTACTGGTGGCAATCGGTGAAATTTCATTTGTCAAGATGCCAGCAACGTTTTTCTTTCCTTCCTGCTTCAAATAGAATGAAGTTGGAATTGCAGCGGATGGCGGCCACTCCGTAAAGACATGCCATTTATTTTCACCCATCGTAAAAATACTTACCCTTGGAAGGAGATTCCTTTTCGCCTCCCCTTTTAAAAGTACATCAAACCATTGCAACAAAGCAGCATCATAATCAATGCCGGCATTGGTGCCAAAGTTCACTTCACCAAAAGTAGTTTTTCGTGTATTTAAGGAAGTATGATTCCAGGGGCCGAGCATCAAAATTGTTTCTTCTCTGGCTATTTCGGTAGCCGCTTCCTTTCGCATTTTATTAAATCCGCGTGTTGCTCCTTCCGGACCATAGGCAGCATCGTACCAACCACTCTCAAGAAAAACCGGATTCCTGAACCTTGCAAAATCCTTTTCCATGTTCACAAAATCCCACCAGGAAGAATAGTCGGGATGGTTGAGCCACTCATAATATTCCGGTGCATACCGTTTCATTAAAGGCAAGTCAATCAACGGGCGATATTGGTACCATTGTTTGCGGTCGCTTTTCTCCCACGCTTCAGTTGCAGGCTCATCATCCCACGGGCCGGAGGGGTCGTTTGCGCGCTTGCGTTTATCTGCCAGGATGTAAGGCATGAACCAATCAATCCACGGATGTGAAAATGCACCCCCGTAATAAATGAAGTGATGGCTGCCGATGGGTGTCATTTCGGGAGCCGCAGCAACCAGATGCGGTGGTACTTCCGACATGGCCTGCCATTGAACAATCCCGGGATACGATCCTCCATAGGTGCCAATTTTTCCATTGCAATAGGGCTGTTGCGCCACCCATTCAATTACATCGTAGCCATCTTTCTTCTCATTTCGATAGGCTTCAAACTCTCCTTCACTGCGCAAGCGACCGCGTACGTCAACGAGAAAAACTACGTAACCCTGCTTGGCGGCTTTTAACGGAAACTCTGCATAGCTGTCATAATCATCAACACCATAAGGAGTGCGGTAAACAAGGGCCGGATATCTTCCTTCTTGTTCTGGACGATATACGATGGCGCCTAATTTGACACCATCGCGCATGGGAATCATCACTTCTTCACGAACCATATTCAACGGATGTTGCCCAAACGAGAAAACCGTTTGCCAACAAAATACTACGGTTAAAATGAGTTTACACATGTCAAATCCTAGTTGCACAGCTTTTGGTAAAATGCCTTTGCGTTTTTGATATCGCTTACTACGGAATTTTTTTCAACGTCCGAACGAAAGACAAGGTCATTGATCTTACTTTCTATACGGGTTACCCATTTCAGAAAATATTCAGCCGCCTGTTTTTGTTGAGCATTTTTCATGTTACTCTGAATGTAAATGGGGTTTGTACTCGCATAAGGATATAAATCAGGAAGATCTGGATGTGCGTTTTCACTCCAGGCGCGCAGGAGCAGCCAGCCGGTACCTTTGACCTTAATCGTCCCCTTAAAATCCACACTTTGGATTGATGCTTTTAAGGAGTGTGTTGCCACGATTTCTCCATTCCAGATAATTTCTACTTTCTCAACAGGCACATTACTCCGCATAAAGCCCGAATACGATAGTGTCTGCCCTTTCGGATTGATCATAATGCTATCCCCCGGAGTAGCAGATTCAACTTTTAATCCTACCAGGGGCCCATTCGTGACAAAACTCTTTCCCGCCTTTAGCTCCGATTGAAATACATTGACGTCCAGCGACCCTTCTGCTTTCACATAGACCCGGTTTAATCCTACCGGACCGCGAAGACTGGCATAGTTAGTCATCGCATCGGTGCCGGCTGCCGCTGGAATCTTCATACCACAATTCAGCAATTTATACCATACGTGCTCAGAAGCTTTGTGATCCGCGAAACCAATAAGTTCGTAATAATCAATCTTCCCTAACGCTGCATCCACCGGCAATTCATTAACGAGCGTGGTTGCCTGATCCGGAAACAACTCTGATTGTTCGAAGGGATGAACATACCCAACCAGAGCCACTTGTTCATGCGCCTGATCCGCGATAAATGAATTATGAGGGAAGACACTCTCGGCTGCCGTTTGCGGATATCCAGCATAAACCGGAAGTAGTAAATGATTCTTCAGATTGAGTAAGCCAAGGTGTCCCCAAAAACTGGTGTGAAATTCCTCTCCATGCAATACCATCGTCTCAGTATCGGATGCCTTATCCGGTGTGGTTGAAAAATATCCGATGTCCGGAATGCGTTGCTCTTTGTTAACAATCAGGTTATAAACAAAATTCAAATCCTCCGCTTTGGCCTGCTGCACCAGTCGATCAGGGTTATTTTGATAGTGCCCGGCATAGTTCATGTGTACATGCACATCGCCACTCCACCCGTTATCTAAACCGGCAGGAAAAGAAAGCTTCTTTAACCGGATCACAACCGGTTCATGCATTCCGTTGCTGGCATCGATTTCCAGTTTCTGTATTTCATATTGTGGCCCATGCGATACTTGAATCCGGAGCTTACCCATAGGTACCTTTACAACCTCACTCCCATTAGTATGAAAGTAATGTGATTCAAATTGATGATGCGTAGGGTACTTGGAATCATCTGCATGGATCCACGCTTCTTCCGGTGCGTAGAATTTACCCCGATGATCGGCAATGCTGATGCGGGCATGTATTTGGTTGCCATGTTCAGTTTGAATGAGCAGTTGAACGGGTGTATGAGGTCGCAGATGTTGAAAGGTGCGAGCTGTTATACGTTGTTGCATGCCATTAAAAACATTTACGACCCAAAGCGAAGTGTTGCCAAGCCGATTGGATATGAAAGCAATACGCTCACCATCTGGTGACCAACGCGGAGCAGTATTGTCATACTCGCCATAAGTAAGCGGAATGGGATAACCACCCGTTGCGGGCAGCATCCAAAGTTGTTGCCAGTTACGGCCCAAATAACTACTATACACGAACCGGGTTCCATCGGGTGAAAGATCCGGTTTTGCGCGCCAAGAGGTCTCTTCATGGTGGATGGTTGTCAATTCCCCGGTTAACATATTGAGCTTTGTCAAATCACCGGTTCCATGCGCTACTTCACGGTTGGAAATAAAATAGATTGCTTTTCCATCCCGCGACCATGTCGGGTTGATGGCGTGATCATAGGCACTGTAGTAATAGCGCTTAACTGAACTTTTCCGATCTGGTGTAAGGCACCTTATTTCAGTTAGCATATTGACGCTCAGGTTACTTACATACAACAAGAAGTGACCCGAGTTGAGTGTGGAAACAAATGCTACCTGAGTTCCATCAGGCGACCATCTCGGTTCCAGGTTCACACTTTTATTATTTGTAAGTGGGAACGTCTGCCTGGTTTCCAGATCCAACAACATCAATTCAATTGAACTTCCATTGTATCGGACAAAGATGATTTTCTTTCCATCCGGTGAAACATCAGGTTGGTAATCATAGCCCTCTCCGTCTGTCAACTGTTCTGCCACCTCACTATCAAGTTCCTGTTTCCATAAACTTCCGGCCATCGAGTACACCAATGACTTCCCGTCCGGCATCCAGGCAACGGAAGAAGGGCCACTTGTTAACTGAGGCAAATAAAGCTCACGGAAATAATAATTGTGCGGAAGATCAATCTGGTTGAGAACCGGGATTCGCTGCGCAACGGTAGTGGTGATTGCTACCCTAAGAAACAACCCTGTTATGAATACTATCCTGCCGTAATTCATAGTTTTACATCAACCAAATTAATTACACTGATTTATACCAAACATTCATATCCTCGATTCCCGAATAAATAAAACAATTATTCACCAACCGGCCTCCGTAGGTATAGCCGAGTTGGGCAAATGCTTTGTTCATCGAATACGACTGCGAACGAGCGATTGTATAAAGGCAGGTGACTCCTTCTTGCATTAGTTTCTGTTCCAGAAAGAATAACAACCGTTTCATATAACCTTTGCCTTCTGCCGAAGGATGCGATGCACAGTCAGTGAGTTCTGCATTTCGATACTTCCGATTCACTTCGGCTGACGTGGCACTCACCAAGGTACCTTCAAATTCTGCATAGACATACATTGTTCCTTCCTGAATGGTTTTTAGAATGTAAGTCTCCTCCTGCACCGGTGTAGGATAGACCTTGAATACCGTATGGTATAATTGGGACAGTTCACGGGCTTGTGCAGGGGTGGCTATTTTTATATCCAATATCGAAGGAATCTCAAGAACTACCGGCTCTGAGATGATTCGCTGTAAGATCAACTGCTCTTCATACCATTTATCACTTCGGTCGCGACCGGCCGTGAAATACCGCGTCACGAAATACATATCAGCGCCTGCATAATAATTCTTGATGAAGGCTTCGCAGGTAAATCCTTGGGATAGGAACCAGGGCACATCTTCCACTCGCGACTTTACAATCAATTTCTCAACCCACTCCACAATCTGGCGGTTCAACAGCTTGAGAACTGAGCTCAATTCACCATGATAATCGTCTATGCGAATCCGCTTATTGAAGGGATCCGTATAAACCGTAATACCAGCGCTATCGGTGTTTACTTCGGTGGTCACATTACTAGGCAGGTTCGCACCATGATAAAATTGTATTCGCAAACAATTTGGCAGCTTTCATTACCTCATTTAAGTCAATAAATTCATTAGGATAATGTGCCACTTTAGTTTCACCCGGACCAATTATCAACGTGGGGATGCCCCCGACTGTTCCCAACAAACCACCATCCGTACCCCAGGGGGATGCCTCGATGGCGATCTCCCTATTGTATACGGATTGAAAATTATTGATCAACTCTGTTACAAAAGGATGATCGCGTTCCATATAATTCGGTACCCATTGTGCTCCAAAGAATTCCAGTTGGGCAGGGTGTTCACGTAACCAATCATCCTGGTCATTTGCTTTCTTAATACATGCGAAGAGCTGCTGTTTAACTTCATTCATAGCCTCGTGTGGCCCTACACCTATACGGCCCTCCAATGTTACGAGATCCGGAACTGAGGAAGGCCATGATCCACCTTGAATTTTCCCGACATTGATGGGGAGTGGAATCGAGACATGTTTATAGAGCGGATCCTTGATGGCCGCATTTCGGGTGGCTTCCAGTTTCATAATGGCCTCATAAATTTTCCAAGCCTTATCGATGGCAGAGACCCCCTCGTAGCGCGTGCCACCATGTGCTGAACGGCCTTCTACAACAACCCTGAACCACATCGAGCCTTGCTGTTTGATGAAGAGTTTCATATTCGTTGGTTCCGGAATGATGGCTGCATCAGCTTTATAGCCGCGTATGAGCGTAGCCAATGTTCCCACCCCACCGGATTCTTCCTCAATCACGGACTCAAAAATTACATCCCCCTTCAATTTGATCCCAGTTTTTATGATGGCTTCCATCGCCAGGAGAAGCGCCACGTTGCCGCCTTTCATGTCCGTGGTGCCTCTACCATACATTTTGTTTCCTTCTATGTATCCTGAAAATGGATGTTGATTCCATTTGGTCGCATCACCTTCAGGCACCACGTCAATATGACCATTTAATATAATCGACTTGCCTCCGCCTTGTCCGCGCAACACCCCCACCACATTCGGACTACCTATATAATTGACTCTGGAGGCAACAAAGTACGGATGCTTCATCAACTCTTCCATGCCGGGATCCCAAACATCCACCTGCAATTGCAGCTCGCTTAATTTTTGTATCACCAAGTCTTGCACTCCACGCTCATTTCCCTGTACACTGGGCTGTTGCACCAATTGTTGTAGAAATGAGGTCGCCTCATTTGTATGACGATCGATATAAGATGCCAGTAGTTGTTGCTTCTCCTTCATGAGGTGGTTGGTTGCAGGTGCGGAGAAATTGTGAAATCTGCTTCTGTATAATTCTGAATGTCACGCATGGTAAATTCAGGCGTGATTTCATCCAATATCATTTCCTTGTCCTGGATGGAGAAAACTGCCCGTTCTGTAATGATCTTCTTAACACAGTGAAATGCTGTAATTGGAAGCGAACATTGTTGCAGAATTTTTGGTCGACCATCTTTTTCACAGTGAGTCATTAATGCAATTAAATTTTTTGCTCCATACGCTAACTCCATGGCACCGCCCACTCCGGGAACGCGTTTGCCCGGTACAATCCAATTCGCCAGATCGCCTCGAACACTCACTTGCAATGCTCCCAAGATAGAGACATCAATACAGCCCCTTCGAATCATACCGAAGGCAAGGGCGCTATCAAAATAACTTGCTCCAGGTACAATGGTAACAGGAAGGCCGGCAGCATTGCTCAGATTACCATCGGCCTGGCTTGCCGGTGTTGGGCCCATTCCCAATATGCCGTTTTCAGCTTGAAAGAATACCTGAATGGACGGATCGAGAAAATCCGGAACCAGAGACGGAATTCCGATTCCTAGGTTGACAATCATTCCGTCTTTCACTTCGCGGGCAGCGCGTTGTGCTATGCGTTGTCGGTCATCTCCCATTTCCATTTCCAATTATATCCTTTCGATTGCACGATGTGCTTAACATAAATGCCAGGAACAATAATTTCTTCAGGATCCAGGCTTCCCATCGGAACAATTTCATCGGCTTCCACCACCGTAATCTTGCTGGCCATCGCTACATAGGGATTCGTGTTGCGAGCAGTTTTGTCAAATAGTAAATTACCAAAAGTGTCAGCTTTTTTTGCATATACGATGGAAACATCTCCGGTTATTGGCGCTTCGTATAAAAATTCTTTATTGCCAATTTTTACCAGAGGCTTATCATAAGCAAGTTTAGTTCCTTTTCCGATCTCCGTCAGGAATCCATCCAAGCCTACTCCCCCCGCGCGAATGCGCTCTACCAATATTCCCTGGGGGGAGAACTCCACTTTTAATTTTCCCTGGTTCATCAGATCCCCCGCTACCGGATTCGAACCAATATGTGAAGCCAACAACGTTTGAGCCCGCTCCATACAGATGAATTTTCCCATACCAATCCATGGAAATCCGGCATCGTTGCCGATCAGGTTAACATTCTTCACACCAGAATCAATTAGGCAGTCGATTAAACCTGGAGGTGTGCCCACACCACCAAAACCCCCGAAGAGCAACGTCATGCCATCAAAAAATACCGACTTCACGGTATCATAGTCGGTAATTTTATTAAACAAACTCATGGCTGGACTTCCTCTAAAGACTGTTCTAATTTTAGTAACAACTCCTCGGTCTCCTGGGAGTTTATGATAAGGGGTGGGGCTATTAAAATACCGTTTTCATCTTTGCCGTAAGATCCACCTACTGCCGGATAAACCAATAGTCCATTCTTAAAACACCGTTCAATAAATGCAGCCTGCATACCCTTTATTTCAGGATCAAACTCCACTCCCATCATCAAGCCTTTGCCTCGTACTTTAGTAATGAAAGAATACTCCGATTTGAGTTCGGTTAACTTGCTCTTAATGACTCCACCCTGGCTGTTTGCATTCGCCAGCAGGTTGTCTTCTTCCACTACCTGTAATACCTTGAGTGCGGTAGCACAAGAAAGAGGATGACCGCTGTAGGTATGACCACTCATGATGAGTCCACTCCCGTATTTAATTGGAGTCAGAATCTTTTCGGTCATTAACGTGGCCGCAATGGGTGCATATCCGGCTCCCAGGCTCTTGCCCACAGCAACTATATCAGCCACCGTATTCCAATATTCCATCGCGAACCATTTTCCGGTTCTTCCCAGGCCGGTCATGACTTCATCGGCAATGAACAAGATCTCATACTCATCGCAGATTTTTCTGAAAGTCTGATAATAATCGGAAGAAGGCGTTAGCGCGGTACCGGCAGCACCTACTATGGGTTCGGCCACAAAAGCAGCAATGTGCCTGGCCCCGATCTTTTCAATTACCTCTGTAAATTCCTGGTATTGTCTTTCCAGTGAATCCGTTTCCAGGTCTGCATGAAGTAATGGGTATTTCTCCAATGAATTCTCAAAACGCTGTCGCCTAATGGGATGACCGGAAAGTGAAAGCGCCCCTACCGTTATCCCGTGATAACTCTTCCACCTTGAAATAAACTGTTTTTTCTCGGACTTGCCTTGCTCCTGCCAATACTGCAGCGCTACTTTCATCGCAGTTTCAATGGCCTCCGTTCCGCTATTGACGAAAAAGGAATGTGTATGTTTCTGTTGCACCGACAACTCAAATAATTTCTGAGCGAGTTGCTCGGCTTCTTCCGAACCAAATTGCGAGCGGTATACAAACTGAAGTTTATCGAGCTGACTTTTGATAGCCGATAAGACTTTTGGATGCGAATGACCCAGTGAGCATGTCACTGCTCCGGAGGATCCGTCCAGGTAAGGTTTGCCGTCTTCATCGAAGATATAAACACCATTAGCTGATTTAGCCTTCAGGTAAGATTTGCTTAACAGCGGTTGAATGTTATGCACAGAGGGTGAATCAAATCACGGGAAAGATAATGTGATTTATGGTTGTAATAAAATTAGGTATGGAATATTTAATACTTTTAGATACATGAAATTCAAATCCTTTCCCAACGCATTAACCATTGTTGTCGCTTTCATACTGGCCGCGGGGATCTTAACCTACCTGATACCGAAAGGGCAGTACGAGCGGGTTATTGATCCAGAAACGCAACGCGAAGTAGTAGTCGCGGGTTCTTACAAGCAAGTAGACCGTGAACACTTAACACCCTTTGAAATTCTTGTTTGTATTCCGCGGGGGATCATCAATGGTGGTGAAGTGGTGGTGTTAATTTTTATGGTAGGTGGTTGCTTTTACATTGTTGATAAGACAGGCGCTATGAAAGCTGGTGTTTCCCGACTCGTTTCAAAAATGAAAGGCAAGGAAGAATTAACGCTGGTTATGGTGGGGTTTTTGTTCGCTGCTGGCGGGGCAACACAAGGCTTACAAGAAGAGATCATTCCACTATTTCCAATATTGTTGGTATTAACCCGAAAAATCGGATATCCCCCATTCATTACTATTGGTATGAGCTATGGAGCGGCCGTGATCGGTTCTACCTTCAGTCCGATAAATCCCTTTGGGGTAGTGATTGCCCAAAAAGTAGCGGAGGTGCCGTTTCTGACGGCTGTCATCTTCAGGCTGATAATCCTTTGTTTCGCATTTGCCTTGTGGATGGGTATGCTCATTCGTTACGGAAACAAAAACCGGCTGACAAAAGAACTGGAAACGGAGACCTCAGCCGTTCGAATCAGCACTACCCATGCTGTAATCCTTTTCCTGATCATGATCGCATTTATGTTGGTGATTTACGGAATGCTAATGAGGGGCTGGGGGTTCAACGAAATTTCTACCGAATTCTTTGTCCTGGGCATTGTTATTGGTTTGATCGGCAGAATGGGCATCAACAATACCTTTATTGCCTTTGGGGAAGGTTTCAAAGAAATGACTTATGCTGCTATGATTGTTGGGTTAGCGTATGGAATCTCGCTGGTGTTGAAGGAGGGAATTATTATTGATACCATCATCTATTCATTTTTCACCCCGCTCCAGAATATACCACCATTTTTATCCGCTATCGGCATGATGGGTTCACAGGCTGCGTTGCATCTATTTGTACCCTCGTATTCGGGGCAAGCGGTATTAACCATGCCTATTCTTGCTCCGTTATCGGATTTGCTCGGGCTTTCGCGCGATGTTTGCGTTATGGCTTATCAATACGGAGCGATCTTCATGGATATGATTATCCCTACCAATGGAGCGCTCATGGCCATCCTGGCAATAGCACAAGTGTCGTTTGACGATTGGGTGCGATTTGTCTTAAAAAAGATGATTCTCCTTTATGCCTTCTGTGCGGTAGTGCTTGTCCTCGTGATTACTATCGGATAAACAACCGATTGGTAAATCTCCGGGTTAACAACTACAAGCTCCCTATTCCATTGGTGGGGATGAACTCTAGCCATTAGGCAACATCGGGAGTTGATTCTGTCTGTTGCCTGTGGCTTGATAGAGGGCTTGCCGGATCGCGGGTGCTAAGGCCACCAAAGGTGCTTCACCCGCTCCGGTTGAGTTGATATCAGGTCGATCCAGTAATACAATTTCAATTTCAGGCACATCCTTAAAGCGAGGCACCCGATAATTCGCCAGCGATGCGTTGATGATTTTCCCTTCTGTAAAATCGATGGACTCAAACAAAGCACCACCCAATCCCTGCACCAGACTGCCACTGATCTGACTCTTTAAATGCCGTGGATTGATAATCTTACCACATTCAAATGCGGCTACAATCCGTTGGATGACTGCTACACCATTTACAACCCGAACTTCAACAGCTGTGCCAATGTAGCCACCCTTTTCATATGCACACGCAATGCCTTGTCCGCTATCAGCTGCTGATTTATTCCATCCAAATTTTTCGGCCGTTGCTGATAAAACATTTTTCAAACGTGGGTCTTTCAAATTCTGCATGCGAAATGCGACTGCATCCTGCTTGAGCATGTGAGCATGATCATTGATCTGACTCTCGCGTGCAAATACGTTGGCCGTAGCCGCAAGGGCCCGGTAAGATCCCTGACGCAATGGGGAATCCACAGGATGAAACTCGATCTTCTGATTTGGTACTTCGTAGGGAGTGCGCAATCCTGCCGGTCCTGAATTGTAGTTATGAAACTCCCACGCGGTGAGTAAACCAGCTTCGCTCACTGCACTTTTAACATCGATAACACCAGCCGGGCGGAAGTAGGCCCACTTGAATTCCTCTTCACGTGTCCACATCACTTTAACCGGTTTACCGGTTGATTTCGCGAGCCGAGCAGCTTCCAGAGCAGCATCACCGGAGTGTTTACCACCATATCCAGAACCTGTATCCGGCATCACTACCCGGATTTGTTCTTTGGGAAGTTTAAATAATTCCGAAAGTTCTTCCTGGACACCAAACGGACGTTGCGTTCCGGTCCACACAGTCAGATTATTCCCTGTCCATTGCGCTACCGCTGCACGGGGCTCCAACGGAACATGCGCAATGTAATCCAACTGAAAAGTTTGACTCAATACATGCGTGGCCGATTGAAAAACTGAATCCACATTACCCACATTCGCTTCAGACCGTGGTGTTTGTGCCTGTTCTCTAAAAAAATTGAAAATTGTTGCCCGCGAAGGTTGGGGTTTCATTTTCCATTGGGCTTTGATCTCCCACAACGCAGTTTCTACAGCCTGTGTATCCGGTCCTACTACGCCCACAAAATTTTGATCTTCTACCACGGTTACACCCGCCATTGATTTCGCTTTGCTGGTATCTACGGATGTCAAAGTAGCGCCATAAGCAGGCGCCCGCAAAATCTTACCAACCAGCATTCCCGGCAACTGAAGATCCGAAGCATACTGATGTTTGCCGGTAACAAAATCGCGGCCATTTACTTTTGGAAGAGATTGACCGGCTACTTTCCATTGTTCAGGCGGAGTCAGTGTCACATTCTGATTCACCGCTTTTAGTATCTTCTTGCCCTTTGTTAATTCGCGATACGTTATTGTTGTTCCATTCGGGTGAGATACTTTTCCTTCTTTTGCCGTCAAGGAGGTTACGTTTGTCTTCCAGGAATCAGCGGCCATCTCGATTAACATTTCCCGTAATGAGGCTGCCGCTTTGCGCAGGATGGGGGACATGTTGGGTGTGGTGAGACTTCCAAAAGTTCCGCGATCGTAGGGTGTAAGTTGTGTATCGCCCATGGTTATCCGGATGGCATCCATGGAAACCCGGAGTTCTTCTGCAACAATCTGCGTTAGGGAAGTTCTGATATTTTGACCCACTTCCACTTTGCCAGTATACACTTGAATTAGCCCAGCTTCATCCACATGAATCCAGGCTGCAATCGAATCTTCGGCCAGCGTTGCATCCGAAATGAAACTTGAAGAGAATACATCTTTTGCACTCACTATCACAGCCAAACCGCTGCCCATCAGTTTAAAGAAACTGCGTCTGGTAACAGGACGTGTAATTGTAAGTGAATCCTCCATAGTTTATTTCTTTACGGCCACTTGAATTGCCTCCAGTAGAGCCGGGTAAGTTCCACACCGGCATATATTCCCCTGCATCGCCTCAACAATCTCTTGTCGCGAAGGTGTTGGATTGCGCTTTAGCAAGGCCACTGTTGACAGGATCATACCGGAAGCACAGTAGGCACATTGAAACGGATCGGTCTCCAGAAATGCGGCTTGAACAGAATGCAACTTACCCTCCTGCTCAAGGCCTTCAATCGTGGTTATTTCTTTATTTTGAGTACTGCCTACCGGAGTGATGCAAGAACGCACCGGCACACCGTTTATCAACACGGTACAGGCGCCACACACCCCCTCACCACAGCCGTATTTGCTCCCTGTTAATTTCAAATGCTCGCGCAGTGTGTTTAACAAGGGTGTATTACCATTCACATCAATTTCATAATCCTGATTGTTTACCCGCAATTGCATGGAATCGATTTTGTAGGATAATGTAGCCAATAATGAGGTTGTCTACAAGTGGAAATCAACCAGCGGTAATTTCTAACGATCAGACATCCGAGCTCTGCACCAATCATCCCAATTCAGAAACTTAATTGGTGTAAATGTCTATTTTTGATATTATAAAAATGGCCAACCATAATTGAAAGTATCCTATGAAAGCAATCACGAAAGAAGACATTAAACAAGAAGTATTTGATTTGTATGATGATTATGCCCATAATCGTATTGAGAGGCGCGTTTTCCTTGACAAACTTTCTACTTATGCCGTGGGCGGCATTACGGTTGCTTCTCTCCTGAGTTTTATCAGTCCCAATTATCAGATCCTTCAAATCGAACCGAACGACCCGCGGTTAAAGTCAGATTATATTAACTATCAATCACCGAATGGAGGAGGCACGCTGAAAGGATTGTTATCACGGCCGGTGAAAGGCAAGAAAAAGTTACCGGGGATTGTGGTGGTGCATGAAAACCGGGGGCTCAATCCCTACATAGCAGATGTTGGCCGCAGGGCAGCACTGGCTGGGTTCATCTCCCTGGCTCCCGATATGTTAAGCCCCCTGGGCGGGTATCCCGGAAATGATGATGAAGGCCGGACCATGCAAAGCAAACGCGATCGAAATGAAATGCTTACCGATTTTATAGCGGCCTTCGATCATCTCAAGGCACATGCCCAATGCAATGGAAAGATTGGAGTGGTAGGCTTTTGTTTTGGTGGCTGGATCTCCAACATGATGGCTGTTCGCATTCCAGACTTAAAAGCTGCGGTCCCCTACTATGGCGGTCAGCCGCCATTGGAAGATGTGCCAAAGATCAATGCTCCGTTGCAACTTCACTATGCGGCTCTTGATACCCGAGTGAATGAGGGTTGGCCTGCCTATGAAAAAGCGCTAAAGGAAAACAATAAAAAGTACGAGGCTTATATGTACCCGAATGTAAATCACGGGTTTCATAACGACACAACACCACGCTTTGACAAAGCAGCAGCTGAACTGGCCTGGCAACGCACGGTTGACTTTTTTAAAGCGAATCTCAAATAGAGTAACGGCAATCTATGCGGATTCTGTTGGCTATTGGTGCAGGCGGCTTTCTGGGGGCCATCGCCCGCTATTTAATGCAACTCATTACCGTAAAATGGCTCCCGCTCGCATTTCCATACGGAACCTTGATCGTAAATGTGGTTGGTTGTTTTCTCATTGGCATTTTCTACGGCCTTGCGGACCGTGGAAACATGCAAAGCCCGGAATGGAAATTCTTTCTTACTACCGGATTCTGTGGTGGGTTTACTACCTTTTCAACATTCTCCTACGAAGTGTATACGCTGTGGAAATTAGATCATACCTTCTACTTTTCGCTGTACATCGGGCTAAGTCTTACCTTAAGCATCCTTGCCACCTTCCTGGCCATTTCCCTGGTTCGATCCATATAACCGCAAGGAAACTCATATCAGCAAATCCAACTGGTTAAACCTTCGACCCATTTGAGGTATCTCTTCAAATCTTTAACTTTCGTACTTGCTACCATAAACCTAACTTCCTTCCTATGTTTTTTATTATTGGCTTTATCGTATTCGTTGTATTGGCCGTTGCACTCACCTACAACAACCTGGTAGGTGCCCGCAATGCGGTAGAAAATGCATTTGGTACCATTGATGTGATGTTGAAGAAGCGGTATGATCTGCTCCCTAACTTAGTTGAAGTAGCGAAACGGTACATGAAACATGAACAGCAAATTTTTACCGACCTGGCCAGTCTTCGGGCTCAGGCCACAACCGCTGCTATTTCTTCCGATCAAAAAGTACATCTGGAGAATCAGATCTCCGGATTAATGAAAAACCTGATGGTTTCTGTAGAAAACTATCCGGAGTTGAAAGCAAGCGAGCAGTTCGTGATGCTACAGCGCAGCTGGAATGAAACTGAAGAACAGATTTCAGCGGCTCGCAGAGCTTTTAATGCCGCGGTTACCCAATACAACAATGCCGTTGATAAATTTCCGTCCAATCTCTTTGCATCCATGTTCAACTTTAAGCGGAAGGAAGTATTTGTTATTGCCGAAACAGAAAGACAGAACATTAATGCCAAAGCGCTCTTCAACAGCTGAAGTTGATGCAGAAGATTGAAAGCTTTCAGGCCCTTTATGAGACTGCACTTCGCCCGCGTTTTGCTGCCCTGGAAACGGAACGCAAACAGGTAGCCGATAAACTGAAGCTCTATGGCGCGATTGGATTTGGAGTTTGTTTTCTTTTGCTCTTTTTAAAGGCCGGAATTTTTCCTTTTATAATCACGGGCGTAGGTCTTTATTTCTTCTATCAACACCATGCCAAGGGCTTTCGCTCGCGTTACAAGCATGAAGTGATTCGCACCATGGTTACAGCCGAAGGACTTGAGTATGATGCCGGAAGAAGCATTGCCCAGGCTGACTATGAAAAGAGTAAACTCTTTTTGCAGAGGATCAACCGGTATTATGGCGATGATCATGTCAGTGGCCAGGTTGGTAAAACCAACATCCGGTTCTCAGAACTATTTACGCAATATGAATCGGGTAGCGGGAAGAACAAACAGCTGCAGACCATCTTTCGTGGAATCTTATTCATAGCAGATTTCAACAAAAAGTTTATTGGAGAGACGATGGTTTTACCCGATGTCTCTGAAAATTTAATGGGGACTTTTGGAAGTTTTTTACAAGGACTCAATTTCTCGCGCCCACAATTGGTGAAGCTGGAAGATGTAGAATTCGAAAAGCAATTTGTTGTCTACAGCACCGATCAGGTGGAAGCCCGGTACATTCTTTCTACCGCCCTCATGCAACGAATACTCAATTTCAAAACCAAGGTACAAACCCGTATTGCCTTGTCCTTTATTAATTCGCACGTGTACATTGCCATTTCCATCAATAAAAACCTGTTCGAACCCCCCTCCCTCTTTCAGTCCATCGACAACTATTCACAATTAGTTACCTACCACGGCTATATACAAATGTGTGTAGGGATTGTGGAGGAACTCGATTTGAACACCCGAATCTGGACGAAAGAGTAACTACGGATACATCGTTTCCACCAACATCCGGGCTGCGAGTTCACTGCCTTTGATGGAAGGATGAAATCCATCCGGGCCATAATAGGAGAAGTCACCGGTAGCGTCCATATGTTGCTTCCATGCTTTTCCGACAGGACACAGAAGTGAAGAAGTAGTACCGGCTGCTTCGGTATAGTTACGGATTACGCCTGGAAAAGTGTGGTAGTTGATTTTGGCTGGCCACACCATAAAGAATACCAATTTCGTATCATATTGGTCACAAAGGTTTTTGATCTTACTTCCATAATTCAAGAGCATCTCCAATCCATCCCCCTGGCTGGAAGGACCTTGTTGCACGATCACAAATTCATATCTGCAAGTGCGTATCAGCTTTTCCATTTCACCATCAAACCAATGATCTTCTAATGCATAGTTGGGGAATGCCAACATATCCGTACCAATCGGAATGCCCCAGGCGGAAGCACGCTTCTCTACCATCAAGGGAAGATCGTTCGTGAACGTCAGGCTGTTGCCAACAAAAAGAATCTTTCGCGGAGCAGGGTTGCATGCTCGTTCAACAGTCGGAGCAAATTCCGGAAGGAGCTGAATCTCATTCGAACTTCCCTCGCAGCAGGTAAGGAACAGTAAACCGAAAAGGAATCCCATGTACATAATCCGATTAACCATGATGGAAGGTCGGGTAATTTCCGGAGAGGATTTTCGAATACCCGCAAAAATACTACCAGGTACGGGAGCACATTTAAGGAAAAAGTCGTTGCTTGATCCAGGTCTCTTGTTGCAGGCTGTAAACAATCCGGTCGTGCAAGCGGCTGGCACGTCCTTGCCAGAACTCAACCATTACCGGCTTTAAACAAAATCCACCCCAGCCTTCGGGCCTTGGAATTTCTTTCCCGGAATATTCTTTCTCAGCCGCAGCAAAATGAGCCTCGAGCTCTTTACGACTGGAAAGGGGTTTGCTTTGCCTGGAAACCAGTGCCCCCAACTGACTGGTACGAGGGCGGCTGTGAAAATAGGTGTTGGACTCCGTCTCCGATACCTTCGTAACCGTACCTTCAATTCGAACCTGGCGAAACAACTCCAACCAAAGAAAGGTTATGGCTGCCTGGCTATTGCTTGCTAACTCCTCCCCCTTTCTGCTTTCATAATTTGTATAGAATACGAAGCCCGAATCGTCAAAGCCCTTCAATAGCATTACCCGACCGGATGGTTTTCCATCGCGTGTGGCGGTCGCCAGGTGCATGGCATTGGGCTCCGGTACCTTGCTCTTTACAGCTTCCTGAAACCAGACTTCAAACTGATCAATTGGATTATCCTTTAAGGTACTTTCATCAATTCCATGAACCAGATACTCGTTCCTGAAATTGGCAACCAGCTGCCGTAACGATTTTTTTTTGAAGGGATTCATGCGGGCAAGAATGTGCCCAAAGATAATGATCGAACCTGCATTGTCAGGTTAATGTAATTCGGGAATTTCCAATTTTACCTTGGTGCCTTTACCCACTTCAGACTCGATGTCAATCATTCCATGCAGTTTGTCCATGGTTTCCTTTACGATGTACAAGCCCAACCCCGAGCCGGCACCGTCATCGGTGGCCCGATAGAACATTTGGCAAACTTTATGTAAATGTTCTTTAGGAATGCCTCGGCCATTGTCTTCAATTTCAACCACCGCTTTGTGATCGTTGATCACTACATTCACTTTAATGACCGGATCGTGGCCATTGCGATACCGGATGGCATTGGATATAATATTGTTGAGTATGACTTTCAATCGCCACCGATCGCTATAGAAAGTCTGTGGTTGCTTAACAATCACTATTTTTTCAACTGCGGTACCGGTGGCCGTAGCAAACTTTAATTGATTGAAGGTTTCATCAATCAACGATTCAAATTGAATTTCATCTTTCTTTACTTCCAACCTTGAGTTACGAGATTGATCCAAAATCTCTCGGATAAAATTGTCTTGCTGTAAGGCACTGTGGTAGATCTTCTCCAGGTAAACATCCTTCATGGCCGGCACTTTGTCCTTTCGGGCCAGGTTGATCAAGCCTAATACCGAAGCAATGGGTGCGCGCAGATCATGGGAAACACTGTACACGAAATTATCCAATTCCGTATTGCGTTTGCTTAACTCCTGGTTGGTTTGGATGAGTTTACCTTCGGTATTCTTCCGGGTTTCAATTTCTTCTTTAAGCGCATGCGTTCGTTCTCTCACCAAGAATTCCAGATTGTGATTGAAGCGTTTCAATTCTTCCTGAGCAGCAGCGCGTTCTGAAACGGTTGCCGAAAGTATAATGGTGGATACACTCACTACCGAAATGAAGATCTGTAACAGCAACATGGAGTGGTGAACATCGGCCTGAATAAACGGACCTTGTTGGCGGCTGGTAAAATAAACAGCCACCAGGGAAGCGGTCATGGTCAACACCATGGCAGCCGACAAATTAAATCGAAACGCCAACCAAAGCAGAAGTGGAATAAACAAGAAAGGCAAGGAATCAATGACGGTGGCATTATAATAACCGCCCTGAATCAGGGTGTAAATACTTACCAAAACCAAGACAAAGACCGTACCTTCCATGAGGTTAATGCCCTGGATCCGCGACTTGCGCAGTTGAGAGAAAGATAAAATCAGAGGCGTAAACAAAAGTATGCCCACCACATCACTGGCCCAACTGCGCCAGGCCGTGATGGATACTACCCCTGTTGAAAGAATACCATTCCAATATAAACTAACTGTACTGATCCAGGAGCCCACGAGACTAATCGCCAATACAACAAATAAAAAGCGAAACGAATCCATTGTTCTTCGGAATGGATAGTAATCCTTTATCCAGCGTTTAATCAGCCAATTGCCCATTAACAGTTCGATCGTTTGACCGATTGCAATAAAGGTGGAAACAAGAATTAAGGTGGTTTGTGAAACGTCTGCATGATTCCAATAGGCGAGCAAGTTGGCCAATAATGCACCCAAGGTTATGCCCGGCCACGCCTCTCGGCCAAGAAGAATGATCAATGCAAACGCAACACCGGAGGCAGGCCAAACCGGCAGTGCAATGGAAGCCGGAAAAGCCAGGAAATAACCCACCCAGGCAGCACCAAAATAGAGCCCGGCCACGGTAACAATTTTAATATCCTTAAGATACTTAAGTGGCAGTTCAAAATTTAACTTCAATTCGCTCATTGTCAGTACAATATTGAATTTATATTTGATTTATAAATCTCTTCCAGTCCAAGTAGCCGAAAACGCAGACCAACAGTCAACTGGAACGATGAGCAACGGTGGGGTTCATGATTACCAAGCGCGCATCATTTTACAGTAACCCCTCTGATTTTCAATCTACCGACTGATAATTGAATTTCACCGGAGCTTGCATCCAATCGTGTCAAATCAAACTCCATTCCCTCCGCGGTAGTGTATCTATACACAAGCGATACGATCATCTATGAAAAAATGTCTACCCACATTGTCATTATTTGTGTTGGCCTTACTCGGTTCTTACATCCCGGTAGTTGCCGATGGAAATAATTGTGCCGGCAACTGTTTCAAAACCGAGGTATTGAAAGCAGAAAAAAATGTCAACGGATGCACCGAGTATACACTGAAGATTTCCAATGATGGAACCTGTCGGTACGATCTATCCCATTATACCGTGGAAGTACCCTGTGGTGAAATCAAGAACCTGACTAACTCACAAAACTGGAAACAAGTTTTTGGGAAAGATCCTAAAACCGGATTAACAGGCTTCAAGATTGATGACATCTCAAATTGCGGGAAAGAAGCAACGGATAGTTTCACAGTTTCATTTACGCATTGCCCTAATCAAGCTTGTGCCGATGCCCTTGGGTGCTGGCAACCGAAAGTGGCGTATAAAGCTGCAACCTGTATTGACTATGAAGTTGTCTCCATTCTCTGTTCCACGCTCAAAGCCTCCCTTCAAAAGAAGAATCCATCCTGCTTCAATGCTAGTGATGGAGCCCTATCAGTGATCGTTGAATCCGGAACTGAACCGATCACCTACGCCTGGTCTACAGGTCAAACCACTGCTGCCATTACCAATATAACCGCGGGCGATTATTCCGTTACCATTCGCGATGCCGATGACAACGAAATCGTTTTGGAAGAAACACTCCAGCAACCTGCAGAGATTTTGATTGATGGCACCCTTGCGCAACCGCTTTGCATCGGTTCCTCAACAGGCTCCATTGAATTAACCGTCAGTGGAGGTACTGCGCCTTATACGTATTTGTGGAATACGGGAGCGACTACTCAAAATGCAAGCGAGCTTCAGGCAGGTACTTACATGGTTACCATTCAGGATGCCAGACAATGCAGTCAAACCAAAACTTTTACACTGGTCAATTCAGTACAACTTTCTATTGGAGTCACAATAGCCCAACCTGCTTGTACGCAAGCCAATGGCGCGCTGGATATTACCGTTGCAGGTGGTGTTGAGCCTTACACCTACCTTTGGAATAATGGTCAAACAACGGAAGATCTTCAATCGATTGGGGCGGGTGTGTACCTGGTTACCGTTACCGATGGAAACGGCTGCTCGCTTTCCAATACGTTTAATGTTCGGGAAAACAATACACTCGTTATTCAATCAACGGTAACCCCTACCAGTTGCAATGACGATGGCACAGGTAAAATTGAATTGAACGTGTTGGGTGGAGAAGCGCCTTACACTTATGCCTGGAGCAATGGTGCAACTACGGAAGACCTTGAAAGCTTAACGAACGGATCGTATACAGTCACAATTACTGACGGGCAAGGTTGCACCCGCAGCGCAACTATCAACGTACCAAAAAAGACGCTCTTTGTCAGCGCGCAGATTGTACAGCCCGCATGCCATGGAGTAAGTACGGGATCCATTACGATAACGCCAACGACCGGAGTTGCTCCTTATACCTACGCCTGGTCAACCGGATCAACCAGCAATTCGATTACCGACCTGCCAGCCGGAACGTATACGGTTACCATTACGGATGACACGGGTTGTTCAAAGGCATTTGCGTACATCATTTCATCACCACTTGCTCTTCAGGCATCTACCGTTGTTCAACAAATAAACTGCGGTAATGATGATTCCTTTAGCATCGATTTAACTGTGATTGGTGGCACTCAGCCCTTTACCTACCGATGGTCAACCGGGGCAACTGGACAGGATCTTACAAATCTTCAGGCTGGGAGCTATTCCGTTGTAATTACCGATGCGAATGGCTGCACTCTCGAAACGGAAGTTATCGTAGAATCGAATTCTTGGACATGTTTAATCACTCCATTGGAAACCAATGTACGCTGCGGAACTAGTGGTTTATCCTTAACAACAACCACTGTCGGAGATTCTTATCAATGGAATGTCCAGAGTCCGGATAACTCATGGATGATCACGGACGGAGCCAATACCAATGGAATTACTTTCACCAGTGGGGCTGCAGGTACTTCCGCCACATTTACATTGACGATTGTAAACGGCAGTTGCAGCCAAACCTGCACCTATACGATTGCCACCTGTATTGCCGATAATTCCGGGGGCGATGACGGAGACGATGACGGAGACGATGACGAAGACGATGATGAAGACGATGACGGAGACGATGATGAAGACGATGATGAAGACGATGACGGAGACGATGACGATGACGGGGATGATGATCATGATAAGGATTGCCGTGATTGTTTTGACACCTCGATTCGATTGCTTGGCGAAGCTGGTGATTGTAAAACGTACGAAGCCACCGTGAGTGCGGATGGAACGTGCCGGTACGACCTCTCGCATTGGACCCTCGCCATACCTTGCGGTAAGATCGATGACTATTCGAACAGTGAAAACTGGAAGATGGTGATTGGAAAGGACCCGACCACCGGATTAAGGGGACTAAAAGTAGACGACATACAGGATTTTGGTAAGCAAGAAGCGTCTTTCACTGTCACCTTCACCATCTGCGAAACCTGTGACTTCGATTGGAAAGTTGCCTACAAGGCAGGTCAATGTATCACTTACGAAAAGTCAGAGGAGGCTGTGGAGTGCAAGATGGATGTTTATCCGAATCCCTTCCACCGTGAATTAAAGTTTACCTGGACTGCTGATGCGGATGATTATGTAGTTCTTGAAATCATCGATCCCTATACGAATTCCGTAAGTGAAGTGTTTCAGGGAAATGTACGGAAAGGCGCTTCCTATACAGCTGAGTGGCGACCTACGCATGCCGAAGACCGGATGTACTATTATCGCTATCGAAGCACTGGCCATGCTCTGCTTGGTAAAGTATTAAAGCGGTGATAATCGCTATTGATCCTTATTCTTTGCCAGGGAGATTTTATAATCATCGGGTGTACCTGAAATTTTCAGGTTAATGAAACGTTCGCGCTTGGTTTCGTCCCGATATTGAATCTCGTCTTCGGCATCAGGATTCTCGTCTTTAGGACCAAACAATTTTTGTGAGGCCACCTGGGTCACCAGTTTCCAGGGCACCCGTACAAAATACTCCATATTGAGGTTTGCATCCTGCTTGCCCGAGATTTCAATGTAACCCAGGGTTGAATTAATCGTCATGGCAGGAATGGAAAGGACTCCCTTCTTTAAATCAAGTGTATTGCTTAATGTATCAAAGCGCACCCGATCCAGATTCTTGTCCTTAAAAAAGTCTGAGAGTGCATCCAATGCACTATAATTCTCCAGCCTTCCCTCCACTACTTGAAATTCCATGTGGAGTTCTGAATCATCAATAATCGGAACGAGGTCAGCATGCAGATGTACCTTTCCGGTAATCGTGCCGCTTAGCTTGCCATGCAGGTTTTCTGAAACAAGGTGGTCCTGACCAAAATTCTCAAATTTAAACAGGAGTTTATCCAGGTCTACCTGATGAAGCTTCATCACCGGACTGAAATAAATCTTTTTAGAATCGGATCCATTAAAATAGCCATGCAAATTTACGGCCCCACCGGCCGCTTCCAGGTGTAACGTGTCCACATGGATATAATGATTCTTGGTCGTCCGGGCTTTCGCGAAGAAGTTATCGATCAGATAGCGATGGTAGTTCAGGTGCTTCACATCAAAATCAAACGTCATATCACTGAAGGGAAGATCATAAATATTAAATCCGGCTTCATGGTCTTGTGGTGTTTGAACCGGGGATGGATTGTAATTGAATAGTTGATCGAAATCAAGATGGGGTGCGCGAATAGAGAAATGATTATCCCGTTTACGAATGATCGAATCCGGTCCAAAATAATAGTTCAGGTTAGCGGTAAACTGGCTTCGGCCTAATTTTCCTCTGAAGTCTGTAATTTGAAGATGATCGTCTTCGTAATGAACGCGTCCGCTGAATTGTTCAAACCGCAACGGATGTACCTTCATCTGCGCTTCCACCTGATCCAAAAAAACATCCATCGAACGTAATCCTTTATTAAAATGAAGATCCGCATTGCCATGTACTTTTAGCCCTCTAAATTCCTCATGCCGGTAGTCCTCCGGCACGAAATTCTCACCGCCATAAGAAAAGAGGTTCTCCAGTTGCAATAGATTTGAGGTTAGATTAAACTCCACCCGGGTATCTCCCAGTGGATCGGTTAAAAACCACAAATCATAATTCTTAAGTCTGCCGGTGAAATGGAAATCACTCTTATCAATCATTCCCGTAAAATCCACGACTCGAAAATCCAGGCTGTCAACAAAAACATCGGCATGAAAATCGTGCAGGGTATGCGGATAATGGTTGAGTTTAGCGTACAAATCTTCAATGAAGAATTCTCCTACCGGCAGGTTAGGAGACTCGGTAAAAGCCCGGGCCGAACTGTTGAATTTGAATTTAAGACTCAGGTTGGAAATCAGCTCATCCACCGGTTGTCGCACACTATCCCCACGGGTTAACTGATGAATATCGAGTTTTGTTGACTTAATCAGCATCGTTGCAGTAACGGGGTCCGCAGTATGGTGAATAATTGCCGGTAAGTCACTGATACTAGCCTGGATGGTCAAATCAGAATCACCCACTTTCATGGTGATATATTCAATGTTAGCCGCATGGCCATCCATGGTAGCGCGGATGTCAAGATCATGCACCGGTAGATGAAAGTCGGGTGAGCGAAATGATAAGTCCTTTACATCCAACTCCGTAAAATAGGATTCATTCAGCCGCTCAATGCTCTTCTCAGGATTCGCCAAATCAATGATGTCATGAAAGTTCATGGTAAGCGCTACCGAGCCTTTCAAATCCTGCAAGTCATCGATGTTGAGAAACTGTGCCAGGAAGTCGAGTTGAAATTCCGACCGCAGCTTCACATCTATTTCAGGGGAATCAAAATTCCTGACGAGGAGATTACCGGTAAATGTTCCGGCTTCAGGTCGGGCCGAAAAATCCTCCAGAACAAACTCCATGGTAGAGGCATTTCCCTGGGCTCCGGTGGTAAAGTGGCCTTTGAAAAAAAGTTGATCCAGCTTCTTGTTTGAAATCTTGTTATTGAAATAAGCATCCTCGCAACCAAAATCAGCAATAACCAACGGATTATTCCCATTGATTGACTTACCCTTAATGGAAGCATCAAAATAGATCTTTCCGGCATTATCATATCGTTCCAAAACAGGAGTAAGCTCTTCAGGAGCAAACGCCATAAATAAGTCGAAGTTGGGTTTATTTCCATGAAACTGAAGATCCAGATTCATATCATCATCGGTATCAATGGTTCCTTCCATCCTGAAAAGGGCGTTTTCTAATTTCAACTCAGAGGGTTGTATAGTCAACACCTTGGTGTCTTCTAAAAAATCGAGCTGTGTATGAACCTCGAAATGTTTGTGCTTGACAAACGTGGTATCTCCAGCCAGCATTACATTCATCTGAAACCGGCTGTCCAGCGCTACCAGAACATGGTGCGGGCTGGTCTCAAATCGCGATTTCGCTTCCTCAATAAAGGCTTCTATTAAAATGTTATTTTCTTCATTGAGTTTAAACAAATCAATATCCGTTACCTGAAGGGACCGGATGTTGAGATGAAACTCCTCGCCTGCATCCTCGATTTCGTGGGTCGTGGAAAGCGCATTGGCGATGTTGAACGATCCATCCGGATGTTGTATGAGGTGAATTGTGCCCCGATTCAATTTTATAGCTCGTATCTCCACCTCGCCCCGCAACAACTTAAACAAATCAAAACCAAGGTAAACATCCTCGATATCCACCAACGGTTGGCTTGACTTCATTTTGTCCTCAAAAACTTTCAGGTGATCGAGATCGATGGAGACGTAGGGGAAATTGGCGAAGGGTGAAATGTGGCTGTCCTCAATTTCTAAAACGCCCTTAAAGTCTTCGTTGGCCGTGTTCAACAATTCCTGTACGATCGCATCTTGCTTCCAATATACCCCGGCCGTTAATACACCGAAAAATACCACGGGTATTAAAAGGAAGATAAGAATGATGCGCTTCCGGAGTTTCATGGTGTATAAACAAACGTTCTAAAATACAAAATCATCGAATACCCAAAACTTCATTTTCACTACATGGAGCCTTCTAGTAAATAAGATAGTTGTCGGCAAAAGGTTACAAAACTTCAATTCTTACTCTTGAAAAATTGAAGTCCATAATACAGCAACGGAATGCCAAATACCGCAATCATGGCATAGGCCATCAGCATGTAACCCTTGGCTACCAGATCGATGATGCCTACCTGGGCCAGAAGAAGTGCTAATAACAAGGCGACCGTTGAAATACCAGCTTTAACTATTTTTTTAACCGGTACTCCTTGTCTGGCATGAATTTCCACTTCAATCCGGCTAATGAATGCATGAATCATTCCGGTGGCGGTCTCAACCAATGTCCAACCCACCACGATTCCGAAAATGACAATGAGTAGCGGATGAAAATTCTTGAGGATCACTAACCAGGGAACCGATGCGCCAATCACTGAAGGATCCGGATAATAACCCATGAAGGCAAAATAAGTTAAGAACCAGGGAATGGTCATCAACATGCCTGCCATGGCGCCTGCCAGAATGCTCTCCCGTGTCGAACGGATCCCCTTGAACGTAAAGAAAGATGCCGGATAAACGCCCAGATTATAGCCCACATAGAGGATGCCGGTCCACAACAACATACCCATGGCCGGAGGGGTCGGTTGATAGTCGGTATTCCATGAATTAAAGACAGCCATCACTTCATTGCCACGATTCGTTATCACCACATAGGCGAATACGAAATAGGCTGCGAATAGAGCGACCGTTCCCACAGTCTCCAGTTTGGCGATCACCGCTTCGCCCTTGTAATTTAAAAATCCCACCAACACCACAATCAACACGACTCCCACCCATTTGGGGAATCCCAACGTTATACTTAGGATTTCACCCGCTGCCGAGGCCATCACCGCGATTGTCAGTATGGCCCCCAATAGATAAACAATTTCATACACGATCCAACCTTGGCCAATCATTTTCTTGAGCAAGGATTTATAGTCATACACATGCCACTGCCGGCAAACCTCAATCGAAAGCATCGACATTAACGAGAACCCAAAGAAGATAGCCAATCCGCAGATCCAGCCACCCGCTCCAAAACGGGCGCCATATTCTACGATTTCGCGTCCGGTGGCATAGCCACCACCAATTAATACCGATTGCAGGATGATCCCCGGTAGAAAGATTCGCTTCAGATAGTGCATCAGGGGATGAACCGATTGACGATTATTTTTTGGGGCTGGCCTGTGACATCAACTCTTGAATAAGTTCATGTACGCGTGAAACTTCTTCCGAAGAAGCTGAGAGACCGGCAAAATTATGCAGTTGATGCGGATAACATTTTATGGAAACCCGATTGCCGCCTTGTTCTAGTTTTTTGCCAAACGCGATACCTTCATCACGCAACACATCAAACTCAGTGGTAACAATGAGGGCCGGTGGCCAGCCATTGAAATCCTTATTATAAATAGGCCAGATTTCGGCATGCCCTGTAAACCAGAGCGGCTTATCGAGGTAGGATTGAAAATAGAATTGCGTAAGATCTTTAGTGAGTCCATATCCGGTTGCATTATCTTCCATCGAACCGTAGTAGCTGACCATTGGATTATCAACAAACGGACAGATCATGACAATGCCTTTGATGGATTCGTGCTTCCCGGCTTGCTTTGCTTTTGTAACAGTCAGTGCGGCCAGGGTGGCGCCTGCATCCTGACCTACCAAGAAGATCTGATCTTTTATCCCCCCAAATTCATGGGCATGCTCTTGCACCCATAACAAGGCCTGATAGGCATCATTGACCGCTGCCGGGTGCTTAAATTCCGGAGCCACGCGATAATCAACATCAAACACAACCGCATTTAGTTTCCTTGCCAACCGCCAGGCTTCCCGCTCCATGCCGGGTGTTAATGGCGTCACAAATCCACCCGAATGAAAATTGATGATCACCGGCAGGTTGCCTGGTGCGTGCCTATAGACATTGATTTTGACCTTATCGGGAGTAGTTAGTCGCTTTACACTATCTGCCGGAAGTGGGCGGACTGCCGGTGTGGAGCGTAATGATTCAATGGAAGCTGCGTGGAGTTGGGTAATTGATTTTTCGGGCCCCCGGGTTTTCAAATACGCACTTGCCGGTACTGCCAGGGTGCCGGTAACACAGGTTTGCGACCATCCTTCATGAATCGTGAGAAACTGAAATATTATTCCAATGGTGAACGTGATTCTAACCATAATGGTATTGAAGTGGTTAAACGAAGATACTCAATTTCCTCTGATGTGTAAATCCGATTTAGATGGACCTTATAAAATCAATGTTTCGAAGTTGATTCGATAGCGGCAACGATTATCTTTACCAGCATAGACCTTAGTCAATTGGAGCCGGGAAAAATACCCTGGATGGCTAACTTTGTAATGCGAAAGACCTATGAATGTTTTTATTGATTTGAATAAAGTCCGGCAACCGAAAGTCAAGAAGTTCATTCAAACAAATCAGTTGAATTCTCCTGAGGGATTTGATTTGTTTAGTCCCGTATGCTTTATTCAGGAGGAAGAGTCAACCTACCGAAAACATCACCGCACGTTTACGGTGCCCCTTCCGATTGAACAGGTTTGGAAAGCTTACGTTACCATTCACCCGCGCGATGCCTGGCATGGAACCATGGTTAGTTTTGGACTTCAGTTTTCCAGACGCAAACGAACCGTCAGTTACCTGAACGATCCCTATTCCGAATTAGAGCGAGGGCAAATCATTATTCTAAATCTTAATATCCTGGCGGGGATTTTAAACATTGCTGTGGCACATGAAGTAGCGGAAGTAAATCACAATGAAAAACTAATTAAATTGTGTTATATGGCTGGAGGTGCTTCCGTGGGCTCACAATGGATTCGATTCAAGGAGACTCAGGAAGGCCAAACTGAAATCTCCCATTTAACTTTATATAAGAGTAACTCGCGCTTTCGCGACACGATCCTCTACCCTGCTTTGCACACTAAAGCAATTTCAGAATTTCACCACAGCGTCTGGAAATCGTTAGGCCTGTAATCCGATTCGGCTCATGGCCTTTTGCGCACGCTCGCGCGCAAGTGACTTCTTGTACTCAAACCACTTCTTGTCGTTCATTTTGCGCATGAGGTTATCCGTGGTGCGTTGAATCGTAAGATTATAAACGCCCCGCACCTTCATGGGCAGAGTATGGGCGAGGGTACGAACAGACAATCCAAATCCGCCTTCCAGGTATTCGATGTGGTGCCAGTAACCGCTGGGCATAAACAACGTATCCCCATGCTCCAGGATGGTACTCGAACCTTTTACATACTTCAGACCCGGGTATTCCTCATAATCCGGATTATCCACATCCACGGTAGAGTGAACATTAAAGGGAAGTCGATAGAGAAGATCCGACTGATCGGGAGCGAAAAGAACTACCCGCTTGCGACCGTGGAATTGGGTTAAGTACACATTGCACATGTCAATGTCCTGGTGCATTCTCACAATGGATTTTGGCGGACCGAAAAACATGAAAGGCACTTTGATATAACCGCTCGTGATCTTAGGATAATCAAAGTCTTTCAGAAGTTCAGGTCGATGTTTGAAGATGGGAAACAGAAATAGCCGCAAGTCAGTCGGTTCGCGTTCAATCAGGTTCAGATATTCATCAAACCGCATCACGGCATTGGGTACCTGCAGGGTTTTGGACAGATCTTCTTTCCGGTTTCCGAATAGGCCCACTTCAATGCTGCCCATGGTTTGTCTGAAAAAATCCATGGTCCACTTGGTATAGGCCGGGTATTGCTTCCAAAGGCCCCGCAACACCACGGGCTTCTGGGGTTTTGCGTATTGTTCTGTAAATTCTTCCCGGGTAATGGTTGTTCCGTCTACAATGGGTACAGGAGTCTGAAAATCGAGCGCCATAAATCTTACTTCTAAGCCGCAAAATTACTCTTATTCTTGCATTGCAAAAAAGAGATCTAAAAAAACCCGAGGCAAGCTCCTCGGGTTCTTCAAGCAGCTAGTAATCAACTACTTCTTAGTCATTTTATCGAGAAATAAATACCGGGCTTCATCCTTTGAATTCACAGCTTTCGATTCAGTATCCAAAACCATCACCGGTGGGTTTTGGTCGTCTGGTTTGACAGCCGGCCATTCCGGCAATTTATCGCCATTCGGATTACCCGTTTTAATAAAATTAGCAAAGTAGTTCTGCATGGTCTCGGATACTTTGTAGTCATCGGCCGTCCAGGCAAAATCTTTGATTAAGGCGAGGTTGCCCATGCAATACTCGATCTCACAGGCATGGGGGGCACCAATGGGAACAAACTGCGGGGCTCCCTGTGCTGAGGTCGTTCCCCCCGCCAGGCCGGGTGCTAACGACTTGTCCACCATCGGGGGGCGCAACTTGCTATACAAATACCGGTACACAGGCTGACTGCTATTCTTGCGATGAAGGTCAAACCATTTCCAGGTGCTGTAACTGATGAAACGATCGGAAGCTAAATTGGTGGCGGACCACTCCACCTCTTTTGCATTTGCGTGCGGTAATAACTTCAATGCTTCTTCCCAATCGTTGGGATACGCCTCTTTTACTTTCTTAATGAAATTCTCTTCGGTATAGGGTAGACCTTGCATAAAGGCCATCCCCGGAATCTCGGCTGAGTTCCAACCCACCAACAAAGGAACCTGTGCCTGTTCTTTCGCAACAAAGGTGTCTTCCATACGCTTGGTGAAAAAATAGCCATCGATCACCGATGGAAACCCAAACCGTCTGGATTCTGCATAGACTTCATACAACTCGCGTGTGCTGGCAGCGCGCAACTGAGCCAGGGAAGTATACCCGGCATTTTTAGCGAAGTCGGCACCCGTCTTTTCTGCTTCTGCCAGAGGTACTGCTGCTAAAGCGCTGATCCCTGAGCCACTTTCACCAATGGCTCCGGCAATCAGGTTCTTAGAAAGAGGTGAAACCATTTGAGCACTCACTGAAATCGAACCTGCCGATTCACCCGCGATGGTTACTTTCTTTGGATCGCCTCCGAAGGCAGCAATGTTCTTTTGCACCCACTGCAAGGCAAAGGCCTGATCCAAATAGCCGTAATTACCGGAAGCTTTGTAGGGTGCTTCCTTGCTCAGTTCAGGATGTGCGAAAAAGCCAAACAAGCCCAGGCGATAATTAACCGTTACCACCACGATCCCTTTCTTTGCCATGCTGGCACCATCATAGCGCGGTTCAGAGCCATCGCCTGCTACAAAACCTCCGCCATAAAAATAGACCAACACGGGCAAGCCGGTGGTATTTCGTTTGGCGGGGGTCCAAACATTTAAGTAAAGACAGTCTTCACTGACACCATTGGAACGTGAATTCATATCGCCAAAGACTACGGCCTGTACGGGACGTGGACCGAATGCTTTTACAGCCTTCACACCAGTCCATTTGTCGAGCGGTTGCGGGGCTTTCCAACGCAATTCACCAACGGGTGGCTTAGCAAATGGTACTCCTAAATACAGCTGTAATCCGCTGCGTGTATCATACAAGCCCTCAATTAGTCCCTGCTCAATTTTAACCTGTACGGGAAAGGCATCCTGACCCTGGCCGAAACCATTCACAATCAATGCATTAATCCCTACTATGAAGAGTAATGATTGCGTGAGATAATTTGTTCTTTTCATTATTGTCTCATTTTGTAACAATAATAGTTAGCAGATCCCACACATGCCACTTATTTTTGAAAAAAGTACATAGTGAAAGCAGCAGATTATCTACCCCACATTGCTTATGACTCCGTGATTTTGGGATACTCAGACGGTGAGCTCAAGATCCTGATTATGGAGTATCACAATACCGGAATGTTTGCCTTACCGGGGGGGTTTGTAAAAATCCAGGAAGATCTGGAAGATGCGGTGCGAAGGGGATTGAAAGAACGCACTGGTCTGGATCACATTTTCCTGGAGCAGTTTCATACGTTTGGTTCCCGGGCCCGGTACCAACCTGAAATTATGCGCACTATATTAATCGCCAATGGACATGAACCTGACGGAGATTATCACTGGCTATTGGATCGCTTCATTTCAGTGGCCTATTATGCGCTCATCAATTACACGGAAGTAGTTCCCACACCCGATGCCCTCTCCGACTCGTGCAGGTGGTATGCGATTGATAAACTGCCTGCGCTCATTCTGGATCATCAGGAAATTGTAAAGAAGGCACTTCAAACGTTGCGGGATAATCTGGATCGCAAGTTGATGAGTGGAAATCTGTTGCCTCCCCGATTCACGATGAATGAACTTCAACGGGTGTATGAATCGATTTTAGGTGCTCCGCTAAGGCGCACCTCCTTTCAACGAAGGATGCTTAGTCTGGAGCTATTAGAACGGCATGAGAAACACTACTCTGGCAAGGCGCATAAGGCGCCCTATCTTTACAGCTTCAAAAATTCTTAACGCTTCACCGCCATCGTCCAGACGGGGCAATCGATGTGATTGACCAGGTCTTCGGCAATGCTGCCACTCATAAAATGATTGATGCCTTTGCGGCCGTGGGTACCCATGGCAATCATCTTGCCTTTGAACTTGGCGGCAAAGTTCTGAATCCCGCTCTCCTCATTGTAGTCGTTGTAGATGTGCACATTACAATTCTTCAATTGATGCTCCGCTACAAACTGCAGGATATTTTTTTCCACCTCCACATCGCGTAAAAATGTAGAGGGGGTATTTACGTAGACTACTTGCAACGTGGCCTTGCAGAATTGCTGCAATTCTTTCACGGCCTTAACTAACCGGGTATCCGTTAAATCCAGTCGCGTTGGGAAGATGAGATGCTTAATGGAAGCTAATTTGGATGCTGTGTGTACCGAGATCACCGGCACCGGGGCTTGCCGCACAATTTTTTCGGTATTGGAGCCTACCGTAAACTCCCGTACCCCACTCGCACCGTGCGTACCCATCACCACCAGATCAATGCGTTTCTTGTCAATGTGCTTGTAGATCGTGCTGCTTACCGAGCCGAAATCGGTGATCAGGCTAACCTTCACTTTCCCACCCCACTTCGCACACATCTTGTCAAAATGGTTCTTCACCTTGGTCTTCCGTTCCTTCAGAAAATCTGCTTCGTAGCCTTTCACGGGAACAAAAACAGAATTTGGCATATGGGGAACTTCCACCACATTCAATACAAAAACTTCACCTTTACTTTTAGCGGCAATGTCGCAGGCAAACCGAAAGGCCTGCAGGGCGGTGGTGGTAAAATCGCAGGGTACCAGGATTTTTTTCATACAGCAGGATATTTACCTAAAGATACTTTTAGATTGCCAGAATGCCTATGACTTCCGTCAGCATTCCTAACGTAAAAAGAATTGAAACTTAGCCTGTACCAATACGTCCAGCCGCGGTTGGCCTGCGATGAATTTGGAGATGT
The DNA here is from genome assembly GCA_016787725.1 of Cyclobacteriaceae bacterium. Lineage (GTDB taxonomy): Bacteria > Bacteroidota > Bacteroidia > Cytophagales > Cyclobacteriaceae > ELB16-189. The sequence continues at coordinate 25,075 of JAEUTZ010000017.1, read as the reverse complement.
TCAGTGCAGCAGATGTTTTTTGTCCAATCATGGTCCCAAAATCAAGGCGTAGGAAGAGGTAATACGTTTCTTCTGTAAAAGATTGGATATAGGTAGCGTTTAATCCGGCCCAACCGTTCCAATCGCTCACCGTTACCACCACCGGCAAGGCCAGCACCAGATTCCGGATGCGGCCGTCCACGTCCGGATCGGTAGCATCGGGTGCATCGCCTGCATAGGCATTGGCATCCTGTAACGAAAACTGATACTTCGCCTCCGGATAAAACGACACATAAGGACTGGGCCTGAATGTATAAATAAACCCAGGCTTATACACCCAGGCTCCCGCTCCTCGCCCCAGAGCAGCTTCTCCAGTTGGAGCCGTGGCTTCAAAGTAAACCGACACGCGTTTCACACTGGGGCTGTTATCATCCTGATAGGCCACAAACATATACCGCATTTTCAAATCGCCCACACCGGTGGTGTTTTCGTAGCCACCAAAGTCAGCCGCATAAATGGCATGCACAAAGGGTAACGAGATCCCAAACAAATGTTTTTCGTTTTGGAGTCCGTATTCATAGCCAAATCGCATAGCATAGTGCCGGGCTTCAGCAACAAAAAAGTAAGATTCAAAATCGGCAGTTACCCGGCTGCGCATGGTGGCCGGATCAGAGGCGATGTACTCGTCCACGTCAGAATTTCTAAACTGGGCAAACACCTGACCGGCAGATGAGAATAAGAGTGCTCCTAATATCAAACCAATCCTTCCTGACATGATTGTAGAGTTGATGAAATGAATAACGGGCTCAAATTTCCGAAAAGTATTTCAATGGCTTGTCATGAACCGGTTTATTCCTAAAAAGCCAATGGGTAAGTTGATCGTCTTGCCCATAGCCAAATCAGCCAACACCTCGCCCACTGCGGATGAGAACTTGAACCCATGCCCGCTAAAGCCTGCTGCTATCGCTACACGGTTATCATATCCCGGCAGGTAGTCAATGATAAAATTTTCATCGGGTGTGTTGGTGTATAAGCAGGTCTTCAGTGTATGGGTGGATCCATAGCCTTGCGGAAGAATTCGCTTAATGGCATTTACCAGCAGTTCTTCTTCGGCAGTTGAAACGTTTCGGTTCACCTGGTCGGGGTTAACCGGAGTTCCCGGATAATGGTGGGCCACCTTCAATCCGATCGGCCCGCCAAACTTCCCAACCGGTAGTACAGGAAATCCATAATACATGCCCGGTTGTGAATCATCAACCATCCAGCATGGAAAGTTCCCCAATTGAAAAGGTGCTCGTTGTTTTGGATTTACCCAACCGATTACCTGGCGTGTTACCTTCAACTTCGGGGCCAGTGCAGGAATGAAGTTCGATGCCCACGGGCCTGCTGTTATCACTAACGATTGACTGGTATACACTCCGCGGTTGGTCTTCACCTGAATTCCACTCCCCTCCGGCTTCCACTCCAGCACCGGTTCTTTGGTATGCAGTTCCGCCCCCGCTACCAACGCTTGTTCAGCATACGTAACAATGGCACGTTCAGGCGTAAGGAAGCCCGCGTCCGGCTCAAACATTACTTCATATGAATCGGGCAGGTTAAATTGGTGAAACCGATCTTTAATAGCTGAAATACTTTCCAGCGGAATGTTGAATCGGGCGGCCGATTCTTTAACGCCTTTCAGTAACAGGCCATCGGAAGTACCGGCATACAGCAAGCCCGTTGGAAAATACAGTTGTGAACCGGTTAATTGCTCGAAGCTCTTCCAATTGGCATAGGCCCGCTCCAACAGCGGAACATAATCGGAATGCTCGAAATATGCTTTACGGATGATCCGGCTCTGCCCTGCATGCGAACCCTGATCATGGGGAATGTCGAACTGCTCCAACCCCAACACCGTATATCCACGACTTGCCAGGTAGTAACAGGCCGGTGCGCCCATCGACCCTACACCCAACACAATGGCATCGAATGACTTACTCATCCACCCAAGGTATATAACGAACCCCGAATTCTGAAATGATGACTTTTATCATTTTACCGAAATTCCAAACCAGGATACAAACCAATCACCTGTCATTCTCGTTTTAACCACAGTTTATCAGGTTATGGCTGCACAACCGTCTTTGTATCTTTTTCATCTCCGCATCGATGAGCCTGTGAACATGCTCACCGATCTGATCGTATCCGCAGTTTGTTTCTACGCTTTGTTTCAACTGCGCAAACGTTCCTTCACCGGCCGCACGTTCCTGTATCTGCAGTGGTACTTTGGATTATTAGGATTGGCCACCTTGCTGGGCGGCCTTCTTGGTCATGGTTTTCTGTATGCTTTTTCCTTTGCCTGGAAATTACCCGGCTGGATCGTTAGCATGTTTAGTGTAGCCCTGATTGAACGCTCTTCCATCGAGCACGCTAAGTCGCGCATTGCACCAGCTGTTGGCAATTTCTTTCTTGTCTTGAATATTCTCGAGTTGCTCACGGTGATGAGTGTTACTATATACACGCTCAACTTCGGCTGGGTTGAATTTCATTCGGGTTATGGATTACTGGCTGTTGTGCTTCCTTTTCACGGCTACGTATTTCTCAAATCGCGCGATCAGGGCAGCGCCATGATGATGGTGGGCGTAAGCATCGCCAGCGTGGCTGCTGTGATCTACATGAATGAGATTTCCATCAGCCCCTGGTTCAATTACATCGACATCAGCCATGTGCTGATGGCCGTGGCGGTGTATGTTTTCTACCGGGCCGCCCTGAAGCTGAAACAACCTCAGCCCCAGGTAACCGTTTCTCTTTCGTAACCTCACTCCTCGTTCAGCACGGCTAAAAATGCGATTACATCGCGCAACTCCTTTTTAGACAAGATGTACTGCATGGGTGGCATGCTCGAAGGCGAATCAATCTTTTTGGCCACCATCGATTTACTGATCAACGTATCGGGCTTATCTCCAATCTTCAAAACATAGCCCTCCGGTTTTTCTTCCTGTAATATTCCGGTGATCCGTTTCGATTCGTTCAGTTCCAGCGTTACCATGCCATACCCGGGTGCAATTCGGGCACTGGGATTCACAAGAGCTTCCAGCAACTGTTCGCGGGTCAACCGTTTGCCAACACCATTCATGCGCGGGCCGGCCGAACCACCATAATCATTGAAGGCATGACACCGCACACATTGGGCGGTAGGATGACCCCAGAAAATTCCAGCGCCTCTCCTTGGATCGCCACCCACCAGCGCTCCGGCATACATCGTCTTTAACGAATCCGGACCGGAATTACGTATTAGGCTTTTGAAGCGATCAATCAGAGGCTGGGCATGGGTGCTGTCAATAGCATCCGCCAATTCAAACTGTACTTCGACCGGTAATTTGCCAGCTTCCAGTTGATCCAACAGCTTCGTAAATGCTTGCTCCGAATAAGGAACCGGGATGCCGCCAAGGGCAGTTACTGCAGTTTGCTTCTCTTCTACAGTTCGCGACTTGATTACCTCCGTAAGCAACGTTACCATCAGTGCGGGTTCCAGTTTAGCGGTACTTATTAAATCAAGGCCGGCTACGCGTACTGATTTTTCCTTGTCTGCTAATGCGAACTTGATGGCCGCATCCATGGTGCTGCCCATCAGTTGCGACAATGATCTTAAGGCAGCCACCTTCACTTCAGGTGATGCATCCCCTTTCAACCGCGCCATCAATGCCGGAGCCGCAGATTCAATCATCAACTTACCGCATGCTTTTGCAGAAGATTGTCTGACCAATACTTCCTTATCGCTTAACAGCTGGATCAGGGTAGCTCCGGCCAGGTTTTGAACGGGTGCCAATGCGCGGGTGATCTCACCCCGAAAGCGACCATCGACCCGATCCAATACCGAAGGCTTCGCCCATGTACTCAAGGCATCCAGGGCTTCGGCCCGCATGGTGGCCGGACTTCCGGCATGGTTACTATATGCGATCAGGTTTTGAAGCGCTTGTTCCGTTCCCAGGCGCAAGTTTGCATTGATGGCTCTGCGCACGAACGCCTCGTTGGCAAACCGATGATCACTCAATGCATTGGCTAAGTCGGGTAATGCTTCGGGTATTGACAAATCATCATTGATCGCGCGGGCGGTTTCAGTTACAATAAACTCATCCGCATCTTTTAAGAATACCCGGATGCCGGGATGCTGCATTCTACGCAAGGCAACAACGGCAGCGATGCGCACGGCTTTGCTGGAGTGTGTTGACAAGGCGAGTACCGGTTCCGCCTTCCCGATGCGGGCCAAGGCCAGACTTCCGGCATGGCGCAGGTAGTTGTCCACATCATTGTTGACTTCGAGCATGTCAATGAGGGGTTCAATGGCCGGTTCGTATTCAATCCGGCCCAATGCTTCTGCTGCAAAAAAGCGGGCCCGGCTGTTATCATCTTTTAAGAGTGGAAGCAATTGCGCTCCGGCATCCTTGTACCGAACATCGCCAATCCACTTCGCAGCCTGTGCCCGGATTTCAGGATCACTATCTTGTAAATAAGGTACCAGCAAGGCTGCGTGCGTCAACTCTTTGCGGGCAAACTGACTGATTCCCCAAATCGCATGCACCCGAGCCAACTGATGCTCTTTCTGTTCCAATGCCTCCTTCAAAACCTCCAACCCTTCCGTTTGCCGGGTTGCCAATTCAAATTGTGCCTTCTGCCGCACCCGCATATCTGCATGCGTCAGTAAGTCTCTAAGTTGTTGCAGCTCGTACTTCTTAAAATCGGCTTTGATGTGCTGCTCGGTTTCTTTGCGCACTTCGGCATCCGGATCGGCCACATCAAGTTTCCAGATGCGCCCATAATCTTTCGTGCCCCAGCCTTCAATCCAATCGCCCAGGTACATGGCCCCATCCGGTCCCCAATCAATGCCCGTGGCCAACACGCCACTCAGCAGCAGCTTCGATTCCACAAACTCAAACGAGGCTCCACTGGGTTTTAGTTTAAAGGAATGCAACCCAGACCGGGTTGGATTGCCAACAAACTCCACAATGAAAAAGGTATTCTTGTATTGACCATTCCAGGCCGTGCCCGGGTTGTACAACATGCCGGTGGGGCCATTCACAAAGTTTTTAATCGTAGGTAAAATATAAGCCGGCTGCCCCTCAAAGCGGGGCACATACATTTTCTCATCCATCCATACTTTGTATTCATTGTTGTCCGGATCGCGGTACTTGCCATATTGCCAATTGGAGCGCCAGCCGATGTCGGCACCATTCACAACATACACGATGCGTTCACTCTCTCCGGGATGATCGCCATCGTTGTCCTCACTGATCAGATTTCCGTATTCATCGAAAACAAACTCGTGCGTGTTGCGGTTGCCATAGGCAAAGACTTCAAAGTCGCTGCCATCCGGATTGGATCGCACGATGACACCACTGTTGGGATACTCCCACTTCGTACCGTCCGGACTTACTCCACTAAAGCCGATGTCCCCAATCTGCCAGTAGATCTTTCCCTCAGGGCCAACTTCAATACCCGACATTCCATGCCCGCCAAAGCCGATGTGAATGCCATACCCGCTGGAGATGGAAGTCTTTGTATCGGCCAAACCATACTTGTTCTCCTTTATCCGCCACAAGTCCGGACCGATGCCGACAAACAGATCATCACCGTGTTTTAAGATTCCCCCGGCTGCATCGGTCACTTCATCATGAAAGTCATCCACCACCAATTGCGATCGATCGGCCAAACCATCGCCATCCGTATCTTCGATCCGGTAGATGTGCTCTTTCTCTATCGTCATGTCGCGCCAGTCGTGGGAGCCATCGCCATTCAGGTCGCGCAGCCATTCATTCTTTTTGCTGAGTTCCGGGGCCAACACCTTGTGCAAAAAGGCCCGCTTCTCTTCGATGGTTTTTAATTGGATCGACCCGATCTCCCAGTCTTCATGACCGCGGATATCAAACTCGGAATTCTTCTGGCGGTTGGTGCGGGTATAATAGAGGCGGCCCTGATCATCGATGTCAATGGAAACCGGATCGGCCACCAGGGAATCCACACCCCAGAGTTTCAACACCAGGCCCGATTCAATTTGAGGCGTTACCGTTTTCTCAATGGCCTGCGCCATGGAGCTGATGGTAGCAGCCGGGAGTTGTTTGATCCTGGGATCTGGTTTTTCTTCACACGAATAAAAGCTGATGGCAATTAGTAAGAACAGAATCCGTTGCAAGCGCATGGTACGTGGGTTTGACAATAAAGATACGGCTCGCGTTCCATTATTTTATAGCCGTTGAAAAAGACAATTTGAAAACTTAACTCTTGATCATCGTTAGCATCATCTTGAATTGTCCGGTAGCCTTGAGTGCGTGGGGAATGTTGGCCGGTAAGAGGATGCATTGTCCTGCTTGCAGATGGTGTGCCATTCCACTCATAGTAATTTCAACCTGCCCGTCCAACACCTGTACCAGGGCATCGTGCGGGGAGCTGTGTTCGGCCAGGCCCTCGCCTTTATCGAAGGCAAACAAGGTAATGTTTCCGGAAGGTTTCTTCACGATGGTCTTGCTCACCACCGACCCTGCTGCGTAGGCGATACGTTCAGCAGCAACAAATGCTTTGGAAGATTCTATTGAGTTGTTCATGGGGGACTATTTTATTACTGTGGTACTTCGTTCCATTCCTTTTTTACAGAGTAGATTAGTAAACCCGGATTAGCGATTCGTTGCTTTCACCCTTTCCCGCATGGTCACCATTGCATAAATCGAATGCCGAGTTGACTATCTGCAATCGCAAATTCTTTTGCACCCCAAGGTCGGACCGTAACTTTATCAAGATTCGGGTGCAGCAGATGCGGATGGGTGGCACACACACCTGCATAGGCTTCTTCAATATTATCCGTCACCAGCCTAAGTTCAGGATGATGCTCTTTTGCCAATGGTTCATCTTGAAAAACCATAATGCTAAGTCCGTCTTTTTTCAATACACAGTACGGTTGCGGCAAATGCAAATCGATATGCACAATCGTGAATTGCAGACAATCGACAAACAAGGTAAGCCCGTCTGAAAGGTCCGTATAAAATACACTAGGCACTAATTTTGTAAAATGCATAGGCTGTCAATTTCAAGTTTCAATTTGTTCAAAACTTCTGTGTGCCGAAGTTCTCTAGGAGAAAAGTAGCTTTCAATTTTCAATGCACCAAGACCTTTGATGAACTCAATGAATTCGTAGCGGAATTAAGCGGAGGAAATTAGCCCGTTGATGTTGCTGAATAAAGGAGGCTGAACAATCAGCTTCCTTTATTTTGCAAACCTCCTTGCGTAAAAAATCCCTGCCCATAATTCCGGGTATATCGAATAGCCATCATTGTCCCCGGCTAGAGCCGGCCATTGCCGAAGGTCAGCCCCGTTTATTCAATTCCATTTATAACTATACCCTACCCGAATAACCTGTGTTTCAAAGTAATCTTCGCTTGTGTACCTGAAATCGGTTCCTTGTATTTCTTTCTTTATCACATACGTATTGAATAGGTCTGTGGCATTAAAAAATAACTCGCCATTTCCTTTTTGAATACTCTTTTTTATCCCCATGTTCAATGCGTATCGGGGTTCAATTTCGCCTTGCGGCAGGATGTCTTTAGCCAGATACAACACGTTCACTTGCGCTTCAAACCCCTGCTTTAAGCGAACGATATTATTCCATTTAATATTCCCCGAAAGTATTTCCTGACGCCCGGCTGAAAAGATGTGTGGCTCAGGGTATTTGTTTTCAACGGTGAAGGCATTTATTTGATTCCGGTATACGTTGGCAGTAAGATTGGATGAATACCATTTGGCAATATCCTGATTATAGGTGAACTCCACTCCGGTATTGTAGCTTGTACCGGCATTTTGAGTTGTTGCATAGATCAGGTAGCTGCCGGGAAGGGTACTTGCGATACGGGTGATGGTTCCTTCGGCAAACCGGTGGTACGCGGCCACATAAACAGAGCCTGTGCTCCAGCTTGTCTTGTAACCGACTTCCACTGAATTTGTGAATTGTGGCCGAAGCGCAGGGTTGCCCACTTTGATGATTTCAGCATCATCGTACTTTGGAAAAATCCTAATATCCACTTCATCCGGGCGGTCAACTCTTCGGTTAAAAAATACTGATACTCTGTTGCGATCGTTTATTTTATACGTCATCCGGGCATTCGGGAACGGTTGAAAGTAATTGTAGCCGTCACTTTGATAGGTATTGTGGTTTGGATCAACCTCATATTCCAAATTTACATACTCAACTCGTAACCCTATTTCGGCTTCCAGTTTTTTGACTTCGTATATATAGTTGCCGTAAAGGGCAGGTATGATTTCTTTATAGGTGGCCTTGCCATCGGCTCCGGTATCCAAAACAGAATTTTCTGCAGCAGGGTTAAACTGCATGTCGGTTGGAATGGTCCTGTTCCTGAACTTAAAACCCGTCTCCAGCAAGCCGTGTTTCAATGGCTTGGTATAATCTACAGTCAAGTCAAGAACTTTTTGATCGGCAATCAGAAAGAACGACTCTTCCGCAATAAAGGCGGGAGTTGTGTTCGTAAAGAAATATTTTTCGTCTTCCCTGTCAAAAGTATAATTAACGCCCACATTAAGTTTGTGACCCGCCTGCAGAAATTTATGTTCATACGCCACGGTGGCCATCGCTGCGGTGAGTACCTCATCTTCCAAAAACTGCCAAAGCCGGAGGCTTTCCCCGGTATTTCCGTTAAAGAAGGGCTGGTCACCATAGTCCTTGATGGACTCCTGACTGAAAAGTCCTGAAACCGTTACCGTATTATAATCATTCAGGAACCAGTCAATTCCCGCATTGGTGTTAAAAACGTTCGTATTTCTATTACGCTTTAACTGCTGATTAATTACGGTGCCATCCTCGTAGGTTCGCGTAACAAATTCATTTTTGTTTAGCGTTTCCGTGTACAGATTGTCTGCCTGAAGAAAGACATTGGTCTTCTTTTTCCGGTAGTTAAGGGAGAGGGATGGATTGATCTTCGGTGTAGCCTGATATTGCGGACGGATGCCTGGCAGATTTTCCTTCCGTACCCATAATGCACCTAATCCGGCAGCGAACCCGGCTTTTCCGTTTAGTCCGTACTGATCTTCTTTTTTCAGCCTGATGTTGATAATACCGGCATTTCCGTTGGCATCATACTTTGAAGAGGGATTGTTTATGATCTCAATCCGATCAATAGCCGAAGCGGGCAGGTTATCCAATCCGGATTGATTTCCAAATCCGGTGAGCGCGGTCTGCTTTCCATCGATCAGTACAACCACTCTTTCATTTCCGCGGATGAGCAGTTTACCCTGCTCCACGGTTACCCCCGGCAGGTTTTGCATGGCTTGAAGCACAGAGCCTCCTTGTTGGCTGATGTTATCAGCGAGTGTATAGGTTTGCTTACTTAACTCTTCGCTCACCGCTTCTGTCGCACCGGTAACCACTACTTCCGCCAATACTCTTGAGTCTTCTTCCACTTCAAAGGTGCCCAGGTCTAAAAAGTCGGACAACGTACCCACAAACATGGATTGTCTTTTAGTGGCATAGCCAACGAAACTCAACTCGAGGAAGTAATTTCCGGGAGAAACACCGGCTATGGAGAATCGTCCATTTTCTGCACTTACGGTTCCAACAACAAACGTTGAATCCTTTTCCGAAAACAAAACTACATTGACGTAACCAACAGGCTCCTGACTTGCTTTATCCCGGACCAGCCCCGAAACAGTCACCTGCTTTGGTTGGGCTAAACCGATAATAGCGGTCAATGAAAATAGGACGATGTTTATGATTTTTCTCAAAACTCAGTTTAACTATTTCCGAAAGATAAACACCGAACGGATGGCGGATGAAAAAGTTTGATAAACGGGCCGAACTTTGTCCCATTCTTAAAGGAGGTTAGATCCCCGTTCTTTGCAGCGGCTCCTGCTTCAGGGTCGTTCTGCGTATCCATTCGCGCCCTACTACATTATCCTGGATCCGATACTCACTCCAATCCTTGCTCGTCCATCCTATCCAATTGCCAGTGTCCCGGGGCGGAGACGCTGTGGAGAATGAGAATGCCCCTCACACTTTTGGGGTAGATGAAAAGAAAACCATTATTCTCTTGCTCTTTATCACCGTTCAATGTTATGGACAGTTGGTTTTCGTCCGGACGTCAGTCGTTATCTCTATGAAGCCATTTAATAAGGTATCAACCAAATCGCTTTGCGCTTAGAAAATCGACCGGAAGCTGCGTTGACCCCTCCATGGCAAGGTCAGCCAAAATCTCACCTACAACGCTTACGAATTTGAAACCATGACCACTAAATCCAGTTGCAAAAACAATGTCCTTATTAAACCCCGATAAGTAATCGATGATGAAATCATGATCTGGAGAATTGGTGTATAAGCATGTTTTCATCACCAATGTATTCTCGTAACCATCTGGCATAAATTTGTTTAGAAAATCAATCAAAATTTTTTCATCTGATTCCTTTGTATTTCTATTCACTTGATCTGGATCTGTAGTATCAGCTCCGGGATAGTGTAAAGCAAGTTTTAATCCCAATGGGCCAGCAAATGTTCCGACTGGTAGGATCGGGAATCCATAAAAGTCATGATCTTTATCCTCTAAAATCCAACATGGAAATTTCCCGAGTGTAAATTTGTCCCAATTTCTGGGCTTTACCCATGCAACCGCCTGTCGTGTAATGGTTAGTTTGGAAATAAGCGAAGGCATCACTTTTCCTGCCCATGGTCCAGCCGTAATTATCAATTTACCTGCCTTGTAAGTTCCTTTATTGGTTACTACAGTTACACTTCCCGAGCTTTCGTGTTTCCACTCATGTACTTTCTCTTTCGTCCGAATAACTGCTCCTTTTAATACCGCTTGCTGAACGTACAAAAGTATGCTCCGTTCCGGAGTGATGAAGCCAGCCTCAGTCTCCTCCAATCGCTGGAAATTTGGGGGAAGTTTAAACTGCGGATATTTACGATCGCATTCCTCTACAGTTAGATCATTAATTGGAATTTTATATTTTCTGGATGAACCCTTCACTGTTTTTAAAAACGGATCATCGGGCGCTCCAAAATAAGTGAGCCCTGTTTTGTAATAAACTTGCGAGCCGGTTTCTGATTCCAAGGTCTGCCAGTTCGTATAAGCTCTTTCCAACAAAGGTACATAGTCAGAACCTTCACCATACGCTTTACGAATGATTCGACTTTGCCCAGCGTGTGAACCCAGATCATGCGGAATGTCAAACTGCTCTAATCCTAAAACTTTATATCCGCTATTCGCTAGATGATAGCAAGCAGAAGAACCCATGCTACCAACGCCCAGAACAATAACATCATAGTTTGCTTGATGGGAATTCGATTCAATCTGCCTATTTACATTTGCATACAATTGCGGATACGATAAGGATGCAACTGCAATGCCTGACGTTTTGATAATAAAGTCTCTTCGTTTCATGGTTATTCAATAAGTATTATAGTTGTCGTACAATCTTATTACACAATTTTTCTTCTGTAGTGGTGTTCTTCTGTAGCAGTATCCATTCTCACGAACCAAAAACGCTGAATGAAGATAAGACTTTAATTCAACTCGTACGGCACCTTGCAGAAACATGCTGTTGGCAGTAATAAGGCCTGTACCTCATTTCACTTCCAGATGTTTCTTTGTCGCACATTAAAGTTATACTCCCTTCTCAATTTATTGCGGATTACCCGGACTTCAATTCTTCTTGACAATAGCAGAAGGAAACCATTCACCATTTTTTACTAAATCTTTTGGTACATAGATGCGAAGCGTTAATGCAAATCCCTTTCCTTTTGGTGAAGGAAGCCAGTTATCAAGAATTGCTCCCGTTGGTTTCTCAGATGCTACCCATATACTTAAAGAGCCGTCTTTATTTTTCTTTAAATTAGACGCAGAGCCCAGGCCAAACCGATCTATGTTGTTGGGTACTATGCGATAATCCGGTACGCTATACAAGGTTAATGCCCAGTATGAATTCACAACTTCCTCTGGCAAACTTCCTTTTGGAAATTTAATTTCATAAACATGATCACCGCTAAGTAATTCTTTGTTATTGTCTGTCAAGCCTATGAAGTACAAAACCTCGGATTTTACATTTCCCCAAATGCCGCCATAGTTTAATATTGCGCGCGTAACGATATCGCCACCACTATTCCCTAAAACATAGGATATAGACCATCCATCTTTTTGCGATCCAAATCCTTTCGACCCTTCTAAAAAATTAGGAATTACTTTGTTGACTAAGAGTGAATCGGTAGTTTCTCTCGCAGCTTTATTACTATTCGTATAGGCTGATACCTTGTTTACTATAGCCTGATATTTTTCTGCATTCGGCATGAAATCGGGTTGTGAATTCAGAACCTCCTTTACCTTGTCAAAAATTGCTACACTTATGAGATTTGTATTACTGAAGTCCGGAATCTGAATGGGTTGAGATATTTTGATACCTGCTGGTGCCGCTATCGTGAACTTGCGTTGAAGTGCAAGAGCACCTTCATTATCATTCTTTAATTGAACCCTCGTTAAAACTTTAGCTTTCGTCCCGGGTATTTCTATTCTTAAAGCTCCCTCTGGAATCTTGACGGTACTTCCCTTCGTCACAAATGCAAACGCTCCATCAGGATGTTCAGGATACATTCGTTCATTCAGGTTTGTTATCACTTCGCCCCAGCTATCAATAATTTGCGCTGTATAGTATCTACCATCAATTTTAGGAATGTTCACAACCACAACCGAACTATCATCTACAGCGATCCATGCTTCTGAAATGGCAACATCCATATTCGGGTTTACAAAGGAATAGTCTCCTAATGGGTTATGACGAAATTCATTATAGTTTGTCTTGTTGATATTGATGTCGACATTTTCTTGCTGAATAATTAAATAGCGGGATAACAGATAGATATATGCGTCATTAATTTCCTCCGGTGTAGGTACGGCAATTGCATTTTCTTCTTTGGGCTGTTGACAAGAAACAAAAACCAACCAGGCGAAAATAATAATACGATATATTCCTAATCGAAAGTCTTTCATAACATATTAAACCTTAGCACATTTGATCGTTACTCTTTGATGCGTTTAATTGGAGGAGGTGTCCATGTTCCGTTTAACACAATCTCTTGTGGCCCATACAGCCTCATCATGACATTAAAATCGCCTTCAGGAGCAGGAAGCCAATTACCGATGCCTGACGGGGGACGCGAATTGCCAATGTATAGTGTTAATGAACCATCTTTATTATATTTCAAACTTTTGGTACGATCACCAATAGAATATCGCTTAATTTCATTTTCAACCAGGAGTTGTGTTTTGTTTTCGTACATAGTAAGTGACCAAAAGAATTTCGCTGGAGGAAGGGAGTCGGCAGGAAAATGAATGGTGTAGTTATTCTGTCCATTTAGCGTTTCATTGTTACTGTCCACAAATGCAAGAGGATAATAAGCCTCAAACGGACTATTGGCGTAAATACCCATTTTAGCTATGTTGGTTCTATCGATGTAATTACTACCAAAATATTCTCCGAGCGGAAACATGGTCCATCCATTCACTACCCTACCGAGGTGTCGGGATGATGAATCAATCTTCACTATTCCTTTTGCAATTCCGTTTTTAATGGAAGATTGAAATTCGGGATGTGAATCATAAAATGAATAGGGTTGTCCCGCTTCAATACCTATTGTTTTGTAACTATTTATTATTTCTTGTTCATCTGCACTCAGCTTTGTGTGTTGCAGTAAAAAATTCAACAGAGCAAAGAATTTGGGTTGTGCCATGTCTTTGTCACTGTAAGTAGGGAAATCTATAGGCGGAACCTCTTTTGGTTGAAATTCAGGATAAAATTTGTGCATTACATCAATTTGATATTGACGTTGCACGGCTTGTGCGCTTTCAACGTCTTTAGGATCATCAGCATTAACCTCTGTCCGGCCGAATAGCCCAACAATCTCGCTCGGAGATTTTATTTCTTTCACTCCTTCGGGCAGTGAACCCGAAAAGTTTGGAGAAGTAATCGCATAAATACCAGCGCCTGTGCCTGTTGTATTGGTGCCTATGTATCCAAAATTATCGGTCACAAGGCTCGTAAGCTGAAAGGAATAATATCTATCCTTAATTTCTGGCACTTTAATAATAATCGGCTCCGCCCTCAAATCCAGAGAAGCTGTTGTATAGTAGGTGTCGTTATTGGGACTTACTACAATTTTATCAGATGGAGAGAACAGGTACGTGTTGTTTTTTACTGTATTCATTGGCAAATACATTGGTGAGGATTTGAGAATACTGTAAGCATACATGGCCTTGTAGTTTTCAACAATTGGAAAACAATGGAAGTATGCTTCTTCAACAAGCTTCTCTACTTTTTCCGGTGTCAGTCGTGCTGACGTGTCATTCGTCTTTTTACAACTAACCAATACGACCACCCCTGAAATCATAACAAAAAGCGCTAGTTTTTTTATCATAGTCATTCAGTTTTTTAAAACAAATTCTTCATGCAAAATGGACCTCTGGTTATTAACACCCATGCATTCTAGAAGTTTGAAAATACTAGAAGTTTCTAATTGTTTATACTCTTAATGGCTGGTTTTTATATGAAATGCCGTTCACTTGACCCCATCTAAATCGTTATTAGTGACGTGTCTAGTGAGATGGCCAAATTGTCCAGGCTCTATTACTGCCATCGTTGGTGTTTATGGAGTGTGCGGAAAAGGCGCGGTAAAAAATAAAGGTTAACGGAATGATTAGCGCGACCATTTTCAAACTGTACAATGTTACCGATCTAAATTAAGAAAATACTTTTATTATCTGCACTAAACCTTCCACATTTCACAATATGAGTGAACTATATATATAAGGGAAAATTAATAAAACTAACCTTGATCACGGTCGCAAATAAATTACTGAAACAATCACTGGCAACTGCTAAATCCAGGAAGGGCTATTTGAAAGAATTATGCCAGCAAATAAAACGGTACCTGTTCAGTACTGTGTATCTATTCATATACCCTCACACTTTTGGGGTAGATGAAAGAAAACAATTATTCTGCTTGCCTTTAATCACTGTTTATTATAAGCGGCATGTTGGTCTTTGTAATATTAATTACTAATCATTATTGAAATGGATCAATGTATTCCCTCGGAATAGTTAATTCCATCATTTTCCTTATCAGAAAAAAAGCCAATGCCACGCCAAAACTAATTATCAAAACACTTTGCACATTTGCAGTTTTTCGACTTACAAATGCCTGTATTTTTATCCGATGAACACAGGCTGTGTGCGAAAAAAATGCGATGATAGCCAAACCATAGTGAAATAAAAAAAAGTAGCGCATTGGAGAAATGTTCAATACAGCTGCTCCGAAATACAAATTCGTATCGAGTTCCAGTGTATACCTGCCGTATAGAATGGCTGAAAGATGAGCAATCAGAAAATAGATAAAGTAAGCTCCAGAATAATTTTGAATCCTATCCCATGCGTTGTTTAAGTCTTTCCACTTTTCCTTCAGAAGGAATACTCCGGAAGTTATTTGAAACAAAACCACCACAAACAACAATATTTCAATTGGAGTAAACCGATAAAACTTTCTCCCGATCGACATAAATTGCAAATGTGCTTCCTCGGAATGAAAGAGCATCAAGTGGTTGATTAAATGTATTGCGATAAACGTAATCAACAGAACTCCTGAGAAATGGTGGGTGCTCCTAAGCCAATTTATTTTTGAATTCATACGATTATTCATAAAAAGCTTTTCTGACAACTAGTAACGGTAATCCAATTATCACCAAAGCCACCAAGTTGATGAGAACAACATTATACACAGCTCCATAATAAACAGAAATGCCGCTATCAATAATAAACCAGGAAAGGAGACCGTACCACATAGCTAAATAAGCCCATCGCTCTCTCTTTTTGAAGGCGTTCTCTGAGATGAAAACCATTAATAAATGGAAGCCAACAATTGTTCCGCCTGCAACTCCAAAAAGCCAGTTTTTTAATTGCAGTGTTTCTCTGGTAAGAGGTACTCCACCGAAAAATACATTCACAGTATAATCATTGTGAATTTCAAGAAAGATTGAATTACCGAAAAAAGCGACAAGTAAACCCACACCGATGGTGAGTACGTTGGCGTAAGTAAGCCACTTTTGCCAAAACATGAATTTACTCATATCCATTAAATACTTTTTTTAAAGTACCACGATTCATTCTTTTGATGTCTATTTACCACAAAGTATCCAAATAATACCAGGGGCCCAATTAAAGTAGCTTAAAGTTCAGGAACGAGCAGCAAAGTAAAACCAATCCTATTGTTAATACCCCGATTTGCACATCGGGACTTTTTACGTTTCAACCAGAATTGCGCTCTGATTATTGTCCTCTGAAGAACGTACGCCCCCATTACGCCAAGCCGCTGTTAACTACCGCAATTCTTTATATTTCTTAATTCTCTGCGGATAAATTACGGCCTGAATAAAATTGAACTCTAAATATTGTAAACTTATTTTTTTTGAGTTTTTGTTAATCTCCAAGAGTGGCGAGTATCTTAAGTTAGTCCTTAATAACCAAATGTCAGCCCGTTTGCCCGGCCTAATGTCCCAACCAAAAATTAAAGACGGACTTATGAAAGTGAAGCGTTCATCCGTCAACTTGGTTGTATTATCTGTTTCAACAAGTTTAATATTATCATACATAATACTTGCACCAACAAAAGGTGCGAACCCGTGATAGTCAAATAGAAACTTGTAGGCTTCTAAACCAAGACTGTTTCTGATAAGCTTTTGATTGAATGAAAAGGCATTTCTCTCTTGTTTGATGGGTCGGAAATTGGCAGAGACTATAAACTCGTGCTTTGAAAAATGGTAGCCTGCTGTAATTTCTGGAAAAACATTTGGCATTCCTTTATCGTCTAAAAAGGGATAAAGTTCTGTTATATAGGTTGAACTTTTTACAGGAAAAGCCGAAGAGGGGCCGATACCAAAGAACCAACCCAATGTGTTTTTACTTCGCAGTATAGAGTCAAGTTGAGGAATCGGGCTTGAATAAGAACCGTTTGTAAATTCTATTGTATAGTTTATACCAAAACTAACCAAGCCTTTCGGAAATGCTGATGTAGCTGTTTGACTTCTTGACAGATAAATAGAAGTTTGATTGTTTGGAATCAGTTCATAGCCTAAATGCGTATAAATTTTAGATGTTTGGTAAGCTATCCCTGCTCCGAAAATTGATTTTACTTCAGTTTTTCTGTAATTCTCCCCCTGTAAATTACTTTGGTTAAGCCTTATCGGAGCAAATTTATAGCTTAGGTACGGACGCAACGTGTTTTCTTTAATTGCCATCGGAAAAATACGCATACCGGTTATCGCTCTAAATCTAATCGAATTGTCTAATTCATCAGCCTTCGCTTTCCTTGATGAAGTGGCGATTGACACAAAAAAGTCAGCGTGTCCCCAAAAATGGGTGGCTCCAAAGTTAATGGACGGGGAAATAAAATTACTTCTTTCAAAGGATTGAATCTCATTTTGTTGGTTTAAAAATGAGCTTGATTGCAGGTTATAAAAGTAGTTCAAGTCGATTCCGAAGTATGACTTGGCAAAAGAATAACGCTTTTTCAAGTCAAGGTCTTGCCCCATTCCGTCAAGAATCCATAAAGTCATTATAAGCGTATACACTATTTTCATATTGTCAGTCTATCCGGTTCGGCTTACTGTCTGACTTTCGCCACCAATCACGCATAGGTCAAGCGCCATTTTTGATACATCCGCTCCGATGAAATATTTCATGAGTCTATTGCATTTTGTTTTAGGTTTACGAATCGATTTTCGTTAAACATTTTCTGAACTCAACCAAAACCTTGATAAGAGGCTTTGAGCCTTCATTTCTATACGGTGCCTGTTCAGAAAAACCGGAAGGGGATCGAATCATTCCCTAGGTCTGAAAACCTGGTCAAGCCCATGATACGCCCCTGCCGGTGTTTAACTTATCCACAATTTCACACCTTCTGCAAAAGAATAAAAGCAATTAGAAAATTATTACAATGATGATAAAGGGGAGGTTAGAATTGTTGATGCAAGTCGAAAGGTTTAGCCCGACCTGCACGTCTCTGTCCCCCGATACTGAACTAAATTAAGAAATAAGTCTTACTACCTAACATCCTGCATTGCATAAATATTTTGTTGCGGGTTGGGCGCCTTTCACTCAACTTAAAACTCTCCTCTTCTTCTTCCTCCCCTAAGTCCTTTGCTAACCTGTCCGTTATTACAGTTCTATCTATTGCCGTATTCTGCTAATACTTCAAAGTGTAAAACGTCACTGGCCTCTGAATTTTTCATACAATTAAAGTAATCTTCACAAGCCTTACTTTGCATGGAGTGTTCGACTGCTTTGTCAGCATTTTCTTTACTGTCCCATATGACTATATCTACATATTCCCTGTCAGATTTTTTAACTAGAATACGTTTAATGAAGCCCTGTTGCTTTGTCAAAAAGTCTCTCTGAAGCACATTTGATGAGTTTAAGAGAATTTCTTCTGTTACGCTCTCTTTCAATACTATTGGGGCATACTCTATAATTTGCCCCTTTACAAAACTGCCTCTCGTTTTTTGGCTTTCACAGCCAGAGAGTCCCATAATTGTCACTAATGTCAGTGTCACCAAGTTTACTTTCATACGATTTAATTTTTTATAAACTAAGCCGTGTTGACTGTCAACCGTATGTCAGTAGTTCTCAAATCAATTGATTTTATTTCTGTGCCAGTCAATATTTCTTGCGCCTTGGCCATAACGTTGGTGCTTGTGGAATGCAGGGTATAGGAGGGCTTGCTAAATGGGTAGCATAACAAGTCCCGACCAGTTCTACCCTGTCAAACGTGAGGATACATGATATGAAACACAAACCAAAATGCCACACCGACCCCCTACATAGCAAAAACTTTTTTGGCAGGGCCCTGCCCAAACTTCTTTCGTAGCCTTATCTGCTTAAGTGTTATACGTCCCTTATTATTCAGTTGCGCGGTGGGCATTTTTCATTTCTACTTTGTCCAACCACACTGCGCTTAATACACTTATTGTCTGATTTGGTTGCGTACTGGATCCGCGGCCAGGCCATGTGTGTGCGGCCTTGTCGCTTATTCTCTCCTTTTGATTTAACTCGTCCGTTAATGAACATTTGATTAGCAACGCTGAACATTCCGTTCAAGCAATTCCTTGAATTAGACATGAAATGGGGGTTTTATGAACTGGCACAATTTTAACTGCAATTACGAATATTATATACTGATTGCTTTTGAAGGAAAGAATTGTATTTCATAAAACACCTTATATTTCAACATGCTTAAAAATATAGTTATCACTTCACTGCGAAATTTTTTTCGTAATAAAAGTTTCTTACTCATCAATCTCATCGGTCTTTCTGTAAGCATGTCATTAGGTATGCTCATCATCATGATCATACAAGACCAACTTTCTTTTGATAATTTTCATAAAGACTCTGACAGGGTTTATAGGATTAATACCCAATTACTTCATCCTGATTGGGGTAACCTTGATTTTGCTTCGACACCACTGCCACTAAGTGAGGTTTTAAAGAATGATTACTCACTTGCCGAAAACACAGTACGAATTAACAGTGAATTATACGGTGAGGTAACATATAAAAATAGTACGGTACCGGTACGTGGATTGTTTGTTGATCCTTCTTTTCTGGAGGTGTTCAATTTTCCGCTTGAGCAAGGAAATCCTGCAAACGCTTTACAGGGGCCAACTAGTTTGATACTCACCCAACGAAGTGCAGAAAAAATATTTGGCACAACTGATCCTATAGGGCAAACTCTTACTGTTGGAAAGCTTGGAACCTTCACAGTTACAGGAGTATTAAGCGAATTGCCGGGAAAAACACATTTTGATTTTGAAGTCCTGTGTTCAACAGAAGCACTTCAAAGTTTGGAG
The DNA here is from genome assembly GCA_016787725.1 of Cyclobacteriaceae bacterium. Taxonomy (GTDB): domain Bacteria; phylum Bacteroidota; class Bacteroidia; order Cytophagales; family Cyclobacteriaceae; genus ELB16-189. Next base: position 5,183 of record JAEUTZ010000017.1, on the reverse strand, counting down.
AATAGAAAAATACTGAGTAGGACGCTTGATAATTGGAGCGCCTATTATAATAACTACGTTTATATAAAGTTGAAAGAAGGGCGAGAACTTTCGGAAGCTGAAAAGGCACTTTCAGAAATCAACAAAAAGTATGGTGTAGGGCTGCAATCGGATGGAAAGCCAATTTCATATTCGTTTTATGTCCAGCCATTGGATAAAATAACTCCTGGCCCTGAGCTGTCAGGCCAAATGGGTCGTGGGTTGCCCGCATTCTTTCTTGTCTTTCTCAGTGTGTTAGGGGTTGTCGTGCTGTTGATGTCCATTTTCAATTTCACTAATCTAACCATCGCAAAATCATTGTCCCGTGCCCGTGAGATCGGTGTGCGCAAAGTGATAGGCGCTAACCGATATCAGGTGTTTTTTCAATTTATCGGAGAGGCTGTTGTTTTTTCAATGATTGCATTGGTCTTCTCCTATGTTCTATTACAATTTTTAAAGAACGCATTCCTTCAATTGTCGTTACAGGAGGACTTCTTTATTTCATTTCGTGAAAATATTTCGTTGTATGTGGCATTTACATTTTTTGCAGTGATTGTAGGCATCCTGGCTGGTGTTTTACCAGCTATCTATCTTTCCGCATTCAAACCATCGAAAGTATTAAAGGATGTACCGAATTTGAAAGTACACGCCAGGCTTACCTTTCGCAAGATGCTGATGGTAGTACAGTTTACGTTGACAGTCATTTTTGTGATTGTTGTATCAGTAGTGTATCAGCAAATAGACTATATGGTCTCTTCAGATTATGGCATTCAGCAAAAGAACAATCTCAACCTTAGTTTGAAAGGGGTTCCATTCGAAAAGATTGCCAATGAAATCAGAAATATTCCGGGAGTGGTTCGGGTGGGTGGCGTATCTCATAAGTTGGGAACCTTTGCCGATGGCTCAGATGATTATAAACGGAGTAAGGACGAAAAGACAATCGTCATTCGCCATTTTATGGTTGATAATCATTACATCGAAAACCTTTCTCTCACGTTTTTAGCAGGTCATAATTTTCGAGAAGAGGATCAAACCGGTCGGGAGCGGGAAGTTATTCTTAACGAGACCGCAATAACACAACTTGGATTTGAGCAACCTCTTGATGCAATTGGAGAAACTATTTATGCAGGCGATACCTTAGTGCTAAGGATAATTGGTGTGGTGAAAGATTTTCACTTTCGCCCCATGAATAATAAAATCGGGCCACTGGCATTACGGTATAATACCCATGCGATTAACTACCTGAGTGCCCATATTGAGTCCTCGCAGAAGGAATCCATCATTCTGTCCCTGCAGGCGATTTGGAAAAATTTTGATGCTGTTCATCCGATGGAATATGCGATGATGGAAGACGAGATAGACGATGCCTACCGGCAATCGGGTATGAGCGATGTATTAGTGATTTTGGGATACATCACATTCTTGATCATTTCACTTTCTTGCCTGGGTATGTTGGGCATGGCCATGTATGCTGCACAGGTGCGTGTGAAGGAAGTTGGCATTCGCAAGGTGATGGGCGCATCCGTAATGGATGTTGTGTTGTTGCTGAGTAAATCGTTCATGGCATTGATAGGCATTGCCATGCTTATTGGAGTACCGGTAAGTTATTTTGCCGGGCAAGCATTTTTGGAAGGCTTTGCTTACAGGATTCAAATCTCGCCCGCAATGGTAATAATGGCAATTCTATTGATTGTCGGTGTAGGCTTAGTAATTGTTTGGTCTCAGACCATAAAAGTCGCCACCTCCAACCCTACGAAGTGGCTTAGAAATGAATAAAAGGCCTTTTTTTCAAAAATTTTTATAAAAACTACAAATAGAATCAAAATACTGTAACTATTTTAACTGCAATTACGAATAATATAAATACTCATTTAATCTGATTCCGAGACGGTTTAAACAATTATGTAAATCTTAAATAAGATAGGGAATGATCTGCAATGAAACGTCACCACAAACCTATGCCAGGATTGGCGGTATATTGTATCTCCTGATTATCGTGCTAGGCATCTTTTATGAAATGATCGTAAGAGATAGCATCCTGGTTCCCGGAGATTCCATGGCTACTATGGCCAGCCTTAAGCAAAATGAATTTTTGTGGCGACTTGGTATCATTGCTGAGTTTATGTCTTCCATTATTAGCATTGGACTTGTCCTCATCATGTATCGGCTTACCCAACTGGTTAACAAAGACCTGGCGATGTTGGCTGCTTTCTTTAACCTGGCAGGTGTCACTATTCAGACCGTGTACATTGTTCAACTCGTTGAAGCATTATTTCCGATCGGTGCATCATCTTACTTACAGGCATTTACGCCTGAACAACTTAGTGCGATGATAAGCCTGAGCACAAAAAGCCACGTGTTTGGTTTTGGCATCGCCCTGCTCATGTTTGCTCCTTACTTTCTGTTAACAGGTTACTTGATTTACAAGTCACGTTACCTTCCAAAGTTCGTTGGTATTCTATACATGATTAGTGGAGTTGGTTATCTCATCAATAGCATCATCTTAATCATGGCACCACAGTTTTCCGGAATGGTCTTTATGGTCATCGTTCTCCCAGTCTTTATTGGCGAAATATCATTATCACTAAGCCTGTTATTTAAAGGTGTGAATGAGAACGAGTGGAGTAAATATAGCACTCGTGTTAATCAGATCAATCCATAAACTCTCAACCTTATGAATACTAATCTAGAGATCAAAAGGACTGCAAGGCTTGCCGGTCTGTTATTTCTCCTTTGGATCGTTTCAGGCTTTTACGACATGTTCTATGTATCACCCAAAATATTTGTAAGTGGTGATCCTGTAGCTTCTGCTCAAAATATTCTGAAGTATGAAACCTTGTTTAGAACGGGCATTTTTTCTGGACTAATAACAAATACAATATGGGTATTACTGGTGTGGGTCTTTTATCAGCTGTTTAGGTCCGTTAATGAACGGTACGCAAAACTTTTAGTGGCCTCAGTATTGGTGCAGGTACCGGTGGCATTTGTTCATGCCGGACTTAGCATCACCGCTGTTATTACCCTAAAAGGAGAAATTCTAAAGTCGTTTGAACTGGCACAACGTCAAGACATTGCCATGGCGTTTCTTAAAATTAATGAGTATAGTATTTTAGGATTAGTATTATTTTATGGTCTTTGGCTCTTTCCGTTATCGATACTGATTTATCAGTCCGTTTTCATTCCACGTTTTTTCGGCATCTGGCTAATCTTAAATGGAATTGTTTATGTCCTGCTAAGTTTTGCCGGTATTGTGCTTCCTGAATACAGAGACATCGTATTCACGGTTGGTATGCCGGCCATGTTTGGTGAATTGGTGTTAATGCTTTGGCTCCTGATAAAGGGTACTCGAAACAGCCTCGTCACACCGCAGTGATTGAATCTTATGACATTATAACTATTTCTATATAAATTTTATGAGACTACCATTCCATCTACTAATCTGTTCATTATTTGTTTCCATTTTAACACACGGCCAAAATAATATTCAAAAAGGTATTACCCTCTACCAATCCAAAAAACTGGACGATGCCGCTAAGTCATTAAAAGCAATTGAAGATACTTCTGGCGATTATGCCACTGCTCAGTATTACCTGGGCAGAATTGCTTATGATAAAAAAGAATATGATGATGCGGTTGATTATTTTAAAGTAGCAACGGAAAAGAGTCCTGCAAATAGTGAATACTATAATTGGTTAGGAGATGCCTATTCCGGAGTTGGAAGTGTGTCAAGTATTTTCACTCAAATGTCGGTTGGACCTAAAGCCCTGAGAGCCTGGGAGAAAGCTGCCGAGTTGAATCCCAAAATAATTAATGCGCGTGTTTCGTTAGTGGATTCATATATCGTGGCCCCTGAATTTATGGGCGGTGGTGAGAGCAAAGCCAACGCTGTTGCGAAAGAAGTATTGCCTTTATTGGAAGAGTCAATTAAAACCAATCCTGATAATTTTCAGCATCAATATTGGTACGGAAAAATTACAGCCCTCACAGGTATAAATATGGAGCGAGGAGAAGCGTTTCTCTTGAGTTATTTGAAACATACGCCCACGAAAGAAGAGCCCTCCCATGCCGGTGCCAATATGCGATTAGGTCAGATTAAAGAAAAGCAGGGAAATAAAGCGGAAGCCAAGCGATACTATGAAGCAGCGTTGAAGTTGGATGGTAAGTTGGAAGGAGCAAAAAAGGGATTGGAACGAGTTTCAAAATAGTAGTGCAAAAGTCATCCATGCATATTGAATTTAGTCAAGCTGCACCAGGTGAGTGGAAAATCATCCAAACCATAGCCCACGCAACGTGGCCTGTTACCTATGGACAATTATTGTCTGCCGGACAACTTGAGTATATGCTTGATTTGATATACAGCGAAGAATCTATCAAACAACAAATGGAGCGACAACATCAATTTAGTATTGGCTATCATGCTGGAGAACCACTTGGGTTCGCTTCTGTCGAGAAGCACTATAAGTCTCCTGCCAACTTTATGATTCATAAACTATATGTGTTGCCTTCATTTCAGGGAAAAGGTGTTGGCAAAATGTTCCTGGATGATTTAGCAATGTTGGCTAGACAAACAGCGCATGATACATTAATGTTAAAGGTCTTTGTTAAAAATCAGAACGCCATCCGATTTTATCAGCATCAGGGGTTTCACTTCATGGGTGAAGAAGCAAGTGCGCTAGGCAAGGGGTATACGGTTAAGGATTATGTAATGATCAAGAATATAGGGAATGGTTAAGAATGCTTTATGAAAATACTGTTATCCATACTTGCACTCATAAACGGTGGTTTTATGTTGATTGATGGGATTTATGTCATCGTAAATGGAAAGTATATTGGTCCGGAGAAGCCGGGGCCATGGGCTTACATCTTTTCTGCACTTGGTGTGAATGTCTTTAAGTTGGGGCCGATGTTTATCGTCTATGGGGTACTGTGGTTATTCTGGTTGTATGGTATTTGGACAGGAAAGGCATGGTATTTTCATTTTGGCATTATCATTTCAACACTCACACTATGGTATTTACCGGTTGTGCACCCACCCCTAAAAATCGGGCCGTTTTTAAGTAGACAAATGTATAACTTTAAACGGTTCAATTATGAAGAGAAATCGATTCACCGAATCCCAGATTGTCGGCATGCTCAAGGAGTATGATAGCGGCAAGGATGTTCAA
>JAEUTZ010000002.1 GCA_016787725.1 Cyclobacteriaceae bacterium | reverse complement strand
GCCTTTCTGAAATAATTTGAGGCTGCAGGATAATCAGGTTTTTCTCTGTCATTAAGAAATTTTACTGCTTTCTCGTAGTGTGTTTCGCCAACAACTATAATAGGCTTTTCAAATGGTTGTGCACCAACTTGGTCATGGTCAACATAGAATTCTGCTGTTCTCCATTTGCCAGGAATTTCAACTTCAAATTTCCGTTTTGCTAGCTCAAAAAGGTGGCGGTCGTAGGTCGTGACAAATATTTGGTGCTCTCTAAACTCCTCTTTTAATATGTTCAAAATTGGAAAGCGATTACTTGTATCCAGACCAACAAAAACATCGTCAAGGAAAAGAATTTTGTAGTCAAATAATTCAGGATTGGTTTTTAGGGCTGCTAGGTAAATGCAAACTGCAAATGCAGATAATCTTGCTTCGTTCAAGAAGTCATTATAGTCATTAGGTATAGGTGAACCGTTTTGTATTACACTCAATCTCAAATCCGCAGTGGTATTCCATTCCCATTTCCCTCTGCCATAATTGAATGTCATTGGCTGTAATTCGAACCTTAATTGAATATTTAACTCAGAAAAGTAATCCCTTAATAGAACATTGTTCAAGTAACTGAATATGTTTCGTAATGTTTGTCTTAACTCGGCCTCATACGTTGGCAATTCTGCGAAAGCATTTCGATGTGCCCAATCACGGCTAGTATAGGAATTTGTTGTAAGGTCGTTTTGAAGCTGAGTCCATTTCTCTCCATAGCGAAATGTTCTTGCGGTATTATATTGCTTTCCCAGTATTTTTAAGACAATTAGTTTAAACAAGTTCGGCCTCGGTTCATTGTTGTAATAGACATCCAGTAAACTTCGATAATCGAGAAAGCCTTTTATCAGCTCAGCATCCATCACATAGTTGACATTATGCGTAGAAGCTGCACTACCAAATTGCAATGGCTGTTCGGTTCCTGCTATTGGTAAATGTGTCACAGGGTCAGCGTCCATAAAAGTTAGCGTTATTCCCCCAACATCGGCAGGTGGTCGATAGTGATTTCTAGTGAACTGAAGCCCTAAATCCCTTGAACTTGTTAAGTAATTGTTGAGTGCTTTGAAAAGAGAACTTTTGCCACTTCCATTCTCTCCGTAGACCAAAAGGTTTTCTCCTAGCGGAAGTACAATCTCATATTCATCAAAGAATGCACGATAGTTACTTAATTCTATTTTGGTAACTCTTTTCATTCTTTTGACTCAATGATTTTTACTTCATCGACATTTAATAGCTTTAATAGGGCTGAATTTACAGGATGTTGTGATGACGATATTTCTTTATAGAAATCCTTGACAGTTTTTAAATTAATATCTTTTGTGGATTCGTCAGGAAACTTTGAGATAGCTGGGAAGGACTGAAGGTGTCTTTTAATTTCACACTTAGCTTTTTGTATAGCATTTGGAAAATATATCTCATAAATTATTGCATTAATTAGTCTCTCAAAATATGAGGATATGTGGATTGAATCAGCAAACTCTGAAGAATAATATTTTAGCATAGTTATACTGTCAACAATTCTAGATATCAGTAAAACATCAGACTTGTCTTTGTAAATAGGTAATCCATTTAGGCCTTTTACTCCTACGTGAGGAGTTGCTTTGTTACCTTTTCTTAGAATTTCTCTTTGAATTGAGTAAAACGTAATAAGCTGTGAGTTTAAAAGACCACATGCATATTTAAGGTATTCCTTACCTAATTCAGAAGTGCCAACTAATAAGCCATAGGCTGAATATATCTGCTCTTCGGAATACGCAGCCATGATAGTTTGGGCTGATTCTGGTATAAATAACCTTGGTTGCAAATAACGTTGGTGGTTTCCTAAAGCAATTGTCTTTCCTTGGGAACGAAGTTCCTTTTCCTTCTTATCGTCAAAAATCATGTAGCCGTCAGATTTGGCCCACTCATAGAAATAAGGCTTGACGCATTTTGTCCCCGATAAGTATTTGAAGTGCCTAGTCGTTGATTTTTGGTCGCTTAAGAAGATGTCGAAACAACCTCCAATATTTACGCCTCTGTTAATGGTTAAAATATCTGATAATACTGAAGGTGCAGCGTCAATAACGTCAAGTAATCCATCATTTTTAGGGATGTGAAATTCAAGTTTTATATTCTTTTTAAATACAGAAATATTTTCTAATGAATACGATTCAATGCCCCCCCTGTAAAACTTGAAATAGTACTCAGGCTTTGGCTTTTGATTTTCAATGCTAAAAATCAAGCAATCTACAATTGCTTGAAACGGTATTAAATCGGTGATTACGTATTTGAATTCAACATTGTCAATTATGTATGATCGATAATGATTGTAAGATGGGAGTACACCCATTGTCTTATTTACAATAAATGCAAGATTGCCTTTAGATTTAAGGAGTTTAATTCCCTTCTCCGAAAATAAATTCATGCTGTTGATTCTATCGCTCTCCTTTGATACTGAGTCAAATGACTTTACTACGTATTTCTTTTCTTCAGCAGTTAAATCCGAACCTGTATTTCCGTAGTATGAGATGTAAGGGGGATTTCCGATAACAATATCAAAACCCTCATTCCCATTTACCAAATATGGATTCAATACTTCCGGAAAATCCAATTTCCAATCGAAATGCTCAAAGGGTTCGTCTTTGTTTTGTTTTAGTTTTTGCAGTTTAGTGAGATGCCTTTCAAATTCCTTCTTTTTTTGTCTCAAATCCTCGTTGTATCGCAAATCATTAGCCGTAGGAGCAAAGCCTCCTTTCTGTACATTGCTAGCCAAGAACTTCTCTTTGTTAAATGACAACTGGTTAATTAGCAATTCTAATTTTAGGTTACGGATTTCGGCTTGCTGTTTTCTCTTGTCTTTATTATCGGGCTTAAAGAATTTCTTTTGCTTTTCAGCTATTTCTTTCAATAATCGTTGAATATTTTGCACAAAAGTATCTGCCTTACCAACACTACTTTTTCGTTCCCAATCAATTTCAATTATCTCTCCTTCAAATTTGCTTATTAAGCTGTCGCCTACTACAATTTTGTAATCAAGGTTTGGCAATGCTCTGGGCTTTTCTTCGTCCACCACTAAACTCAACCAGAAACGCAATCGAGCAATGTCAACGGCTCCTTTTTCTATGTCAACCCCGTATACACTATTTTGGATAATGTTTTCCTTTACCTCAGCTGGTTTCCAGGGCTGACTTAATTCGTATGCAATTACTTCTTTAATGCTGTGTATTTCTTGTAACAGACCCATTGGGAATGCTCCAGAGCCGATTGCGGGGTCACATATTTTTACTATCTCTAGTTTATTATCTATCTCTTTTAATCTTGGCCTTATTGATTCAGAAATGTCCTTGTGTTTTACTAAAAAGGATAAGTCACTTTTTAATTTTTCGTTATCAAGTTTTAGTTGTGTGGAAAGGTATTCCGTCAAACTTTCCTGACACATGTAATGCACAATTTCCTTTGGTGTATAAAAAGTCCCTTTGTCTTTGTTGTCTTCCAATAGATTCTCAAAAATATGCCCGAGCATTTCAGGGTCAACAGCTACAGTGTGGTCGTCAGGACTGTCTTCGAACACTGTAAAATTGAAAGCATCTAAAAAATCAAGAAAGCCGCGGGCATTGCTCCAATTTTTTTCGGTAAGTATCGTATCTTCAAAATCGGGTTGGTGAAATAGTTTTGCAGGAATTGTCAGAATAGCTTCATCATAATCTTCTTTGTCAAATAAACCACCATTTAAGAAAGGTACTTTTACTTTTTTTCCATCGGGCATGCTAAACTCGTCATTAGTTCTTTCTTTGTTCAATGTTTCAAAAAATAGAATTGTGAGCCAGTTGGGATAAAATGTGTCGTTTCCCCCCGATTGAGTGAATAGCTTTTTAATGAAATCCGTTAGACCGTCTTTGTAGTTGGTATCACTTGCACCTAGCCAGCCTTTTTTCTGAACAAAATAAAGGAATACAATCCGTCCTAAGAGTTTCTTTACAAAGTCCCGAATTGGTTTGCATGCTTTGTCTTTATCTTCTTTGGTGGCGTTTGGGGGAATCGTGATTTTAAAAACTGATTTCCTGAAATTGGAGTCTTGTAAGTAATCGCAAAACTTTTGGTAGTGCAAGGTGTATTCGTCAAAGAATGCCCTGCTGAGTTTTTCAACCGAAAAGGCATTAACTAAAGCCTGAAAAGTTATTTGCTTTTCGGTGCTGAGCGTTTCGAACCGTTCAGCAGCCGTTTTACACGTTTCCGATGGACCTAACAGGTATGTGTATCGTTTTGCGTGGGTAGTTTTCTCCTTAACACCTTGCTCTGTGAGTTGGCTGTCCTTGGCCACCAGTGTCAAACGCCAAACTTTTTTGTTTTGTGGTGCAATGAAATTTACTAAGGCAATTTGTCCAGCAGTCAGCAACTTCCTAACGTAATGCTGAATTGCGACTTTACTGTGCTCGATTCGAACCGTTGGTTGCAGATTTATTTCATAGCAAGTGATTTCAGTTCCATCCTCAAGATTAATATTACCGTAAATGGAAACAGATTGAATTACGTTTTGCTCCGATTTATTGGGTTGCAGCGAAGCGTGAACGGCTGATGTGGTAAGTGTAAAGCATGAACCGAAAACCGGACTTAAAACTTCTTTTCCAAAAAGCAACCTGTCGTAAGGCTTTTGTAATGCGGTTTGTATTTGGGTTCTGTTTGCCATTGCGTTATACGAAGCTTTGAGTTAAAACAATTTTGGGGTTCACAATGCCTTGCCCCGTCCATTTTTCCGCAGTTGCTTCGGCATTTGATGAAAGGTCATAGCTATCTAAAAGGTCAATAAAAAGCTGTTCAACAAATTTTGAAGGCTCTTTCAATAGTTTCACATTAGCCAGAAAAAAGTCATTGATTGATTTTGGTAAGCCCTTTGAACCATAAGTTCCTTTTTTAATCAATTCAAGTGCCCGTTGCAATGCCATTCTTTTTTGTTCGGTTGGTGCCACTTTGATGATAGCATTTATATTGGTGATTGCTTTGTTTTCGGCAGGGCTTAAATTTTTTCGGGAAATGGTCTGAACATTCTCCTGATTCTTTTCTGATTTAAAATAGTCAAGCCCCTTAACCGTCTGTTCATAATGCTGCGAATGTAGCGGAACCGCTTTTTCGGCTTCTTCTGCTTTATAGACTTTAACTGCTTGAAGAAAATTCAATTCAATGATATTGTAATCAGGCGTTATCAAACAGAAGATTCCTGGATGGTTTTCACTTTTGAGGTATGTGAGAGAAGTGTTTTGCAATGGATAGTTGATTTCACCTGTTTCGGCTTCCATCAAAGTAAGTTGGTGACCTTCGTTTGTTTTTCTGCCGCATCTAGCTTTGTTAGGAATCTTGGCAATTTCTGCAAAGCGTTTTGGATGCTTCTTTTTGAAATCTCTTAACTCGTTCAGATAATTCAGAATCTCGCTTTCTTCTTTTTGAATTTTGTTTCCGAACAATGCACCATCTCCCTTCTCTTCAAGCAAAGAAAATATTTTGTTGTCCTCACCGAAGGCGGTATGAAACGATTGAAGTTTTCGTAACGCATTATTTACCAACTTAATTTGCTCATCACCATGAGCTGAAGGGTAGAAGTTATAAACGAAAATTTGTTCAGCCCTTGAACCAATCCTGTTTACACGACCAATGCGCTGCATTAGACGTGTAGCATTCCATGGTACATCATAATTTACAATCAAGTTGCTTCGGTGCAAGTTGATACCTTCTGCCAAAACTTCGGTAGTGATAATGATGTCGTAATCATATTTCCATTTTTCTTCTTCGAAATTGGCATCAAAGTTTTCCCTTAAAATGTTTTCGACAGATTTTCGGTTTTCTGCACTAACTGTCAGAACACGAAACTCGAAGTCCTTACTTATTTGTTCTGAAAGTTGTTCTGCGGTTTCTTTAGATTCGGAAAAGATAACAAGTTGACCACTTGGGTTGTGCTTTTTACTTTTGAATAACTCTGCTTTTAATTTCTCGCTGAAAGCTTCCAACTTAGGGTCTTTTTTGACCTTACTCCATCTCAAAGCCAATTCATCCACCTTCTCTTTATCTGATTTTAAAAGAGCAATAAACTTTTTCTCAAAAGCAGATTTTTTGAATTCTTTATTATTGCCGCCTTTCTCGTTAATCTTCGCCTCAATCTGGTCATAGCTTAAACCTTCTTCTAAAAGCTTATTAATGTCTAAGTCGGGAGCTACAAATACTCTGTCATTCTCAAACATTTCTATCATGTTGTCAATAGCTCGTTGAAAGCGATTGATGGATTGAGTAAAAGCAAAAAAGCTACTTTCTAACCGCTTAACTAAAAGCGTTTTCATGATTGCACTTAGGCGACCAGAGATTGATTTTACGTTTCCGTAAATCTTCTTGTCTTCTTCATTGGCCAAAAACTCAATAGCTCGGTAACGGTAGTAACCCAAACCGTCTGTTTCGTTTCCGTATTCATCTAAACCTGTAATCAATGAAACGGTTTCGTAAAACAGAGTTGCCAGTTTTCCATCTAATTCATAAAATAGTGAAATAGGGTCATCAACCTTTGGGAAGATTATTCCCTGACTTTTCATGTCCTCTAAATATTCTTTATTCTTCTCAATGTCTGTTCTTGTTCTTCGAATCACTAAAGGTTCAACTACATCATCCCTCAATTTTTGGAAAAGTGATTTAAGTTTTTTGATGTTGAGTGTTTTTTCAGCAGCAAGTTTTTTGTATTGCTCATTTAGCGGTTTGAAATAGTCTTGAAGGTTTCGGATGTTCTCTAGCGTGCTATTCCTTTTATCTTGAAACAGGTAGAGTTGATTTTCAATGTCCTGCGGTCTGTTGTTTAATGGCGTGGCAGAAATTAGGATTACCTTTTTTCTTGTGTCGCCATTTTCGGATGGCCGACTTCTTGGTTTCTTACAAATTTCCTGTAGCGCCAAATACATTTCAGTGTAGTCGTTCCTGAACTTATGCGATTCATCTACAACTATTAAATCGAATTTGTCTGCGTTCGAATAACTGTAGTTATCCTCATTCAGAATTTTATGCAAACTACCCAGCGTAATAAATTCAAAATGATTCTTAATTTGAAAATCTTCTGTTGTTCTTCGCCAGTTTGCTTCTAATGCCGGAGGAACTACGATTAGAATTTTGGAGTGAGTTCCGTTTTCATAGATGAATTTCTTAATCACCATGCAGGCAATAATGGTCTTACCTAAACCAACAACATCGGCCAAAATGAAGCCATTGTGCTTCATCATAATAGCATAGCCCTGGTTTGCTGCGTCAGATTGGTATTTCAAACGCATGAATTTGTCTGGAAGTAATAAATCAATGTTGTATGGGTCGTATTCAACCCGTTTGCCGAAATACTCAATCAGCATTTTGATATATAACTCAAAAGGAGTGAAGTCGTCACGCAAATAGGTTTTCTTTCTAATTGCCTCTGCTTCTGCATGAAGTATTGGAATAGATTCATTCCATAAAATTTCAAACTCCTCTGTTGCAAATTTTACGTCTTGATAGTCCCGCAAGCTTACGTTGAACTCATAGTTAGATTCGGGATTAGCACCAAGTCCAGAATCTGTCAAATTAGAGGAACCTGTTATTACTTCGCATGGTGCGTGTTCATTAAATGGCACCGGCCTAAAAATATATACTTTAGCATGAATTTTCTTTTTAGGGTGTGCCCTTAATTCAATTTTTCCGCTAATCAGGTCTTCAATAAATTGAATTATACCTTTTTCGGTTATTTCATCGTAGTCAGCCTTTTCGATGTTATCAATAATTTCTTCAAGGAAGTTTTCCTTTGTCTCTCTTGGATTGTCTAAGTAGAGTTGCCCTTTGTCGTGATATTTCTTTATTAACTGGTCAACATTAATTCCTACTAGTATTCTTATTCTTGGAATCTTGTCTAGGAAAGCCCTTACTTTGAAGTAACCAGATGTACGGAAGTAGCCAACAAGCGCATCAAAGTGTCTGATGCTTTCAATATTTGAAAATACCCCCTCGAATTTCTTGAGCAAGCTATTTTCTTCACGGTTAGTAAAAAACTTAGTTGACATTACTTCTTTTTTCTTTTTAGTTGTTTCTCTGCTTCTTTCAGTCCTTCAGTTAAATGTTCAAGGCCACCAAAGTCCTTATTTATTTTGTCTGCTATAAAAGTTGTCTGAATAACCTTTAAGTCAGTTTCGAGAATTATTGATAATGGCTTTAAGTAGTCAGGTGATGCGGGTCTTTCTCCACGCTCTACTTTACTTAATGTTGAAGTGTCGATGTCCAGATATGCAGCTACTTTTCTAAGCGGGAGGTTCTTTTCTTCCCTCATTCTGCGAATAAAATCCCCAAAACCTTGTTCTTTCATGTGGACTATTAAGTTTGGACAATTTCGTCAAATATTGAGCTTTTCCAAAATATTAATTCGGTCGCGGGTGGGATTTGGCTCTTGCCATAGCTTTGGTGTCGCGGTGGGTTTGCGCGGCTATGGCATGTGCCAAATGCGTGGGGTGAATCGAAGCACAATCTTCTTAAAAATGCGAAGGGTCGGCTGTATTACTTTTTAGTCAGTCCCCGTTTAATTTTACAAAGTCCAAGTTGTCTGCGAAGCCGTTCACCTGTCCCTGTGGAAGTCTTTGTAGTAAAGTGTCGTCCGTTTTTTGAAACACAAATTTGTCCGGGCCCTATTGCTACCAACGTTTGTGTATAGGTATTTCCTATATATCCTTATTCCAATTTTTGTTATTCTCTTCTAAAATAAGCGTCCGGGCTAAATTATCCAACGGACTAACCAGCATTTCAAAACCCTTTTTCGTTACATGGGCGTACCGTTCCGTAGTAAGGGAGCTTTCGTGCCCCAACAGGGTTTGAATGTATCGCAGGTCCGTGCCGCGTTCCAGTAAATGGGTGGCAAAGCTATGCCGTAGGGTGTGGGCGCTGATCCGCTTGGTGATGCTTGCCAGTTGCGCGCTGCGTTTGATAATCAGGTTGACACTCCGCTTGCTATACCCCTCTCCGGTACGGCCTTCAAACAGCCATGTTTTAGGTTGGTATTGCTTTATATATTCTTCCATATATAAATAGGCTACTTTGCTCAACAAGGTTACCCGGTCCTTCTTGCCCTTACCGGCCCGCACATAGATTAAACCCCGGTTGGCATCGATATCCCCCGGTTTCAGATTCAGCAGTTCACTGATGCGCAACCCGGCCGAGTATAAAAAGAACAGCATACACCGGTGCTTCAGGTTGTGCGTATTCAGCAGCAAATCCCGCACTTCTGTTTCGCTGAGCACAGTCGGTAGTTTCCAGTCTTTGATCGGGCGCTCGATATAATATTCTTTGCGTTCTCCCCGCAGTACACGTTCCAGATAAAATTTAATAGCGTTGATCGCCTGGTTTTGGGTGGAAATGGAAACCTTCCGCTCCTCGATCAGGTACAGCAGGTAGGCCTTGATGCGTTCTTCGGTAATGGCTTGCACATCGTCCGGCAATAAGTAGGTGAGAAAGGCCTTGAACTGCGAGACATAATTTTCGATGGTCATGGGGCTGTACCGCATGCGGAGGAGCGTTTCCAGGTAGTCGGGGGGCAGGGTAACCTCGGGAGCCGGTGGGGCCATTATCGGGTGCGGCAGGTCTTGCTGCAAGTGGTCGTGCAGGTGCACGTGGCAATGCGGGGCAAGTCGGACTTTCAATTCCTGTAGCTTGTCTTCGGCATGGGGAATGTACCAGCACCGGTGGGTGATGCTGAACAACCGTCCGGGAAAACTGCGCACCACCCGTTCTACAACCGCACTGTTTTGCCAGCGGATCGCCACACACAACTGGTTGCGATGCAGCAGGGGGTGCAGGGTGACGATGGGAATCATGGTGCCAATACTAGACGGTTGGAAGACCGCAGTCGTATAATAAACGTTTACTTACGTTTATAAACGTTTATAATCGGATATATTGAAAATGGGAAATCCTGTTATTTCTTCGAGAGCCACCAAAAAATCGCCCTCTACACAGGTTGTCAGTCACTTTCCCGCACGTACACACTTCTCTGGGCAGTGTCCCAATTACAGCTCCAAATCAGTTTATAGTGAGCACCGTTCAGGTTTACAGTAAGCACCGTTGAGGTTTATAGTAAGCACCGTGAGTATTTATACTAAGCACCGTCAGTGTTTACACAAGACACCGCGTAATTTCACAAACCACCCGGTATGAAGTAATCCGGACCCGCTACAATAATACGGCTGAAAAGCCCCGTAAGAAATACAGGTAACCGACCCAGTGACTGATTACTGGCTGAAAGAACAGCAAAAGCCCCATCCACAGCAGGAGGTTGCTCATGAATCCAAACAAACCTTAAAAATCGATCTTCCAGGGATCTGGTACAGCCTGGGCTTAAGCCCTCAAAAACCCACAATTTGACCCAAATTAAAGGAAAATTCACTTCCAATGTTAAGTTTTATTAACCGCTTGGTAATGCCCGGGTAACCTGATATTTTGTACTCCTAAACATCAGACATTATGGAAAAATTAGTGCTCAAAGGAAAGAAAGAAATCAGATTGCTCTTAATGGATTCCCTCCATCAAACCGTACAAGCCCTGGGCATTACCAAGTCCAAAAAGAAGGCCAACAAACTGATCGAAAAATCAGCCAAACGCCTGGCTACCGTGGTGGCCACGCAAATGAAAAAGGAGCTGAAGAAGATCAAGAATGTAAAAGTGAAGAAGGAAAAGAAAGCCAAACCCGAACTGGCAACGGCTTAAATTCATACCGACACGTACTTAGCGGAAGGGGCAACAAGCCCCTTTTTCTTTTTGCTTAAATTCTAAGCGAGAACGATCACCGCAGGGACGCAAAACCGCAAGGGTCCATATCGACCCTAACGCCTTAGCACCCTCGCACCTTCGCGGTGAAGATCGCCAGCCTTTCTCTTTTGCAGAAATTCGAACAGCGTCACGTTCATCATCAGCAACAGCATTCCGTAAAACGTGTCCTCAAACGGAATGGTACCCATGCGGATGCCCAGGTTCTCCGCATCGTTATACCACACCACCGGATCGTCAATGCCCGTGCCGGTCAAAATTCCATTCACAATAAAGAAGGGGATCAGGATAAATAGATAGGCCACGTAAAACTTGCCGGCAACGTCCGTCTTCCATACCCACCGGTGCAACAAAAGGAAAATCGCCAGCAGCATAAACGTGACTGCAGTATACCACCGGTCGTAGTGAATGGCGGCCGTCAGCAAAAGCCCACTGCTCAGCAAATCGGTAATCAGGTTGGTGTATTTCTGGTTTAGCCGCCAGCGAATCAGGTAGTTCACCGCCTCGTAGGTAAATACACAGGCATACGGTATGCAAACAAAAAACAACACTTCTTCCAGTGGCAACGAGAAAAGATAGGTGCCCGTCAGGTACTGCGGGTTAAAACCCCACACCCCCAGCCGCGTAAACCATTCATCCCATACAATAAAGAAGAGGCCCGGCACCAAAATGGCCAGCCACAGATACCGCCACTTCTTCGAGAAATTTGATTTGGGATAAAAACTGAACAGGAACGGAAATAGAATCGAAAAGAAATTAATGGCGAGGTAAAGGTATTTTTCGTTCACGGAATGCAGGCTTAATCGTAAACCCTATTGTGTTTCCTGGCGTTTGGCCTTAAACACAAACTTGCCGGGCTCATACTTCTTCGGAGCATAGAGAAATCCAAAAGCCTCGCACCCGTCTTTGGTGTGTTTGGCATGGTGAATGTAATGGGCATGAATCATGCGTTGCAAATACTTGCTGCGCTTTTCCGGCCGCCACTTCAGCCGCTGGTGTACGATGATGTCGTGGAAAATCAGGTAGAAGAGGCCGTAACAGAAAATCCCCAACGCCACCGCAAACAAATACGGGCTCGGATACACCGAAGTGGAAATAATAAACAAGGCGATGGAAGGAATGCTGAACACCACAGCAAACAAATCATTTTTTTCCACTGTATGGTCGTGCACTGTGTGGTGCGATTTATGCCAGGTCCACAAAAACCCGTGCATCACATACTTGTGGGTAAACCAGGCTACAAATTCCCAAAACAAGAACGTACCGGTGGTAATTAACCCACAAATCAAGATCACTTTCCAATCCATCGGCAACCCGGTTACTTTTTAAAATAGCGTTCCAAAACAGTGAAACGATGTTCAAAAATACGATTAACCTCGCGGCCCACAAAAAGCCAGTGCGCCAGGCGGCCTAAAAACCCTACCGGAATGGCATAGTTTACTTCATCAGTCATTTCAACACCTCCGGCCACCGCCTTAAAACGATGCTGATGGTGCCACAACGCATACGGACCAAACCGCTGTTCGTCAACAAAATACTCCGGCTCCTGCACATGTGTAATTTCGGTTACCCAATGCACCTTGATTCCAGGCAAAATCTGTACGTGGTAGCGGATAATCTGACCGGCATAGGTTTTCTCACCACCACTTACGTAAAGAATGTTAAAACCCATGTGTTCGGGTGTGATTTTCGAAAGGTTCCGTGGGGTGGAGAAGAAGTCCCATGCTTCAGCCATGGAAATTGGTAAAAACTGCGTGCGTTGGAGGGTGTAGATTTTCATTATCTCTTAAACACCGGAAGGCACAAAGAGTTTAACCGTGTGCTTCTGAATCGCACTGGCTACTTAGCCTATGGTTGTTTCAAAACTGCCGGAAAATCCGCACTTTTAAGTGTCTGCCCATGCGTCTACCCATACTCGCCATCACCCTGTTGTCTGCAGCCGCTTTCCTTACGGGATGCGGGTCAAAACAATCCGCGCTCTCCCGGCTCGACTCGGTGGATTTTAATCTTCACATCCGCCCGATTTTATCCGACCGCTGTTTCAAATGTCATGGCCCCGATGCTAACCAACGCAAATCAAACCTGCGATTGGATACCCGCGAAGGCGCCCTGGCCTCCCTAAAGGATAATCCCAACGCACACGCCATTGTTCCCGGCCGTCCCGATCAGTCGGAAGTGTACCTCCGGATTGCGTCCACCGATACCGCGGTACAAATGCCCCCACCGGAATCGAACCTGGCGTTGACAGCGACAGAAATTCAGCTGATCAAAAAATGGATTGAGCAAGGTGCGGTGTTCAAACCTCATTGGGCCTTTATTCCACCGCGCAGGGCAGCGCTGCCCGTCATCGAAAACGAATCGTGGCCGCAGAATGAAATTGATCATTTCACGCTGGCGCGGATGGAGGCAGCAAAGCTTGCACCCAATGCCGAAGCAGATAAAGAACGACTTCTCAAACGCCTCAGCCTCGACCTCACCGGCCTGCCACCTTCCATCGAACTTCAAAACCAATTTCTTAATAACCCTTCTGAAGCAGCCTACGAAAAAATGGTGGACCATCTCCTCGCACAACCGCAGTATGGCGAACGCATGGCCTTGTATTGGATGGACGTAGCCCGCTATGCCGACTCACACGGCTACCAGGACGATGGCCTGCGTACCATGTGGCCGTGGCGCGACTGGGTGATTCATGCCTTCAATCAGAATTATTCGTACGAACAGTTTGTCACCTGGCAGGTAGCGGGTGATCTGTTGCCAAATCCTACCAAAGAGCAATTGCTGGCCACCGGCTTTAACCGCAATCATAAAATCACGCAAGAGGGTGGCGTGATTGATGAAGAGTACCGCATCGAGTACGTTACCGATCGCACCAATACGTTTGCGAAAGCTTTTCTGGCCCTTACGTTCGAGTGTGCCCATTGCCACGATCATAAGTACGACCCCATCTCGCAAAGAGACTATTACCGCACCTTTGCCTTCTTCAATCAGGTACCCGAGAAAGGGCTGGTGGGCGACATCACGCTGGCCTCCCTGGCCGATCCGCCCAAAATCAAAATCACCTCAGCCGAAGTGGAGCGCATCCTCACCTTCATCAACAAGCGCGACACCACGCCCGTGGAAGTGATGGTGATGAAGGATTCCACCTGGAAACGCCCCACGTATGTACTTACCCGTGGCGTGTACGATGCCCATGGTGAACAGGTGGACATCGGGTTGCCCCCCGACATTCTGCCTTACGACTCTACAATCTATGGCAACAACCGGCTGGGGTTGGCGAAGTGGCTCTTCGATAAAAAGAATCCACTCACGGCCCGGGTCTTTGTCAACCGCCTGTGGCAGGAGTTCTTTGGTCGGGGGTTGGTGAAAACCTCGGGCGATTTTGGGATGCAAGGCGAGTTACCCTCACACCCCGAACTGCTCGATTGGCTGGCCGTTGACTTTCGCGACCACGGGTGGGACGTGAAACGCCTCGTCAAACAAATCGTCATGTCGGCAACGTACCGGCAATCTTCAGCAGTCTCAAAAGAGAAATCAGCCCTGGATCCGGATGATGTATTATTGTCCTATAGTCCGCGCGTGCGCTTAACTGCCGAAGGGGTGCGCGATCTTACGCTGGCCAGCAGCGGGTTGCTGGTACCGGAAATTGGTGGGCCGAGTGTAAAAGTATATCAACCCAAAGGCATCTGGGAATCATCCACTTCGGGCCGGGGCATCCTGGCGCGCTACGTACAAGACCATGGCGACAAGTTGTACCGCAGGGGCCTGTACTCGTTCATTAAACGCACCGTGCCACCACCGGGCATGTTGGTATTTGATGCCAGCAACCGCGATCAGTGCGAAGTAAACCGGATGACCACCAACACGCCACTGCAGGCGCTGGTCTTGTTGAATGAGCCGCTGATCCTCGAAGCTGCCCGCGTGTTTGCCGAACGGCTGATGCAGGAATCAACTGAACCCCAACAAAAAATAGAGAAAGCTTTTCAGGCCATCGTATGCCGCAAGCCCCGGCCCGAAGAACTTACGGTGTTGATGAATTACTATGAAGCCGAGAAACTAGGATTTACACAAAATCCCGACAAGGCAGCAACGTTTGTGCAGGCAGGCGAGTATCCGCACGCAACCATCAGCGATGTAGTGTCGTTGGCAGCCTTGATGCAGGTAGTACATACAATTTATAATTTGGATGAAGCCATTACCAAAACGTAAGGTGCGTGCCCTTTAAAGAGTTAAGCGAGTGATCAAAAAGAGCTAAATTTAAGGATGGTTCAACGAATCTATATTGACACTTCAGTTATTCGACTGAACTCATTGGAGCGCCTGAAGAAGTACTTACATTTTACAAATCAATTCCAACGGCTCAAATTGAGTATGTTGCCCAAACGGTTGACTCAATTCAACTTGGAGAAGAATATATTAAAGAAGAGGTTGTTGGAAAATCAAGCAGAACGGACTGCCGGCATATTGCTCTGGCGACACTTGTTAACGCAGATATTTTGGTAAGTTGGAACTTTAAGCATATTGTAAACATCACAAGAATTAGAGGTTACAACTCAGTTAATATTAAAAACGGACATCGGGTTTTAGAAATAAGAACACCAAGAGAAATATTAGAGTAATGAAAACAGAGCCAAAGACAAAGAAGACTTTTGATGCAGTTGCTTTCATGAGGAAAAGGAGAGATGAAATTTCAAAAGAGATTGAAGGCATGACTCCACAACAAGAGATTGAGTATTTTAAAAAAAATGCGAACAAGTTGAGACCCAAAAAGTGAGGGAAGGGATCAGCGCTCCAAAAACCGAACGTGTTTATGATGCTCCTCCTCATTACGAATATGATTAATGCATTATCAATGTTGCGTTTTGAATTTCGACCACTGCTTATGCACAAATCGCTGGAGGACACAGTAGCAACCTAAAAAGGATAATTGATTCTTATAGAAAGAATTAACTAAAAAAGGTATGGAGTTCCATAGGGACGACATACCGGTTGCACTAAATATAACACACATAAGTCCCGTAGGGACGAAAGAAATATTAGTTTATCAATAGTTGTTAGTAAAGGTTTATAAAGATAATAATGAGTAAAAAACAGTAAATTTGATTTACAAAATTAATTGCATGGGGACAATTGAGTGGAAATCAGACCTACATAAAATCCTGGACAGGATTGATAATGAACAGTTATTGAGAACTATTTATGACTTTCTCAAGCAAAGAGAAACAGCAGAAGAGGGACAGATTTGGAAGACATTGACCGAGGAACAAAAAAGGGAAGTTTATTTATCTTATGAGGAGTCTCAGAACGACAATAATTTAACGGACTGGGATACCCTTAGGAAGAAATACTAATGCAAGTTTTTGTTACCCCAAGAGCCGAGAGAAACTTCGACTCAATTGTAGAGAACATAAAGCAAAAATGGGGCGAAAAGACAGCAAGTGAATTTATTCAAAAGGTTGATGAAATTTTCAAACTCCTTGAAGCCTATCCTTTAATGGGCAAGTTGAAAGCAACGACATTCGCGGTTTTCAATTATCACGGCAGACAAGGATACTCTATAGAATAAGAGACAATAAGATTATTATACTTTCATTCTTTGACGTTAGGCAAGACCCAAAGAAAAAATTAGGATAGAACTGGGTCTCGATAATACAATATGAGCAAGGAATTTCTGGAGCATCGCCAAAGCATCACCCGCAGGCATTTCCTGGGCAAAGTAAGTGTGGGCCTGGGCTCGGTGGCCTTGGGTTCGCTCCTGATTCCCGATCTCTTCTCCAGCAACCATGCCTCCCCACAGCTCACCGGGCTGCCGCATTTTGCACCGAAAGCGAAGCGCATTATTTACCTGTTTCAAAACGGAGCGCCCTCACAACTGGAAAGCTTCGATTATAAACCCCTGCTCACGAAAATGATGGGCGAGGAGTTACCCGCCTCCGTGCGCATGGGACAACGCCTTACGGGCATGACTTCCGGGCAGGAGAAATTTCCGCTGGTGGGTTCCTACTTCAAGTTCGCACAACATGGCCAGTCGGGTGCGTGGGTGAGTGAACTCTTCCCCAACATTGCCCGGGTGGTGGATGATATTTGTATCATCAAATCCATGCACACCGAAGCCATCAATCACGATCCTGCCTTAACATTCATGCAAACCGGAGCGCAACAGGGCAACCGGCCCAGCATGGGCGCCTGGCTCAGTTATGGATTAGGCAGTGAAAACAAAAACCTGCCGGCCTTCTGTGTGTTGCTCTCGCGCGGCCGCGGCAATGGGCAGGGCGTCTATTCCAAACTGTGGACGAATGGATTTTTAGATAGTGTACACCAGGGTGTGCAGTTCAGCAGCAGCGAGGAGCGCGTGTTGTATCTGAAAGATCCTGAAGGCCGCGATCGCACCGACCGCAGAAACATGTTGGATCAACTCGCGCAACTCAATGACCTCAACTACCAGGAGTTTGGCGATCCGGAAATTCAAACCCGCATCCAACAGTATGAGATGGCCTACCGCATGCAAACGGCAGTGCCCGAGCTAACGGATTTCAGCAAAGAATCGGACAGCATCATTAAAATGTATGGAGCCGATTGCCTCGTGCCCGGTACCTATGCCGCTAATTGTTTATTGGCGCGTAAGCTTTCCGAAGCCGGAGTTCGCTTTGTGCAATTGTATCACCAGGGGTGGGATCAGCATGGCAACATGGTGGGCGAAATGCCGTTGCAGGCCCAGGATGTTGATCGGGCCACGGCCGCGCTTATTCTTGATCTGAAGCAACGCGGCTTGCTCGATGAAACGTTGGTGATCTGGGGGGGCGAGTTCGGTCGTACGAATTACTGCCAGGGAAGTCTGTCGAAAGAAAACTATGGCCGCGATCATCATCCACGCAGCTACACCATCTGGATGGCGGGAGGTGGGGTGAAGGCCGGCATCACCTATGGCGAAACCGATGAGTTTGGCTACAACATCATACGCGACCCCGTGCATGTGAATGACTTTCACGCCACCGTGTTGCATCTGATGGGCTTGAATCACGAACAACTCCTCTTCAAACACCTGGGCAGACGGTACCGCCTCACCGATGTAGCGGGCAACGTTGTCTCAGGAATCCTGGCATGATGGATCGCGCAGCCCGGATTATCATCAACGTTACGTTATTTCTGCAAGTCTTGCTGCTCTACTTGCTGTTCTTTGAATCGCGCGTAGAGTTGCCGGTGGCCTTGCAGGTGGCGGGGCGGCTGCATCCGGTGGTGTTGCATGTGCCCATTGGCGTGTTGGTCTTTACGCTGGTGGTATTCATGTTCCGGTCGCAATTCAAGAGAAAGCAGTTTCAGCGGTTGCTGTTATTGTGTTTATTAATCGCTGCCCTGTCGGCATCGTTTACCGCGTTGTTTGGATTTTTCCTTTCGCTGGGCGGAGACTATGGAGCCGAACAAGTGCTCTTGCACAAGCGCAGTGGAGTGGCGTTGAGTTTGCTGACGTTCATCCTGCTGGTGTGGTTTACTTTTCAACCCCGCAACAAATCGATGATCCAGGGATTCAGCCTGTTGATCTTCCTGGTGTTGATTGTGGCCGGCCATTCGGGTGCTACCTTAACCCATGGCGAGAATTATGTGTTGGGCCCGGCCGGTGGGAGTGATGAAATTAATCCGGAAGCTTCTTTCTATGAAACCGCCCTCATGCCTGTACTGGAGCGGAAATGCTTTTCGTGTCATAACGAATCGAAGGCGAAAGGCAAGTTGATCATGACTTCGGTTGATAAATTCAAGCGCGGTGGCGAGAATGGTATGCCATGGGTTGCCGGCAATCCGGATTCCAGCAGGTTGATTCAGTATTTGCACCTGCCGCTAGAGCATGAGCAACATATGCCCCCGGAAGGGAAACCCCAATTGAATGAGACGGAAATTGCTTTAATGGAAGCATGGATAAAGGCAGGCGCAGATTTCGATAAACAATGGAATGCCTATGCACCCACCGATTCATTGCGCATGCTGGCCGAAGTAAGCCGGAAGGCAAAGGTGAGTGCCGAAGAAACCTATTCCTTCAAAGCCGTGGCCCCCGAAACCGTGGCCAAGCTGAACACCCCTTTCCGGTCGGTGTTTCCCTTGTATCAGGGCAGTGCTGCATTGCAAGCGGATTTTTTTGTCGCGCAAGCCTTCGAAAGAAATTCGCTAACCGAACTCAATGCAATTGACGAACAATTGGTAATTCTTAATCTGAGCAACATGCCGCTCACGGAGGAGGATGCAAAGACCATCCGTCAGTTTAAAAACCTGGAACAACTCAATCTTAATGCCACCGGCCTGACGGATGCCGGACTGCAACACCTGAGCAACCTGAAAAACCTGGAGTCACTCGCTATATCGGGCAATCTGATTACCCACTCGGCCCTCCGCACCTTGCTTCGAAATGTTCCGTTGCGGAAAGTGTACATCTGGAATACGTCCATCACCGAATCCCAATACAAAGAGCTGGTAACCGAATTTCCTGATACGGAATTCACCCACACGCTCTTTACTGACTCCACCGTTTTGGCGTTGAGTAAACCGTTGCTGGAGAATGAAGGTGTGGTAAAGCAAAACGATCGGCTGTTGGTGAAGCACACCATGCCGGGAGTCGTCATCCGCTATACCCTCGATGGCAGCGAGCCCGACAGTGTGCAGTCGGAGCGTTATACCGAACCGGTTGCGGTTACTGAAACCGTGTTACTAAAGGCGATTGCGTGCCGGGAGGGGTGGTACTGCAGTCCGGTGTTGGAGGCTCCTGTTTTTGTAGCGGGTAAAACGCCAAAGAAAGCAACTTTGTTAACGCCCCCCGATAAGAAATACCCGGGTGAAGGGGCGCGCAGTTTAACCGATGGACGCAAAGGGTTCACGGATATTTTGACGGAACCTGCCTGGCTGGGCTATCGCCATAATCCCTTTGAAGCAACCTTTGAGTTTGATCCCACGATCACGCTTCATAAAGTAGTGCTTAGCTATGCCGATAACAATGGCTCTTATTTGATGCCACCCGAACAGGTAGAAGTGTGGTCAGGTAGCACGGAAGGTACCGTACGGCTTATTAAAACGGACAAAGCAGAACAACCTACCGGCTATCGGGCCCAGGGTTTACGGTTTGTTACTATCGAACTTCCGGAGGGTCACTATCCGTTTCTGAAAATTGTCGCGCATCCGGTTGCCAAACTACCCACCTGGCACACGGGCAAAGGTGAGAAGGGATGGTTTTTTATTGATGAGGTATTCTTTTATTAAATTGTTAAACAATGAAAAGAGGATTCAGTGTTCTCCTCCTAACGGTAATGGGTTGCACTACCCAAAACAACCCGGCCGACCAGGAGAAGTGGAAATCAGAAATTGCAGCCACCGAGGAAGCATTTGTTGCCATGGCAAAAGAGAAGGGGATCACTGAAGCTTTCCTGCACTTTGCTGCGGTGGATGCAACGATCTTGCGTAACGATACGCTCTACAAGGGAAAAGAAGAAATCAAAGCCAGTTTTGGGAGTGCTCCTTCGGGTGATGTGGAATTAACCTGGACCATGGATTTTGTCGATGTATCTGCGTCAGGCGATTTAGGCTACACCTATGGCCAGTATACGTTCACGTCCACCGATTCGCTGGGGAACAAAACCGCACGCGATGGCATCTTTCATACCGTATGGAAGCGCCAGCAGGATGGGTCGTGGAAGTTTGTATGGGATTGAGCGAAGGCGAGTCGCATCTATTCGATCACTTTAATCAACCTGCCTTTGTTCAGTTTATCCGTCAACTGCATCCCATTCATAATGGCCAATTCATCAAACCGGTTGGCAGGCATCTGAAAGCTCTGAAAGGCAGCCTGGGCAGTCATTGGCTGAGGCACTGTTTTTATCCGGATTACTTCCGGCTTTCGATTCAGTTTATCGAACCGCTGTCAGTTCTTGAAAATTGTGAACCGTGGATAGAAAAGTAGATTGATAGTTAGGGAATTTAGAGCGTTCCGATATTCCCATGAAACTATAAATCATGCCTTCATATTGAATTAAAGCGGAGAGTACCCGGATGGTTCCCTCTTCCTGTTTCTGATCAGCCAGTAAAAGAAGAGCGTTTAGTCCATGAATGGTTTCCTTTTTTGACTCCACCAGGGTAAGTTTATACTGCTCCAGCAATTGGTTGGCAGACGCTTCAAGGGTACCTTTTCCCGCCAGGGTAAGCATCATCAAAGCTTCCCCGTTTTCCGGAGCCAGTTGAACTTGCTGCGGAGTATTTTGAAGCTTCCAACCCCGGGGAATTGTAAACTGGAATTTCATCACAGGATGATAGAAGGTATTGTTCTCTATGAATCCTTGTTTAGGATCTTCGCCTACAATCAATCCATCAATTCTTCTTAAATAGGGATCCCCGTTCACAACAGGATTCGTCAGTTTCATCTTGGTTTTCCATTCTTCAGCTAATTTGGCTACGGTGATCGTTCGCTTTTCCGGAGAAGGGTGTGTCGATAGGAATTCAGGGACTTTTTCACCGCCTGAGGATTTATTTTGTCGCTCCAGAGTCTTAAAAAACTCTGCCATTTCGGAAGCATCATACCCAATGCGGGTAGAATATTCTACACCCAGTTTATCCGACTGTCGCTCGTCCTCTCTACCAAAGCTCATCATCGCTAATTGCATTCCTGCAGAAAGAGGGTCCACAAAGTCGGACAGCTCGGGCACCAGAATTATTCCAGCAATTAAGCCGAGTTGACCCAACATCGAGTTCCTTTGTTGAATGACCGAATGCCGTGCAGTAATATGCCCGATTTCATGACCCAGTACGCCTGCAAACTCCGCTTCATTATTAAAACTGGCCAGGATGCCACGGGTGAAATACACATACCCACCCGGAGTAGCAAAGGCATTCACCACGGGTGAATCCACAATTTTAAACTCATAGGCAATGTCAGACCGGTGCGAAATTTTGACCATGGCTTGTCCTTTCTCATTGATGAATTTCTGTAGGTCCGGATCTTCATACGATCCGAAAAAGGCCATAATCTGAGGGTCGGATTCTTTGCCCATGGCAATTTCCTGCTTTTCCGTCATCAGCACCACTTGCTTTTTCCCGGTTACGGGGTTAAAGGCACAATTCGAAAGAAGAACAGGCTGCAGGCAAAAGCAAGGCTTGTTACGAAGGCAAATGTTTTCATGGTATGTTGATTCGATGCAAGCAACGTTGATCAACGATCAATCGGCTCAGCGTTGCAAAGACATTTTTGATGCCAGTAATCGGAAGGGGATTACGAAACTCAAGGGAGGGCTACAGCAGCCACTTTCTTTTTATGGGTAGCGATAGCGCGAGCCATGTTCGGAAAAATGAGACCGTGAAAGGGCAACATCAGGTACCAATACAATCTTCCCCACAACCCCAACGGCCGAAAGGTGGCCGTTTGCTGCAGTACTTGTCGTCCTGAGTCTGTATCAATCTTAAACTCCAGCCAGGCTTCACCCGGCAACTTCATTTCGGCAAACAGCAACAGTCGGCCGTGTTCTTTGTCGGCAATTAAAACGCGCCAGAAATCCAGCGCATCACCGGTCTTCAGGTCCACCTCACTTCTGCGTCCTCGTCTTAACCCCACGCCACC
This sequence comes from Cyclobacteriaceae bacterium, assembly GCA_016787725.1. GTDB lineage: Bacteria > Bacteroidota > Bacteroidia > Cytophagales > Cyclobacteriaceae > ELB16-189. The sequence goes on along the minus strand of JAEUTZ010000002.1, from coordinate 282,767 downwards.
CACCAGTTTATCCAGGATGCCCCGGATGCGCCACATCCAATTTCCATAATACCAACCCGTGTTGCCCCCGATCCGCCAGAGGGTATCCACTACTTCCGTTACAGGTTGCATCAAGGGCTGAATGCGCTGATCGACCAGCACACCATGTTCCGGTACACGAATGTTATTCAGAAAGCCCCCATCCAACGTATCCAAAGAAATGGAATCCTTCCAACTGGAAATTACATTTCGCTGACTGATTTTTTCGAAAGCAAGCTTCAGGGCTTCCTGGTAACTCAGCACCCTCACAGGCACCAGGCGTTGAATGCGGTTGTCGTTACAAATCACTTCGTTCTTCATGCTATCCACCAACGTGCGGGCTAGGGAAATGGAAGTAGAGGTTACCAAATACAACCATAGAGATGAAAGTCGGGGCGTTAACACCGGCACGGTAATAATGGATCGCCTCAGATTCCGCACAGCAGCATAGTTCATCAACATCTCTTTGTAGGTAAGAATGTCGGCACCACCAATGTCAAAGTTTTGATCATAGGTTTCGGGATTAAAAAGCACACCTCGCAGGTATTCCATCACATTGCGGATGCCGATCGGCTGGCACCGGGTATTGAGCCACCGCGGGGCAATCATGATCGGAAGCTTTTCTACCAGGTCGCGGATGATCTCGAAGGAAGCACTGCCCGAACCAATGATGATGGCTGCCCGCAACACCGTTACCGGTACCCGGGAGGTTTTCAGAATTTCTTCCACCTGCCTTCGCGATTCCAGGTGATGAGAGAGGTGGACATCATTGACAATGCCACTCAGGTAGATCACTTGCCGGGCCTGGCTTCGATGGATCAGGTCAACGAAACTGTGGGCAGAGTCGGATTCCAGGGTAGCAAAGTTGCTGCTGCCGGAACTCATGGAATGCACCAGGTAATAAGCGGCATCAAAATCAACAGGCACCTCGCGTAGGGAGGAAGGTTGGGTTAAATCACCTTCTACCACCTGAAGGTGTCTGAGTTCCTGCTCGCTGAAATCAGCCCAGTCAAACCTGCGCTTGTCCCGTATCAAACATACAATTTCATGTCCATCAGCCAGCAGTACGGGCAGCAATCTGCGACCAATGTATCCTGTTGAACCGGTAAGTAGAATTTTCATACGGTGATCAAAGGTGTCTGAAATTATTGATAAATAAACAAATTGATGAAGCGATTGTTATGAATGCCTTCCTTTCTCCAGGGTCCAATCAAGTCTATACAATATGAGCGTGTTTTAAAATGGGGTGTATCAACCACTCCTTGATCCGGGTTTATCGGCAACACGAACAGGGTAACTGCGAATTTTTATTCTTCAGCGTGATTGACTTTTTCTCTCTAGCGAAGCGTTAATGGCGGCACTTCTTCCAAAAGCTAAAAAAGGAATTAAAATAGCCCACTGCCGCTGGGTAGATCCAATCTCTTTCGTCCTTACTACCCGGATAGTGGCTGAATGCCGGGTGCTCTTTTGAGATAAGACCAGTTTCACCCAAGCCAGTATCCTGATACCAGGCTTTTAGTTCATCTACTTCACCAACCATCAATTGACAGCCAGGAATGTTACGGGAGAGCTGAAGAATAAAGTTGAGTACCTTCTCACTTACCGGAAATTTTTGAAAGTGCGAGGGCTCCAGTAACAAGATTCGATTGACATCTTGCTGTTTTCGCCAGCGGGGATCCAGGTTGTAGGAATTATAGATAAGTGTTGGTTTATGTAAATCGATTGCCGGTTTTGAAACGAGGGGCAAGGTGGTCTTTAAGGTTAACTTGACCGTTGACGCTAACACTTCGGGTACCGTAGCATTCGCCAAGGTTTCGGTAGCCGCATCGAGGATTGTATTACCCTGCGAACTATGCAGGTATCGGTTTATATTTTCTTGATTACAATAGTACTTTTTGGAAGAAAATGCACCCGCCACCCATTGCCAACTGCAGGTGTTGCTGGCCAGGTCACCATCCAGTAAATGATAATACATCCACTGTGCGGGGGCTGACCAATGAGCTTTGCCCATGTTGCAAGCAATGCTTGCCACATACATTCGCACGTGGTTATGCATATATCCTGTTTGGTACAAATCAAGAATCCTGTTGTCGATGGCCTGAACACCAGTCGTTGCATTGGCCATGGCTGAGATCATTCGTTTATGTGCAACATCTTCTTGTGGCTTTTTCAAGTCGGTAAACAGGGCATCTCCTTTTGCTTGCCACACACGTTGAAAATATTCGCGCCAGGCAAGCTCTTGTAAAAATTTTTCAATGTCCTTGTGAGGATGACCTTTGGCCAAGACTGTATCTTGCACCTGCTTAACACTAATTACACCGCGAGAAATATAGGGTGATAAATAAGTGACTGCACCATCGATCCAGTTCCTTGATTTACCATATTCAACTGGGTCGATAGCATCGATACGCGCCATGATGGATTGGTAGTCAGTGGGAAAGGTTATCGGATCTCGCGGGTCCCGAAAAAATTCGCTCATCGTTTGCTGACTTTATTCCCGGCAATTGCTTTTTGACGGGTCGACTTAAATCGTCCTCTTTTTAATCGGCTAAGTGCCTGATGTTTGGTTGCACGGCCATTCGTTCGCCTGCGCCACAGTCTGAAACTTCTGGCTTTCAGGTGTTTTCGCAACAGGGCTATGACTTCTTTTTCCGGGAACCCAAATTGTAATTCTATTGCCTCGAACGGTGTGCGGTCTTCCCATGCCATTTCAATGATTCGGTCAATATCTTGAGGAGCGAGCGGAGGTCTCATTTCGGGCTGCAGATCATTATGATTTCCTATCGCAAAACATTGAATTAAAGAAGTACTTGTTTAACATTATGACAATAACTTTGTTTGAAGGAGGAAGTATTTTTCGATGAGAGCTCGCATAAGTGATGAATTCCTGGATAAACAACGATGGAAGGGCGATGGGCCCGCGGACCGGTTGATTACAGCCACTTTTTCAAAAGGAAATCAAGACCTTCTTTACGGATTATTGAAACTGAATGCATCGCAAATTAGACAGCGATCAAATTCCGCTCTTCGCAATTTTTTGATTAAAAGAAGAGTACCTCCAAGCTGGTTTGATGTGAAGCGGTTACACCATGGCCAAAAACTTTTCAAACTTTATGCACTGGAGATGATGGCTTTGCTCGGAGCCATGTCTTTGCCCTATTGCTATGCAGCATCACCCGGAAATAACGCCTTGTACTTGTCAGATAAAATGCGCAATGCACCCGGCAAGCGTTTGATGGACACCGCTTCGTTTGTCATCGAAGTATTGACCCCGGGAAGTCTGGATGATGATCATGGGGGCCATATTTATATCAATAAAGTACGTCTCATTCATGCTTTATCCAGGTATTATGTTAAGAAGCATCCCCAATGGGATAGAACGTGGGGAGTGCCGATTAACCAGGAAGACATGGCCGGCACCAACTTGGCTTTTTCGTATGTGATTTTATTAGGTATGCAACAATCGGGTTACCTATTATCACACCGGGAGAAAGAAGATTTTCTCTTTGCCTGGCGTTATATTGGTTATTTACTGAATATTCAGGAGGCATTATTACCCGCTTCCTTTTTGGAGGCCTCACAATTAACCAACCTCATTAAAAGACGAAACTTTAAGAAAACAGAAGCGGGAACTATCCTTACTGCTGAATTGCTGAAGTATTACAAATCGACAGTCCCTCCGTCACAGGCTGACCTGTTGCCTTCACAAATTCGCTTTTATCTGGGTAAGGAAGTAGCTGATATGATTGGGATCGTCAGTGATTCCTGGCGAGATCGGATAACATCGTCTGTCAGTACCCTCAAATCACTTCAAAACATGCTGTCTGTTCACTCCAGCAGTTATGAGCGCCTGCTGCTGCAGCATTCGCTGATAAGAAAGGGAATTATTTCAGGAAATTGATTTTTTTGGGTTTTACACCCGGCTTCGCGTATTCATACCGGTCAATCAAGTGCGTTGTGTAATAGGCATCCGTACCATTGCTGCATAGCGAAGAGGCTTTGTCTAATTCCAGAAAACCATCCGGCAACAGAACATGTTCTTCGAGTTTTACGAGTTGTAATTTTCCGATCACCAGGAACGTCCCGTTACGTTGTATCGGAATGATTTCTTCCAAGGTGAGCCCATATTTAATTTTACTCTCTTTTACAAAAGGCGCTTGCATCTCCGTGTGAAACTCGGGTGTGAAACCTAATTCATCAAACTCACTTACCCCTTCAGGATATTTGGCACTGGTTTGATGGGCTGCTTCCAAAAACGAAGGGTGAATATGATTGATTGTGTAAACTCCGGTAGCCTGAATATTGGCCAGGGTATGCGGTGCTGCTTTGACGGGCCGGTTAATAAAACCAATAAGGGCAGGATCAGACCCTAAATGAACCAAACTGCTAAAGATGGCAAGATTGGTGGTTCCCTTTTTATTGATGGTTCCAATAAGACTTGCGGATTTGAACCCCGTAAGGCTGTTGACAAAATTAGCTCGGTAAAAGCGTTCCCAGGTTTCAAGGGTGGAGGTTGAAATATATTTCATGCTTCTAAAAATGCAATACAATGAAAATTGTTATTCCATTCAAAGGTTAAGTACAAAGATTTTTAATGCAGAACGTAGGGCTGCACTCAAGATTGATCAAAATCGAGTATTAATGATTGCATTGTTTCAGCTACTATTTTACATCCTAAGTTTCACGATGCTTTTCCAAACTCACAAATTTTCTGGTTAACACAAAAGGCCCAAATCCTGGATCAAATCTGATTGCGATCGGTGTGGTTGTATAAAGTCGATAGGAACCCTTGCATGTTCAAAAAGACAATCGTGTTTAATCAGATACCTTCATAGGTATATTTATATTAAACACGTATGAAGTGTCAGGAATTTAACTTCATTAAAGTAACAACCGGTTGAAACAATCGTGAATTGGGCCTGTTTAATGGATATTAAAATAAATTAAACAAAAATATATGCGCACAATTCTAACTGATATCGTGGCCATCCCTGTGGATGATCCGATTGCATTTACATTTTTTACTGGCTATATGGCCATGCTGGCCGCAGCCGTATTCTTCTTCGTAGAAAGAGGAAGTGTTGACGGCAAATGGAAATTATCGCTCTTGGTTTCCGGATTAATTACAGGTATCGCAGCGGTGCATTACTTCTACATGCGCGATTATTACCTAGCAACGGGTCAAACCCCCACCGCGCTACGCTACATCGACTGGACATTGACGGTGCCATTAATGTGTGTTGAATTCTATTTATTGACGAAAGCAGCGGGTGCTAAGAAAAGTTTGTTATGGAAGTTAATTGCTGCCTCTGTACTGATGCTTGTTGCTGGTTACTATGGCGAAGCATTTACTGACGGGTCCACCGGCCACAGTGTATTGTGGGGTGTTATTTCAACCCTCGGATACATCTATATCCTGTACACTGCATGGGTTGGTGAAGTAGCTCAACTAGCAAAGACTTCTGGAGATCCTGTGGTAATCAAAGGCATTCAGGTTTTAGCCTGGTTCGTATTAGTAGGATGGGCTGTTTATCCGATTGGATATATGTGTATGCCCGGAGGGTGGCTAAATACCGGACTGGGTTGGAGTGCTTCTAATGTCGACTTGTTTTATAACATCGCAGATGCCATAAACAAGATTGGATTCGGGTTGGTTGTGTATAACATTGCGGTCAGCAGCAAATCAACCGCGAAAGCGTAAGCATTCCTTACATATTATAAATGAGTGGGGGGATGTTTAGCACAAAGTATCCCCTTACTTTTTTTGAAATACGATCATTTCTATTTACACTGGATGTACACAATGCTAAATCTTGAAAAAATAAGAAAGTATTTGTTAATCTCCGGCTTACTGCTCACACTGGTTGCAAAGTTTGTAGTGATCGGTGAAGAAGCGCAACTTTATTTTCTGATCGTTAGCATAATACTCATCGGAGTTCCTCATGGTTCGCTTGATTTTTTTATTCAACGGCAAGCGCTAATCAATAGCAATCAAAAAGTATCCATCTACCTGTTCCTTGCCAAATACCTTTTTAGCATGTTGCTGTATGGCATTGTTTGGTGGTTATTCCCAACTGTGGCTTTGATCGTGTTCATTGCCATGGCTGCCTATCATTTTGGTGAGATCGATTGGCCACTTCGCGCAAATGCTAAAATAGATGCAATAGTGTATTCAACTTATGGATTTCTGTTAATCTCTTTTATCTTAACAAGCCACATTAGCTCAGCAGCTCCCATTCTTGAAATTATCGTTCAGAATAGGCTTGCTATTGACTTTTGGTTAAAATGGGGAACACTTCTGTATCCCTATGTTTGCGTCTTACTTGGTCTATGTATTTTTTTACTTTTTTTTCTACGCGACTATCTGGGTTGGGAAAAGAATGTACTTCATCCATTCTTAGTTCAAAGTTTTCTATTAATTTTCATTATCCATCAGCTCCCCTTGTATCTAAGTTTTGGTTTCTACTTTGGACTATGGCATTCACTCATTTCCTTCAATTTGATAAGAAGACAAATGAAGCTTTCTAATGATGGGCCGGGCTGGGCATCTATCGTTAAAAAAGCAATTCCCTTTACAACCCTTGCCTGGTTGGGCATTCTGTTATTGATTGTTGTTTCAGGTATGTTCCAGACTGAATGGCTGGTACTCTCTCATATTTTTGTGGCCATCGCAATACTCACCCTTCCACACTTACAGGTGTTTACTAAAATTAAACTAGGCTAGCAGGTCAAGAGCAGTTTGTTAAAGACTTATTTTTTCAGGGCTCTTAGGTAGAGAATCAAGTCAGTTCCTTTTATTTTATTTATCCATGGATTGCAAATACGTGTTTGCGATCTGCATATGCTGCTCTTGTTTCTCCTTGGGCATCTTATCAAATGTTTTTACCAACATGCCTAACCTCGGATTTTTCAGAAAGAAATCGCGGTGTACATGCATGAAACGCCAGAACAACCCATCCCATATCGGCTGCCATTCGCCTTTTGGATAATCACTCATTTTCATCAGGTAGTTACTGCCACTGATATAGGGTTTGGTGGCCATCAGTCCGCCATCGGCAAACTGACTCATGCCATATACGTTCGGCACCATCACCCAATCGTATGAGTCAATGAAGAGTTCCATAAACCATCGATATACTTCATCCGGATCAAATTCGCACAGCAACATAAAATTACCCAGCACCATCAATCGTTCGATGTGATGGCAATACCCGGTGGCTAGTATTTTTTTAGTGGTTTCATCGATAGGAGCAATGCCGGTGGTACCATTCCAAAATGATCCAGGTATTTTCCGTTTAAATTTCCAATAGTTAGTGGTGCGTTCTTGTGTCCCTTTGGCTTGATATACCCCCCGAATAAATTCACGCCAGCCTAAAATCTGCCGAACGAAACCTTCGCACGAGTTGAGTGGAATTTTATTTTCAGTTGCGTAGGCAACAGATTCATCCAAGATTTCACCAGGCGTAAGTAGCCCTGCATTCAGCATGGGCGTCAGCAGGCTGTGGTGTAAAATACTTTCTTTCGTTACCAGGGCATCTTCATAGTCCCCGAATTCGGCAAAGCGTTTTTGTAAGAATTGTTTTAGCCACGCACGACTTTCAGAAAATGTGGTGGGATAAGGATATGAGCTGCTGATATCTCCATAATTGGAAGGGAAGTTCTTTTTAACATAGGAGATGGCTTCCGTCCAATATTCGTTAGCTTTTGGAAATTTTACTTCCGGTGGCTTTTTCCCCTTGGGATACTTTAATCGATTTTCACTGTCAAATGTCCATTTTCCTCCTTCCGGTTCTAACTTATCATCCACTAAAATTTTAAAGTGCTTGCGTTGCTTTGTGTAGAAGTCGGTTTGATAAAATCGTTTTTTACTGGAAAAATATTCGCCAACTTGTTTAGCTGTTAGCAGAAAGAGAGGCGAGTCGTATTTGCTAACCTTTATCTTTAGCTTGATCGAGTATTCCGAAATTCTTTTCTCCAATAAATAGTCAGTTACATCCATGTAGTGAATTTCGGTCACTCCTTTCTGTTTGAGGAAGGGCAATAGACTTCGTGTGTCACTAATTTTTTCTTTGGCTTCGATGTATGTTACCGGGTAACCTTTACCCTCTAAAAACTGCTGATACGCCTTCATGCTGGCACGATGAAATACCAGTTTCTGCTTATGAAAATTGTATTGTTTGAAGAAAAGATATTCTTCTACGAGGAAGACCCGTTGTCCTTTCATCAAGGATGCTGGCTTTTCGAAAAGATGATGCGGGAAAATAAGAGTGACTCCGCTCATTTTTTAGATTTATTCATCCTACATCGATCGCTACAGTATTTCACTTCTTCCCAAACCTTCTCCCACTTTTTACGCCAGGTAAAGGGCCTCTTACAAACGATGCAAATTTTAGTGGGCAGATGCTGTTTTTTAAGCATGGCTTATTATCGGGATAACGCTCGCTTGGTTAGCCTAACGCCTTTTTATAAACTTTAAGAACCCGATGCCGCGCCAACGTATGATCTACCATGGGCTTTGGATAAGCCTCCGTACCTAATTCGGGAACCCACTTTTTTATGTATTCTAATTTGGGGTCGAATTTTTCTGTTTGCAATTGGGGATTGAACACGCGGAAATACGGGGCAGCATCACAACCTGAACTTGCTGCCCACTGCCAGCCTCCGTTGTTGGCGGCCAGATCAAAGTCCAGTAGCTTCTTAGCGAAATAAGCTTCTCCCCAGCGCCAGTCAATGAGCAAATGTTTGGTAAGAAAGCTGGCGGTTATCATACGTACCCGATTGTGCATGAAGCCGGTGGTATTTAATTCGCGCATGCCCGCGTCCACAATGGGGTAGCCTGTCCGACCGGCACACCACGCTGCAAATTCAGCTTCGTTGTTACGCCACACAATCGTATCATAAACAGGTTTGAAGGCTTTCGTCTCCACTTGCGGAAAGTGCCACAAGATCATATGATAGAAGTCGCGCCAGATTAATTCGTTCAGCCACGTTTCGTTGTGCTTGCGTGCCACCCGCGCCAACTGCCGGATGCTCACCGTGCCAAAGCGCAAGTGCACACTCAGCTTCGTGGTACCTTCAATAGCCGGAAAGTTTCGCTGCTGGTCATACTTCGCAATCAGGCGTTGCCTGATCACCCGCTCCGGAAAGGGCAACCCGGCCGGTTCAAAACCCAAGTCACCCAACGAGGGCATCGGGTAGGGTTTCATTTTCCTGAAGGAGGTAAAGAATTTTTCAGTGGGATAACTCTTCAGATAGAAAGGGGTGAGGGCGGCCTTCCATTTACGACTGTACGGGGTAAACACGGTGTAGGGTTTACCATCGTCTTTAATCACCTCATCCTTTTCAAAAATGACCTGGTCTTTATAGGTCTTGAAGGCAATTCCCTTTTTCTCTAAAATATCTTTTACGGCTGCATCGCGCTGGCGGGCATACGGTTCGTAATCGTAATTGGTATAAACCGCGCTGGGGGAGAGTTGTTGAAAAATCGTGATCGGGTTGCCAGCAAAGACAAGCAATGAACTACCCAACGCTTCCAGTTGCTGCTGAAGCTGATCGAGGGTTTGATGAATGAATTCCACCCTTCGATCGCGCTTCTCTTCCAACTTGTCCAGTATGTTGGTATCGAAAATAAAGACGCAAGCTACCTGTTTATTTTCCTTCAAAGCATGGTACAAGGCCGCCTGGTCATTCAGCCGCAGGTCTCTGCGAAGCCAGCAGACCGCTGTGGCGGCATCAATCGACTCGGTTGTTGGATTTTTGTAAGGCTTCAATTTCCTTTTCGAGTTTAACAATGGCTTCCATGTGAAAGGCATATTTTTTCAGATCACCCGAACGCTGAATGTGCATGGCCTCTTCCAGCATTTTAAGACGTTTCGATTCGAGTTTTTTAATGGGGTCGGACTTAAAGAAAGCAAACATATAGTGTAAACACGCAAAAGATGCAGATGTTCAGACTACACCGTGTGAAAGGTGTTTAATTCAGGATGCTCCAGAATTAGTTTAAACCACAAGGTATAGGCTTCCGGCCGCTGTCGGGCATCGGTCTTGATTTCTTCCAGGGGCACATACTTCCAGGCCATGGCTTCTTCCCGGTTGGGTTGGGGGTCGCCATCGTAATAGCCGATCAGCACGTGATCCCATTCGTGCTCAATCAGATTGTTGTCAAGTTCAACTTTGTAAAGGAACTTGTGCGAATAGGTGAGGTCACAATCAAAGCCCATTTCCTGCAGGAGTTTTCTTTTCCCGGCTTCCACCAGGGTTTCCCCAGGCCGTGGGTGACTGCAACAGGTATTGGTCCACAAACCACCACTGTGGTATTTACCAAGGGCTCGCTTTTGTAACAGGAGCTCGCCTTTCGAATTGAAAACCAGAATCGAGAAAGCGCGGTGCAATTTTCCTTGCCGATGGGCAGCCATCTTTTCGAGGGCTCCCACTTCGCGATCCAACTCATCTACGAGAATCACTTCTTCCATCAGAGCAGGTTTAACTGGTGTTTCACAAAGGAATAGGCGAGTATGGAAAGCTTTTGCCGGTTACGGACCCGGATTCGGTTCTTGAGCACTACATGACTGGGTGTATTTTTTATTTTATTGAATAGCGCGAGGTAATACAAGTACGCAACATATACCCCAAACCGGGCCGACCGGGGAAGTTGTTTGATACCTTCATATCCGGCATGAAAATCTTCTGCAATGTTGGCTTCAATCTTTTGCTTGCTGGCCTCATCGAAATTCTTCAAGTCGATGTCGGGGAAATAATTGCGGCCCATCCCGTTGAAGTCGGCATTCAGGTCGCGCAGGAAATTGATTTTTTGAAAAGCAGCTCCCAACCGCATGGCCGAAGGTTTCAGTCTTTGGTACATGGTTTCATCGCCCTTACAGAAAACACGAAGGCACATCAGGCCTACCACCTCCGCTGAGCCCAGGATGTATTCATCAATTCCTTTCTGATCGTAGTGGGTGAGACTCAGATCCATTTCCATACTTTTCAAAAACTGGTCGATCAGCTCGCGTTCAAAGAGGTATTTGTTGGCGGTTGCCTGGAAACTATTAAGAATCGGATTGAGGCTGATTCCTTCTGAAAGTGCCTGGTACGTTTCTGCTGTAAAGCGTTCCAGCAACCGGGCTTTATTGAAATCATGAAAGGTATCCACGATTTCATCGGCAAAGCGCACAAACCCATAAATGGAATAAATCGGGCCTTGAAGATCCTTGTTCAAACACCGAATACCCAACGAAAAGGACGTGCTGTAGGCATGCGTAGTCAGCCTGCTGCACCGGAGGGAAACCCGATCAAAAAGTTCTTTGCTCATTGAAAAACGTAAGGTTACAAGTTAGCAAATCAAAACCGCCCGGGGATCACCTCTCATCATTTACCGCCTGCTAAATCCCGCTTTATCAGTTCGTTGGCTACCACTTGTCCTGAAATGAGCGATGGCGGCACTCCAGGACCCGGAACCGTCAACTGACCTGTATAAAACAGGTTTTTTACCTTTTTGTTTAAGATGGAGGGCTTCAAATTAGCGGTTTGCCTGATGGTATTGGCCAGGCCATAAGCATTTCCCTTAAAAGCATGATAATCGGCAATAAAGTCATTGTGGGCATAACTGCGCTTGAAAATAATGTGTTCGCGGATGGATTGGCCCATCATCTGCTCGAAACGGTGCATCACCAGGTCGAAATATTTTTCGCGGGTAGCAGCATCATCTTTTAATCCCGGAGCTACCGGAATTAAAATAAAAATATTTTCGCAGCCGGGCGGGGCTACGGTGGGGTCGGTTTGCGATGGGCACGAAACATAAAACTGTGGTGCCGTGGGCCATTGCGGGTTTTCATAGATCTCGCGTGCATGCACGCCAAAATCCTCATCAAAAAACAAGGTATGATGCAACATGCCGCTGAGTTTTTTATTTAATCCCAGGTAAAAGATTAAACTCGATGGCGCCATGGCCCGGTGGTCCCAATACGTTTCAGTATACCTGCGGTGGCTGGCCGGCAGCAAGGTTTGCTCAACGTGATGATAGTCTGCACTAGCCACTATGTAGTCGAAATTTCTGACGGTGCCGTTCACGACTACTTCCTTAATCGCCTTGTCGGCCAGGTTAAACTTTGTTACTTCGCTGTTGAATTCAAACCGGACTCCTTGCTCGTGGGCAAGTTGTGTCATGCCGTCAATTATTTTATGCATGCCGCCCTTTGGGTACCAGGTGCCCAACGCCATGTCTGCATAATTCATCAAACTATAAAGGGCCGGAGTCTTTTGTGCAGTAGCCCCTAAAAACAACACCGGAAACTCGAGTAGCTGAACGATGCGTTTCTCGTTGAAAAATTTGCGCACATATTGCGAAATGGACTGAAACACATGCAGTTTAAAGACGCCCGTCATCAGCTTCACATCCATCAACTCCGTGAGGGAAACACCGGGTTTGTACACCAGTTCGTTAATGCCGATGTGATACTTGTATTTTCCTTCTTCTAAAAATTGCAGCAGGTTTTTCGAACTGCCCGGCTCCAGTTCATCAAAGAGTTTACAAAGGGCTTCCACACCTGCGGGGATATCAAGAAAGTCATCTTTGCCATAGTAAATCCGGTAGGAGGGACTGAGTCTTTCCAGTTCGTAATAGTCAGCGGGTTTTTTACCGAACTGCGCAAAATATTTTTCAAACACATCGGGCATCCAATACCAGCTGGGGCCCATATCAAACGTAAAACCTTCTGCTGTAAACTTCCGGGCGCGTCCACCAGCGGTGTTGTTCTTCTCCAGCACGGTAACATCATAGCCTTTGTGGGCCAGGCACGTTGCAGCCGCCAAACCGGAGAAGCCCGAGCCGATAACCCCAATCTTTTTCATTGGTTTATGATTTTTTCGTTTACGGTCAGATGGATTCGCATGTTGAGACTTACCTCTTGTATAACGTACGGGTACTACCAACCCGTTGGGTATAGTCTAGTAATGCTTATTTCATGACGTGAGTATAAAGAGAAAACACGGCTTTTTAAACCGTGTCTCTCCTGGTTATTGATAGCCGGTTAGTTTCTTTTGGATTTCTTTGCGGGCATGGAAGATCCGGTTCTTTACCGTGCCAATGGGAATGTTCAGATGCTCGGCAATCTCATGATACTTATACCCGGAAGTATGCATCTTAAAGGGAACCAGCAATTCCTCTTTCAGCTGATTGACGTTTTTCCACACTTCCTTGAATTCAACGCTACCCTCAGGTCGGTTGAAGGTGTGGGTATCTTCTACGTTTAGGAAATAAAGTTCTTTGGTGTCATCATGCGAAGTTTTCGCGCGCTGATTCTTGCGGTAATTATTGATGTAGGTATTGCGCATGATGGTGAACAACCAACCTTTCAGGTTGGTATCCTCCCGGAATTTATCGCGATAAGTAAGGGCCTTCAAGATGGTGTCCTGAACCAGGTCCAGACCTTCATCGCGATCGTTGGTAAATCTACGTGTAAACGTTCTGAGCGTGGGCCGCAATAGGGCTACTTGCGTACTGAATTCAACTGCTGTCATATATGTCTAACGTTTAATTTAAAATGTTAAACAAATATAGGGTGAATGCACTAATTACCAAACTATTGTTTAGCTATTTTTTATAAATCTTAAACAAGATTAAGATTTTAACAATTCCCGCAAGGACTGGGCATTGTCAAAGGTGCGAATGTTGGGCAGAGGATCGAAATTGGCCTTTTTTAGCGCCATACCCGAAACCAGGATGGTAGCCGAGACAAAATCTGAACTTAGCCGGGCAAGGTATCCCGGCATGGAATGCGGGGTAGGCCCACTGGTAAGGGCAGAAATTATGACGTTGGGTTGGTGTACTTCAAAAACCGATTTTAGGTCTTTGTAGGGAACGGTCTGGCCCAAATAATAAGTACGATACCCCAATTTCTTTGCTATATAATAATAGAACAGCAACCCAAGCTCGTGCAATTCATTCTCCGGCAAGTAAAGCAGGGCCTTGCGGGCAGTTTTGGGCGCCAGTGGCAAGCCATCGATCGCAACGATCATCTTCTGGCGGATCAGGTTGGTAATAAAATGTTCCTGAGCCGGAGTAATGTTGTTGGTTACCCAAAGGACCCCAATCTTTTCGAGAAAAGGGTAAAGGATCTCCACCACCGTTTTCTCAAAGCCAAACTTCACGGTAAGGTGTGAAAGTATTTTTTCAAACTGCTCTTCTTCCAGGTCGATCATGGCCAGTACCAACTGATCGATGTAAATTTCAATGCTCTCCTGAGTTTCGCTGAGCTCTGAAACCCTCCGGTTCAGATCGTCCAGGCTTAGCCCAACAATCTTGGAGATTTTTACACCATGATTATTTAATACTGAAACGTTGATGATTTTTTTCAGGTCGTCATCGGAATAGTAGCGGATATTGGTTTGCGTACGTTGGGGCGACACCAATTGGTGACGTTTTTCCCAGATGCGGATGGTGTGGGCTTTGATCCCCGAAAGCTTCTCCAATTCTTTGATTGAATATCTGCCCATAAGCTATATTATGGCAATTTAACACCTCGGCCACCAAAATGTTATTTAATCTTTTACATTAGTCAGCATGATGGATCTCGGGCAAGGTGTGCACTGGTTTGAAGCGCAGGGTTGGAAACCCTTTCCGTTTCAGGAGGAAACCTGGGCCAGCGTGTTGGAAGGGTATCATGGATTGGTGAACGCACCCACGGGCAGCGGCAAGACGTACTCCTTGCTGATCCCCATTCTGCTCGAGCCCGCGTTCAAAACTAAATCCCACGGCCCCAAAGCCATCTGGATAACACCCATCCGGGCCTTGGCGAAAGAAATTGAGTATTCAGCAAAACGTGCCATCGCGGATTTACAACCCACCTGGCGGGTGGGCGTGCGGAGTGGAGATACGTCTACCCGAGAACGGGCGAAACAAAAGGAGCAGCCGCCTGATTTTCTGATCACGACTCCGGAAAGTCTCCATCTCCTGCTCTCCCAAAAAGGGTATGCCGATTTCTTTACCAATCTGAAAACCATTGTGGTGGATGAGTGGCACGAGCTGGTAGGCTCCAAGCGTGGGGTGTTGATGGAGTTGGCCTTGTCGCGTTTGAAAACCCTGGCGCCACAGCTTCGCATCTGGGGCATCTCGGCCACCATCGGTAACATGGAACAGTCGCTGCAGATCTTGTTGGGCGGATCGACCGTGAAATCGAAAATCATTAAAGCGGAAATCCGCAAACAAATTGAAGTGGTGTCCATCTTTCCGGATGAAGTGGAGCGTTTGCCGTGGTCCGGTCACCTCGGCATTCATTTACTGGAGAAAGTGATCCCCATCGTTAAGGAAAGCACCAGCACGTTGATCTTTACCAATACTCGGTCGTTTGCCGAAATCTGGTACCAGAAAATGCTCGACCAAGCACCCGAACTTTCAGGCTTGATTGCCATGCACCATGGTTCGATCAGCAAAGAACTTCGCGACTGGGTAGAAGATCAGCTGCATGCTGGCAAATTGAAGGCGGTGGTGTGCACGTCCAGTTTGGATTTAGGGGTTGATTTCAGACCGGTTGAAACCGTTATTCAGGTCGGTAGTCCAAAAGGGGTTGCGCGGTTTCTGCAACGGGCCGGCCGAAGTGGCCACCAACCAGGAGCAGTCAGCCGCATTTATTTTTTACCCACCAACACCTTGGAGTTGACCGAAGGGGCGGCCTTGCGCGAGGCTATGCAACGAAACATTGTGGAAGACCGGATACCGTATTTGCGCTCGTTCGATGTTTTGATTCAATATCTGATTACCCTGGCGGTTTCGGATGGCTTCCGGCCGGATGAAATTTTGAGTGAGGTGCGTGGCACCGTAAGTTATGCCTCCATCACCACGGAAGAATGGAACTGGATCCTTCGTTTCATCACCACCGGGGGCGAGGCACTCACTGCCTACAACGAGTATCGGAAAGTCATAGTCGAGCAAGGCGTTTTTAAAGTGGAGGACAGACGCATTGCCCTGAAGCACCGGTTGTCGATCGGCACCATTGTTGGCGATACGTTGATGTACATCAAGTTTGCCAGCGGTAAGTTTCTGGGTACCATTGAAGAGTATTTTATCTCCAGCCTGAACCTGGGGGATGTATTTTGGTTTGCCGGTCAAAGTCTGGAGTTGGTGCGCATCAAGGAAATGGAAGCGCATGTGCGGAAGAGCAAGCGGAAATCAGGCAAGGTTCCCTCCTGGCAAGGAGGCCGCATGCCGCTGTCTTCGCAGATGAGCGAAATGATCCGGTATAAGATAGACCAGGCAGCCCGCGGTGCGGAGAACGATGCCGAGATGAAATTTCTAAAGCCGTTAATGCAATTGCAACGCGATCGGTCGCACCTGCCCCGGGCCAATGAGTTTCTGATCGAGTATTTTCAAACCGAGGAGGGCTACCATGTGTTGATGTATCCGTTTGAGGGCCGCTTTGTGCACGAGGGCATGGCTGCGTTGATCGCCTACCGCATCGCACAAATCAGCCCGATTACGTTTTCCATTGCCATGAATGACTATGGATTTGAATTGCTCTCCGATCAGGAGATCCCCCTCTATGAAGCGATTGAAACCAATGTGTTGGGAAGCGAAGAACTGTTGAAAGACATTCAGGCCAGCATCAACGCAACGGAGATGGCCAAGCGCAAGTTTCGCGACATTGCTGCTATTGCGGGGTTGGTGTTTAAGGGTCTGCCCGGCCAAAAGATCAAGGAGAAACACCTGCAATCGTCCTCCCAGCTTTTCTTTAATGTGTTTCATGAGTATGAATCGCACAACCTGTTGTTGTTGCAGGCCTTTGAGGAGGTGATGGACTTTCAGTTGGAGGAAGCCCGCCTGCGCAGGGCATTGGAGCGAATCGCCCATCAAAAGATTATTATTACCGAACCGGATAAACCCACTCCGTTTGCATTTCCCATCATGGTGGATCGTACGCGCGAAAAACTGACCTCCGAAAAGCTGGAAGACCGGATCAGGAAGATGCAAATTGCATTTCGGGATTGAGTCAGGAAAGGGATCGGAACAGCAGGAACAAGGTTCCCGCCATCACCATGACCACCGGCAAGGTGAGAAACCAAGCCAATAAAATGTTTCGCACGGTATCGGGCTGCAAATTCTTAACCCCTTTGCTGGCCACCATACTACCAGCAATACCCGAAGAAAGGACATGGGTAGTACTGACGGGCAAACCAAAATAGGTGGATAAGCCAATCGTGCTGGCGGCCACCATTTCCGCACTGGCACCCTGAGCATAAGTAAGATGTTCCTTCCCGATTTTCTCGCCCACAGTCTTTACAATTCTTTTCCAGCCGATCATTGTGCCTACGCCCAGGGAAATGGAAATCATGAAAAGGACCCAGGTAGGCGAGTAGTCGGTTACTTTCCGAACAGATTTCAATTCTGACTTTAAAATGCTTTTATCATTTTCACTCAGGCGCACCTCTTCTTTTTTGATCAACGCGTTCAGGTTACGGTCAACCAACATCACTTCCTTGCGCACTTCAAATTTTTCGTTCTTAGGTATCTGGCTAATGGACCCCAACGAAGCAAAGGTTTGCCGTAAGTGGGCAGTCATTGAAACGGCTTCGGATAACTTGGTACGATCTGCCAACGACAAGGTGGTGGAATCAATGTTTCCGACAACTTGTTCAATCCGTGCCAGCGAACCCGGCATCTTGGACGGGTCGTACTTTTCATTCAATGCAAAGTAAGCCGGAACGATCCCAATCAGCACCAGCATCACGAGTCCCACTCCTTTTTGCCCATCGTTTGATCCATGAAAGAAACTCACCAGCGTGCAGGTTAAAAATAAGACCGAGCGAATCCAGAAAGGAGGGGGTTGATTTTTTTTAGGTTCTTTGAATAAGGTGTCACCGGTTTCTGTTTTTCGTGTGGCCGAGCGTAGGAAGTACATCAGGACAATGGTTACCGAAAACCCAAACAAGGGGCTGATTAATAAGGAAAGTCCTATCTCTTTGGCTTTACTCCAGTTAACCGCTTCACTGGTAGCTTCCGGCAACAAGGAGTAGGCAAGGCCAACACCCAGAATGGAACCGATCAACGTATGCGAGCTGGAACAGGGAATTCCAAAAAACCAGGTAAGCAGGTTCCAGAAAATGGCGGTGAGTAACAGAGCCATTACCATGGAAATACTGTGGGCTACATTTTGATCGACCAACGTTTCGACCGGCAACAGATTCACGATTCCCATCGCCACCCCGATACCACCGGCAAAAACACCTAAGAAATTCCAGGTACCTGACCAGATTACGGCAACCCAGGGTTTCAGCGTATTGGTATAGATCACCGTGGCAACGGCATTGGCGGTATCATGAAATCCATTGACAAACTCAAACCCACAGGCAGCTAACAGACAGAAGACAAGCAGGATGGAATAGGAGAGCTCTAAATCGAACATAAAGTCTGAAGTCCGGTAAAGGTAAGAGACGGCCCACAGGCCATTGTTAACCCAATGTTACCATTTTTGGAGATTAAACTGACGCAGGCTGCAAAAAAGATTTATGCTTATAAATATTTGATAGTCATCATTTTAAATTTTGAATTTACCCATGATTTCCTGATCGGAACGGTCAATGTGCTTCCGGGCATTGTTTCTTACATTTGCGGGTTAATTTTTACCAGCAAGACGTGTCTACCATCAAAAACATCATCTTCGATCTGGGCGGAGTGATCATCAACCTTTCCGTTCCTAAAACACATGCAGCGTTTGCGCAGTTAAGTGGCCTCCCGCTGGAAGAAATTCAATCGCGGGTACATCATGGAGCATTTTTCCACCAGTTTGAGAAAGGATTGATCAGCGATGCCGAGTTTCGGGATCACTTGCGCGAATCCCTTTCCATTCAGGTAGCGGATGCCGAGTTGGATCGGGCCTGGAATGCCATGTTGCTCGACATTCCGCTACCCCGCATTCAATTGCTGGAGCGGCTCAAAGGTCGATACAATACTTTTTTGCTCAGCAATACTAACAATATTCACATGACTTGCTTCAATGGTATGGTGCGCCAGCTTACCGGGCTCCACGGCATCGATCATTATTTTCACCACGCGTATTACTCACACCTGGTGAAAATGAGCAAACCCGATACCGAAATTTACGAGTATGTGCTGCAGCAAAATAACCTGCGCGCAACGGAAACCATATTTCTCGATGACAACTACGACAACGTGATCGGGGCGAACCAGGCAGGCCTTCAAACGTTTCATGTAACAAACCCCGACCAGATTTTCTCCCTCTTTCCATGAACCCGAAACTCAAAACTGCGCTCATTCATAGCTCGTTGTTTATTGTCACCTTCATCACCACTACGTTAGCCGGTGCTGAATGGACGTATGGAAAATCAGTATTAGTGGGAGGTTTTACCTGGGATGATTTTTACTCCGGTCTGCCATATTCTATTTGTTTTTTGTCGATTCTTACCGCGCATGAATTTGGCCACTATTTCGTTGCCATCTATCACCGGGTTAAAACTTCGCTTCCGTATTACATTCCTCTGCCTCCGATCCCGCTGATGTTTGGCACGCTCGGGGCATTGATCCGCCTGCGGCAGCGGGTGAACACCACGCGCGAGAATTTTGACATTGGCATTGCAGGGCCGCTTGCCGGGTTTGTCGTGGCGCTGGGCTTTTTGTTTTATGGATTTACTCACTTGCCACCCCCGGAATATATTTTTGAAATCCATCCAGAATATAAGCAGTTTGGAATGGACTATGCCAACTATGTATACGATCCCGGCTTTATGCCCGAAGGTTCGCTGAATACGTTTATTGGTAAGAACCTCCTGTTTTTATTCTTCGAAAACTATGTTGCAGATCCGGCCCGCCTGCCCAACATTCACGAAATTGTTCATTATCCATTTTTGTTTGCCGGTTTTTTAGCCTTGGTATTCACCAGCATTAACCTCCTGCCCATCGGTCAACTGGATGGCGGCCATGTGTTATATGGGTTGGTGGGTCACGCCTGGCACCGGAAAGTTGCCACCGTATTTTTCCTGGGGTTTATCTTCTATGCGGGGCTTGGTTTTATTCATCCAAAGGATGGGTGGGGTGTATTGTGGTATCAGATTCCGTTATTCATCGGCTTCCTGTACATGGCCTTGCGCGGCCTGCAGGTTTCAGAGCGCGACACCTGGATGTATGCGCTCATCATCTTCACTGTTCAATACGCGATTGTACATGTGTTTCCGGATGTTCGGGGGTACCCAGGGTGGTTGTTATTCGCGTTCATCATCGGCCGGTTTGTTGGGGTGCAACACCCGCCCTCCGAAATTGAACAACCTCTGAGTCAGGGTAGAATTATCCTGGGCTGGATTGCCCTGCTTATTTTCATCTTGTGCTTTGCACCAAATCCACTGGAACTCATTCTGATTGTTCCGGCAGAAGCCGGACAAAGCGCGGGCCTTTGATTTTTTATTCTACCACCAGCTTATAACTATGCCACTGGCTGTTTTCAAATGTGCGCAAGATGTATAGTCCCGAAGCGGGTTGAGAGACCGTCACCCGAACACGATCGGCCTCATACTCTTTTCTGATAGCCATCTCTCTGCCCGAAAGATCCATAAGCGAAATATGTTGCGGCCGGCCGGTTATGTAAAATGAACTCCTTGTGGGGTTGGGATAAATGGAAGCAGGAGTTTTCGATTCAGCCTGATTGATAATCACTTGACCCGAACCAAAGATGGGCCGGATCATCAAACTGCCTTTGAGCGTGGTGTTCTGTACCCAGGCCGCATTAATGTTTGAGTAAATTTGATCACCTGAATCGGTATTCTTATCCAATCCTACCGCAATCACCGCGGAGGATAGTTGCCTCCAGCCGATATAGAATTTTTCTCGTACCACAACTGCCTCCGGAAGCGGAACTCGCCAGAAGGTATTGTTCGACCCCCGCTGGATAGGAATGTTGCCCTGGTACAATACGTCAAAAGCATTAGTCGACAATTCGCGCAGGATTTTTAATTGAATGATCTGATTCGATTCATCGCCAAAGCGCGGGAAATACATGTCTACGGCTACAATCGTATCTGGGGTTGGGGTTGCCATGTCAAAACGATAGGCTAATTCGGCACCCGGCTGATTTAGTCCGGCACCGTATTCGGCACTGCCGTCATCGTATGCATAATAATTATGGAGTACATACGTGGCACTTACGCTATCGTTGGATTTAAATGTGATCGGATTAAACACATCAAAATCATAGTCGCCTTCGGTCGGTGTTTTAATTTTATCATCGCCCGTATCGAAGAGAATATTGAGCTTAATATTAATGGAGTCAGCCGCTTCATCCCAGGAAGCTACATCGGGCAAGGTTTGGAGGGTCACCACCTTTTGTTCGGCAAAGGTTAATTCACTGCCGATGTTCACGTTCACATCCAACACCGGATTCAACACTACATCAGGTTCTCCTTCCTTAGTCATGGCAATGCGGGCAGTTGTACTGTAACTAACAGGTTGACCGTTGCCGGCAACCTGATCCTGACGCAGGTTGGTGATGGTAATGGAAGGATTGATCAGATTACTGAAGGGATCAGCAAAAAAATGACCAATGGGCATTGCCCGATACTTTTTAAAAATGGAAGTAAATGGAATCGCGATGGTGCGATCTGGAAACAATGGAAATACCGGGGTGGATTGCGATTTGCCATTGCTGATGTAAATATAATCCAGGTGCCACGTGTCGTACGGTCCTGAGAGGCGGGCAAAGTTTTGAAACCGGAACTGAAAGGCATCGTGAAAGTATTTATCATCGGTAATGGGAATAGTGACCCGGATGAATTTATCCGGAACCAACGTGCCTGTATTTTCGATGGACCAGATAGGATCCCACGTACCTTGATCATTTTTGAAAGCGAGCGAGAGCAGGTCACCGGGATCCGGAGCTTCTCCGTTTCCGCGAAACTCATAAAAAAAGGTGAGTGCAACACCCAATCGTTCACTGGCACTGACCAGATCGAGTTGGATGGGCTGAGAAATCAGTTTATCGGCAAAGCCCTTCGCCAATACATCATTCACGTTATACGGTTTTCCTAACGAATCCAATCCATCGAAGGTGGCCACATTCATCGATGGGGCGTTTATTCCCATGCCATCATTCACCCAGACGGATGTACCAAATTGCCATAGGAGTGGATTTACATAACCACTACGGATAGTGGAGAAGTCATCCCAGAAAGGGAGTGTTAAAGGGGGTCCATCCTGCGTGCGAGCGGACCGGGTACTTTTATTGGAGGGATCTTTTTCAACGGGCACAAGCACCCATTGACCAAAGCCGGGGAATGCTGCTAGTAAAAAGAGAAGTAATAAAACCCTCTGTTTCACGGTTTTTTATTGCTTGTCCGAGTCATCCGTATTGTCATCCTCTGTTTCCTCTGACTCTTCCGGTTCCTGATACCCTTTTGGTCCAATCCAAAGATCCACCGGGTCGCCTACACGCACGGAGTCTCCGGCTGCCGGGTATTGTTTGTAAACGAAGGGATCCATTCCGGTAGTATCCACATCCAAAGGATATTGAAGATTTCCCAAGTGCAGGTTCCAGCCCATCAGTTTAAACTTGGCGGTTTCAAACGAATCACCAATCAGGTTTCCAATCGTAAAATCGGCTGGGCCATTGCCATCGCCCACGACCAGATCAATCACGCTGCCTTTGGTGATACGGGTACCGGGTTCGATTACCTTCCCTTCATAACGCATGGCCTTGACCAGGTTTCGGAAAGGACTGGGTTCATAATAGATGCGCCCCCGTTTTAATTCATTGCTTCTCAAAACAACTTCCGCATTCACCAGACTGCGGTCTACCAGATCGGGCAGGGGCAGCGTGGGGGGCGATACCCGGTTGAGAGTTACATAGATAACGCGATTCAATTTAACGGCCGACCCTGCGTGTGGAAACTGACGCAAAACAGCCAGCGGAGAATATTCTGATGAATAGGAAGAATCGTTAACTGCAAAACGTAGTTCATGGTCGGTCACAAACTTTTCCAACTCATCAATGTGCATGCCGGTTAAATCAGGCACTGTAATCGACTCACCATGATTGGTAGCCGAGGGCAAATAGATATAGAAATAGATTACTCCCAACATTAGAATAAAACCTGTTGTGAGTCCCAAACTCAACAATAAACCACCCACCGAACTTGTTCTGAACAAATTCCACTTCATGCTCAAAAGTTTAATGCCGATTGATAATCGCGTTTGATGCGTCTGGATTTCTGATGTCGCTCAAGCGCCAAGGTAGCCAGCCGTGTGATCAGGTCGGTAAAAGAGATGCCGCGTTCTTTCCACATCATCGGAAACATGCTGGAGTTGGTAAATCCGGGTATGGTGTTAATTTCATTGACATAAACGGCACCTGTTTTTGTAAGAAATAGATCCACACGCGAAAAGTCCTCACAACCCAGGGCCTGATACGCCCGGATGGATACCTCCCGGATTTTATCAGCCACAGCAGCATCTAACCGGGCCGGTAATTCAATGGACACCGCTTCTCCATCTACATACTTGGCATCAAACGTATAAAATTCGTATTTCTTGTTGATCACGATTTCCCCGGGCAAGGAAGCTTCCGGAGGGTCATTTCCTAAAATAGCACATTCGATTTCGCGGCCTTCAATAAATTCTTCAAACAACACGCAGTCATCATATTGATACGATTCCTGCAGCGATTTATCAAAGTCATCTTTCGATTTAACTTTTGAAACTCCCACAGAAGAGCCCAGGCTGGCAGACTTAATCATAAAAGGCAAACCCAGTTGAGTCACCACCTCCTCAAAGGTGTATTGTTTAGCATCAGCGAAATAGGAGTACAGGAATTTATTCACCGGCAATCCTGCTGCCTTTAAAATTCGTTTGGCAACCAATTTATTCATCGACATGGCCGAGCCTGCTACTCCGGTTCCGATCATGGGCAGATTCATTGCCTTCAACAGACCTTGAATACTCCCGTCTTCACCATCGGTGCCGTGTAATACCGGAAACACAAGATCGACTGAGAAAGATTGACCCGCCTGGGTTTGAAATGTGGGTGAACCGGCATGCAGGCGCAGGAAGAGTTCTTCGCCTTGTTCAATATCCTTGGTTACTGTTGACGTCTTATACCAAACACCCTGCAGGGTAATGCCGATGGGAACAGGTTCAAAGCGCGAAGGGTCGATGTATTGAAAAATATTTCTTGCTGAGTTAATGGATACACCGTGCTCTACGGATCGTCCTCCATACAGGATTGCGATTTTCTGTTTCGTCATCGAGTTCAATTCAAAATCCAAAGATGACCAGCTTTTACTGGATTTTCACTATGAAAGTAGTCAAAATCACGTTTATTCCGCCAGTTTTTAGTTACTCCCGGAAAGGTAAACTTTCGAAGCTCCCACAGAATTTCCGATCTGAACCCGTACAATATAAATTCCGGATCCCTGTTGTTGCAGAGCGAAGGTATACGTTTGATTCAGGGTCTCGGGCAATGTGCGTGCAAGCAACAGTTGCCCGGTGATAGAGTACACATTGACTTGCACCGGCATTCGTTCGCTGAGATTGAAGGTCATCTGAAAGGTCTCACCACCACCATACACGGAATACAAATTATTGATGGAAACGGGAAAAGGATCATCGTCCGTAAAAAACTCCAGGTTATCGACAAACAGGTTGTTGCCATTGTTGGCTGTAGAGATAAAAGCGATGCGCACGTCTTCTTTGCCGGCCAGTGCATTCAAATTGATAAATTCTTTGCGCCAATCGCTTTCTTGTGTCGGAATCCACGCTTCCGCGGAGGTGGTGGTCGATAAGGCAGTTCCGGCCTGATCAAACAAGACAAACGGGAAAGTTTGACCGCAATCTTCAGAATAAACGATGCGTAATCGCTCGTCTCCATTTGCCTGGGCAGCATAGCTTAAATCAAAGAAGAGGCTTGCTTTTGAGACGTTTGAAAAATCGAACACCGGACTTACCAGCCATGATTCTTCGCCACGCTTGATGTTGGAGTACGCATTGTAGGCCAGTGAATAGAGTTTGTTGGTAGCAAAAGGAATCCAGGTAGCTTCGTTATTTTGACTAATGATGGGCCACTCGGCAAGAAAGTCCTCATTGAAATTTTCGCGTAAGGGGATAATGTCCCGGTAGTTGTTAACAATACGTCTGTTTGAAATGCGGTTGTTGTCAGGATTAAAATCTGAAAGACCGTTTGGGGCGCTGACGGTAAACGAGATGAAATTAAGCCCGTCATTAAGTGCCACTGCACCGAGTTTGAATGTCCGCTCTTCCCCGGGAATCATGGCGGGGGTCATAGTAATCGTTTGTAAAGATTTATCTTCACCATTCACCCGCGGGGTTACTGAAAATCCGGTCACGTCAATACTTCCGGTGTTCTTAACCCGAATTACGGGATTGGGGGCACTCACACAGGTTACCGGGCCCGGTTCTTCCAACGTTAAAATGGCGAGATCCAAAAAGGAATCGGTTTGCACCAACACATTATCGAGATAGACATTATTGCCCCAGGCGTTTACCACCTCAAATGCTATTTGAATTTTGCTACCGATGAATTGATTCAGGGAAATAGATTCATTCACCCATTGTGCTGTGGTCGGGGTAAATGGAGACGAGCTTTGTGGGGCTGTCGCCAACGCACTGCCGGCCTTATTAAAGACTTCTACTCCGGGCACCATAAAATCACACACCGTTGAAACCAACACCCGAAGCCGGTCAGGGTTGGAAGAACTATACACGGCATAGGCGCGATCGAACTTGAGGGAAGCTGCGGTGGCTGTTGTTAAATCAAATATGGGAGTCACCAACCGGTCAACAGCACCTTCGTTTTCATAATCATAACAATTCACATACATTGCTTTTTGATTTCCGGTAAAGCTTCTGAATTCCCAGGTTTTACCGTTGTCCAGATTATCCGTTGTCCAGGTGGAAGGAAAGGAATCGAATGTTTCGGATAGGGGTAATGTGGACTCGTTCGGAACTGAAGTACTGAGTTGGATGAGGTCATTGCCCGGCAGTTGATCGGCAACTCCATTTACCTGAAGCACATCAAATTCATACACTGCCGATCCATTCGCTTGTAAGACAGGATCAAAAGTTACGGTTGCAGAATCCAATGTTGCGAGCGTTAAGCTGGCAGTCTTTGTCTGAGAAATCACGCCATTGACTTTAAGTTGAATCTGGGCGGAGGTGACGACCGAAGTTCCAATATTTTTTACCAATACCGTTGGAATGAAGGTACCACCACAAAAGGTCGCAGTTGGATTTTGCACTTCCAGGATCGCAAGGTCAGCAGAAACAACGGGCGGAGGGTTGGCGCCTTCCGAATTCAGTAAGCTAAATCTCCGTGGACTGTTTTCCAACACGACAATCATACGCGCTACCTGGCCTTGTGTAAAAATATTCATGCACGCATCATTGGAGTAATCCATGTAGTTCTGAAACATCTTGACTCGAGGAATAGTACAGGTAGAGGACTGGGGATGCGCAGGGCAACCCGTGGTTTCCTGTGTTTGCAGGGGAGTATCATCCACATAGTCCGTACCACAAAATGCATCGCCCCAGATATGGCGCAAACCAAAAAAGTGACCCGCCTCATGCGTGGCGGTTCGGCCCTTGTCAAACTGGGAATCTAAACTAAAAGTGCCAAGACTTTCGTAGTTAGAACCAAAGGCACGGTAATGAACAATAATGCCATCTGTTAGTCGGTCATCGGGTGAATCCTCCAGACCGGGTAAATTGGAAACAGGAAGCTGGGCATACCCTAAAAAGGACGGGATGTTGATTACCCAGATGTTGAAATAATCTTCCGCAGGCCAATAACTCAGCGCTTTAAACGTGGCATTGTCCGCAATGGTCCATGTAGACTGTGTTCCTTTTGCCCGTTGAATGCCGGTGGTGGGTGCGCCAAACGGATCTTGTTTCGCGAGAATGAATTCAATATCCAACGAACTTGCCACCGATAAAAATTCAGCCGGAGTGCTGGCGGCATCGGAGTTTAACCGTTGAAAATCCTTGTTCATCACATTGATCTGAGACTGAATTTGGGCATCGGAAATATTGGTTCCGGTCCCCACCGCCTCGCCATTGTGAATGACATGCACCACAACCGGTATCTTATAGGTAGCATCGTTGTTTCGTTGCTCTTGCTGGCCGGATTGCTGTGCTAATTTCTTGGAGATCCAGTCCTCAAATCGTTGGCGTTGCTCCAGGGTGGGACTGTTTAGCTGCCGAACTGCCTGATACTCCTCTGTTCCACATCGTTGCTGGGCAGCCAGGGGATCATAGAGAACCATGAGCAGCACGCCAAGCAGTAGACTTTTAATTCTCATATCAACTGGTCTGCTCAGTAGTCTTATTTCTTCTTAATGATTAGATGGTATTTAGAATGGAGATGTAACCCTATACGGTTGCCAGGTTTACCACTTCAATGGACTTAATTTCCGGAACCGCCCTTTTAATGGCCTCTTCAACACCCGCTTTAAACGTCATGGTAGACATGGGGCAGTTACCACAAGCTCCAACGAACTCCAGCTTCAGAATATTATTAGAATCCAGGTCCAAAATCCGAACATTACCACCATCCGCTTCGAGATACGGCCGAATGCTGTCCAGGGCTGTTTCAACACGGAGGGTAATTTCTTCTTTTTTCACAGGCTTCTAATTTAAACGGTTATTTCTACGCGTTTTGTTGATTCGAATTTAGCATTTCTAATGGCAATCTGACGGGCCAGATTTTCTGCCAGGTCCTTAAATGCCGCAGCCGTAATTCCGGCTTTCAGCACCGCAGGTAACCCACTGTCGCCACTTTCACGGATTCCCTGCACCAATGGAATCTGACCCAGCAATGGAACATTGTATTTCTCAGCCAGGTTCCGTCCCCCGTCTTTTCCGAAGATGTAATATTTATGGTCCGGTAATTCCTCAGGGGTGAAATAAGCCATGTTTTCAACAATGCCCAGGATGGGAACATTTATTTGCGGTTGCCGGAACATCGCTAAGCCTTTGTTCGCATCGGCCAGGGCAACTTTTTGAGGTGTTGTTACTATCACGGCCCCGGTTACGGGTACTGTTTGGACAAGCGTTAAGTGAATGTCGCTCGTGCCGGGAGGTAAGTCAATCAACAGGTAATCAAGGTCGCCCCACAAGGCATCGCCAATAAATTGTTTCAAGGCAGCTGAAGCCATCGGACCTCGCCACACCACCGCACTGTCGGTTGGAGTCAGAAAACCAATGGAAATTAATTTGACACCATATTGTTCCAGGGGCACAATGAAGTTTTTACCATTGATAACCTTTACTTCAGGTTGCTCATTTTCGCAGTTGAACATGACCGGTATGGACGGCCCGTAAATATCTGCATCGATCAATCCGACTTTGGCACCGGCCTGTGCCAATGCCACGGCCAGGTTGCTGGTGACAGTGGATTTTCCAACGCCCCCTTTGCCAGAGGCAATAGCAATGATGTTTTTCACACCGGGCAAGATGGGTGTATTGTCGCGCACGCTGGTAACCGATGAGGACATGGTTATGTCGAGCTTGATCGTGTCGCCTAGTAATGGTTTCACGGCAGCCACACAATCCTGACGAATTTTTTCTTTTAAGGGGCAGGCCGGGGTGGTAAGCATGACAGTAAAGCTGACCTTGCTGGCAGAAACTTCCAGGTCTTTTATCATGTTAAGGGTCACCAGATCTTTTTTCAGATCCGGATCCTGAACAGTGCCGAGGGCGGTGAGAATATCAGCTTGCGACAAGGGCATCGAATACAATTAAGGTACGAAAAGAATGAACGCAATTTAGAAGGCGTTTACCCTAAAACAAAACCTTGCATTAACAGTTTCAGGTTGTGATTTTTTTAATTTTCCAATTCCTGAAGGTTGGGTTCGAAGATTTCAAATCCATGCTGATTTGATACTTTTTAAGCACTTCTTATCCCAAATGCCGGTCTTTATTTACCCTCATTTTTCAGAGGAAAGAGTATCTTTGAGACCCCAATTCTGAGAACCATTGATTTCCCGTGATACGATAGAAGAAATCCGCAACCGCCTCGATATCGTGGATGTAATCAGTGACTTTGTTTCGCTCAAGAAATCGGGTCAGAATTACAAAGCCCTCAGTCCTTTTTCCAACGAGAAAACACCTTCCTTCTTTGTGGTTCCTGCCAAGGGCATCTTCAAGGATTTTAGTAGTGGTAAGGGGGGTGATGCCATCACCTTTGTCATGGAGCATGAAAAGCTGAGTTATGCGGAGGCTTTGCGCTACCTCGCTAAAAGATACGGTATCGAAATTAAAGAGGATCGCCAATCCGCTGAAAGTGAGGCGATACAAAGTGAACGGGAGGGGCTTTATATCCTCATGAATTTTGCCAAGGACTACTACCGTAAGCAACTGACGGGCAGCGAGGAGGGGATGAGTGTGGGGTTGAGTTATTTCCGCGAACGGGGTTTCCATGATCGCACCATCGACAAGTTTGAATTGGGATATGCGTTGGACGGATGGGAGAACTTCAGCAACGAAGCCATCGCGAAAGGCTATAATCGAGAACTGCTTGAGAAGACTGGCCTGGTTGTTAAGAAAGAGGATGGCAGTACGTATGACCGCTTTCGCGGACGTGTAATTTTTCCGGTGCACAACATCACGGGCAAGGTGATTGCTTTTGGCGCCCGCATGCTGGGGAAGGAGAAGAACCAACCCAAGTACATCAACTCTCCGGAAACCGATATCTACCATAAGAGCGATGTCCTTTATGGACTGTATCAAGGTAAGAATGCAATTCGCCAGCAGGAGGTTTGCTACCTGGTGGAAGGTTATACCGATGTGATCTCCCTCCATCAGGCGGATGTACAAAATGTGGTAGCCTCTTCCGGTACGGCTTTAACGGAAAACCAGATCAAACTCATCCGCAGATTCACCGAAAATATCACCGTGCTTTTTGATGGTGATGCTGCTGGAATCAAGGCGGCCCTGCGCGGCATCGACATGATTTTGAGGGGCGGATTGAACGTGCGGGTGATTTTGTTTCCGGACGGTGAGGACCCCGACAGTTATTCGCGCAAGGTTGGCACTACTGAATTCCAGAAATTTTTAAAGGAGCATACGCAGGACTTTGTATCGTTTAAAGCGGGCCTGTACGCAAAAGAAGCTGCCAGTGATCCGATTAAAAAAGCAGAATCCATTCGGGAGATTGTTACCAGCATTGCCCAGATTCCTGATCCGGTGAAACGTTCGGTTTACATTCAGGAAACCAGTGCGCAGCTTAAGATTTCGGAAGCAGTTTTGTTGTCGGAACTCAACAAGATCCTTATCCAGGAAAGGAAGAAGACGGAGAAGGAGAAATTTCGCGATCAGGATGAACCACCATTCCCGGTGGAGCCAATCCAGGAACAGGCACTGGTAAAACTGGATGCCCAGGGTATGGTGGAGCGGCAGGAGCGGGAGACCATCCGGTTACTCCTAAACTTTGCCAACAAATCAGTCGAGGACAATGCCCTAACGGATTTCTTTTCACGTGAACTGGATGATGTTAGCTTTTCACATCCGGTCTATAAGTTGATTTATGAAGAATTTAAGAAGGGGATTCGGGCCGGCACTGTACCGGATAGTCACTATTTCCTACAGCAAGGAAATGAGGCCGTAAAACAGGCTGTGACGGACCTGATCACACCCCGCTACGATACGAGTAAACATTGGAGTGATAAATACAAAATCTTTTTCCCAAAGGAAGAGGAGATGGTCAACGAACTGGCGTTGTCCAATGTGTTGCGATTGAAATTCAGAGTGGTACAAAAAATGATGGAAGACAACCTGGTAAAAGTAAAGCAGGCCGAAACAGGGGGTACGTGGGAAGAATTGGAAGCTGCTTTGGTAGCGCAAACGGGATTAAAGGAAGCAGAACAAGAGTTGGCGAAAATGCTGGGGATTGTGATTGCCCGGTAGGAACAGAGAACCCTATATTTTTGTTAGGGATTGGAAGTTTGAATTCATAGAATTTGTAATTAGAAAGGTGAACCCAAGCAAGATGAATGACCATATAAAGATTGACACCATCGAGGAAGCTATAAATGAGATAAAACACGGCAAAGTAATTATCGTGGTGGATGATGAGGATCGCGAGAATGAAGGTGACTTTATCTGTGCCGCTGAATCAATCACTCCGGAGATTGTAAACTTCATGGCCACGCATGGCCGCGGATTAATCTGCGCACCTTTGATTGAGAGCCGATGCGAGGAATTGGGACTTGACTTGATGGTGGGAAAAAACACAGCCACGTTTGAAACGCCATTTACGGTGTCCGTTGACCTGATTGGTCATGGGTGTACAACCGGAATTTCAGCCCACGATCGTTTCAAAACCATTAAAGCGCTGGTTGATCCGGAAACTAAATCGGAAGAGTTGGGTAAACCCGGGCATATTTTTCCACTCAAAGCGAAAAAGGAAGGCGTGCTCAGGCGATCCGGTCATACTGAAGCCGCCATCGACTTTGCGCGATTAGCAGGATTTCGCCCGGCCGGGGTGCTCGTTGAAATAATGAATGAAGATGGTTCCATGGCCCGCCTGGCTGACTTGCGAAAGGTGGCCGACCGTTTTGGATTAAAACTGGTAACGATCAAAGACCTGATTGCCTACCGGATGAAGGTGGAGTCGCAAATCCGGAAACAAGTTGCCGTTGAGATGCCCACCGAATATGGAGACTTTAAGTTGATTGCCTACGAGCAGATTAATACGAATGAAGTCCACATGGCGTTAGTAAAGGGTACATGGGATAAAAATGAACCTGTGATGGTACGGGTTCACTCCTCCTGCGTGACGGGCGATATTTTTGGTTCGTGTCGCTGCGATTGCGGAACGCAACTCCATCATGCTATGATGATGGTGGAGCGGGAGGGCAAGGGTGTTGTTTTGTACATGAAGCAGGAAGGCCGGGGTATTGGGCTACTGAATAAACTGAAAGCCTATAAGCTTCAGGAAGAAGGTCTCGACACCGTAGAGGCAAACCTGCAATTGGGATTTGATATGGACAACCGCGATTATGGAATCGGAGCCCAGATTTTGAGTGATCTGGGAATTTCCAAAATCAAATTGATTACAAACAATCCAAAGAAGCGGGTTGGACTCATGGGCTATGGCCTGGAAATTGTGGAAAACATACCGATCGAAATCACGCCTAATCCGCATAACGAAAAATACCTGCAAACCAAGCGTGACAAACTCGGTCATCTGATTTTGAAGCATAAATGAGAGTTGGGGTTTTCCTTATATTATTGAGCATACTAAGACCGGCTTATGGCCAGCAGTTCCCCTTTGAGATATGGCATGCCGGGAAAACCGTTTTGGATACAGGTGATACCCTTCGCGGAAGCCTTAAATATGACTTGCAAAGTGATATTTTACAAGTGCAAATCAATGGCAGACTCGAGAGCTTTACCGCGCGAAAAGTTCTTTACTTTGAAATCTTTGATAGTACTGCCAAACGTTACCGGATGTTTTATTCGCTTCCGTACGCGGCTACGGGTATATACAAAGCCCCCGTATTCTTTGAGTTGTTGGCCGAAGGGGAGCTTACCGTGCTTTGCCGTGAAGCACTGGAATACAGGACTACTTCTTCACCCTTTTATTACTATGGGTCGTTCACGCGGCTGGTTCTTGTGAATAAGTACTTTATTCTAAAGCCGAATGGAAATATTGAGGAATTTCGGGGAAAGAAAAACGACTGGTATGAATTGATGCGCAATAAACAAAATGAAGTTGAACAATTCGCCAAATCAAATAAATTAGACCTCGATGAGAAGTATGAACTTCTTAGGATTGTTGAATATTATAATTCCCTTTTTAACCGCGTAAATTAATCTGTCGGTATGGCGAAACCTCTGATACTGGTGACCAATGATGATGGGATCACTGCCCGTGGAATTTTGAATCTGGTGACCGTGATGAAGGAACTGGGCGATGTGTTGGTGGTGGCACCGGATGGACCGCAATCAGGAATGGGCCATGCCATCACCGTAGGTGATACATTACGATTAACCGAAACATTCATCTTTGACGGGGTGAAAGCCTTTGAATGTTCGGGCACTCCGGCCGATTGCGTGAAAATGGCCAGGCATTTTGTATGCAAAGATTCGCGGCAGCCCGATGTGGTTGTAAGTGGCATCAATCATGGCAGCAATACATCGATCAGTGTACTTTATTCGGGTACCATGTCGGCCGCCATTGAAGGTGCCATAGAAGGTACTCCGGCCGTTGGGTTTTCGCTGTGCGACTACAGCCATAAAGCTGATTTCTCGCACACCGGAGAAATTGTGAAACGGATTACACAGCAGGTACTTGAAAAAGGATTGCCCAAAGGAGTGGCGTTGAATGTGAACATCCCGCCCAGGCGAAATGAACCGATCAAGGGCATTCGGGTATGCCGGCAGGCCAATGCGAAATGGGTGGAGGAATTTGTGCAACGGTATGATCCCAACGGCCGTAGTTATTTTTGGATGACCGGCAACTTTGTAAACTTTGATAAAGGTGAGGATAATGATGAATGGGCCATTGCCAACAATTATGTTTCGGTGGTGCCCTGTCAGTTTGATTTAACCGCACACTCCGCCATTCCCGTGCTCAATGAGGATTGGGAAATTTTAGGGTAAAGCGTGGCTAGACCGGATCCACATCAAAAACCACTTTAACGTTTCTGAATTCTTTCAGCTGTTGTAACCCGGCTGTTACCTGCATCAGCATTGACTTAATTTCATATAGTTTGCCCTGATCGCGCTTGATTTTTAACAACACCACCATCCGATATTCGTTTCTGATCTTTGAAATCATCGGCTCACCGGGACCTAGTATACGGACACCAGCCAGTTTAGCTTTCAACTCTTTAACCAATTGATTCGCTGCCGCGGTAGCAATTTTTTTGTCTGTGTGCTTCACTGTAATTTCAATCAGGCGGGTAAAGGGCGGATAGAAATGTTCTTCGCGGTCGCGTAGTTGATTGTTTATGAAACCGACTACATCATTTTCCTGAACGTACCGAAAAAGTTCATGGGTAGGATTGGAGGTTTGCAGCACTACCTTGCCCCGTTTTTCCCTGCGCCCGGAACGACCACTCACCTGGGTGATCAATTGGAAGGCACGTTCATAGGACCGGAAATCCGGGAAATGCATCATCCTATCAGTATCAAAAACCCCCACCAGACTTACTCGGTCAAAGTCGAGACCTTTGGTAACCATTTGGGTGCCAACAAGAATGCTTGTACCGCCTCGTTCAAATTCTTCCACAATGGTTTCATAGCCGCTGCGCGAGCGCGTTGTATCCAGGTCCATGCGTTGGATGGTGGCTTCCGGAAAGTGAAGCTTCAGTTCTTCTTCCAGTTTTTCGGTACCATACCCGAGCGTTAAAATCCGTTTTGAACTGCAGGTAGGACATTGCCCCGGTAACTCTTCGCGATAGCCGCAATAATGACAAATCATCGCATGGCGGAACTGATGGTAGGTAAGGCTTACTGCGCAGTTGATACACTTAGGCACCCAGTGGCAATCTTCGCATTGCACCAAAGGCGAGTAGCCTCTTCGATTTTGAAATAGAATCACCTGTTCCTTATTGTCAATGGCAGCTTTAATTTCATTCAACAGCAGGGACGAAAATTCACCTTTGGTAGTTTTGCGCTTTCGCTCTAGTGTAAGGTCGGCAAAGATAATTTCCGGAAGTTGCGCCTCACCAAATCGCTGTGGCAAAGTAACCAGGCCATACCGGCCGGAACGTGCGTGATGGAATGATTCTACGGAAGGGGTTGCGCTGCCGAGCAACACTTTAGCGTGATGGGTCTGAGCCATCACCAGGGCCACATCCCGTGCGTGGTAACGCGGGGCCGGGTCATGTTGTTTGTAGGAAGAATCGTGCTCTTCGTCCACGATGATCAGACCAAGGTTATCGAACGGCAAAAAGATAGCAGATCGTACACCTACCACAAACCGGAATTTTCCAGTCAATACACCATTCCACACCTCCACCCGTTCGTTGTCAGAAAATTTAGAATGATACACGCCCATTTCCGTTCCAAACATTTTTTTTAGTCGATGGACGATTTGAGTGGTGAGCGCAATCTCGGGCAACAGGTACAGGACTTGCGATCCTCCCTCCAGGGCTTTGCGAATCAGATCAATATAAATTTCAGTTTTACCACTTCCGGTGATGCCGTGTAACAAGACCGTGCCCTGCTTCTCAAAGCCCAACATAATTTCATTGCGTGCCTTTTCCTGCAGTTCACTCAGCAGAACAGGGTGGGGTTGGTCTGGTTCGGGAAACCCGAAGCGTGGAACAATTACATCAAACTCTTCCAGGATGGAATTTTTGATTAAGGTGCTGACAGAAGATTCTGAAATTTCCTGATCCATCAGGGATGATTTTTTTACTCCGGCACCATTTAATTCAGGATGTGTAAATACCGGCACGTCCTGCAGGTATTTGAGCAATACTGCTTCTTGTTTGGGTTTGGTAGTTAAGGTTTCAAAGAGAGCCTCCAATTTATTCTTGTTCAGATATTCCGACTGTAACCTTATATGCCGTTCAGTTTTTGGCTTAAACTTTTCCTTCACTTCTTCAAACAGGATGATCGCTTCCTTCGAGGCCAGGGATTTAAGAAGATGATAAATCGATTTGGTGGAAAGCAGCTTGGCGGCATCTGTATATCGAAGCGTTCCAGATTGAAGTGCGCTTAGCAGGATTCGTTCCTTTTCCGAAAAATCGAATAGTGTGTCTTCCAAAGTAAAGCCAGGACGTAGTTGGATCATGGATTCGCTCGAGAGTTTGAGGCCTGATGGCAAGGCAGCCTGAATCACTTCGCCCAGCGTGCACAAGTAATAGTCCGCTATCCATTGATAGAGGGCAAATTGCTGTTCGTAAATAACTTCAGCTTCATCCAGAACTTCCAGAATGTATTTTGCTTCGTAGTCTTTAGGAGGTGTTTGATGAACCTGGGCGATGATGCCGGTGAGAATCTTTTTCTGACCAAAGGGTACGATTGCCCGTTGCCCTTTTTTTACGTGCTGCGAGAGGGCAGTCGGGACCCGGTAGGTAAATAACCTGGGAATAGGAACCGGTAAAACAATTTCAACAAATTGGGTTTGGTCCGGGTCAAAAAGTTCCTGATTCGACATGACGGGCTAAGTTAGCGGAAATACTTTTTATGTCCTTGATGATTGATTTGTTCGTAACTTTGAATGATGAAGGTGAGCTATCATTTACTGATCGTTATTTTCCTGGCCAGCAGTTGTTTGGACCGGGAGGTACCTTTGATTCAGGATTATGAAGATGAATGGCAATTGGATGTGGCTTCTCAATTTATAGAGAACCCTGGATTGCCGGTAGTGAGACCTGTAACCATTGACTACAAGACAACTTCGGATGGCTTCTTGCTACTGATCTTGAACCGACAAGTCAATCAAGTTGAGTTAGGGGACTACTTCCTGGTGAAGATCAGTCCCGAAGGAGAAATTATCAAAACACTGGATTTGCCATCCGGGTATGCGATGATGGACATCCTGGATCAGAAAAATGCCGGATTCATCTTTTATATGACCACCGACTTTCAGGCACCGGAGTATATAAAAGTAACGGTCGATGAAAATCTAACGCTCCATCAATCCAACTTTAATTTTACCAGACCCCTTACTTTTCACACATTGAAATTCTCGGAATCAGACCTTTTTCTTTCTCAATACGAAGGATCTTTTCCCGGGACCCGGGTTTCCCGTTTTAACCTGGCCGGTGAGTTACAGTGGACCATGACGTATAATTCAAAGTACATACGCCCGTTTCCGGTAATACATGGATTTCAACTTTTCTTTTATGATCAACGGCATCCTGATTCTGTTGCCGTCTCTGCTATTGATGCTCAAATGGGAGCCGTTCAATGGACTACAACTTATACCTCTGCGCAGGCATTTGGAGTGAATACGGTGAATAGTTCTTATTACCGGCTGATCGAAAACCAATTGTTTTTATATGGTTATGTTGAAGAATCAAGAAGATTTTATATTTCAAAGCTTAATCTGAGTAATGGGTCAAAAGTTTTTCAGAAATCCTCATTGCTTGACCAGGGTTCTGTTAATAGTTGGTCATCATCGCTAGCTGAACCTGCTGAAGATGGAGGCTTTCTGATCATGTCGCGCGATGAGAACCGTACCTATCTCTATAAAACCGATGCTGCCGGCAATGTAGGATGGAAGGGGGACTTTCTTGATCGGGGAGTGGGAGTGCCCGTGGAGGCCCCAAACGGTGATGTATATGTTGTATCTGACGGGTATGTTTTCAAATTACGGGCAATCCGTAGATCCCTGTGATTATTAAATGATGTTTCCCTATTTTATAAATACGAGGGTTCCGCGATAGTGGGCATGTAAGGTGATGGCTGCACAAATAATAATTAGGTTTTTCATGATGTATTGTCCCACCAACGTAAATGCGTAGGGCAGTTCCGTAAAAGATACATCGACAAAAAAGAACAACGGAACAAAAGTACAGGCCATGTGTATCAACAGGATGTAGAAGATACCCTGACGCCAGATGCCAACCATCAGCATCAAACCGAGTATCGTTTCCCAAATGGCCAGCAGGATAATGGAAATATTATCCGGGATTAACCCGAAGGTGATAAGATGAATCGTGTGCTTCGCGAGCTGATCGGCTGGACTCAGATTGGGAAAGAATTTCAAAGCCCCAAACCAGAAGTAGATTAGGCCAATGCTGATGCGCAATAAGATCAAGGATTTCCGACTGAGCCAGGAGGTTGATGGGTTCATGGTATTTCGATTAGGAACCAAACGAACCATTATTCTCGATGTAAAAAAATGATTTTTGTCAGAAGGGGCTTTCCGCTGTCAGTAGATTTCGATGTTGGAGATCACCGGACAGGCTTTGGCGGCCAGGATATTGATCCTGATTTTATTTGTTTCCACTCCATTAAGTCGCAAAATACGCTTATACCCTATGGTTGTTGCCTGGGTGACAGGTTTCCAGGAGCCAGCTTCATTTGCTTCTATTGAAATTGACTTTACCCGCTGACCGAGTTGAATGTATTCCTGAATCACGAGATAATTCAGGATCTGTGTTGAACCAAGATCTACATCTATTGAACCTGTGGTCGTACCGTCATCGGTTGCCCAATAGGTGGCGGGGTTACCATCCGTAAGCTGACTTCCATCAAACCGGTCATCCTCTCCTCGGCAGGAGCTAACGCTAACTGGTCTATTTAGGGCCAGATTTTGTTTGAATGTAGAATCCAATAGCGCCCGGAATCCTTGCAAGGCAGCTACATCTTTTTCGTGCACTAAACCTCTTCGGTCGGGTGGAATGTTTAGTAAAAGGGTAGAACCACGACCCACCGAGGTCAGATAGATATTAAAAAGCTGTTGAGGTGTTTTAACAAGGGTATCTTCCTCTGCATGATAGAACCAACCTTTTCGGATCGATACGTCCACTTCAGCGGGAATCCAATGGGTGCCATTTTCGGCTCCTTCGTTTAAGAGTTTTTCGATCCCCGCTTTGCCGGCATAAAGCGTGTCCGGGGTAATGGTATTCCAATTTGTTTCCCCGGCTATTCCGCGTTCGTTACCAACCCAGCGCACGCCCGGGCCTGCATCGCTAAAGAAAAGAATTTCGGGTTCCAGAGATCGTACAAGTTCAAGGGTAGCGGGCCAATCATAATAGGTTGAACCCTGAATGCTTCGGCTTTCACGTTTGCCACCGTAATACCCATCGCCTCCATTCGCTCCATCAAACCACATCTCGAACACCGGGCCGTAAGTCGTAAAGAGTTCTTTCAATTGATTGCGATAGTATTCTATGTATTCCGGAGTTCCATACGCTGGATGGTTACGATCCCACGGAGAAAGATAGATCCCAAACTTCAGTTCATACTTTTTGCAGGCACGCATCACATCCCGCACCACGTCTCCTTTACCATTTTGCCAGGGACTATTTTTAACCGAGTGTTCCGTATAAGCGCTTGGCCACAGACAGAATCCATCGTGATGTTTACAGGTTAAGATGACACCTTTAAATCCTGCATCTTTGAAAGTGGACACCCATTGGTCGGCATTGTA
The DNA here is from genome assembly GCA_016787725.1 of Cyclobacteriaceae bacterium. GTDB lineage: Bacteria > Bacteroidota > Bacteroidia > Cytophagales > Cyclobacteriaceae > ELB16-189. Next base: position 243,687 of record JAEUTZ010000002.1, on the reverse strand, counting down.
TTCAGTAGGATTGAAAATAGAAGGACTTTCATCGCCATAGCCCCATTCTTTTCCAGTGAACGTGTTGGTGGTAAAATGCACAAAGGCATTCAATTCCATTTCATGCCAGAAAAGTTGGTTAGGTGCGGGAATGGGATATAATGGTTCCGGAGGTAATACCGGCTGGTGACAACTGGCAACCAGTAAAAGAACTCCTGCTATAATGGTTATACCCTTCAACTAGTTGCTGGGTGGTCCGATGGGTTCCGGCAAGTCGGGTTCAGGTTTACCACCACCGTCACCACTCACCAAGAAGTAAACGCCTGCGCCTACTGCTAGCACGGGAAGAACTTTTACAATAAACGGAGTCTTTGGCTTAATGGTGAAAATCTGAGTGGGCGAGATATCAGAACCATCGGATAATCGCAGGAAGTAACTGCCCTTCTTTTGTTTTTTAGGGATGTTCCAGGTAAACGTGCGTTTGTCGTTCGGTACGGTGGTAATGGTTTCAGAGAAATTATTGTCCTTAAACAAATCGACTTTAATATTATTCGACCTCATTCCTCCCGTCCAGTCTACCTTCAATTCGGTACCCCGTTTATAGGAGTTTTTCATCAGAGGTTTGGCAGAGAGGGAACTTTTCTCTTCAATGACCAGTGGGATGATGGCTTCTACTTCAAACTTTATTGTAACATTTCCATTAAAGTCAGAGGGTAATTCATTTTTCACATCCCATATGATCCGGTTTTTGGTACCAGGTAAGACGTTCGAGCCGGCATCACCCATCAGGAACTTCAAGGGTTTTGCATAATTATCATGCGAACTTTTAAGCACGACATTAAACTTATCATTCGGTTTTCCAGTTTCCAGATCATAGGTAATAATGATCCGCTCACCGTCAAATTCCGCAGTGATGTTGTCAATTTTTTGACTGTATCCCGGCAGGATGATGAGAAAAAGACCTGCGATTAAAAGCCACTTCAATTTTTGCATAGAACTGTTCGGTTAGTCTTTTCTGATAAATACGAAGTCACCCCCTTCATCTCCGGTACTTTGAATTACGCCAAACAACGGGGTGATCGGAGAGTTGTTGCGCACCGGCTCGCGGATGGCAAAAAACAAATCTTCCGACCGCATGTACTTGTTTTGATTATTTTCGAGTTCTTTGATCAAATAGTCCAGGAACACACTTTTATCCGGAACCTCAGTTAAGGCACCACTGGTTAAACATTTGCGACTTTGCGTGTTCATGACTTTGGAGATTTCTACCGAGGCATTGTTAAAGGCAGCTCTCGTTTTAAAGATACTTCCACTGAAACAAGCGTCAGAAATCAACAAGGTGTGTTTGGAAGGAATGGATTCAATGTCATCCTTCAACGCGGAGTTACGATACCATTTTGATTTAGAGTCCTTGCTGGCATCTACCGGCAACCAATAGCCTTTTTCAGTCTCCTTTTCATAATAGCCATGTCCTGCGTAGAAAATCAATAAGAAGTCTTTATCGGTAACCAGCCTGCGCAAACTATCAAACGTGTTCACCATCGTTTCGTAAGTCGGATTTTTAATCACTTTTACTTCTTCCGGAGCAAATGTGTAATTGTTAATCAGCACTTTCTTAAGACGCTCGGCATCTTTCAGAGGCTCAGAAAGAGAGTTGATGTTAGGGTCCTGATAATCCTGGGCTCCAAACAGAACAGCATAGTTGTGTCTCTTTACTGTAGCTGGTGTACTTGCCACCACCGGCACCGCCTTAAACCGGACCTGCAGGTTCTTTTCCTTTACATTATTGGAAACGTCCGTAGCTTTGATTACTACTTCCGTACCAGGCATCAGGTCTTCTTCAATCCGGAGTCTTTCCTGCCCTTTGCCTTCGTAGATTTTGGAATTAACAGTAACGGTGTTAATACCGCCACCAATGTCATCGACATTGATAATGAGGTGTTCGGTTTGAGCCATGACATCGGTAGTGGCACCGTATTCAATAAGGATTTCAGGCGCACTGGTGTCCTTTGCTTTGAAGTTAACCTGAACCGGTGAGCTGTAGGCTTCGACTTTTTGTGCCTGGGCATAGGATAATCCCAAACCAAGGACAACGAACAGGATGACTTTTTTCATGGGTTTATAATTTATGTTTTGATTACTGGGATGGCTAACAGGTTGAAAATACTGGGCCATTTCATTAACTATTTAGCGTTTTTGTTGATAACAATTTTAAATGTCTTTCGTTGACTGCTTGTTCCACTTTGAATTTTTGCTGTCACAAAATAAATACCGGCCGGAATTTCATTCAAATTCTGAATGGAAATCCGGTGATGCCCTTGATCGTAATATTGTTCCACTTCGTAGATAGATCGACCGTAAGAATCGTGCAGGTGTAAAGCAACCAAACCGGCTTCGGGCAGGACCACCGGGATGTGCATGTTTTCATTAGCAGGATTCGGATACGGTTGTGCGATGCGTGCATCTTTTGTGGCCAAAGAATTTTTGATGTACAAGTCGTCCCCATATAAAATGGTAAGGGTGGCGTTGGCCTGGGTGTAGTACATGGATTGTTTCGTCATATCAACAACCTCCAGGTTGGCTTCATCATACAAATAAAGCTTGTGTTTTAATTTGGCCAGGAGCATCGGATCCCACCTCATCTCCACCGCATCATTACCTTCCGGTTGGTCGATAGTAAAGTTCCAGGTGTAGTTTTGGTCAGCCGGAACAACCTCTTTATTCAGTGAATACGGAAGATCGGGTCGGTCAAAGATCATCGCAAACATGTTCTGCATGGTGGGGATCGGTAGCGCGGGTTCATCGAAGGTATCAAATCCAGCATCCGCTTCCTGATGCATACCAATTCCACCAAGTTCATTTTTCAAATCACCCCGTTGTAAGGTGATGGGTAATTCCCAGGAAGTTTCAGTTTGATCGAACCGGTTGGTTCGGGTTCGGCCTCCGGTAAAGGCACCGGTTACCGGGATAGGATAATTTCCAGGGGTATTAGCAAATACAAAATAGCCAACAAAAGGTTGTAAGGTACTGGACGTAGAATAGGTACCATTGCTGAACTGTTTCAATTCGCGCACATTGGTTCCGGCATTCCAGGTAACACCAAAATTGTAAGGGTTTCCAATCAGATTCCAGCCGGCTGCAAGGGTTAACGAAAAAGGAGATTCTCCATTCGCAGTAACTGTTTTCCCTGGTCCTACATCGATGGTAGTGGCCGTCTTCGTAATCAACCAGTACCCTTTGCCGGGTGTAATGGAACCACTGATCGATAGCGGAGTGGTATTACCACTCTGGTAGGTAAACATGCGCCATTGTTTATTATCAGCAGCACCAAATTCATTGAATACAGCACTGACCTGCGCATTGGTTAGCACCAGGGGAACCGAAATAATCTGATAATCACTGGTGGTCGATCCCGCTTTGAGGCTGGGGAGTTTGAGGGTATTGGTGTTCTCATATTTCAAGTAGGCGTACCCCTCATCGCTGTAAGTATACCGGTTGAATCCATCGTAAGCTATTTCAAAGAAATAGTAATAGCCGATGGGGTCCGCTTCTGGATCTTGCATGTTTGCGGAGTATGTATTGGAGCTTAACGTGGCTGGAAAAATTTCACCATTCGTATAGATTCCATCAGCAATATCACGGATGGGAAATACATACAAGTTCACTTCATCCACACGTGATACATCGGTGGCAGGAATCGTAATCGAGACTGACGTGCTACCCTTAACGGGAATTTCGTTTTTGAAGTTGGAAGAACTGATGGGTATTTCGGGTAATTCGGCTTCTGTTTTTAATATGGTTCCAATTTCACCAACGGCAAGTCCTTCTGAAACCGTTCCGAAATGAATTGCATAAAGAATTTTTGTGCTCACATCGGTATCGATCGTCATGGTTGTCCAGGTAGATCCACCATTGGCAGTTTTGATGGCCGTACCATTTTCACCGACAGCAAAACCTACATCGGTGCTTGTAAAGTGTGCACCCCAGAGTCGTTCGCCCGTGTTTGATGAGAGGGTAGTCCACGAAACTCCTCCATTTGAAGTTTTGACAATCGCCCCGGACTCGCCAACGCCATATCCAACAGTGCTGGTGGGAAATGTCAACCACAGAATACTCAGGGTACTGACCTTTGTCCAGGTAGTTCCGCCATCAGTGGTTCTAAAAACCCCGCCAGGACCTGACGTTAACCCCGTGTTTGCATCAAAAAAAACAACGGAGTTCAGGTAGGAGACTGAAGCACCGAGGGTCAATGGAGTCCAACTTGTTCCGGCATTGGTTGTCTTAATGATTGCTCCGTTGTTGCCCACCGCATAACCGATATTATCGGAAGGGAAGGAAATCGCATACAGATGCTCGGTAGTTCCAGTAATAAGGGTTGACCAAGTCGATCCTGAATTGGTTGTTTTCAGGATCAATCCCAAATTTCCGACTATATACCCGGTATTAGTATTCGTAAAGAAAACATTCCATAATGTATTTGTTGTTCCTGATATTAAGTTGGTCCAACTGGTTCCCGCATTGATTGTTTTGATGGCGGTACCATTAGTGCCAACGGCAAATGCGGTGACAGCATCAACAAAGCGAACCGCAACAAGATCTTCAATAATGGAATTAGTTACGTTGGTCAAGGCAAGGTCGGCTGTGGCAGGGGGTGGTGTTAAAGTTGTTACCGTACCTGGAAGTGGTGAAACTTGACGGTAGTTGATGCCAGAGCCACTCCCATTATAAGAGTAGATCTTATAAAAATAGGTAGTGCCTGGTCCCATCCCAGTTTGGTTAAAGGTTGTTGCTGAACCTGAGTACCCGATGGTACCATCGCCTAACGACCCTCCGGCAACATAAGAAGTTCCATCAACTGGATCAGTGGTTGGATTTGATCCGATTTTCCAAACCGCCAGGTAGCCTGTTGGTGGACCTGCGGCCGCGGTAAATGAAACAGTAAAGGAATTTGAGGTAATCGCTGATGAGATAAAGCCCGTGGGCTGTGCAGTGGGTTCAGTGGCTGTAGAACTGCTGTTATTTCGAAAGACCGATACGGTATTGGCGGAGGTACCTGAGTTAGGAACCACGATGTCGGGTTTACCATCACCATCCAGGTCACCGACCGCAATACCATAGGAGGGTGCGATACCCGTAGTAAAGTCAACCTTGGCTGCCAAAGATCCCGTTGTGATGCTACCTGAGGTGGCAGTATTCCGGAACACGGAGATGTTATTTGACAGCGTGTTTGAACTGATTACATCCAGTTTGCCATCTCCGTTCAGATCGCCCACGGCTATACCAATTGTATTGGACCCAGCGGTAAAGTCGACCTTGGCAGCCAGCGAAATTGTTCCCACTGTACTGTTGTTCCGGATTACAGACACGGTACCGGCAGTTGAATTCGGAACGATGATATCCTCTTTGCCATCCCCATCAATATCAGCAACCGCCAGGTTATGCGGACCAGTGCCGGTTGTGAAATCGACTTTGGCAGCAAATGAAATGGTACCGCTCACGCTTGTATTTCGAAAAACGGAAATGGTGTTCGATGAGGAATTTGAAATTATGAGATCAGCCTTGCCATCTCCATCCACATCTCCCGAAGCGATCCCACTGGGGGAAGTTCCGGCTGTAAACGATACGGGAATTGCCAGGGACCCAGAAGTAAAGGCACCTACTGACGTTGTATTTCTGAACACCACAGCGTTGGCTGAATTGCCGTTGCTGACTGCAATATCGGGTTTGCCATCGCCATCAAAGTCACGGATAGCCAGATTTCTGGGGTTACTCAACGAGGTACTGAAATCTACTTTGGCAGCAAAGGAGCCCGTGGTAATTGCACCGGGAGTACTCACATTGCGGTAGAGGGAAATACTATTGGAGGTTGCATTGGCCACCACCATATCCAGTTTACCATCGCCATCAAGGTCACCATACTCGACACTATTGGGTGATACCGCAGTTGTAAAGTCAACCTTGGTTGAAAATGAAGATGCGATAATGGATCCTGAAGTACTGACATTTCTCAATGCCGAGAAGGTTGCGCTGTTTCCATTGGAAACCAAGATATCCGACTTGCCATCAATATCCGCATCGGCCAGGCTTACATAATCCGGGAAAGTACCAGTTGTAAAATCAACTTTGGCTGCCAGCGTGGTGGCATCAATTGTACCGCTTCCGGAAAAAGTAGGTTTAAAGGATTGTGGAGAGTAAGCGGTTAACGAGTTGATGGTTACCGATATAGGTCGGTGGGTTGCCCCTACCGGTACGGTTACGGTGAGGGTGGTAGCTGTTGCTCCGGTTACGGTTGCTTTTGCACCTCCGAAGTATACGGTGTTATTCGCTGGAGTTGCACTGAAGTTGGTTCCGGTTATCGTAAGGGAAGCACCGGATGCTGCACTGGTGGGTGAGAAGGAAGTGATGGTGGGTATCGGCAGGGCAGTACCTCGGAATTTTGCAAGATAGCCATCATTTAGACCTGAGAGCGTGGATTGATGACCTCCTACTCCAATACCCGAAGTGCTGTATGTGTTTCCGCTGATATAAACATAATCTGTGGTTGGATCAAAACCCACAGCATTTGCTGATTCATCCAATGTGCCTCCGAAATAGGTAGACCATTGACGTACTCCACTCGCATTGAATTTCACCAAATAGGCGTCTGATCCTCCGGCAAGGGTAGTAAATGCGCCCCCAGATGCAATTCCGCTCGTGCTGTTGGTATTTCCAGTTAGAAAAATGTTTGAATTAACATCTGTGGCAATACACTTGTACACGGCTGCATAATCAGTACCAGTATTTCCGTAGTAGGTACCCCATTGCCGCACACCGGACGTATTGAATTTAACAACAAAAGCATCATAAACGCCTAACAATGAATTTTGATGACCACCTGATGCAATAGCGCTAGCACTCTCTGTATCTCCACTAATAATTATGTTGCCACCCGCATCTATTGTCGAGGCATATAGGAAATCAGCACCTGTACCGCCATAATATGTCCCGAATTGCCTAACCCCGGCTGAATTAAACTTGACGAGGAAAGCATCGCGATTTCCGCCATAAGCTATCTGATGGCTCCCCGTTGTAGATATTGCATTTGTACTAAAAGTCTGACCCGATAAAAAAATATTGCCAGATGCATCCACCTCACAATCCAATCCATATTCATCGCCAGTTCCTCCATAGTAGGTTGCAAATTGTCTCACTCCGGAAGAATTGAATTTGACAAGAAAGGCATCAACCAGACCTCCATTTATGTTTTGATGACCGCCAACAGCAATAGCTGATGTACTATTGGTACGACCAACAAGATAAACATTCCCTGAGCCATCAGTGGTATTCGAGAATGGAAAATCATCCCCCGTTCCTCCATAATAGGTGGCCCACTGGCGCGTACCTGAAGAATTGAATTTTACTAAGAATGCATCATAGCTTCCTCCAATAACGGTTTGGTGCCCACCCGCCAGAGAGATTCCAGTTGCACTATTGGTGTATCCTGATAGATAGACATTTCCTGTTCCATCCACCGAAAGACCATAGGAAGCCTCATCACCTGTGCCTCCATAGTAAGTGCCCCATTGACGGACTCCCGCAGAGTTAAATTTCACAAGAAAGGCATCATATGCACCAGCATAAGTTGTCTGAAATCCTGATGCAGCAATTCCTGAGTTGCTATCCGTAGTTCCTGCCAAGTAGACATTACCACTAACATCGATCACCACATCTGAAGTGATGTCCTCCAGCGTTCCTCCATAATACGTCCCCCAGATCAGATCGGGATCAATCGTAAAAGCCTGTTCCTGATTCCCTTCCGGTACAGAAAACCCGAAATGTTCAGCCTGCCTTGAATATTGGCTGCTTAATTTTCTACCACTCTTCGAATAGGTGACCGGTTGTTGCTCTTCTAAAAATCCCAACGGTGTTTCAATCTGGATTTTACCATTGACCAGAGCAGGCTCGACACCGCCCTCATACTGAAACTGAACCTGTTGTACATCGCCACCGGGTTTCACCACAACATCGTATTTCAGCCGGTTGTCTTTGATATAATATTCAATATCAATATTCGGGTAAATATTCCGGTAGATTATTTTAGCGTAATGGGAAACGCCAACCTGGGATTCAGCTAACCAATAGAACGAGGTACCGGCCAGTGGTTCCTCAGCTTGCAGGGTTGTATTTTCAGAAGCACCTTCCCAAACCTGGTCAAACCGGTAGGTACTTACACTTTTGACTTTCTTCCGATTTTTTCCCGCCCGCATGGGTGAGAGACTCTCGTCTTCCACATATTCAAAGGAGGTCATTTGATAGGTGATTCCGGTCTTGTGGAAAAACAAAGTCACACCTTTATCCTTCAGGATGTATTGTACCTGATGGGGATATTGAGCATCCAGATGCCGGACTTGCCCTCTGTTTTCTTCAAAACCCCGGGTGGCAAGCTCGAAGGCAGTTGATGGCAATTGCTCTTGTCCGAAAGCCCCTGTTGCCCCAAAAAATAGAAAGACTGAAAAACCAAGTAAAGATTTCCTCATAGGAATAGATTAAGCCAAATGATAAGTTAATAAATGCTTAGAAACTACTAAAATACAAATAATCAGGCCCTTTCGCAATTCCGGAATTGTATTTAGAAGGTCCGGAATTAAATCCACACAATTCGCCTGCTGAAGACCAGATTTAAATACCAGACAAGCGTGATAAGTAACGGTATTTGTTAAAGAATTTTCATTTGCTTGCGGGCATCCTCTGCTCCCGTTACCGGGAGTTGGCAGGATTTATTGTAACAGACAAAAATCCGGGTTTCATTGGCCAGCGGTTCCCTTCCGGTTAACAGCAGCAGTTCACTTTGCCCGGTTGCGCCTGCCGTTATAACGAAGGGATAGTACTGATTCATCAACTGCTGCCGCAAAACCAGAGCATCAGGTCCGGAAAATACAATCGTGGCCGGTTCGTGCACGAGTTCGCAGAGCACTACGGCCCAGTAACTCATGTACACGGGTTCTGTTTGAATCAGGTTAGTAAGTTTTAACGTCATTCTTCCAGCTCGTTGTTGCCAATCTTCCTGATCCAACAGGATTCCGAGGGCAAATAAATTCCGTGCCATTACAGAATTGGAGCCAGGAATGACATTGTCAAACACTTCCTTCTTCCGGGCAATTAATGATTCCGCTGCATCGGAAGAAAAATAAAAATACTCTTCCTGGGAATCATAGAAATGATTCAAGACGTACTCGGTCCAGGTTTTGGCTTTGAATAGCCACCCCTCATTAAAAGTCACCTGATACAAAGACGTATAGGCCTGGATCAAAAAAGCATAGTCTTCCAGAAAACCTTCGGTTTGGGAGCGTTTATTTTTATACGCCCGGTATACTTTGTCGGATATAAGATGTTGTTCCAGAAACGAGATGGTGTTTAACGCCAAGTGAAGGAAGTGTCCGTCTTCAAAGGCTTTGTAAGCGTCTACCAATCCCTGGATCATCATTGCATTCCAGCCGGTGAGAATCTTGTCATCCAATGCCGGGCGAATTCGATTTTTGCGTGCGATTAGTAATTTTTTCTTCAAAGCCAGAATAGCATCCGATTCAACCGTCTCTGTTTTCGGATCCCTTCTTAAAATATTTCTTTTGTGTTCCCAGTTGCCGTCAGCATTGGCGTGATAGTGTTCTAGGACCAAATCCGTTGATTCACCGAGTACTTCCCGCAGTTCTGGCTCCGTCCAGGTATAGAATTTACCCTCGATGCCTTCACTGTCTGCATCCAGCGCGGAGTAAAACCCGCCCGCCAGGTTCATCATTTCATCCTCCAGCCAGCCTACCGTTTGGTATACTGTTTCTTTGAAAATAGGATCTTTCGTTATCGAATAAGCCTCAGAATAAAGCGAGAGCAATTGCGCATTATCATACAGCATCTTCTCAAAATGGGGAGCAAACCACTCACCATCCACCGAGTATCGCGAAAAACCACCACCCACCTGATCGTAGATACCGCCAAAGGCCAGTTGCTTCAGTGTATGGGTAACCATTGCCAGGGCTTGTTGACTTTTTGTTGCTGCATAATACCGCAGCAGAAAGAGCCAGATGGAAGGCATGACAAATTTGGGTGCCTTTTCAATACCTCCCCAAACAGGATCATATCTCGATACAAGAATTTCAAACATGCGATCCAAAAGACGGGCACTGAATTCAGCTTCATCGTTTTTTGAAAATCGTTTCAAGTCACTGGTTTGCAAATGGCGGACAAGGTCTTCTGCGGATTCGTTGATTTCCGTCCGCTTCGCCTGGAAGGTGCGCTCTATTTGCGTGAGAAGCTGAGCCCAGTTTTTAGGTGGGAAATAAGTGCCCCCGTAAAACGGCTTTTGATCCGGTGTTAAAAATACATTCAATGGCCAGCCACCGTGTTGCTGCATGGCCTGTACTGCGTCCATGTAAATTTGGTCAATGTCGGGCCGCTCCTCGCGATCTACTTTGATACAAACGAAATGCGCGTTCATGAGGGCTGCGATGTCTTCATTCTCGAACGACTCCCGTTCCATGACGTGACACCAATGGCAACTCGAATATCCGATGCTCACCAGAATCGGCTTGTCTTCCGTCTTTGCTTTATGCAACGCCTCCGTACCCCACTCATACCAATCCACCGGGTTATGGGCATGTTGCAGCAAATAGGGTGATGTTGCGTGTATGAGACGATTAGGCATGTGTGTTCAATAGAGATTGGATCTGATCGATTTCAGTTTGTACGGGCAAGTGCACGTTAATCAACTCCAGTTTCTTCAGGGTTTCCACCAGAAATTGCTGATGTATTGGTGACGCCAGTTGAAACGGTTTGTGGGCGAGGGCTCGATGGACTTCGTTCAACATGCCAATTAATTTTTTAGTGGCCTCTGAAAAGTACCGGTCGCTGAATTTATTATTAATGTAGTCACGGGCTTCAGGCGAGGGGTGAATCATGTCTCGATCATAAAAGCGGTAATCGCGCAAGTCGTCCAATAGCAACTCATAAGCCGGAAAGTACTCTACGCCCGGCTGTCGCAAATGATGACAGGCCAACCGAAGGACAGACTTGCTGACACTGTTTAATTCGAGGGTGTCTTTGAGGTGCCGAACAGGACTCACGGTTAGTAAAATGCGCACGGTTGGCTGAATAGCACGCACCTTCAGCACCAGCCGTTGAAACGAGTCCACAATTTCATCCACGGATAATAACTTTTTTTCAAAGCTTGAGCCCGGTACTTTGTGGCAATTTGAGACACGCTTTTGGTTGGATTTTAATTGATACACCCAGGCGGTGCCATAGGTAAGAATTACTACATCCGTTTGGTACAGAAATTCTTTGACCTTTTGCTGCTGCTGGTTGATCTTCACACCCAGACTTTCTTTCGTTCGATCTGTAAATAGAGAATGATAGTGGTGATGAAACCAATACCCATCCCGCTCCAGAAAGAGTTCTTGCTCCAGAGTAAGGTCGAGTGCGCTGGTCAGCAAGGTGTGAATTGAAATCGGATTATACACAGTTCCAAACGGGTTGGTCAATACCTGAAATTTATTGGTCTGAAGCCAACTTCCAAACTGATCGGCAAAACACGAACCAAGCGTCAGAATTTTATGCTGCAATTCAATCGACTGACCGGGTGAACAATTTATTTCGGTTCGAAACGAATGCGCCATTTGGATTTTGAATACTTTTAGAAGCTGGAAAGTTAGCACGTTCCGGGTAAAGAATCACAAGTCTGGGTGAATCAACAGATGAAAACGACATGAACAAGAATGTTTCTGCCTTAAGTCGAATTGCCGCCCGAAAATCACGGTTGATTGTTGGCCTGATGTCCGGAACTTCGTTGGATGGATTGGATGTGGCCTTATGCCGGATAACAGGAAGTGGACTTGCCACGAACGTGAAACTGGAAGCCTTTCAGACCTGGCCGTATGAGGCGTCTATCAGAAAGCGAATTCTTGAAATCTTTGCCAACACACGCATCAATTTTCAGAAGTTAACCGAGTTGAATGCTGCCATCGGGGTATTGCATGGACAATTGGTGTTAAAGTCATTGAAGAAATGGAAGTATAAACCCTCACAAGTGGATGTGATTGCATCGCATGGTCAAACCGTCTTTCACGCACCCCGGTTTTTGTACCCGGATGCCAAGCGAAATTCCACGTTGCAGATCGGAGATGGTGATCACCTGGCGGTTGTTACAGGCATCATGACGCTTAGCGATTTCAGGCAAAAGCATGTGGCTGCCGGTGGTGAGGGGGCTCCGTTGGCAGTGTATGGTGATTATCTCTTGTTTTCCAGGAAGGGTGAGGATCGCATCATGTTGAATGCCGGTGGTATTGGAAACTTTACATTCTTACCCGGATCCGCCAAAGCAAGTGCAGTGTTTGTTACGGATACGGGGCCGGCCAACACCCTGCTGGATCAAACTGTTCGTCACTATTATCCAGGCAAATATTTTGATAAGGACGCAGCTCTTGCCAGGCAGGGAATCGTGCACCCAACGTTGTTGAAGGCGTTAAAGTCTCATCCGTTTTTCAGGCAATCCTTTCCAAAAACGATCGGCCCCGAACTCTTCAATATGGAGTATGTTCGGCAAGCTCAACGAGCCAGTGGTACGGAAAGAATCTCGGTGCAAGACTTATTAGCCACACTAACCCGTTTCAGTGTTGAAACAATGGCCGATGCGATTGAGCGTGTGATTAAAAGAAAAAAAACTTTCCAGTTGTACACCAGTGGCGGTGGGGCAAACAATCCGATGATGATGCAAGGATTACGAGCGCGGCTGCCCCAGGTAACGTTTCATAAAATGAATGAATTAGGGATTCCGGGCGATGCGAAAGAGGCCGTGTTGTTTGCGGTTCTTGCGAATGAAGCATTGGCGGGTGGAAATGTTAATTTTGGAACACGTTCTAAAATTCCTTCAGTGGCCATGGGTAAGATTTCATTTCCCGGGTAGATAAAAAATGACATGAGTGAATTTATAAAAATTACCGAGCAACCTTCGCGCTACCGGCATCTCGAAAAAATGTCGGTAACTGAGATTCTGCAGAACATCAACAAAGAAGACAAATCAGTTCCGCTGGCCGTTGAGAAAGCGATTCCTCAAATTGAAGCATTGGTGAATGCAGCTACCGATAAAATGTTAACAGGAGGGCGGCTCTTTTATATGGGAGCTGGCACCAGTGGCCGGTTAGGGGTTGTTGATGCCAGTGAGTGTCCGCCCACCTATGGAGTACCGTATGGGCTGGTGATTGGAATCATTGCGGGCGGGGATGAAGCAATTACCCGCGCGGTGGAATTTGCCGAAGATAGTACCGAACAAGGATGGAAGGACCTGCAAGGGTATCAGATCAGCGATAAGGATGTGGTGATTGGAATTGCCGCCAGCGGGCGAACACCCTATGTCATTGGCGCGTTAAAAAAATGCCGCGAAAATGGAATTGTAACCGGTAGTATTTCCTGCAACCCAAACTCTCCCGTAAGTCAACAGGCTGATTTCCCGATTGAGGTAATTGTGGGTCCTGAGTTTGTAACGGGCAGCACCCGCATGAAGAGCGGTACCGCCCAGAAGCTGGTGCTGAATATGATTTCCACTTCCATCATGATCCGGCTGGGCCGGGTGGAGGACAACAAAATGGTGAACATGCAATTAACTAACGATAAGTTGGTAGACCGCGGCATTAAAATGGTGATGGAAAATGCCCGGATCAGTGATTATGAGCAGGCCAAACAACTGCTCCTTCAGCATGGTTCGGTGAAGAAAGCTGTTGCCTATTTTCTCAAAAAATAAAACGGAGAGAAAGTGGAATGGTCCTTAAACAGTCTCTATTTTTGAGACCAATCTACCGATTTCTGTATGAGTCATCTATCTGTAACTGAACACATCCCCACCCAGATTTTCAAGACTTCCGAAGCCGCTTCCATTCATGTCGCCAACGAGATTGCCGATTTGATCCGCAAGAAGCAGGCAGCAGGAAAACCTTGTGTATTAGGCCTGGCCACGGGCTCTACACCTACCCGGGTGTATGCAGAACTCGTAAAGTTGCACAAGCAGGGATTGAGCTTTAAGAACGTAATCACCTTTAACCTCGATGAATACTACCCGATTGAACCCACTTCTCTGCAAAGTTACGTGCGGTTCATGAAGGAGCATTTGTTTGATTCGATTGACATCCCGAAAGAGAACATCAATATCCCCGATGGCACCTTACCGAAGGATAAAGTAAGTGACTATTGCCGCAGTTACGATGCGAAGATTGATTCATTAGGAGGAATTGATTTGCAAGTATTGGGGATCGGTCGAACCGGCCACATTGGGTTCAATGAACCGGGCTCGTCCGAGAAGTCCCCAACCCGGATGATCACCCTCGATCAGGTAACGCGCATTGATGCGGCCAGTGATTTTTTTGGTGAGGAAAATGTTCCGCGCAAAGCGATTACCATGGGCGTGGGCTCCATCTTAAAAGCTAAGCGCATCATCATGATGGCCTGGGGCGAGGGCAAAGCACCCATTGTTCAAAAGGCGGTGGAAGGGCCGGTGACTGATCAGATCCCTTCTACCTTTTTGCAGAAACATCCTAACACGCAGGTAATTCTGGATGAGGCGGCCTCTTCCAAACTCACCCGAATCAAGACTCCCTGGTTGGTAGACAGTGTAGACTGGAACGATACGCTTATTCAGAAAGCCGTGGTGTGGTTGTGTCTTCAGTTGCAGAAGCCGGTACTCAAACTCACCAACCATGATTATATGGAGCATGGCATGGGCGACATCATTACCGAATTTGGTTCTGCCTATCAGGTAAACATTAAAATCTTCAACGCCCTACAACATACCATTACCGGGTGGCCGGGCGGTAAACCCAATGCCGATGATTCGAACCGACCCGAACGCGCCAAGCCGTTTCCGAAGCGGGCCATCATTTTCAGTCCGCACCCCGATGACGATGTCATCTCCATGGGGGGAACCTTCATTCGCCTGGTTGATCAGGGTCATGAAGTACACGTAGCGTATCAAACTTCCGGCAACATTGCGGTATTTGATGATGATGCCATTCGTTTTGCCGATTTCGTGCGTGACTTCAACCAGTCCTTTGGACTGAGTAAGGCCGATGGGGAGAAGTTCTACGAAAAAATTGTCAGCGATATTAAGAATAAAAAGCCGGGTGAAGTGGATAGCCCGGAGGTGATGAAAATCAAAGGTCTCATCCGAAGGGGGGAGGCCAAAGCAGGTTGCCGGTATACCGGTATTCCGGATACGCAAGCTCATTTTTTGGATATGCCGTTCTACGAAACCGGCACGGTAAAGAAGAAGCCGATTGGCGAGCAGGATATTCAAATCATTGTAGATCTAATTGAAAAGATCAAACCCCATCAGATCTATGCGGCCGGTGATTTGTCCGATCCGCATGGAACCCATCGCGTCTGTCTGGCAGCTATCTACGCAGCCATTGACCGCCTGAAGCATAAAGACTATATGAAAGATTGTTATGTGTGGTTGTACCGCGGTGCCTGGCAGGAGTGGGACATCGACCAGATTGAAATGGCCGTTCCGCTCAGTCCGGATGAGTTATTGCGCAAGCGGAAAGCAATCTTTAAACATCAGTCACAAAAAGACAGTGCCGTATTTCCGGGCAGCGACAAGCGCGAATTTTGGGTGCGGGCCGAAGATCGCAACCATGCAACAGCCGAAGCGTATAACCTGCTTGGTTTAGCGGAGTACGAAGCGATTGAAGCCTTTGTAAGATACCACTTTTAATAGTTACTCGTTACTTGCTTCTGGTAGCTAGCAAGCAGACAACCAGCAGCCAGCAATGAGTAACCAGTAACTGATTAAAACTATGCAACAAAGCGGTCAGACGTCTTCTGTTTTGTGATAATTCTAAATTCGTAATTCATTTTCAATGCACTTTGTCTCCTGGAACGTAAACGGTATCCGCGCAATTATCAAGAAAGAGTTTGTTGCCAACGTACGCACCATGGCCCCCGACATCCTGGGGCTGCAGGAAACCAAGGCTGCCAAAGAGGAAGTGTTAGCTGCGCTGGAGTTGTTGCCGGAGTATAAAGTATATGCCAACTCATCCAAGGCGCGCAAGGGGTATTCGGGTACGGCTATTCTTACTAAAACAGAACCTCTGGATGTTATCTATGACCTGGGACTTGATGAACACGACCAGGAAGGCCGGGTGATTACGGCAGAATTTCCAAACTACTTTTTTATTACCGTCTACACACCCAATGCCGGTGAAGGTTTATCCCGGCTGGAGTACCGGCAAACGTGGGACGAAGCCTTTCGCGAGTACATTGTGTGGCTGAATCGCAGAAAGCCGGTGATTGTTTGTGGTGATTTTAATGTGGCGCATCAACCGATTGACCTGGCCCATCCAAAAGCGAACTACAATAAATCGGCAGGCTATACCCAGCAAGAAATTGATGGCTTTGAAAAGTTATTGCAATCCGGCCTGGTCGATACGTTCCGGCATTTCTATCCGGAAGAAGTGAAATATACGTATTGGAATTTTGTAACGAATGGACGCGCCAAGAATGTAGGTTGGCGCATTGATCATTTTCTGGTGCCCGCCAAAATTCTTCCATCTGTGAAGGATGCTTTGATTTATAATGAGTATCATGGCTCTGATCATTGTCCGGTGGGACTAAAGATTAATATTTAAATAGCTTTAGATTTTCAATTTCTGTTGTCTATGCGAATACTCCTGATTCTGATGCTTCTTCCCATGCAAAGTTGGGCCCAGCAAAACTATTTACACAACCGCTACACACTGGAGCGGATGGCTACTCAGGCGACTAACCCCAGCGGCATCATTACGACCATGCCCGGTGCACCTCCTTCTGTCAGTGGCGATGTGTACCTCAACAAAAAGTTCAATTTATCCGCTTTTGAATTGTATGACGGGAAGTTGTTGGAAGGCTATTTGGCGAAACTCGATTTAAGCCGGAATGAGTTTGATGTAGTCACCACACAAGGGGTGAAGGTGTTGAAAGGCCACCTGGTGCGGAGTTTTATTTTTGTTGATTCACTCACGAAGGCGCAATCCAACTTTGTTAATGTTAAGGAATGGCAGGGAGATGAGCCGCTGGAAGGATTTTTCCAAATTCTGGTGGAGGGTGAGATGACGCTGGTGCGTAAAAGTGATGTCATCTTTAAGAAAGCTGATTTCCACCCGGCCTTGAATGTGGGCAGTCGTGATCACCAGTACATTCAAAAAAGTAAGCTGTATTACATTCGCGGCAAGGCCTATGCGGAAGTTCCTCCCAAGAAGAATCTGATGAAGATTTTTGCCGATCAGCAAAAAGAAATGAATGCCTATTTCAATAAGAGCAACATTAACCTAACCAACGAAGGAGACATTGCCCGGTTGGTAGCGCATTATAATTCGTTGTTTTGATTGTTATAGCATCACTCCAATCTGGAGCCCAAATTTCGGTAACACCCCGCTGTATCGAGGGTCTGTTATGTCATAATACGTATAGGTATAAGGATTTGGTGGCAAGGTAGGTGTAGTTGTTTTTTCGACATGGCTTCCCTGTAGCCCACCCCCCAGATAGGCATCGATAAAGAGGACTTTCCATAAAGTCCGGTGAAAACCAATGGTAAATCCTGCTCCATAGTTGTATGAGGATTCTTCCGTTGTATAGGTTGTTGGTACCGGTTGATTTGGATTAGCAGGATTGTAATAATAGTTAAAATCTGAATATTCAGCAGAATACGAGCCGCCTTGAACATACCCACTTACATATATGCCTTGCAGGTACTCTTTATTCCTTTTTGTGGTATAGACGGTTAAAGGTGCGATGTATTTCCGGTATTGAAACTCCGCTCCTATACCTGCAGGATAATAACTGTAATCATTGTTGTCCGGATTAAAACTGCCGGACAAATAAACCAGGTAACTGCGTTCTTTACTTTTTGAGAAAAATTCCGCGCCAACTTTAAGCGCGTTATTAATAAAATTTTGAGGTGCAACTTTGAATAATGCGCCCGGTATAGCAATGGGGTTTTCTTGTGCATACCCACCGGCTAGCATGAAGGCAAGCAGCAGGGTGGTAACCCTTTTTTTCATAACCGTTTGATTTTAGAAGAGTAACGTTTGATCCGGAAAAATCGTATGGCAATTTTTAATTTAATTCTATCCGCTCAATGGAGGCTCCAAGATTCTTTAGCCTGGCTTCAATGTTTTGATATCCGCGGTCAATCTGCTCTACATTAGAGATTTCGCTTTCACCGGAGGCGGAAAGCGCAGCAATAAGCAAGGCAACACCGGCACGGATGTCCGGTGAAGACATTTTGATTCCGCGCAAGGCATGTTTGCGATCAAGGCCAATGACGGTGGCGCGATGAGGATCATTTAAAATAATCTGGGCACCCATATCAATTAACTTGTCCACAAAGAACAAGCGACTTTCAAACATCTTCTGATGGATCAGCACCGTGCCTTTGGCTTGAGTAGCGATCACCAAAACAATGCTGATCAGGTCGGGGGTAAAGCCCGGCCAGGGGGCATCCGCAACGGTTAAAATAGAGCCATCGATAAACGTTTCAATTTCATAACGTTCCTGGGCAGGTACATAAATGTCATCGCCCCGGAATTCCATTTTTATGCCCAGGCGTCTGAAGATCTCCGGAATAATACCCAGCATGTCGATGCGGCAATTCTTGATGGTAATCTCCGACTGGGTCATGGCCGCCAACCCAATGAAGCTGCCGATCTCAATCATATCCGGCAGCAACGTGTGTTCGGTGCCATGGAGTTTTTCTACCCCTTCAATGGTAAGTAGGTTGGATCCGATACCAGAAATTTTTGCACCCATGCGGTTGAGCATGGCACACAATTGTTGCAAATACGGTTCGCACGCAGCATTGTATATGGTGGTAGTTCCTTTCGCCAGCACGGCAGCCATCAAAATATTAGCTGTTCCGGTAACAGAGGCTTCGTCCAGCAACATGTAGCATCCTTTCAGATGATGTGCGTCAATGTGATAGAGACCATCCTGCGCGTTAAAGTTGAATTTGGCGCCCAGGTTTTGAAAGCCGATGAAGTGCGTGTCCAACCTGCGCCTGCCAATCTTATCCCCACCCGGCTTGGGAATGTTGGCACCCCCAAAGCGTGCAAGAATAGGACCCAGTAACATCACCGATCCCCGCAAGGCTGCGGCCTTTTGACGATACGTGTCGGTTTGAAGAAAGGCGGTATTGATGTTGGCTGCGGTAAATCGGTACGAACCTTTGCCCAGATTTTCGACCTTGCAACCCAGGTCACCTACCAGTTCAATCAACTTGTTTACATCCCGGATATCGGGAATGTTGTGAATGGTGACAGGTTCGGCAGTTAATAACGGAGTGCAAATCACCTGCAAGGCTTCATTCTTGGCTCCCTGAGGAATGATTTCCCCCTTTAGCCGAAGTCCGCCTTTAATCTTAAACGAACTCATTGATCTCTTCTGCGGTGTTGATGACGGTTCTTTTTGAAGGGCCGGTTGCCGCGTTGTTGATTCCGGTTTTCATTTCCCTGTGGCCGCTGGGTTTTTGTGCGTTGCTCCCGATAAAGCTTTTCGAACAGATTTTCTTCCCGCACTTTCTCCAGATCCAATGTAAGTTTGCCTTTGGATAAAATGCCAATGTCTTTTACGATCACAGAGTCATCCAGCGTTTCTTTGTTCCACGCTCCGTAAAACGTCTTCATCAACTTGCCAATATAGATGGCGGCTTCTTCACGCTCTTTTGGATCTTCCTTTTTGGTAGCTTCCAACACAAGCCGTTCTATGTTTTTTCCATAATGTCGGTACCGCACATCGTTTTGCGGATATTCCATTTTCCGGGGCTTCTTAAACAGGATGGTCCTATCCGGTGTGGTAAATGGATTATTCACATCCAGGTTAAAATCAGCCATGATATATAAATCGTCCCACATGCGTTGAGGGTTCTCCACCGCTTCTTTTGAAACCGGAGCGAGCTGCTTAATTAATTCGATTAATGTGGTTGCCATTTGAGTACGCTTCTCCTTGTCCGGAATGCTACGGATGTAGTTCACTAGTTTTTGAACATTGCGTCCGTATTCCTTCAGGATAATGGGTTCGCGCGAGGTATTGTATTCTCCGATCATTTCAGTTTTCGTGTATTTTCAATTTAGCAAAACTAAGCAATAAGGTCTTCTCCCCAAAATCAGTGAAATGGATGCGCGCTTTGCGCTCGGAGCCAACTTCTTCCATCTTCGTCACGGTGCCAAAGCCAAATTTGGGATGTTCTACCTTCATGCCTTCTTTTAAACCGGCCGTGTCGCTGGGAGCAAAATCGGCTGCTGGTTTATAGGTGGTTTTGGCTACGGGTTGCGATTGGATGGTCTTCTTCATACCGCTCACGAAACTCCGGGCAAAATTGGGATTGGGGGCCAGCGACTCAACGCCTCCAAACTTGGTGCTGACTTTTATAAACCTTCCGTTGATATCATCGAGAAACCGGCTGGGCTCGCAATTCTTCAACCGGCCAAACCGGTACCGGGTTAAGGCGTACGAGAGGAATAGTTTTTTCTGCGCCCGGGTAATGGCTACATAAAATAACCTGCGCTCTTCTTCCAGCTCCGATCGGCTGCTCAACATTAATTGTGAGGGAAACAGATCTTCTTCCATCCCCACGATGTACACGTTCTTGAACTCCAACCCCTTGGCCATGTGAATGGTCATGAGGGTAACCTTGTCGGGATCCTGGTCTTTGTCTTCATCCTGTCCCGTCAACAAAGAAACTTCCTGTAAGAACGCATTCAAGCTTTTGTCTTCCTTCTCCGGATCTTCTACATACTCTTTAATTGCGTTGAGCAATTCCTGCACGTTTTCATAGCGGCTCAACCCCTCCACGGTTTTATCTTCATACAACTCCTTCAGCAGGCCGCTTGATTTAGCGATTTCAGCCGCGGCTTCATAGGCATCTTTATTCTGAATTTCAATCGTGAACCGCTTGATTTTGGTGACAAAATCTTCAATGGCATTTACTGCCCGGCCACTTCCTAAAAAGGAAGGTGCATTTTCCAACACTTCCCAAATCGAAATGGCATGGTCATTGGCCGCCACCACGATCTTATCAATAGTCGAATCACCAATGCCGCGTTTGGGTAAATTGATGATCCGCCTGAAGGAAGCTTCGTCTTGCTGGTTCAGCGAATAACGCAGGTAAGCCAACATGTCTTTGATTTCCTTGCGCTGATAGAAGGAGAGACCGCCCACCACTTTGTATTTGATGTTCATCCTGCGCAGCGCTTCTTCAATGGCCCGGCTCTGGCTATTGGTGCGGTAGAGCACAACAAAGTCACTGAACTTGTACTGGTGCTGCATCTTTTCTTCGAAGATTGAAGATGCGACCAGTTTGCCCTCTTCGTTATCGGATACTGCTTTAATCAGTTCAATCAGATTGCCCTCTTCGTTAGCAGTCCAGATGTTTTTTGGTAGCTGGGCTTTGTTTTTGGCAATCACCGAGTTGGCTGCCTCCACAATCGTTTGGGTGGAGCGGTAGTTCTGTTCCAGCTTGATAATCCGCAATTCGGGATAATCCTTTTCAAAGTTGAGGATGTTGGTGATGTCGGCCCCTCGAAAAGCGTAAATGCTTTGGGCGTCATCGCCAACCACGCAAATATTTTCGCGTACCGATGACAATTTCCGGATGATAAAATACTGGCACAGGTTGGTGTCCTGGAACTCATCCACCAACATGTACTGAAACCGGTGTTGGTATTTGTTCAACACCCCGAGGTGTTCTTTGAAGAGTTTGTCCGTGTTAAACAAAAGATCATCAAAGTCCATAGCTCCCGACTTAAAGCAGCGAAGAACATAGGCTTTGAAGATGTTCCCGATCTCAGGCCGCATGTTGGCGACATCATCAGCAGCAAAAATCGGGTTGTTGAGATAATCCTGCCAGGAGATGAGCCGGTTCTTGGCGGAGCTGATGCGATTGTAAACCGTATTGACTTTGTACAGGGTATCGTCCAGCCCCATTTCTTTAATCACACTCCGCAGCAGCGACTTTGAATCATCCGTATCGTAAATGGTAAAATTATTGGGGTACCCGAGGTGATGAGCTTCGGCCCGTAAAATGCGTGCAAATACCGAGTGAAAGGTACCCATCCACAGGTTGCGGGCATCGCCTCCCACTACTTTTTCAATGCGGTCGCGCATCTCTTTCGCCGCCTTGTTTGTAAAGGTAAGTGCCATGATGTTGAACGGATCGACATTTTTGCTTTGGATGAGGTGCGCAATTCGAAAGGTAAGGACCCGGGTTTTTCCAGAACCTGCGCCCGCGATGATCATGCAGGGCCCCTCTGTGTTGATTACCCCCTCCCGCTGCGGTTCATTCAGGGTCTCTAAATAGTCACTCATAAAACGCGTGCAATATAGGCAACCGGTTGCCAACACTGAAACCTGGATGAGCCTCAAGTTGGTTGGTTAAATTGATCGTTGAGTTAAACGGGGAAGGAGGTTGATTAAGATGGAGTTATCCGATGACCCAAAATTGTTTCAAAAAAACTTCACTCCCGGATCGCTCACTTTTAGCGTTCAAGCACTAATTTTAGCAAACATTTTTTAGCGTGAGTTTGACTTCTTCGCCCCCGCTGGGCATTCCCGATGATGGTTTTAGTGTAACGGCAGCCGAACCGTGGATAAAAGGGAAAGTTGCCATTATCCAGCAATACCTGACTTCATTTGCTGCTTCCATGACGGGCAAGGCGAATGAGCTTGTCTTTCTGGATTTATTTGCCGGAAATGGTGTGTATTCGTTAGGGGCCCGAAAAGAACTTTTTGCTGCTTCCGCTTTAATGTCGCTGGCCACCAACCTGCCGGTTACCAAATACATTTTTTGCGAAAAAGATGTTGAGCAATTACGCACCCTCAAGATCCGGGTTAATAAATATTACCGTGGGCGCAATGTATTGTTGCTGGAAGGCAAACCGGAAGATTTGCTGTCAAAGCTTGATCACTATATTCCACGCTCCAAAGGATCCTTTAAGGTGGCGGTATTTTGTTTGTGCGATTCTTTTTCGTTCGACCTGCATTTTGACACGGTAGCCTATCTGGCCGAACAGGGGGTTAATTTTTTAATTCCTTTTTCTTTCGCGCTCAATGATCGGCTTTCTTACAAGTTTTACCTGAAGGAAAACCGCGAGAAACTCAGGCGATTCTTAAACGGGGCCGGGTATTTGGAACGGCTGGAAAATGGAATGGATAGCAACTATCAATTCTATAAGCGACTGGTACAGATTTATCAAAACAATATGCTGGCTCTGGGCTATAACCTATCCGTCTCTACCCACAAAGCCGATTCCGGGTTAATGGAATTGCCCACCTACCAGATCGGATTTTTCTCCAAACAGGTTTCAACACGGGTTATTCAGCAAAATGTGGCCGCCACGCGCCACGCCCAATTTGAATTGTTTCAATAGATGAAGCCGGCCTTTCTGAAAACAACCCGGAAGGAGTCGCGCAAGACGTGGTGGTTTCGTACGATGATGAATTGGTACCCGATGTACTTCGGTACAGGCGGGAAGATCCTGTTTTGGTCGGGAGACAATGCCGAGGTGCATTTGCGGCTGAAACTAAATGTGTGGACGTATAATTATGTGGGCACCATTTTTGGCGGCAGTATGTTTGCTGCCTGCGATCCGTTTTACATGGTGATGTTGTTGAGAACACTTGGTCGCGATTATGTGGTGTGGGACAAATCAGCAAGTATCCGGTTTCGGAAACCTGCCCGAAAACCTTTGTATACCGTGTTAAAATTGACCCCGGAGGTCATTGATGAGATTAAGAAAAAGACACTCGAGCACGGCCATTGCACACAGTTGTTTGTTATCCAATGGCTGGACGCAGCCGGGGCGTTGCATGCAGAAGTGGAAAGACATTGCTACATTGCCGGAAAAGAATTTTATCGCAAACGGAAAGGCTTGAGTCAAAGTCCGAAGTTGGAAATATAATCCAATCATGATTAAAGTAGGTGAGATCCTGGTTTCAGACGACATCAAAGAAGTGGAGTTTGTATGCAACCTCGAAAAATGCAAAGGCGCCTGTTGTGTGGAAGGCGAACTGGGGGCGCCTCTGGAGGAAGAGGAGTTGGAGAAGATGCGCGCTATTCAACCGGCCATCCGAGCTTATCTTACACCCGAGGGCCTAAAGGCAATTGAAGCACAGGGGCCCTACATTCTGGATGAGGATGGAGATTTTTCGACCCCCACTATTGGTGGCAAAGAATGCGCCTATGCGTTATACGATGAGAAGGGCATTTTGAAGTGTGGCATTGAACAAGCCTACCTCGATGGTAAGATTGATTTTCGAAAACCGATTTCCTGTCATTTATATCCCATTCGCATCACCAAAAACAAAAAGGGCTTTGAAGCGGTGAATTATCACAAGTGGGACATTTGTTCGGCCGCCTGCGTGTTGGGCAAGTCGCTGCAGGTGCCGTTGTATAAATTTCTTAAGGACGCGCTCATCCGGAAGTACGGACAAGCTTGGTATGCGGAGCTGGTTGCCAAGATCGAACAGGGGTAATACAATCCGTTGCAGTACGTTCTTGCTAAATCCAAATAAGCTTTACATTTCTTTGTTTTTGTAGTATTGTTTCACCACCACCTTTTGTAATACGCGTTTTATGATTAATTCCGCAATGACATCGTAGTAGCTACAATCCTTTTTCGTGTTCAAATACTTCTTTAACTGAGTTTCGCTAATATCAGTCCGGTACAGGAGGTGCATCAAATTAAAATCGGATTTGGATTCATGCAGCTGCAGTTCATGAGCAATTTTTTGATGGATGCTGCGGTAATCGGATTCCAATGCATCCACAAAGTCAGTTGAGAAATTACTTTTTTCAAAATCCTTTATTAATTGGCGCTTAAAGGCATCAACAATATCTTTACTGCTAAATTGAGTTCGGAAATCAGGAAGATTTTGCATTTTATTGGGGAGTAAAAGTAAGCAATGAAAACATTTAGGTATTGGTATGAATGCTTAATTTAATGGATATGGTAAAGCGAAGCGTATTACTGTTTTTAATGGGAGTAAGTTTGGTCTCGGTGGCTCAAAAAGTAACGCTTGATCCTACCATCGCACCTTCCGTCTTTCAATATAATAGTCAGATTACGGTAACGTACGATGTAACCGGTACCCCGCTGGCAACCCTTTCCAATGCCTGGCTTTGGGTTTGGATTCCGGGTAAGAATATTAATGCAAAGTATAATATCAATCCGGCCACCGCGGCTGCTGACCCCGCCAAGTTTACCAAATCAACAACGGGGGGTATTACCAAGTTTACCATCACCTTCAAGCCAGCTGATTTTTTTACAGCCGATATCAGCGCTGAAACCCAGCTAGGAATGTTGCTGAAAGCGAATGACTGGCCGAATGGGCAAACCACTGACTTTATCTCCAATTTTGGATTTAAAATCACCTTGGTTTCACCTTCCGTATTTCCCGTTGCCGTTCAGGAAGGAAATGTCTTAACTATTAATGCCACCGCTCCCGCCTCCGCCAATTTTCAATTGTTTTTGAATAATGTGCTTATGGATTCAAAGTCAGCTGTGCAAAACTATACTTTCCCGTACACGGTACCGGCCCTGCCTACCGAGGCAACAGTTAAAATCACAGCCACTGCCGTGGTAGGAGGAGCCAGCCATGAGATTACCTTTCAATACATACTAACCAAAATCAGCCCGGTTGTACCGAGACCTGCTGGTATTATTGCAGGAATTAATTACGATCTAGATCCTGCAAAAGTGACGGTGTGTTTCTGGGCTCCGGGAAAGTCATCTGTGTACGTACTTGGTGACTTTAGTAATTGGGAAGTGATGGCCGAGAACCTGATGAATCGTGATGGTGAATATTTTTGGAAAGAATTAACCGGTCTTATCCCCGGACAGGAATATGGCTTTCAATATTGGCTTGATGGATCTCTGCGGGTAGCGGAGCCATTTGCTGATAAAATTCTCGATCCAGACGATCAGTATATTCCGGCAGCTTCTTACCCGAACTTAAAACTATATCCTGCCAAAGCACTCTCGTCAAAGTGGTATGAAAACCGTGTAGCAGTCTTTCAAACCAATCAACCGGCCTACGCGTGGAAGACACAAAATTTTATGAAGCCCAAAAAAGAAAGCCTGGTTGTTTATGAATTGTTGTTACGCGATTTTTTTGGTACCGGAAAACGAAACTATCAGACACTGATTGACACCCTCTCGTATCTGAAACGGCTGGGTGTAAACGCCATTGAACTGATGCCCGTGATGGAGTTTAATGGAAACGAGAGTTGGGGCTATAACCCAACCTTCATGTTTGCGCCTGATAAATTCTATGGTACAAAAAATAAACTGAAAGAATTTATTGATGCCTGTCACCAACATGGTATGGCTGTGATTTTTGATATCGCCATGAATCATCAGGATATTCCCAATGCTTTTGCCATGCAGGATTTCAATTTCACCACCTTCAAGCCGAACCCAACCAACCGATGGTTTAATGTAACAGCTACTCATCCGTTCAATGTATTTAATGACATGAATCATGAAAGCGCTTACACCAAAAAATACCTCGACACCGTGAATTACTATTGGCTGAATGAATATAAGATCGATGGGTATAGGTTTGATTTATCAAAGGGATTTACTCAAACCAATAATCCGAATAATGTTAATGCGTGGTCAGCCTATGATGCGAACCGGATCGCCTTACTGAAACGCATGGCCGATAAAATCTGGGAACATAGTCCGGAAGCTTATGTCATGTTGGAACACCTGGGTGCTAACCAGGAGGAGAAGGAGTTGGCTGAGTATAGGGCCAATGAAGGTAAAGGAATGATGTTATGGGGAAAGATGACCGATCCATACAATCAGAATACCATGGGCTACGGCACCGACTCGGATATAACCTTTATTTATCATGGCACTCGCGGTTGGTCTGTACCAAACTTGATTGGTTACATGGAAAGCCATGATGAAGAGCGGCTGATGTATAAAAATCTTCAATTTGGAAACTCCGGAACAGGGTACAGTGTGAAGACCCTTGACACCGCACTAAAACGGATGAAAGCGGCAGCCGTTATGTTCTATCCAATTCCGGGCCCCAAAATGCTCTGGCAATTTGGTGAGTTGGGGTATGATTTGAGTATCAATCGTTGCGAAGATGGTACGATCAATAATGATTGCCGCCTTGCGATTAAGCCCACCGGTTGGGAATACCTGGATGATTACCCACGACTCCAGCTATTCAATCATACGTCTGCACTAATTGCTTTAAAGAAAGCTGCGAGTGTGTTTCAAGATGGCACAGCAACATTTTCATCCGATAACCTGATCAAGGCTGCAATAATTAAAAATAAAAATTATACCACCACACCAAAAGATTCCACTGAGATGAGTGCCGTGGTAGTGGCCAACTTCGATGTGAGTGCTAAAAACTATGCACTCAGCTTTCCGCACCCGGGTACCTGGTATGACTATTATTCTAAAAGTTTTGTGGTGGTCAGTGGTTCTTCCTTCACCGTTTCTTTGGAGCCCGGAGAATACAGGTTGTTTACCAATGTGCCACTTACAAATCCATTAATTACCTCCGTACAGGAGAGTATGGCAGTTGAGTTTTTTCCAAACCCCATTGGAAATTACGTTGAGTGCCATGATGAGATTGATCAACTTTCACTGGTAAGCCTGACCGGATTAAAGTACAGGTTGAATCGAATTGACCAATACCGATGGGATGCCTCCACGGTTCCCCCCGGATTTTACATAGCTTTAACCTTGAAGAATGGTGTTATAATAAAAAGTAAAATTTTAAAGCACTAAGGATCAGTAAGTGCTTTAGGTCCAACTCCTTGCACAGGTTATTAGTATCGCGTTAAATCAGTGGTTGATTCTTACCAATCAGGTTTTTCAAATCTTATAAGATCGAAAACAAAATATAAAACTCCATTTTTAGATGAATCTACAGAGATTACATCAACAGAGTAATAACATAAGAAAATATTCCATGCGCAACATCGTATAGAGTTGAACTTGGTGGGGATAATTAATATTCAGTACGCTTATGGTGAAGATGCTAGAGGCAACCGAATGGCCTAATTAGACGAATCAGAGTAATTGAAGAATAGTGATTTATTATGTGATTCTTGAAAGATTTGAAGTACAATTTTCCTTTAGTAATGATCGCAACTTAAAGCAACACATTAATCAACATTACTCCGGCCAGGCCACACACAGCCACAATGGTTTCCATTACCGACCACGACCGGATCGTGTCTTTGATGCTCAGGTTAAAGTATTCTTTGAACAGCCAGAAGCCGGCATCGTTTACATGGGAAAACATGAGGCTACCGGCTCCGATGGCGAGCACCATTAAATTGGCATCTACCCCGGGCCGACCAATAAAAGGCACCATGATCCCTGCCGCAGTTAAACCCGCCACAGTGGCCGAACCCACACAAACGCGGATGATGCTGGCGATGATCCAGCCCAACACCAGCGGATGGGCATTCATCCCGTCCAGCAGGGTGGCAATGTCCTGACTCACACCGCTGTCCATCAAAATCTGTTTTAAGGCGCCTGCCCCGCCCATGATCAGCATGATCATACTTACGTCTTTTACTGCCTCGCCATAGCTGGTCATGATCTGCTTCATGGGCGTATTTCTGCGCAAGCCTAAACTGTAGGTGGCAACGCCCAGCGAAAGCAGCATGACAATGGCCGGGTCGCTGAGAAAGAGAAAGATTTTTTTTACCAGGGTGCCGTCCGTCAATGAAGGGTTAACTACGGTGGTCAGCGCCAGTAAGAGCACCGGCAACAAAGCAGAGAACAGACTGTTGGCCATTCCAGGCAACTGATCCTCAGGTTTTCCTTCCGTTTGAAAGGTCTTCAACAATTTTGCTTCAACACCCTTCAGGGTTTTTGAATAAAGCAGGCCGGCAACCAATACGGTGGGCACTGCAATAGCAAATCCATACAGTAAAGTGGTGCCCATATCCGCTTTGAATTGAGCCACCAGGGCGGTTGGAGAAGGATGGGGGGGCAAGAACCCATGCGTTACCGACAAGGCCGCCATCATGGGCAACCCGATATACACCGCAGGCATCTTGTACCGGTACACGACCGAGGCGATTAATGGAAATACCAGAATGAAGCCGACATTATAAAATAAAGGGATCCCGATGATGAACCCGGCCGTCATCAGGGCCCATTGCAGATTGCGGTCGCCAAACGCTTTTACCAAACCCGATGCGATCTGTTGGGCGGCTCCGCTGTCAGCGACCAGCTTACCTAGCATCGAACCGGCAATTACCACAATGGCCAATGAACCCAACATATCGCCCACACCCTTTTGTACGGAGGCACTGATTTGAGTCACTTCGATGCCTAACAACAAACCTGCGAGGATGGAAACAAACAAAAATGCAAGGAAGGCATTGAGTTTGAAGTAGGAGATCAACACCACCAGCAGTACGATACACAGCAGGACAATCAGGATCGACATGGCTGCGGGTGCGGTGCCTAAAATTTATCAGGTATCTGAACGATGCGGATCACGATTTCATGGGGATCCCCATCTTTGTCTACCAGATTAAATTTTACCATGGGGTTGTCGCGCGAGAGGTTGGGTTCTATGTTGGTGATCTGATTATTTTGCAAATGCTTTTCGATTTCTTTTTGCAAAATTACCAGGGCATTGGCTAAATCAATTTCCAGCGGGCTCGGATTATAAGAAGTTGTCTTCATATTGATTTCAAATTATGAAATTCAAAATTTCAGGTTCGTAATAAAATTTGAAACCTGAAACTTGAAATCGTTTACCAACGGATCAGAGCCGAAGCCCACGTAAATCCACTGCCAAATGCAGCTAAGCAAATTACGTCATTTTCTTTTATTCTTCCCTCCCCCCAGGCTTCACTTAGGGCAATGGGAATGGAGGCCGCGGTGGTATTGCCGTACCGCATGATGTTATTATATACCTGATCATCGCGCAAGGCCATCTTTTCCTGGATGAATTGACTGATACGGAGGTTCGCCTGGTGGGGTACCAACAAGGTAATTTCTTCCTTCTTCATGCTGTTGGCGTTCAAAGCTTCGTTGATCACCTCCATGAAGCGCACCACGGCATGCTTGAATACCTGGTTTCCATTCATCACTACTTTAAAATGGGTGGTGTCGAGAATCTGTTCGGGCTGGCGTTCTTCACGCGGGCGGCTGCTGCCCGGGTCGCGCACATACAATTCTTCGGCAAATCGGCCATCGGAATGTAAATGGGTAGAAAGTATTCCCGGCTTATCAGCAGGTTGCAGGATAGCAGCTCCAGCTCCATCTGCAAAGATTACGGCCGTATTGCGGCCACGGGTAGTAGCATCAATGGCGGTAGATTGAATTTCGGCCCCGACCACCAAAATGGTTTTGTACATGCCCGATTTAATGAACTGATCGGCAACAGACAGGGCATAAATAAAGCCGGAGCAGGCGTTGCGGATATCCAGAGCGCCAATTCCTTCTAGGCCCAATTCCCGCTGAAGCAAAACCCCCGAACCCGGGAAGAAGTAGTCGGGGGTGATCGTAGCGAATACAATAAACTCAATGTCTTTTTCAGTGAGGTTGGCGCGTTTCAATGCTAGCCGTGTGGCCTTAGTTGCCATGTTAGCAACGGTGTCCTTGGCGGGATCAATCCAGCGCCTTTCCTTAATGCCAGTGCGTTCGGTGATCCACTCATCGGTGGTGTCCATCATGGCAGAGAGCTGGGCATTGGTAATAACCGTTTCGGGTACATGATGACCTAACCCGACAATTTTGGAAAAGCGCATAGAGGTTTAATAAAAGGTGCGCTAAGTTAATAAATGTTACCTAATGAGCGTTAGCGCACCCTTTTTGATCACATGGCCCGGTCGATGAAGCCAAAGAATTCGCTTTTAAATGCATTGAAGGTTTTCATGAAGGCACTCAATTCTTCCAGCAATTCGCCATGCTCCTGGTAATACTCATGGTCTTGTGACTTCAGTTCCTGCAACAGGTCAGCCAGCCGGTGTTCATGTCCCTTAATTTTTTTTCGCATGGTATCGATCAGTTCGCCACCGTAATAGGTAATGACATTTTGAAAGTGACTGATTCGTTTCTTGTCTTCGGGTGAGGTGAGTTGAGGGGAATAGCGATCGAGGAGTTTTTGAAAGAAGGCAACCTCTTGTTTCCATAACACAGTGGTAGAGAGCCATTCCAGACTACTGTGGTGCATTTCCATAAGGCTCGGCTGGAGCGAGTATTTTCCGGTGGTCGACAATACGGAGATCATAGCGGTAAATGTTTAAGTTTTACATGGTGGAAGGTGCATGATTGAGTTGATGAATGTAATGATTTCTGTCATGTTTTGAAACAAAAAATACTTGGGCAAAAACTTGGAGGGAGTTTTGGTAAAAGCCGGGTTTGAAACACATCCATACCAAAAGAATCTGGCAGGGTGACGGACTTTTCTGGTTCAGTTCCTTCAGGAGGCCGGTTCCGCTTTCTTCCGCATCAGCGACTTTGTATTGTCATCCGAGTGCCGGTCGATTAACTTATGCAACGGGTCAATGCCTGCTTTGCGCGGCCGCGATTGTACGGTAATTGTAAATTCATTGTCTTTCTGAGTGATCTTGTGCTTTTTCAGGTAGATCAAACTGTCTTTGCCGGCTTTACTTTTTCCATACACGCCAATGTCTATCCAGTCATTGATGGGAATAGAGGTTTCCAATCCGGTGCTGTCGGCCCGCATCTTTTCTGCCGAAACTTTTAGGGAAACGGCAAACTCATTTTCCGATTTCTCTTCATACTCGGCCGTTTCTGTTTTATTTTCAAAGAGCGTAATGGTTTCGAACATGTCGTGAATCAGGTAGTGCAGACTATCGGGGGTTACTGCCCGAATGTGTTTCAGTAAATCCGCGGAGGTAGGATACGGAGCATCTTTAAACCGCCACTCCTGATTGTACCTGCGGAAAGCCACGTTCACACTGTCTTCACTGATGTAATCCTGCAAGGCAAAGAAGATCAGCGATGCTTTTTGGTAATGGATGTAGCCCTGGCCTTCCACGAATTCCAACGGTTGTTCCTTCTTCCGCTCAGAAGCACGACCCCCCAGGTAGCGGTCCAACTCATATTTCAGATAACGTTCAATGATTTCAGGTGGGAACTTGTGCTTCAATACCATCAAAGCCGAATATTGAGACATGCTCTCACTCAACATGGCATTGCCTTTCACGCGGGCTTCCATTACCTGATGGCCCCACCACTGGTGCGCAACCTCGTGTGCAGTAACGTAATAAACGTAATCAATGTCCTTTTCGGGATCATCAATTTTAGCAATGAAACCGATGCCCTCTGAGAACGGAATTGTGTTGGCAAAGGATTGGGCAAAGGTGGAATACCGCGGAAACTCCATGATGCGCAACTGGCGGTATTGATAAGGACTAAAGTGTTTTGTGTAATACTCAAGGGCGTCTTTCATTCCTGCCATCATCTTATCCAGATTGTATTCGTGTCCCGGGTGGTAATAGATTTCCAGATTCACATCATTCCACTTGTCGCGTTGAATGGCATAGTTGGCCGAAATCATTGAGTAGAAATTACACATGGGGGCATCCATGTCATATTGAAAGTAAACCCGGTCACCCTCTTCCCATTGCTTAACCAAATATCCCGGAGCTATCGCGGTTTGTCCTTTATCCGTACTGAGTAGCATGTTAAAGTCAATGTGATCGGCATCGTCACCAAACAAACTCATGGAAGTGCCGCGTGGGTCATCGCGTTCCATCATCCGCTCACGTTCGGGCAGACCTTTTTCTTTGCGGTCGTTATCATCTGCCATTTCACCATCGCTGCTATACCCCAGGGATGGAAAGTAGCCGTTATTAAAGAAGGTGCCATTGAAAATCACCTGTGTGTTGGAACCACTGGCCACAAATCCACGGGTGCGGAAGCTCGTTTTAAATTCCATTTTCAGACTGTCGCCCGGTTGCAGCGGTTGTTCGAGTGCATAAATCGTGTATTTGAATTGATCAAACTTTTCCTTCACGCCATGCTTCCTGTCAAAGCGCAGGTATTCGGTCGTGTTTTCCGGTGAAACATCTTCCTGAATATGAATTTCAGTAATCGGTTCGGTGGTTTTATTCTTTAAAAGATAATACCCTTCGGCAACAAAGTCGCGTCTGCTGGGATAGATATCTACTTTCAAATCAACGTGTGTGATGCGGGGTTGAGCCGTAAACTCATACTTCTTCAGAGTTTTCTCATAGTCGACCTGTAAGTCTTCGCGTTCGTCCGAATTACTATATCGGTTCAAAACATTGGTATTGTAAAAAATGTAAAATCCGGTGGAGCCGAACAGGACCAATGCCCCGGCAATTAACAAGCGCAGTGAACGCGAGAGGCGCAACTTGCCGGACTTCCAGCGCATCTTCATCACGGATTCAGATCCCCGTACGGAAAAAATCACGGCTACTGCAAAAAGAAAAACCACAAAGGCGAACCAGTAAACCTGAAACCAGGTGAATGGGGTAACAAAATGGCCATACACATTCATATCGGAATAGGTGCCTAAACTGCCACTGCCAAACTGAAACAGCGGATGCTCCAGACCCATTTGGCCGAAGAAACCCACCAGGATGAAAAAGGCGATGGCCACCGCAAAACCCAGAAACTTATTGTTCACCATCACCTGGATAAACATCGATAGCAGGGTATAGAGTACCAGGAAGGCCAAGGTCTCGGAGTAGAGTGAACCGAAATACACTCCGAGTTCAAACTTGTAGTAGCCGTACGAGACCTGGATGAGTATTCCGCAAATGATGAGCGCGAATAAAAGCACCAGGTACACCAACAACAAACCAAGAAACTTGGAGATCAGGTTAATGAAGTCCGGCATCGGCATGGCATCGATGATCAGGTTCAGATTGACGGCCCGCTCTTTCCATACCAGTTCGCCCGAGTATAACACAGCGATGATGATAAAAAAGAGATTGAAGCCACTCAGCAACCCAAGGATGGAGTAGGTAGTGGGATAGGAGCTGGTACCAAACAATTCGTTAAGGTTTATGGCGTTAAGCGCCATCAATAACATGCCTGCTATCACAATCGCCAAGAATGGAATTTCCTTGAACACCATCTTAAAATAGAACAGGGTGAGTTTTATCGACTGCCCGATGTGCGTGGTAAATCCGGTAAACTGATGGGCAACCGGAATTTTAGTTTCTTCCGGTTTGATCATCATTCGTTCATCTTTAAGCGCGCGCTGGCGGAATACCGAATTGCGAACCACATTGAAGCTGAAGGCGAAGTGATTGATGACAAGAATTAAAATTCCAACCCCAATCCAAATGAGCCGATTGTATAAAATATATCCTTCCAATGGAATGGGCAATGAATTGCGTTCGCCCGGGGTCCAGTATTGCGTGTGAAAGCTGAAGGCCCGCACCCCAAACGGATCGAGCAACGCTGCAATTTGTTTTTGCTCCAGATCGCGCAACATCGATTGGCTAGCGAGGTAGAGTACTAATAATAAGATGCCTTGTGTGTAAATCACGATGGACTTGCGACTCAACGCTCCGCTCGCAAAGAAAATAGCGCCTGTGAAAAACATATTGGGTACCGCGAAGATGAGAAAGGGTCGCCAGTAGGTCGAGAAATTGAAGGGCAACATGCGGTCTGCTTCGCGGGTCGGAAACAGATCTCCAATCATAAATGCTAACGGCAAACTGGTAGCCACGAACAGCAATACAATATAAGATCCCCAGAAGCGGCCCATCAGGTATGAAAATTTCTTAATGGGAGTGCTGAAGAGAATGGCTTCGGTATTGTGCTCAAAATCGCGAAGCACGGCTACCCCCATGATGGCCGAGGCAATCAGCGATAAAAAGACAGTCATGATGACAATCATCTGGCCGATGACGATGGGAGCATTTTCTTTTACCTGGCCCACACCACCCCCGATCTGCACGACATCGGTGGTGACGGCCAGAATACAAAGCAGAAACATAATGCCGAAGTAGATGTAGTTGGCGGCCCGGGCCTTCCGATACTTGAGCTCGAAAAGAAAAATATCTTTAAACATAATGTTCTTGTGTAAGGATTAGGCTACACTTTCTTTTTTGGAACCGAAGATGTGGGTAAAATAAACATCTTCCAGGTCAGCATCGGTAAGATGAAATCCGTCATCCGGTTTTGATTCCTGAAATACGGTGATCTCCGGACTGCCCGCAATCAACCGTTCAGAAATAACATTCATGGAGTTTCGATAGTGTTCCAGCTCAGCTTTCGTAATGCGTTTCTTCCACACTTTGCCTTCAATTTCCGCAATGGCGTCCATCGGGCTGCCCTTGTACAACACCTGGCCTTTGTTGATGATGGCCATGTCGGTACACAATTCTTTCACATCTTCTACAATGTGTGTGGAAAGAATCACGATGGTATTTTCACCAATTTCAGAAAGTAGATTTAAAAAACGGTTGCGTTCGGCTGGATCCAGGCCGGCCGTGGGTTCATCCACGATGATCAACTTGGGGCTGGCAATCAGGGCCTGGGCGATGCCAAATCGTTGCTTCATACCTCCTGAGTAGCCACCCAGATTTTTATTGCGCGCTTGCCACAGGTTGGTTTTGTGCAGCAAGGCATCCACCAATTGCTTGCGTTCGTTTTTATTTTTGATCCCTTTTAATACAGCCAAATGGTCCAGCAGAGTGACCGCATCCACCCGCGGATAGACGCCAAACTCCTGGGGCAGGTACCCTAGAATTTTACGAACCTCTTCCTTTTGCGTAAGTACATTGATGTTACCCAACGTAATACTTCCCGAATCGGCTTCCTGCAAGGTGGCAATGGTCCGCATGAGCGATGACTTGCCGGCACCATTGGGTCCAAGCAAACCAAACATCCCTTGTTTGATGGTAAGAGAAACATCTTTTAATGCCTGCACGCCATTGGCGTACGTCTTGTTGAGGTCTTGAATGATTAATTCCATGGAATTGGGTTGGTGATGATTCTAAACGAATAAGTTGCAGGAAAAGGTGATTTGTTACAGTTAAAATAAACAAAAAATCCAACGTCTTTCCCGCTGGATATTGGATTTTGTTGTGAGCGGTGTACTGCTTTTTGATAGATGGTTAAACTTACAACACCACATTCACAATTTTACCCGGTACCACAATCACTTTTTTGGGCGGCTTGCCTTCGCTCCACTTCTGTACGATCTCGGAAGCCAACACCTGTTTTTCGATGTCTTCCTTTGGCATATCCAAGGCAAAGTTCATTTGGGCGCGCACTTTGCCATTAATGGAAATGGGGTAGTTGTGCGAGCTTTCGGTGAGGTATTGCTCATCGTATTTCGGAAAGGTGGCATTCAGCACCGTGTCTGGATGACCAAGTAAGGACCACAGTTCTTCTGCCAGGTGCGGGGCAAAAGGAGAGAGGGCAATCACCAACGGTTCCAATACCGCCCGCTTATTACACTTCAGTGAAGAAAGTTCATTGGCACAGATCATGAATTCACTTACCGAGGTATTGAAAGAGAAATTTTCAATATCCTGTTCCACTTTTTTAATTGTCTTATGCAGCACTTTTAATTCCTCGCGGGTAGGTGCTGCCTCGATGATCTTGAAGTTGCCGGCAGCATCATGGAACAGATTCCAGAAGCGTCTTAGAAACTTATAGACCCCATCAATGCCTTGCGTGCTCCAGGGTTTGGAAGCTTCCAACGGACCCAGGAACATTTCATACATGCGTAGCGTGTCGGCACCGTAGGTGTCAATGATCTGGTCCGGGTTCACCACATTAAAATAAGACTTACTCATTTTTTCAATGGTTGAACCGCAGATGTATTTACCGTCTTCCAGTATAAATT
Source organism: Cyclobacteriaceae bacterium (assembly GCA_016787725.1). Lineage (GTDB taxonomy): Bacteria > Bacteroidota > Bacteroidia > Cytophagales > Cyclobacteriaceae > ELB16-189. The sequence goes on along the minus strand of JAEUTZ010000002.1, from coordinate 206,856 downwards.
CGGCATTAGCGAAGTCTGGTTTCCAGGATTTGAATGCTTCGGTATCCAATTCAAGTCCATTGACGATATTGATGTCTACGTGTAGTTCATCGGTTTCATATGTAGCTTTCAATCCTGCAGATACAAACTTTTGTGTGCCCCGGATACGATATACAAATCTTGAATCCCCCGTAATCTTCCCCTGGTTAATTAACTTCTTGAACGGCTCATCAAAATTCAGATAGCCTAAATCGTGCAGCACTTTGGTCCACAACCTTGCATACAACAAGTGCGCTACGGCATGTTCCGAACCACCGATATAAACATCCACCTGATTCCAGTAATCCAGGGCTTTTTTATCAGCAAAAGCGTTTGGGTTGTGCGGATCCATGTACCGTAAAAAATACCAGGCTGCCCCCGCATGCGTTGGCATCGTATTGCTGTCGCGTTTCAACCCCGGGGCAAAGTTGATCCAGTCGGGCAGATTGGCCAGGGGGCCTTCACCCGTGCCGGAAGGTTTGAAATTATTGGAAGGCGGTAACTCCAGCGGAAGTTCGCTTTCCTTCATGGCATAGGGCACATCGTCTTTAAAGTAAACCGGAAAGGGTTCGCCCCAATAGCGTTGGCGGCTCCAGCCCGCATCACGCATTTTGTAATTAATCTGGCGCTTGCCGAGGCCGCGCTTTTCCAGTTCCTCAATAGCCACGTCAATGGCTTTATGCATCACAAGGCCATCCATAAAGCCGGAGTTTTCGAGAATGGCGTCTTTGGTTGGGTTGGCTTCGTTGCCATTGTAATGCGAGCCAATGATATTCGTGATGGGGATCTTAAAATGTTTGGCAAATTTATGGTCGCGTTCATCGCCACACGGCACGGCCATGATTGCACCGGTTCCATAGCCCACCAATACGTATTCGCTGATCCAGACTGGTATTTGCCTTCCGTTAAACGGATTGACGGCATAGGCTCCGGTAAAAGCTCCCGTTATCTTTTTAACTTCCGCCATGCGATCCACTTCCGAGCGGCTCTCCACATACTTCAGGTATTTTTCAATTTCTTCTTTCTGTTGAGGTGTTGTGATCTTTTGTACCAGTTCATGTTCGGGCGCCAACACCATAAAGTCAACGCCAAAGATGGTATCAGGCCGGGTGGTGAAAACCGATAAATGAAAATTGCCAATTGTCAATTGAAAATTGATTTGGGCCCCCACGCTTTTTCCAATCCAGTTCCGCTGAATCTCTTTCATCGACTCGCTGAAGTCGATCTCGTCCAGTCCTTTCAGCAATCGATCGGCATATTCGGTAATGCGCAAACTCCATTGCCGCATTTGTTTTTTCACTACCGGAAACCCACCGCGGTAGCTTACGCCATTGATCACTTCGTCATTGGCCAGTACGGTACCCAAGGCTTCGCACCAGTTTACATCGGTATAAGCCAGGTAGGCCAGGCGGTATTCCATTAATATTTCCAGCTGTTGCTTTTCGGAATAGGATTTCCAATCGGCACTGCTGAAATTTTGAATTTTATATTTTGAGTTTGGAATGGAATGATTTTTATTCCCCTCTGATTCAAAAATTTTAATCAGTTCTGAAATCCGTTCCGCCTTTTGTTTCTTCCGGTTAAACCAGCTGTCAAAAATTTGTAAAAAGATCCACTGTGTCCATTTGTAATAGGTGGGGTCGCATGTTTGTACCTCACGGCTCCAGTCGTACGAGAACCCGATATTTCCCAACTGTTTCTTGAAATTATTAATATTATCGGCCGTGGAAACCGCAGGATGAATGCCATGCTCCAGTGCATACTGTTCGGCCGGCAGCCCAAAGGCATCGAAGCCCATCGGATGCAACACATTATATCCTTTCACGCGTTTGAAGCGGGCAACAATATCCGAGGCGATGTAGCCAAGCGGGTGCCCTACGTGCAAACCAGCCCCCGAAGGATACGGGAACATATCCAATACATAATATTTCGGTTTCGAGGGATTATTATTTACCTCATAAACTTTGTCGGCAATCCATTTCTTACGCCACTTTTCTTCAATGCGTTTGATCTCTTCCTTGCTGTACTCGGCCATTTTTTCGAACTCCTTTAAATCGGACCTCAAAAATAGGGAAAGGGAGTGGGATTTGGGTGGCGATTCACCAGTAAAATGCGCCTACCGCACGGTGCTCTTGTCGATGCGCTTCGGAGTGTCCTTCCCCGAAACAATCGATTGTGCACTCAATGCAATGGCGCGGATGGTGGCCGTCAAATTTTTCAGGTCAAGGGTCTCCACCTCATCGTTCACCGTGTGGTAGTATTTGTCGATGTCAATTTCATCGGTAGAAATGGTATGTGCGGGCACGCCCAATCGGGCCAGTGTGGCATTGTCCGACCGGTAGAACAGGTTTTGCTGAGGATACGGATCAGGTTTGAATTCAAAGGGAGTTCCGGTCAGGTTCTTTTGTAAGATCTCACCAAAGTCGGAGCGTTCATACCCGGTAATGAAGGCGAAGTTTGGTCCCCATTTGGAGGGCTTGCCAATCATTTCTATGTTAAACATGGCCACCACCTTGTCGGGATTAAGTTGTTCTGAGAAATAACGGGAACCGAAACCTCCAATCTCTTCTGCGGTAAAGGCAACGAAGATGAGGGTTCGTTGATTATTCCTGGCTTTCTTAAAATATCGGGCCAATTCCACCACGGCCGTTGTACCGGATGCATCATCATCCGCACCATTGGCAATGGAGTCCCCGGAGATCGGGGGCCGGATGCCGATGTGATCATAATGTCCGGAGAAGACGACAAACTCATCGGGTTTTGACTTGCCGGGGATCACTCCAATAATATTGGCCATCGTGATCGGCTGCCATTGTTGTTCGCCCGTTATCGAATACGATTGAACTTCAAACTTTCCAACGACAAAAATTTTGGTACCCTTTCGGTTAGCAACCAATCTTTTGCCGAAGTACGATTTCAGGTCGTTAAATTCCTTTTCGAGTTTAGGATCTACCAATACGAGGTTGGAGGAAGTATCGCCCCGGACCAGATTAAAAGCTTTGCTTAAAATATATTGTCTTTTGTTTTTTACTGTACTGTCGTATTCAATCGTTTTGATTGTAAGATTGTTCGAATAATGAATGCGCGTGTTTTCTGAGGAAACCACGATTTGTTCTGCCGGAATATTTGTTCCGTTAATCGTTACACGTACCGGACCTGGAATAATCATATCCTTTTTGAATTCCTGCCGATAGGTAGCAAGGCCGGTGAACTTATTGAGCTTAATTACTGAAAATTCCTTTTCCAAAAAAGCAGCCGCTCTTTCTATGTGTTCGGGCCGTGTGGCCGAACGCCCCATCATATCATCGGAGGCCAGTGTTTTGATGATGCGGGTTACATTTTCTTCTTTGATCAGTTTGTTTACGGATTGTGCACAAAGGACTGAACTTACAGAAATAAACAGGAGGAATAGAATTTTTTTCATCGGTCAAACTTAAACAAACAATTACTGCTGAATGCATCCCCATGTCAGCTTTATTTCAATTCCATGAACCAGAAAATTTTAAGCGGTTTGTTGTTTGCCCAGGTTTACCAGGAACCCAAACGCGGCCGCAGTGAAGAACATCAGCAAACTGTAAATGGCAGGTGGAATACTCATGGCTGAATTGTTCAGAACATTCAGGGCGATATAGATGGCCAGTGTGCCATTGTGAATACCGATTTCCATGCCAATGGCGATCGCCTGTTTTTTATCAACATTGAAGAGCCGGGGCAGGTAGTAGCCAGTAGCCAGGCTGAGGATGTTAAAGAGCAGTACCGGCAACCCTAACTGGGCGGAATGATCCATTAAGACTTGCTTTTCACGGACGGTTACCGATACAATGATGATGATCAGCAACAAGGCAGAAACAATTTTAACCGGCTTGTTCATTTTTTCTGCAAAGAGCGGGGCTTTGCTCTTAATTACCATACCAATCGCCACCGGAACCAACACCACCACAAATACTTCGATCACTTTGGCAAACGGCAGTGGAATGTATTGCCCGGCACCCATGAAATATTCCATGGCCAGGTTGACAATGAAAGGCAACGTAAAAAGTGTCAGCACACTGTTGACAGCCGTGAGTGAAATGTTGAGTGCTACATCGCCTTTTGAAAGATGACTGTACAGGTTGGCGGTCGGGCCTCCGGGCGAGGCCGCGAGTAAGACAAGACCAACACACAAAACCGGATTTAATCCGCTCAGGATGGCGATCCCAAAGCAAAGTATTGGTAACAACACCATCTGGCTTACCAATGCAATCGTCATGGCTTTGGGATAGCGGGTTACACGTTTAAAGTCTTCCAGCGTAAGGGAAAGCCCCAGACCCAGCATAATGATGCCAAGAGCGATGGGAAGGAAGAGGGAGGTAGCGGCTGATTGTTGCATTATTAAAGATAGTATTTTTTAATACTCATAATAAAGTTCAGCCGGTCCCTCGAATTCAACAAGTCATCCTAACAAAGGTGCACCTCGGTAACACGCTTTATTATAAGCTCCACCAGATGACCACTTTTACCGTGTAATCGCTCAAAGCGAACTCTATGAAATTACTGGGTACACTACTTTTTGTTTTAACCGCAGAAGTCGCCTGTGGACAGACTAAAATCTCCGGTTCGATCACAGACGAACGGGGTGAGCCTATCCCGGGAGCCAATATTTCAATAAAAGATTCCTATGACGGTACCAGCTCCCGTGCCGATGGTACTTTTTCTTTCATCACCACAGAGCAAGGTCAGCACGAGCTTCAAATTTCATTTGTAGGATTTAAGAAGTATTCCAGCCCGGTGGAGCTTTTCGGGAAAGCGATCGTTCTGTCTGTGAACTTGCTGGAAGAAATCAATCAATTGGATGGAGTCGTCATCTCAGCCGGATCATTTACGGCAGGCGAGGAAAAGCGCAGAACCATTTTGAATGCAGTGGACATCGCTTCCACAGCTGGGGCCACTGCCGATATCGCAGGCGCACTGAACACCTTGCCGGGAACGCAAAAAGTGGGCGAGACCGGCCGTTTATTTGTGCGTGGAGGGGATGGGTCTGAAACCCGCACCTTCATTGATGGCATGGTGGTGTTGGATGCGTACGGACCGTCAGCCCCAAATACGCCTTCGCGGGGTAGGTTTTTACCATTTATGTTTAAGGGTACCAGCTTCAGTACCGGTGGGTATTCGGCTGAGTATGGCCAGGCCCTCTCCTCCGCGTTGGTGTTGAATTCCAAAGACAAAGCGGAGATGAATCAAACGGACATCGGGTTGCTCTCTGTCGGGGCCGATGTGGCGCATACTCAGGTGTGGGATCGGGGTTCAGCCAGTGGTAAAATTCAGTACACCAACATCCGGCCTTACTTTAACCTGATCAATCAGGAAGTGGATTGGAAAACACCACCGGCCTCTTTAGAAGCAAGCGGTGCTTTTCGCCAGCAGATTGGAAAAGGGGGGATGCTGAAATTTTATGGCAACTTCAACCAAACGGATTTCTCGTTATACAACCACGATATTCTCGATCCTGCTTTAACCCAGCAGTACGATCTTTCCAACCGCTACCGGTATATCAATGGAACGTATCTGCAGGAATTAACCACCACCTGGTCGATGCGGGCGGGTGTATCCTATACGTACAATCAGAATGACACCCGAACCGAAGGAGTACCCGCAGCTGAGACGGAGACAGGCATGCATTCAAAGATCGTATTTGAGCATTCCGCTTCCGAGCAACTTGAGATCCGTTTTGGAAGCGAGTATTACCAGCGCACCTACGAAGCGTCACGGTTCAATGAAGTGTTGCAACATGAAGAATCGGTTCAGTTTAATGAGCCGCTATCGTCCACGTTTGCCGAAGCTGAGTATTATGCCAGCAATCATTTTGTGGTAAAAGCCGGGGGCCGGTTTGAGAACAACCGGTTGAATGCGGAGGTTAGCGTTGACCCCCGCGTTTCTTTCGCTTACAAACCCGGCAAGCGCGGTCAGTTTTCTTTGGCTTACGGAACCTTTCGGCAGACTCCTTTAAACCAATATGTTCGATTAAACAAGCGCTTATCTCCGGAGAAAGCAGAACACTTTATTGCCAATTATCAACTTGTTTCAGATCGTAAAACTTTTCGGGTGGAAACCTACTATAAGAAGTATGATCAATTAGTAAGCTATCCTGCTGGGAACACCGCCCTTAGCAGCAATGAAGGATCGGGTTATGCAAGAGGAATTGATTTATTCTGGCGCGATAGTGAAAGTATAAAAAATGCAGACTATTGGATTTCCTATTCCTACCTTGATACCAAACGCGATTACCTTGACTTTCCACAGGTGGCCATACCTTCGTTTGCGTCTGCTCACAATTTCTCGATTGTTTACAAGCACTTTCTTTCAAAAATTAAATCGCAGATCGGGTTCACCTACAGCTATACCAGCGGCCGACCATATTATAATCCCAATCAGCCGGTGGATCAATTCAACTCCGATAAAACTCCGTTTTACTCGGACTTAAGTGCCAACATTGCTTACCTACCAAAAAACAATGTAATCATCTACGCATCCTGTACCAACTTATTGGGGCGCGATAACATTTTTGGCTATGAGTACAGTTCTACTACTAATTCTGAAGGCGTGTATGTGAGTCGGGCTATCCGGCAGGCAGCTCCACGCTTCATGTTCCTCGGTGTATTTATCACAATTAGTAAAAACAAATCGATTAATCAACTTCCTAATTTATAACAGTAAACAAACAACAAATTACTATGAAAACAATAGTGCTTATTTTCTTGATGGTCATGACCACTGCGGCTCATGCAAATGACGAAAAGTATTTTGAGCAAATGGGTAAACAGATTCAAATTGTTTATCGAGCTCAAACTACGGAAGAATTACAAGGTGCAGTCAATGCGTTGGAACGTATTGCAAATGCAGAGAAAACCAAATGGGAGCCACATTACTACAGTGCGTTTGGGTACCTGATGATGGCCACCCGCGAGAAGGAAGGCTCGAAAAAGGATAAATACCTTGATCAGGCGCTCGCAGCGATTGAACGAGGAAAAACCCTTGTTCCACAGGAATCTGAACTGGTTGCTTTGGAAGGATTTGTTCATATGATTCGTGTTACGGTTGATCCGGCCACTCGGGGTGCTCAATATTCGGGTTTGGCCATGCAGACCTTTGGCAAAGCAGTGAGTCTGAATCCCAACAATCCACGAGCCCTGGCACTCATGGCGCAGATGCAATTTGGTACGGCCCAATTTTTTGGATCCTCCACTGCAGAAGCTTGTGGTGTGGCCCGAAAAGCACTTGATCAATTCAATACCTACAAAAGTGATAATCCGCTGGCACCCGTGTGGGGCAAAGAAATGAATGAGGAATTACTCAAAAGTTGTCAGTAGTTGTATTCATGACTTAGCTTCCATCATCTTAATTTTATCATTCGGTGGTGGTTGCTAAGTCATTGATTATATTCGTGATTCGCAGAACATGCAGAAGTATTTTACAAAAGAACTGGCAAAAAATGCATTCTGGTTAGCAGTGGCTGGCTTGGGCATGACTTACTTTATTCAACGCGGCCACGACTGGTCTTTTTCCATTCTTTGGAAGGTGGCAAGTTTTACCGTGTTGTTGTGGATTATGCTTTGGATAGGAAATGCACTTCTCAGCAACGCCCTCGACCAAAAGCTATCCTGGCAAGAGAAGCCAGTGCAGCGCCTCGCCCTCGGCTTTTTTGCAATGGTCGCTTATTCCCTCGGTTCGGTTTATTTCCTCGTATATTTTTATCGTTGGGTTTTAAAATTAAATGTGGGCGATGACCTGGGTGGGATGCTCTATTCCACCCTTATCATCACTACCCTTATTAGTATGTTCATGACGAGTCGTTCATTTCTAATAAACTGGAAGGAGGCGGCTGTAGATGCCGAGCGTCTGAAAAAGGAAAGCGTGGAGGCTCAATACAATAGTTTACGCAATCAGGTAAACCCTCACTTTTTGTTTAATAGTTTAAATGCATTGACCAATCTGGTACACCAGAATCCTGATGAGGCAGTGAAATTTATTAAGCAACTCGCGGATGTCTACCGCTACGTGTTGGATACCCGCGATCGAGAGGTTGTACCTATACAGGAAGAGCTGAAATTTCTGGAATCATACTTGTTTCTTCAACACATCCGATTTGGAGATAAATTAAAAATGGAGGTTTCCCTACGGGGAACGGGTGGCTATGTAGCTCCCTTGGCCTTGCAGATGTTGGTTGAGAATGCGATCAAACACAATGTTATTGCAGAAGAAAATCCACTTTCAATCCGGGTGTATCAACAGGATCAGAACTTGGTGGTGGAAAATACTTTGCAACGCAAAACCGTTCTTGCCGAAGACTCATCCGGGCTGGGGCTGGAAAACATCCGGAAACGGTATGAATTTTTGAGTGACCGGAAAGTACAGATAGAAGAGGCTCACCATCAATTCAAGGTTATCTTGCCGATAATTAAAGCAGCATGAGAGTTTTGATTATGGAAGATGAACCACAGGCAGCTACGCGTTTAAGCCGACTGGTGGCGGCCTTGCAACCGGATTGGGAAATTACCGACACCCTCGACTCCGTGAAACGATCGGTTGATTGGTTGAGCAAGAACAGTTGTGATCTGATTCTGATGGACATTCAACTGGCGGATGGTTTGAGCTTTGAAATTTTTGATCGGATTGTTGTTACTGCTCCCGTTATTTTTACCACTGCGTATAATGAATATGCCCTGAAAGCTTTCAAAGTGAATAGCATTGATTACTTGCTGAAACCGGTGGATCAGGCGGAACTTCAGGCAGCCCTTAATAAATACCATTCCCTTACCCGTACTGCATATGGGTCAGAGAAAATGATGGAGAGTATCCGATACGCCATGCAGATGTTAACCAAAAAGTATAAGGAGCGTTTTGTTATCAAGGTGGGCGAACACCTTAAGTCGGTGGAAGTGGGCGAGATTCTGTTTTTCTTCAGTCTTGAGAAGACCACCTTCGCGCAAACTGCGGATGGTCGTAAGTACATCCTGGACTTTACCTTGGATCAATTGGACGGCTTGTTGGATCCGTCCCGGTTTTTCAGAATCAATCGCAAATACATTGTTTCGGTGACTGCGATCAAAGACATGATCAGCTATACGAATAGCCGCTTGAAGTTAGTACTTAAAACGTCAGATGATGATGATGTGATTGTTGCCCGTGAGCGAGTACAGGAGTTTAAAAACTGGCTCGACCGTTAAATCAACGAATGACCAGGTTCAGAATCAGGAAAAAGAAGAGTTGGATAAAATAAAATGGCAGTGCGAGTCGGTTTTCAGCTTTTACTTTAGTCAGGTGGTAGAGCGTTTGCATCCACACTGAAGTCAAGAACCAACCAATGAAATTCTGAACCGGCACAACACCATTTTCCCAGTTCCAAAAATCAAAGTACATAGCCACCGGCTCAATGAGCCAATCAATGGCCACCGCCAGCAAGGATGCAATTAATACTTTAATCGCAGTAGGCACCCTTAATGAATCCGTAAGCGTTGCAACGCAGTACATCACCAGAAGCCAGTTTAACCCGATGATTATGGGCACGCCCCATATCTTTATGCCAAGGGTCTCCCCGTACGAATACGATCCGAAAATAAATCCGGTATGAACACCCACCCATTCAACAGCAAATCCTGAGAGAAATGCCATCAAGGAAAAGCGCATCAGACTGGATTGATTTTCCTGATGATTAACCCACAGTACCCATGCCGACAAAATCAGGTTAAACGGAGTGAGTAGTCGAAAATAGTGCTGAAAAGGCGAGAGGAGTCCAAGTATACCCGCTATATGAATAAAGATCACTACCCAAACCGAATGGGTGGTTAGCAGTGCAGATACCTTTATATAATAGTGTCTGAGCATAGGACTTAAACAGATTGCCTGGCAAAGTGTTCAACCATTAACGCACTGGTAATCCGGGCTGATTGAAGGCAAAGCGGGATGCCACCTCCCGGATGCACACTCCCGCCACAGAAATATAGATTTTTAATTGATCCGGAGAAGTTGGGATGGCGTAAAAACGCAGCCATTTTGGAATTTGAACTGGTGCCATACAGCGAGCCTTGATACGAGGAGGTTTTTTGTTCAATCAGCACCGGATCTAGGAGGTCTTCGGCAACGATGTGATTTTCAAGGTTGGTGGCTAAAAGTCGATTTAACTTTTTAATGATATTGGTACGCGCTTGAGAAATCATCGTTTCCCAGGGTTGTCCTTTATTGGCGGGGGCGTTGATCATCACAAACCAGTTTTCGCAACCGGGTGGTGCATCGGTGGGGCAATACTTTGATGTTATGTTAATGTAAATGGTTGGGTCGGAGTAGAGCGTTGATTTATTGAATAAGCAATGAAACTCCTGTTCATAATTCTCCGAGAAAAAAATATTGTGAAGATCCAATTCGGGAAATGGCCGGTTAATGCCCCAATAAAAAATAAGCGCTGAACTGGATCGCTCCTGCGCCAGGATTTTTTTTGGTGTGGGTTGTGTGGGCAACAGTTTTTGGTAGGTAGGATGCACATCCATATTACTAACCACCGCTGTAGCAGGAATGAATTGGTGACCTGCCCTCACACCTTTGGTAATTCCGCGTTCAACTTCAATTTCATCTACCCGGGTGTTGAATTGAAAAGTGACTCCTAAATCAGTAGCCAGTTTGTAAAGTGCTTCAGTAATCGAATGCATCCCACCATCCGGAAAGTACGTTCCCAGATTGAATTCGAGATGCGGAATGGAAGTTAAGATACCTGGAGCCCGATAGGGGTTGGACCCATTGTAGGTTGCGTACCGATCGAAAAGTTGTATCAATCGGGGTTCATGCAGCAATCGGGTGTTGCGTTGATGCATGGTTTCGAAAATGCCCAATTTGGGGATGGAAGAAAGAGCCCTGATAACTTCCTTTTTGAGCCACGTCTTTCGTTTGTGCAAAGAATTTTCCAGAAAGATATGAGCGGCCATTTCGTACGTTTGTTTGGCTTGTGCCAAATAGTGTTGAATCACATCGGGCGCAACCGCTAACTTTTCATGTAATTCCTTTGCCAGTTGATCGGGCTCTGCATAGGCAGTAATCCGGGTGCCATCTTCATAGAAATAATGACCTGTGGTGTTCAGTGGCTGAAAGGTATAGTAGTGCCGCGGGTTTTTTCCTGCCTGGATGAAAACGTCATCCAGCAATTGTGGCATCGTAAACAAAGAGGGGCCGGCATCGAAACGAAACCCATTATTTCGAAAGTGTGTAAGTTTTCCACCCGGATAGGCATTTGCTTCCAGGACAGTTACCGTGAACCCTTTTGCTCGTAACCGGCAGGCAGCAGCCATACCCGCAACTCCGGAGCCGATAACAATCAGGTTTTGCATCTCAACATTTCAACAATTCTAAGCACCAATGGTTTTAATTTTATGATTTTACCTAATTTCATTCTTATATGAATCTCTATGGAACTAATTGATACCGCAACAAATACCTCACTATGCCTTAATTGTAAAGCAGAAGTAAGCAGCAATTTTTGTCCGGATTGTGGCCAGCGTCAAATGGTCAAAAGGCTTTCACTGCGCGAAGGGTGGAATGACTTTTGGGCGCGAATCTATGGATTTGATGGACTGTTTCTAAACACCCTTCGTGATCTTACCATCAAACCAGGGCTTGCCGCACGCGAATTTGTTAACGGCAACAGGGTAACGTACTATGGTCCGGTTGGGTATTTTTTTCTGATGATCACGCTGTACCTGATCGTGGCATCCTTTCTGAACATTGAAATCAGGGATGTTATGAAATTGAGCAGTTCGGTGGCGGCAACTAATCAACCTTTAGCAGGGTCTGGTCAGGACCAATTCAATGCAATGATTTTGAATATGATTTCTGATAATTTGAAATTATTCTCATTTATGATAATCCCCTTTCAGGCGCTCATGGCCATGTTATTCTTTAGAAAGAGCAGATTTAACTTCATTGAGCATTCGGTGGTGCCCCTCTACGTTACCGGGCATGCGTTTTGGCCTTCCATTATTGGGTTATTCCTGTATCGGATCCAGGGCCCCAGTACGTATCAGGCCATGTTGGGGTTGATCAGTATTCCGTTGTATGTTCTTGCTTGCCTACAATTTTACAACTACCAAAGTCGATGGAAAGTGTTTGTTAAATCGTTGATGGCTTATATCAGCGCATATTTTGTATTTGTCATTTTCTTCGTAGTGGTCATTTTTATTTATGTCCTTTCGAATCCCGAGTTATTGGAGCTGCTAAGGCCATCCAATAATCGGTAGGGGTGCTGTACATGCCAGAATTTCGTAGCTTTGGTAATGGCATATATGGGTTATGTCATCGGGTTGACAATCTTTTGGCAACCCATATGCGTATTAGCGCCTACGTACATATACATTATCTATGACATTTTCTAAATTGATTTTCTGGATCGCCCGCCTGGTGGCTGCGGTGATCATGGTGCAATCGCTTTTCTTTAAGTTCTCGGGCTCGGAGGAGTCGGTTTACATATTCACCACCGTAGGGATGGAGCCCTGGGGCCGCATTGGGGTAGGGGTTTTGGAATTGATCGCTTCCATTTTAATGTTTATTCCGTCCCTGGTTTGGGTTGGCTCGTTGCTGGCATTCGGATTGATGGCCGGAGCCATAGGTATGCACCTAACCCTTTTAGGAATCGAAGTAAAAGGGGATGGTGGACAATTGTTTATCTACGCCATCCTGGTAGCGGTTTGTTCACTGATCGTTTTTTGGTATTCACGCCATCAGTTGCCCGTTGGGGTAAGGAAATTTCTGCCTTCATTTCTTCAATAAGGTCAACAAGCTGTTGAGTTCATCCTGCACTGCGGGTACTTTGCTGAGGTACGTTTTTAGACCTTCCGTGAGGTAATTCGGAATAGGCTCGTTCTTACTGGCGCGGATCTGAATATCCTTCAGCAGATCCAACGCATCGGTTTTCGATTCAAACTCCTGAGCTTCCACTCTCTTGATGAACTCCGCTACGGATTGAGATTTTTCATTGACTTGCGGAACCGGTGATTCGATCGGTTTGATTTGAAGCGTTGAAGTCGTTTTGGTTTCCATGCAAAGATTGTATTGATCGATGATGGATTCAATGTCTTTTCTGGTCAATTGGCCTTCCTTAATTTGGGAGGAGATGGATGGGCAATCTTCCAGAAATCCAGACATTAGTTTTTTGAAAGCGATGTTGGGCAATTCCTGACTGGTGCCATTTAGTTTGATCAGAAAGCGTCCGTCAAAGGTACTTTGTCCCTGAATTTTATAGGCATATAAACTCAGGTACCCGGGTTTAAGCAATTGCATGAAGACAATTTTGTTTTCGTACTTGATTGGTCGATAGGTAACACCTTCTTTTTGAAAGGATAGCACCTGCAACGCTGTATACGATTCTTTCTTTTTGTCAACTTCCACCTGAACCCGGTCAAGCAGGTCATACGATAGAATTCGGACTTCACCATACACCGTATCTGCCCGGGATGTAATAATAAAATCAGATTGGGCAGAAGCGGTTAAAGACAAGACTAAGAATGCGAAAACAATTTTCAGCATGACCGAGAAAATTTAGCTACCAAAATACAAGAATAACTTATCACCAGACGAAAGGACGCTGAATTTTCCCGATCATTTGACCTTCAACCTACCCGTTTCCTTTAAGGCTTTACTGACAATCCACTCCAGTTGACCGTTAGTACTCCTGAATTCGTCTGCCGCCCATTTTTCGACTGCTTTCAGAATTTCCGGATCTAGTCGTAATACAAAAGGTTTCTTTTGAGCCATGTTATTGATGCAGGGTACCCGTGTTTACTACCGGGCTTACGTCTTTATCGCCACAGAGTACTACCATCAGATTACTAACCATGGCCGCTTTCCGTTCTTCGTCCAGTTCAATGATATTTTGTTTTGAAAGATGGTCCAGGGCCATCTGCACCATGCTTACTGCCCCTTCTACAATTTTGAAACGGGCTGCCACCACAGCCGCTGCTTGTTGTCTGCGCAACATAGCGCCTGCAATTTCGGAAGCATAAGCCAGATATCCGATGCGAGCCTCCACGACATGGATACCGGCAATTTCCAACCGGTTTTTCAGATTTTCCTCGAGGGCCTGATTTACCTCGGTATGGCCCGATCGCAACGTAACTTCAGAGTCTGTGTCGAAATTGTCATACGGATACGTTCCTGCCAGCGTACGTACGGCTGAATCACTTTGTATACGCACAAAGTTTTCGTAATTATCAACCTCAAAGGCTGCTTTGAACGTGTCCTTTACCTGCCATACTAAAATCACTCCGATTTGAATCGGATTACCCACCTTGTCGTTCACTTTAATCTTTTCGCTATCAAAATTTCGAGCCCGTAATGAAATTCTTTTCTTGGCAAAGAAGGGATTTACCCAGTAAAAGCCATTTTGCTTAACGGTGCCTTTGTAATCACCAAACAGCACCAGCACCACCGAGTCGTTGGGGTTTACATAGAAGAATCCAAACGCCATAAACAAGCCGAAACCCAAAAACCAAAGGAAATGCAGATTTCGGGTAATCAAGGGTCCGCCAATACCCAACACGAATAAAACAAAAACGACCAGCACCATCAGGTAGCCAGACAACGGGGAAAATGATTTTTCGGTATTCATAAGAGTGATATTAAAATGATATTATTATGATAAATGTAACGGATTTTTCTTTTCCGGGTTGCATTTTGAAATATTTTTTTGAATCGGTTTATTGAGCCGTTTTTAAACTCCTATGGTTAATTACAACCCCAAAGTCTGGTTTTCCTTGATTTTTCACGCCTACAGCCGGGGCGTGATGCGCACCTTGACTCCGGCCATCATCTTCATGACGATTTATTCTGCAGGTGTTTGCTATTTGTTATTAGACGTTTTGAGGTTCCACGAAAGTGACTTTCACACCACGATTTCCATGCATTCGTTGTTGGGTATCGTTCTGGGATTGTTCCTTGTCTTTCGCACTAACTCTTCGTATGACCGTTGGTGGGAGGGACGAAAACTTTGGGGCAGTATGGTAAATAATACCCGCAACCTGGCACACAAGTTAAATGCCTTTTTGGAGGCAAACGACCCGAACCGGAAGTGGTTCGCCATGATGATTCCCAATTTTGTGATTGCAGTTAAAGAACATTTACGCAAAGGTGCAAAGTTGAGCGAACTCGAAATTGTGGATGATAATTTTATGAAATCGTTAAAAAACGTGCGGCATGTCCCCAACCGGATTTCATCCATGATGTACCTGCGGATCAACGAACTTTACAAGCAAAATAAACTTACCGGAGATCAGCTGTTTCTGGTCGATAAGGAGTTGAAAGAATTCTCTGATATTTTGGGTGCATGCGAGCGAATAAAGAATACACCCATCCCGTACAACTACAGCATGTACATCAAACAGTTTATTTTTATTTACCTCATTACGTTGCCGATGGCCTTTGTCACCACGTCCGGGTATTTAACAGTACCCATTGTCATGTTAGTCACATTTGTGTTGTTAAGCGTGGAATTGATTGCAGAAGAGATTGAAGACCCCTTCGGCAGAGATATTAATGATTTGCCTACGGATGAATTATCCGAAAAGATTTCAGATAATGTGAAAGAAATTATTGTCGTGAATGAAGTTCCGGCTTAAGATTAATCAACTACAACGCTGTAAATAAAGTACAGCACAATCAACAGAATCATTACGGCATACATAACCAAATCTACCCGTACGTATTCCTTGTACTTTTTGTAGAGTTCGAGAAGCCGTTTCATGGTATTTCTAAATTGTTTTCGAGGGGAAATGAATACTTCAGAAAGCTGGAATTATTTACTCAATCCTGCAACAAATTTCCAATTTTAGGGTTTAATGCAATAATCTTAAGAACCTTCATGCGTATTTTTTTACTCTTCATTTTTTTGCCATCACTGGCGTGGGCTCAAAACCGTGTTACCATCAGTGGTTACATTAAAGACGCTGCTAACGGAGAAGCGCTGATCGGAGCCACGATCTACATCAAATCGCTCAGCACGGGTACCACCACAAACGTGTACGGGTTTTACTCCGTAACCCTTGATCCGGGAGAGTATGAGGTGATCTATAGTTATATCGGGTACACGACTCAAACAAAATTGTTAGCGCTTATTACCAATACCCGAATTGATATTGAATTAGCAGTGGAAGGAAAGCAACTGGAAGAAGTGGTGGTGAGTGCCGAAAGTGATCAGCAGGGTGTAAAAGCCCTGGAAATGAGCACTAATCAATTGGATATCAAGACCATAACGAGAATTCCGGCTTTTTTAGGGGAAGCCGATGTGATCAAAAGCTTACAACAATTGCCGGGTGTCTCCACTGTTGGCGAAGGGGCTTCAGGATTTAATGTGCGGGGTGGCAACGTGGGCCAAAACCTGATCTTACTGGATGAAGCTTCTGTCTATAATTCCTCCCACCTCCTGGGATTCTTTTCCGTTTTCAATCCAGACGCGGTAAAGGACACCAAATTGTATAAAGGAGCCGTACCGGCTCAATTTGGTGGCCGAATTGCATCCTTGCTGGACGTTAGAATGAAAGAAGGGAATAACAAGGAATACGAGGTGAATGGAGGAATCGGAACCATTTTTAGCCGGGCCGCGGTGGAAGGACCATTATTTAATGGCGATGGTTCCTTCATTGTTGCTGGCAGACGTTCGTATGCCGATGTGCTGGCGCGCCCTTTTGTGGACCTTCTTAGCGAAGGGGGTGCGTTAAATTTTTATGACCTTACCGGCAAAGCCAATTATAACATCAACGAGCGGAACCGGATCTTTTTGAGTGGCTATACGGGGCGTGATCAGTTTTTCTTCGATAAAGACCAGGGATTTTCCTGGGGAAATAATACCGGCACGATCCGCTGGAATAAAATCTTCAACGACCGTTTATTCTCCAACTTTTCAGGCGTATTCAGTCAATATGATTATTCGCTGCAATTTGGCGAGAACGACCAGGATAATTTTAAATGGCAATCATCCATCCGCAATCTTACCTTCAAACCTTCCTTCAGCTATTTTATTAATGCTGATAATGAAATCTCCTTTGGTGCTGAAGCGAACTACTATTCCTTTGAGCCGGCCAACGCATACGGTACCTCGAATGGAACCAGGCTTGATGTAAGCTTACCAGAGAAGTACAATCTGGAAGCGGCCCTGTATCTGGGCAACAGCCAGCGTTTGAATTCCAACATTGCAGTCGAGTATGGCCTGCGGTACTCTTACTTTGTTGGTTTTGGTCCTGGATCACAATTCACGTATAACGATACCATACCGGGCACTCGCAGAACTCCTATTGCAGAACAAACCTTTGAAAAGGGAAGTGCGATGTCAACGTATCAGAATTTTGAACCCCGGTTTGCCTTCAAGGCGGAACTCAATGATCAGAGTTCGGTGAAGGCAAGTTATACCCGCATGGTTCAATACTTGCATTTGATTTCAAATACAACGGCATCCAATCCATTGGATGTATGGACTCCCACCAGTAACAACATTAAACCCGAATTAGGAGATCAGTGGGCGGTCGGTTATTTCCGCAACCTTGGCAAGGAGCGGAATTATGAATTGTCGGTGGAAGCCTATTACCGTAATACCCAAAACCAGATTGATTACATTGATGGGGCCGACTTACTAATCAATGAATTTCTGGAAGGCGACTTATTAGCGGGTCGGGGTCGCGCTTATGGGATGGAGTTTTTTTTACAGCGAAAGACAGGTCGATTAACGGGTTGGATAGCCTATACATTGGCACGTACCGAATTGAAAGTGGATGGCATAAACCGCAATCAGTGGTATGCAGCACGGTTTGATCAAACCCATAATCTGAAAGTCAGTGGTTTTTACGATATCAACAGACGATGGTCGGCATCTGCTAATTTTACTTTTGTCAGTGGAACACCTTCCACGTTTCCTACGTCACGTTACCTTGTTCAGGGTATGCTCATACCCCATAATGCCAATGAAAGTCGCAACAACGTTCGCTTGCCTGCCTACCACCGCTTAGATATATCTTTTCGCTTAGAAGGCAAAACCGTGAAACGAAATGGTAAGGAAAGAAAGAATTCTGATTATTGGGTATTTGGTGTTTACAATGCATATGCCCGTAAAAATCCATTTTCAATATATTTTACTCAGGGCGATGAACGAGTGGCACAAGGAAGCCCGATTAATAGTGAAGCCCGTCAACTTTCGATCATTGGTACCGTGGTGCCTTCGGTCTCTTACAATTTTAATTTTTGATTCATGAATCGCTTTGTAAAATTAAGTTTTGCTCTGATTGCGTTTACTACAGTTGCTTGCGAGGACGTAATTAATCCTGATCTGCAACCCGCTTCACCTGTGCTAGTGGTAGATGCCTGGTTAACGAACCAGCCTGGACCTCAGTCTATCAAACTAACGCGGTCACAACCCTACTTTGAAAGCGTGTTGCCCCCGGGTGTGAGCGGAGCATCGGTTACGGTTGTGGATCAGTTAGGGACTACGTATACCTTTAATGAAACCGAGAGCCGTGGCGTTTATACCTGGGTGCCACCAGCCGGTGAAGTTTTTGGAACCATTGGTTATGAGTATGATCTGACTGTTATCGTTGGGGGGGAAACATTTGTTGCCGCATCAAAAATGGGGCAGGTTCCGGCCATTGACAGCATTACATTTTTTGTAACCGAGGGCGGTCAATTTATTCCGGATTTATACCAGGCTGAATTTTGGGCAAAGGATCCGTTGGAACCTGGCAATGCTTATTGGATAAAGGCCTATAAGAATGGACAATGGTTAAGCAAACCCAGTGAAATCATTACCGCCTATGACGCGGGCTTTACCAAAGGGAGCGGGTTTAATGGAATTGATTTCCTGCCACCCATCCGCAGAGCCATCAACCCGTTTGACGAAGCGGATGACGGATCCATAAAATCACCGTATGTTGTTGGCGATTCTGTTTTTGTTGAAATACATGCGGTAACGGAAGCGGCTTTTAATTTTTTAAATGAAGTCAGCATTCAAACCGATCGCCCCGGTGGCTTTAGCGAACTGTTTGCAACCCCGCTGGCCAACGTAGACACCAATTTAAAAAATACAAACCCTAACGGCTCACCCGTATTGGGGTTCTTTAATGTAGGGGCAAAGTCGGGGTTAGGGCGGAAGTTCTCCAGCCTCGATGAGGTGACCAGAATTGAGTAAGTGGTTTAGTAAAATTCCATAACCTGATGTAGCTTACCGTTTTATCTGGGGTTATGATGCGTTTCTTTCCGGTAGCGGTAATACTCATTATTTTTTCCATTCGAGTCTATAGCCAAAGTTCATTGGTATTGGACAACAACCCGAACCTGAAATGGTATCAGATTAACACGGATCATTTCAAAATCATTTTTCCGGAAGGTTATCAGGAACAAGCCCAGCGGATGACAAACACCCTGGAGCACATCCGCATTCCGGAAACCAAAACCTTGCGTTCGGATCCAAGGAAGATCTCCGTTATTCTACAAAATCAATCTGCCATCAGCAATGGCTTTGTTTCAATTACTCCCCGTAGGTCTGAATTCTTTGGTATGCCTTCACAGAATTACAACTTTGTCGGCAACCTCGATTGGTTAGATTTGCTTGCCACGCACGAATACCGGCACATCGTTCAATTTCAGCAGGCTACCCGCGGATTTAATCGATTCCTGTATTATCTATTTGGCGCCAACACCCTGGCAGTAATGTCCTACACCGCTGTGCCCCAATGGTTTTGGGAAGGGGATGCCGTGGCCACCGAAACGGCTTTTACCCAAAGTGGGCGGGGTCGCATTCCAAATTTTGATCTCCTGTTTCGTACCAACCTGCAGGAAGGCCGCGTCTTTAATTACCACAAACAATACCTGCGGTCGTATAAACATAACATCCCCGATCACTATGTTTTGGGCTACCAGTTGGTATCTTACCTGCGAAAGCGCACGGGCCATCCGGATGTCTGGGATCGGGTTACCAAAAGAGCATGGAGTAATTCCATTATACCTTTTACATTTTCAAATTCGATAAATAAAGAAGCAGGGTTGCACGTTACCGATCTGTACCGGGCTATGGCCGATGACCTTCAGACAGAATGGAAATCGAAGCAAGCTCAACTGGAAGTTACACCGTACGAAACCATTACCACACGCCAAGGATCAACGTATACAGATTATCGGTTTCCCCATGAAATTGCCCCCGATTCCGTGATTGCTCTGAAGTCGGGGATTGGAAATATTGAGGAACTGGTGCTGCTTACTGCAGGGAAGGAGAAAAAGGTCTGGATTCCGGGTATTTTGAACAGTACCGGCATGCTCTCGGTTGCACATGGAAGAATTGTGTGGAACGAATACCGGTATGATCCACGGTGGCGAATGAAAACGTATTCCATCGTCATGGGGTACGATTTCAAAACAAAAGTCCGGAAGCCATTGTCAACTAAATCCCGATATGCAGCGGCAGCCCTTTCGCCTGGTGGAAATTTAGTGGCAACCGTTGAAACCTCAACAGACTATAAGAGCAAGTTGGTAATAATAAATTATGAGACCACGGAAGTAGTGCAAGAGATTGAAAATCCTGGAAATGATTTTATTTCGATGCCTCGGTGGATCAACGAGAATGAATTGGTCGTGCTGCTGACCAGCAACATGAAAAAATCCATGGCGCGGGTTGACCTGCGAACCGGATCGATGGTTCCGATGGCCTCTTTTGAAACAGAAAACATTGGGTACCCGGTACCGCATGGAAATTATATTCTTTACAACTCTCCCTTAACAGGAATTGACAACATCTTTGCGTTGGATGTAACCAGTGGAGAGCGGTTTCAAATTACGTCCAGTAAGTATGGCGCTTACAATCCATCGATCAGCCTGGATGGTCAAACAATGTATTATAACGAACAAGGTCGTGACGGATTTGAGGTTGTAAAAATTCCCTTTCAACCCACTTCCTGGAAACCGGCAGATACTCTGAGCACCTATTCTTCCTTCATCACACCGCTGGCTGAGCAGGAAGGCAGGCAGCACTTGTTAGACAGTGTTCCGGTTAAGTCGTATGCCATGAGCCGGTATTCTGAATTCACACACATGCTAAATCCGCACAGCTGGGGGGCTTATTTCAACAGCAACTTTACCGAAGTGGATCTTGGGATCACATCACGCGATGTCCTCAGCACCACGGCCATTAATGCCGGCTATCGGTTCGACATTTATGAACGTACCGGAATCTGGAATGCCGGGATCAGCTACCAGGGTTTTTTCCCGGTGCTGGATGTCAATTGTTCAAAAGGTAAACGGTCCGTCAATGAAGGTGATTTCATTATTGATGAATGGCTGATCAACAAGCAAAATGACACTACGTTTGTTCGCAACGAGCAAAATATTACGTTCACCTGGGATGAAAGTACGGTTACGGCTGGCATCCGGATACCCTTGGTAACCACCAAATCCCGGTATGTAAGTTCCGTCACCTTTGGAAATTATGTGGGCTACACGCGGGTTAATAATTTCAAAAATTCGATAAACGAGGAACGGTATGTTCCTGCGATCATCCGGTATGATACGATCAATCAGAACGGTAGCGATGTAGCCCGAACTTCCATTTTAAGTGTTTATCCTTTCTTCGATTATGTGGGCAACGGGAATCTGATTTTTAACCAGTTTACCTTTTCGGCCTATCGGTTACTGAAGCAAAACAGACGGGATATTAACAGTGGGTGGGGGCAGCTGATCTTCTTGGATTGGTTTTCAACTCCGTATAGCAAAAGTGATTTGGAGGGGGGCTTGTTCGCCTTTACTGGGTACCTTTATTTTCCGGGCCTGGCTAAACACCACTCGCTGTGGGGTTACTGGAGCTACCAGAATACTTTGGTGGATACTGATTTTAATCAAGCCTTTGATGATTATCTGTTTCGCAACCGAATTCCGTTACCCCGTGGCCAATCGGTGTTCCGGTTTAAGGAATTCTACTCCATGTCCGCCAACTACACCCTGCCGGTGTGGTATCCGGATATTGCTCTGGGGCCCGTTGTAAACTTTCAACGGGTACGGGCCAATCTGTTTTTGGATTATGGCTATGGACAATACTCGTTATACAATGGCGGTAACAGAACCTATCTTTCAACCGGAGCAGAAATCAAGTTCGACATCAATGTATTCCGCTTATTACCTCAACTGGACATTGGCGTCCGGTATTCCTATGGGATCCAACATTCGGCATCCGTTTTTGAATTTTTGTTAGGCACACTCAATTTTTAGGGAAACAGGCCAGCGAATGTGACTTGAAAATCGGCTAAATAAGGCTATTTTTGACCCTCAACTACAGAAATTCAAGATCTAACAATAAATCGACATGGCAGAGATTGTACGGATGCCCAAAATGAGCGACACCATGACCGAAGGGGTGATTGCCAAGTGGCATAAAAAAGTTGGTGATCCAGTTAAATCAGGTGAACTGATGGCCGAAATAGAGACAGATAAGGCCACCATGGATTATGAGTCGTTTAATACCGGTACCGTTTTATACCTGGGTGCCAAAGAGGGTGAAGCTGTTAAAATCAATGACGTGCTCGCTATTGTTGGAAATAAGGGCGAAGATTTTTCTGGCCTGTTATCGGGTGCAAGCACAACCACCGCTGCAGCGGGTAAATCGGAGCCAGCGAAAACAGAAACCGCAACAGCCGTAGCAGAAGCCACCATCGATACTTCCGGAATCAAGGCGGAGATTGTATTGATGCCCAAGATGAGTGATACCATGAATGAAGGTGTGATTGCTGCCTGGCACAAAAAAGTGGGCGATGCGGTGAAGTCGGGTGAACTGTTGGCCGAAGTAGAAACTGATAAGGCAACGATGGAGTATGAGTCGTACAACACAGGAACGTTACTTTATATCGGGGCTAAAGAAAAGGAGGCGGTAGCGGTTAATGGAGTGTTAGCGATCATTGGCGAAAAGAATGCCGATTGGCAAACCTTGTTAAAGGCACATCAGGCAAAAGGATCGACTGCCGCAATGCCAACGGCATCAGCGGCCGAGACAAAGAGTCCTTCGGCTGTCTCAGTAAGCACAGGCAGCACTTCCAATGGGGCTTCAAATGGTCGCGTTAAAGCATCCCCGTTAGCGAAAAAAATGGCGAAGGACCTTGGCTTTGACATCAGCAAGATACAAGGTACAGGAGAGGGCGGTCGTGTCACGAAACAGGATGTTGAGTCTTATAAGCCTGCTGCCGCTGTTGCGACACCTGCCGGCTCGAAGTCGGCACCTGTCGTGTTACCTAAAGTTGTTGGTCAGGAGAGCTTTGAAGAGGTGGCGGTTTCGCAAATGCGAAAGACAATTGCCCGGAGGTTGTCAGAAAGTAAATTCACCGCTCCGCACTTCTATCTTACCATGGAGATCAACATGGACAAAGCCGTGGAAGCACGCAAGAGCATCAATGAGGTTTCACCGGTCAAAGTATCATTTAATGACATTGTATTGAAGGCTACCGCTGCCGCGTTACGTCAACATCCGGATGTTAACGTAAGTTGGTTAGGCGACAAAATGCGTAAGAATCATCACATCCACATCGGGGTAGCCGTTGCCGTGAAAGATGGGTTGGTTGTTCCTGTAGTTCGCTTTGCGGATAACAAATCGCTATCGCACATCGCGGCTGAAGTGAAGGATCTTGCACAAAAGGCGCAGGACAAAAAATTACAGCCCAGTGACTGGGAGGGAAGCACATTTACGATTTCCAATTTGGGCATGTTTGGTATCGAAGAGTTTACTGCCATCATTAATCCGCCAGACGCGTGCATCCTGGCGGTGGGTGGAATTAAAGAAACGGCCATTGTTAAAAACGGACAGCTTGCGGTTGGCAATGTGATGAAAGTAACGCTATCGTGCGACCACCGTGCGGTGGATGGTGCAGTGGGTTCTGCTTTTCTGAAAACCCTCAAAGGACTATTGGAAGATCCAGTTCGCATTTTGATTTAAATTGCTTTTCAAACAATGCTTGTCAGGCCGAATGGGCTCATTCCACCCATTGGAGGATTCTGAAAATTTGGGCTTTTCGAAAACTGACTTTATTTTTTATCATCATATGCAAAAAATTCACGCCACCACCATTCTTGCCGTACTCCATAATGGAAAAGTTTCTATTGGTGGTGATGGTCAGGCTACCATGGGCAACACGATTGCGAAGAGCAATGTGAAGAAGATCCGCAAATTACAGGAGGGAAAAGTGTTGGTGGGATTTGCCGGCTCCACGGCCGATGCATTTACACTGTTGGATCGCTTTGATGAAAAGCTGAATGCCTATGGAGGTAACATGAAGCGTGCTGCAATTGAGCTGGCAAAAGATTGGCGCATGGATCGATTTCTCCGCAGACTGGAGGCCATGCTGATTGCCGCCAACAAAGATGAGATTCTGATTATTTCCGGCACAGGCGATGTCTTGGAACCCGATCATCACGTAGCGGCTATCGGCTCGGGTGCCATGTACGCTCAGTCGGCAGCGCTGGCTATGAAGAAGCATGCCACGCACTTATCTGCTGAAGAAATGGTGCGGGAAAGTCTCAATATTGCAGCGGATATCTGCATCTACACCAACCACAACCTGGTGGTGGAGACGTTGTAACTACCGGATTTTTTTTCCAGGCAGCGTGGCTCCATTCTGATAAAGAATCAATTGTTCAACCACACCATCCTGATTCCTAACAAATTCAACCTGCGCTTCCACAAGTTTCAGATAAAATTTTGAATCCGTCTCTGCATAGATAGTTACTTTGGGCTGACCGGTTGCCTGCAGGAACAGGGTTGATTCCTCTCGGGATATTTCAATTTGAAAACCAGGAGTTAGTTCATACATACCCACATACTGTTGAAGTGTTTCGAACGGCACGGTGAAGGGCTTTTTCAGGGGCTTCAGTTCATTTTTTTCATTCAAAAGATGAAAGCCCAAATCGTCTGCTCCGGTATTGGAATTCGTGAGTATAACTACAGCTTTGTTTAAAGTTTTATCAAATCCTGCAAAGGACCGGAAGCCACCTGTACCACCATTATGCCAAATGAGACTTTCATCGCGAATGTGCCAGCCGTACCCGATTTTCATCTTCCCGGCATCTCCTTTCGGGGCATGCGTAATGACAAAGGCCTTTCCAAGATTGTTGGAGGGCGGATTGAGTTGTGCAACAAGGAACTTCATCATATCCTCAGCATTGGATACAATCCCTCCGGCTCCGGTCAACACACTAGCATCTTCCCAGGTCCAGGCCTTCACAGGAGTGCTTCCTGAATAACCGGTGGCCAACAATTTATCATGGACTTGTCCACTGATGAACGTATGACGCATCTCCAGCGGTTTGGCTATGGATTCGTGAATGAGTTTGGAATAAGGTTTGTCTTCGATGCGGGAAACGATATACCCTAACAGCCCCATGCCCAGATTGGAATACTCATATTGACTTCCGGGTTCGCGATTCAGTTCACAATTGTTCAAAAACGCGGTCAGTTCGTTTTCGCGATAATCGATATACGGATTATTGACATCGGCAGGAGCAAAATTCCCGGGCATGCGTGGTAAGCCGGAATGAGCAGACGCCAGGTGACCAATGGTGATGGACTTCCCGTTTTTTTCAGGAAGGACAATCCTTGCAGGCAAATAGGTTTGTGCTTTTTCATCAAACGCTATTTTTTGCTCCAGGCTTAAAAGTGCAGCCACACTGGTAGTAAAGGTTTTTGTGATGGAACCGATTTCAAATAGGGTTCGCGAAGTTACGGGTTCCTTTGCTTTAAGGTCAGCTACACCAAAGGCATAATAGGATATTTTACCCTGATCATACATTCCAACCACGATGCCGGGGGTCTCCTGAAACGTTACCCGTTGCTGAATTTTTTCTTCAAGAGTTTGGCCACACGTGATTGTGGAAATGAGAATGGTTAAAAGGAAATAAGATTTCATGGTGTTTGGGATGAACTTTCTTCCGTTGCAGAATTTTCAAGCGGGCTATCTTCGATCAAAATAACAAAGGGTTTGAGGTGGGTGGTATGGGAGAGGAAGATCTTAATTACACCCAATGCCGGAATGGCCAGAATCATGCCGGCTAACCCTAGAATTTTTCCACCCACCAGCAAGGCTACGATGGCTGCCAGCGCATTAATACTCACTTTTGAACCTGTAATTCTTGGTGTTATGAAATTACCTTCCAGAAATTGCACGAATGAAAAAATAAGAATAACCCCCACCGGATACCAGAGACTGTCTTTCGTCAGCAACGCCATTATTACAGGTAATGTTGCACCAATAAATATTCCAACATAGGGGATGATGGTGAGGATGCCCGACAGGAGGCCGAAAAAGATGGCATATTCAATTCCGAGCAACAGTAAACCAACACTGTTCAAAATCGCGATAATAATAGTCACTAACAGCAATCCTGAAATATATCCTTGAACAACATTCTCAATGTCCTTTTTCCAGGCTAGTTCTTCTGTTTCCGGCAAGAAGCTGATGAAGAATGCACGGAAGCGGTTGCGATAAATGAGGAATAAGAAAATATAAATAGGTATTTGAACAATTAGTGAAATCATATTTGTTGTCGCACTTAACAGGTCGGTGGCATAACTGCCCAGAATCGACAATCCGTTTTTAAAAAGCTGACTTTGCTCAAGGGCACTCATTCCAAATGTTTCCTGAAGGGTGTTGCTGATCCGGTCGACAAATAAGTTGTATTTGGTCTGCAGGCTTGGCAAATCCCGAACCAGATCGCTCACCTGGCGGATCGTTAGCCAACTTGCTGCGAGAAAAAGGGCCAATGCTCCAATCAGGACGATGATGATCGATAACGTTGTTGAAATTCTTACTTCCAGTCGTTGTACAATCGGTAGAACCACAATGGAAATGATCGCTGCAATCAATATTGGAACTACGATATCCCGGGCTAGTATGCAAGCGGTGATGATGAGCCCAATTACTACCAGCAGTTTGAAAGTATAGTCCAGTCTGTCGAATGAGGAAACAGGTTTATTCATGATCTCAAGTTACGCTTGTTCGATAGCTTCCCGTATCACCGCACACGCTTTTTTTATCTCTTTTTCAGTAATGGTTAAAGGCGGAGCAATCCGAAAGCTGTTCGGATGGGATAAAAACCAATAACCGATAACTCCTTTTTCTTTTGCGTAATGAACGATGTTGTTTACCATCTTTTCACTTTCAAAATCGAACGCAAAGAGCAACCCGATTCTTCGAATGGATTTAATCTTTGGATGGTGCAGTAACTTTTCAATGAGCATACCTTTCTGTTCTACGGTAGACAGCAGATTTTCATTTTCGATGACTTCGAGGGTAGCGAGTGCAGAAGCGCAACAAGCAGGATTGCCACCAAAGGTGGTAATGTGGCCCAGGATGGGATCGTGTGAAAGTGTTTTCATCTTTTCTTCGGAGGCAATAAACGCCCCGATCGGCAAGCCACCACCAAAGGCTTTTGCGATGGTGAGTACATCGGGCACGATTCCGAAATGTTCAAACGCAAATAGTTTACCCGTCCTGCCCATACCACATTGTATTTCATCTAAAATGAGCAATGCACCGGTTTCATTACATCGCTTGCGCACAGCCTGCATGTAACCGGCATCCGGAATGCGCACTCCGGCATCGCCCTGAATTGTTTCCATGATGACACAGGCCGTTCGTTCGGTGATCTGGTGTAGGTCGTCCGGGTTATTGAAATGAATGAAACGTACGTCTGGCAACAATGGGCGGAAGGCCTGCTTTTTCAATTCATTTCCGGAAACACTTAAGGAGCCATGCGTGCTGCCGTGATACGACTTAAGGCAAGCGATAATTTCAGTTCTTCCTGTATATCGCTTGGCGAGTTTGAGCGCTGCTTCATTTGCTTCGGTACCGGAGTTGACAAAGTAAACACAATTAAGAGCCGAAGGTAGGAGTGAAGTTAACTTTTGAGCTAATTGATTGGAGGCATGTTGAATGTATTCGCCAAACACCATGATGTGCAAATGTTTGTCGAGCTGCGCTTTGATTGCCTTGATCACGTGCGGATGCCGATGCCCAATGTTACTGACACCGATGCCGGCAATCATATCCATGTATTCTTTCCCATCGGGGCCATAGAGGTAAACACCTTCTGCCCGTTCAATTGGAATCATAAAGGGATCCGGTGAAGTTTGGGCTAGCCGATGGAGGAATGTTTCCGGGGCGAAGTTCATGAAACAAAGCTACGACAGGAATTGAAATGGTAATAAAAAGAAAACCCCCGCAGTTACCCGCGGAGGCTTACCAAACACCCTATCTTAAATATTTTTATAATCGACTGGAAGAAACCGCTGCTGGCTCGCTGCGGTACTCTGTTTCCGTGGGTGCTGCATCGGCCATCGAAAGGGCGATTAACATACCAATAAGAACGAGCGTTACCAAAACCAATAATTGCCGCATGCGGGCAGAGATACTGATATTTGATATTCCCTTCGTTGCCATTGTCCCCGCGTTTAGTTGTCAATCAAAAGTGGGGGCTTTTGCTTAAATATTTCTGTAAAAACGAGATCAAATCATACATCCGTAACGCCCAGGCCGATTCGTTGATATGGCAGAGACTGTGAGCGTCTGGTAAAAAATTAAGTAATTGATAATGAGGGTACTCATCATTCTTTCCTTTTGCAAAGCTACAGGAATCATGTACCATTTAAGTGCAACTCTTCATTATTTTACTGGAATCCTGTATCGTTTATGCAATCTTTTGACTTCTTGTGAATGAGCACAGAAATGAAAATATTTCATAGTTCTCATTAAATGAAGAAGAGGCCCAGGGGCCTCTTCTTCAATAATCATTATTGCGCTTCTGAATTATTTGGTCTTGGCCAGGGCTTGTGCCAGGTCAACCAATTTATTGGAGTACCCCCACTCATTATCGTACCAGCTTACCACTTTCACGAAATTGTTATTCAGTGCAATGCCGGCCTTAGCATCAAAGATGGAGGTGCGGGAATCACCAATGAAATCCTGTGACACCACCTCATCTTCGGTGTACCCTAAAATTCCTTTCAGTTCGCCTTCGGATGCATCCTTCATCGCTTTCTTAATTTCCTCATACGATGCTCCTTTTTCCAGGCGCACGGTTAAATCAACTACGGAGACATCAGCCACCGGAACCCGGAAGGACATGCCCGTTAATTTTCCTTTCAATTCCGGAATAACCAACGCCACCGCTTTTGCAGCACCTGTAGACGATGGAATGATATTGGAGAATCCACCGCGCCCACCGCGCCAGTCTTTGGCGGAAGGACCATCAACGGTCTTTTGGGTTGCCGTAACTGCATGCACGGTGCTCATCAAACCTTCGGCAATGCCATACTTGTCATTCAATACCTTGGCAATAGGCGCCAGGCAGTTGGTGGTGCACGAAGCGTTGGAAACTATGGTATGTTCTGCTGTTAATTTCTTGTCATTAACCCCCATCACAAACGTGGGTGTATCGTCTTTTGCCGGAGCAGAGAAGACAACCTTCTTGGCCCCCGCAGTGATGTGTTTTTGTCCATCGGCCTGGGTGAGGAACAAGCCAGTACACTCCAGCACAATTTCAGCGCCCACTTCATTCCACTTTAGGTTAGCAGGATCTTTTTCTGCGGTTACCCGGATCTTCTTTCCATTCACAACCAGGTTGTTGCCATCCACAGCAACGGTGCCCTTGAATTTTCCTTGCGTGGAATCGTACTTCAACATGTAGGCCATGTAATCGGCAGTGATAATGTCGTTGATTCCTACCACTTCGATATCCGGACGCTCTACCGCCACTCTAAAAGCAAGGCGACCGATGCGGCCGAAACCATTGATTCCAATTTTTGTCATGATGATGTTGGTTTAAAAATGCGAAGCCAAAAATATACTTCCTGTCACCCAAAACCAATGAAATGAGGCTTACAGGTTCAACTTTTTTAACGGTTACGTTTGCAATTGCACGGTAGGGATTTATCTTTGCGGCTCCAATTTTTAGAATGGTCCGTTCGTCTAGGGGTTAGGACATCAGATTTTCATTCTGGTAACACGGGTTCGATTCCCGTACGGACTACATACATAGTGTGCCAATTAATTGATATTCAGTTAATTGGCTTTTTTATTTTCAACAAAGGTCAAGGTATAGGTCAAGATAAATTGGTTGACCATTCTTGCCTAACTTAGAAAGCTAATAGCCGATCTCAGCGGGTATCCCATTGCCTCTGCAATGGCTTATAAGGTACTTAATGAACCATTGACCTTACCGCGCTCTATCCTGCCATTCTGATTGATTGGAATATCCGCATCGTTGGCCAGATCTTCCTGTGACAACGCCCGCTCAATCCGGAGCTTTTTAAGGTGCTTGCCAAATTGATGAAGGAGACGTTCCGATTAATAGGTGGCTTCCAGAGTTGATGAATTCATTATTCCTGCTTTGGCAGCCAAACATCGGGCATCAACGATCCTGCTTAATGGGAACTGGTACCAGGTTGACGGGCATTCTGCAATCTCAAATACCTACATGCCTGAAAGGTTGCTCCAAAATTCTAATGGGAGAATAAAAGAGTGAAGCATCATCATGTTGGGAGTGATACAAGGTTTTTGATTTACCAAATGGTTTATGACAAACCACTTGGCACTTTTCTTTCGATTTTAACTACATAGTGGTTTAACTATGACTTTGAGTATCTAACTTACTTGTTAGTTCCCTTTACTAGATTCATTTCTTAAATCCTATCAACCTAAATTCTACCGAGGAAGCAACTCTATCCTTCATAGTTTTAATAGTAGGAAGATTATCCATGTTAGCCAGCACATCTTGACCTAATCCTTGATGGACTAATCTGTCCTTATTTATTCCTTGACTTACCAGATAGTCCATTACCACAACTGCTCTCGCCTCAGACAATACCTTGCTGACTTCCCTTTTTTCATGGATATTGGAGTGCGCAGTAATCATGACCACATAGCTCTTGAATTTTTTCATATAGGCCACTATGTATTGAAGCGCCTGGATTGCCGAAGGTCTTATCTCATATTCATCATTGCGAAACACTGAATCAAGAACTAGTGATTGCCCAATCTGTGCTTGATCAATCAGTTCGTCCATCTCGTTTAGTGGCTTTGCACTTGCTTTGAAAAAATACGTCATATCTAAACGATAGATATCGGTATTGTCTGCTGTTAATCCGCGAGAATAATAAGCATACCTGCTTCTGGGAGTAAAACTAAAATGTGTATCATCATAAATGGTGTTAACTCCGTTTCCAAGATTTTCAGGCTTTGACCAATTTGTCCAGGTATCATCCAACCTATACGATACGAAAATATCATGGCCACCATAACCATTGTGTCCATTGGAAGAAAAATACAAGGTTCGATTATCATAAGCTAAAAAGGGAGACGTTTCATCACCATGCGAATTAAGCACGTCTCCCATATTTATACTTTCTCTGCCTGCGTATGGATTCTTGTTATTCATGTTGCGGAAAGAGATATACAAATCAAGTCCACCTTTTGAGTCGATTTTACGCTGTGCAATGATCAAAGCTTTTCTGTCGCTGGAAAGATCAAAGCCGGTACGCTCTGACAAATTGTAGTCTTTTTCAATAGTTACAGGCTGCGGAAAAGTCCAATTATCACCTTGTTTTATAGAAATAGAAAGGCCGGCCTTCATTTTTCCATTTTTGCTATATACATTGCCCAAAAGAAGCGTATCCCCATCCCATCCTACGCCCACAATAAAGTTGGGACCAACGTTATTTAAAGGGGCACCGATATTTATTGCTTCTTTCCAGGTTTGTGTCTCATCAATGAACACACTAAACCAGATATCTTCATCCTTAACGCCACCCACATTACCTGCATATCCCTGTCGGCTAAAATAAAGGCGTTGTCCGTCTTTGGTTAATGTTGCTCCAAATTCGATGCATTTGGTATTCACTGTGCCGCTCAATGGTTCAGCGACAATGGTTGTTTCAATATTTTCCGCGATATTAATTTGATTGCCACCGAGACCTTGATCGGTTTGGGCATAAGAATCAGAAAATGCAAAGGTCAATCCAATGACCATGCATAAAAAATGAATGGTAAGTCGTAATTTCATGTTCTCTGTTGTTTTAATCTTATGATTTGTTTAATAATCTTTCGCTCTGGGTTGGTTCATTTGATATTGGATACGGATCGTTACAATAATCTTACTAAATGTCCGACTTGCTGCGAATTCTTACAAAAATCGTGTTCCCATACTCATTAGCCTTCAATGTTTAACTGCTGCGAAACAAGTCTATTCGATTTTTTCATATTTATGAGTTTTGCTATCAATTTACCTTTGAATAACGGGATTTGATCCTTGTGAGGAGAGAAGAACATATTTCTATTTCCCTGATTGGTATCTTCCCAAAACTCCTCAGGCTCCTGCAATAATCGTTCGCAGTCCCTGTCAACGATCTCGATTGTATTCTTAGATTTCAGGCTTTCAATATCCCGTAAAATAGTATCCATCATGTATTCGCAATAAGCCTCATCACCTATACTTTGGTAATAAAGACAAATACCCATTTGTATAATTCTAAACCCTGTGATATCCACTTTTTTATCAATAATTAACTGATGTTTCATGGGGCTTGCCTTATTGAGCATCATTAACATAGCAGCTTGATTCTCGCGCTGGAAATTACTTTTATTTACATCTATAAGAATTCCTTTGAGCTTTTCTGCCAGCGTGTTTACCAAGACGATAAACAAGGGATCAGAAAGACTTAACCTAATAACTTCGTTCAGATAAAAACAAAAATACTGGAAGCACAATTTCACCTTTGATTCCAGTCCAGATGAAATGAGTAAACCAACAAAGTGACTATAATGGTAAATCGTATTATAGGCATACCGCAACTCCTTGCTTTTTAATCCATGATTAATTCCATAGCGAAGAAAGGTGTTGAAGCGAATAATGACCAGGTTGATCGCTTCCTCTTCATTGGCCGAAATAGCAACTTTGCCTACACCCAATAGTTCACTCCCACATAATGAGGCCAGATCATAATGGCTGTCTTTCATTAATAATAAATAAGAGGTACTCAGAGATCGCAATACTTTTTCTTCATAAAATGTTCTCTTAGTTTCAATCTGACCAAAGTCCTCATCCATGATGGCAAATAAAAAATCCTCTTTATCTACATGGCTCAATTTGAAATAGCGATCGGGAATGTCCTTTTTCAGTTGCAGATAATTTCGCAATGATTCTCCCATTCGATGTAGAATAATTCCCTTTGGTTCCTTGAATTGAATAAACTGCTGAAGGTCCTGAAGTTGGTTGATGGTTTCAATCAAGATAAAATGATTTCTTGCAATACTGCTTTGCGAATCCGCCTTTGTGGCACCCATTATTGTTTTCAAATTTTCTTTATAAATTATCTTGATAACGTTCGATATTTTAGTGTAACTCAGGATATAATATATGTAAGGAATAGCTATGATACTGAACAGCGGAAGCAACAAATAGTTGTTGACAAAAATCATGTTATCAAATACAATACTTCCCTTTGAATTGCCGGATTGTAAAAGGATATTTTCAGCGAAGGAAAGAGCAATAAGCCAAATAAACAGGCGGCTTCTTGCATCTGTCACAAACAAATCAATCAGTTTGGGGGTACTGGCAGCCGCTATGGAGATAACGATGATCAATGTTCCCAATACAAGGGCAAGCAATGCTAACCATACTTCAGGTGCATAGTTAATAATCAAATTTAGGGTTAAACCGTTTGACTGGAATAACGCATAAAGATCAAATGGCCACACATAGGCTATCAAAATTAATGATAGCTTGATTGCCAAGGCAGTGAATAAAGTGGGACTGATGTTAGTCACAATTTTATCCAGGCGCTTCATATGGTCTAAAAGAACAGCCATTTATCTCAATTATTATCTTTTCTTTAAGAGATTAAAAAAGGCTTTCGATGTTTAGAAAGAATAATCCGGTCCAACCTATTAACAGATGCGACACACTAACACCTACAAGACTATTGTGTCGTGAATACAGCCAACCCCAAAATAAGCCAGGTACAAAAACAATTACTCCCAACAAACCATTTAAAAGATGCACATGTGTAGCTGAGAAAAGTGCATTTGATACAATGATTGCTCTGAGTGCCACATTCTTACCTGAGAAAAAATGTTGGAGGCTGCCCTGCAGCACTCCCCGGGCCACAAATTCCTGAATGGGAGAATGCAGAGTATAGAGTAGGAAATTAAATACAAAAGATCGAGATGATACATCAAAATCGATTAAGGGTAAATTGCTGTATTGTGGCAGAGAATTTATTAGCAACCATTTGACGCCCACCATAAGTGCAATAATGGTGAGGGACCAAACCAACGACTCTATTACAGCAGGCTTCCAGTTCCTAAGGGTTAGTCCCATTACATGAATAGGAAGTTTATTTTGTCGGATCATGAAAATCAGCCCCATGGCAAACGCGAGAATAATTAATGCGCTGATCATGGAGACTTTATCCGTATCAAGAGAAAGTTGAGCAATTTTGCCAACCATCAGGTTATAAATACATAATAGTCCTATTACGTATGAGAAAAACAAATTGGATTTCGCTTTGAGAATAGAATTCTGCAATTCAGTCTTGAGGGCACGTGCTTCATTTGAAGTTGTCAACTCTAGTCTTCCGGCTACATAACCTGACAAATTTTTCATTATGGCTCCGTAAGCTTCTGGATCAGTTATTTTTGCCTGCTCCATCTTTTTTGGATCCAATGCCAGCAATTCACCTCTGGTGATACATTTTATTGTTGCTGCTCTGGGTCGGCCTTTGAGAAAACTTAATTCTCCTATC
Organism: Cyclobacteriaceae bacterium; assembly: GCA_016787725.1. GTDB lineage: Bacteria > Bacteroidota > Bacteroidia > Cytophagales > Cyclobacteriaceae > ELB16-189. The sequence continues at coordinate 172,025 of JAEUTZ010000002.1, read as the reverse complement.
AGATCACCGGGACCCAATTTCGCTACTGTGAAATGCCTGTTATTGTCCAGTACTTCCTTATCTGCATCGTCCAGATAAGCTTTTTTGACTACGTCAAAATTTCCTTTTAAAATGATGAAGAGTTCGTTGGATGTATTGTCGCCTTCATCAATTAGTATTTTTCCTGGCTGAAGGGAAATAAACCTGAAGTAAGGAAGAAGTTTATGTATAGCATCTTCCCTCAAATCTCTGAATAACAAATGACCCGAAATGCTTGACCATAGCGAAAGCACATCGGTTTCAGGGAAAGTATGAGTAATATTTACTTCCGACTTTCTCGTCATTTGGGTCCGTTAACATAGTACATCTGTAACTCTCCCATATTCTTCACCCATATTGCACCACGATGAACACAATTAAATTCATTTTTTACAAGCTCATACGTTGCACTTGAGATATTCACCTTACCTTTCTCAGATGCTGATTCCATCCGACTGGCTGTATTTACCGAACCACCCCATACATCATATGCAAATTTTATTTTTCCAATCACCCCGGCCGTTAGTTCACCAGTATGGATTCCAACTCTTGCTTGCCATGGAGGTTTGTTTGTAATTTTATTGTTCTCGTTTACCCGATTTATATAATTAATCATCTCCAGACCGGCATGAACCGCATCGGATGGATGTGTTGAATTTGGAATGGGCAATCCTCCTACTGCCATGTACCCATCCCCTATGGTTTTTATTTTCTCAAGACCGCACTTCTCAATGATCATATCAAAACCCACTACGATATAGTTCAATTCATATAGTATATCTTCCGGACTCAATCCCTTACATAACTCAGTGAAACCCACCAAATCTGCAAACAGTATGGTAGCTGATTCAAAATGACGGGGAGCAACGTGCCCCTTCTCTTTTATTTCCGATGCCACAAATTCTGGCAATATGTTTTGTAACAATTGATCTGACTTTTTGCGCTCCTTTTCAATAAGTTCGTTTTGTTGTCTGATTTCCAAATTTGATTGGCGAAGTTTAAGTGTTCGTTCGGCAACTTTTTTTTCCAGTGATTTGCGATAAGCGATTAGTTCTGTGATGTCCTGTCCTATAAACAAAATGCCATCAACTTTATCCGCAAGATTTTTCCTGGGAGTGGCATTCATCAAAAGATTTATTACCTGTCCCGCCTTTCCTTGAATTGACAATTCAAAATTGGCCATAGACTTACCATACAACAATTCAGCAAAAGCGGATTCAAACTTTGAATTCATTTTGATTTCGAGTAGCTCAGCAAATTTCCTGGCAAAAGCTTCACTTTTCGAATATCCGGTGACTTCATTACTCTTTTCATTCCAATCTGTAATGTATCCCTGGCTGTCCGTTCCGATGATCACTGCATTGGCATGTTCAACTAATCTGGTAAAATCTCCTGCTACTCTTTTGATCTTATTGCCAGATATCTTCTCTACTGAGACATCCCTGGCTTCAATTAATACGTGGGTAATATCTTCTTCATTATTTAAAATCGGCCTGTAACTAATTTCAAAATGAACCATTATCCCATCTTCCATCTTAGTAACATTAGTTCGAAATGGTTTTCCGGTTGCCAGCAGGCCGTCTAGGAGTTCTTTAATTATCTCCTTCCTTGAGTCAAGTATGGCTTCAAACAATGAACACCCTACTTGAATAGGATAGTCCAGATATTTATATTCATTAGCTTTTCTATTAAGAAACAAAACAATGGCTTCAGGATTAATGATAATGATAAATGAATCCGTCATGCTGTTTAGCACTTCGTTTAGGTTGAGGTCATTTACCAACGCACTTACTTTGTTATAACTATTGCTCATTGCTGTAATTCGGAATGGTCATTACCACTTTGGTACCCTTTGAAAGCTCCGAATGGATCTTAATAGTTCCATTCAGTTTCGTGATTACTTCTTTTGCAACGTAAAGTCCTAAACCAGCCCCTACGCTTTTTGTGCTTGCCCTATAGAACATATTGAAAACATTTGATATGGAGTCAGGATCAATACCAACTCCGTTATCCTCAACTGTAATGGTAGCATGGTTTTTTACCACGGAGACGCTAAGGTTAATCAATGGTTTTTCTCGCTTTTCATCCGAATAGTTGATTGCATTGGAAATAATATTTCTTAGCAAAATTGATATTCTTCTGGAATCAGAAATGGTGGGAACTTCTTCCTTTAAGTCAATGCTACGTTGGATTTTATGAAATTGATTATAATGATTAAAATGGTCAAATACATCGGCTATTATCTTTTTCCAATCAATCTTTTCTTTTGTTATTTCATTGTGGGTATTATGAGAGTATTCAATAATATCTTGTAAGGTCTTGTCCAGCTGAAGCACGCTGTTTTTCATCATTTGAATAATGGGAATTGCATCGGGTCCAGGATGAGTATCTTTGGATAAAATGTCGATAAGGCCAAGCACTGATAAAAGAGGAGATCTTAAATTATGAGAAACGCTATAGACGAAATTATCCAATTCCTTATTGATCTTTTGAAGCGCTTCATTCTGTATCTCAAGTTTTTGGTGTGCTTCTAATTTTTCATTTTCAGCCTTGCGCTTGCCCATGGCGCTTAAAATGGAGGATGACAGACGCGACAAGTTGCTTTTCAAAATATAGTCATCCACCCCCTGCTTAAGCACATTAACGGCAAATTCCTCCGACACCGTACCGGTAACAAGAATAAATGGAACACCGATCCCTTTCTCTTTATACACTTTGAATGCTTCAATAGAATTAAATTGAGGCAAAGCGTGATCAGAAAGTATTACATTTGGTTTATATTGATTAAGCGTCTGAATGAATTCATCTTTGCTCTCCACACGCAACAACTCAAAGGAAATCCCATCGCGCTTTAGTGCCAATGAGACGAGTCCGGCATCATCTTCAGAGTCTTCCAACAATAATATTTTAATCTTCTCCATCATCGCCTTCCTGAAAAAATTAGCGCCTACTCGTTATTATCTCATATCATGTGGAACTTCGTTCATGACTAACCAAAAAAAGCCAACATCCGTAACTGCCTTAATAAATTTTTCCACATCAACAGGCTTAACGATATAAGCATTGACACCGAGCCGGTAAGTCTCCACAATATCTTTTTCCTCCTTTGAAGATGTCATGACTACAACCGGGATTCTACTGAATTTCTCATCGCCTTTCAGCCGTCTTAATACCTCAATGCCGTCAACCTTTGGCATTTTAAGATCTAGCAGAATAATCTTTGGAATATTAGTTTGATCTTTGTCTTCACCGTAGAAGTAATTCAATGCCGCTTCCCCATCTTCGAGGTGCAGCAGATTGTTAGCCAGATTACTTTTCTTTAGTGCCCTGATTGCCATTTCAGCATCTTCCATGCTGTCGTCTACCAATAAAATATCTACCATTTTGTTTTTCATTACTTTTTCAATTTCTTATATAACCAATTGAACTATCAACCAAGGTATCCATTCAACAGTTTGCTTTAATATTAGAATCTAAACATCACCAACACATATTTTCTTTTCGTTAACTAATTGTTAAACATCCGGAAGACTAAAGTAAAAGGTGGCTCCCTTGTCCACTTCTGCCTCTGCCCAAATGTCACCGTCATGTTTGTTGATGATTCTTTTTGCAAGTGCCAGGCCTACACCGGTTCCTTCAAACTCTCTCACCTTGTGTAGTCTTTGAAAAACGCCAAACAATTTATGGCCATAGGCCATGTCAAACCCAGCCCCATTGTCACTTACATAAAATATGTTTCCCTTATTTTTGTCATCCCTGCGTCCAACCTTGATCACTGATTTTTCCTTTTTTTGTGAATACTTCAACGCATTGGACAATAGATTAACCCAAACTTGCTGCAACATGCTGGCATCTGCCTTAACCTTTCCCAACGGTTTTATTTCCAGCTCGATGCTTCTGCCATTTTCTTCCGCCACCAATTCACTTGCGATTTGCTTTACTAAAACATCCATATTCAACTCAATTCTGGAAAGTGGTTGCCTTCCCATTTTGGAGAAATTCAGCAAGTCATCAATGAGTTGCCCCATACGCTTGGCGCTATTGATCACAGTGCCCAATAGGCGCTTTCCTTCGTGATCGAATTTATCTGCATAATCTTCCATCAGAGCACTGGTATATCCATTGATCGAACGCAGAGGTGCGCGTAAATCATGGGAAACAGAATAGCAAAACGATTCTAATTCCTTGTTCAAATTCTCCACTTCATGTTCACGTTCTTTAAGGTTGGTTATATCCCAGTTTGTGCCGATCATGAATAGTGGATTTCCTTTTTCATCTCTTTCAATGGTGCCATTACCTTTAATGTAGTGAATAGTTGAGTCCGGCCAGACTACTCTAAACTCAGAGTCAAATTTTCTTTTTCCTTCTAATGCTTCTTGAATTTCAATATTGCAACGTTCTACGTCATCTGGATGAAGCCCCTGTTGCCAGGACTCGTACGCACCACCGAAAGAATCTTCAGTGATACCATATAACTGGTACATTTGATGATCCCAAATCAAAATGTTATTCACAATATCCCATTCCCAAATTCCAACACCACCTGAACGATTTGCTACAGTCAGTTTATTTGATATCTTCGCTAGTTCTTCACTTAATTTTCTTTGAGTTTCAATATTTCTTTTCAAGTCGTCTTCTAATACTTGACGTTTTTTTAGGTTGTTGTAAATCATGAAGAATAACCCAATCAGAAATATGCCTGTAATGCTCATGGAAGTTAAATACGCAACATTGAATGTCACAATATCACGTTCAGTCTGCTCCTTCCTATTGGTTAGTAACTTCTTTTCCGCGGCTTGCATCTTTCCAATAACTTGTCTGATTCGCATCATCAAGGTTCTGCCGAGTAACGTCTGAAGCGATCTTTTAGCTGATTCAAACCCTTCATCTCGTCTTACCTCCAGAGTTTTGGTCATGATTTGCAGCCTTTGGTCTATCACAGGTCCAAGTTCTCGTAAATCGGCTTGCAGCTCTGGATTGTCGGATGTTAGCTCCTTCAGGTTATTAAAGTGATAATTGACTGAATCTATGGCATCGTTGTATGGAGAAAGAAAAAGACTGTCACCGGTGATGATATACCCCCGTTGTCCGGTCTCTGCTTGAAATAAATCTTCCAGTAATCTCTCGGTTGCCAGCAACACTTCGTTGGTATGTGCCACTTTTCTTGCAGATTCTAGTAGTGCCTGATTGTTGCGATAAACGTAGAAACTTAAAATGGAGAATATGGTAATGGTAATTAAGAACCCAATAAGCAACATGAATTCAAAACTCAATCCAAGTTTTTGTTTCAGCTTAACGAGCATTGGCATTGATATTTGAATACTCTTTCAACCAGGCATGTGCAGCCACATCACTTTTAAATTCCCGTACCGGATACGGATGTCGCTTTATAAAAGAAAACAGCTTTGCAACCATCAAACCCAGTAGTGAATTGAAAATGAGCGCCAACCTTATGACAAAAATTGGAAGACCTCCAGATATTGTATCGTAAAGGTGGTGTCTGCCGGGTGTAATGTGGGTGACATCATTAAGAACAGCTAATTTCTTTATTTCCCAGGCATTTATCACTTTTCTATTAGCCTTTATTCTTATTGGTATTTTATTGGTCTTCTCCTTAGAAACAGAATAAGAAATACCGTCCTCATCAAGCCAATCGATAGAGGCAGGCAGATTGAAAAAATCAACCTTTGACGATGGTTGCAAAAGAGGTTTATAGGTCATGTGTCCTTGTAATAATTAATTTATTTGTTCTTATTGGCTTTGTTCCAATCAAAAAATTCCAATTTGTGTTCGTGAAATAAATTCGTCCGGTTGATCTTACCATTTTCAGTCCAATGACAATACAATAGCGGTTCTTTCATGCCGCGTTCGTTTATTACTTCAATGATGATCATTAATTCACCGCTTCCTTCTTTTAACTGAACGGCATCCTGTACTTTGAATTGGGATGGAGGTCCTGCCACCCAAATGATCATATTGTGCAGCGCATCCATCATTTTATCAATCGCAAACATTGAATTATGAAGTTCCTGTAGCTAGATAAACAACCTAATCCGTAAGTCATTTAAAATTAACTAAGAAATAGATAGCTTCGTGTAGTAAAAACCTTACACTGATGTAGTAGAACATACTACGTGATCCTAAGTAAACCTTGAATTACATGAAGATGTTAAACCAGGCAGGAATAAAGTAGAATACTTGAGGATTAATATATTAACTGGGACACTAAATCAATTTATTTTCAATAGCATAGCGAATTATTTCCGCGTTTGATTTCATGTTCATTTTGTCCAAAACCCTTGCTCTATAAGTATTCACTGTTGAAATGCTTAATGATAGTTCTTCCGCCAAAGATGAAATTGGTTTTCCTAAGGCTATCGCCATGAAAGTGTGAAATTCCCTTTCCGATAAGAGTTCATGAGGCTCTTTTTCTTGACCGTTCTGGATATTGGTTATCATCAGCGAAGCTATTCTCTTTGACACATATTTATTTCCATGGAGGACCATGTCAACTGCAAGAATAAGTTCGGAGTCAGTCGCGTCTTTAGCCACGTAGCCGTGCGCCCCTAACCTGATCGCCCTGATTGCTATTTGATCTTCCGGGTGAAATGAGAAGATAAGGACTGGCACAGTAATTCCCTTTTCTTTTATTTCATTTAGTAGTTCCAATCCATTTTTGTCAGGTAAATTAATATCCAGAATAATCATATCCCAGCGCTCTTGTGATAATTGGCTAACGCATTGACGAGCACTTTCTGCTTCTCCAAAATAAAGATTTTCAAACCTGCTTTGCAGAATCAGCTTTAACCCATTGCGTACTGCTGAATGGTCATCTACGATTAATATTTTCTTCTTCCCAATCAAATTTGTACCGTTAGTTCTATTTTTGTTCCATGCGGGTTCAGTCGATTAATCTTAAACTGAGCACCGATTAAGTGCGCTCTTTCCATCATGCCAATTATTCCCAAACTCATTTTTGGTTCAAGATTCTCAGTAATTCCCTTGCCATTGTCACTGATGATCATAACCAGATTATTATCCTGATGGAATAAACAAACTCTTGCGATGGAAGCTTGTGAATGCTTTACGATGTTGGTTAATGCTTCCTGGCATATCCTGAAATAACAGATTGAGATATCTTTATCATACACTTTATCCGACTTTTCAATTTCATGGTCGAACTTAATTTCAGTTCGCAACCCAAATTCCATAACCAACCATTCAATGGCGTCAAACAAACCCAATGAATCAAGCAGAGCGGGGCGTAGCTCTAATGTTATTTTGCGTATGGAGCGGATCGTATTGTCCGTATCTTTTAAAATATTTTTAACCAGTTGATGTACAGGTTCATTTTTTTCATAAAACTGCTTCAATGAAGAAATAGACATCTTTACGCCTACCAGTTGCTGGCCTAATTCATCGTGAATTTCCCGGGCTATCCGGATTCTTTCCTGCTCTAAGGTCTCATGCAGGTGCCGGGCGAAACCCCTGGTTTCGCTCTCCATCTTCTCGAGCTTTTGATACGCCAATTTATTTTTGGTGAAGTCAGTTTCTATATTAAAAAAGTGACTTACATTACCCTTTTCATCTAATATGGGCTGCCCATGGATAACTACCCAATATCTTCTCCCCGTTTTGCTATATTTTTCAATCTCACATTGATACCCTTCGCCCTTTGCAATTTGCGTCTCCATGTATTCAACGGTGCTACGGTCGGTTGCTTCTCCATATAGCAGTTGTAAATTTTTACCAAGTATTTCATCAATGCTATATTCTGTTAATCGTTCGAAAGCATTATTGACCCAATCAATTTTACCGTAGTTGTCTGTCAGAATTACAGAATTATCAGTCTTTTTTGCGATTAATGCGAGAATGTTCATCTCTTTTAACATTAATTCCCTTTCTGTAATATCGGTACAAGTGCCCGTTAAACTGGCTACTTTACCCTGCGAATCCCGTACGGGTTGAAGTTGGCAATGCAATGTTCTTACTTCTCCACTGGGTTTGATAATTTTAAGATGGTAACTGTCTCCTTGTCCTGTTTTTAGCGCTTTTTCAAACCTATTTATCTCACTTTCTTTATCTTCAGGATGCACCCTGTTCAGGAATAAATCATAGGACATCTTTATACTTTGAGGAGGGATTCCATATATCCGGTACAATTCATCCGACCAATCGAGATTGCCCGTAGCCACATCCCTTACCCAGCTTCCAATATGCGCTATCGCCTGGCTGTTAGCCAGCATTCGTTCACTGGCCACAATCTTTTCTTCATAAACTTTAGACGTGTGAATATCTATCCATGAGCCAATTATTTCTTTTGTATTTCCCTGATGAACCCTTATTTGGCGAAACTCATCATGCATCCATCTGTACAATCCATTTTTGTGTTTAAATCTATATTCAAGCACACATACATCATTTCCATGGATATTATCTAGTGCCTCAATTACGCGACTAGTATCATCCGGGTGTATATGGTTGAGCCAAAAACCCGAGTCATTCAAAAAATCAGCAGGTTCATATCCGGTTTGTTTTTTAATATTCTCGCTTATGTAGTTTACTCCGAAGTCACCATATGCCCTTGCCCGATAGGTTATCGAGGGACTGAGGTCCAATAAACTTTGATATTGGGTACGGGTGTCCAATAACTCTTTTTCATTTTGTTTTTGCCGGGTGATGTCTATAAAGGAGCAAATGACTTCCTTCAGCTCACCGCTTTCATTCAACAAGGGAAGTGCGCTTACTTGCAGCCACACCCAATCATCTTTCAATGGTCTGTACACCACCATTATTTCATCTTTGACCTGGGTGAGCGTGGCTATGGCCCTGGGTACCGGGTGCTCAGGGCCCGGAAAATCAGTACCGTCCTCATGTGTTACCTTCCAGTCAGGATCAAAAGATGTTTTGCCTATCAACTGCGCTTCAGTGAGTCCAAGCAACTCAAATGCCGTAGGGTTGCTAATCAATATTCTGGCGTCTTTATCCTGTAGTAACACACCTACACTGAGCCCATCAACCAGCCGGTGAAATTGTTGCTGGCTGTCTTTTAATTGAGATAATTTAGATTTAAGTTGTTCTCCAAGAATAACCAGGCATGCACCCAACGCATCAATCTCATCTCTTTTTTCGGTTACAATAACCTTATCCTTAAATTCCAGCTGGGCATAGCTGATAACTAAATTGAGGAGTTTATTAATTCGACTTGAATTCGACTTAAGTTCAGCCCGGCAAAGCTGCAATTCCTTCTCCAGCTCCTTAATTCTCGCCAAAGAGGATGTTGCCTCAGACACGGAGAGGTCATTGGCTAAGTTCTTTGTTTTATCAACAGCCAACTAAATTATTTTAGTTCAATGAATCAATATAGAAATTTACATCCGATTATCTATATCTGATTGGAAGGATTTCCAAGGATCCGAAGAATACTCGAGTAGAAATAAAGGACTTCTCTTGTTCAGATTACTTTGAAGGCAATTGCTTTAATAATTGCCAATACAATCCCAATTCTTTTACCACCCGTACAAACTCCTCGTATTGCACTGGTTTTACAAGATAGCTGTTAACGCCCAGGCTGTAGCATTCCTTGATATCCGGCTCGTCTTTGGAAGCAGTAAGCATGATCACCGGAATTATTTTTGTTCGCTCGTCTGACTTCAATTTTCGCAATACTTCCAGACCGCTTACTTTGGGCATATTGATATCCATCAATATTACATTAGGCGCATCTGCAATTTTTCTCTCCGCGAATGCCCCTTGTGCAAAAATGTATTCGATGGCTTCCTCTCCATTTTCTAAATGAACCAACCCCTTTCCAAGATTATTTTTTTTCAAAGAACGTATGGTCAGTTCCGCATCCCCGGGGTTATCTTCTACTAATAAAATTTTAAATTCCTTGTCTAACATAGTAATATCAATCAGCAGTCTTACAGATATATCTCAAGGCGAGGTGGAATTTGGCCATCGAATTTATTACTGTTGCCTAAATAAAACAAAGCAATTATAAAAATGAATTATTTGTTGATCAGCGAAGTTGATAGCTAATCATCGCTACCAAACGATGTGTAAGCTTCCCTTGATTAGCTACACTCGAATATAGCAATTATTATCGTCAACCCTTGTTGGAATTTCCGTCTGGTTTGTTTCTTCATGGTTTGTCAATTTATCGATTCTGTTATTAACTAACCTTATGGTCTTAATTTTGGGGAGTATTACAATAGTGTATTGAGATCTAAGATTAATTACCGACCTCTTAATTCTGCCAGGAATTTCATAGCGGCTAACAAAGTCGTTCGAAAATTTACTAGACGATCCACAATGTGGTTCGATAATTGACTGTTTGGTACTACCAAGCCTTTGACTTTCAATAAGTTAAGGGCTTTTTTTATACCATCAAGATAAAAGTCTCGCATCTTTAGGAAAATGCCAAACCAACCGCCTTTCTTGAGGGCTGGATGCTTCCTCAGTCAAAGATTAGCATTCAAATACTACTTAACCTTCAAGACCAACGAAGGATCGATCGGATATCTCCCGAATGATTTTCCATACACGGCTATGCCGCTATCACCTTCAGTTTTCAATCGAATTACCAGCTCACCTTTCATTATCGAACTAGTTAATTGCTTTTTGGAAACGGGCACTTTTACCAAATACCCGTACGATCCGGCTTCCCGTAACTTCCTATCCCTTAGCTGATGGTGCCATGATAATACGCCCCGATGGTCTGCAGGATCATCGACCAGGGTGGTTGTAAGTGCTGGTTCATCATTGATTAATATCGAGATCTTTGATTTAAACAGGTTTTCATCCGTCATGGGATAGGAGTTTGGATTGCCACTGGGTGAAGCCTTTCCCCCTAACATATAATCGACATCGGTCTTTTCTTTTTGATCCCGATCTTTAGCAAAGAATTCTTTGGCAGAGATTTCGATCAGGAAGTAGGCTTCTTTCGCAGACTTCGTGGCCTTGTCGAGTTTGAATGTGTATTCAAAATATCCGGTACCGGCTCCGTTTACTTTAAGTCCATCTAATACATTCCATTGTTTTAGGCTCCATTGCGAATCAGAGAATGCAGCCGGTGCCAACGAATGAATTTCTACATGAGGAAGCTTGCTTTCGGAAATAATTTCGAAATGCATAAAGTTGCGATGGAGCACCATTCCTTTAGAGTCTTCCAGTTGAAGGGTGAGTATTGCCAGCCCGGGCAGGTCCGGCATCGCCAGCGAAAGCGACTCCAGTTCTTTTTGTATGTACGGTTGATAGTCGACCATTATTGAACCTTGTGTAACGAAGGAAGTTTCCCCAATCGTGTTAGTCAATTTCAATTGATAGGAGAGTTTTAGTTGCTTCCCGTAGTCGGTGCCTTTCATGGATGAAAGATAGAGCGGTACATTCACTTGTTCTCCGCCCTTTACGGTTACGCATATCTCATTGCCGGTCGAGAGGTAAACGGGAGCATGAAGATCGTTCAGACTCATTCCGGGCATCAATTCTTCCAGGCCTGTGTACTTTTTCGTTCGATCAAACCGCCAATACCCGTTCCACTCATTAATTACGTCATGATGTTCGGTATATAACCAACCGGCTATTTCCGGGTATTTTCGGAAGGTATTTAGCATGCGATGGTAATCCCAGCTCCAGTCCACATCGCCTGTGCTGCCTTCATAACCCCATACATTGCCACATTCGGAATTTATTTTGGGTTGTTTGCCTTGATTAAAACCTGCTTCAAACTGAAATGTGCTTCCTTCAAAGGATTTCTCCGTTAGTTGTTTCAAATGACTTTCCCATTCCCAGCCTGGCAAATAATCATGAAAAGAGTTGATGTCAGTTTGGGTATGGCCTGCGCCACAACATATTGAATTATCTTCCACCAAACGAGTAGGATCCAGTGACTTGGCGAGGTAATACATCGAAGAAACCCACATCTGGGTTTCGGGGAGATAGTTTCCTTCACGCTTGCCGTCTACCTCTGTGTGAGTGCGCAGGCCCCAGGTTTCATTAAATAAAATCCAGGAGAAAATAGAGGGGTGATTAAAGTCGCGCTTCACCATGGCACGAAATGTATTCTCTGCTTCCCGTTGCATCTTTGCCTCCGGATCACCCCAACTGTTGGGCAAGTCGGCCATGACTAATACCCCTAACTTGTCGGCCCAGTATAATTTGCGCGGTATTTCAACTTTGATGTGGGGACGAATCCCATTCAATCCAATTGATTTTGCCAGTTCAATTTCTTTCCGCATAAATTCATCGCTGGGAAATGTATAGAACCCTGCCGGATGATACGACTGGTCCAGCGTAAGCTGTAAATAAACGGGTTTGTCGTTAATGGCCACGTAGGGGAATTCCGTTCCGGGAAGATTCACAACGGATATTTTGCGCATGCCAAAATACGTCTTCACTGCATCGTCACCCAGTTTCACTTCCGTTTCATAGAGATAAGGATCCTGCAGCGACCACAAGTGCGGTTGCGGTATCGCGATAGCGAAACTGAATTTATCTTTTCCTTTCGGAATCGTGACTTCTTTAAGTATGGGAGCGGAGGCAGTTTTGATGGATATAGAAAGTTTGGTATTTGCCGTGGCTTCAGTAGGTAAGTAAGCGGTAACGGTAACCTGATTTTTATCAAGGTCAGGCGTGAAGTGAATGGCTTCAATATAGTCGTTGCCTCGCCCCTCCACAAACACAGTTTGCCAGATTCCGCGCGCATTGCCATATCCTTGCTTTCCGTAAAGGGTAAAATCCCTTCGCTTATCGTCAACTCTTATTACCAGTTTTTGGGGATGTCCATAGTCAACGTGCTTTGTCAATTCAAAGGAGAACGGGGTATAACCACCCTGGTGCGTGCCTAACAACTTGCCATCGAGCCACACCGTAGTTTCCCAATCGGAGGCCCCAATAGTTAAGAAGGTTCTTTTGTTTTTCCACTCCGGATTGATGGTGATCTCCCTTTTATACCAGGCAATGTCGGCTTTATCTTTTACTCCGGATAACTGTGAACCCCATGGAAAAGGGACCGTGATTTTATGTGTGAAGATGGAGTTGCCTTCATTCCATTTCTTTGATACGCCCTGGTCAAGCGAGTCGAATTCAAATTGCCAGAGGCCATTCAGGTTTTGCCAATGGATCCGTTCAAAATCCGGCCGGGGATGTTCGGGTAATGGGATCGTCTGTGCTGACAGTTGTAGTGTGGTTGCAAAGCATCCGGCCAACAGCAGTCTTTGAAATATTTTCATTTGGATGGCTTAGATTTCTGTCTATTGAACGAGCAGTCTTTTATTTAGCCACTTCAAAATCAACTACAAACGGTTCATCCAATATTCCAAGTCGTCCTAACAGCTCACCAAACTTTTTATGTTCGGGATGTGGCAGATAAGTGTCGCGTGCCGCTGCATCTTTAAAGGTGAGTAGATACACATGCGTAAATCCTTTATTCAGATTTTCGGGGCTGTTGTTAATACCATATTCAAAAGTAAGGATGCCGGGTATCTTATTTTTTAATGCTTTAAAGGCAGCGGTTACTTCTTCAATCTGAGCCGCGGTAGCGGTTTCTTTGTATTTAAAAACGACAACGTGCTTTACTTCTTTGCTTTTCTGAAAGGTAAAGGCACTCAATGCGAGCGCAGCCAGAGTGATCAGTGTGAAGGTCTTCATTGGAAATAAATTTTTAGTACGTATTAGAATAACTCATTTTTTTGATTTGATATGCAATTCAAAGACATCGGGCCGGGCATAATGGCCAATTGGATCAAAGTCCATTTTTGCCCGGATGATTTCGCGATGATCAATTTCCACTGTTAAGATGCCCTCTTTGTCGTAGAGTGGCCCCGCCAATCGTTTTCCCAGTGGTGAAATGATGCAGCTGCCGCCTGAACTGGGTAAGGATGGGTGATTTTCTGAGACCAATGATTTCAAATCTTCGGGATAATGATCACGATTAAGATATTGATTGCACCCCAACACAAAGCAGCGGCCCTCACAGGCAATGTGTTCCAGAGTCGATTGCCAGGTACCACGACAATCCGCAGTAGGGGCGAGGTAAATTTCAATTCCTTGCTGATAGAGAGCAGTCCGCGCAAGGGGCATGTAATTCTCCCAACAAATCAATCCCCCAACCTTGCCGAGGGGCGTATCTAAAACGGTAAGATCTGAACCATCACCTTCTCCCCAAAGAATCCGTTCGGCTGCCGTGGGTTTTAGTTTGCGATGTTTATGAAGAAGCGTGCCTTCGGGTGAAAAGTAGAGTAGGGTGCAATACAACGTGTCACTGATTTTATCCTTCTCAGTAACACCAACCACCAAAAGGGCTTTCACTTGTTTCGCTGTACGTGCGAGAAGGTCGGTTTCCGGTCCTGGAACCTCAATCGCATTTTCCCAATACCGTAAAAACAAATCGCGACCTTCCTGTGTTCTTCCCCCCACGGTGGTTCCAAAGATTAATCCGCGGGGATAACCCGGGATGAGAACTTCCGGAAACAGGATGAGACTCGCCTTTTCTCCGGAAGCCTGTATTGCCAGAGTTTGAATTTTTTCCAGTGTTTGTTTCTTATCGAAGAAAACAGGCGCGGCCTGTACAACGGAGGCAAAAAAGGGGTTGAATGTATTCATGGTTGTGAGAGACTTAAAATTAAGGGAAAGGTCTTACTTTAGCCCATTCATTAACAATATAATTGTAAGAACCTGGTTGATGGAAGCGAGGTGGATGGTACAAGGGATCCTTAGTTTCCAATTGCTTTTCTTATTCCAAAGTATTGGCCTTGCTCAGACACCGGATTGTGAATTGAAAAAGCAAAAGGATGGAATTCAAGTCTACACGTGTAAATCGGACACCAGTAAATTCCGGTCGTTGCGGGCAGAATTTGTTATCGAGCGTACTACTATAAAAGACCTCGAAGCTTTTCTATTCGATGTTCCAAACTACGTAAATTGGCAATACAACGCAGCCGAATCGAAACTGTTGGAGCAACTGGACTCACACACCATGATTTACCGGTTGGTTATTGACGCACCCTGGCCCGTTGACAACCGCGAGTTGATTGTGAGGTTTGCCGTGCAAAAGGGGATCGAGAAAGTCACGTTTACGATGAACACCGTTCCATCCGCCTATCCCTTGGGTGAGGATGTAATCCGGGTGCCGTTTTCTCAGGCCCGCTGGGAAGTAACACCCATTCACACCGACTTGCATGTTAAATATTTTATGAATATTAACCCTGGAGGTTACGTTCCGCCTATGCTCGTAAACATCGCGATGGCCGAGGGACCCTATCAATCATTCCGGAATTTGAAGCGACTGATCAGAAAATAAGTTGTATCCACTTGATACCCCGGAATTAACCGCTGCAGAATTCGTTCAAAAGTATGAGCCGAGCCGGGTGTTACAGGATTGGTAAGCAACAAAATTGTCATTCATACGAATAGAACTTATGTGATCATAATTACCTACCCGGATGTTTTTGTCAGCATTGAAGTCTATATTTTAAGTGCTTAAAACCTGACTGGGCTCCAACACCTGTACACGGGGTGGAATTAATTTATAGATAACGGGTGTAACCACCCGTGAGAGTAAGGTTGAGCTAATGAGACCACCAATCAAAACAATTGCCAGGGGCGAGATCAACGGATTGGATGAAAGTGCAATGGGAAGTAATCCACCAATGGCTGTCATCGAAGTGAGAATGATGGGCAGAAAACGAACTTCACCTGCTTCGCGGATCGACTCTTCCAGCGATTTACCTTGCTCGCGCAATTGATTTGTAAAGTCGACCAACAAAATCGTATTCTTAACTTCAATGCCAGCCAGGGCAATCAGTCCGATGATTGCCACAAACGATAACGAATTGCCTGTGAATAAAAGCGCAAGGACTGCCCCGACAATCCCCAGCGGAATCACCGAAAGAACAATGAGGGTACTCTTGAATGTCCGGAACTCGAGAATGAGTACGGCAATAAAAAGAAAGATGGTAACAATAATGACGCTGGCAAATCCCCCAAAGGATTCCTGCCGACTTTCCACTTCCCCGCCCATCCCGTAAGAATAACCATCCGGTAGCTCCATCTCATCTAATTTTGTCATTACGTCATTAACGACATTGCTCACCAGATATTCCTTGTCCACAAAAGCAGTCACTGATACCATCCGGATCTTATCGAAGTGATTGATGTTCAAAGGGGAGGCTTCAAAGCGGAAGTCGGCCACCTGGCGTAGCGGAATGGCCCGGCCTTGTTGGTTATTTACAAATAGATTTTCAAGCGCATCCAGGGTAGGCGTTCCTGCATTTCCTTTTGTTAACAGGATGCCAATGTCGTCTCCGTTTTCATCCGAGAACTTCCCAACATTCAGTCCGGCTACAGCCAACCTCACGGTGCGGTCTATCGCCACTGTGGGCACCCCCAGCATCTGGGCTTTTTCTTTGTTAATGTCAACTTTAATATCCGATTTCAGGTGCATCACCGGATTATTGATGTAGATGGTTCCTGCTGTTTCCGCCAACAAGGCTTCCACCCGCGAGGCCAAAGAGCGCAACGAGTCCAGGTTGTCACCAAACAACCGAACTTCAATGGGGGCATTGATGGGCGGACCTTGTTCAAAATTTTTCACTTCTACTTTGGCTCCGGCATAGGGTGTCCACTTAGTGCGTAACCTTTCTATCAGCTGAAGTTTTTCATCGCCTGTAACCTGTTCTTTCAATTGTACAAAAATCTGGGTGTAATCCGTGCGTTCGTTTTCAGGTATAACATTGTAATAGATACGCGGATTTCCTTTGCCAACATTGGTTGCATAATAATCAATCAGTGGCTGTGCGCTAAGTTCCTGTTCTACCTGCCGGGTAATACTATCGGTATAGTGCAGGTTGGATTGCAGGGGAGTGGTAATCTCAACAAGAAATTGTGGTTTTTCACTGGCCGGAAATAAACTAAACCCAATCACCGGGAACAGCTGCAAGGAAGCAACGAAGATGATAGCTGCCACTCCGACTGTCCACCAGGGTTTTTCCAAGGCTCTGTCTAACAATTTTGAATAGCTTCCATGAATCAACTTCTTCAACCCCCGCATAAAGATATTCCCATCGGGATGTCCATGTTTTTCTTTCAACAACCGACTGGAAAGGAATGGAATAATGGTAAGCGATACCACCATGGAGGCCAGTACGGATGTAATTACTCCCATGGGCAGGCTCCGGATGAATTCGCCAGAACCCTCGGGCAGAAATACCAACGGAAGAAAGGCGATAATTAATGTTGCCGTACAACCCACTACCGCCAACCCAATTTGTTGCG
Organism: Cyclobacteriaceae bacterium; assembly: GCA_016787725.1. GTDB lineage: Bacteria > Bacteroidota > Bacteroidia > Cytophagales > Cyclobacteriaceae > ELB16-189. The sequence continues at coordinate 154,733 of JAEUTZ010000002.1, read as the reverse complement.
TGGCCTTCAAGGCCGCTTCGAGTCGGGAATTACCTTCGCGCATCCACCGCTCAATATTTTCAACTACCACAATACTATCATCTACCAATAACCCGAGTGCTACCACCAGGCCCACGATACTTAACTGGTTCAAATTATAACCGAGCGCATTCATCAGCACGATACCAATGGCCAGTGACAAGGGAATGGAGATCATTACAATCAGAGCAGCCCGCTGACCAAGTGGTAATAGTGTAATGGCGACCAATAAAATGGCAATCACGAAATCGATACCCAGGCCACTGAGTCGTTTGTTCACATTGTCCGCCTGATCGAAATGATGCACAAGCTCAATGTTGGCCGGTAATTTTGATTTAAAGTTTTCAATTACCGGTAAATAAAGCTGTTGGGTTTTAGTAATGTTTTCACCGGATTTCTGGGCGGCCGTTATGAATAAACTGCGGTAACCGTTCAACCGGGTGATGTGCTTCTCTTCTTCATAACTGGGATACACATCGGCTACATCGGACAGTAAAATGTTTTTGTTGTTTGCTGAATAAATGATGGTGCTTTTGATTTCCTCCGCAGTTTTGTAGTTGCCACTGGTTTTAATGTTGAAGGATTTTGTCCCTGCATCGATATTACCACCGGGTATGTTGGCGATTTCACTTTGCAAACTTCCCACCACAGCATCAAGCGGAATTCGCATCTGAGCCAGTTTATCGAGCTTTAAATCCACACGCACAATCCGTTCCGGCAAGCCATGAATCTTCACTTTCTTTAAAGGCTTGATTTGTTCCAACTCTTCCTGCAGGATTTCGGCATATTTTTTCATCTGGTCGCGCGAAGCATTTTCGGAAACGAGGGCAATTTGAACCACGTTTACGTCTGAAGGAGTTACTTTCCGCACTTCAATGCTTGCGATGTTTTGAGGCAACTCACTTCGCAAAGCATTTACTTCGCGCACCAGTTCCGAAAACTTTTCATCAACATCACTTTCGTATTTATATTCGACAAAGAGCACAGCCACTCCATCGCCAATCGTGGTTTTAATCCGCTTGATATCTTCCAGTTCACTGATCTGCCGTTCCAAAGGTTCGGCCACCAGTTCCTCCATGTCTTTCGGGCTGGTGCCCGGATAAATCACAACAATGGGATATTGGGGGGCGTTGAGTTCGGGATCTTCTGAGCGAGGCATGTTTAAAATGGTGGTTGCCCCCAGAGCAATGATCATCAGAAAGATCACCAGCGTGAATTGATAGTTCTTTACTGCGTAGTCAGATATTTTCATTACCTACAGTGGTTTGAATGAGTGATGAGAATGGATTGGAATTATTGGATTACTTGTATTGCGGAGCCATCTTTTAAATACGCACTGCCGCCAATGATCAGGTGGTGCGCACCCTCTAGACCAGCTTGAACAATGACCTGATCGCGCTCAACACCCTGAATAATGACAGGCACCTTGCGCGCGCGGGTTGAATCATCGGTAATAAAAACGTAGCCGGTGCGCCCGTCACCATCCAGCAACGCATCATAGGGTATTTTCCATACAAGCACCCTATTGGAACTGACAATGGTAGCTTTGCCAAATAAACCACTTGCCAACCCGGTAGCAGGTTTTTCCAATCTAAGCTCGATCGTAAAAGAACCATTCAGGGCATCCGTCCCTTCCGATTTCCGGGTTACGATGGCATTCCAAACCTTGTTGGGATTTGCATCGGAAACAATGGTAGCATCGTCACCCAACTGGATCATGGCCCATTCGCGATCACTCACTCCGGCCTTTAATATCCAATTACCGGAAGCCGCTCCGTTGGTTTGAAATACCGGGGCACCCGATGCGATCACCTGACCTTCATTGGCCAGCTTGCGCAATACAAATCCATTGGCCACGGCCCGGATTTCTGAGAACGTACGATTGAATTTTGCAGCTTCCAGCTGACGCGCTGAGACATCCAGTCCGGTGCGCGCATTTTGAAATTGTTCAAGCGTAGCCACACTGTCTTTATATAGGTTTTCGACCCGGGCAAAATCGCGGATCGCTTTTTCATAGGCTAACTGCGCCTGCGCTACCTGAGCTTCGATCTCTGTGAGGTTGAGTTGGGCCAGCAATTGCCCTTGCCGGATGGCATCGGCTTCTTTTACGTACGTCTTTTGCAAAATGCCTCCGGTCTTAAAGGAGAGGAAAGTTTCATCATCGGTAGTGAACACACCTGAGCTCTGAATGGTGGTCTGAAGTTCTTGTTGCGTGATGGGAATAACTTTCACAGGAATGATTTCTCCTTTACGAAGCATTGGATTTTCCTTGCCCACACCATGGCTGCAAGCCTGGGCTACGACAGCCACGATCACGATCGAGAGAAGTTGATGGAAGTTCATAAGGGTTAGTGTTTGTGGTTATTATTTTATTTCAAAGGCTGCAGTCTCACGTTCGTAGCTGGCCTGGGCGATTAAGATTCGATATTGATTCAAGGTTACCTGTAGTTGGGCGCTGGTGAGTTGGTTGCGGGCATCGACTGCTTCGATAAATGTGTTAACGCCTTCTTTGTATCCCTTCTCAATCAGTCGTTGATAACTTTGAGCAGCTTCCAGTTGCTTTTGTGCTGACTGATAATTTTGAATTGCGCTGATCATTACATTTCTGGACACCAGACTGTTCATGGTCAGGGATTGTTGTACCTGGTACTCGCTTAACTCGGTGTATTTAATATTCAATCGGGATTGTGAAATTTTGTTTCGGTTGGTGAAACCCGCAAACAAAGGCATTTCCAGTTGTAAGCCCACCAGGTAATAATTGGCGTTGGAGTTGTAGTTGAGATTTTCGGCCTGTGCCCCGGCATCCACAAAGCCGCTGATGCGTGGTGCCCAATACAGTTTGTTCATTGTCAGCAGATTCTGAGTCAGGTCTTTCAGGGTTTGGATCTGTATCAATTCTTCGCGGTTGCTGATCGAAGGTGATTCCAAAATTTGCGCCTGCGCACGATTCAGGTCTTCGAACGTTTTATAGTCGTTAATGATCTCCGCGTTGCCCTCCCGGTTGAGCAGGAAGTTGAAATACAATTGAGCGTTATCTTGTTGCCTTTCTGCATCGACCAATTGCGCCCGGATGGTTTCGATCTCACTTTGCGACCGCAATAGGTAGGCGGGTAAACCTTTTCCATTCGCCAACAACGATTCATTCACGCGCTTGCCTTCCTCTGCACGGGTCAGTGCACTTTGATAAATGGCTACACCTTCACGTGCACCCAGGTAGTTGAAGTAAGCAACTTTGATATTGCGCACCAGTTCGCGTTTATAGATTCCCACTTCGTACTCCTGTAAAAGGGTTTCGTCCGCCTTTATTTTGCGGTTGTAAACCAGGTCTGTATTCAGAATGGGCATGAAGGCCCGCGCACGCACATCATAGAAATTCTTGGGAAAGAAATTCTGATTTACATTTTCGATTTGCGGAAAATTGTCAGCCCCGGTTAATTGATTAAGCGTGTTATAAACAGGATTCAACATGTCGCCTACTGGAAACGAAATGCTGCGACCCCCCTCGCCATTGGTGTAGTTGCCCAGCAACGTGAAAGATGGAGAGAACAGACCATTGGCAATCTTTAATGACAAGAGTGCTTTATCGAGATTGACATTTTTTTGTTGCAAGACGAGGTTGTTTTTGAGTCCGAAGTCGATGTAGGTATCCAGCGCCTGCTGTGCTTTTAATGAGGCAATAGGAAAGGCAAGCAGGAGGAGAGCTTTTATTAATAGTGTTCTCATTATGAACAGTGTTTAGTTAATACGAAAATTTTTTTATCCTTTCAGTTTTTCCAGCACGATTACGAAGGTTTCGAATGTAGCAGTCATCAATTGATCAAGATCCAGATTATTGGCACGGGCAACACCTACATGTGCCAAATGACCGGTATTTCGGAGCGTGCATAGGCCGTGCATCGTACTCCAGATAACGAACGATAATTGAATCGGCTCAAACCCGTTAAAGAAACCGAGCGTTTGACACTCGGCTACCGTCTTGGAAAGTATATCAAATGCCCGGTCACCCTCGTCCCATTCTTCAAAGCAGTTGGCCACATGTTTCAATGGCTCCTCCATCATAAAAAGAAGCCTGTAGATATCAGGATTTTGTAAGGCAAATTGAATATAAGCACGGCCCATTCCTTTCAATCGCTCGAAGGGATGGCTGACATTGTTTAAGACTTCAAAATGGCTCACCAGCAATTTGAATCCTTCGCGGTGCAGCGCGTGCACAATTTCGTTCTTATCCTTGTAATACAGATAGATGGTGGCGGGAGAGTATTCGATTTTCTCGGCAATGGCGCGGATGGAAGTAGATTCAAATCCCTTTTCACTGAAGAGGGATTTTGCGGCATCCAAAATCTCTTTTTTGAGATCTTCCTTGTGTCGTACTTTTCTTTCGGCTACTCCCATATCCATGGCAAAACAAACGAAAATTACTAAACAGTGTTTAGTAATTGGTCAGAATTTCGGATATTTTGTTGGTAGTTGCCTGATTATCAGCAACAAAAATTCATAGGATCCTGCTTGAAAAATCTTGCCTGCCCAAAAATCGGTTAGATTTGAACCATGAGCCGCCTGGTTGCAATACTGCTTTTCATTTCGATCAAATCGTTAAGTCAAACGGCTGTAATCGATGATGGAGTCAATGAACGGGTTTATCTGCTTAAGGATCTTGAGTTTCTAATTGACCCGACTACCCACTTATCGTTTGATTATGTCTCGGATCCGGCCAATGCACACCATTTTGTTCGAAGAGAAGACTATCAGAATAAAGACTACCAGGTTGGATCAGCCTATTGGATCCGGTTTTCAGTGCGGCATCAACCAACCAAAAAGATCTGGTTGATTGAATTTTATGATCAAACCATCGATCGGATTGAAGCCTATGTTCCAGACGAAAAGCACGGGTATCAAAAAATTCTGATGGGGGATGGGTATCCGTTTTCCCAACGATCTTTTGCGCACAAGAACTTTGAGATTCAGGTATCACCGTCTAAGGAGTCGGTGCAATATTATTATTTCCGTATCCAATCGCACGAGTTTGCTGATATCCGCATCGCGTTTCGTTCAGTGGATCGTTTTATTTTCTACGCGCTGAATGAATATTTTCTTTTCGGAACCTTCTATGGCATGATCCTGATCATCGTGTTGTATAATTTTCTGGTATTCCTGGCCATCCGGGAGGTCAAATACATCTATTACATCTTTTACATTGTCAGTGTTGGACTGTATGCAATGAGTTTGGATGGTGTAGGGTTTCAGTATTTCTGGCCCAATTATCCTGAATGGAATAATTATACCTCTGGAATTTTTCTTTATTCTTTGATTTTATGGGCGCTGGTGTTTACGCGCAGGTTTTTAAGCACCCGGGTAAAAGTGCCAGATCTTGATAAGCTGCTTAAAATAATGATTGCCGTACGGACAGTAATCTTTTTTGTTGAGTTGCTTTTTTATCCCCAATTTTTTGCATTCCGGTTCATTGAAATCGTACCCCTTGCACTGGTGTTTTATAGCGGCATCAAGGTGTGGATGCGCGGGTATAGGCCGGCCCGCTATTTTGTGATTGCCTATGGATTGCTTTTGCTCGGATTCTTCCTACGATCATTGGTTTTCTTTAACGTAATAGAGCTTACCACCTTATCACATTACAGTCTACATTTCAGTTTTGTTGTTGAAATGCTCTTTTTGACGTTGGCACTGGGAGACCGGATTACCATTTTAAAGGATAATCGCGACCGGGCGTTACGCAGAATTATTCAGCAGCATGAGCTCAACATGGAGTTGAAGGATAAGGTAAATAGGGAGTTGGAACAAAAAGTTGATGAACGAACCAACGAATTGAATGCCAAGAACAAGGAATTAGAAGACAGTAATGAAAGACTCATCCGGCAAACACGCGAGATCAATCAAATTAATTCGGTATTGGATTTAGATAACTGGAAACTGAAGAACCGAATCAAAGAAGTACTGGAAGAGATGTTGATGGAAAAGACCATGGATTACCAGGAGTTCAAAACCATTTATCCGGATACGCTTTCCTGTTATCGCTTTCTGGAAACATTAAAATGGGCAAATGAATTTCAGTGTCGCAAGTGCGGGAACGTACGATTCTTTCCAGGAGTACAAAAGTTTTCAAGACGATGCACCCGATGTGGGTACAACGAGTCGATTACTGCATATACCATTTTTCACAACCTGAAATTTCCGATCGAGAAGGCATTTTTCATCACGTATCTCGTTGTAACAGGCAAAAAGACCTATACCCTCGAAGCATTGTCTGCAATGCTTGATTTACGACTTAATACAGTCTGGAGCTTCAGACAAAAAGTGCAGGAGCAGGTTAGGGATTTAGAATCTCAAGGCCTCACAACTACGATCTCCAAATGGCATGAGGTTATCCTTACCACAGACCCAGGGGATTCCTCATTTGCCACCAAAAAAGGTATGCCCTCCAATAAAGTTTGAACGTGCGGTTTTTTGTATTGTTTTTTAAGTGCAAATTGGCGACCTCTGTATTTATAAAAACCCAATGAAATCGATTGTAATCGATGTTTTCAAAGCGCAAAAGTTTCACTGCTTTTAGTTGTCCAATAATCCCCATTTTTGAAAGATTTATCAAAAAAAAATGACGGGTATGGAAATGGGAACATAAATTTCTATTCAGTTGATCGGGTCTGCTTTTGATTGATCACGATAAGTAGCATTTAAATTACTGTAAATCAACATGTTGTTATGATTAGAAGGCTACTGCTTGGTTCCTTTATTGCGATTTCCTTTACTCTTTCGGCCCAAACTCGCGTTATCACCGGTGTTGTAAAAGGGGCGGATGATGGCCTTGGAATTCCCGGAGCTAGCGTGCTGGTTCAGGGAACGTCACGTGGGGTGGCCACGGACGTGGATGGAAACTTCCGGCTGGAGCTACAACCGGGCAAGAATGCATTGGTGATTTCGTTTGTCGGGTTCAAAACCCAAACCATCACCGTAAGCGAGCGCTCTTACATTGAAGTTACGCTTGAGTCGGATATCACCAGTTTGCAGGAAGTTGTGGTAATCGGGTATGGTGTTGTTAAAAAATCTGACCTGACTGGAGCTGTGTCCAGCATCAAAGGGAAAGAGCTCAACACCGTTCCAGCCATCAACCCCATGCAATCGCTGCAGGGGAAAATTGCCGGTGTGCAGGTAGCAACCGTTTCTGGGGCACCGGGTTCAAGTACCTATGTACGTATACGGGGCATTGGAACATTTAACGATGCTTCACCGATTTATGTTGTTGATGGAGTCATTCTTCAAAACATCGATTTTCTAAACGCTTCCGACATCGAATCGATGGAAGTGCTGAAAGATGCTTCCGCAACCGCCATTTATGGATCCCGGGGAGCGAATGGTGTGATCATCGTTACAACCAAGAGAGGAAGCACAGGAAATGAGTTCCCGGCCATCAATGTTACGGCTGAGTACTCTATTCAGGAGTTGCCGCAGAAAATTGACTTATTGAATGGCAAGGAATACGCAACGGTAAGAAATGAGATTAATCCGGGCACCTATAACAATTTAGATGCTGTGCCCAATACAGATTGGCAGGATGAGATTTTCAGGACTGCGCCCATTCAGAACTATCAGATTTCAGCGGCCGGTGGGTCCGACAAGTTTCAGTACTACACGTCCATTGGGTACTTTAAACAGGGCGGCATTATCGAAAAGTCGGATTACGAACGGGTATCACTCAAATTCAACAATACGTTGCACCTCTCAAAGTCAGTGCGTGTGGGTACCAACTTATCCTTTACACCCTACAAGCAACAAAATACCAATGGTAACGCGGTGTTTGTCGTATACAGAGCATGGCCTACGATTACTCCATATCAATCCGATGGATCTTATTCACCGGTACCCGGAGTAGGCAATGTGCTTGCCGATATCGAAAACACGAACAGTTTCAATAATGGGTTGCGCAGCGTCAATAATATCTACACTGAAGTTGATTTTCTCAAGGGGTTCACTTTCAGGACCAGTTACGGGGTCGACCTCGAGTACTCAAAGTCGGAAAGTTATACCCCTGTATTTTATGTGAACCCGCAGCAACAGAATGCAACCGATGATCTTGGTAAGGGATACAACGATCGGGTTGATTGGCTCTTGGAAAATACGCTGAGCTATCAAAAGGAAATGGATGTTCATCGGATCAGTGCAGTAGTAGGCTACACCTTACAGGAATCTTCTTCCGAGTCGGTGTTTTTAGGGGCTCAGAATTTATTGCGTTCGGGTGAGGACTTCTGGTATGTGAACATCTTTCCCAACCTGGTATCACCCAACTTTGCTACCAACGGTGTAAATCCCAACTTCAACTTTTCTATGGAGTCTATCCTGGCGCGGGTAAATTACACGTATGATAACCGGTATCTTTTTACGGCTACCTTTCGCAGGGATGGATCCTCCAAGTTCTCTACCGCAAATCGGTATGCAAACTTTCCCTCGCTGGCCCTGGGTTGGAACCTGATTAACGAACCGTTTATGGAGAATACCAACGTGTTCTCTAACCTAAAAGCGCGGGCTAGCTGGGGTGTCATCGGCAATGAAAAGATCAACTACCAACGCCAGTATTCACTCGTTCAAAATGGTATCAATGCCCTCTTTGGTGCTGATGTAATTAATCCGGGGTCCACCTATGGAGTTGCAGGGAATCCAAATCTGAAGTGGGAAAATACGACTCAGATTGACATTGGTATTGAGGCTGGCTTCCTGGACGACAAAATCACAGCTGAAATTGATTATTATCATCGCACGACAGAAGATATTCTCATTGATCTGCCCGTACCCGGCTACTTTGGCAATGGCGATGGAGCGGTAATTACCTTCAATGCCGGGGAGGTACTCAACCGCGGAGTTGAATTAAATCTGGCTTATCATCATGAGACGAGGAGCGGGTTGAAGTATGATTTGGGTCTTGTGGGCACCACCATCCACAACGAAACGCTGAAAGTCAGTGGGTCGGGGGCGGATGATGAACAATTGTTAGGACTTTTCAATGGACGCCAGGTAACCCGTACTGTACCCGGTCTGCCCATCGGTTCGTTTTACGGATATAAGGTACTTGGTGTTTTCCAAAATACCGCTGAACTTAACTCCTATCCACACCTTTCTGCCTCCGGGGTAGGCGATTTGAAATTTGAAGATGTCAATCAGGATGGCCTACTGAACAGTGACGATCGTACAAACCTGGGCTCACCAATTCCTAAACTTTTATTGGGACTCAATGCTAACCTATTTTATAAGCAATTCGATTTTACGGTGGATATTCAATCGCAGGTTGGTAATAAGATTTTCAATGGGAAAGAAATCATCCGTCCCGATCCTTACAATTTTGAGCAACGGTACCTTAATTTCTGGGATGGAGAGGGTACAAGTAATACCGAACCCAGACCCAGCAACGGAGGCGTAAACTATGAACCATCATCACGTTACATCTATGACGGCTCATTTGTTCGCTTGAGGAATCTGTCTGTTGGATATTCGCTTCCACAATCTCTGATTGAGAAAGTGCACATGAAAACTGTACGGGCATATATCCGGGTTACAAACTTAATCACGTTGAGCAAGTTTACCGGATACACACCTGAAATTGTGAGTGGCAATCCTGTTCTCAACGCCATTGACGTGGCGGCTTATCCGATTCCACGAATTTATTCTCTTGGCTTAAACCTGACTTTCTAATGCAATGCATATGAAAAGGACAAAATTCATTCATATCCTTTGGCTCTTCTTATTAGTACCGGTTGCGTGCGAGGATTTTCTTGACAAGCCTCCGCAAGGAGAGTTAACCCAAGCCAATTTTCCGACCACGGCCGAAGACGCCTTGCTTGCGACTAACGCTGCTTACAACACCATGCGCGATCCTAATTTCAACTCTGGATTATTTCCATTAACGGATATCATGTCGGACGATTCAAACAAAGGCAGTAACCCTGATGATCAGGCGGCTACAATAGGACCTTTCGATCGCTTTCAATACTTAAAAACTGAAGGCGCCATCCTCCGTTGGTGGAACACACTTTATAAAGCCATTCGAAGAACCAATGTGGTAGTTGAGAAAGTACCTACAATCGACATGAATCCAGGCTTGCGTGATCGATACATTGGTGAAGCGCGTTTTCTAAGGGCATTATATTATTTTGATTTGGTACGTGCCTGGGGTGGAGTTCCCTTATTGACTACGGTCGACCCCAAAGTATTGCCCCGAAGTACTCCCGATGAGGTGTACCAGTTGATTGAAGAAGATCTTCTGTTTGCCATCGCTCATCTTCCTCGAAAGTCACAATATGGAGCAGGGGATGCGGGACGCGCATCAAAAGGAGCCGCCCAAGCATTGTTGGCAAAAGTGTATTTGTTTCAAAACAAATGGGCTGATGCAGCTGCCAAGGCGTTGGATGTTATCAATTCTGGCGACTACAACCTGGAAGCGGATTTTGATAATGCTAACAGTGTTTTCGGAGAGCAGGGTGTGGAATCGGTTTTTGAAGTGGCCTCCTTCGGAAGTGAAGGAATAGAAAATGGCGGGAATCAGTATGGTAACGTGCAAGCTGTGCGAGGAACACCGAACCGTGGATGGGGATTTAATCGTCCAACACTTGATCTTAGAAACAGTTTTGAACCGGGCGATCCCAGGCTGGAGTCAACGGTTATCTTTTTGGGTGAAGTATTGGATGGCGTTACTATCGTTGGGGATGGTCTAACACCGGATGCTTCCACCGATTCGCATGGGCAGGCAGAGATAGAATGTTACAACCAGAAAGTATGGACCCCCGGAACAAACGTTCCACCCTCTTTCGGCCATAACCGCAGGTTTATCCGGTTTTCCGATGTGTTATTGATTGCGGCCGAAGCATTGAATGAAAATAATGATCCCGCTGGAGCGTTAATACATTTGAATCGGGTTCGTCAGCGGGCACGGGAAGGCAACAATGCTATCTTACCCGATATTACCATAACTAGTAAAGATCAGTTGCGCGATTTGATCTTGCGTGAACGAAGAGTAGAGTTGGCGCTGGAGGGCCATCGGTTCTGGGATCTCGTGCGGACCAACAGGGCAGAAGCGGTATTGAGTCCCCTTGGATTTGTGAAAGGGAAACATGAGTTGTTTCCTATACCACAAACGGAAATCGACTTATCCCAGGGAGCATTGACACAAAATCCCGGTTGGGAGAACTAATCATCAACAATAACTATGTTAAACCTTAAATTTTAAATTAAATGAGTATGAAAACAATCAAATGGATGTTGAGCTTATTGGTGGTAGCTGGCGGATTGGCTACCCTGCTCAATGGATGCAGTGAAGATGAGAAGCCCGCACTGGCCCTGACGGCCATAACTGCCGGAGGTGTTGATCTGAATGGGGCCACGAGTGCCACGGGGGTTCCAGTTAATGCCACAATCGTGGCAACGTTTAACGTTGCCGTTAACCAGGCGTCTACTTCGGCTATCACGTTGACACGTCAATACGATAATACAGTTGTTCCTACTACCATTACGGTAAATGGAACGGAAGTGACCATCGATCCCAGCGATGACTTTGGTACGGGTACGTTGTTCCTGCTAAATATTGATAAATCGTTAAGTAGCGCGGATGGTCAGGGCATGGCCAACAGTCTGGAACGTAACTTTACTACGGTTGGAACCTTTGCGGTAGCCGGAGCTTTTGCACAATGGACTTTTGAGGACAATGCAAATGATGTCATCGGAAGTTTTGATCCAACCCCCAATCAGATTGTAGGCATCACTTACGAGACAGGTCGGAAAGCTGATGCAGGTAAGGCGGCCAGCTTCAATGGAACCACCAGCATCATTGAAATCTCTAATGGAGATCAATTAGCAAACAATGGTAATTGGACCATGAGCGTGTGGGTGAAACCGAACTCAACGCTGGCAAAAGGACAATTTGTATTGGGCCTGGGTGCCTTCAATGGATTCCAATTTGAAATCTTCGGGAGCTACAATGCTTTCAAATTAGCGGCTTCTTATGCGCACACAAATCCTGCCGGTGCCGGTGGTTTCTCTGAAGACTTGTGGGCTGATGGGGAAGGTAAAACCAAAGATAACGGTAACTGGCAAGGCTGGACATTCTCCAAAGATTTTACAGGCAGTGGTGGAATGAAGACTGTCATTCAGGATAAGTGGGCACATTATGTATTTGTATATGATGCAACCGCTAAAACCGGAACCGTCTACCTGAATGGTGAGAAAATTAAAGAGCAGGACTTTGATCTTTGGCCAGATGCAGCCAATCCTCGTTTTGCCACCGGTCTCAAGTATCGTGGTGCAGAACCTGACGTGAAAAACGAACTTGCACTCGGATTTATCCACAGTCGTGGAGGTACGTTGTGGGATGCTGAACCTTGGGGCGGTTACGATCAACCCGGTGCAAACCACTTCCATGGCTTGATGGATGACTTGATCATCTATAAGAAAGTGCTTACTGCGGGTGAAATATTAACCATGTATAATTCCGGTAAGCCATAATTGGGTTAATTTGTTGTTGAAAGGGGTACCGCGTATCGGTACCCCTCTTTTCTAAATCTGGATTCATGAAGTGGTTTGGATTACCGATTCTCTTCTTTCTTCTGTTCTCTTGTTCTGATAAGCCGGACGATTCACCCAAACCTATCCTTCAATTAAATGAACTTCGTCTCGGATCGTATCAATTTAACGTAACCGATCCGGCAAAAAACACAACCGCACCTGTCGATCAGGCGTTGCAAGGAACGTTTGCAGCTGCGCTGGATGTTGCCTCGGTTACAGAGGGTATTCTACTCCGTAAAAAAAACGGAGCTGCCGTTGTGCTTACCTTTACGTTCTTGGATAACAATAAAACTTTTTTGGCACTCCCGGCTCAACCACTCGATCCGTATCAGGAGTATGAAGTGATTCTATCGAACCAACTTAAAGGGAATCAGGGAGAGGTGTTTCCCGGATTGACCCTTGGATTTACAACCGTACCCGCTACCCTTACAATTACCTCATTGAAATTCAATACGGTGGAGGCATTAAATACTTCTCCCGTAACCAACATTACCCAACTGCAAATCGATGTAACCTTCTCCGCACCTCTCAAAACGGAATTTGCTTCCGGGACCTATTTTAAAGTATCCAATACCCAAAGCTTACCCCTTGTTATTGCATTGTCGGGCGACCAAAAAACTGTGACCCTCACCTCAACGCAAAAGCTTCCTTCCCTCACAAGACATCAGCTATGGATTTCCGATGAGATTACCGGTATGCTCGAGGAGGTGTTTTCCATCTATACTAAACTATTTTATTCTGGAATTAACCCAACTCCGGTGTTTCCTGAAATTTCGGACGAGGCATTACTGACACTGGTGCAGCAGCAAACATTTAAGTATTTCTGGGATTTTGCACATCCCGTCAGTGGCATGGCCCGTGAAAGAAACACTTCGGGTGATGTGGTTACCAGTGGTGGTTCGGGTTTTGGGCTCATGGCCATCATCGTGGGCATTGAGCGTGGTTTCATTACCCGGCAGCAAGGAATTGAACGGCTGGATAAAATTCTTGATTTCCTTGAGACAGCCGATCGATTTCATGGGGTGTGGTCCCATTGGATCAACGGCAGCACCGGCAAGGTAATTCCGTTTAGCACGAAAGACGATGGTGGTGATCTGGTTGAAACCTCTTTTCTCGTACAAGGCCTGTTAACGTTCCGTCAGTATCTGAACCCTTCTGATGGAACAGAACAGACACTCATCAGTCGTATCAATACATTATGGTCTGAAGTTGAATGGGATTGGTACCGCAAGAACAATGAAAACGTACTATACTGGCATTGGTCACCCAACTATAATTGGGATATGAACTTTGCCATGTATGGATACTTTGAGCAACAAATCACCTATTTCTTGGCGGCCGCCTCACCCACGCATGGCATTCCCAAAGGAGTATACACCAACGGGTTTGCACGAAATGGAGCAATTGTTCGCAACGAGACGTACTATGGTATCAATCTGAAGTTGGGAGGCTTGTTCCCCTTGTTCTGGGTTCATTATTCTTACTTGGGACTCGATCCACATTTTTCAGATGACTATGCTAATTATTGGGAACAGGGGGTTAATGCTTCGCGCATCAATCAGGCCTATTGCATTGCAAATCCAAAAAAATACATCGGGTACAGTGCAGCCGGTTGGGGTCTCACTTCCAGTGATAACCAATCGGGTTATGCCGCACACTCCCCGGCAAATGATTTGGGTGTGATTACTCCAACCGCTGCGTTATCTTCCTTTCCCTATACTCCGGTCGAATCCATGCAAGCGCTAAAATTCTTATATTATACTCTGGGGGACCGGCTTTGGGGACCTTATGGATTTTATGATGCCTTTAATTTAACTTCCGGCTGGACGGCCAGTTCGTACCTGGCTATTGATCAAGGGCCAATCATTATCATGATTGAAAATCATCGCACGGGTTTGTTATGGGACTTATTTATGTCGGCTCCCGAAGTTCAGCAAGGGATGACTGTTTTGAATTTTAATAAAAACTAAACATTGCCTATGAAATTATTACTCTCTGCCTGGGTCTTGATTGGCTGCCTTACAGCTTGCACAAACTCACAGAAAGGGGTAGTTAACGATCAATTGGGAATAAGTGATGACTCCTTGCTCACGCTCGTACAATACAACACGTTTCAGTATTTCTGGAATGGGGCCGAACCTACTTCCGGAGCTGCCCGCGAACGCTTTCATGCTGATAACATTTACCCGGATAATGATAAACACATTATTACATCAGGTGGAACCGGGTTTGGTGTGATGGCTATCCTCGTGGGCATTGAGCGGAAATTTATTACCCGGGAAGAAGGGGTGCAGCGTTTGACGAAATTAGTTAATTGGCTGGAGAAGGCCGATCGTTTTCATGGTGCCTGGCCCCATTGGCTCAACGGTGAAACCGGTAAAGTGAAACCGTTCAGTCCAAAGGATAATGGTGGCGATCTGGTCGAGACGTCTTATCTCGCGCAGGGTCTGTTGTGTGTGCGGCAATATTTTAAAGATGGAAATGATGAGGAAAAACAACTAGCAGGGAAAATAGACAAACTCTGGCGAGAAATTGAATTTGATTGGTATCGCAATGATAAAAATGTGTTGTATTGGCACTGGTCGCCACAATACGAATGGGAGATGAATTTTGCGGTAGAAGGGTACAATGAATGCCTCATCATGTATTTCCTGGCAGCGGGGTCACCAACACACCCCATACCAGCGGAAGTATATCATGAAGGGTGGGCACGAAAGGGTTCTATTCAAAATGACCCAGCGCATGAACAATATGGATACCACCTAAGTCTGAAACACAATGGGGCACCTCAATTTGGAGGCCCCCTGTTTTGGTCTCATTACTCCTTTCTTGGTTTAAATCCTCATAACCTGAAAGATAGGTATGCTGACTATTGGGAGCATAATAGAAATCATACCCTTATTAATCGCCAGTACTGCTTAGAAAATCCAAAGCAATATACGGGTTACGGAGAATCCTGCTGGGGGCTCACGGCTAGTTATTCCATCAACGGGTATGCAGCTCACAGCCCAAATGAAGACCTGGGTGTGATTTCTCCAACCGCTGCCCTTTCTTCTTTTCCATACACACCCGATGAGTCAATGAAAGTGGTACGTTATTTATATGAGAGCCTGGGCAGTAAAGTATTTGGAGAATATGGTTTTTATGATGCATTCAGCGAGCACAACAATTGGTACCTGCCCAGGTACCTTGCTATTGATCAGGGTCCTATTGTTGTCATGATCGAAAATCACCGTACTGGGTTACTTTGGAATTTATTCATGTCAGCACCCGAGGTGCAAGTTTCAAAAGCAAAATTAGGATTTGAACCTTGAAACATTTGTTAAATAAGATACTATCTTCAAACCGATGACTTTCACAAAAAAATATGAAAAGTAAAATCTACCTCCTGCTGATCGTTCTTCTGGGATTTTCAGCTTGTCAGAAAAATGTCCAACCTTCCACCGCAGCGTTGGATCAACGGGTTGACTCACTTCTGCGCCTGATGACACTGGAAGAAAAAATAGGTCAACTCAATCTACCCTCAGCCGGGGCGTTCACAACGGGCGAAGCTGAGAGTTCAGACATTGCCCGAAAAATAGAGGAGGGCAAGGTAGGAGGACTCTTCAATATCAAAGGAGTGGCTGCCATTCGCGAGATGCAACAAATCGCGGTGGAGAAAAGCCGCCTGAAGATTCCACTGATTTTTGGAATGGATGTGATTCATGGATACGAGTCGGTGTTTCCGATCCCGCTGGGTCTTAGTTGCAGTTTCGATCGCGAACTCATTGAACATACCGCTCGCATCGCAGCCGGGGAAGCCAGTGCTGATGGCATCAACTGGACATTTTCACCCATGGTTGACCTTAGTCGCGATCCGCGGTGGGGTCGTATCTCAGAAGGTAGTGGCGAAGATACCTACCTTGGATCGGAGATCGCCAAAGCCATGGTGCGCGGGTATCAGGGCAACGACCTGGCCGCTAACAATACGATTCTCTCTTGTGTGAAACATTATGCGCTGTACGGTGCCTCGGAGGCCGGTCGTGATTATAATACGGTAGATATGAGTCGGCACCGCATGTACAACGAATACCTGCCCCCTTACAAAGCTGCCGTGGAGGCCGGAGTGGGCAGCATCATGGCCTCTTTCAATGAGATTGATGGCATTCCGGCCACGGCCAATAAGTGGTTGTTGACGGAAGTACTCCGCAACCAGTGGGGCTTTGATGGTTTTGTTGTTTCAGACTATACGGGGGTAAGTGAAATGATTGCCCACGGCATTGGAGACATTCAGACGGTTTCTGCCAAAGCAGTGGATGCAGGTCTTGACATGGATATGGTAAGTGAAGGGTTCCTGACAACATTGGCAAAATCGGTGCAGGAGAGAAAGCTTACCGAGCAGCAAATCGATGCAGCCTGCAGACGAGTTCTAAAAGCCAAATTTATGTTAGGCCTTTTTGAAGACCCCTATCGCTATTGTAATGCCGATCGGGCGAAGGCAGAAGTTTTTACAGCTGCCAATCGTGCAGAAGCACGTAAAGCCGCCACCCAAAGTTTCGTATTGCTAAAAAATGAAAACAACATATTGCCCATGAAGAAAGCCGGAACGATAGCCTTAATCGGTCCCCTGGCAGATGCAAAAGAAAACATGACCGGCACATGGAGTGTTGCAGCCCGGTTTAAAGAATCCATTTCCGTTCGCGAAGGTCTGGAAAAGGCAGTCGGCAACTCTGCAAAAGTGCTCTATGCCAAAGGCTCTAACCTCACGGAAGATGAAATCCTTGAAGCGAACTCCACCTTATTTGGAAAATCATTGAATCGCGACAAGCGTCCGGCAGCCGAAATAAGGAATGAAGCACTTCGGGTGGCTCAAAATGCTGATGTGATTATTGCTGCGGTTGGCGAAGCTGCCGAAATGAGTGGTGAGGCAGCCAGCCGCTCCGATATAACGATACCCGAAACCCAACGTGAGTTATTACAGGCGTTATTGAAAACAGGGAAACCGGTCGTGGTCGTGTTATTCACCGGTCGCCCGCTGGCCTTAGCCTGGGAACAAGAAAATGTTCCGGCAATCCTGAATGTATGGTTTGGTGGGAGTGAGGCTGGTGATGCCATTGCCGATGTGTTGTTTGGAGACGTAAATCCTTCCGGCAAATTGTCTACGACCTTTCCGCAAAACGTGGGGCAGGTTCCCATATACCATGCTCATAAGAATACCGGGCGCCCCTTACGGGGACCGTGGTTTCAGAAATTTCAATCCAATTACCTGGATGTTTCCAACGAACCGCTCTATCCGTTTGGCTTCGGTTTAAGTTACACGACCTTTACCTATGGTGAGATTCAATTGAGTAAAACCGAGATGACTGCATCGGATTCCATTACCGTCTCCGTAGAAGTTACCAATACCGGAAATCGCGATGGTGCCGAAGTGATTCAATTGTATATCCGCGATGTAGTGGGCTCCGTTACGCGTCCTGTGAAAGAGTTGAAAGACTTTACCAAGGTGATGTTTAAAGCGGGGGGGAAGAAAACGATTTCTTTTACTGTAAATGTTGAAGATCTGTCCTTTTACAATAGCGACTTGAAATGGGTTGCAGAGCCGGGTGAATTTGTAGTGATGGTGGGTACCAATTCACGCGATGTAAAAGAGGCCAGCTTTGAATTGAAGTAGTGCAAATTCCCTTGGGAAGAATATACCCACGTGGGCATTACTAGGTAATGTCCACCACTTTCTTCTTGTTTAATTTTTGCATCCCTTTAGGCACCAAGGTGAGAATTTCCGCTTTGAGAATTTGAATCAGTTTTGTTTTCAGGTGGTCGCGGTGGGTAACCAGACTAACCTCGCGGGCCGGGCTTGGCTCTTTCAACCGCTTCACCAAGTCTAATTGTGGTTTTGAAAATTCCATCACGGCCAGTTCAGGCAAAATGGTTAGGCCGTCACTCTTATCTACCATCCGCTTCAAGGTTTCGATGTTTCCGGTTTCATATTTAAAGTGGGCTTCCGAATATTTCCGAAGCTCGCAAAGGTTCAATACTTGCGACCGGAAACAATGTCCTTCTTCCAATAACCAAAGCTGGCTAGGATCAATCTCCGTAGGCAGCACATATTTCTTGTCGTGCAGCGCATTTTTTTTCGAGACATACACAAAGAGTTCTTCATAGAACAGGACATCCTCTTTGATGGAGGCATCTTTCAACGGGGTGACCACAATGCCGCAATCCAAACGATTATTTTTCAGTTCCTGTATAACCTCTTCGGTTATGGTTTCCTTGATCACCAACTTTACCTGCGGATATTTTTCATGTATGTTTTTGAATAGATTGGGCAACAGGTAAGGGGCCAGGGTAGGGATGATGCCAATACGGATTTCACCCGTCATGGTGTCCTTTTGTTCAGAGATTAACTGACGGATCAGTCCAGCTTCCCGCAATACCACCCGGGCTTGTGCCAGAATGCGTGTCCCTATTTCCGTGGGGATTACCGGTTGTTTTGTACGATCAAAAATTTTCACGCCCAGTTCGTCCTCCAACTTTTGAATTTGCATACTCAGGGTGGGCTGTGTGACAAAACATTTTTCACTGGCCTGTACAAAATGCCGATGGGTGTCGAGCGCTACGAGGTATTCCAATTGTGTTAACGTCATAGATAATAACTATAAGATCATAAATATAATCAATTTGAATTATTAACAAGCACCTTGTAACCTTGTATTCAAAGTTCATAAAAATGACGGTGGTCATTGTGTACTTCGTCTATAGGAGCTAACATTCGTGGTTCATTTAAGATTAAATTATTAAACAATATCACATGGAAAACAAGACCTCAACAAGCACAATGAACGGGGAAAGCAAATGTCCGTTTCATGGACAAAGCGCTGGTGGTGGTACCCGCAACCGCGATTGGTGGCCCAATCAATTGAAACTGAACATTCTTCGCCAGCATTCTTCTCTATCAAATCCGATGGGCGAGAAGTTTAATTATGCCGAAGAATTTAAAAAACTCGACCTGGCAGCGTTGAAAAAGGACTTAACTGCGTTAATGACCGACTCGCAAGACTGGTGGCCGGCTGATTTCGGGCACTATGGCGGACTATTTATTCGCATGGCGTGGCACAGTGCCGGTACGTATCGCACGGGTGATGGTCGTGGCGGAGCCGGTGCCGGACAGCAGCGGTTTGCTCCGCTCAATAGCTGGCCTGATAATGTCAATCTCGACAAAGCACGCAGGTTGCTTTGGCCACTCAAGCAGAAGTATGGAAAAAAAATTTCATGGGCCGACCTGATGATCCTGGCCGGAAACGTGGCACTCGAGTCGATGGGCTTCAAGACTTTTGGTTTTGCCGGTGGCCGCGAAGATGTTTGGGAACCTCAGGAAGATGTGTATTGGGGTTCGGAGCGCAAATGGTTGGATGATAAGCGTTATCAGGGCGACCGCGACCTGGAAAATCCTTTGGCTGCCGTGCAGATGGGATTGATCTATGTAAATCCGGAAGGCCCCAATGGGAATCCGGATCCGGTTGCAGCCGCACGCGACATACGCGAGACGTTTAAACGGATGGCCATGAATGATGAAGAAACGGTAGCATTGATTGCGGGTGGTCACACCTTCGGTAAGACCCACGGAGCAGCACCGGCAACGCATGTCGGAGCGGATCCTGAAGCGGCCAGCATTGAAGAGCAGGGCCTCGGCTGGAAGAGCAGCTATGGTTCCGGTAAAGGTGGCGATACGATCACCAGCGGCCTGGAGGTGACCTGGACAAGCACGCCAACCAAGTGGAGCAATAACTTCTTCTGGAACCTGTTCGGATACGAGTGGGAACTCACGAAGAGTCCAGCAGGGGCACACCAGTGGAAGCCGAAGAATGGGGCAGGGGCCGGTTCAGTGCCGGACGCCTTTGATAAAACCAAGCGTCAGGAACCACGGATGTTAACAACCGATCTTGCCTTACGATTTGATCCAATCTATGAGAAAATTTCCAGACGCTTCTATGAAGATCCGGATGCCTTTGCCGATGCTTTTGCGCGCGCCTGGTTCAAACTTACACACCGCGACATGGGTCCGATTGCCCGGTACCTTGGCCCGGAAGTGCCGAAGGAGGAGTTGATCTGGCAGGATCCCATTCCGGCTGTAACCTATAAGCTGATTGATGATAAAGATAGTGCCACACTGAAGGTTAAAATTCTTGCCTCCGGATTATCGGTTTCGCAGCTGGTTTCAACCGCCTGGGCTTCCGCTTCTACCTTCCGGGGCTCTGACAAGCGTGGTGGTGCCAACGGAGCCCGCATTCGGTTGGCCCCGCAAAAGGATTGGGAGGTGAACAATCCAACTCAGTTAAAGAAGGTGCTGGAGACACTGGAAAAAATTCAAAAAGAATTCAACAGCACTCAATCCGGTAAGCAGGTATCATTGGCCGACCTGATTGTATTGGCCGGCTGTGCCGGAGTGGAAAAGGCTGCTAATAATGCCGGACTAACCATAACAGTACCATTCACGCCAGGGCGTAACGATGCCTCGCAAGCACAAACGGATGTCGAATCTTTTGAAGTACTGGAGCCTATTGCTGATGGCTTCCGCAACTACCTGAAGAGAAAGTATACGGTATCAGCGGAAGAATTACTGATCGACAAAGCACAGCTGTTGACGCTTACCGCTCCTGAACTGACCGTGCTGGTAGGTGGAATGCGAGTGCTCAATGCCAATTTTGATCAGTCGAAGCATGGGGTATTCACAAAGAATCCGGAAGCCTTGACGAATGACTTTTTTATGAATCTACTCGACATGGGTACCGTGTGGAAAGCAACTTCGGATGCACAGGATGTATTTGAAGGTCGGGATCGCAAGACCGGTGCCGTTAAATGGACAGGTACCCGGGTTGACCTCGTCTTCGGTTCAAATTCTGAACTGAGAGCACTCGCAGAAGTATACGGCAGTGCAGACGCAAAGGATAAATTTGTGGATGACTTTGTGGCCGCGTGGAATAAGGTGATGAACCTTGATCGTTTTGATTTGGTTTGATCAAGCAGCAGGAAACTTAAAGCACGTGCGTTAGTAAAAAAGTGGTCTGGTAGCAGGCCACTTTTTTATTTATGAAGATAGGGAGCTTCGCTGATTACTAACGTCCGGATGTTTTCCAGTACATGCCGCATATAGTTTCGCCAGATTAGTTTGGTGAACAACCAATGGATGGGATAAAGGAGTGCGCGGTTCGAAAACAATGTGTATCGGTACCGAACCAACACTTTCCCGCTAGCAAGGGGAGTTGTAAACCACTCGCCCTGGAATTTTTCAAAACCCAGGCTTGGGGTTTTAAATTCTGAGATTTCGATTTTCCAATATTCATTCTCCTTGCGCTCCAGAACGGTATCAAGTGATGATTCGCCCCCTCTAAACGCGAAGGTCTTTTCCATACACACTTTGCGACTGCCGCCTGCCTGACCCCAGGTTTCATCCTCCGTGCAATGCGTTACCCGGGGAGTGATTCCATGCCCGGTGTGAATCCTTGTGATATCACAAAGCATCGGAGATTTAAAGGCCCGCTCAAGTGTGGTTTCAAAGACAGCGGTAATTTCAGTGGAGGTTCGCATTTTCTATTGATGGATAAAACCGTTCAGCAGCTTCGTTTAAAATTATAAAATTCCTTTTCTTTTTGATGAATCCCTAGGAAATATAAAATATTAAAAAGTACTTTGTATCTAAAAGTAAATAAGAAATCATACTTGAGAAAACGTTACACGTTTGCTATGTCCTACTTTGTTAATGAAAATTCGGTAGTAAGAAAAATCTGGAGTCGGAGCGATATGGTCCTGTTCATTTTTGCCGGGGCGGCTGCAGAATTTGCTTTAAACAAAGCCGTGGACTGGTTATATTTCACAGGCAAGCTTCCTTCGGATCCGTTGGGCCGATTGTTTTCAACAGTCCGTTATGCGCATACGATTATTTATTCATCCACCTGTGAAGCCCATCAAACCATTGATACGATGCGGCACATTCACTCATCCGTAGAACAGAACCGGGGTGTCGCCATTCCTGACTGGGCGTACCGCGATGTGCTTTTCCTGCTCATCTACTATTCAATTGCTAGCTATGAATTGCTCGAACGAAAATTGACTGTCGAAGAGAAGGAGGAAGTATACAGCGTTTTCCATCGGGTCGGTATCCGAATGGGATTGAAGGCGCTGCCATCTGACTACATCGAATGGCTCCCGGTACGGAAGGCGCATTTAATCGAAGACCTCCAGCCCGGTAACTACACGATTGACCTGTTCCGCCAATATAGAAAACACCTGGGTGCGATACGATACTTCATTCTAATCGAAGTTCAAAAACTCATTATACCCGAGCACGTTCGACATTTGTTGGACTTAAGTAGGTATTCGTGGTTAGCTCCGGCTGTGCCGGTTTATAAACTGGGGCGACAAATAAAATTGGATAAGATACTGAGAGCCGTGTTACTTCCTGCCGCCTACAAAACCCAAATGAAAACACTTGAAGTGCGTCTGAATTAGAGGACAATTCGGTTCAGGAAGATTCCCAACTATTTCTATTTCTTCTTTTTGCCCTTTTGCTTGCTCATGCCCTTGTGTACTCCGCTGGTGGAGCGTGGAGGTTTATTGGCCGATTTAAAGGCTTCAGTATGAGTAGTTACCTTCGGTTTGTACGAGTGCTTGATCTGGATGATTCGCGAAATACCAAAAGCTACTGAAAGGTAAATTTCCCTTCGCTGACCATACAGATCCGGAGCTCCGGGATTGCCATTAATATCGGGCGGGCCCGCTGGGTTTTTCAGCTGATCGATGTAGTTTGCTTTGCGGGGGTCAAAAATTCCAAAATTGGCGCGGCCGTCAAAGTTAATGCTCCAGTCGTCATTCAAATCAAAATCCGATCGCAATCCCAGTGCCGCGAACAATTGAAAAGGCGTAAACTTGTCGTTGTCCACATACACCTCATCGTCCATGTTGGGAACAAATACCCCATCGTAAACCTGTTCATATCCGGGATCGGTTGGTACACTGACCCCTGGAGGATACTTCAGTTTGGTCGATTGATTGGGTGAGTTAATGGTCATCGTTTCTTGTCCTTTAATTAAGAAACTTGGAGTTACAGCCGCAATCATACTTAACCTGAAAAACGACATGTCATTCACGTGCAACTTCAGCGCCACGGGCACACTGAAATAATTCATTTGCACATCGCGTGTGCCCACCGAGCCGCCCGTGGTGTTTTTGATGATTAACTTCTGACCTACTTGTACGTAACTGGGCGTCAGTAAAATACCGTGCCCAACGCGGTCATAGCCGTAGGCAAAGCCAACCGGGGTGGCGCGAATAGTAAATTTGCCGTAATAGCGCGGATCTTTCTGCAGCCCTTGGTCTACCGTAAATGGAAAATTAAATCCGCCAAAGATGCCGTATGCCTCAACATCTTGTGCAGAAGCTTGAATCGATACGAGAATAATCAAGCCTGTGAATAGGGCCTTCATGTCAGGTGTTAGGGTTCGCTGCTATTAACCAAATCAACTCAAAAAAGCGGATTTTGGTATTTGGCAGAAGGTCAAAAATAACTATAATCGGACTAAATCTTATGATTTTTGATGTGGAATCGGCTTTTTGATTCGGCTAGTGGAAGGAGTTGAGGCGCAACATTAAAAGGGCTTTGACAACTTTAATGTGCAAAAGATTTCGTGCCAACCGCATTGATGCCGATCTGAATCAGAAACATAGACGTGTTGGCCCGGTCTGTTTCATACGTAAGCGACCCGGCAGAATCAACTTTAATAGAGTCCTTCACCACATAGTCAACTTCGTCACCCCACAGGTAGAGCAAGCGTAACGAAAAGCTCGGAGCGCTTCGGTTGCGGGGGTTGGCATAGAATCCGCCTCCAGCACCAAAACTCAACCCTGTATCGCGAACATTATTGAGGACTTCGGCCTGATTATCCGTAAACAGGAAATCAAGCAGGTCTTTATCGACTTTGGTTTTGGTAGTGTAGAGCTTAAGTCCCAACAAGCCATCAGCAAAGGGTGTAATGGCACCTTTTTCAAGGGGTGGCCTAAGACGTACCAACCCATTCCATGTGTATACATTATAAGTGGATTTCAATCGGGGCGTACTGGCAGTGGCTCCATCTTTCTCCTGACCGTAGGTAAAATAACTGAAGTCAAGTCCGATCAGAAACGGAGAAGGTCGTCTTTCAAACAATGGGCTCACAATTAACCCGGAGTTGATTCCGTATCCGAGGTTACCAAAATTATTGTACACCACTTGCCGGAACTCCTTGGAGGGCACAGCCACCTGGCCGGTGAAGTAAAACTGGATGTACGAAAATTTTGCATACTCCTGACTGAAGCCCGAAAGGCTGAGAACGGTAAGGATCCCTATTAGCAGGAATCGTTTCAACTCATGCTAAGTTATGATAAACGTTTTGAACATCTTCATCCGCTTCGAGCGCACCAATGCATTCCATCACTTCGTCTTGTTCGGCTTCGTTCAGTTCTTTGGTGGTGGTGGGAATGTATTGCAATTCGGAGCTCTTTGGTTCCCAGCCCTTGGATTCCAGAAACTTCTGCATCTGGCCAAAATCGGCAAACTTGGTATACATCAAAATTTCGTCCTCCTCTCGTTGAATGTCTTCGGCACCGGCATCAATGAGATCGAGTTCCACTTCATCAAGGTTAAGCCTGGCAGGATCAAATTTGAAAACACCTCTGCGCTCAAACAAAAACATCACCGATCCCGAGTTGCCCATATTACCTCCATTTTTTGAGAAGTGCAGCCGGATGTTGGCCACGGTGCGGGTCGGGTTGTCCGTGGCACACTCTACGATCACCGGTACTCCGTGCGGAGCATACCCCTCGTAAACCACTTCCTGAAAGTCTTTTTCGTCTTTGCTTGAGGCGCGCTTGATCGCAGCTTCAACCCGATCTTTCGGCATATTCACACCCTTCGCGTTTTGAATGGCCATGCGCAGCCGGGGATTATTATCCGGGTTTGGACCTGCTTGCTTTACAGCGATGGCAATGTCTTTCCCGATGCGGGTAAACGCTTTGGCCATCTTGTCAAAGCGGGCAAACATCTTGTGCTTTCTCTTCTCAAATATGCGACCCATAGTATTGAAATTGGGCTGTAAAAATAGAAAAAGGATGGTAGGATGCCACGACCAACATGCCCGTATGCGGACAATTTCGTACGAAAATGACTCGAAGTTTCCGGTTCCATCCCGCTGCGGCTTTGAAAATGAATGAATCCAAAGTTGGCATCGGGCTTGTCATATACTAACAAACCCACCCCCATGATCAAGAATTACCTGACCACTACCGTGCGCAACATCTTAAAACGCAAAGGGTTCTCGTTGCTGAATATTGCAGGTCTGGCTATCGGCTTGAGCGCCTGCTTACTCATCCTTCAATATGTAAAGGATGAGTTAAGCTATGATGATTTTCACACACAGGCCGACCGGATTTACCGCGTTCAATTTGATGCCTATCGCAACGGAGAACGAATCTTTGAGTGTGCTACAGCCTTTCCGAAAGTGGCCCCCATGATGATTGCGGATTTTCCTGAAGTGGAAGATGCCACCCGGTTGTATTTACGATACGGGGGTGGGGTAGTACGCTACGAAGAAATCTCCATGAAGGAAGATAACCTCTTTCAGGCAGAACAGAATTTCTTTTCCATCTTTTCTTACCCACTACTGAGCGGTGAGGCTAAACTGGATCAACCAAACACGGCCATTATTGAGGAAGAGACTGCGCGCAAATATTTTGGCGTTACCGATCCGGTTGGCAAACGCATCCGTTTTGGCGATCAGGAAGAGTACGAGATTACGGGCGTGATGCAATCCCCGGAAAACTCACACCTCAAGTTTACTTTCCTGCTGTCCTATCCCACATTGGTCACGCTGTATGGCGAAGGTTTTAACAATGCCTGGGGATGGTATGATTTTTATAATTATGTGTTGCTGAAACCCGGCAGCGATGCAAAGGCGCTTGAGGCAAAATTTCCGGCTTTCATTGATAAGCACGGCAGCGATCCGAATAATCCGAGTGTCATCAAAGCCAGCGAGCGTACCAAATTTATCTTACAACCGCTGTCCAGCATTCACTTGTATTCTGATTTGATTCAGGAAGCCCGTGTCAATGGCAATGGTCGCACCGTATACTTCCTGATGATCATCGCTTTTTTTATTCTGGTGATTGCCTGGGTCAACTATATTAATCTCTCCACGGCAAGGGCGGTAGAGCGTGCCAAAGAAGTAGGTATCCGGAAAGTCATTGGAGCACATAAAGGGCAACTGATCGGGCAATTTCTTGCCGAGTCGTTGCTGATCAACTTGGCTGCTTCCATAGTTGGGATCGCATTGCTTTACCTCGCCATCCCGGCTTTCAATCAACTGGCCGATAAGCACCTCACGTTCAGCATCTTTTTCGATATCAACTTGTGGCTTTCGCTTGTTGCCTTATTTGTGATCGGCTCGCTGTTGTCGGGCTTATATCCGGCTTTTATTCTATCCGCTTACCAACCGGCCCGGGTTTTGAAGGGCTCGATGAAAGGATCGCAGGATGGCTTGGTGCTGCGTAAAAGTTTAGTGGTCTTCCAGTTTATCGCTTCTGTGGCCCTGATTGCCGGCACCTTGATCGTTTACAACCAGTTGAAGTTTATGGAGAACCGGGAGCTCGGAATCGACATCGACCAAACGATTGTAATCAATGCCCCGGGTGTGGTTGATTTTGATTCCCTTTATGGCAACTACCTGGAAGTGTATCGAAACACGCTGGCCTCGTATCCCGAAGTAAAAAATTTCACAGCCGTTTCTGAGGTACCCGGCAATTTGATTTTCTGGACGAATGGGGCACAGCGAATTGGTGATGATGAGTCGCAACGAAACCAGATGTACATCATGGGCGTGGATTATAATTTTTTCACCACGTTTAACAATAAGGTGTTGGCCGGCCGCACCTATGCGCATGAGTTTACTGGGGATAGTTCAAGTGTAGTACTAAATGCCAAGGCGGTAGAAGTATTCAACCTGAAAACACCGGAGAATGCATTGGGTCAATTCATCCGCATTGGAGGCGATACGTTACGGATTGTTGGTGTGGTGGACAATTACCATCAGGAGGGGTTGAAACAGGACTTCCGGCCCACCGCGTTCCGGTTACAACAGAATGCACGAAGCTACTTTTGTGTCAAGGTGGAGACAGAACACCTGGACCGTGCCCTCGGCTTCCTGCAAGCGGAGTATACCAAAGTGTTCCCAAACAATCCCTTTGACTATTTTTTCCTGGACTCTTTTTTCAACCGCCAGTATAAGAATGAACGTCAATTTGGAAGTGTCTTCGGCTTCTTTGCCGTGTTGGCCATCCTAGTGGCTTCACTCGGTTTATTTGGTCTGGCATCGTTCACCGCTTCTCAACGCACAAAAGAGATTGGCATCCGCAAAGTGATGGGTGCCTCGGTTCCTCTGATCTTTGTCTTGCTTTCAAAGGATTTTCTGCGCCTGGTGGTGTTCGCCAATCTGGTCGCCATTCCCCTGGTTTGGTATGTCATGAACCGTTGGCTGGACTCCTTTGCCTTTCGCATTGAGATTGGTGCGTGGATTTTTATTGTGGCAGCCGTGGTTACCACCCTGGTGGCGCTGATTACGGTCAGTTATCAATCCCTGAAAGCTGCTTTGATTAATCCGGTCAAATCGCTGCGGTATGAATAAGACAGTTTCAAATCGCAATTTTGGAATACAACTATAAACAGTCACGTTAAATCTGAAATTCAAAGCTGAAATACTGTAACCAATCCTATAACGGAGAGTATTTGTAAAAACCCCACCTATGATTCAAAATTATCTGACTGCCGTTTGGCGCTACATAGCCCGCAACCGAGCTTTCACCATCATCAATCTTTCTGGGTTGATCATCGGGATGACCGCCTTTATGCTGATTGCCCAATATGTGATTCATGAATTGAGTTATGATACTTTCTGGCACCATGGCAAGAACGTCTATCGTGTTCACCTCGATCGCTACGATAAAGGCGAATTATCTACCCGGTGGGCAGCGGGGTGTGCCGGCATCGGACCGGATTTGAAAACTAACTTTCCGGAGGTGAACAAGTACGTTCGCATGACCGGCAGTAATGCCCTGCTTTCGTATGGCGATACCTTCTTCAGGGAAGAAGGTGTGTATTACACAAGCGAAGACTTCTTTGAAGTGTTTGGATATTCGCTCGCGGCAGGAGTTGACTCCACAGCTTTGAAGGGGTTGAACAAAATTGTGCTTTCGCGGAGCCTGGCTCGTAAATATTTTGGTGAAGAAAACCCGTTGGGCAAAACGATGCGCAACAATGGTCGTGAAGAATACCTGGTGACGGGTGTCTATGAAGACTTACCGGCCAATTCGCATATGAAAATAGACGTCATGCTCTCCTTTGCTACCTATGCAAAGTTGGTAGGCATGAGCAACGAATCCGAATTGAATCAATGGCAATGGGATGGATTCTTAACCTACGTACAATTAAATGACAATGCCAATGTAACTGAATTGGAGGCAAAACTGCCAGCCTATGTCGAGAAAAGGGAAGGAGAAGAATTGAAACGCTTCAATGCCGCCATGACGTTTCATTTCATGCCCATTACCAACATACATCTTGATTCGGATTACATTGGGGAGTTCAAAGCGAACGGCAGCCGGGATTCTACTTACTTCTTGCTGATTGTGGCCGGATTAATTCTCGTCATTGCCTGGATTAATTACATCAATCTTTCCACGGCAAAATCGATTGAACGTGCCCGTGAGGTGGGTGTTCGCAAAGTAATGGGCGGATACCGATGGCAATTGATTCAGCAATTTTTGGTGGAGTCCTTGGTGCTGAACACATTGGCCGTGGTGGCGGCAGTGGCGTTTGTGCTACTATTAACACCCTGGTTCAGCACATTGGCGGGGCGGGCTATTGGCTACGAATTGTTTCAAAAAAATTTATTCTGGGTGTGGATGGTGCTTCTGATTTTCGGAGGTTCTATTCTGTCGGGCTTGTATCCTGCTTTTGTGCTTTCGGCATTCAAACCAGTAGAGGTGTTAAAGGGTCGTTTTAAAAATACCAACCAGGGGGTGGTCTTTCGCAAGGGCATGGTAATTCTCCAATTCATGGCCTCCATTGCACTCATTGTCGGAACCTTTACCGTATACCATCAAATTCGTTTTATGCGAAATCAAAAGTTAGGGGTAGACATTGATCAGACGATTGTTCTTCGAACACCCAATATCACCGACTCAACCTATGAAACAAAATATGAAGTTTTTAAGAATGCATTAAATCAATTTCCGGAAGTAGCAGCAGTGTCCGCATCCACCTCTATACCTGGAGCCTCTCCGGATTGGAATGCTGGCGGAATCCGCAGGTTAAGTCAGCGTGAAGACGAACAGAAGCAATATCGTATTATCATGATGGATCATGACTTCATTCCTTCCTACGGATTGGAAATCGTTGCCGGGCGATCATTCTCAGGTGATGGTACCAATGAAGAAGCGAGCGTACTGCTTAACGAAGCGGCTGTGCGGCACATGGGATTTGAAAAACTGGAGTTGGCCATAGATGACCAGATCTTTTTCTGGGGTGATACATTTCGGATTGTAGGTGTTTTGAAGAATTACCGACAGGAATCACTAAAGAAAGATTTTGAGCCACTCATCTTCCGTTACAACCAAGCTCCGGGAGGTTATTATTCAATTAAATTCAACACGGCAGAAGTACAGACTTCACTCGCCCGTTTTGAAAATGAATGGAAACAACTATTCCCGGGTAACCCGTTCAATTACTTTTTCCTGGACGATCATTATAACAAGCAATACCAGGCTGATCAGCAATTCGGAAAAGTATTTGGAATCTTTTCAGCACTGGCCATATTCATTGCCTGCCTGGGTCTGTTTGGATTATCATCTTTAACCGCTTTACAACGCACCAAAGAAATAGGCGTACGAAAAGTATTGGGAGCTTCTGTTCCCAGTATTCTCAGGTTGGTCAGCCGGGATTATGTGTTGCTGATGGGCGTGGCGATTGCCATAGCAACACCGATCACCTGGTGGATTATGAACAACTGGTTGCAGGAATTTGCAAATCGCATCGTATTGTCATGGTGGATATTTGCCCTGCCGAGTCTTGCCGTTATTATAATTGCGTTAGTGACCGTGAGCATTCACACCCTGCGTGCCGCACGCACCAACCCGGCAACTTCATTGCGATACGAATAGATCGATTTCAAGCTTTGCAAATTGAACCCAAAATCAGAAATTGGAATTTGAAATCAACCATCGCAAGCATAACTTGAAAATCAATTCCATGGGAAAACGCGATAAACGCATTGATGCATATATCTTAAAGTCGGCCGACTTTGCGATTCCGATCTTAACCCATTTGCGCGAATTGGTCCACCTGGCATGTCCGGGGGTGGAGGAGACGATGAAATGGAGTTTTCCGCACTTTGACTACAAGGGCATGATGTGCAGTATGGCCAGCTTCAAGCAACATTGTGCGTTTGGTTTTTGGAAGGCTTCGCTGATGAAGGATAAATCGTTAGTAAAGAATGCTGAAAGTGAGACCGCGATGGGCCACCTGGGTAAAATTCAATTGTTGAGCGACTTGCCTCCGGATAAGGTATTGATCAGATACATTAAAGAGGCAGCGAAACTGAATGAGAATGGGGCAAAGCTGGAAAAGAAGCCAACCACCGTGAGAAAGCAATTGACTGTCCCGGCCTATTTCAAAAAGGCGCTCAAGACCAATAAGGCAGCACAAACCACCTTCAATACCTTTAGCTATACTAACAAGAAGGAATATGTAGAATGGATTGTGGATGCTAAAACGGAGGCAACCCGTGAAAAACGAATTTCCACAGCACTGATATGGTTGGCCGAAGGGAAGTCCCGTAACTGGAAGTATCAGAAAGCGTAGTTATTCGGGTAGATAATCGCCCATCAAATTCCAATCCATGCCGTTGCCCCACCCGTGACCGTGGTCGCTGGTGTTTCTTGTTTTATACGCTTCTCCGATTTTGTGCGGCCCGTATGTCAACAAAGATAAGATCGTGCCGGGCCGCAAATGTTCACTGGCCCAGGTAAGGGGTGAGTCGCCATGAGCGTCTTTCGCATCCACGTTTGCTCCGTGGTCAATCAGATATTGAATGGTTCGCTCATCGGCATAGGCTGCCGCCCGGTGCAAGGGAGTTTCCCCCTTGGTGCGCACATCGCGCATGAAGGCACCGGTTTCAACATTGGGAATAGTTTTAGCATTCACATCAGCACCCTTTTCAACCAGAATTCTCACCGTATAGAAATAATAGGGACGCCCGGATTTGGCGAGGGCGTTGTGTAGCGGTGTTTCATGGGTCTCTTTCACGTACGTGTTCACATGGGCCCCGTGCCGGATCAGAAAATCACAAACTTTCCAATGCCCGAAGAAGGCGGCATTGCCAAGTTCAACATCGAGGTTAATGGAGGTAAGATCTCCTCCGGCATTCAATACAGCCTTAATGGCTGTAGTATCATTGTAGTAGATGAGCCACTGCAAAGGTTTCACGTCACCTTGTATTAACAATTCTTTCCAGTGGGGCACTTTAATAAATTCGAAGATTAAGTCTGTGCGTCCGCGTGCCAGATATTCGAGTAGGGTTTGAGTATCCATGTTGAATGCGTGAATTAAAGATACTGAAATCAGCTAAAACTTGACAGTTGTAAATTCGGCAGCTCATCACCAAACGACTTTTCTTTCTCTCCGCAATCGCCTACCTTACTTTGAAATAGGATTATCATGAAACACTTTGCCCTTTTCCTTGTGTTCCTTTCCACATGGGCTTTTGGTCAGCAAACGGTAGACTCCCGTCAGCGTGAAGTTGTCTTCACCTCTGTTTCCATCGTACCGATGGACACGGAAAATGTGCTTGAAAATCAAATGGTGATTATTAAAGATGGCAAAGTATCCGCCATTGGCAAGAAGTTGAAATATGGCAAGGATGCATTGGTAGTGGAAGGTAAGGGAAAGTATCTCATGCCGGGGTTAGCGGAAATGCATGCCCACGTACCACCGAACGATAATCTGGAAGCACACAAGGAAGTGTTGTTTTTGTTTGCTGCCAACGGCATCACCAACATTCGCGGCATGTTGGGTCATCCGAGTCACATCTCGCTGCGGGCAAAGGTAAACAGTGGCGAAGTGTTTGGTCCCCGATTCTATACTACCGGCCCTTCCTTCAACGGATTGAGTGTAAAGACAGCGGAACGCGGAGCCGAGATGGTGCGCGAGCAAAAAGCGGCCGGTTATGATTTTCTGAAACTGCATCCCGGATTAACAAAAGAAACGTTCGGGGCCATTGCTTCTACCGCCAACGAGGTGGGAATTCCATTTGCCGGACACGTGTCGTTTGGCGTAGGAGTGTGGCGCGCCATTGATGCAGGATACTCCTCCATCGATCATCTGGATGGATTTGTGGAGGCCATGGTGCCGGGCATTGAGGGCATGGTGGAACAACAAACGGGTTTGTTCGGAATGTTTGTGGCTGATCAGGCCGATGAGACCGTGATTCCTAAACTGATGCAGGCGTTGAAGGCGAAAAATATTTGGGTGGTCCCCACGCAGTCGCTGGCCGACCGTTGGTTTGCCGCGAATTATCCAGGCGAAGAATTTTTGAAAGATCCTGACAGCAAATACATGAATAAACAAACCGTGATTCAATGGATAGAGTCAAAGAAAAACCTGATGGCCAACCCGCAATACGAAGCAGCTAAAATTGAGAACTTCATCCGGCTTAGACGCAAACTAATTTATGAATGTCAGAAAAATGGAGTCGGCTTGTTGTTGGGCTGTGATGCCCCACAGGTATTTAACGTTCCTGGGTTCTCGACACACAATGAGTTGAAATACCTGGTTGATGCCGGACTCACTCCGTACCAGGCGTTGCGTACTGGCACCGTAAATGTGGCTTCCTATCTGAATTTGCCCGATGCCGGAACGATTCGACCGGGGGCTCTGGCGGATTTGATTTTAGTGGATGGAAATCCGCTCACGGACATTACCAACACGAAAAAGATCTCCGGGGTAATGGTACGTGGTCAATGGCTCTCGAAAAGTGAGATCGAAGCGGGGTTGAAGAAGTTAGAGAAGTGATCAGCAAAATTTCAGACTTCAGATTTCAAAATGGATGTTTCTCAGGTTACAAAATCTGAAACCCGAAATTTGAAATCGAACTGATCATGGTTACACTCTTCTCCTTCCAACTCTCCCCATCAGATGTCATTATCATTCTCATTGTTGCCTTGCTTACCGGCATGTCGAAAACAGGGGTGCATGGTGCGGGCATGTTATCGGTACCTTTATTGGCAGTGGTGTTTGGCGGTCAGCTATCCAGTGGTGTGTTATTACCCATGTTGGTGCTGGCCGATGTGTTTGGAGTGTGGTATTATCATCGGCATGCCTCGTGGCAGCATTTGAAAATCTTGTTCCCCTGGGCTGCGGTTGGTGTAGTGGCGGGTACGGTGACGGGTAGTTATATCAATGATCAGGTGTTTAAATGGATCATGGCGGCCACCATAATCGTGAGTGTAGGGATCATGTTGTGGTTGGAAAGGTTGGGCGAGCCCGAACATATACCCAAGCAGAAATCATTTGCCATTGCTACGGGAATAGCGGGAGGATTCACTTCAATGGTCGGTAATTTAGCCGGGTCGGTAATGAGCGTGTATTTACTTTCCATTCGGTTGCCTAAAAATGCATTCATCGGTACAACCGCTTGGTTCTTTCTGGTAGTCAACTGGTTTAAAGTTCCCTTTCATGTAGTGGCCTGGCATACGATTACCTGGAAAACGGTCGGGCTGGATTTGCTCACGTTGCCATTCATTTTGCTGGGGGCGTGGTTGGGGATTGTGATTGTTCGCAAACTTACCGATCGCATGTACCGATGGTTCATCATCATCATGACGTTGATTGCAGCTATTGGTATGTTGTTATAATTTTGAAATCTGAAACTTGAAATATGAAGCCCATCACCATCAAGGAGAAGTTCAGTTTGTTTTCAGAAACCTGGACTCCAAAAATCATTGGGGAATTAAACGGTCAATACGTCAAGCTCGCCAAAGTGAAGGACCAATTTATCTGGCACAGCCATGAAAATGAAGACGAACTCTTTATGGTGTTTAAAGGCACGCTCTACATGGACTTTCGCGATCGGACCGAAGTGGTGAAGGAGGGGGACATGATCATTGTGCCGAAAGGAGTGGAGCACAATCCACGTACCAATGGGGAGGAAGTGTGGGTATTATTATTTGAACCCCAGGAAACAGCACACACGGGCTCCATCATTCACGAACGTACGGTTAAGGATTTAAAATGGATCTGATCACCCATGATTTCCTTTCTTCGCACCCGAGTTTCCAACCCTGATTTCCAACGTTTGATTGTGGAGTTGGATAAAGAGTTTTGGGTTCGATATCCCCTCACGCAACAGAATTTTGATCCCTTCAATAAGGTGGATGACTATGCCCGTGTCATCCTGGCCATGGATCGTGATCTGGCCGTTGGGTGTGGTTGCTTCCGGGCGATACAAGAACCAGCCACCGTTGAAATCAAGCGAATGTATGTAGTTCCCGTCTACCGGAATCGTGGGATTGGAAAGCAGGTATTGGGTCAATTGGAACAGTGGGCGGTGGAAGAGGGATATTCGAAATCAAAATTGGAGACCGGCATCAATCAGCCCGAAGCGATTGCAGCCTACCGGAAGTCCGGGTATAAACTGATTCCCAACTTTCCCCCTTATGTGGATATTTCAGAAAGCATTTGCATGGAGAAAAAGTTGATCTAAATAATTCTATCTTTAATCAATGAAGGTCTTCATTCTCCTGCTCGGTGGATTGTTCGCTCGGTCCCTGTTTGCGCAACCCTCAATCGGAATTGTGGCTCCTATCCGGATGGATAGTCTGGTGTCTATCAGCGGCTACGATGTACTGGTTGAATCCGTTTCTAATTTAGTTTCACCAAAAACGATTTCAGATGCACAGTTTGAAGCGAATCTAAAAACCCTCAGCAACCTGAAGACGCCCGTATACGCGCTAAATATTTTTATTCCGGGCGATATGAAGTTGGTAGGTCCGCTCGTAAATGAGAAAGCACTGCTTGAGTATGTAGAAATAGTTTTTATGCGGTGCAAGAAGGCTGGAATTAAGTTGATTGTATGGGGCAGTGGCGGAGCCCGTAGAATTCCGGAAGGGTTTAGTCCTGCCATGGCCAAGTTGCAGTTTATTGAGTTGGCTAAAAAGGTGGCTCAGGTAGCTGAACGGTATGAGGTGGTGCTGGCCCTTGAAAATTTGAACCGTACCGAAACCAACTTCATCAACACAGTGAATGAAGCGTTCGAGATTGTCACGCTGGTGGATCATCCCAATATGCGCTTGTGTGCGGATATTTATCACATGTTAAAAGAGAATGAACCACCGGGAATATTGCTCACGGCCAGGGAAGTATTGGTGCATTGCGATCTGGCGGAGAAGGAGAATCGAAATCCACCGGGTGTAAACGGGGAGGACTTTGCCGGTTATCTTAAATCATTAAAGCAGATCAATTACCAGGGAAAAGTGGTACTGGAATGCCGCTGGACCAATTTTGTTGATCAGGTAATTCCAGCGCGCGAATATCTTCGACAGCAATTGGATGCTGTTTGGACGGACTAATTACCGAGGGTAGCAATAAATGGAATGGTTAGACCGTTTAAAATCTTCGGATGTTTTCTGCTAATGTTGCCATTCTTTTAATTGGAATCTTTTCCATTTCAGCTGTGGCGCAAGATGGAGAGAAGCGGAAGTTGCCCATGGCAGTATCTCATCTTCCGAAAGCGAATCAGAATATCTTACGGATGAAAAATTCCGTCCGACATACTATGTTCAATAAATTACTTTGCTTTAAAGTCAACTGCCGGAAGGCTATTGGATGGCAACACACTCAAAAGCAGAAGCGATTTAACGGATACAAAGATGTTCCCCAGGTTCGGGACGCAAAGAAAGGCCGGAAGCCGGTAGTCCTTTCGCGTGAATCGCAGCCGTTTACGGGAATAAGCGATACCGTGCAAACACAGCCCAGTCTAGCACCGTTGACAAAAAAAGATTCCATTGTTGAACGCACCTTTGTTCTCAGCGATGTGCTCTTCGATTTCAACAGTCCTGTATTGAAATCTGACTTTACTTCGCAATTGGATACCTTGGTTAACCTCCTTGAAAGCAACCAGACATTACAAGTCTTCATCGTTGGTCATACTGACAATACCGGTCGTGAAAGTTATAATCTCCGATTATCTACTGCTCGGGCTGAAGCGGTTGGACTTTATTTGATTGATAAGGGCATTAACCCAACGCGCATACAATTTGAAGGAAAGGGAAGCAGCGAACCGATTGCTGATAATGCCACAGAAGATGGCCGCCAGAAAAACAGACGGGTGGTGATTATGTTAAGGGAAGATTGAGATTGTCTCATCGAACCAGATGCACCCAGCCACTGATTTCTTTTTCCCGGTCTTGTGGGTACAGCCGTTGGAATGTGACTTCTGCGCGATAATAATAAATCCCACCCGGCAATTCTTGACCGTTACTTGCCCTGCCATTCCATTCAATACTGGTACTCGTTTCGTCTGTTGAATGAAAACTGTAAACTTCATTTCCCCAGCGATTATACACATGAAAAATAACCAGCTGCACAAACCGCGGACAACGAATAGTGACTCCGGGTGTTTCCGGATAAGCCGCTACATCGAAGTTGGCACTAAAGGTATCGTTAAAACCATCGTTATTGGGAGTGAACACATTGGGCAATAAATAGTAAGGGCAATTATCGTTACAAATCGATTCACTCAGTGGGCCTTCTTGTCCTAAAGCATCGATGGCTGAAATCTGATAACAGTAAGCAAAGGAAGTGAGCCCGGTATGTACAAAGAAGGGATCGCGTACATTGGCCAGGAGTTTAAATTCCTGATTGGGAGCGGGAGTTCCATAAACATTGTATGAAACGATGTCTCTGCGGCAACCCGGTAAATCTTGCAACGTCCAAAAGAGTTCATTTGTAAATTCCGTCTGATGACATGTGTTGGCATTCAGATAGTCGTCACAATTCACCAGCATAAGTTCCAAGATCTGATCACACGGCAATAAGCTATTCTCGGGATAGGTGGTAATGACCTGGGAAAAATTTTCCTGCAAGGCAATGGCCGAATTTCCATAGGTACCCCGCGTGCGGATCCGATAGGAATAGCGCTTATCATCCTGCAAGGGTTCATTTTTATACTGACCCTGATCGAGGTAATAAAATCCATTGACTGTAACGTCTACACTATCGATTAGCGTCATGTTGGCGGGATCCGGATCTTCGATGCCCCGGTAAATTAAATGATAGGGTCGGGCTTGAACCACATTCGACCAGGGTACGCTATCGCGCCACATCAGTTCAATCTGCTTTGAACCGATATTGAAAGAAAGTCGCTCTGAGGATGCAACGGCTGATGTATCGATTGGTATTACATCGGGAGCATTCAAAGGTTTACCAAAGAGTACAATCCGGTAATTGAATACCTGATCGTGTGTATTCACACCAATATCCACAAACGTGGTGTCGGAGACTCGCCCCACTTTTGTCAGCGAACTGTCTGAGGCAAAACCCGCTGCTCGGTATACCTCATACTCATAAGGTTTAGGAAACTGAACTTCATTAATCGCGAAGGGGCTCCGCCAACTCACCCGCACGGTGCCTTGCAATGAATCCGTTTTTTCTACACTTACGTGAGTAATGACAGGCGCATCTGCTTCAATGGGCCCCAAACATTGTTCGATTGACACCAAACTGGGAGTACTGGCCGGTGCATTGAAGTAGGCCAAAATGCGGTAGCAGTAGGTGGCACCCACGGTTAAACCCCGGCCGAAATTCGTGTCGATGAATTGTGTTGTTGTTGGCTCAACT
The DNA here is from genome assembly GCA_016787725.1 of Cyclobacteriaceae bacterium. Taxonomy (GTDB): domain Bacteria; phylum Bacteroidota; class Bacteroidia; order Cytophagales; family Cyclobacteriaceae; genus ELB16-189. The sequence continues at coordinate 116,209 of JAEUTZ010000002.1, read as the reverse complement.
TGTGCGATTAAATGATAGCCAAGATTTTTAGGAAGCCCGGGACTGCACATACTGGACAAGAATGGATAGGAATCCACTTTTCTCCAGATCTGAATCAGATCAGCATTGCTGCAGGCATACGACTCCCAATTGAGTTGGCCATATCGGTTCACTAAATCCAACTCTGTCTGCGTCCATGCCGGAGCCGGAGCCACTACTTTGATGTTCCAGATTTTGAAATTCACAAGCCTGGGTCCCTGGGGTGGATTATCTGTGATTTTAAAAACAACCTGATACGGCTGCTGTCGAACATGCCGGCAATCGGTTTGCCAGAGAAAATGCAATTCTGAGTACGGAACAGAAGAAACAAATTCCGGGGGGGATGGGGAATAGGTTGCCGGTAATTTATCGGGTGCGAAATCAATCAACTCTGAGAAGACTTCAATCTTTACGGCATGGTTATCACCATCCTGGCCCTTTATCAATTCATCGATGGCCGTACCGGCTGTCACACAAAGATCCGCGGGTGTGATGAGCGTTGGCCGGATGTTTTGACATTCTTCTACCACAATCTGCATGTCGCGGGTAGTAGTACTGAGTTTTTTATACGTGTTTGTAAGGGAGTCCTTTCGCCATTCAATGATTTTAAAGGCAATGTTGTATTCACCGAGAGTGCCGGGCGCATCCCAGGTTAACAAACCACTGATGGAATTGATGTTGAAGATCGGTTGCCCCGTACCAGTTTCATTGCCCTGATTGAAGTTGGTATAATACCGGTTGTTGTTGGGGGCCGTGTAATTGGCAAAAGTAGTAGGACTGCTGGCGGGTACTGATAACTCGTACGAAAGGCTGTCACCATCCGTATCGTAAGCTCCGGAAGTGTGGAAGAAGGCCGACCGGAAGCAAGCCCGGTCTAATGGAGGAACCGACAAGACAGGGATGTTATTGCAGGGGTGGTTGGGATCAATGGTGAAGTTAACAAAAGTAACATAGGGTACATCGGCCGAGTTGGCAATATTCAAAATGCCGCTGCTGCGATCGCGTTCAATGTAGGTGATGGTATAATTTCCGGTCGTAGGATAAGTATGCACAACCTCGAACGTAGCGATTGCGATCTGGGTTCCAAGATCCGGTCGCAGGGTGGCCGTGGTAATTGGAATTCGCACGGAGGAGCCATCGCCAAAGAGAACCTCGCTGTTCGTTCCGAACCGGGTGGCCGACTGGGTATTCAGGTAAGCAACAATGGTAATCTTATAGGTAAACGAGGATCCGCAGACTGTTTCAACCCGGATATCAGCCGCCCGCAGGTGCGTGGCTTCGCATACCGAAGCAACCAGCGCAAAAAAGATGAAAAGGAGCAGCACTCGCATATGCCTTCAAATTACTTAATAATCAATCAAAGTATTAAAATCGGTTGCAGCTTCGTTTAACATGAGGCAAAAATCTATATACGAGTAATTCGAAGTACTGTAGTAAATTTATTGAAATCTATCTGCTAATTTTAGTTGTCATGAAAGCAATCGGTATTCAAGGTTGGTTAGGGTTGGTTAAACGAAGTCTTTTGCTGCTGTTACTGGTTAGTTGCGACAGCATAAACCCTGAGTTGGAAAATCAAATTCTGGAAACACCGGATTGGACCGATGCTACCCATGGCAATAAAGCAGATCCCGATTACCTAACCGTCTTTCCACAAACATCGGTGAACACACTGGAAATTACCCTGGGGAAGGAGAACTGGACGGTCATCCAGACGAACATGAATACCTTGTACGGGTTCAATTTTGGTGCCGGGGGCCAGCCGGCTCCGGGCACTTTTCCCAATACAGAACCCGTGTATGTGCCCGTATCCGTTAAGTTCAATGGAGCAGCATGGTATATGGTTGGCTTCCGCCTAAAAGGCAACTCCACACTACGCAATAGTTGGCGGAATGGCATTTACAAATTACCCTTTCGGTTAAACTTTGACCGGTATGAAGATGAATTCCCTGAAATTCAGAATCAACGCTTTTTTGGATTTAAGGAATTGTCGATGTCTCCGGGGGCGAATGATCCTTCCCTGATTCGTGAAAAGGCTGGTTCCGACATTTTTAGAAAGGCAGGAATTCCCTGTTCTCAAACCGCCTTCTACAAAATCTATCTCGATTTTGGTGATGGGTTGAAATATTGTGGTATTTACACGATGGTGGAGGTTGTGGATGATACGATGATCAAGACCCAATTTGGTCAGGAGGCTGGTAATATTTATAAACCGGAATCAACTTTTCAGAACTTCATTCTGGCTCAGTTTGAAAAGAAGAATAACCAAACGGAGAGTAACTACACCGATATTCAATCGACCATAACCGTCTTACACAGTGCGTTGCGTCTTTCCAACCCGGAGCAATGGCGCACCAACCTGGAACAACATTTTAATGCTGCTCATTTTATGAAGTGGCTTGCTGTAAATACCACAATGTTGAATTGGGATACCTACGGTCGCATGGCTCATAATTACTACCTATATCATGATCCAGGGCGTGGACTTACGTGGATTCCCTGGGATAACAATGAAGCGCTCATGAACCGGGGCAATAACACAACTTCCATGGACCTGGGAATGGTAGGGAACAACTGGCCGCTGATCCGGTACTTGATGGATGATCCGGTTTACTCGGCTGTATATAAACACGAAGTGGAAGAATTCGTTGATGCCGTATTTACACCTGAAAAGATGAATGCTCTCTTTAATCAATACCATTCGTTAATTGCACCCTACGTGATTGGTCCAACCGCAAAGGAAGAAGGTAAATACACGTACCTGCAAAATGCTACCGCATTCACCAATGCATTACAGGACCTGCGGGAGCACGTCAATTCTCAAAATCAGGCTGCCCGTAGTTACCTGGAGTAATCAGAACCTGATAATGGACATTGATTTAACCTCACCATGTAATTGCTTCAAACATATGCAGGACCAAACTTGTTAAACTAATAAAATTAGAGTGAATATGAGAAATATTAATGCAATTGGATTAGATAAGAACAAGTCGGAAAAGCTGGCGATCTTACTCAATGAGCTGCTGGCCAATTATTCGATATTTTATCAAAATACCCGCGGTTATCATTGGAACATAAAGGGCGAGAAATTTTTTGAATTGCATTTGAAGTTCGAAGAATTGTACAATGATCTTTTATTGAAGATTGACGAAGTTGCCGAACGGATCCTCACTTTGGGGTATTCACCCAATCATACCTATACCGAGTACCGAAAAGTTTCCAGTATTGACGAGTCCACCCAGGTATCGGACGGCCTTAAAGCGGTGGCTGAGATTCTCGAATCCTTTAAGACCATCATTGGAATTCAACGGAACTTGCTTGACCTTTCGGCCGATGCAGGCGATGAAGGCACCAATGCGCTGATGAGTGATTACATCCGGGCACAGGAAAAACTGGTGTGGATGTACTCGGCATTCCTGAATAAGAAATAACTATCCAGGGGCGGCATTTATATATGGCTGACCAAAAATGTTACTTTCTTTTGTAACATTTACGGAATGGATTAGTCTTAGACTTACTTTCTGAACCATGCTTCGAAAAGTAATTAATTCTTTTGCGTTGGCCCTGGCCAACATTCGCTCGAATTTCCTTCACACATTCCTATCCGTTCTCGGCATCGTTATTGGAGTGGCAGCCCTGGTTTCAATTTTATCATTGATAGACGGAATGGAAGATCTGGCGCGCGAGCAAATCTCCAGCACTACATCACTCAACGCCATTACTATCCATAGCAATCAGCATAAAGTGGTGAACGAGGTACGGATCAGGCGCGACACGTTTCCGGTCTTGCACTATTCCCATTACCGAAGGTTGGCCGACACTTTGTCGCAACCAGCCGATGGTTATTATCGCACCTCACTATCAGGCGAAGCATGGTTGGAAGATAAACGGATCGGTGTGTATGCCTGGCCAGGGGCAACTCCGATCCGTACTTCGGATACAGCAAAATTCACGGGAGCTCTCTATCAGGTGGAAGATGTTGAGCAAAAGCGAAATGGAGTGGTGGTCAATCAATCTTTCGTAAAGCTCGTGAACGATTCTCTCGGCTTGATCGGCAAAAAGATTCGTTTTGAAAATCATGCACTTACCATTATCGGTATAGTACCTGAGCCGTTGGTGAAATCCGCACAGATTTACTTTCCGATCACGCTTCTTTCCGATGTGGAGCTGCGAGAACATCCGCCCATGATCTATTTCGATGTAAAAAAGACGGAGGATATTCCCCAATTGAAGTCTGAAATTCAAAATTGGCTACATCACGAGTTTGGTACAGATGATAATTTTACCATTCAAACCAATGATTTTCGAATCGAACAGGCGACAAAGGCCTTTCTGGTATTTCGGGTCGTCATGGGTCTGATCGTAGGCATTTCTGTACTGGTTGGAGGCATTGGAGTGATGAATGTACTCCTCATATCGGTAACGGAGCGCACAGCCGAAATAGGAATACGCAAAGCCACCGGGGCTAATAAGCGCGATATTATTTTACTGTTTTTGTCGGAATCAATTACGGTCTCTGCATTCGGCAGTTTGTTGGGCTTGGTTTTGGGTGTGGTAGGAACGATGATCATTATTCCCATTGTAAAGGCTATCACCGAAGTTCCGTTTCAGGCTGCCTTTACCTGGAATACTTTGGTTGTCATATCCATCATTTCATTGTTGGTGGGGATTGTTTTTGGTACCTATCCTGCCATCCGGGCTGCCCGGCTTAACCCGGTGGATGCGATCCGGCATGAGTGAAAAAAATACTAAAAACGATAGGGGTGTTCAGCAGGCCGGTTGTCTAGTAGATAAAAAAAAGCTCAACTGGTATGAAAACCCGATTTACTATCATTTTATTATTGATTGCAGGTGCTGCTTCGGCCCAGGAAATCAGAACCGTTTTTGGCGATGGCCGCGTTACCGGAGGCTATGGTGCCCTCACCAATCAATTTACCACCATCCGGGGTGAGTTTGCCAACCTCGCAGGTGTCTATGGCGGAGTCTTCATCAATCGCAGATGGATGCTGGGCTTATCTTTCACCGGATCCAACAATGATATTCAGGTTCCGTTGGAATATAGTGCGAACCCACTACAAAATATGACCTACCAATACGCGCAAGGAGGGTTGCTGGTGGAGCGGGTCATTGGTTCGAATAAGCCAATCCACTTAGTCCTAAGCTTATTTAGCGGAGCGGGCTATACCATGCAATACAGCCGCGATGGATGGGATTCGTACCACTATGATCCTTATGATTATCATACTGCAGTCTATGATGAAAACTGGTTCTATGTAATAGAACCTGGTGCTCAACTGGAAATGAATCTGTTTCGATGGATGCGCCTGAGCCCGGGAATATCGTACCGGCAAACGTATGAAAGCAAAGGCCTCGGACTTTCCGACCATGACCTCAGCGACTGGACCTATAGCGTTACCTTGAAATTTGGCGGCTTTGGAAGACGCGATCGCTCACGCAGTAGCGAAAGCTTGAACTAATTGTCTTAAAAGTGGTTTATTTGAAGCAGTCTAATTTGATTCAGATAAACCACCGTTATGAAATGGCTTGATGTATTGCAGTATGCCAGCAAGGGAAATCTAACACCCCCGCGCAGAGTAGAAAAAAGTGATGCCGAATGGAAAGAAATCCTGACAGACGAAGAATTTTATATAACCCGTAAAAAGGGCACCGAGCGCGCCTTTAGTGGCGAGTATTGCGAAGCGCACGAACCGGGGTTGTATGCCTGCCGGTGTTGTGGAACAGTTTTATTCGATTCCAGAACCAAATTTGAATCGGGTACCGGATGGCCCAGCTTCACTACTTCAGTCGAACCCAACGTGATTAAGTATACAAAGGACACCAGCTACGGAATGGTGCGTGTGGAAGTGGAGTGCAATGTGTGTGACGGTCACCTGGGGCATGTGTTTCCTGACGGTCCTCAGCCCACCGGCTTGCGGTTTTGTATAAATTCAGCTTCGATTAAATTGGTGAAGTAAACATACTTTTGTTACCAAAAGACCGTATACAGCGCGATCAAGATTCCGATAATAATCAGGGAACCAAAAATAAATCCGGGGTTTACTTTGAAGAGCTTAACATCTACTTCCATCGGCTTCTTTGGATTCGTTTCTGGCTTAACAATGGAAAGAAAAATCATGATTAAAATGATGAGCCCAAAGGTAATCGACATGCGGTCGAGGAAGGGATAATCCGGAAACCAACCATGAGTCCAGGTGGGAAGGAATTTCAAAATGGCAGAAAGCGGAATGGTGAGGAGTGCCCCGGTCATCGCTGCCGTGGGAGTAGTTCGTTTCCAGAAAAACCCCATCAGAAAAATCGCCAGTACACCGGGTGAAATGAAGCCAACATACTCTTGTATAAATTGATATGCCTGATCAAGTGTTTTCAAGGCAGGGGCTACGAACCCGGCAATCGTAATGGAAATGATGACGGCCCAGCGGCCCACCCATACCAACTTCTTGTTATCGGCATCTTTATTAAAATACTTGCGGTAAAGATCTAATGAGAAGATCGTGGAAATGCTGTTGGCCTTGCCAGCCAGGGAGGCTACCACCGCTGCAGTTAGGGCAGCAAACGCTACTCCCTTCAATCCGGCAGGCAATAAATTCATAAGGGTGGGATAGGCATGGTCGGGTTTTAATACGCCCATTTCATCTACCATTTCGGCTTGAAACATGCCTTGTTGATGTAACACAAACATGGCGATGCCGGGTAACACAGCGATCAATGGAATCATCAGTTTTAAGAACGCGGCAAACAGAAGCCCTTGCCGGGCGGTCTTCAGATCAGCACCGAGCGCACGTTGTGTTATGTATTGATTGCAGGCGAAGTAGTTCAGGTTGTTGATCCACATGCCGCCAATTAAAACCGATAGCCCCGGCAGATCTTTGTAATAGTTGTGATCCTTATCCAGGATCATATGAAAGTGACTATCAGCCTGGTCCTTCAACAATACCAGTCCTTTCCAGGCATCGCTGCCAAACCCGAATTTTTCCGAGAGCAAGGTCAATGCGAGGTAAGAAGTAATCAAGCCACCAACCACCAACACAGCCACCTGAATCACATCGGTATAACCAATTACTTTCATCCCGCCCAGGGTAACGACAACAGCAAACACACACAAACCAAAAATGCAAAGCTCAAACGACAAATTGGAGATGGAATTGATGGCAATGGCTCCGAGGTAAATAATGGAAGTAAGGTTGACAAATACGTATACGAGTAACCAGAAAATGGCCATTACCGTACTTACTTTGTCGTTGTATCGCTCGGCCAGGAATTGGGGCATCGTATAAATCTTGTTCTTCAGATACAGCGGAATGAAAAATACGGCCACGATGATAAGCGTGGCGGCAGCCATCCATTCATACGTGGAAATCGCCAGGCCAATAGCAAATCCTGAACCCGACATCCCGATGAAGTGTTCGGCAGAAATATTAGACGCAATAAGCGAGGCCCCGATGGCCCACCAGGTCAGGGAACCTTCCGCAAGAAAGAACTCCCGAACCGAGATGGATGTGGATCGTTTCCGGTGATACACATAGTACCCGTAGCCAAAGATTAAAATGAAGTATCCGAAAAAAACAAGATAGTCGGCCGTGTGAAGGGTGTTCATCGCAGCCGACTAATTCCAGGGTGTCTCCATGGGAGTGTCAAAACTTCAGGGTAGGAGGAAGATACTTTGCTACCAGATCTTCGTAGTAAGGTTTAAGCTCATTCCAGTTTGGGGGTGTGGGATTTTTGGAGTAGAGGTCGTACGGGTTAAACAACTTTACCCAGTTGAACATTTCACGATCGTGATCGTCCATCAAATGATCGTAGGCATGTTCACGATGTTGTGCATAGAAAGAATGATACCGCAACATGTAAAGTCCTTGTTCAGGCAGGCGATCTTTTACCATGTGGTAAACATATTCATCGTGCCCCCACGACAGGTGTACATGGCGCAATCCGCAGTTAGGGGTATATACTCCATACTTGGTGTTATACGCTGGATTTGTTAAGTCAGGATTGTTTTTAAAAAATTCCGGATAGACAATTTTATCAGAATAGGCGCAACCTACCGGGAACGTATCACCCACTACCGCCCATTGAGGTTCTCCGAAAAGACAAAGTACCTTACCCATGTCATGGAGCAAACCAACCATGACCATCCAGTCAGGATGACCATCCCTGCGGATCGCTTCTGAAGTTTGGAGTAAATGCTGAAACTGATCAAGGTCGGTATCCGGGTCGGAATCATCCACCAATTGATTCAGGAAGTCAAAAGCACTCCACACAGGCATCTCTTTCTTATCAAACTTGAGAAACTCTGCCTCTTTCTGCATTACGAAATCATAGGTTTGATACGTATGATTAAGCCGATAGAATTCGCGAACCGAATCACGTTGGGGTTCCTCGTAATTTCGATATTCTTCCGTTGACTTTGAGGTCGCAATGTGTTCAGGATCGGGATATCTGCGGAGGAGATCGTCTTCCCATTCATCCAGACTTTTGAGGGGAACGGCTTCAAATTGATTTTTCATAGCTGTCTCTGAATTCGTTATGAAGTTAATTCTTTTTTTTGGATTTCAGCATCGTTCAATGCATGTGTACAATGCCAACTCATCCTTGTTTCTGACTGTCGGTTTCATACTGTTCAAATGACCTCGTCATCATTTCGTAAAGGATCATGAGCCAGATGAAGAGGCAGGGAATGGCCTTCACAGAATGCTCGCGCAAAAAAATGCGGTAACTCAAAGGGTAGATATCGGTACTGTTTAAACTGGCGAATAAAAATGCCACTAACAGCAGAATCCATACGTAACGGGGACGGGGGTAGGGTTGGATGACAAACCAAATGGCAATTCCAAGAAAGGCAATAATATATGTGGAGCCTTCGGATGCGGAACTGAACAAGATCGGAAAAATCAGTACCGAACTAAGCAGGAGCAATTGAAACGCCTTCTTCTGATACTGCCGGATGCGCAAATAGGGTAACCCAAACAAGAGGATTCCCACACCGAGGAATGGCCAATTGGGGATTGTGGGATTTTGGAGCATTCTACGCACAAATCCCATGACGGAGAAATCCTGATGGGAGGTAAGGGAAACATTTTCCGAATTCTTGATGATGAGGTAGGTATACCACTCCTGATACATATCAAGTACATACCGGGGCGAACTGATGATCATTGGAAGGACAAACAGGATGACGGACCAGAAGAGGCAGCCCAGAATAAATTTAGGCTTGTCTTTTACAAAGAAGAAGAAGGCCAGACCGACAATTCCATACAATTTAACAAACGCACCGATCAGCATGGGCAAGGGTGCCCAGAAGTCGCTTTTGTTGTCGATGAAAATATATGTGAGTGCAATCAGGCCGGCAATCATCACACTAAATTGAACATTGAATGAAGAAGTCAAGAGTTCATTGAGACAAATGAAAAGGATGCCATTTTTTTGCCAATCTGCCAAGGGTAACTTTTTAATGACCAGAAACAAAAAGGTAACCAGAGTAGCTACCCACAAAGGGTAGCCGGCCCAGTCTGGCAACCAGGCGTAAGGAGCCATGACGAGGGAGAAGAGCGGTCCATAATGATTTTTGTCGAGGTATTCTCCGGGATAGTAGCCGAAAAGCGTTTGCCCGTTGAGCGCATGCCAGAAGGTATACTTGTAAATAAAATAATTGTTGTTTAGGTTAGACAGGAAGAAATGTTTGATGATCACAACCGGTATGATACAGAACCATAATACCGAGGCAGTATTTGTGTACAGAAGCCTTTTCAATGAATTCATCTGATTCACTAACGATAAAAAATTGTACCTTCCCTTGTCATGACTGACCTTTCTATCATTGTTCCGGTATATAACGAAGCGTCCAGCATCCCGACTTTATATCAGCGAATAAAGAATGTTTTAATCAATTTAGCGTGTTCTTACGAAATCATTTTTGTTAACGATGGGAGTAGGGATACCAGTCTGACATTGATCAAAGACCTGGCAACCTCCAATCCCGAGGTTAAGTTTATCGACTTTAGCCGGAATTTCGGCCATCAGATCGCAGTTTCGGCCGGATTGGAATTTTCCAGTGGTGCTCGCATCGTTATCATCGATGCTGACCTACAAGATCCGCCCGAGATGATCGCCTCTATGTATGAGAAAATGAGTGAAGGCTGGAATGTAGTCTATGCCAGACGCGTCCAGAGAAAAGGTGAGAATTTTTTAAAATTGCTTACTGCCAAAGTGTTCTATCGGTTATTAAAGGGGCTCACTTCCACCCACATTCCTGTTGATACCGGGGATTTCCGAATGATCGACCGAAAGGTGGCTAATGCTGTACTGCAAATGCCGGAGCGACATAAGTTTCTGCGCGGCATGATTAGTTGGGTTGGGTTTAAGCAAACCTATCTTGAGTACGTACGCGATAGCCGCTATGCAGGCAGGTCAGGATATTCATTTCGTAAGATGATTCGATTTGCCATGGATGGCATTACAGGATTTTCCAACCTTCCGCTAAAGATGGCCACAGTCTTTGGATTTATCTTTTCAGCGATCGCCTTCCTGCTGATACTCTACACGCTGTATGCACGCTTTTTTTCAAACGATTATGTGCAGGGGTGGGCGTCTATTATGATGATCAGTATCCTTTTTATAGGGGGGGTTCAACTTATTTGCGTTGGCTTGATTGGGGAATACCTGATTCGCATGGATGCCAATCTGAAACAACGCCCCTTGTTCATAATCAATGAAACCAATATCCGGAAGTAAAACTTCTACAACCGGGTACAACTTTTCTTCAATTCAATGCATCTTTATGGATATCGATTGTGAAAAAATTTCCAATTCAGGGTAAAAATTCCAACTTCGAAGAAATAAACACGCACGTATGATCAGAAACTATATCAAGATTGCATTCCGTGCCTTGTGGCGTAATAAAATCCACACGTTTATCAATGTATTTGGTCTTAGCCTGGGCATTGCCTGCTGTGTGTTAATTGCTTTGTTTGTAAAAGATGAATGGACGTTTGATCGGTTCCACAGCAAGGCCAACCGGATCTACCGTGTTTCGGTGAAGGAAGATTGGGGTGAAAATCAGCAGTTTTTTAATACAGTAACTCCTTACCCCATGGGGCCCGCATTGAAGGATAATCTGCCGGAAGTTGAAAGCCAGGTCCGTATACTCAACATGGGTTCGCAGGTAAAAGTGGGCGAAAATCTCTTTAACGAGCAGGTTACCGTTGGCGGTCAGGAATTCTTCACCGTATTTGATTTTGAATTAGTGGCGGGCGATCGCAATGCCTTGCACGACCAAAGTGCCCTGGTGGTAACCCAATCCATGGCAACAAAATATTTTGGAACCGAAGAAGCTATTAACAAAACTGTTTCCCTTCAAGTGGGCGAAGAGTTTGAGGATTTTAAGATAGGCGCTGTGGTCGCTGATTTACCGACCAATTCCAGCATTCGGTTTTCGCTGTTAATATCCGATCTGAATTTTACAAAAATGTTCGATGAACAATTACTTACTTCCGGTTGGTTTAACATCAATCCCGAAACCTATGTCTTGTTACGGGAAGGAGCCTCTGCAACGGAGGTGGAAAGTAAATTTCCAACTCTGTTCAAAACATTATTGGGGGAGCAAGACTATAATCAAAGCAAGTATTCGCCCGGGTTGCAGCCGCTCACCTCCATTCATCTGGATACCAGTTATCCGGTGGGCATAGCACCAGTTAGCGATCCGCGATATTCCTACATTCTGGCGGCCATTGCCATACTGATACTTTTTGTAGCGTGTATCAATTTTGTCACACTATCCGTGGGCCGCTCCATGAAACGGGCACGTGAAGTCGGCATTCGCAAAGTGGTGGGGGCAGAGCGGAGTCAGTTGAACCTGCAATTTATCGGTGAAGCAGTAATCATTACTACCATTGCATTAATAATCGGAGTGTTGGTGTCGCTGGCTGGATTACCGGTATTCAATGCGCTTTCCGGGAAACAATTGATTTTTTCATGGAATGGATTCTTACTGGTCGTGTTAACCTCCTTACTTATTATCATTGGTTTAATGGCGGGCAGTTATCCAGCCTTTGTTTTATCATCATTCAAGCCCATCGCTATTTTAAAAGGTTCCCTGCAAACCGGAAGCAACAAGCAACGGATGCGCTTGGCCCTGGTCGGTATTCAGCTGGTACTCTCCATTTTTCTGGTCTCCAGTACGCTGATCATGCAACAACAGTTGCGGTATCTTCAAAATAAAAACCTGGGCTTCAATAAAGAACAGCTGGCTGTGGTTCGCATCAATGTGCCTCAAGGTGGTGGACTGACAGCGCGGATCACGAAGGGATTAGAAATAGGTGAGCAATTTAAAACGGAATTAATCAAACTGCCCGGAGTAACCGAAGTGTGCACCGCTTCACACGATTTTGGAACTGGTAACTGGACCGCAGTCGGGTATACTGATGAAAGCGGAGTGTATCGGAATTTTAACCTTGCTGTCGTTGATGATGAATATCTGACCGTCATGAAAATGGAGTTGCTGTCGGGTCGGAATTTTAGTGATGAGAATCCGGCCGATAAGCGTAGATCCGTCATCGTTAATGAAACGTTTGCCAGGGAGTATGGCTGGACCGGGGTCGATGGCAAGCGTATACCCGGAAAGAATTTTGGCGATCATGAAGTGATTGGGATCGTGAAAGACTTCCATTTTACCTCGCTATATACTCCGGTAAATCCTTTGGTCATCGTCCAAGATCCGGCTTCCATTCTTATGGGTGTTCAGAATATTAATATTGACAGTAGTCCTTTGCCCAAATTGTTTATTCGCCTCCGTCCGGAAGCGATGGCAACTACGCTCGACCAAATAAAGGCGGTTTGGGAGCAGTTGGCAGAGGGGGAGTTTACGTTCACCTTTGTGGATCAGGCGCTGGCGGCACAGTATAAGAGTGATCAAAATCTGGGAAAAATTGTAAGCCTCGCGACACTGCTGGCCATCATCATTGGAAGTTTGGGCCTTTATGCCCTGGCTTCTTTAGCGATGCAAAACCGGATCAAAGAGATCTCTATCCGCAAAGTGATGGGCGCAACTGAACAATCCTTGCTGATGTTGCTATCGAAAGAATACGTACTTCTGATCCTGGTCTCCTTACTCATATCGGTACCCATTACCTGGTACCTGATGAGTAATTGGTTGAAGAACTTCCAGTATCGCGTGGAGGTAGGTTGGCAAATCTTTGCATTAGCGGGTGGGTTGTCCTTACTGGTGGCGTTGATGACCATCAGCTACCAGGCCATCAAAACTGCCTGGACACGCCCTGCAGAAACCCTCAAATACGAGTAAGAAGAAATAAGGCATAGATTTCTTTGACAAAATTGTAACAAATCTTCCAATTTCGAGTATATTAGTTTTACAAAACATATAGATATACTCATACAACATACACACCACCTGCAATGAAAAAGGAATACCTCGGAGAATTTGAAGAATTAGTACTCACCATGGTGGGTATTCTACAGGAAGATGCCTATGGCAATGCCATCGTGAATGAGATCAAAGAGCGGGTGGGCCGGAATTGCAACCTCAGTGCAGTGCACGTTACCCTCTACCGGTTGGAAGATAAAGGGTATGTGAAATCCAGTATGGGTGGCGCCACCAACACCCGTGGGGGCAGACGCAAACGTATTTTCACGATCACCAATGCCGGGCTGGCCATGTTGCGGGCGATGAAAGAAGCGCGTGTTGACTTATGGAAATTAATTCCTCAATTGAAAATTGGTTCAGTTTAAAATTCAATGGAACCTGAATTGACCAAAGTAAATCCACCTCAGTTGGCGTTGCGACTTCTTCGGAAGGTCTGTCCACCGGAGCTTTATGAAAGCATCGAGGGGGACCTGATTGAGCAATTCGAGTTAGACCTTCATGAAGTTGGACTTAAAAAAGCAAAACACCGGTTTGTCGGAAGTGCACTCCGGTTTTTGCGGCCTGGCATTGTGTTACGGAACCGGTTTACCATCACCTTCATCAATACCATCATGGTTTCAAATTATTTTAAAGTTGCCGCCCGGAACATTCAAAAACGAAAGTTCTATTCATTTATTAATGCGTTTGGGCTGAGCATTGGGTTAGCCTTTTGCATGCTCATTGCCCTTTACATTCAGGATGAAAAGGAGTTTGACCAGTTTCATGCGAATAAGAATCAAATCTTCAGGATTGAAGAAAAGAGTTTTGATACCTGGCAGCATGATCAACCAGACCCGTATCGAAAATCAGCCTGGATTCAGGCTGCGCTCGCGCCCACCTTGAAAGAAGAATTGCCCGAGGTGGAATATGCAACCCGTTTCAACGATGGCAACCGCGCCATATTTCGGTATGGCGATAAGGTTTTTACCGAGCGACTTACCTATGTCGATAAGGATTTCTTCACCATGTTTTCATTCCGGTTGCTGCACGGCAGCGCAGAAAGAATTTTCATAGATCAAGCGGAAGTAGTGCTTACACCCGCCATCGCTACAAAATACTTTGGTGACGAGGACCCGATTGGTAAAACCATTGAGATAGACAATAATGGGAAGAAGTCATACACGGTAACGGGTATCATAGAACCTCCACCTTCTCAATCCAGTTTAACGTACGCCATATTGTTGCCGCAGGAGAATCGGAACTATTACGAGCGGAACATGGCGAACTGGGGCAATTTCGGCACACCGACTTTCGTACAACTTAGGCAAAATGCTGACTTAACTGTATTTAAATCCAACCTGGATAAAATTATTGATAAGTATATCGGGAAAAAGTTGGAGGAATGGCGTAAAGAAGCAGCCGTGCCCATTCCGGCTGACGCTAAAATGCTGGAGTATGAGTTTACCGTGTTGCCCGATGTGCATTTGAAAAAGGAAATCAGCTGGGAGAAGGTAAGTGATCCGCAATATTCCATTATTCTGGGTGGAATCGCCTTATTGATTATGCTGATTGCCTGCATCAATTACATTTCACTCTCACTCACAACCTCAGCTTCGCGCAGGGTAGAAGTTGGGGTACGAAAAGTGGTGGGCGCCCAGCGTAACCAACTGATCTATCAGTTTAGTTTCGAATCACTGATCCTGGCTGTGATCTCATTGGTGATTGGTTTGGGATTGGTGATGCTGTTTCTTCCTTCGTTTAATGAGTTCACCAACAAGGGAATTGAACTTACCTTATCAAGCGTTTTAAAACTGCTTTCAGTTGGATTGTCGTTAACGCTGATCACTGGTTTGCTGGCAGGGAGCTACCCTTCGTGGTACCTTTCGCGGTTCCGGCCGGCCAGCGTTCTGAAAGGCGGATTTACATCTCGCCTCCAAGCCGGATTTACAAAACCTCTGGTTGTTCTTCAGTTTGCACTCTCGGCATTTCTTATCATTAGTTCTGTCATGATGTACCGGCAAATGCATTTCATAACCTCCAAAGACCTGGGTTATAATAAGGAACAGGTACTGGTAATCCCAACGCAAGCGGGTTGGACAGAAGAATCAAATCGTGTGGTTGAACAATTCAGAACCCATGCCCAGCAAGAGCCAACAATCGTTTCGGTATCCGGTACAAGTTCGTCATTCAATCAAGGGTATTCGCGCTATGGCTTCAAAATAAAGGGCGAACAGAAATCGGCATATGTATATGCGGCCGATCCCAACTACCTAACCACACTCGGAATTCAATTATTGGAGGGTCGTAATTTTGATGTTAACATTCCAGCCGATAGCGATGCTGTCATTGTGAATGAGGCGTTGGTGCGCGATATGAAATGGACCGATCCGCTCAACGAATATTATAACTGGCGTGAAGATACGGTAGGGATGGGTTCACAGGTAATTGGTGTGGTGAAGGATTATCACTTTCTGTCGCTCGAACAAAATTTTGAGCCGATGTTTCTTTCCATGAACAAAAGCAGTGTAGGATACCTGACAACGATGCTGGTAAAAGTAGCGAGTACCGATGTTACGGCCGGGTTGGAACGTGTAAAAGAAATCTGGAAGGAACTTTATCCCGACAAGCCATTTGATTACACCTTTCTCGATCAGGATGTAGCCAACCAATATAAAAGCTACCAACGATGGATGAGTATCATGGGCTTGTCGACCGGATTTGCTATTTTAATCTCGTGTCTGGGACTTTTCGGATTGGCGGGGATCAATGCCGTTAACCGTACGAAAGAGATCGGCATTCGCAAAGTGATGGGGGCCGATTTACAAACCATTTTCATCTTATTGAATAAACAATTTATTGTTCTGGCGTTGGTTGCGTTTAGCATGGCAGCACCGCTTTCCTGGTGGTTTATCTCGAAATGGTATATGAAAGAATTTACCTTTAAAGTGCCCCTCACCTGGGACCTCTTCGCACTTAGTATGGGGGCTGGATTGTTGCTGGCCCTTGCTACGGTAAGTTACCACGCTATAAAAGTGGCGCTTGTGAATCCGGCCGAAACCTTGAAATATGAGTAATGGATATTTGCGAAAGGCTTGTTTGCAATTATGATTTGATAAATCCCCGGAGCTCGTTTCGGATTTTATTCAATTCTTGTTTCATGTGAGCTTGTATGGGTGAAATGATTTTCTGGTTGGCTGACTGCGTTCGAAGTTGAGCGATCAATAATCTTTGATCCAGTAATTGGCCAATTCGTTTTTCGCATTGGGTGTAAATTAAATCAATTTTGCGATTCGGGCGGGTAAGCGTAAACAAGTAGTGTAATTCCTTCAACTGCTTGCGGATGGGGTGGACGGTGCCCACGCGTACCCCTGCCCGGATCAGTTTTCTAAGCCCAACTTGTTTCTTCTTCATGTACTTTTTATACACTTTTAATTGCACTTTTTTAGCTGCCGACAAGACGACAGACTTTTGCTTTTTCAAAGAATGCTGAAAATCGGGAATCAGCTGTCGGAAAGTCTCCATTTCATTCTTATTGCCGGGAACTTCTGCAAAGGAGTATTTTTTCATCAGCCGATTGATAACCTCAGGTTCCCATAGTATACCGCTGGCACGGTGGATTGTACGGAATGGGATATAGACGGCATGCGCGTCAAACTTCTTGCGGGCATAACCGATCAGGTTGAGTACAGCTTTTGTTTTTTTTATTTCTACCCGAATCTGGTGCAAAATATCAAGATCCGGCCGAGCTTCATATTCCCGCAAAAACCTCCGCAGCGTGTGCAAGCGCTTTTTAGTATAAGTAAAAACGCTCTTCATAGACCAAAACTAAGGCAGGATCGTTTCCGCAGCAATCCCAAAAGTTCAGCGCCAAGTATGATTTTTATCATTTTAATTGCCCGCTAAAGGATGGAATTTGAGTCCATAATATTGGTTTTGTGAAAACAGCAAGTCTCTACTCCTTGCAGGAATTAACCCAGGAGAAAGTATCGCACCAACTGTCGGAATTAGTATCCGGGATGCAGGAAACGGAAAAGCAGTTTGCTGCTCAATTGGATCAACTTCATGATAACTTCAAACTCAGTGGCTCCAACCTGATTCACTACCTTGTGTTGCGCAGCAGCGAAATCCGGGAAGCCCAGGAATACCTGCATCATGTCGGGTTATCATCCCTTACCAATTCCGAAAGTCATACTCAGGCTCAGGTTATCAACGTACTTAATTGGTTGAATCGGCAGACGCTGAGTATCCCCAATCTGAATTGTGATTTCGAGACCGCCTCCAAACTCCGATTGATTCATGCGGAGCAACTTTTAGGAGTGTACCCGATTCAGGACAGACCGCATATCATGGTTACTTTCTCGGTCGAGTTGATGCAGGACCGAATGTTGGTAGAAGAAATGTTGAACGAAGGAATGTCGGTGGTGCGGATTAACTGTGCGCACGACAATCCGGGGGTATGGTTGAATATGATTGAAGTGTTAAAAAAAGCCATTGCAAAAACAGGCCGCAATTGCAAAGTCTATATGGATTTGGGCGGACCTAAAATCCGGATTCGAAGCATTGAGGCGAAACGGAGAAATGATAATGCCAAGTTGCCGGTATCGGAAGGAAAAAAATTAATCCTAAGTCCTTTGCCTGAGGGCAAAGATGAGTCAGGCAAGAGGCGTAAAAGGGAGCATGATGTGTTATATGTGGAACCGCGCGAAATACTTGCCATGATTAAGCCTGGTGAACACATCTATTTTGATGACGGGAAATTTGAGGCGAAAGTATTGGCGGTGCAGCCCGATACAGTCATGGTTAAAGTGGTACGGATCTCGACAAAAAAACCATTTTTAAAACCAGGCAAAGGGATCAACCTACCGGATTCCGAACTCAAGATTCCTGCTCTAACGGAAGAAGATAAAAGCAACATACCCTTCATCTGTCATCATGCTGATATGGTGGGCTATTCGTTCGTCAGCAAACCGGAAGATGTTGAAACGCTGCGATATGAACTGAATAAATATTCGTTTCACCATAAACCCGCCATCGTATTGAAGATAGAAAGACTTTCGGCTTTGCAAAATTTGCCGGCCTTGTTAATGAATGGAATGAAAGATGAGTCGCTGGGAGTAATGATCGCCCGCGGTGACCTGGCCGTGGAGATTGGATTTGAACGGCTGAGTGAAATCCAGGAGGAGATTTTATGGATCTGCGAAGCTGCCCATGTTCCCGTAATCTGGGCTACCCAGGTGCTGGAGACACTAAATAAGACCGGGTATGCTACCCGTTCGGAAATTACCGATGCTGCCATGGGAGTGAAGTCGGAGTGTGTGATGCTCAACAAGGGAAAATACATCATCAAAGCAATAAAAACACTGGATGACATCCTAACCCGACAGTTGGGTCATGTAAACAAGAAGCGTTATATCATGCGCCCGCTCGGAATAGCCCGTACGTTTATCCAAGACAACAACTGATTCCGGCAGACCCAAACGGACTAAATAAATTAACAAACTGAGCGGATACTTTTTGTACCTTTCTTAACGAATGCGGGTTGGATCATCTTTGTGGGTTGTTTTTACCTGTCTGGTATCGATGGGCTGTCAGGAGGAAAATGCATCCGTGGAGTTCAGGTTTACCGAACCGAAATCCGGCCAGGATGTCTGGAACACAACACCCGTAACGGTGGCAATGCCTTCTGATTTTTCCGGAACGTTGGAAATCACAGTGGATGGCGTGCAGGTAGGACAGGCCAACGCAACTCCGTTTCGAGTTGATTGGAACACACGAACCTTACCGGATGGCGACTACACACTGGTCGCCAGAGCAACATCCGTTTCGGGCGAACAAACAGAAACCCGGATTCCTGTTCATATTAAGAATACCTTGTTAACCTTGCAGGTACCCGTTCAGCATGTACCTTCCGGGACGCAGGCATTTATTTACCTCAGTGATGCCACCGGCAAAACGATTGCTGTTCAAGAGCTGATTAATGGAGCGCCTGTTCGTATCGAAGGGTTGGAGGATTTCAATCTCCCCACCTTTACTGTGAATGAGGTGTATATCCGCTACCCGGGCTTGTTGCAAGCATTTAGTATTACCGAAGTAGGGCGGGGGCCCTGGACGCTCAACCAGACCCGCAGCCCGGAGTTTGTGGGTTCTATTCAGATAAAGTCGGAAACCATACCGGAAGGTGTTTATTTTGTAAGTGCCAGCGGAGATTACGACTTCATTGATCCCGTAAATCAATCTATCCAATTGGCGACAACGGAATCCAGCGGCAAGTTATTTGTAAGGGATGTCGGAACGGAGGATAATCGCTATGCGTTGATCAATGATGTGAATGTTGGCTCCCTTTGGAATTTACCCGTCAACGCAGTTAATACTCCCTTGAAGAAAATCTCGATCCCGCTGTCGGATCCGGACCTGATCAGTGCGCGGGTGAGTCTCTTTGGTTTCTCACAACCCGATAAATATGAGGAACACTATCCGCTTGGAGTATTCTTTCGGGCCGGCCCTCAATTAAAAATCGATTATCCTGAGGAATTTCTCTATATGGGTTCGGAGAGTTATTATCGAAACAAGCAAGTGCGGATGTACAGCTTCGCTCCGAAAAAGCTGTATGACTTCAAATTGCTAAATGCACAGATTTATGTATCCACGAAAGATAGACGGATAGTGGATATAGCAACTTTCGGAGACTTTGACATTTATATGCTTTCCTGGAAATATTATAATGAACCAACGAACAGTTCTGCTTTGTGGGTGTTGATCGGCCCCTCAGGAAGAAGTCAGAAAATAACGCTTCCACAGGTACCTGTAGAAATTAGCCAACGCGTTCCAAATATCCGAACAAACGAATTGGAGTTTACGGGGGTTACCCAAGTGAGTGACTATGGCGTTACGAAGGGGTATGCCAATTACCTCAACTATATCTCAATTCATGGAATTGCCGGACCTTATCAGTTTGGATTGCCCTGGAAGGAGCAACTGTTTACAGAAAGTGGTATAACCTCGGGACGGGATTCAAGGAAAGAGCACCGGATGCTGTCCGAGCTCCTTAATCGGGTACCTTAATAAGAATACCATTTCCAATTCTTTTGCGAACTTTGGGGTCATTGTGATCATAAAGTTGAAACGGAGTGGTTTTTGGGTAGCACTTTTCCTGATTTCTTACGGAAGTCTGGCTCAGTCGTTCACTTCTTCTAACCTCCCCATCATTGTAATCAATACAAATTTTCAAACCATCGTTGATGAACCCAAGATTACAGCCGACATGGGCGTGATTGATAACGGACCGGGCCAACGAAACAACCTTACGGATCCATTCAATAATTATAGCGGAAAAATCGGGATCGAAATCCGAGGTTCCTCTTCGCAGATGTTTCCTAAAAAGCAATATGGAATCGAATTAAGAGATGCCCTGGGCAACGGGATCAGTGCTCCTTTACTTGGAATGCCACCCGAAGAAGATTGGGTGTTGTTTGCACCGTATAACGATAAAAGTCTGATGCGGGATGTGCTGGCCTACAAACTGGCCCGCGATCTAGGCACCTATGCACCCCGTACCCGGTATTGTGAAGTGGTTATTAACAATCAATATCAAGGTGTCTATGTTTTGATTGAGAAAGTGAAACGTGATAATAATCGTGTGGATATCAGTAAACTGGAAGCCACTGAAAATACCGGTGATGATCTGACAGGTGGCTACATCATTAAGTTGGACAAGCAAACAGGCAACGACAATGCAGGCTGGACTTCTTCCTATCCGCCACCCGGCCGCAATGGAACGCAGGTTATTTACTTTATTTATGATTACCCGGATGCTTCGAAGATAACGAGTCAGCAACGGAATTACATCCAGCAGTACATGGCTAATTTTGAGGGCACCCTGTATGGACTCTCATTCACCGATCCGGTTCAGGGATATACCAAATACATCGATGTTGCCTCCTTTATTGATTTCTTTATCGTGAATGAAGTGAGCAAGAATGTGGATGGCTATCGACTCAGCACCTACCTGCACAAAGACAAAGATTCAGAGGGTGGAAAACTCAATATGGGACCTGTTTGGGATTTCAACCTCGGTTTTGGCAATGCGAATTATTGTACACAGGGAAATCCGGAAGGGTGGGTGACCGGATTTAATTCTGTATGTCCGCAGGATTTTTGGTTGATTCCCTTCTGGTGGAGTCGCTTATACCAGGATAAAGATTACCGGAGCCAGTTGGCTGCCCGTTGGACGGAACTTCGTGCCGATCAATACAGTACTCCAAAAATTCTCACTTATATCGATTCGGTGTATGCGGTATTAAACGCTGAATCTGCCTTTCGGAATTTTCAAAAGTGGCCCGTGTTAGGTCAATATGTATGGCCGAACTATTACATCGGGGCTACCTTTCAGGATGAAGTAAACTGGTTGAAGACCTGGGTGACCAATCGCCTGGCCTGGCTGGATAATAATATGCCATCCGTAATTACCGGCATGGAATCGGAATCGCAACCCTCCACCGTCACGGTTTATCCCAATCCATTTGAACGCGAAATGCAGGTGGAATACACGATGCAGCAGCCGGGTACCTTTACGCTTCACTTGTTCGACCCAATTGGAAAATCAATTTCAGTACAATCCCGTTACCACCAGGACCCGGGCACTTATCATCTGGCGCTGCCAACCGGTCATTTACAAGCCGGGGTGTATTTCTATACAGCACATCCAACACCCTATACAAGCGTATCCGGCAAGATTGTGAAATTGAATTGACCTTCGGAAAATAGCCCGACCCTTTCCTCCATTTCAACTATGATATTTCAATTATTGTAAGCAACTTGATCGCTGCAATAATCGAAATCCCATGTACAATCGCAGGCATTTTATCAGACAATCAGCATTGGCGGGAGCGGGCGTGTTACTGACGGCACCGGCTTTCAGTTGGAAAGGATCGTTCAATGAGAAAGTAGTAGTGGGGGTTGTAGGCACCAACAGCCGCGGGCATTACCTGGCCCGCATGTTTGCGCAATTACCCTCGGTGGAAGTGGGTTACATCTGTGATGTGGATGCCACCGTGATGAGTAAAACAATCGCAGAAGTTGAAAAACTCACCGGCAAACGTCCGAAAGGGGAAAACGATGTTCGCAAATTAGTGGAACAGAAAGATGTGGATGCCATCGTGATTGCCGCCCCCGATCACTGGCATGCCCCGGCAACACTCATGGCCCTAAAAGCCGGCAAGCATGTTTATGTCGAGAAGCCCTGTTCCCACAATCCCGCTGAGGGTGAGATGCTGGTGGCAGCCGCTGCCAAGTATAATAGAATTGTTCAGATGGGAAATCAGCGCAGATCTTTTCCCCGTGTGATGGAGGGCATTCACGAATTACATCAGGGCATTATTGGCCGGGTATATTTTGCAAAAGGTTGGTATGCCAATGCCCGCAAGTCAATTGGAATAGGGAAAGCCACCGCGGTGCCCATGCACCTGGATTATGAACTCTGGCAAGGACCTGCTCCACGCAAACCGTACAAAGACAACCTCATTCATTATAATTGGCATTGGTTCTGGAATTGGGGCACCGGTGAAGCCCTGAATAATGGTACGCATGAAATTGATGTCATGCGTTGGGGGCTTGGAGTGGAATATCCATCGAAAGTGATTTCAGCCGGAGGCCGGTTCGCCTTCCAGGATGATTGGGAAACACCCGATACACAAACGATCACCTATGAGTTTCCAAATAATACCGCCATGCTGTGGGAGGGCCGGAGTTGCAACGACTTTGACGAAATGAAGAGTGGACGAGGCGTAATCTTCTATGGAGAAAAGGGAACGATGGTCATGCCCGGTGGCGATGACTATAAAGTGTACGAACTGGGTGGTAAACTTGTGAAAGAAGTGAAGACTGCGTTACAGCAAGCCGATGCAACCAACACCATGGGCATGGGCGAGAAGTTGGACAGTTTACACCTTCAGAATTTTGTAGACGCCATTGGGGGAAAGACAAAACACACTTCCCCCATCAGCGAAGGCCATAAATCAACCCTCTTACCGCAATTGGGTAATATTGCCTATCGCACGGGTCATGCTTTGTATTGCGATACAACAAATGGTCGCATTAAGAATGATAAGGAAGCCAACGCGCTGTGGAGTCGCACCTATGAAAAAGGATGGGAAATGAAACTGTAAAGGTATGAAGAAGTACATGGCCTTGTTAGGATGGATTCTCATCAGTATGCAGGTACTCGCCACGCCTCCAAAGGAGAAGTGGACTAGCCTGTTTAACGGTAAAGATCTTACCGGTTGGCGCATGGCTCACGGCAAAGCCACGTACCAGGTACAGGATGGGATGATCGTTGGCACGTGCGTAAAGGATTCTCCCAATTCTTTTTTGGCAACCCAAGTTGAGTACGGAGATTTTATTCTGGAAGTGCAGGTGAAAATTGATGCCGGCATCAATTCCGGAATTCAATTTCGCAGCTTGCAAAAGTCAGAAGATGGACGGGTATTTGGATACCAGATGGAGGTGGATCACCGCCCCGAGCGCGGTTGGTCGGGGGGGATTTATGACGAAGCCCGTAGAGGATGGCTTTATCCGGTGGAATTAAATCCGGCAGCAAAGCAAGCCTACAAGTGGGGCGATTGGAACACGTATCGAATCGAGTGTATCGGTTCTGTCATCCGCACCTGGGTGAATAATGTACCGGTTGCGCACCTGATTGACCAGGCCAGTCTGAAAGGATTAATTGGCTTGCAAGTACATTCGGTCTACCGCCCTGAAGACGAAGGCAAGAAAACGTACTGGAAGAACATCCGCATCCAGACGGAAAACTTACAACCACGGCCGATCACCAATATCACGGTGGTAAACCTGGTCCCCAACACGTTGTCAGACCTAGAGAAACAGCAAGGCTTCCGGTTGTTGTGGGATGGCGCTACAACAAAAGGTTGGCGCGGGGCCTTCAAGGAAAAATTTCCGGAGAAGGGTTGGGAGATAAAGGAGGGCGTGCTTTCCGTACAACCTTCCGGTGGGGGTGAATCCACCAATGGGGGTGACATCATTACAGAAGAAAAATTTGGAGCTTTTGAATTGACGTTTGATTTCAAATTTGCACAAGGGGCCAACAGCGGGGTGAAGTATTTTGTGGATGAGAAGTTCTTGTCAACGGGTTCGGCCATTGGATTGGAATATCAGATTCTGGATGACGCCCGGCATCCCGATGCAAAGGAAGGGGTGGTAGGTAATCGTACCCTGGGGTCACTCTACGATTTAATTCCTTCTCTGAAGATCTCCGACATTCCGCGGGAATGGAATGAAGGACGAATCCGGGTGTATCCGGACAACCGAATTGAACATTGGCTAAATGGGCGAAAGATTGTGGAATACCAACGGGGCACTCCGATTTTCTATGCCCTGGTGGCACGCAGCAAATACAATGTGTGGGAAGGATTCGGAATGGTGCCCCAAGGGCACATTTTGTTGCAGGATCATGGCGATGCCGTCTCCTTTCGTAGCATTAAGATCCGGGAGTTGAAATAAAGTCAATACAGGCTCATGATACGGCATTCTCTTTTTCAAATTGATAATTTGTTATCTTGAACCAACGCTGAAACGCAATCCATGGCCGACTCCTTTATTGGAAAAGACTTTCTCCTTCACAATGATCCTGGCCGCGAGTTATACCAGCACTATGCGAGTTCCTGTGCCATCATCGACTATCACAATCATCTTTCTCCGAAAGACATCGCAGAGAACCGGAAGTTTGAAAACCTAACCGCCATCTGGCTCGAGGGCGACCACTATAAGTGGCGGGCCATGCGCATTAACGGAATTGCCGAGGAATATTGTACCGGTAAGGCCGAGCCGCAGGAAAAGTTCAGGGCCTGGGCGAGAACGGTTCCGGCTACCTTGCGCAATCCCTTGTATCATTGGACACACCTCGAGCTGAAAACCTATTTTGGAATCAACTCCTTATTGAATGAACAAACTGCCGATGCCGTCTACGAGCAAGCTTCGGCCATGTTGCAACACGATGATTTCCGGGTGCAAGCCCTGCTGCGTAAAATGAATGTGCAGGTGGTTTGTACTACCGATGACCCGATCGATTCTTTGATACATCATGAGCAGGTTGCCGAACAGGAAAATGGAATCAACATGTTTCCAACATTTCGACCTGACAAGGTTTACAACACAATTGATCCGCAGGCGTATGCAACCTACATCAGTCTGTTAGGTAACGCAGCCGGTATATCCATTCAATTGTACGATGACCTTATCCAGGCATTGAGCAACCGGATCGATTACTTTGATTCCTTTGGATGCCGCGCTTCCGACCACGGATTGGAATCAATCGGGTACACCTTGGAAGACAGCAAGCGGGCCCAGGAAGTATTTAAGAAAGTTAGTTCGGGCGTTTTCCTCACCCGGGCGGAAAGATTTAGTTTCCAGAATGCGGTATTGTATGAGCTTGGAAAACTCTACCATAAGAAAGGCTGGATCCAACAATTTCACCTGGGTGCGATGCGCAACAACAATACACGCCTTCTGCATCAACTGGGTCCTGATACCGGGTTTGATTCCATTGGAGATTATGCACAGGCGCGTGGACTTTCGGATTTTCTGAATCAGTTGGATCAAACCAATCAGCTTGCCAAAACAATCTTATATAACCTCAACCCGGCCGACAACGAAGTGTTTGCCACCATGGTGGGAAATTTTAGTGATGGTTCAGTGCCTGGAAAAATACAATGGGGGTCCGCCTGGTGGTTCCTGGATCAGAAAGACGGGATGGAAAAACAATTGAACACACTTTCCAACATGGGCCTGCTGTCGCGCTTCGTGGGTATGGTTACCGACTCCCGCAGTTTTCTTTCCTTTCCACGGCATGAATACTTCAGGAGAATTTTATGCAACCTGATTGGCGAGGATGTCCGTAGAGGGGTGTTGCCCAATGATCTTTCGCTGGCCGGCCAACTCGTACAAGATGTCTGTTACAACAATGTGCATCACTATTTTCAATTTCAGGTGTAATGAAGCCGATTAGAACAGCCATCCTGTCTTACGGCATGTCGGGCGAAGTGTTTCACGCTCCGTTGTTGCATGCCCACCCTGGATTTGAGTTGGCGGTGGTTGTTCAGCGGACAAAGGATACGGCAAGGCAACACTATCCCACCTGCCGGGTGGTGCGAACCGTGGAGGAAGCGATTCAGGATCCAGCGATCGAGCTCATCATTGTCAATACGCCAAATGAGTTGCATTTCAAACAAGCAGCGCAGGCCTTGCAAGCCGGGAAGCATGTGGTGGTAGAGAAGCCCTTTACAGTAACCATCAAAGAAGCGGATGAACTGATTGCATTAGCAAAATCGGTAAACAAAGTACTCACGGTATTTCAGAACAGGCGCTGGGATGGCGACTTCCTTACGCTCCAGCACGTGATCAACAACCGGTGGGTAGGACGCATCGTGGAGTTCGAAGCGCATTACGATCGTTTCCGAAATTATATTGAACCAGGTTCCTGGAAGGAAGAAGCGGGTGTGGGTAAAGGAATTCTGTACAACCTCGGCTCCCACATGTTGGACCAGGTATTGGTATTATTCGGCATGCCTGATGTGGTGGATGCCCGCATGGGTATCCAACGTACCGGTGGGCAAGTCGATGATTATTATGATCTGCGACTCACCTATCCGGGTTTGAATGTGATCGTCAAGTCAAGTTATTTGGTGCGTATACCCGGCCCGCGCTACCAATTGCACGGCACCGAAGGCTCGTTTGTAACAAGCAGCAACGTGGATCCGCAAGAACAGGCATTGAAGGAGAAGCAACTGCCCGGAGGCAGGGACTGGGGAACGCTTCCAAAAGAATGCTGGGGTCAATTGAATACCACGATTGACGGAGCGCATGTACAGAAGTCCATCGAAACGATTCCTGGTAACTACCTGGGTTTTTACGACAACGTGTATGCAGCGATTCGGGAAGGGGCAAGCCTGGATGTAAAACCTGAGCAAGCCCGGGATGTGATCCACCTCATCGAAGCAGCCTATCAAAGCAACCGGGAACGAAAAGCTGTCAGGTTAAAAGTTGAAAGTTAAAAGTTGAAAGACTGATACTAGTCTTAAGTCTTATATCTAACGTCTAACGCCTATTCCATGTATCTCGAATCGTTGTTTGGATTGAAATCAAAAGTTGCCCTTGTCACCGGAGGCACCGGTGTATTGGGTAGTGCGATGTGTAAAGCCCTTGCTCAGTCGGGTGCTTCGGTGGTCATAATGGGTCGCAGAAAGGAGGCAGCCGATCAACTCGCCAAGGAAATCATTCGCAGCGGGGGCAATGCGATCGGCATCTCGGCCGATGTGTTGAATGAACAACAATTGATAACCGCCAAAGCCGTAGTGTTGGAAAAGTTTGGTACCATCGATATCCTGATCAACTGTGCCGGAGGCAATATGCCGGGCGCAGTAGTCATGCCGGATAAAACGTTTCTGGATCTGAAGATCGAAGACTTTCAGAAAGTGGTGGACTTGAACTTAACCGGTACTGTATTGCCTGCACAGGTTTTTGGAGAAACGCTGGTAGCAAAGAAGCAAGGAGTCATTATTAATATTTCTTCCATGACGGCCATCCGACCCCTTACCCGTGTGGTAGGGTACGGTGCCGCTAAAGCAGCGGTCAGCAACTTCACGCAATGGTTGGCGGTGGAGATGGCCCGAAAGTTTGGGGCAGGCATTCGGGTGAACGCCATCGCACCCGGCTTCTTTCTTACCGAACAGAACCGTACGCTGCTTACCAATCCCGATGGCAGCTTAACCGAGCGCGGTCAGTCGATTATTCGAAGCACACCCTTCGGCCGGTTTGGTGAACCCGATGAGTTGTGTGGCACCTTGCTTTGGCTATGTTCGGATGCATCAAAATTTGTTTCGGGCATCGTGGTGCCGGTGGATGGAGCCTTCAGTGCGTATGCAGGAGTGTAAACGTGTAGAGTAGAGAGTGTAAAGTTTAAAGTTCAAAGTTTAAAGTAAGTATGCTGCCTAATGCCTAAAACCCAACGCCTAATCCCTAATAATGTCCGAAACTCCTAAACACTGGCCCAACTACCGATGGATTGTCTGTGGACTGATCTTTCTGGCCACCACCATCAATTACGTGGACCGGCAGGTGTTGAGTTTGTTGAAGCCCGTGTTGGAAAAGGAATTCAATTGGAGTGAGATTGATTACGGAAACATTGTCATGGCCTTTAGTGCCGCCTATGCGCTGGGATACCTCGTGTTTGGACGGATTGTGGATTGGGTGGGCACCAAGATGGGCTATGCCATTTCTGTATTCTTCTGGAGTCTGGCGGCCATGGGGCATGCCCTTGCGCGTACCACGTTTGGGTTTGGTTTTATGCGGGCGTTACTCGGCCTGAGTGAGGCGGGAAACTTTCCTACCGCGATCAAAGCCGTTGCCGAATGGTTTCCGAAGAAGGAACGTGCCCTGGCCGCAGGTATTTTTAATTCGGGTACAAACATTGGGGCCGTGGTGGCACCTTTGGTGGTGCCCTGGATTTTAGGTGTCTATGGTTGGCAGGAAGCATTCATCTGGACGGGCTGTCTGGGTTTTGTCTGGTTAATTGCGTGGTGGATCTTTTATGAAATCCCGGCCCGTCAAAAGCGCTTATCGCAGCAGGAATTTGAACACATCCATAGCGATGCAGATGAACAGCAAGATACCGGTAAACCAATTCCGTGGATTAAACTTCTCGGCATCCGCCAGACGTGGGCTTTTATTCTCGGAAAGTTTTTTACCGATCCCATCTGGTGGTTCTTACTCTTTTGGTTACCCTCGTATTTCAGTGAAGTCTACGGTATCGACTTTCGAAAACCCAACCTGCAACTGGCTGCGATTTATACAGCCTGTACCATCGGAAGCATTGGTGGCGGTTATCTTTCCTCTTGGCTTATTAAAAGAGGGTGGCCGGTTTTTAAGGCGCGCAAAACATCAATGCTGTTGTTTGCGATTGGTGTTATTCCCATCATGACCGCACGGTATGTTGATCAGGTGTGGATTGCTGTGGCATTAATGAGTCTGGCGGCAGCGGCTCATCAGGCGTGGAGTGCAAACATCTTCACCACCACTTCCGACATGTTTCCTAAGAAGGCTGTCAGCTCGGTGGTGGGTATTGGCGGGATGGCCGGCTCCGTGGGTGGAATTCTTTTTCCGCTTTTAGTAGGTCATTTATTAAATCATTATAAGGTGTTGGGCAACATTACGGTGGGGTATAACATCCTTTTCCTCATTTGCGGCCTGGCGTATGTGTGGGCCTGGCTGCTGATGCATTGGTTGGCTCCGAAAATGAAACGGGTAGAGTTGTAAATTTATTTTAGACGGTTGATTGATCCTTACTTAGTTGGTAATCGCGCAGTTGAAAGAACCCTTCAGCAGGCATACAAGGGATTGGAAATCTATTGATCAAAATTTCCAGGACTCACTAATAATAAGTATCTTCACTACAGATCGTGTTTAATGGCATAACTAAGCAACATGAAATTTTCAAAGGATTTTCTGCCAGTCGTTTTAATACTTTTAATTTTTTTTGGGTGCAAGGAAAATGAGGAACCTCAACAGGAAATATCCGTTCGCAATCTGCTCGTAGAAACCATCCTCTCTACGGATGGATCTGGTCTTGTTACTTTTAGAGCAACCGCAGAAAATGCGATTAAATTTATATTTTATTTTGGTGAAGGCCTGGACGAGCCATTGACCTTAACGAACGGGAATACTACCCATACATACCTTTCATCAGGCACTTATACAGTACGGGTACAAGCCTTTTCGGAGGACAATCGTTCAGTTGAAAAGAGTCAAAATATTTCTGTTCAAGTAAAAGAACTTCCTATTTCCCCAACCGGCTATACAACACCCACCAGCTACCCAGGCATGACACTCGTTTGGCAGGACGAGTTTGTTGGCAATCAGCTTAATCCATCGCATTGGAATTACGAGTTGGGTCCTTTCAATAATGAGCTTCAATATTATAAACAACAAAATACTACCGTGGAGGATGGCTACCTGATTATTAAAGCCAAGGTTGAAAAGATGGAAGGTAAAATCTACACCTCCTCTCGCCTGACAACACAAAACAAAAAAACATTCAAGTATGGTCGCATCGACATCCGGGCATTGATGCCCAAAGGCAAAGGGCTATTCCCCGCATTGTGGATGTTAGGTTCCTCTTTTTCAACGATCGGATGGCCTAAATGTGGTGAGATTGATATCATGGAAACGGTTGGCGGGGGCGGACGCGACAGTGTTGCGTATGGAACGGTTCATTGGGAATTCAACGGCCAACATGTATCCTATGGCGGAAAGAAAGGGTTGCAGAATGGCAAGGTATTGGGAGACGAGTTTCATGTCTACACCATTGTATGGACGCCTACTGAAATAAAATGGTATCTCGATGACGAGCATTATCACACCATAGACATTACTCCAGCTGACCTGGTGCCGTTTACGAAAGAATTTTTCTTCATCTTTAATGTCGCGGTAGGCGGTGAGTGGGCTGGAAGCCCCGATGCCTCCACCGTATTCCCACAACGCATGGTGGTAGACTACGTACGGGTGTTCCAGTAATGCGATCAGAGACCATTTCAAAAAAAATTGCCAACTCCTTGGGAGTTGGCAATCGTTACCTTTACAGGTAAAGGAATTGACCGTTACGCCAGTTCTCTCAAATCCACCGGCACAACCCGTGAGATGCCTTTCTCCACCATGGTAATCCCATAGATCACATCGGTAGTCGTCATCGTGCGCTTGTTGTGGGTAACAATCACAAACTGCGAATCTTTACTGAACATGCGGATGATATGATTGAACTTATCAATGTTGGCATCATCCAACGGAGCATCCACCTCGTCAAAAATACAGAAGGGTGCCGGCTTCAATAAATACATCGAGAACAGGAGGGCCGTAGCCGTCAGTGTCTTCTCACCCCCGGAAAGCTGGTTGATCGTTAACGGCCGCTTGCCTTTCGGCTTGGCGATAATATCAATTTCAGATTCCAACGGTTTGGTCGGATCGGCCAGTTTCAGATCGCAATCATCCCCTTCATTAAAGAGTGAGCGGAATACTTTTACAAAGTGTTCTTTGATCTGCTGAAAAGCCTGCATGAAGGTTTCACTCGCCACCCCTTCAATCTCACTGATTGTGCTGAACAACGATTCTTTCGCTTTCAGCAAGTCATCTTTCTGCGCAATAATAAAGTCGTTGCGTTGCTTGATCTCCGTATACGCTTCCATGGCCATCGGGTTGATGGGGCCCATGTTGTCAAGCTTCTCCCGGATTCGGGTTACATCGTTGCGAAGTTTTTCTTCATCAAATAATGCCAACTGCTCGGCTTCTTCGGGTGTGGCATTGGCCAGCACCGCATCCAGATCGATGTTGAACTCCACATTCAATCGCTCCTTCACCGAATTGAGTTGCAGTTTGCTTTCGTTGAGTTGGTTCTGCAACTCCATCAACAGGGTATCGATGTTCTGGCGCTGGTGCTGTATCTCGCGCAAGTCCTTTTCAAACTGATCAATTTCACCACGGCCCGAATAGTATTCTTTCTCGGCTTCACTCAGCCCTTTCTCCATTTCGTCCTTCTCCGCATACATGGCAATGAGTTCCTCATCGTTGCTTTGCGTGGTTTCAATGATGGTACGGATTTCCTCTTCGTTCTTCTTCAGTTCCTCTGTATTGGTTTCAATGCGCAAACTGCTTTGCTCCATCGACTCCTGTTTGAAGCGGATTTCCTGATCCACACTCTTCACCCGGTTTTCCTGTTGGTGGAAGGTGATGTTCTGCTCGTTGTAGTGCGAAGATTTGTGGCTGAGTAATTCACTCTGAACATTCAGTTCGGCCGTGATCAGTTTCAGTTTTTCATCCTGCTGTGCCAGCTCCAGGTGCGCCTGTTCGGCCTTGGGTTTCAGGTCTTCCAGCTCCTGGGTCAGCGTTTCGATCTTCTCGATGATATCTTCCTTGCGCAAATCGGCACTGCTCAGCATGTTTGAGAACTGCTCTTGCTTGGTGCGCACCGAGATGAATTCATCGTTAACCAGCTTGATGGCATTCTGGGCCTCTTCAATCTGCTGCTTTAACGTGTTGTTGCGCAGGCGCTCCAGTTCGCGCTGGCGGTCGACCAGGGAATGGCGGATCTCTTCTACCTTTTTGGTAAGGTCTTTGATTTCTTTGTCCAGCTTCTCCAGGTTCTTGGCCCGTCCGATTTTCTTCCCTTCAAACAATCCCACCGAACCACCGGATACGCTGAACCTGCGCTTCGTTACCTTGCCACTCTTGGTGATGAAGGTGTTCTCATCAGCCGGCATGCTTTTCACATCGCCTTCGTACACATACACTTTATCCAGAATGTAGGCCATCAGTTTGCCGTATTTCGGATCAAACTCTATGATCTGCGTAGCCGGAAAAGCATTTGGATACATTTGAATGGGCGCTGGCGTGAACTTGTCAAAGGAATCAAGGATGAAGAAGTTCGCCTTGCCCTTGCTGGCATCACTTAAGATATTAATCGCTTCATATGCCTCGGCTTCATGCTCTACAATGTAATAGTTCAGGAAGGGCTCCAGGTAGTTTTCAATCGCCACCCGGTACTCCTCACTGGTGGAAAGGATATCGGAGAGGAGGGGAGCATTCTTGGTCCACCCT
Source organism: Cyclobacteriaceae bacterium (assembly GCA_016787725.1). Lineage (GTDB taxonomy): Bacteria > Bacteroidota > Bacteroidia > Cytophagales > Cyclobacteriaceae > ELB16-189. The sequence goes on along the minus strand of JAEUTZ010000002.1, from coordinate 83,166 downwards.
ACATTCTTTTTCAAAAACTTGATCGCTTCCGGAAAGCCTTCCAGGTTTTCGACCAGCGACTTGGTGAGTTGAAATTCATTCTGACGAGCATCGAGCTTGCGGCCGGTCTCCGTCATCTCCTCGCGAATCATGTCAATGGTTTTTTCCAAAGACGAGATGCGCTGAAATACGTCTTCTTCTTCGCGCTTCAGCTTGTCGAGGTAAGCATTCTTCTCCTTGATCTCATCACTCAGGATCACCGTCTTCTTCTCAAACTCGGCTATGCTGGCACTTTGCTGTGATGTATCCGAAGTGGTGCGCTCCAGTTCCTGTTTGAAGGAGGAGATCTGAATGTCGCGGATTTCCAGCGACTTGTTCAGCTGAAAGGATTCTTCCTGTTTGGCGCGGTACACCTGGCGCAAGGCATCCGACTCGCCCTGCAACGTATAGGTGGATGCTTTCTGGGCTTCATACTCTGCTTTCAGGGCTTCCACCTTGTCCGAAATTTCTTTCAACGCCTGATGCGCTGCCTCCCGCTCCGTCTCCAGGCTTTGAATGCTGAAGCGCGCACGTTCGTTGCTCTTCTTGTCCTGATCGATTTGTTCCTTCAGGTTATTAACGCGGTCATTTAAAAAGCGAAGTCGCTCGTTCTTGATTTGCTTCTCACTTTCGTATTGGCGGATCTTTGCAACAAACTCGTTGATGGATTTCTGACGTGTGGACAGGGTTTTTTCACGAATGATTAACTCGGCTTTTGACTTTTCAATCAATGCTTCCTTGTCGGCCATTTCGGCCGTTAGTTTGGTCTTCCGATCCATCTCCTGCTCTACCTGCTTTTGAACGGAAGCAAACGTGTCCTTTTGCTTGTTAACCACCACCTTGGCCAGGTTGATGCTCTTCTCCTTATAATCTTCCTTGATCTTGTAATACTGCTCGGTTTGTTTGGCCTGCTTCTCCAGGCTCTTCATGTTCTTCTCAATCTCGAACAGCAGGTCTTCCACCCGCTCCAGGTCGGCATCGGTGTCTTCCAGCTTCTTAAGCGTTTCCTTCTTTCGCTTCTTGAATTTGGAGATGCCGGCCGCTTCTTCAAACAACATCCTGCGCGAATTGTCACGATCATTGAGAATGTCATCCACCATGCCCAGCTCAATGATCGCATAGCTGTTGGAGGCCACGCCCGTATCCAGAAACAAATTGGTAATGTCTTTCAACCGGCACGCCACTCCATTGAGCAGGTACTCGCTCTCACCGGAACGGTACAGCCTGCGGGTAATGGTTACCTGCGAATATTCGGTGGGCAGGATGTTCTTCGTATTGTTAATCGTCAGGGAAACTTCGGCCATCTGTTGTGCCGACCGTTGACTGGTTCCGTTGAAGATAACGTTCTCCATCTTTTCCGAGCGCAGGGCGCTGGTCTTCTGCTCACCCAATACCCAGCGGATGGAGTCGACCACGTTCGACTTGCCACAGCCGTTGGGCCCTACGATACCGGTAATTCCTTCATCAAAATTGATAACTATTTTATCGGCAAAACTCTTGAATCCCTTGATCTCCAACTTCGATAATTGCATGAAACCTGTTAGAATTTAGTGGTTGAAAAAATAAGTGGGCAAAGATAACCGGAGGATCGGCATTTGGAAAATGAGTGATACCCAATTCATCCACATTTTATCCCATGCAAATAGTTGGTGAAAAGCCCATTTTTCGAATTATTTCGATACCTTTGACCACAGCATGGACTATCAATTCTGGATCTGGTTAATCGTAATTGTCATCACGCTGATTGCACGGGCGAATAAGAAAAAACCTCAGCCTTCAGAACCCGAACACCCGGATTCCCAAAGCCCTGCCGAAAAGCCCATCAGCTTTGAGGATCTGTTGCGTGAAATCCAGGCCACCAAGTCACCTAAGCCGACACCAACGTTAACACCGGTGCCCGTTCCCCAGGCCAGGCGATATGACGAAGTGGAGGATTATGATGATGACCTGAAAGAAGAGGCCGAGGTGCTGGAAAAGACGGATTACCGGAACGAAGACGAGATTTACGAGACTTATGAGCGCGCCAAGAGCGAGGCCTTTAATAGACAATCCCTGGAAGAATCCATGCGCGTGGAGGACACAAAGGTTTCCTTTGAGCAGTTTGGGAAATATAAGAAGCGGATCAAGGCTGCTAAGGTAGGGAGTGAATTTGTAATGGATCTGAAGAATCCTTCCAGTTTTAAGAGGGCCTTTATTCTAAGTGAAGTATTAAACAGACGTTTTTGAAAACGTCATTTTTTGATAAAACATTACGTTGGGAAAGGGTAGTGTTATTTTTTAGATAAGTTGGCATGTCAAATTCTTGGCTTTACATGAGTAAAGGACATTTTTTAATCTTTTGCACGACCCGGAGGATTCCTTTATCTTGCTTTAATTTAGGCTTTATATGCGGATTAGTAAGCGCCTGAAATTCAGTTTTTTGATAGTCTCCATAATGGTCCTATCCGGAGGAGTGCCTGCTGCCATTGAACCGGTTGTTGACAAAGAAAAGTGCGAGCCGATTGAAGTGAAGCTAACCATCACCCATACATCCGGCAACCAACCCAACGGAGCGGTGCAACTTGACTACCAGGATGCTTCTGAAACCTATACCTATTTTATGTTTTCCAGTAAGGCCCAGGAAAACCGGTTGGAGGGAAAAGGCAAAACTATTAGCAATCTGGACCGAGGTGAATACAACTTATATGTACAAAATCCGGAAGGGTGTACAAAGCATTTGAATTTTAAGATTAATTGAGCACAGGGTGAAATCAAGGCAATTATTTTTTGGATTTTTTCTGGTTCTAACCTTCCTCTCAGCTTGGGCACAAGCGCAGTCACCCACCGTTACCATCACCAATAAAAAGGACGCGTGTCGCGATTTGCTGGATGCCGGTGGAAACCCTGGCACCGATGGCACCTTAGACAATGGTTCGGTCATTATTACAGTTACTTCAGGCATTCCCCCAGCCACCTTATTTATTCTGGGGCCGGTAAACATCCTGAACGTCCCCATGACGATTGGGGTGCCGTACCTGGCCGAAAACCTGAAACCTGGAAATTATTTTGTCATTGTTCAGGACGGAAACCCCAGTGACTTTAATGGCTCCTTCATCATCAATGGCACTACGGATATTACGGCAGGCATCACACCAGGATTTCCGATCAACAGCACAAGTTGTGGTGTGCCCAATGGTCAAATTGCCATCGATGTTTCGGGTGGTACCGGTAACTATACTTACTCGTGGACAGCTACCAACGGATTTACTTCCGCAGCTCAAGACATTTCCGGATTATCAGCCGGAGACTATACGGTTGTCATCTCAGACAATGGCACCAATTGCAGTCAGACGATCGGCCCTATCACCATTGCACAACCTCCGCCACCTACCAATGCGGTTCTTAGTCTTACTGGCGCATCACCCATTTGTGCCGGACAATCTTCTACTATCAAGGTGGATGTTACCGGAGGTGCAGGTCCTTTCACCCTCACCATCGCCAACCTGGGTGTAGTAAACAACTACACCAGTGGCACGGATGTTACCGTCTCACCGGCTGCTTCCACAACCTATACCTTAACCTCGGTGGCCGATGTGAATGGTTGTTTGTCTACCTCAGTGAGTGGCTCGGCAACAGTCAACGTTAATCCCACACCCGTGGCTCCGGCCATCACCTTTACGCCCAATACTTATTGCGTGGGGGATGTCATCAGTGCTCCGTTTGTCACGGCACCGAACGGAGGCAGTACCTATCGCTGGTATAGTGATCCTGGGTTAGGAACCTTGTTAACCACGGGAACTAATCCCGCCAACGGGGCGGTGGGATTCAGCAGCGCCTCTGCCAACGTCACTACGGTCTACATAACGGAGACAAACAGTTTTAACTGTACGGGTCCGGCTACCGCCATTACCCTCACCGTAAACGCCAACCCGGTGGCTCCGGGTGTAACCTTCGCACCGAGTTTCTATTGTGTGAATGAAGCCATCATACCACCTTTTATTACCACTCCCATCGGAACCAGCACCTATACCTGGTACAGCGATGTCAGTTTATCAACGGTGCTGACAACTGGCACAACGCCCACGAATGCGCAACTCGGGTTCAGCAGTTTGGTGGCCAATGTAAAAACCGTCTATGTAACGGAGACCAACGTAGCCAATTGCGAAGGGCCGGCTACGCCCATCACATTAACGGTGAATGCGGTTCCCATCGCACCCGCAGTAACATTCACTCCATCCACGTATTGTGTAAATGATCTCATCACACCTCCAGCCATTACCACACCTGTGGGGGGCAGCACCTATCGTTGGTACAGCGATGCCACCTTATTAACTCTATTAACTACCGGTACCAATCCCACCAATGGCGCTCTGGGCTTCAGCAGTCTTGCTGCGAATGTTACTTCGGTCTTTGTTACCGAAACAACCAGCAGCAATTGCACGGGTCCGGCTACTACCGTTACCTTAACCGTGAATGCCATACCGGCAGCTCCGGCAGTGACGTTTTCACCCAGCAGTTATTGTGTGAACCAGGTAATCACGCCACCCACCATTACGGCACCGGTAGGTGGAAGTACCTACCGTTGGTACAGCGATGCGGGGCTATCCACGTTGTTGACAACCGGTACCGCACCCACTAATGTTCAACTGGGATTCAGCAGCCTGGCACCCAACACCACAACCGTATTTGTAACGGAGACAAACAGCAGCAACTGCACCGGTCCTTCCACCCCGGTCACTTTAACGGTGAACCCCATTCCGGTGTCACCAGCCGTAACCTTTACACCCACCTTCTATTGCATTGGTAATACCATCACTCCTCCGGTGATTACTACTCCAACAGGCGGCAGCACCTATAATTGGTACAGCGATGCAGGATTGACCACGTTGTTGACTACCGGAACAAACCCCACCAATGCTGCGTTGGGTTTCAGCAGCGCTGCGGCAAACGTAACGACCGTTTTTGTTACCGAAACTTCGAGCAACAATTGCACAGGACCAGCCACGTCAGTAACACTTACCGTCAATGCCGTACCGGTAGCCCCGGCCGTTACCTTTACGCCCAATACGTATTGTGTTGGTGAAGCCATTATTGCACCGACCATTACCGCACCGGTGGGCGGCAGCACCTATACCTGGTATAGCGATATCAGTTTATCGGTCCTGCTGACAACAGGCACCAACCCCACTAACGCACAACTAGGCTTCAACAGCCTGGCATCGAATACGACTACGGTGTTTGTTACAGAAACAAATAGCGGTACCTGTGAGGGACCAGCCACACCGGTTACACTGACTGTTAATCCGGTGCCGGCAGCTCCAGCCATCACGTTTACACCCAATACATATTGTGTTGGGGATGCCATCACACCACCGGCTGTTACCACTCCGGTTGGCGGAAGCACCTATACCTGGTACGATGACGCGGGCCTGACCACACCACTCACTACCGGCACCAATCCTACCAATGTTCAGCTTGGGTTTAGCAGTGCGGCAGTGAATACCAAAACGGTATTTATAACGGAAACCAATGGCACCAATTGCGAAGGACCTGCCACCGCCATCACCCTTACAGTGAATGCAACTCCGGTAGCACCGGCCGTATCCTTTGCACCCGCTACCATTTGCGTGGGGGATGTGATCACACCTCCGGTCATTACAACACCCGTTGGGGGAAGCACCTATCGTTGGTATGCCGATGTGGGGTTAACCACCTTATTAACTACCGGCACCAATCCATCCAACGCAGCCTTAGGGTTCAGCAATGCGGTGGCAACCGTTACTTCGGTTTTTGTTACGGAACGTACCGCCAGCAATTGCGAAGGTCCGGCTACTCAGGTAACCCTTACGGTGAACGCCATTCCCGCAGCCCCTGCAGTTACCTTTTCACCCAGCAGTTATTGTGTTGGTGCGGTCATCAGTGCACCCATCATTACCTCGCCCGTGGGCGGCAGCACTTACCGGTGGTATAGCGATGCCGGCTTAACAAGTTTGTTGGCCACCACCACCACACCTACGAATCTTCAATTAAACTTTAGCAGCGCTGCGCCCAATACCACCACGGTGTTTGTCACCGAAACAAGCAGCAGCAATTGTGTGAGTTCAGCCACCGCAGTTACGCTCACTGTCAATGCCGTGCCGGTGGCTCCGGCTGTCACTTTTACACCCAATACGTATTGTGTTGGTTCAACCATCATTGATCCGGCCATCTCGACACCTACCGGAGGCAGCACCTACACCTGGTACAGCGATGCCGGATTAACAACCCTGATAACTACCGGTACCAACCCAGCCAGTGGGGTGTTGGGCTTTAGTACTGCGGCAGCCAACATTACCACCGTATTTGTTACCGAAACATCCAGCAGTAATTGCACCGGGCCGGCAACTCCGGTAACGCTCACCGTCAATTCACTTCCAGCGGCACCGGGGGTAACCTTTACGCCCAATACAATTTGTGTGGGTGAAGCGATTATTGATCCGTTCATAACAACTCCGGTAGGCGGCAGTACCTACAACTGGTATAGCGATGCCGCCTTAACGACCTTGCTCACCACGGGCTCCAACCCAACCAGTGCGGTGTTGGGCTTCAGCAGTGCTGCGGCCAATATCACCACCGTGTTTGTTACCGAAACAAATTCCAACAATTGCGATGGCCCTGTTACTTCTGTAACGATAACCGTGGTGGACATTCCGTTGGCACCCGCCATCACCTTTACACCTAACACGTATTGCGTGGGCAACACCATCACACCTCCGGTGGTGACTACCCCCGTGGGCGGAAGCACCTATACCTGGTATGATGATGCCGGACTAACCACCGTGTTGACAACCGGTACGAATCCTACCAATGCTCAACTAGGGTTTAGCAGTGCAGTAGTCACCACCAAAACAGTGTACGTCACCGAAACAAAAGGCCCCGGCTGCGAAGGTCCTTCCACCGCCATCACACTTACGGTGAATGCCACTCCGGCCGCTCCGGCTGTTACGTTCACACCCAACACCTATTGCGTGGGCGATGCCATTACCCCACCTACCATCACCACCCCCAATGGGGGCAGTACATACACCTGGTACAGTGATGCTGCACTCACTACCGCGCTGACTTCCGGGATAGCACCCACCAATGTGCAACTCGGATTTTCGAGTGCAACTGCCACCACCACGACAGTCTTTGTAACAGAATCCAACACGGGTTGCCCCAGTACAAGCACAGCCGTTACACTTACTGTGAATGAATTGCCCACGGCTGCTGTTACAGGACCCGCTGCCATTTGCAATGGACAATCCACCAATATCACCTTTACCTTTACCGGCACGGGACCATGGACCTTCCAATATTCAGACGGCACCACTACGTTCCCTGGAAATTCACCAACGAGTACAATCGATGTTTCTGTAGCACCTACGCTGACGACCACGTACACTGTAACAAGCGTTTCCGATGCTAACTGTACGGGTACCGCTGCGGGTGCACCGCTTACAGTTACCGTGGATAACGTGCCCACCATAACGCTTCCGGTAACTGCTACACTCTCTCCGCTTTGTTCGGGTGGTTCCACCACCATCGAAGTGGCCAATGCTGAAGCTGGTGTCAGCTATCAATTAAGAAACAATGCCGATAACAGTTTGATTGGCGCTGCCCTACCGGGAGCCGGTGTAACACTTGCTTTACCGACCGGTGCCTTAACAGCCTCCACCACCTTTAATGTGCTGGCAACGCGTGGTGTTTGCGCCCCGGTACAATTAACTGCAACGGCAACAGTCACTGTGTTGGGTGTGATTGATGGGACCCTGGGCGTGACCCCACAAACTGCAGCGGTTTGTTCCGGCTCCGCCACCAACATTCAGGTTGCCAATTCCGTTGCCGGAGTTACCTACCAGCTGCGCAATGATGCAGACGACAGTACCATTGGCGCGCCTGTGGCCGGCACCGGGGCGACCATCAATTTGCCTACTGGTAATTTAACAGCCGCCACCGTATTTAATGTGTTGGCAGACAATGGCACGTGTTCATTGGAATTAACCGCAACAGCTACCGTTGCAGTCGATATAAATCCCAATCTTGGTTTAGTGGTTACCGGTCCGGCCGGAACGCTTTGCACCGGAGGCACGGCTTCCATTGACATTGCTGCCTCCGAAGCAGGCGTGAACTATCAACTGCGTAACGATGCGGATGACAGTGCAGTAGGAGCACCTATTCTGGGGAATGGAGCTACCATTTCATTGTCAACCGGGGTGCTCAATGCTACCACCAGTTTCAACGTGCTCGCCTCTTCCGGAGTATGCACACCGGTGCAGTTAACCACGGTGGTTACGGTTACTGTAGCAGGCTCTATCAACTTGGCCCTCGCGGTGACAGCTCAATCGCCAACGCTATGCACGGGCAATGGCACCAACATTCAGGTGGCCAATTCAGAAGCAGGTGTTACGTATCAGTTAAGAAACGATGCCGATAATAGTGCCGTGGGTACTGCGGTAGCCGGAACCGGAGCAACCATTGACCTGCCCACCGGAAATCTCACCACCACCACCGTATATAATATCCTGGCCTCGAACGGAACGTGTTCGGCTGAACTGACGGCCACCGCTACGGTTACGGTTAATGCAACCCCCAACGCTACCCTTGGTGTTTCCTCGCTGTCACCCACCATCTGCTTTGGCACGACCACCGTTATTCAGGTGGCTAATTCCGTAGTGGGTGCGAGTTATCAGTTGCGGGATAACACCAACAACAGTCCCATCGGCTCGGCTGTAAACGGAACTGGCGCTACGATTAATTTACCCACGGGAGCCCTTACCGCCAATGCATCATTCAATGTGCTGGCTACCTTGGGTAGCTGTACAGCACAACTTGCTACGGTGGTTAACGTAACCGTGCTGCCTAGTGGCGATCCGTTGTGTGCACCGGTTAACAATTGTGCCACAGTAAGTATTGTGCCCGTAACAACGCTGGCTACCTGTGGTGCGGCCATACCCGATGGCTCTGTAACGTTTGATATCAATCCGGCTGTTCCGTTGGTCAACCTGACCGGGGTTAAGATTGAAATCGATGGCCCGGTGCAGGCTACGCAATTCAACAATTTTGTGTTCAATGCCTTGCCGGCTGGCATCTATACCTACATCGTTACCTATGGCGATGACACGAATCCTGCTTGTATCAAGACGGGTGACTTTACCATTGATCCTACCGGGGTGCCTGACTTTGTTGATTTCAATATTCTTACCGTGGGGTATGAATGCATCGTGAGTGAGGGCTCCATTACGTTGGGCGATTTTAATGGAACTGCCAATACCGATTTTACCTATGAGATCTACCAAGATGGTGCCGTGGTACATACAGGGTTGATTACAAAAGATCAGGCCGCCAGCAGTTCCTTTGTAATTGGTGGTCTCGCTATTGGCAACTATCAGGTGCAACTCTTCCAGGATCAATCGCTGGTAAATGGTTGTGTGGGCATCACCCGGTCGGCATTCAAAGATCTGATTGTCGAAGAGCCGAGCTTCGGCTGCGGGCTGTTCATTCCCAATGTGTTTACACCCAATGGGGATGGCACCAACGATTTGCTTGTGATCCGCAACCTGCCACCCAACTCGCAGCTAATGATCACCAACCGCTGGGGCAAAGAAGTGTACTCGTCTGCGGATTATAAAAATGATTGGAGCGGAGACGACATCGTGGATGGCATCTACTTCTACAAACTGAAAGCCTCCGATCAGTCGTACACCGGCTGGATTGAAATCATGCGTGGGAAATAATCCCCGTTACGGGTGCGCTAAACCAACTCCGTCAGGAACTTCATCGTATCAATGCGGTCGGCATAGTCGCCAACATCCGGCAATTGTGCAGCACCAAACGCAAGGCTGCCGGCATACCACCCGTTGGCCGAAACAATACACTGAATCTTATCCACGTGCTGTTGTAGTTTAACATTCAAGTCGGCCTGACTTGCATACGTTTCGTAAAACAAGACAGAGATGGGCGAAACCAACCGGTCGCTGGCGGTAACCAGAACAAAACCATTATCCAGAAAGGGTGTGCTATTCACCAGCAAAATGGATTTCTGATACTCGTAATTGTTATTGTATTTATGATGATGAATGATGGAGGCATACCCTTCCCACGTACGCAGTAAGGTGGAGAAGTCATACTCTTCGGGCACGTACACTTTGCTCACGTTGCGGCAGCCCAATCCGAAATAGGTAAACACATCCTTGCCCAGTTCTGTCAGCAGAGCCGGAGCTTCTTCACCCATCAGCACCGCGCACGAAGACCGGTTTTTGCGGATGATGTAGGGAAGGTGACGAAAGTAATATTCAAAGTACCGGGCGGTATTGTCGCTGCCGGTTGCAATCATGGCCTGCGCAGCATTCAGCCGGTCTTCAAAATGTATGCGGTCTTTGAAACGCGGCTCAATGTCAATCAGCCACTCACTCAATAGGGTAATCAGGTAAGCATCCTGCGAACTTTTTTTGGCGATCAGCCGGTGTCCCGCCATCAGCACGCAAAGAAAATCATGAAAGCCTACCAAAGGAATGTTTCCGGCCATCGCCACGCCCACCAATTTGGTCGGGTTTACATCCAATGCGTAACGGCTTGTCCACTGCTCCAACGCAGTACGATGAAGAAAATGACGGATGCCGGTGAATGCGAGTGTCACCGACTCGGGAGTAAACCAGGCATTCTCATTGCGTGCCCTTTCGGTGATGGCTTCCATTTCCATGGCGGTCAATGCTTCCATTCGTTGACCCAGCGAAGCAAAGGCGGTGATGCGATCAGCTAAATTCATTCAGGGCTTAAACTATTAGGGGGGTATTGCTGTTTTGACAGATGATTCTGGTGACGTATTTTTGTGGTAAAAGTAAGTCAGAACCTTTGAATTTAGCGTAGGATGGCAATAAAGATAACTGATGAGTGTATCAACTGCGGGGCTTGTGAGCCGGAATGCCCGAATACGGCCATCTACGAAGGTGGCCGTGAATGGAACTGGGCCGGAGGCACTGCACTCACCCACGTGGAATTGGAAGACGGCTCGCAGGTCGATGCCAAATCGGCTCAGGCCCCGGTATCGGATGAATTCTATTACATCGTTTCCGGCAAGTGTACCGAATGCACCGGCTTTCACGAAGAACCCCAATGTGCAGCTGTTTGTCCCGTAGATTGCTGTGTGCCCGATCCTGACATGGTAGAAACAAAAGAAGAATTGACTGCTAAAAAAGCCTGGTTACACAACGAACAACTGCAAGCCTGATCAGCGCATCTTGCTGCGCTTGATCATGTACGCCTGCAGCACCTCATTATAGCCTTCCTGGATGTTGGCAGAAATGAAATCAATCTTCAGTTGATTGCATTTCATCTTCAACTTGTGGTGATACTCTTTCAATTGTTTTACAAACTCGTCTTTCACCTCGTAGGGGTTGAGCATCAGTTTCTCACCACTTTCCAGATCAATAAATTCGTACGGCTTTTCTTCAAACTGAAAGTCGAGTTCGGTGTTGTGATCGGTAACGTGAAAGAGCACCACTTCGTGCTTGTTGTGCTTCAGGTGTTGCAGGGCTTTAAATATGTCTTCCTCGTTTTCCCCGCCTTCAAACATGTCGCTGAACAAAATCACCAACGACCGCTTGTGCGTTTTCTCGGCAATTTCGTGCAGCACTTCGGCCACGCGGGTGGACTTATTCGCTGCGCCCGCATCACGCAACCGCCTGTCAAGCAGAGTAAATAATTTATCGAGGTGGGTGGGGGTAGAGCGAATGGGCGTCATCTCTTCGATGGTATCGGAGAACAGGCACAAGCCTACGGCATCGCGCTGTTTGTTGAGCAGGTAAGCGAGGGCGGCAGCCGAATAAATGCTGAAGCGGATTTTCTGAAGGGTATCTTTAGGATAGTACATGGAGGAGGAGCAATCGAGCGCAATCACACACCGCAGGTTGGTTTCTTCCTCATATTGCTTGGTATAGAGCCGGTCCGTACGCGCAAAAACTTTCCAGTCAATGTGCCGTGTGCTCTGCCCTTCATTATAAAGCCGGTGTTCGGCAAACTCAACGGAAAAGCCATGGTAGGGCGACTTATGCAAGCCGGTAATAAACCCCTCCACCAATTGTTTGGCCAGCATTTCCAGGCTTGCGGTAAGCCGGATGTCTTCGATCTTGATCCCTGCCATTCGAAATTCTATGAATTTAAGCCCCTTGTACCCGGTTCCGTGAACAATTTGTTTGTAAAAGCCAACCGGACTTTTTGCATTGAAACTTTAAGTTACTACCTTCGATTTAACCATTTTTACCCAAAAACCTAACTAAAATTCAGAATCTGTGGAAGAGAACAAGACAAACGGACGAGAAGAGATATTCTCCGAGAAAGTGAAGGCGGGCAAACGTACCTACTTCTTCGATGTGAAGTCAACACGCTCGAACGATTACTACCTGACCATTACCGAAAGCAAAAAGCGGTATAACAAGGACGATGAAGGCTTTACCTACGAGAAGCATAAGATCTTTCTTTACAAGGAAGATTTTAACAAGTTTGTGGAAGCCTTGAACAACACCGTGAACCATGTGAAAACGGAGTTGATGCCCGAAGTGGACTTCAACGCCTTTGACCACCACGACCGCGAAGAGCACGAAGCCAAGCCCGTGAACTCGGAGCTGAAGTGGGATTAAGACTAAGACTTTTCCCTAAACCTAAACCGGAAAGACCCTGACGTTGTGTTGGGGTTTTTCTTTTTACTCCTGTCAAACATAAAAGGTTTAAACCAATCCAGAGCCGGGGCGGGTGTGAGGGTGGCGCGAAGGATCCCCCTGATAGCGTGCCGGATAACTGGCTTCGATTGAGGGGATCCTTCGCTTAGTCTGGTTTCCTAATATAGAGTACTCCAAACCAAGGGCGCAGGTTCAAATGAAAAACAGCACCGCTATCCGCTCTGGATGGTTCAATTATTTTTTTGAGCAGCATCATGGTTCATTGAACATTGATCATTGCTCATTTTCCATTATCAATTGTCATTATCAATTGTTCAACCAGCTCTTCTTTCATTTCCCCCAACACCCGCTCCAGCTGCGGATCCTTGATCACATTCTTCAACTCGTACGGGTCATTCGCCAAGTCATAGAGTTCATCCATGCCGGAGAGCTCTTCATAATGGATGTACTTGTACCGTTCGTTGCGCACGGCCTTGTAGCCCATGTTCACAATGCGCGGAAATACCGTGTCGCTGTAATACTCCACCAGAAAAGAAGTACGCCATTCAGACACGCTGTCCGTAAAGATCGGCTGCCACGACATTCCCTGAAACAAGTCCGGCTGCGGTTCCTTCGCCATCGCCATCAGCGTAGGCGCCAGGTCAATGCTCAGCACCAACTGTTCGGACGTGGTGCCGGGCTTAATGGCCGGTGGGTAACGCACCAGCATGGGGATGCGGATGGCTTCTTCATAAGCCAGCCTCCGCTCTTCATCGAGGCAGTGTTCGCCATACCAATAGCCGTGGTCGCTGGTGAAGACGATGATTGTGTTGTCGAGTTGGCCTAGTTCTTCGAGTGTGGTGATGAGGGTACCCAACCCTTCGTCAACGGCCATCAGCATTTCGGCACGCTCGCGGATGGTTTTTTCTTTCGTGGAGGTTTCCGCACTTAATGGGGGTAGCCTTTCCAGCGAACGCATCAGAGCCGGTTTATCCACGGGCGCAATATTGTAATTCGGTCTGCGGGCAAACACAGCGGAGTCATACATTCCGCGATGGCGTTCGGCTGCTATGAAACCACCTTCGCCAATGGCAGCGGTGCTGCCGTCATCCCGTTGCACGATGTTGGGGTGGAGGGCCTTGTGGGCGAGGTATAGTAAAAATGGTTGCTCACGTTTTTGTTTTAAAAACTGTACCGACTGGTCGATGAGGATATCCGTCACATAGCCTTTGATGGTCTGTTGCTTCCCGTTGATATTCAAAGCCGGGTCGATGGCTTCGCCCTGCCCGCGCAACGAGGCCCAGAAGTCAAAACCGGGCCGGGGTGAATCGTCATTGCCCATGTGCCATTTGCCCACGAAGGCGGTAGCATAGCCCCGATCATGCAGCAACCTGGGAAAGGTGATGAGTTGGTGACTCTGTTCGTTCCGTGCCTGGTTATCGACAATGCCGTTAGCGTGAGCATACCGGCCCGTGAGAAAATTCGCCCGACTAGGGGAGCAGAGGGGCGTAGTGGCAAACGCATTCGTGAACCGGATGCCTTCGCGGGCGAGGCGATCGATGTTGGGAGTCTGGATGTAGTTGTGGCCGGCTGCCCCATACTCATCCCACCGCATGTCGTCCACCAGCACTACGATAATGTTGGGCTTGGACACTTTCTTTTCGGCCGGCTGGCAGGCGACTAATATGAGCAAACCCAGGACAGAACCAAGCGAGAATGTAAGGTGAGATTTCATAAGCAGGATGGTTAGGTTGTTGGAGCCTTCTAAGGTACTAAATAGACGCTAGACATAAGATTGAATTGGGATTTACGATTGGTGTTTCAATGCGCTTATCGGGATTGTGTGGATAGATATCAATAAGCCCCGGATAAATTGGTGTTCTAAAAAACGGACGACAATTTTCTAACAAAGATTTCCCACACTGACAAGTGAATGATTTCGAAGACAACTTCGACTTTGAAAGAATAAAACCTGGGACAGACAAAAAATAGTACAGCCGACCCTTCGCTTTTTAAAGGAAATCATGCTTCGATTCGCCCTACGCATATGGCACATACCATCCGCATTAACCCATCGCGACACCAAAGCTATGGTAAGAGCCAAATTTCACACGCAGCATAACCCGTAATAGTTAATTGATTAAATTTGTTACTATGTCACTGCAGATTCAACCTCTCATAGAATATTTTAATCGAATCCATCCTTTGAATACAAGTGAAGTTGAATTCGTTGAAAAGGCTTTTCAGATGCGGAAAATAAAGAGAGGACAGTTTATTCTGCAAGAGGGAGACATTTGCAAGCATAACACGTTTGTTGTTGAAGGATGTTTTAAAATGTACCTGGTTGATGATAATGGAAAGGAACACAACCTTCAATTTGCAATAGAAAATTGGTGGATTGGCGACATCGGAAGTTTTCACAACGAAACACCTACCAAGTTGAACATTGAAGCCCTTGAAAATTCAAGTATTCTGCAGATTAAGAATGAGGATCAACATAAACTCTTTGCCGACTTTCCCAAGTTCAATAGAATTTTTAGAGTACTTGCAGAAAATGCCATGGTAGCGATGCAGCATAGAATTTTGCAAAATATTGGTTCTTCAGCCGAAGATCGATATTTAGATTTTCTGTCGAGATATCCGCAATTATTTAATCGTATATCAAACGTTCAAATTGCATCCTATCTTGGTGTAACGCCTGAATTCCTGAGTGCAATAAGAAAGAAAATCGTAGAATCTTAAGATACATTAAGATTCTTTCTTAAGAAATCTTATAGGCGGATATTCTCAACCTCCATCACCTTTATTATATTTTAAATCATTAAATTTTACAAAATGGAAAAGAAAATTATTGCAGTAGTTGGTGCAACCGGGCTACAAGGTAAAGGTGTAGTTAACGCTTTAAAAAAGAATGGTTCTTTTATTGTAAGAGCTATTACGCGTAACCCGGATAAGTACAAGGGGCTTGCAGATGAAGTTGTGTTAGGTGATCTAAACAGCCCCGAATCGTTAATAAATGCTTTTAAGGATGCTCACGGAGTATTTGTTGTTACCAATTTTTGGGAAGGTGCGGATGAACGAGCACAAGGAAGAACAGCCATTGAAGCTGCTAAAAAAGCGAATGTTACTCACTTCATTTGGTCAACTCTACCCAACGTAGAAGTGATTAGCCAAGGCAAATATGAAGTGCCGCACTTTACCGGAAAAGCAAAAGTGGATGAAATGGTGAAAACTGCGAGCTTCGCTCACTATACTTTTGTACAGCCTCCATTCTACTTTCAAAACCTGGCTGGACAATTGGGTGCTCAACCGCAACAAGACGGTTCTGTTGGCTGGACTCTTCCAATCGATCCAAACAAAAAAGTAATTCACATGTCAGACATAAACGACTTTGGGAAAGTAGTTGCAGGAGCATTCTTAAATCCGGAAAAGGTAGGAAAGGGAAGCTATTTGTCTGTATCCACTGAATTGAACAGCTTCAATGATGTTTTAGATGCATTCAAAGCCAACGGGAAAGCGTACAGCTTTAACCATGTTCCGGCAGAGGTGTTTTCCCGTTTTTTTGAAGGAGCCGGAGAAATCGCCCAAATGATGGGCTATTTCGAGTCTCACACGTACATGGGACCAAATTCTGATGCTCAAGTAAAAATGGCTAAAGAAATTTCGACTGAGCCATTTACATCATTGAATGAATGGATTAAGCAAAACGTAGCATGACATGATAAGATTTTTAATAACTGGGTTAGTCATGACCATTATGACTTCGTGTACTCAAAAGGAAAGCTCCGAATCAACTACTAACACAATAGAAAATACAGAAATCATGGAAAAGCAAGAAAAACAAAAAATAGAAATTTTGCTAAATGAATATGAAAGATCATTGAACACTTCTAATGCTAAATTGGCTCAATCTCTTTACACAAAAGATGGCATCTTTATGCCAACAGAAGCCCCTTCTGGAATTGGTTCTGAAGGAATCCTAAAGTCATATGAGTATGTATTTTCCCAAATCCAATTGAATATTAAATTCTTCATTGAGGAAATTCAGGTAGAAGGAAACATGGCATTTGCCGTAACCAGCTCCAAAGGAACCGCATTGATTAAGGCAATTGGAGATACGATTCCCGAAGCTAACAGAGAATTGTTTGTCTTTGAAAAGGTAAATGGAGAATGGAAAATTGCTCGGTATATGTTCAATAAATCCGAGCCAGGAAAATAGCAAATGATAAAATGAAAGCCATAATAGCATCAAAACCAGGAGGGCCTGAAGTTCTTAAGATAATTGAGACGGAAGAGCCAAAGTCCCAAACTGGAGAAGTGAAAATTAGAGTGAGGGCTTTTGGACTTAACAAGGCTGAGAGTTATTATCGCAGTGGTGCATATGGCATATTCAATTCAGAACTGGCATTAGGATACGAAGCGGTTGGCGAGGTGGTTGAAGATTCAAGCGGCACTTTTGAAGTAGGCCAGAGAGTAGCTACGGCTATGGGCGGCATGATGTTGGCACGGCATGGTGGCTATGCTGAATTCATCACCGTCAATTTGAATAATGTAATTAGGATTGATAGCAACTTAAGCTTTGAAGAACTTGCTGCATTACCAGAGGCCTACTTAACAATATGGGGGGCACTTGATAAATCCTTAAGAATACGTGAAGGACAAACATTGTTAGTTCGTGGTGCCACATCGAGTATTGGGTTAACTGCAGTAACCTATGCTAAAATGAGAGGCTTAAATGTAATTGCAACTACTCGTACAGCAGAAAGCTCCGAAAAACTAAAATCAAGCGGAGCCGATTATGTGGTTATTGATAATGGAGAGGTTCATGCAAGTGTTAAATCCATTGTATCAGAAGGAATTGATAATGCCATTGAGATTGTTGGAGCAGCAACTCTATTAGATACGGCAAAATGTATAAAACATTGGGGAGAAGTAGTTGTTGTTGGTCTGCTTGGAGGACCACCGATCTTAAAATCTTTCAATCTTATGATGGACTTACCTAACACAGTGAAGTTAAGCTTTTTCAATAGTCAGCTATTGGGTACAGAAGTATTGCCTTTTAGAAAATCCCCATTAAACATGATTGCTGAACAAGTGGCAACTGGCAGTATTCCAAGTACCTTAGCTAAAGTGTATTACTTTGAGGACATTCAGGAAGCGCATAAGGTGCTGGATAGTGGTAAAGCAGGAGGAAAAATAGTTGTGAAAATTTAAAACAACTTTATTTTTAATCATTAGTGATTAATTTTACTGTTTTAAAATAGTACAATCTGAAAGTATACACATTGCGTAGATGGACCTACGACCTACATCCAAAGCCAGTCAGCAAGTGTGCACTGTTTAATGTAAGTAGACAGTGAGTGTAGTCAATGAAAAATGCCCTACCGCACCCCACGACTGACTAAAAAGGATTGGAGTGAATTAACGGGGGACAAAAGACAAAGTTACGAATGAAGTGTCGAGAAGGTTCCTACAGCTACGAATAAAATGCATAATCAATGGCGGGGTTCTGTATAAATTAGTAGCTTTAGTTTTCAAAAAAAGTTTTGTCACGGTTGACAGTGACGTGTTAGTCGCGCTAAACATTCCGCTACGCTCCATTTCTTAGCACTCCTTTACCCGCCACTGCATAAGCACAAACGTTACCTGTCACACAAGAAATTGAATGAAAGTATTTAAAAGGAGGTAACGATCTGATGAAAAATACCCCTTGGTACTTTCTGGTAGTACTCATTTTGGCTGGAGAGTCTGTCTTTATTCTTCCGTTTGTTCTTTCAAGAGTTTTTAGGCCAACCGTACTGGAGGTATTTGATCTGGACAACGTTCAGCTAGGCCTGTGTTTCTCAGTCTATGGCATTGTTGCCTTAGTGTCTTATTTCATCGGAGGTCCGGTTGCCGATAGGTTTGCTCCGGGAAAATTGATTGCGGTAGCACTCTGGCTGACTGCTTTAGGGGGATTCGTCTATGCTACCTTTCCTGGTTATATCGTATTAAAGCTACTATATGGTTATTGGGGTTTTACAACCATTTTTTTATTCTGGGCTCCGATGATCAAGGCCACCCGGATTTGGGGTGGATCGGATTCGCAAGGCAAGGCATTTGGTTTTTTAGATGGCGGACGCGGTTTAGTAGGAGCCTTCTTCGGAGTAATGGGTGTACTTGTTTTTTCATGGGTCATTTCAACAGAAATTTCCGAGGTAACAATCTCCGAGAGTAGGGCAGCCTTCAAACAAGTCATCCTGGTATCAGCCGGAATAGTGGCGCTAGTCGGCATGTTGGCTTGGTTCTTCTTGAAATTGGATGAGCAAAAGGAAAAAGAGATCATGCTGGATAAAATATCAGCATCACAGGTCAGGGAAGTCCTAAAATTACCTTCCGTGTGGTTGCTCATGATCATTATACTTTGCGCCTATGCCGGTTATAAGATTACCGATGTGTTTTCCCTCTATGCACAAGAGGTGATGTGGTACAATCAAGTGCAGTCAGCACAAGTTGGCACATTCTTGTTATTTATCCGACCTCTTGTGGGTGTGGTAATTGGTGTATTGGCAGATCGATCGCAAGCTACTTTTTGGTTGGTCGTGGGTTTTATTGTTTCATTCTTAGGCGCAGTATTGTTTGCCACGGAAATTATTACCTCGTCTGCACCTGTTTTGTTCTTTGCTTCCATCTTCATTGTGGCAACGGGGGTCTATGCAGCTCGCTCGCTATACTTTGCGGTGATGGAAAATGGGCAAATACCGTTGATTCTTACAGGAACCACGGTGGGGCTTATTTCCCTGATTGGCTACACACCCGATATATTCGCTGGACCCGCGATGGGGTATCTCCTGGAAAATTCGCCAGGGGCAAAAGGGCATCAACATGTATTTTGGCTGTTGGCTTTATTTTCTTTTATTGGGGGAATAGCAGCCTGGTATTACTACCGATTGTATGGAAAACAGAAACTGCATTAACGATCAACTTCCCTGCAGGGCCTCGCGCTTTGGAAACGTTGAGTGATATGAGTGCATGCTCAGATTACCCTTAAAAGAGGATTTGATGAAGGAAATTGAGGTATATTTCCTAATTCTCCACAGAGTCACCGCCTCAGGAAGCTGGCGGTTGGAAAGAGGGGATCCTTCGCTCAGCAAGTTCTTTTCTGTGAAGTCAGTCTAAACCAAAGAATTGTTTTTTCAATCACATGTAGACCAGCAATCCGCTCTGGATTATTATTAATTTATTTTGATTTGGCGTTGAACTTCGGAGAGTGGTGAGTGATGCAGCAATTGAACTCATTGGCAAATTGTCCATTGTCCATTATCAACACATCTACCCCTTCAACTCCACCCGTTGCCCTGATTTCACGGCCGCATAAATCGCATCGATGAGCTTCATGTCTTTGAGACCCTCTTCGCCATCTACCGGCACTTCGGGTTGTCTGTTGTTGAGAAGGATGTCCGCCATCTCATCCATCTGCGTAGTTTGATGGGTAACGTGGGGATACTTCAATACGCCTTTGTGGGTGCGACCTTCTATAGGGCCATAGCCGGTAGAGGGTTGTAACTCAGCAAAACCTTTGGTGCCATCGAGAAAGAACTTGTCGAGGTTGTTGAGGCTGTACGTAGATAAGCACGAAGCCACAGCCCCGCTGGGGAAGCCAAACTGAAACTGAATGGTCTCATCAATGCCGGCTTTGAATTTCACCGGGTCGGTCTTGGTTTCCTGGGCCGTTACCCACACCGGTTCTTCGCCAATCATGTAACGGGCTCCGTTCACCGAATAGATACCAATGTCCATCATGGCACCTCCGCCTGAGAGGGCTGGATTTAGACGCCATTGTGTGGGATCGCCAATAATAAAACCGGATAGGCCCTGGAAGAACAGCACCTTGCCGAAGTCCCCTGCCTTGCGCATGCGGATTACTTCAAGGGTCTTGGCTTCAAAGTGCATGCGGTAGCCTACCAGTAATTTCACGTTTGCCTGCTTGCAAGCGTCTACCATCTGTTGCGCTTCGGTGACATTGATGGCCATGGGCTTTTCGGTAATCACATGTTTGCCGGCCTGCGCCACGCGCAAGCATTGCGGCTTGTGCAAGGCATTGGGGGTGATGATGTACACGGCATCGATGTCCGGGTTATTCTTAATAGCGTCAAAATTTTCGTAGTTGTAACAATTCTTTTCAGGGATATTGTACTTCCGTTGCCAGTCTTTCAGTTTGGAAGGCGTGCCGCTGATGGCCCCCACCAGTTTTGCTTTCGTACAGGCTTTCATCGCCTCGGCCACGCGGGTGGCATAGCTGCCCAACC
Organism: Cyclobacteriaceae bacterium; assembly: GCA_016787725.1. Taxonomy (GTDB): domain Bacteria; phylum Bacteroidota; class Bacteroidia; order Cytophagales; family Cyclobacteriaceae; genus ELB16-189. The sequence continues at coordinate 62,207 of JAEUTZ010000002.1, read as the reverse complement.
CCAGGAGGGCGACCCGCAACACCGGTCCCTGGTAGGGAACTTCAACGGGAGGCAATGGGTTTTCCAATCCATAGACCGAGGCGATTGGAAGGGCCAGCGCTGCGGTTGTGAGGTGCTGTAAAAAATCTCTGCGGGTTTTCATGGTGCCGGGGATTGATGATGATGACTTTTCGGAATCTATCCCAATATAAAAAAACGCGGGTTATTTCTTGCTGCGATGGAAACTTGCAACGGTGGCTGACCGCTTGGTGGATCAATGAAAGGTGATTAAATTGGATTTGGCATTTAACTTATCACTCTATGAAAATTAAGCCACTCATCTTTGCAGCCGCCCTTACGTTTACTTATGCGCTGTGTGCCGGCCAAACCGAACCGGCTGCAAAAGTGCCAGAACAACTCCCGATCACCTCCGGCCAAGCACCCTACTATCTATTAAAGGCAGGTGACAATTCGTTGGAACTGGATCCTAACGCGGATGCGAAGTTTGACTGGAATCTTGTCGATCCCAATACCATCGAGTCCATTCAGGTATTTAAAGGCGATGAGGCAAAGGCTTGTGTTGGCGCAAAAGGTCAGCACGGAGTGGTAATCATCACCTTCAAGGACTTCCATTTTCTTTCGAAAGAACTGCAAACAAAGTTTACAGATTCGAAGAAATAGCAGCCGGAACTAATGAACATTTCTGACACCCACCATCAGCGTATTGCAACCATGACCTTTGCTTCGGTGTACCCGATGTACGTTGCCAAAGTGGAGAAGAAGGGCAGAACCAAGGAAGAGCTGCACGAGGTTATTACCTGGTTAACGGGGTTCAATAATAAAAAACTGCAGGAGTTGATAAAGGAGAAGGTGACGTTCGAAACCTTTTTCAAGCAAGCTTTTCTAAATCCGAATGCGCGTCTTATCACCGGGGTCATCTGCGGGTATCGCGTAGAGGAAATCAAGAATCCATTAACACAACAGGTGCGGTATCTGGATAAGCTGGTGGATGAGCTTGCAAAGGGCAGGAAGCTGGAGAAGATTCTGCGGGGAGGGTAGGGTATGCGGAAAATAACCCTGGTCATGGAAAGACTTTCCTTACTAGCTGAATCGTAAACTTTTTACTTTGAACTTTCAACTTTGAATCTTGTCCTGCATACTGCCCGAAGATCAGTTATTTATTGGTTTACCCTTTTATCAGTAACCGGGTTTAGCCAATCGTTTCACGGCATCATTCGCGACCAATCAACGAAGGAACCACTTCCTTACGCGAACATTGGGGTTCGAAGCAAGAGTATCGGTGGAATTACAGATTACACTGGCACCTTTCACGTGGATCTTTCCCACGCTTCCGGAACGGATACCTTGGTGATCAGCTATATCGGCTACGTACCGTATACGATTTCCATTTCTTCATTAGACCTGAGCCAGCAACATGTTATCGATCTTACCCCAACCGCCAGGGTATTGAAAGAAGTTGTTATCCGGAGCAACCCCGAGGTAATTATACTGGGCAATAAGAGTAAGAGCAGCAAGCATACAGGCTGGGGAGATTTTACCAGTTCGCGCGGTCGGGCCATCGGAATCCTGATCAACACACCTGCGCAATCCGTAAAAGTCAATACGTTGTCTTTTCATGTGGATGCCTGTGAGTTCGATAGTGCCCGCGTGCGCATCAACTTCCTGAAGCTGGAAGCCGGAACCTTGAAACCTGTCGCCAGCCAACAGCAAAACATTTTTCTAACAATAGTCAAAAGAAAGGGTTGGATAGAAGTTCCCTTGCAGGAGGAGCTTGTGTTCCGAAAGGAACAGGTATTTGTGGCCATTGAATGGGTCGATGCCTGGGCGAAGCCCCGAACCCAGGAAGAAGGTGGCAGCTACATGTTTACCTTGTCACTGTCAAAAGCCCAGGGTTCCCATTATCTTCGCCAAACACCGGAGGAGCCGCTGCAATTGACGACTTCTGAATTTACACCGAGTATTTATTTGACATGTGTTGTGATCAGTGACTAATTGTTAAGCATGAGACGTGTATTAATCATAATTTGTCTATTGTATACCTTCACAGCGAATGGCCAGGATACTTGTTTCGGAAATTGCCTGGAGAATCTGGGGCAATCAACACTTCCCGTTTTGGAAAGGAACAAACAAATACTTCAAGGACTTGTCGGCTGCAAGGCCCCGGATTTCACCGTGAAGACGATTGATGGAGAGACCCTGTCGCTGGAGCAATTACAGGGAAAGGTAATCGTTATTAATTTCTGGTTCGAGTCGTGCGCTCCATGCATTGCGGAATTGCCAGCATTAAACCGGTTGAGGGAAGAATACAAGTCCAAAGACGTAGTATTTATTGCTTTTGGCAAAGACGATTCCCAAACCCTCAAAGACTTTCTGAAACGCATGGACTTCAAATACCTCCAGGTTTCTTCGGACTACGACATCACTCAAGAATATTGCATCCTTGCCGGCTGGCCCACCAATATGGTGCTGGACAAAGAAGGCATCCTCCGGAAAATATTCAGTGGGGGTTATTTAGACGAACGTGCAAAGATTGAAGCCTACAATCAAATAAAACCGGTAATTGAGGAATACTTATTAAAGTAAAAATAAAACTCCGATGCATAGCGTTGTTTTTATTATCCTGGGAGCAGCTGTTTGGTGGTTATTACATAGAGGAAAAAATACATTTGATGAAGAAATGAGCAGGCCCGGTGAACATGATTTTAAATACCACAGAAATTTTCTGACGGGAATATTCGTGCTAATGATCGTCCCGTACACACTTTATCGAATATTTACGTGAAGGTAGGGGCGGCTCTTTTTTGAATTTTCGACATGTTCAAGATACGGTAAGGCTTTCGATCTTGCTGCTTGGGTCTGCGGTTCCAAGGCAGCATCTTCCGTCCAACAACTTTCCTTATATTTGCGCCCTGATTTTAAATACTGAGTTTTCATGGGACTGAAGTGCGGCATTGTAGGGCTACCCAACGTAGGAAAATCGACCCTCTTTAATGCTATTTCCAATAACAAGGCCGAGGCGGCCAACTTTCCGTTTTGTACCATAGAACCTAACGTAGGGGTCATCTCCGTTCCTGACGAGCGACTCAAAATTCTGGAGGGCTTGGTGAACCCGCAAAAGGTGTTGCCAACCTCGTTTGAGTTTGTAGATATTGCCGGGCTGGTGAAAGGCGCCAGCAAGGGCGAGGGGCTGGGCAACCAGTTTCTGGCCAACATCCGCGAAGTGGATGCCATCGCGCACGTGATCCGCTGCTTTGAAAATGATAACATCATCCACGTAGCTGGCAAAGTAGATCCGGTGGGCGATAAGGGTGTTATTGATATCGAGTTACAACTCAAAGACCTGGAATCCGTAGAGAAGAAAGTCAGCAAGGTGGAGCGCACCGCGAAAAGCGGAGACGTGAAGGCCAAGAAAGAACTGGCTACTCTTATTGCCTACCGCGATACCTTATTGGCCGGTAAAAATGCCCGCAGCCTAGTGGTGGATGCAGAAGACAAAAAGGCCATTGAAGATTTGCAATTACTCACCGACAAGCCGGTGATCTACGTGGCCAACGTGGATGAGGCTTCGATTCACACCGGCAATAAACATGTGAATGCCCTGAAGGAACTGGTGAAAGAGGAGGGGGCTGAAGTGGTGATGGTGTGCGCAGCCATTGAAGCCCAGATTGCGGAGTTGGAAAGTGAAGAAGACCGGAAAGTTTTTCTGGAAGAATACGGGTTGAAGGAGTCGGGCCTGAACCGGTTGATTCACGCAGCCTATCATTTGCTAAACCTGATCACCTACTTCACAGCCGGTGAAAAGGAGGTCCGCGCCTGGACGATACACCGGGGCTGGAAGGCCCCCCAGGCAGCCGGAGTTATCCATACCGACTTTGAGAAAGGATTTATTCGGGCCGAGGTAATTAAAATACCTGATTATCAGAAGTATAAGACGGAGGCCGGGTGCCGGGAAGCCGGTAAAATGGCCGTAGAAGGCAAGGATTATGTGGTTCAGGATGGCGATGTCATGCATTTCCGGTTCAACGTGTAAGCTTTTTTAAGATTTTACTTAAACTTTTCCTGTATCGCCATCTTATATTATACTGATTTGTAGTACCTTAGCTATCCGCAATTTTTTGTAAAGGCGGGGTTTTTAGAGTTCATTTTTTACCCCTTAACAGGTTAGTCTCTTGAGAATACGGATTGTCTTTGCGCTGAAGAACAGAGGAGCGTATGTTCCCTTCCATCATCAGTTTTTGCTGGCGCAAACCATCAAAGGACTGGTCATGCTGGGAAAAAATGAGAAGTACTTTTCCTTCACCCAATACAACTTCTCGGGCCTGAAAGGGCAGATCAAAATCAGCCGCAAAGGTCTTCATTTTTATTCCTCTAAAGTCACGCTGGTGTTCTCTTCTTCCGACAAGGAGTTCATAGACTATTTCAAAAGTGTATTATTTCAGCAAAAGGAATTGTTGATCGGCAACATGCAATTGGTGCCCGAATCCATGGAGCCAGAAGAGCCGGTATCCATCACCGATTCGGTGAAGTTTCTTTGCATTTCACCCATTGTGCTGGTACCGGCATCGTTTAACGATGAGAGCGGCAAGCGGTTTATCAATCCGGAGTTGGATGAGTTTTCAGATTTGTTGTACGACAGCACCATTGCCCGGATGGAAGCCAGCGGCAAGTTCACTGCCGAACAACTGGCCGACTTCTACAAGTTTCAGTTGGTGGCGGATAAAGAATATATCAACCGCATTCAGGCTTCCCATAAAAAGTTTGCTCGCATCTACCCGCTCTACGATCTGGATGTAAAGTATGAGGTGCGTGGGTACACCTTCCCCTTCACCCTATACGCACCTCAACCTGTGCAGCAGTTTGTGTATGAAAACGGACTCGGTCATTTCTCACACAAAGGCTTCGGCATGCTGGATGTAGCCAATGCAAGTTCCATCCGCAACGAAGCGGACCTCGAAGTGAACTACGCTTAACGCGGATTGACCGGTATGGGAAAGTATCCGATCAACAGATCAGCATCGGGCCGGAAAGGCCGGTAATAAATAAATACTTCATACAGATTTTCAGTTTCGAAGAAACTCCCTTCCAACTGATAAGCATCCTGACGGGGAGATTCCACCCAATACTGATAGTCGTACCACCCCTGTTTCAGAAACAATGTCTTTTCATAGACTTTGCGCGAAGCAACATATTCCATCCTGGTCTCAGCCGTTCGCTCCCAATTAGTAAGCGCACCCATGATGTACACGTCAGTGTTCACCGGTTGACTTTGCAAGGTGAAGGTAACAAAGACATAATCCCCGGAAATGTAGGCATCGCGGTTATCAAGGTTTTCGATCACATATCCGCCATTGAGATCCGGGTATTGGGAGTAGACATCATCGCCCCGGCTTTTGTCGGGTTGTACGGTGAGGTGAAAGGGCCGTTTGCTGCGATCGAGCCGGCCGGTATTGCGACCGGGTGAATTCAACGACCGGAAATCAACAAACCTGAATTCGTTGCCGGCCTTGTATTCATTGCTTTGGTCAAAGAAGCGGTATTCGAGTTCATGGATATCTTCGCGTAGAAAACTCGGGGTAATATTAGTGCGCACATTATCCCACCGCTGGTTCTGGCGCACCATGGCTTTTACCGATTGGTAGGGGTCCACAATGGGGGTGCGGCCATAATTGATTTTAAAATTAAGTTGTTGATTGTTGGCCCGCAGGTTCCCAATTCCCTGGCTTTGATCTTCCGCCATCAGGCTCACCTGGTTATCATACACCATAAACCGTTTGGTGAGAATCAGGTCATCGTCACTGTTGCGGTAGGCTACCAGCAGGTAATTGCCCGGCAACTTAACGGGGGGTACCTCAAAGAAGTAGTGCACGTAAGGTATGGAGGTGTTGAAAGAGAATTCAAATTCATTGATGGGATATTCATTATAGTCCATAAGAAAGTCGAGGTCCATCAGGCGCGATTTGGTCCAGTCGTAATTGCAGTGAATCAGTTTCACATAGTAGCTGTCGCGTTGCCCCCGCAGGTCATCAAATTGCAGCAACAGGTTCTGCTTTTGCAGCGGCACCACGGCCGGTCGTAGGTTATCGCGGGTACCCTGAAAGCGGGGATGCAGCATAACCGTACGGATTTCTTCTTCGTAGGAATGATCGGAAAAGATGAGTTTTTTCTGGCCAATGGCCCAAAAGGACTGAAACAGGAGTAAAATCAGCAGGGGTACCCTCATCTTTCAAAACTAAACGAATAAATTAAATCAATTTGCATTCCAACTTTGCATTAAAAACGTGGGTCTATAGGATTGACGGGGCATGCTAAGCGAACAAGATCTGATTAAAGGCTGTGTGAAAGGAGACAGGGCCATGCAAAAGGCTTTGTACGAACGCTATTGCCGAAAAATGATGGTGGTTTGTCAACGATATTCAAAATCCACGCAAGAAGCCGAAGACATACTACAGGAGGGATTCATGAAGGTATTTAACTCGCTTTCCTCGTTCCGAGAAGAAGCCCGCCTGGAAACCTGGATCACCCGCATCATGATCAATACTGCCTTAAATCATCAGCGACAAAAACTGTATTTGTTGCCGATGGTGGATGTTACAGAGATTCATTTGCCGGATGATGCGGAGATCAGTTTATCATCATTGAACCTGGATGAGTTGATCAGGATGGTACAATCGCTGCCCGATGGCTGCCGGGTGGTGTTCAACCTCTTTGCTGTAGAGGGCTATAACCATAAAGAGATTGCTGCCATGTTGGGGATCAGTGAAGGAACCTCGAAGTCGCAATACAGCCGTGCGAAAAGTTTATTGAAACAGAAATTGCATCATGTTGGAAAGGTATATGGAAAATACGGAGAGGCACAAGTTTGAACAGACCTGGCAGGAGGCCCTAGCAGGGGCTGAGCAAACACCTTCGGAAGGGGTGTGGATGAGCATTGAGCGTACGCTGGCTGTAACCGAAGGCGGTGTGATGAAGCGCAGAGTGGTTTTCTATCAACGGCTTGCCGCAGCGGCCGTGTTGTTTGCCCTTGCCTTAGGGACCATCACCACATATTATTATCTAGGCACACAATCCTCTGAGACAACCGGGACATTATCCGGTACACAACCCGTCAATCCTCCCGTCAGTTCACCCAACCCGGTTGCGGATGCGAATGATCAACATCCGGAGACAATCCAACCATCGGGAAAGGGCATTGATTCCGGAAACCGGAGTGAGCATAGAACGATTGAACAAAGCACACCGTTGCTGGCTGCATGGGATGATGAAGATGAGTCCACTCCTGATCAGGAAGACCATTCTGCTGGGAAGAAATCCATTTTGAGATCTGGAGAGATTACGTGGCTTTCCTTGTCAGAAATAGAATCGGCTGATGCAACGGTGCACAACAAGTTGCGGCCGGTAACCATTGTACGGAAACTTCCAGCCATGCCGGCTTCATTCATGGCGGAAACCCGAAAAAAGAATCAGGCGGGTGAGAATATCTGGGCGGCCGTGGGAGCTGCTGCCGGAAGTTATTCCCCTCAAATGAGCAGCAATACGCAAGCGCAGGCCGCAACCGGCTTGCTGTCGAATCAAGTTACCAGCGATGCATCCAACAAGGGGAGTGCCTATTCCCTGGGATTTAATATGGGTGCAAAGCTTTCCGATCGTTGGGTGTTGCAAGGTGGATTTTCCTATCTGAACCAGGCCATCGGCTATACTTCCAACATCGCTTCGATGAACACGAGCAATCAATCTTTTGCAACGGTAGCCGATTATGCAGTGAAATCGCAAAACAATTACCGCTACACGGTCACCAATCCATATGAGATTAACAGCGTGAACGAATATGTGTCCATCCCGGTGCAAGCGGGCTACCTGGTGGTCAATCGCAAAGCCGGTGTTCAAATCAATTCAGGATTAGCGACCGACATCTTTTTACGAAATACCTTAACCGATAAAAGTGGTCAATTGGATTCTTATTCCGAAGGGGCCGGGAATGACTCTCCGTATCGAACCGTGAGTTGGTCTGCCCTCATGGGCACGGAGCTAAGTTATAGACTGGGCAGTCAATACCGGGTGGCACTCGTACCCGGGTTGCGATATTCATTGAGCCCCGTACTGAAGTCAGATGCGGCCAGCACGCCCCTGGTGTGGGATCTTGGCTTCCGTTTTCGATATATTTTTAAATAGGATTTAAACGGTATGCTTCTTGCCTGTGTCTAAGGTGAAACTAGCCTTGTTATGAAGCGTGTGAAAGAATTCCTGATTAAAAAAGTGATGCCCGGCTTGCTGGCCATGTTATTTGTCACGGCCCTTTTACTTGTCAGCATTTTTGTGGAGCGCAGGCACATCTACTTTTAGTTAAAAAAATTTACATCATTCCAACCTTAAGGCGGTTGGGCGGGTCAAACCTCCGGTAGACCAAAACCCAACGCGTATGAACCGGCTCCTCAAATTTCCGTTGCTCCTCCTTTTCCTGTGGGTGACGGGTATCCTTAACAGTTGTACCGATGCCTGTCAGCAAACGCAGAAGCTTATCTATTATGAACCGGTCTATTCTACTTCGGCCGAGGTGAAAGCAGCGGTGGCCCTACAGGCTCCGAAGGATATGGTCCAGATTGGCAAGATCTATTTTAAAGATGGCTACCTCTTTATTAATGAGGTGGGCGAAGGGATTCACATCATTGACAACCGGATCCCTTCTGCTCCCGTCAAGCAATCGTTTTTGAAGATTCCTGGCAATTATGATCTGGCGATTCGCGGCACAACACTCTATGCCGATAGTTACATTGATTTAGTGGCTTTCGACATTTCAAATCTTTCATCCATTAAGGAGATCAACCGGGTGGAGCGGTTGTTTAATAATTATATGTCCATGGGGTATCTGGTAGGTTCGGATAAGGGAATTCTCACAGACTGGAAGAAAGTAGAGAGCGTGCAAGTGTATGAATCCGATTGCCGCGGTATTTTTCAACCGTGGGGTGGGTATAGTGTGATGGATGGTATTGGACTGACAGCTGGATCAGCGCAATCTTTTAGTTCAAAGGCAGCGTTTTCACCAACAACTTCAACAGCAGGTATCGGTGGGTCGATGGCGCGGTTTACGATTTCAGGCAACCACCTGTATGCACTGGACGGTGCTAACCTGGATATCGTGGATGTGACACAACCAACACAACCTGTGGCGAAAAAGGAATTTCCATTATCGTGGGATGTCGAAACCTTATTTCCGCATGCCGATAAATTATTTGTGGGCTCGCGCACCGGCATGTACATCGTGGATTTGAAACTGCCGGAAGAGCCTTCCATCATGAGTCACTACCAACACGTGCGCAGCTGCGATCCGGTGGTGGTGGAAGGGGATTATGCCTTCGTTACCTTGCGCAGCGGTACTGCGTGCGAAGGATTTACCAACCAACTGGAGGTGATTGATATCAAAGATCTTACTAAGCCCAACCTGGTGGCAGTTTATCCCATGACCAATCCACACGGCCTTGGCATCGATCAGGGTACCTTGTTTATCTGCGATGGTTCGGACGGACTGAAGGCTTATGATGCTACGGATGTTAACAAGATTAGCAATAAACAGTTAGCGCATTATAAGAATATCCATGCCTTTGATGTAATCCCCTGGCAACAGGTGGCCATGGTGATTGGAAACGATGGGTTGTACCAATATGATTACAGCGACATTACGAATATTAAGTTACTGAGCCAACTTCCCATTGTTGAAGAATGAAAAGTGTATTCATCAGCCTTTTATTTATTTCCGGCCTTGCCTCGGCTCAGCCAGACTCAACTACCGTTATGCGGGTTAAGAAGGCTGCGTACTTCTTCTACATTCAGTCGGGGATGCTGTTGAGCAAGTATCCATCCGGATGCACCGATTGCAACCCGGTGAAGGAAGCAACCTTTTCTGCGGCCACTGTACACGGTGTAAAAATCGGAAAGCGTTTACGGGTAGGGGGCGGACTCGGCTTTGATGCTTATTCCGGATGGAACGTGGTACCAATATTTGCGAATGCCAGTTGGGATCTGTTTTCCCGAAAGGATGCGTTCTTTCTGCAACTGAATTATGGCACCAGCCTCAAATCGTGGAAGCAGGTTCCATACGAAGAATACGGACTTCAATCCAGCCAAGGGCGCGTGATGATCAATCCTGCTGTCGGGTATCGCATCCGCTACCACGATGCCAGCATGGCTTTGCTGGTGGGGTACAAACTGCAAATGATGTCCTCGTATTATGAGTATCCCACCTATTACTGGCATCCAATCCAGGGACAATTGATTGGGGATAACAATTCTATCACGCAGGATCAGACCTTGAATCGTTTGATGGTATCCCTTTCAATAGGGTGGAAGTAGCTCAGGAGGCTTCGAGTTCATCCACTTCCAACATGATCTTTTCCCATTTTTGATTTTCGGCATGCAAGCGGGTGTGCAGGGATTCAAACTGCTGCTGGCACTGCGAAAGTTTGTTAAAGTTGCCATAGACTTCCGGTTTGGCCATTTCTTCTTCAACGCGTTTCTTTTCAACTTCCAATTGTTGAATCAGGTCTTCTACTTTCTTCATTTCCTGATTCAGCGATTTGATCCGCTTCTCGTTGGGATTGCCGGCCTTCGGTTGCTCTTTCGGAAGAACTGCTTTTTTAACGGGGGCGACCGGAGTTTCTGCTACCGCATTTTGCTTTCTCCAATACTCATATTCATCATACGTGCCTGGGTACTCCTTGATTTCCTGATTTTCGATGTACCAGATTTTATTGGCCACCTGGCTTACGAAGTGGCGGTTGTGGGAGACTACCACGAAACTTCCCTGATATTGCTGCATGGCCTGAATTAGGATATTCTCTGAAATGAAATCGAGGTGGTTGGTAGGTTCATCCAGCAATAGGAAGTTCGCTTCCGAAATCAAGGTTTTGGCCAACGCCACGCGCGATTTCTCACCACCGGATAGCACCTTAATCTTTTTAAACACATCTTCGTCCGAAAACAGGAAGCATCCCAATACATTGCGGAGTTCCTGTTCGGTTTTTTTGCTTCCTGCTTGCTTCAGTTCATCCAAAATTTCATTGTCAACATGCAAGGCCTCCAGTTGATGCTGGGCATAAAAGCCGTAGATCACATTGTAACCAATGATGCGTTCGCCTTCTACCGGTTCGGTGCGGGCCAGGATGCGTAACAGCGTTGACTTTCCTTTTCCATTCGCACCAATCAACGCAATCTTATCTCCCCGTTCGATGGCAGCATGGGCATGCTTCAGGATCGTCAGATCACCGTATGATTTTGAAATATCCTTCAAGGTTACCACGTGCCGGCCCGAAGGTTGACTGAAGGTGAACTTGAAGTTTACCGCAGCCACATCGCTTACCACTTCTTCCACTATATCCATACGCTCAAGGGCCTTCACCCGCGATTGCACTTGCCGCGATTTGGTAGCCTTGGCCCTGAACCGCTCAATGAACCGTTCTGTTTGCCGGATTTTCGCTTGTTGATTGTCGTAGGCATTCTGTTGGATTTCCTCCCGCATTTCCTTCTCACGCAAGTAATAGGAGTAATTGCCTTCGTAGGTTACCAACTGTTGATTGGTTACTTCTACCGTTTTAGTAATCACATTATTAAGAAAGGTACGGTCGTGCGATACAATGATGACGGCTCCATCATAGTTGCGGAGGTAATTCTCCACCCATTCAATAGAGGGAAGATCGAGGTGGTTGGTGGGCTCATCCAGCATCAGGCAGGAGGGTTTTTCCAACAGCAACTTGGCCAACATCACACGCATGCGCCAGCCCCCGGAAAACTCACGCAACGGCCGATGTAAATCTTTGGTGGAAAAGCCAATGCCCTCCAATACCTCTTCGGCTTTGGCTTGCATGGTATAGCCATCGAGGTGTTCAAATTTCTCCTGCAGTTTGGTCAGCTTATCCACCAGGTCGTCTGAATATTCTCTTTCCAGTTGGTGTAAGACTTTCTCAATCTGGCGTTGGGTATCCACCGCCTCTTTAAAGGCTTCCATAGCCACGGTGAGTATCGCATCATCGGTTTGGTAGGAGAGCAGATCCTGATTGAGAAAACCGAGGGTGCACTCTTTGGCTTTGCTGATTGACCCGCTGTTGATACTTAGTTCGCCATGGATAATTTTTAATAAGGTAGATTTACCCCGGCCATTGAGCCCGATTAACCCGATTTTGTCATTGGGTTTGATAAACATCGAGGCATTTTCATAAAGCGGTCTGCCACCGATGTAGTAGGAAATGTTAGAAATGGAAATCATGACGGGTCAAATTCCTGCAAAGGTAACCGTTTGACAGGGGTTCGCCCAAAAAAATGACAGGATTGAAAATTTCTGTGTAAAAGTTAAGGACTTCTAACCTTTAGCGGCAGATATTTGTTTTTGAATTGTTAATCTAATGAGTATGAAAATAAGCAAGATAATGGGAGGGGTATTGGGCGTGGCCATGATGGCTTGCAGCGCACCTCCTGAAGAAGTTTCACTGAGTTCCATTCAATTGCCACCAGGGTTCTCGATCAGCATTTATGCCGAAGTTGAGGATGCCCGTTCTATGGCGCTGTCTCAGTCAGGTACACTCTTTATTGGTAACAAAGATGGTGATAAAGTCTATGCGGTGAAGGACACCGATGGTGATTTTGTGGCCGATAAAAAATGGGTGTTGGATTCGGGATTAAATATGCCCAATGGTGTGGCCTTTCATAATGGCGATCTATATGTGGCTGAAGTAAGCCGGATTCTCAAATTTAGTGATATTGAAAATAAGTTGGATCAACCGGGTGAACCCGAAGTGATCTATGATCAATTCCCTACCGAAACACATCACGGCTGGAAGTACATCGCATTCGGTCCGGATGGAAAGTTGTATGTACCGGTAGGTGCACCGTGTAATATTTGTGAACCCACCGATTCAATCTATGCTGGCATTCACCGGATGAACCCCGATGGAACCGGTTTGGAAATATATGCCCGCGGTGTGCGCAACACCGTTGGTTTTACCTGGCACCCTGAGACAAATGATCTTTGGTTCACCGACAATGGCCGCGATATGCTGGGCGATGATGTGCCTCCGTGTGAATTAAATGCTGCTCCTCAGGCAGGCATGCACTTTGGTTATCCTTATTGTCATGGGGGAACGGTCTCCGATCCGGAATTTGGCAGCAAACGCGCCTGCACTGAGTTTGTACAACCCATTCAAAACCTGGGCGCACATGTTGCACCCCTGGGATTGAAGTTTTACACCGGTGACATGTTTCCTGCGGAGTATAAAAATCAAATCATATTGGCGGAGCACGGTTCCTGGAATCGGTCGAAGAAGAGTGGGTACAAATTAAGTTTGGTAAAGCTTCAGGAGGGTAAGGCCGTCAGCTACGAACCATTTGCCAGTGGCTGGCTAAACGAAACTTCGCAGGAAGTTACCGGCCGACCAGTGGATGTATTGCAGTTACCCGATGGATCGTTGCTTGTGTCGGATGATCAGGCCGGAAAGATTTACCGGATTATATTCAAAGGATAACGAATTCAGAAAGTCGGGGCTGCCGATCACATGCGATGGCAGCCCTGATTTTTTTTTCACCCGCAGGCTGCGATTAGAAATCTTCGGCCACCTCTTCAATCTGCTTGCCTTTGTCTTGGTACATCTTGCTAATAACAGGACCCGAGCGGTACGTGAGCCGGATGTCTTTTCGATGGCCTTTGTATACCAGACTTATGGTCGTGCCCTTCCAGTAGTAGCTTTCGGTGCGGATGCTGTAGGTTGCTTTCCCGTACGACTTTTCCAAACCGCGCATCACTTTGGGGTCTTTGGGTGTGATCACATCTATTTCGTAAATCAATCCCTGGTAAGTTTTTAATTCAATCTTCTTCACGGGTACATCGCCAATGGTCATGTAGTCCGGATGTTCAGTTTCATACACCTTGGCCGGGAACTCTTTGCGCTCGATAATGTCTTTCTTAAACGCAGCGGCTTTGATGCTGTCAATCGGCAACCCTAACTTGATTTCCTTAAAGCCATTTCTGCGTTCCAGTTCGGAAAGGTCTTGCGCAGGGAGGGAGGCAGGAATTAAAAAGAGAAGAAATAGTAAGGCAAACTTCATGAGGGCGAGGGTTCATTAAACTGAATAGGGATAACAACACGAACAGTGTCCCACAACAATACCAGTTCGGCTTTGTTATTTCGCTGATCTACCAATATGGTAAACGGTTCGTAAACGGCTCCTTGAATCGTGTGGGTGGGGACCGTGAAACGAAGTTCGTCCATCCTGGGATTATAATTATAGGAGCCCCAGAGCCCCAGATCTTTATTGATGATGATGGTCCAGGAATCTTTCTCGGGGATGGTAAACAACGAATAGGTGCCGGCTTTCAGTAAGGTATTATTGAGCAAAATATCACGGGTGATTGTGATTTCGGTAGCTTCATTAGCACCGGTGCGCCAAACCTCTCCGTAGGGCACCAGGTTGCCGAAGATCGAGCGGCCTTTCTTGTGCGGTTGACTATAGGTGATCTTAAGGTAGGTATCTTTGTAGCGGGCCGTAACAAGGGCTACCGGACTTGGCCTTGGTTTAATCGCCTCCTGCGCCTCACTCACAACTGTAAAAAGAAGCAGGAGCAATAAAAAAAGAGTTCGGGTCATCACGTACAGTCAATTTTAAACGCGAATATACTATTTTGAGCCTTTATTCTGATCCTGATGAACCGCCCTGCCTTTGATGATATCTATATGGAGCTAGCCGTTAACCTGGCGAAACGCTCTCATTGCATTAAGCGACACGTAGGTGCTGTCTTAACAAAAGACACCCGCATCATCTCCATAGGATACAACGGACCCCCTTCTGGTACGCACAATTGCGATGAAGAGTGGCCCGAAGTGGGTTGCCCCCGCGATTCCAAAGGAAGTTGTTCCCTGGCGATCCATGCCGAACAAAATGCAATCCTTTATGCAGTTAAGAACAAGACTTCCGTGGCAGGGGCCACATTATATGTAACCTTGTCGCCCTGCCTGGCTTGTGCCCGCATCATTTTCAGTATGAACATCAGCCGCGTTATCTATCTCAATTCGTATGCCGAATTTAAAGGGCTCGCTTCGGACGAAGGGGTGGATTTTCTGAATAAGTTCGGAGTGGAGTGCATTCGCTATGCCGGCACGCTCACAAACGTAACCCACATGATATAAAAAAGACCCCGATTGGAAGCGGGGTCTTTGATCGTGCAAGCACGTTGAGCTTACTTCAATGCTTTTTCGATACCACTGATAAAGGCTGCGGTAACACCTTTGGTTTTCTTTTCCTGTTCTTGCTTGAAAACCGTCAATGCTCTTGAAGCTATGTCATAAAGCCCTACCGGATTTTGATCATAGCGATAGCTTCCGAGGCACCACTCAATATCGGCCTGAAGTTGTTGTTCAATATTAAGCGACTTCAGTTTAGCCAGAATATCTTCGGATACTTTCTCGATCGATAGGGTCTTCGGCTTTGCCGCTGCTTTCTTAGCAGGGGCTTTCTTTTCAGCAGCCGGTTTGGTCGTTGTCTTTGCCATGCAATTATGGGTTACTTGATGCTACAAAGTTAAACTCCTTCTATCGCGGCAAACAAGCCGGAAACGAATTAAATTTCCGCAATCGAATGATTAAAGAAATGAATTTCAAAGGATTGCAAGCTGTTGATCGCGCTGCTTTCAATGTATTTAAGGAAGATTCGGGCTATTGAATTCGGTTGGAAAGATCCACTTACATGCTACATCCTTGGGTGGTGATCGGATGTTGATGGATGGGACGGTGGGTTGTTGATGTCATTTAAGGATGGACATAAAACAAAAAGAGAAGTGATCCTGGATCACTTCTCTTTGCTAAAGCATCAAGACTTGCTTGATTACTTCTTCTTCTTAGCAGCCTTCTTAGCTTTCTTCTTAGCTGCTTTCTTAGCGGGTTTTTTTGCCATAACGTTTTAATATTTTAGTTAAAACTGTACGAAAGGTATAATAAAAAATTAATTCACAAAAATTTTGCACAAAAAATTTTTCAATACCAAAAATTATTCAGGTTGCTATAACCTGATTTATCAACATAACTTCATATGAATTATTCCCCGATGATATTCACTTCGGGTGTTAATGTGATGTTGAATTTTTCTTGAACGGATTTTGAAATACGCGTGGCCAGTTGAAAAATTTCTTCACCGGTTCCGCCACCATAATTCACTAATACCAACGCTTGTTGCGCATGAACACCCACGTGATGAAATCGTTTTCCTTTCCAACCGCATTGTTCAATCAACCAACCTGCTGGCACCTTAATATCTTGATTTACAGATGGATATCCAGGAATTTTTGAATGCTCTTTTTGTAGCAATTCATAATGTGTTTTACTGATGGTAGGATTCTTAAAGAAGCTGCCGGCATTTCCAATCACGGATGGATCAGGCAATTTACTTTTACGAATTTGAATAACAGCATCACTGATCGATTGCAAGGAAGGTGGTTGATTCAGTGCATTCAATGTATCGGCAAGTGCACCATACTGAACATTAAAGCGATGATTTATTCGGGTCAATGTTAAAGTAACACTTGAAATAAAAAATTTTTCCTTCAGTGTATGCTTAAAGATGCTTTCGCGGTATCCAAACAGACATTGTTCGTTCGTAAACGACTTCTGTTCTCCATTTAAAAGATCGATGCCATGCACGCGTTCGATCACTTCGTTTACCTCAACACCATACGCTCCTATGTTTTGAATGGGTGCAGCACCTACCGTACCAGGGATCAGCGAAAGATTTTCAATTCCACCATAGCCGTGGTGTACACAATACAATACAAATTCATGCCAGACTTCGCCCGACATGACTTGCAAGGTCACCCGATCCTCACTTTGTTCTTTCAGATCAATGCCTTTCAGGTTGGCTTTAATCACCAGACCATCGAAATCTTTTGTAAAGAGCAGGTTGCTACCCCCACCCAGGATGAGGTGCGTATTGCGTTTGAAAACCTCCTGGCGCATTAATGCCAATAAATCATGCTCGGAGGTGATGCTGCAGAAGTAACGGGCATGGGCTTGAATGCCAAACGTATTATAATCACGCAGACTTACATTTTCTTCGATGTGGATCATGCTAAAAGGAACCCCAAGGAAGAAAAAACGGATGAAATAACGAAATGCTTACTGGAATGACTGGCTTACTTCGTCTGCTGACAACTTGAAAATGCAAACTCGTGGAAAGCGACCGGCCATATAGGTTGTTCCACACACAGCCAAACCACCATCCGTGGTAGCAAGGAAGGACGATAGTTCAAACGGATTGGAGAAACCCAGGTACTTGCTTCCGGTAAAGTCTCCGGTGGTTTCGTCATATCCAAACAACCCGATCTGACTACTTTTGGTATTGCTTCCATACAGAACCCGTTTCGTAGTTCCCAGGGTAATTCGTAGAATCTTGACCGGTGCGTTGGCAATTAATTCCGGAAAGGAATTTCCGCCTAGGTCTACGCTAGCGCTAACCCCATTTGTATTCAGTGTGCTTTTTGGGAGAATGTAGTTATCACCAAAGTTGAATCGTGCCAGCGCAAAGGTACCACCGTCTAACGGAACTGCTTGACTTATCCCGCCATCATCTTGTTGGCCCTGAACAACACCTTCAGGTTCGTTATCAGTCAGGTTGGTAAACACCAAGGAAAGCGTGTAGTTATAGAATCCATTGAAATAGTATTGCCCGCCCGCTTTCCCTACCAGGAATGGTAATTGCCTGCCGGTGCGAAGAAAATGTTCGATGATGGGTTCCTCTACGGCATCTCCTGCGCCAATGGTGAAACCCTGGGACTGACTGATGGAGCCGGTGGGTGTTATCAATGAAACAACGGATTGTTTATTCAGATTGTCATAACTGAGTAATATGAAGTTGGTGCCATCTTGGGCTGCCGCAGCCGGATAGGCTGCGCCTACATTGATTGGATCGGAAAGGGTACCACTCGCATCCAGCTGAAATAGTTGGGTTTGTAAACCCACGGCATTCATCGCAAAAAAATAGTAATTACCTCCCGATTCTAGCAAGGGGCCAACCGGATTGACAAAAGCCGGATCTACTTCCAGTTCGGAAACAAATCCACCATATTCATCCACTTTCATAATGTAAATTCCGCTGAAATTGGAGTCGTTAATTCTGCGGCCCCCTAATATCAGAAAGCCCCCATCGGGCGTTTGCTTCATATCGATCGGATAGAAGGAGGCATTGAAGTTGTCGGTATCGTAAATCCGGGTAAAACTGGCCTTGTCCGCAGATGGATCGGCTTCATTCGAACAGGAAGTTAGGAACCCGATTGCTAAAAGTAGAACTGGTAAACGCATGGTCTAGCGATCTAGAGTTTTAAAACTGCTGCTAAGGAAACGCATCGGAAAGAGTACCCCGGCTGAAATGACGAAGTTATTCAGCTTCATGTCGTCCTGGGCATCGCCAATGCCCGCCAGGCGATCGCTTCCATACCGGCTTTCAACGTTGCTGATGTTGCTCATGCCTTTCCAATAGGAGGCATCCAATACAACCCGGATATTTCCTAGGTTGTATTCCAGTCCGGCTCCGGCCATCAACCCCCAATTATTATCGAAGAGATCTTTAGCACCCACAATGATCGGGTCATTTGAAAACTGATTGGTGCCACCGGAGGCATAATCGGTTCCTGAAACCGCCACGGCCTTGTTGGCATTAATCAACAGCGAATAGAATATCCCAACTTGCGCATACGGCCGGAATTTATCGCGTAGGATGTCGTACTTGATAATAAACGGGAAATCGGCATAATCCAGTTTTTGTTCCTGATCGTATTGCAACACCAGACGCTCCTCTACATTTTCGGGGTTGTCCCATTGAAATTGATTCGAATAGGTGAAGCGGCTATGGCGGTAAGTCGGTTGGGCACTAAAGGAGAAGCCTTTATAATAGAAGGTAGCCTCCAGCGTAGCCTGGCTGCCGGTATTGTTAAAGGAATCGTACTCCTTGTCATTCAAGGCCTGGGCATAATTCGTAGGAGTGACCACCGTATACCGTTTTGTTGGGATGGCCTGCGCCAGGTTGGTACCGGCCTTGATCCCCAACCACCACTGCTTTTCAAGAAACTTATTCTGTTGGTTCGGCTTGTTGATCAGGCCGCCCTTCTTTTTCGGTTGTGCCAGAACCGTTGCACACACGAGCAAGAGTAACAGCACAGGGAGCATTCGCTTCAGATACATCATCGTACAACGATTAGTTTTTTTGTTTCCTGGAAGAATCCGGTTTTTAATTCATAAAAATAAATACCTACCGGCAAATCCTGTACATGGACACGTATTTCATGCTCGCCTTCGTTCCGCTCTTCCTGCAAAAGAGTTTGTATCAAACGCCCCTGATTATCGCTTAATGAAAGCGTTACGTGATGGGTGGTATTGATTTTGAATTTGATGGTGGTGAATTCGGTGGCCGGGTTCGGGTAGCAGTCTTCCAAATTGAACCTGTTATTGATGAAGTTTTCCTGTACACCAGAGATGATCTGGGTGGCAAGCGGTAATGGCTCATAATTACCGGAACCATCTTCTTTCGGCCCATTCAGGAAATCCTTAAAGAAGATATCGGTGTTGATTTTATTTTCATCGACCAGCATCCAGTCGCGCAGCAGGTTGGCATACACCTGCCGGTAATCAAATTGCATTTCCACATTTTCTTTATTCAGATCCGGCACGGTGCCCACCACACCGGGTTGTACTCCTTTGCCGAAAATCATGACGGGAGCTCCGGTGCCATGGTCAGTGCCATAACTTCCATTGGCGCGAACACGTCTTCCAAACTCAGAGGTGGTTACGGTAAGCACCCGGTCTTCAAGACCCCGCGCTTTCAAGTCGTCCTGAAAGGCTTTCATAGCCGATGCGATGTGGTACATTAAGGCCGCATGTTGCCCCATCGTGGGATCATAACTCTCCACTTGTTCAGCATGGGTATCAAAACCACCCATCTTTACCAGAAATACTTTTGTTTTCACTCCCAGTCCTGGTCCGCCACCATCCAGCAAGCGGGCGATTAACTGCAATTGCGGAGTTAAACCATTGCGCATGCTTCCGCGTGGGGCATTGAAGGGATACCGTTCGGGATAGGTGATGGAAGTAGCCGGTGCATTTTGGAATACTTCGTATAACCGTTCTGCATAATCTTCTGACTTGTCTTCCAAACCGAGAATCCAGTTCAGCTCTTTCCCATAAGGTGAGTCATTCAACGCCAGCGGTGGTTTGCCGCGGGGGTCAATACCTTCATCATTAAATCCTTCCAGGTCTTCCACCAGTTGCGCAAAACTTTGAGGGTCATTCAGGGAGATGGAGGTAGGAATGTTTCCTTCCTGATGAAAAATCAGCGACACATCACTGCCCATTTCAATGGCCAATGGGTCTTTCATTTCAGCATTCGGGAAATCGTTGGGATAGATTTGTGGGGCAAATTCCTGTTGCAGGTACCGACCCACCCAACCCGAAGAAAAGTAATCGTCAAATCCACCGCCCATAAAGGAGATATCGCGGCCCCGAAAATGGGATCCATTATTATTTTTGTACGATACCCCTTGTACAACGGCCATACGCCCGCGATCGTAGAGATCTTTCATTGCAATCATATCCGGATGCAAGCCTACCTGAACAGCGGACGGAAGGGTACTATCCAGGGGAATCATTTTGCGTAAGCTATTCTTAGTAGGTATAGCGATGTTAGCCCGCCATTGATAGTATAAATCATAGGCCTCCACGGGAATAATGCTATTAAGCCCGTCATTCCCTCCATGCAATTGCAGGATGATCAACACCCGGTCGTTTGTACTTTGACCGGCCATCCGGGTAAGAGAATTCTCTGCCATAAGGCGGATGGGTATGCCCCCCAGGGTAAAGGGGATGGTGGCCAATGAGAGTTTCTTTATAAAGTTTCTACGTTTCATGCACAATTAGTAAAGTTGGTACTCGGGCGATTGCATCATGGCGTTGAAAAGATTTTCCAATTGCCGCCTCACCACTTCCATATCCACCGGATTATTCCATCGGAAGGTCCAGGCACCCTCCGGGTCGGCATCCAGCTGGGGCGATTTCAGAAAGGCAGTCAGGAAGTAATTCATCCGTTCGGCTGTAAGGCCTGCAGTATCATCCAACGCGGGGTCAAAGGTCAGGTTATCCGCCAACGGTAATAAGTATTTGGTCAGTTCAATGATCAGTTGCCGTGCATCCGAGGCGATGGCATTGCTGATATTGTTTTGGACAAAGGCCACCGGGTCAATCTTTAACATCCCCGGCATAGTCATTTGACTATCCGATACCAGGGTTCTGATAAACTCGTACCTGCGTGTCAGGTAATTGGTGGAGATCCAACTGCGGTGGTAAATGGGATATTGGTGATAGGCATCGTATCCGGCCACATCAAAGGGTTCGTAAAAATGCATACCCATACTTTCCAGCGAGCGAATCAGTTCACCGGTTTGTTCATAATAGGCTTCGGCATTGACTACCGGATCCGGCAGTTGAATGTTGAAGAAACGAAATGTGCCGATCATCAAGTCCAACGGTGATTTGATGATTCCACCAAAAGCATCATCATTCAAACCTGCTGCCGCATCGTAAAAATGTTGGCTTTGAAACAAGTCTTCCAACACAGGCTGAATTTTATATCCATGAGCAACAAAAGTATTGGCCATTTCGGCAATGATGGTATCATCAATGGCTTGCGTGATTTCATGGTAAACAAAGAACCGATATATCCGTCTGCAGAAATGACGCGCTGTTTCCGGTTGGGCGTAGATTAATTCAATCAATTGACTGATTTCATCCATCGCACTGGCTTCGGTTGCGCTGCTACCATTCAGCAAGAGCGGATCCGGCTGAATCGTGGCATTGCCGAACCGTTCACTAAACTGTTTCACTGTGTTATCGTGAGCGCTGGCATTGCTTGGGCTCCCTCGCACTTTGCCGCGGGGCAATTTTTGTGTACCCGTTGAAAATAACTCTACGGTTTCATCCACCGAGGTGAAGGTGGTATCCAATTCCCAGCCCGACAAGACCTGGGCGGCAGCACGCACATCTTGCTCCTTGTAGTTAAAGTAGTCGCCAGGAATCGTTGCCGGTGGCAGGGTACCTTCTAATCCACGCCCAATGGAATATAATTCCAGCAGTTCACGACCATAATTTTCATTCACGCTGCCATTCACATTTAGGTTTCCGTCCAGCAGCCGGAGCATGGCATTGTCGACACTGATCTTTTTAGTGAGTGCTTTAAAGTTGTATTCAGCCGGCAGGGTTTTATCGAATGCAAACTTCCGAAACAATTGGTTTTGGAAGTAAAGTGAACGACTATTATCAACTTTTGACTGGATGGTGGTGAGTACTGTATGTAAAAAGAAAACTATCTTCTCCCTTGTGGAATAAGACAGATAGTTGGAGGCAGACACACCTACGCCAATCATCTGACCCAGAAACCAGCCTTTAAGGAATTCCTGAAGATCACGATCACCGCTGTTGGAATCGGTGGTTCCTGTAAGTACCCATTCTGTACCGGTTTCCGGATCGATTGGTAAAACAGGATCAGGCAAGGGTTGTTGAAAAAGTTGGGTTACCGCCTGACCGGCAGTGAGGGTTGCAAACGAATCAATTTGCAATTGAGTGGGACCGAACGTAGCCCGGTGCAATAAATGTGCGGCTCGTTTATACCCTAATGAGCCGCCAAAGGAAGGTAAAGGCATGGTAAAATTTAATCAATCGTTAAATTAATCCTTCTCTTGCGAAGATTTAGGTAGTTTTTCAGTTAAATGGCATTTTACTCCGACTATTGTCGGTATTTTTCCATCACTTTGAGTTACCCTAATTTTGTATAACTTTTATTAATTGATGAAACTCATTGAATGTCCGCGGGATGCTATGCAAGGATTGGAAGAATTCATTCCAACGGATGTAAAAGTGACTTACCTCAATCAGTTATTAAAAGTTGGATTTGACACCCTCGACTTTGGGAGTTTTGTTTCACCCAAA
Organism: Cyclobacteriaceae bacterium; assembly: GCA_016787725.1. Lineage (GTDB taxonomy): Bacteria > Bacteroidota > Bacteroidia > Cytophagales > Cyclobacteriaceae > ELB16-189. The sequence continues at coordinate 39,213 of JAEUTZ010000002.1, read as the reverse complement.
GCTATACCGCAAATGCGCGATACGGCCGAAGTATTGGATCAACTGGAAATCAGCAATTCCAAAACCAGGTTGTTGGCCATCATAGCCAATGTTCGCGGAGCAGAAACCGCCTGTCAGTTTGATCGAATACATTTTCTGGGTTTCCCACTTTCTATCTCAGAGACTTTTCAACAGCGGAATACCAATAAGTCTATTGCGGAAGCGCTGAATACGGTAAATGAAATTCAAGAACTTTGCACCCGGCATAATAAAAAACAGGTGGTGTACATCAGTATGGGATTTGGAAATCCGTACGGTGATCCTTACGATTTGGAGATTGTGGCAAAGTTTACCGATATTCTGACCACTTTACAGGTTCCTATTATCTCCCTGGCCGACACCATTGGTGTTTCGCAGCCAACACAGATCGAATCACTATTTACTTCCCTGATTAAATCCTTCCCGAATGTTGAATTCGGAGCTCACTTGCATTCAACGCCAACAACCAGCTTGGAAAAAATTGCCGCAGCCTACCAAGCGGGTTGCCAACGATTTGATGGTGCCATAAAAGGGTATGGGGGTTGCCCCATGGCGAAGGATGAACTGGTAGGTAACATGGCAACGGAAACCATTCTGGCCTTCCTCGATTCGAAGCAAGCAGCACCCGTATTAAACCGGACCGAGTTTATCAAGGCCATGGAATTGGCGGAGCGGGTATTTCCACATTAGTTTGAGTGTACACACTTTTTCCAACGGGTCTTGATTACTTCAATGCAAACATTTTTCCAGGCAACGACTTCACCGCATTCTTAAACTCAAGCGTTAGCAGGAGAGAGGCCAATTGGCTGGGGGGTAAGGAACATTTGAAGCTCAATTCATCGATCATCACCGGGGCATTGCGTTCCTTCAGAATCCGGATCACCGTTTGTTCATCGGGTTCGAAGGTGGTGAAGTCGAGTACGGCTTGTGTTGGTGATGTACTCGCGGCAGACCAATTCATCAGGTACTCCAGGTCTTTTACGGAGGTGAATAAATTGGCGCGGTTGGTTTTAATGAGCTTATTACACCCTTCCGAGTACGTTTGCCCCAGGTTGCCGGGTACGGCAAACACATCTTTGTTATAACTGTTGGCAATGTCTGCAGTAATCAAGGCACCACCTTTTTCAGCAGCTTCAACGACAATCAACGCATCGCACATGCCGGCTATAATCCGGTTACGGGCGGGAAAATTATGGGCATCGGGCTTCGTGCCGAAGCGATTCTCGGTGAGCAGGGCCCCATGGCTGAGCATTTTCTTTGCAACTTCCTTATGAACGGCCGGGTAGATGATGTCCATGCCGCTGCCCATCACCCCAACGGTAGGCAATCCACTTTTCAATGCAAACTTGTGGGCATGAATGTCAATACCATAAGCCAGGCCGCTAATAATGAGGGCCTGATGCGGGACCAGTTCCTGGCAAATCTGTTCTACCATTCTCTTCCCGTATTCAGTAGCCTGTCGTGTGCCCACGATGCCTACAGCTTTTTGAGAGTTCAGGTTTTGATTGCCTTTATAATAGAGTAACGCGGGTGCGTCTTCAATTGACTTTAACCGATGGGGGTATTTTTTATCGGTGTACAACAGAATTTCAACGTCATCTCGCTCGGCTTTCTTTAACTCTTTTTCAGCTTCCGAGAAGGAATGACTATTCTTAATCGCATCCGCTGAAAATTCACCTACTCCGGGAATTTTCAGCAGCTTTCCTTTTGGAGTTTTAAAGACCTGCTCGGCTGACCCACAATAACTAACCAGCTGTTTTAGCAAAAAATCTCCGATACCCGGTGTAAAATGCAAGGCAACAAAGGCTAGGCGTTCTTGTTCCATACTTTGGTTGGATGTTGGAAATTAAAAAATCCGGATTGAATCTAGAATGAACCGCAACAACCTTTTTACTGAGGATGCGCCTCTCATTCCGAAGGATAGAGTTAGAGCTTCTCCCGGATTTGAACCAGAAACTGACGGACTTTTTTTAGAGAATCGAGTAGTTCCATCTTATCGCGAACAGATTGGCTGTCATTTTTGAGCATTTCCTTCGCTCCTTGAAGTGTAAATCCTTTTTCTTTTACCAGGTGGTAGATGGTGCGAACATGATCAATGTCTTCTCTTGTAAACTGCCGGTTGCCCTTGCGGTTCTTTTTTGGTTGGATGAGGTCGAACTCGGATTCCCAGAAGCGGATAAGGGAGGGGGCTACATTAAACATCTCGGCTACTTCACCGATAGAGTAATATATCTTCTCAATTTCTTTTTCTTTATACGCCATGAGGGACTATGGGGCCTGGATCGAATCCAAATGGATGAACGATCTTCATGCAAAGTAACAATTCTTTAATCTTGAAACAACGGGACGATTTTTTTTTATCGACAACCTATTCACATCAGTTTGTGGATTTCAAAACCCACCCCGAATCATCAATTTCAATAGCACATTCAGGAAAATCTTGTTTCGTAAGCTGTTGAATCCGGTTTAATACTTGGTTTTGTGAATCGATTTTCACACTGGAGCGCGGAGTCTGGTACGTGGAGGTGATCTTCGCCTTAATAAACGTGCCATCGGATGTGGTGTACACCTTAATAATAGGTGCCAACCCGTTTACCCCCGACACGTTAATGCCGCCATACGTGCAAAAGTTACCCAAACTATAGGCAATAAAGCGATCCTGGTAAACTTCAATGGCCCGGGTTACATGAGGTCCATGTCCGAAAAGAATATCGGCACCGGCATCAATCAACGAATGTGCGAATTCATATACATTGCCCCGGTTTTCCCCATAGAAAATTTCATTTTTTCGGGGTACATGTTGGTGTTGTGGACCTTCGGCCCCGCCATGAAAGGATACAATCACGATATCCGTTAAAGAATCCAGCGTAGTGACGATGTTGCGGGCAGTTGCCAGGTCATTAATATCAAGACAACCGCTGTTTGGAGCAAAAGCCGTGAAGCCATATTTAACGCCTTCCTTTTCCAGGATCGTGTAGGGAGCAGAGGTCAGTCCGGCATACATTATCCCTGCCGCTTCGAGGGTTTTCATACTGCTTTTACGCCCAACTTCTCCAAAATCACCGGCATGGTTATTCGCCAAACTCAAGATATCAAAACCTGCCATGACAAGGTTGTGTACATAACTGACCGGACTTCGAAAGACGTAACACACTTTGGGGTCACGGCAGGTTTTGGCAGTACCTCCCTCGTCCAACAGAACACCTTCGAGATTGCCAATCGCAACGTCTGCACTGGTTAGGAGCGGAGCCACATCAGCCATCAACTCCTTTCCCTGATCGGGCGGCAGCACCCCGCCATTGGGATAGTTACTCCCCATCATGATATCACCCACCCCAATGATGCTGACCGTATCCTTTCTTTGCCCATACGTTAGCTCAGTGAACAGCATCAATCCGATAATCCCTATTGATTTAAACATAAGTCGAAATTGAGCTGCAAATAAAAGAGAAGATGAGAAATGTAAGAAATGATGAGAGAACTAATCCAGCGAACTGGTGGCCTGACTGCCAATCTCCACCAACTTTTCATACTCTTTGTTGTTTAGGTCGCGTTGAAAGAAATTGATGGGGTTGATGGGTGAATTTTTATATAGCACTTCGTAATGCAAATGGGCTGACACTGAAAGCCCCGTATTTCCTACATAACCAATAACCTGACCGCGTTTTACAAATTGTCCACTGGCAACAATAAAATTGGTGAGGTGGGCATACCGAGTTTCAAAATCATAACCATGATTAATGAAAACTACGTTACCATAGGAGGTTGAATATTGAGCATAACTTACTTTTCCGTCACCCGTAGCATACACAGGGCTGCCTTGTGGTGCCGTAAAATCAAGTCCATTGTGTGGACGCACATAGCCTAATAGGGGGTGCATGCGAAGTCCGAAAATGGTATGCAGATGTTTCAGGTCTTTGTTGCTGACGGGTTGAATGGCAGGCCGCGAGGCCCACATTTTCTCCTTCTTCAATAGTTCGTTCATCAATTGTTGCAGCGACTGCGCTTCTATATCCAATCGGTTTTTAATTTTCTCAGCTTGTTCGTAGGCTGTGCGAATGATCGGATAGGGAATCGATTCACTCTCCCTTTCGCGACCACCGACCCCGGCTTCCCGCTGTGATTGATCGAGCGGTTCCAAATCCAGAATCACACGATAGTTCTGGTCATCGTTGTGCTCCAGCGCGCTTAACTGGTTGGACGTGCGTTGCAGTTGCTTGTATAGAACCCGCCATTCGGTTTTTAGTTTTTGATTTCGCTCCGCTTGCAAGGTTTCGTCTACCAACGGAAAGCGGTAGTTGAAGTAGAAGGCTCCTGTCAATCCGATCAGGAAAGAGATGCCCAGGAAGTTGAGGATTTTGCGACCGGCCACTTTTGGCGACACAACGACCGGCTCGTATTTACAGGTATCCGGATTATATGTGTAGCGCATCTGGGCCATCAGTCAAGTGATTGGTTTTGTTTTTTACTAATATTTACCAGCGCTTCATACTGATCGGCATTAATTCCAGCCATTAAAAATTTTACCGGATTTAAATTTTCACCGTCCTTAATCACTTCATAATGAACATGGGGTGCGATGGATCCACCGCTGGATCCCACCGTACCCAGTGCCTGACCTTTTACAATGGATTGACCTTGACGAACGACTATATCTTCGAGGTGACTGTACCGGGTGATGTATCCATTTCCATGATCAACTTCCACAAAGTTGCCATATCCAGCTACCAGGTCACTCCGTTTCGTAAGAATAACCCGGCCTGGTCCGGTGGCGATTACGGGCGTGCCCCGTGGAGATGCAATATCCACACCGTCATGCTGGTACTTGCCTTTATGAAAGGGATTGATCCGGGTGCCAAAGCCCGACACTAGTTTTTCGACTTCAAAATTTTGAATGGGAGCAATGGTGGGCAACGCTGTTAATTCTTTCAGGTCATCTTTGCGGATGCTCATGCCGTGCCGGTATTCGGAATTACTGATTCGGGCAGCGGAATTTAATTCAGAGAATCGCTGACTCAGTTGGCTTACAGACTCTTCAAAATCGCTCGACCTGGCAAGCAGCAGTTCTTCCCGATCCGGATAAACCGGAGCTGATTCCTGCGGCAGTGTAGTTTCAAATAGTTTATGATAAAGTGCCAGGTCTTGTTTCTTTAGCTCGGCCAATCGTTGATTCGATTCTTGCAGTTGGGCTGTTAGTAATACTTTGTGTTGATCCAGCGATTTGTTTTCGGCACGTAGTTTTTTCTCGGTTGGGGTATTAATGATAAAGTTCTGCAACAATACAATCCCCACAAAAAACAAAAACCCAAAGGCCAGATAGCTGAACGTGGAGATCGTGACATTCACGATCGAAATTTTCACGCGTTCATACCGCAGTGTTTTAGGATTGTAATGAAATTTGGTAGCCGCCATCCGCTCGTTCAATTACAAGCATTTAGCCCAATTATACTCAGCATGCGTCTCCAACCGAAATTCCGGGTTTCCTTTCATATTGATGCCAAGGGGATTAATTTTGCTCGTTATCAGGGTTTAGAACCCATAAATATAGAGAAAAACCTCAGTGTGAAAAGTTAAAACGGGCTTAGATTTAATGGATTCAGCAACAATAAGACGCAAATTCCTCGATTTTTTTGAAAATAAGGGCCATAAGATTGTCCCCTCGGCTCCATTGGTACTTAAAAACGATCCCACATTACTCTTTACCAATTCGGGCATGGTCCAGTTCAAAGACTACTTTTTAGGAAACAATGCCCCATCAAGCAAGCGCATTGCCGATACCCAAAAGTGCTTACGTGTAAGCGGTAAGCATAATGACCTGGAAGATGTTGGCCTCGACACCTACCATCATACCCTGTTCGAGATGTTGGGTAACTGGAGTTTTGGCGACTACTTTAAAAAGGAGGCAATCGCCTGGGCCTGGGAACTCCTCACCGAAGTATATCAATTGCCAAAAGATCGGCTTTATGTAACCGTATTTGGTGGCGACCAGGGCGATTCTCTTCCTGTAGATGTTGAGGCTAAAGAATTGTGGAAGCAATATGTAGCGGAAGACCGAATCCTGCACGGCAGCAAGAAGGATAACTTTTGGGAAATGGGCGAGCAAGGTCCTTGTGGTCCTTGTTCTGAAATCCATATTGATTTGCGCTCCTCAGAAGAGGTAAAGCAGAAGGCCGGACGGGAATTGGTAAACAGCGATCATCCTCAAGTGGTGGAGATCTGGAATTTGGTATTCATTCAGTTTAACCGGTTGGCATCCGGAGCGCTCGAGCCGTTGCCCGATAAACATGTGGATACGGGAATGGGGTTTGAGCGGTTGTGCATGGCGATTCAGGGAAAGATTTCCAACTACGATACCGATGTCTTTCGTCCACTAATGGATTTTATTGCGAATGAAGCGGGGGTATCCTATAGCGGATCGACTCCCGGAAGAGGATCTGAACATGAGAAGCAGGACATTGCAATACGCGTAATGGCCGATCACATTCGGGCGGTTGCCTTTACCATAGCCGATGGTCAGTTGCCATCGAATACGGGTGCGGGGTATGTGATTCGAAGAATTTTAAGACGTGCCGTTCGCTACGGATTTTCTTATTTGAATTTCAAGGAGCCCTTCCTCTACAGATTGGTACCCATTCTCGCAGCTCAATTAAGAGAGGTCTTCCCGGAATTGCATCAGCAAGCCGATTACGTAGGACGAGTGATTCATGAAGAGGAAGTCGCTTTTTTGAGAACGCTGGAAAAAGGGTTAAAGCGAATGGAGCATCTGGATAAGCTCATCACAGGTCAGCAGGCTTTCGAATTATACGATACGTTTGGATTTCCATTTGACCTTACCTCATTAATTGCACGCGAACGGGGCTTTACGGTTGATGAGCGGGGCTTTTTGGAGGAGATGGAAAAACAAAAATCCAGATCAAAAGCCGATGCCACTAAAGAAACCGGAGATTGGATTTTAGTGGGAGACGATGCGAAGACTGAATTTGTTGGCTATGAACATTTGAATGCCGAAGCCCGAATAGTGAAATACAGAAAAGTAAAACAAAAAAATAAGGAGTCTTATCAACTCGTATTGGACAAGACACCCTTCTATGCCGAGAGTGGAGGACAAGTTGGTGATACCGGAGTGATTGAGTCGGCCAATGAAAAAGTACGGGTAATCGATACGAAAAAGGAGAATGAACTGATTGTTCATTCTACCGAATCAATTCCGACTACTTTGACCGGTACCTTTTTTGTGTCGGTGGATGAAAGTAAGCGCAGACTAACCATGAATAACCATTCGGCCACCCATTTGTTGCACGCTGCCTTGCGCCAGGTTTTGGGAAAACATGTTGAACAGAAGGGTTCGCTCGTGAACGAAAAAATTCTGCGTTTCGACTTTTCTCATTTCGCAGCCATGACGGATGAAGAGCTCAGACGAGTAGAGAATATTGTCAATAAGAAAGTACGCGAAAACATTGGATTGAATGAACAACGCAACGTACCCATTGAAAAGGCAAAGGGGATGGGTGCCATTGCCTTGTTCGGTGAAAAGTATGGCGAGTTTGTTCGGGTCATAACATTTGATCCCAAATTTTCAGTTGAACTTTGCGGAGGTACACATGTACCCTTTACGGGCAATATCGGGTTGTTTAAAATTATTGCTGAAAGTTCTGTTGCGGCCGGTGTGCGAAGAATTGAAGCGGTGACTGCGGAGGGTGCCGAGCAATACATTGCGGAGCATTTGAATCTGCTGGATGAAGTGAAGTCGGTAATGAAAAACCCCAAGGATATTATTACCGCTGCCAAATCGCTGATAGAAGAAAAACACGCCTTGGAGAAAAAACTGGAGGCGCTCTATCAGCAACAAGCCAATCTGCTCAAAGATGACCTGGTTAAAAAAGCCTCAAAATCGAATGGTCATACCTTAATAGCCGAAAAGGTAAGTGTTCCCAATGCCGATACACTAAAGAATATCGCCTATGCCTTGCGTAACCAGTTTGATGATTTGTTACTCGTGCTGGCTGCGGATGTGGATGGAAAGCCACAAGTAACCGTGATGCTGGGTGAAAAACTCGAAGCCACAAAAAAATTTCATGCCGGAAACCTGGTAAAGGAATTGGCAAAGGAAATTGATGGAGGGGGTGGTGGGCAGCCGTTCTTTGCTACAGCCGGTGGTAAGAACCTGGCGGGGCTTGATCGGGTGTTGGGGAAAATGCGGGAGTTGATTCACTAACGTTTAAGATCGAAAAGGATCCACTGCCCATAGGATGATATTTTAATTCATGGCTACAACTGCGTTGGATAGATATACTGTAGTAATCGGTTTGGAGGTTCATGCGCAACTTCTAACCAAGAGTAAAATCTATAATGCTGATGCTGCCGCGTACGGCAGTCTTCCCAACACCCATGTAAGTGTCATTACCCTCGCTCACCCGGGTACCCTTCCGAAACTCAACCGTAAGGCAGCCGAGTTGGCGATTAAGATGGGGTTGGCTTGCCGAAGTGAGATTTCGAGATATCAGATTTTTGATCGCAAGAATTATTTCTATCCCGATCTTCCCAAGGGCTATCAGTTAACCCAGGACCGTACCCCCATTTGTAAAGGTGGATACCTACTGATTTCCACTAAAACAGGCGAACGAAAGATTCCACTCAACCGAATCCATATGGAAGAAGATGCCGGCAAATCCATTCACCTGCAGGATGAGGCGGATACATTACTTGATTTTAACCGGGCGGGTGTACCCTTGATTGAGATTGTTACGGAACCGGCACTTCGAAGTTCGGAAGAAGCCTCTGCCTTTATGACCGAGATACGCAAACTAGTCCGGTACCTAGAGATTTGCGATGGAAACATGGAAGAGGGATCCTTGCGGTGTGATGCCAACGTTTCGCTCATGCTAAAAGGGGCAAAGGAGTACGGCAAGAAAGTGGAAATCAAGAACATGAACTCCATTCGTCATGTTCAACGGGCCATCGACTATGAAGTGGAGCGTCAAGCTGTTTTGTTGGAGCGAGGCGAGGCAGTTGTCTCTGAAACCCGAACCTATGATGCGAACACCGGCCAAACGTACGGCATGCGCACGAAGGAAGAGTTGAATGACTATCGTTACTTTCCAGACCCGGATTTGAGTCCGCTGGAAGTTTCTGATGCCTGGTTAGCGCAGATAAAAGAATCAATGCCGGCATTGCCCTGGGAGTGGCGGGAAAAGTTAATTTCAGTTTATAAGTTGCCCGCGTACGATGCCCAGGTGCTTACGGATTCGAAGCCGATGGCGGTATACTTCGAAGAAATTTGCCAGCACACTGACAACTATAAGGCAGTTTCCAATTGGCTTATGGGGCCGGTAAAATCCTACCTCAATGAACATCATCTAGAGGCTGATCAATTTCCAGTAACCCCTACCGCATTGGCGCAACTGATCGGGTTAATTGATGCGAATAAATTGAACTTTGCAGTCGCTTCGCAACAACTATTTCCGGCATTAATAAATGATCCATCCCGGTCTCCTGAAACCTTGGCGTTGACGATGAATCTCATGCAAGACAGTGACATTGGATCGATCCAACCGATAGTGGAACAAATTATCCGTGAGTTTCCGTTAAAGGTGGAGGAATACAAAAACGGGAAGAAAGCGATTTTGACTATGTTTATGGGGGAAGTGATGAAACGTACTAAGGGCAAGGCTGACCCCAAACTGGCTACCGAATTAATTCTTAAAAATTTGACAAAATAAATTTTGATTCATATGAAAAGAGTACAGGGAATGGTAGGGTTGATCTTATTGCTGGTTGTGGGATGGGGCTGTAAGGAGGTTAAACCAGGGTGGGAGATTACCATTCGTGGCAAAGTTGGCTATCCGCAAGCCGGGGAGATTTCGATCAAAGAAATGCGCCCCGATAATTCAGGTATAGCGGATACAATTACGTTGAAGAGTGATTACACTTTTACCAAAAAGTTGTGGTTGACGGAGCCCGGATATTATCAGATAAACTTTTATAAGAAGCAATTTTTAACATTGATCCTGGACAAAAGTGATGTGGAAGTCAACGTGGATGGGAATGATATGAATGGCTTCTTTGAAGTGAAGGGATCACCGGATCAGGACCTACTGATGAAGGTACAACAATTGATGGCCAACCTGCAGAATTCACCCTACATCATGCAATTGGAGACAGAATTTGCCCAGGCGGCTTCACAAAAGGATCAGGCCCGTGTAGAACAACTGCAACTTGACTACAATAATTTGATGAATAAAGGCTTTGATCAAGTAGCGTCTATTCTCAAAGACGAACCGCCTTCGTTAGGTTTGTTGAACTTGTTACAACAAAATGCGCTAGATAAAGACCGGTACTTTCATCTTTACCTTTCTACAGCTGAAAAGTTCAAACAGGAATGGCCTGATTCGCGCTATACAAAAGAGTTTGTTGACATGGTAGAGAAGATGAAGGTAACAGCCATTGGGCAGCTGGCTCCTGAAATTGAATTGCCTAATCCGGAAGGAACCGTTATCAAACTATCGTCTTTACGCGGTAAGTATGTACTGATCGATTTCTGGGCAAAGTGGTGCGGACCGTGCAGAAGGGAAAATCCAAACGTGGTGAAGGCATATCATAAATTTAAAGACAAAGGGTTTGACGTTTTTGGAGTTTCATTGGACCGTACAAAAGATGACTGGGTACAGGCTATTGCAGAAGATGGTCTGGTCTGGACCCATGTATCCGATCTGAAGTATTTCGAATCACAAGCGGCCAAAGATTATAATATCAATGCCATTCCCTTTTCAATTTTGGTTGATCCGGAGGGAAAGATCATCGCCAAAAACCTGCGGGGCCCGGCTTTGGATAAAAAGCTGGAAGAGGTATTGGGTGCTATTTAATAAAGAAGGCTCCAAATCCGGAGCCTTCTACTTTAGTTAAATTAATTGTTGTTGTGACCCACCACGACAAGGTCATTCAGCGTTTCACCGGATGCTTGTCCGCCTTCAATTTTTGTATCACTGTTTGAGAGTTTGAAAATGATCGGGACTACCATTCGTTGACGAACCACCTGTCCCTTTACCATTCCAGGATTCCAGGGATTCGCAAGCGCTACCACCCGTGCCGCCTCTTCATCACAACCGCTGCCAATTCCTTTAATCACTACCACATCTGAAATGGAGCCATTGGTGTTAACAACAAACTCAACAAATACCCGGCCTTCAATGCCCTTTTGGCGTGCCTCCGCAGGATAATTTATTACCGTGGCAAGATGACGGTAAAATTCTTCCATGCCACCTTTTGGATGAGCAGATTCTTCTACTATAATGAATATGTCACCTTCCGATTTTGTGATTTTTGAAAGCATACTCACCTTATCACCTTTAGCAATAACCACATAAGCAGATTCAATTTCAGGCAGACTAACTATAGCCATTTCACTGACCTTCTCAAAAAAATCTTTATCGTAGTTGAGAGCTTCAACTTGTTTTTTTCCTTCTTCATTTAATTCTATCACAATAAGTTCGTCTTGGGGATGTTTAGATTTAATTTCGTTCACTTTTTTCTGCACTTCAACCGGATACTCAAGGGCCATACTCGAGTTCTTACCTATGTTTTTAATTTCAGACACAAATTGGTCCTGGCAGGCAACCACGATAAAGAAGACCAAGCCGGTAAGTATACTGGCGGCCAGCTTCCATTGACGTATTTTCTTTCGGACTGTTTTCATCATTGTAATTCGTTTTAAGGTGAAGGAATTGGTAAAATGATTGGCGAGCACATATCCGTTTTGTTGTAGAGCAACCTTCGCCAGCAAGCTGCAATACCGATTCACATCCTTGCCTTCCACCGAGCGCGCATCGGCTTCAAATTCATGGACCTGAACCAGGGAAATTTTATAGGCCTTAATGATGGGGTTAAACCAGCAAATGATTTCCAGGTAATGGATCAGCAAAATATCGAAAGAATGAAACTGCTGAATGTGTATCTCTTCGTGCTGCAAGATTTCCTGACGTTCCTCGGTATCCAGTGCATTCACGGGGGGCAAAAAGATGAATTGAAAGAAAGAAAAGACACCGGTCACTTTCTCCGATTCAGCAATCGTATACTTTTTCCAGGTGTAATGCCTGGATTTTTGAAAGAGCCGAATCATAGTACCGATTCGCACGAATAAAAGTAGAACGAGCAGCGTTGCTACGCCCAGGTAAAGGGCGGTAACCCAGGTCCAATAGACGAACGGTGCAGGTTGCGAAACGGCAGTACCTTCAGCCGTAATGACTATTTCCGGCAACCAGTAGGTAGGGATAGAATTACTGAGCGAGGGAATGATCGAATTACGATCAACAGAAATTGAAATTAATGGGAATACCAACGAGAAAAGAATACTAGCCAGTAAGTAGAATCGCTTTACCTGAAAGGCTGTTTCATTCTTAAGAAGTGCCCAATAAATTCCGTAAAGAAAAACCAGCCCCAGGTTTACTTCAATCAGATAGTTGATGATGCTGTTCATGGTTTTTGTTGTTTCAGATTCTCGAGTTCTTTCATTAAGCGATCAATATCACCCACCGCCAAGTCATTTTCTTTGGCAAAAAAGGAGACCAGATTCTGAAAGGATCCATTGAAGTAGCCTTTCACCAGGTTATTGAGGTAAAAGCGGGTGTACTTTTCTTTTGCGATAAGAGGATAATACTCATGCGTTTTTCCATAAGCCTTGTAGCCCACAAATCCCTTCTTTTCCAAAATCCTGACGATGGTGGAAACGGTATTGTAGGCAGGCTTGGGTTCGGGTAAGTGATCCATGATATCCTTTACAAATCCTTTCTCCAACATCCACAGAATTTGCATGATCTGATCTTCGGCTTTGGTGAGTTCCTTCATGTGAACTAGTTATTACGTTGTAAAACTAAAGAATTAGTTATAAAATCCAAAGAGGACTAATAAGAATAATTTAAGTATCAGATAATTAATAGGTTGTAAAGCAATAGGCGAGAATATTTGCCCCCATTTTTAAAGCCAATTGGCGCTTCTCTTCCGGATCATTGTGAATGCGTCTGTCCTCCCACCCATTGCCAAGGTCGCTTTCAAAACTGTAATAAACCACCAGTCTTCCTTCATAAAACAAACCCAAACCCTGGGCTGGTTTGCCGTCATGTTCATGAATCTTCGGTAGCCCGTTTGGGAAATCAAATTTCTGATGGTAGATCGGGTGGTTGAAGGGCACTTCAACCAGTTCCAATTCCGGAAATACCTTTTTCAATTCCAACCGGATGAATTTATCCAGCCCATAGTTATCATCAATATGCAAAAACCCACCGGCTATGAGGTAATTCCGTAAGTTCAACGCTTCTTCACTTGAAAACACCACGTTGCCGTGGCCCGTCATATAGACATACGGATAGTCAAAGAGGTCCGGGCTGCTTACTTCCGCAACCTCTTCCTCAGGTTGAATAGCGGTTCCTAATTCTTTGTTACAAAACTCAATTAGGTTTGGCAAAGCAGTCTTGTTCGCATACCAATCGCCACCCCCATTGTATTTAAGTTTGGCAATCTTTAACGTGTTCTGGGCCTGACTACTCAGAGAGATCAGAACCAGGAATAAAGCTGAGAAAATCCGCATAGCCGTAAAGTTACTAAATGAGTATGGTCAGTATTCATGGCAATTCAATTTGAATAAATATTTTTTAAGACCGGTTAAACCTTACCTCTGAATCACGCTCTAAGGGACGTTATAAACTTAAATTCTCTATGAAAACAACTAAACACTTATTCTTGAAAGGTCTTTCCGGGTTGGTCTTGGTAGCCTTGCTGTTTCTCGCTTCCTGTAACGAGGATGTTGATTTCAGTGCCAATGATTCACAAAATGTCGAAAATGAAGCTGCCACCGATGGCTATTTTGAAGATGCGGATGATATGGCTACCCTTGCCGTATCGGCCGATGGGGCAACATTAAATGGCTCCCGGGAATCCTCATCGGGCCGCGCAGGTGTAAAGCCGGCCGATCTTCGCTTCAGCGAGTGTGTTACAGTTACACTGGAACTGGCTGCAGATAATACCAATACCACACCCCACGGATATATCACCATTGATTTTGGAACGGGTTGTGAAGATGCCCGGGGAAACGTGAGAAAAGGAAAAATCAAAATTGAATTTATTGGGAAGCGCTTTTTTGCCGGCTCTAAAATCATCACCACGTTTGAGGAGTATTTTATTAACGGGGTAGAGATTGAAGGAACCCGTACGGTTACGAACATTACCGGAAGTACAGAGGCCAACCCTAAGTTCTCTATCGTATTGGAAGACGGAAAAGCAACCTGGCCCGATGGTACCTTCGCCACGCGCGAAGTAAACCGTACCCGCGAATGGATCCGGGGTTCCAATCCGTTGATGGATGAGTGGATTGTTGATGGCACAGCTTCTGGAACCAATCGCAATGGAAATGTATACCAGGTTGAAATTACTACCCCTTTGGTTTACAAGCGCGAGTGCGCAATAACGAACCGGGTATTCATGGCCGTGGAGGGTGTAAAAGTGTTAACGGTAGGAACCGGCAGAACGATTACGATTGATTATGGAACTGGCGAATGCGATCGGATCATTACGGTAACGATTGATGGCCAGTCGAAAACGATAACGGTTAGAGGGGAAGGATAGGGATAATGGGTTTGCAACGAAAAGCCTTCTGCTCACGGCAGGGGCTTTTTTTTATTTCGGGGAAGCACGTAATTGCATGTAAATCTTACTATGCGTCAATACCTTGATCTTTTGCGCGATATCTTAGAAACCGGAACGCTAAAAACGGATCGAACCGGAACCGGAACCTATTCTGTTTTTGGCCGTCAGCTTCGGTTCGATCTTTCAGAGGGATTTCCTCTGGTGACTACCAAGAAGCTTCACCTTCGTTCGATCATTTATGAACTTCTCTGGTTCCTGCGGGGTGATACCAACATCAAGTATCTGAAGGACAATGGCGTTACAATTTGGGATGAGTGGGCAGATGCGAACGGAGACTTAGGCCCAGTCTATGGAAGTCAGTGGCGCAGTTGGCCGGCACCCGATGGTCGAAAGATTGATCAGATCAGTCAGGTCCTTCAACAAATTAAAACAAAGCCCGATTCCCGTAGACACATCGTCTCAGCATGGAATCCCGCGGAGGTTGATAAAATGGCCTTACCGCCTTGCCATGCGCTCTTTCAATTTTATGTGGCCGATGGTCAATTGTCTTGCCAGCTTTACCAGCGGAGTGCGGATTATTTTCTTGGAGTACCCTTTAACATCGCCAGTTATGCTCTGCTAACAGAGATGGTAGCCCATCAATGTGATCTCACGCCAGGAGAATTTGTATGGACAGGCGGGGACGTTCATTTATATACCAACCATCTGGAGCAAGCCCGATTGCAACTTACCCGTCAACCTTATCCATTACCCACACTTACAATAAAGAAAAAGCCAGCCACCCTGTTTGAGTACGAATTCGAGGATTTTGAGATTGCCAATTATCAGTCTCACCCAGCGATCAAGGCTCCCATTGCTGTTTAATGGAGCTTTGCATCTAGTTGATACCGGTTTTTACAACAATCCGCAGTAAATCCGCTATTTTTGCCGCTTATTTAAAAATACCCCCAAAAGGTTGATAAAATGCCAATTAGGCCAATCCTTTTGGGCAAGATTCCGTTAGAAACCGCGTATGGCTGAGAAGAGTAGCATTTTTGATATGATCGGTCCCGTTATGATCGGCCCTTCCAGCTCCCATACCGCAGGTGTGGTGCGGATTGCGCGCGCAGCCATTAAAATTCTTGGGGATGTTCCGGATCATGCTGAAGTGACCTTTTACAACTCTTTTGCACGTACCTATGAAGGCCATGGAAGCGACCGGGCTATTATTGCCGGCCTGATGGATTTTAAAACTGATGATAAACGGATTCGTGAATCGCTTGAGATTGCTCACGAACGGGGTCTTGATTTTAAATTTAAGTCTGTCGGTAACGCCTCGGCTTTGCATCCTAACTCGATTCGTCTCAAGCTGGCAAAAGGGGAGAAAACCGTAGAAGTGTTGGGTGAAAGCAAAGGGGGTGGTGTAATTAACATCGCAGAGGTCAATGGATTTAAAGCAGATTTTTCAGCCAGCCTGCACACGCTGATTATTTTTGCCGATGATACCAAAGGTAGCATTGCCTTTATTGCGAACGTTCTGGCGCATGATGATTGTAACATTGCCACCATGTCTGTTTCCCGGAAGGGAAAGAATGATTTGGCCTGCCAGGTAATTGAAATGGACTCAGGTATAAAACCTGTAACATTTGATTACCTGAAGAGTCTTAGCTGGGTAAAAGAAGTGATTTATATACCGGATATTGTATTATAACCTATGATGAAGAGAATTTTAGCTATCAGTCTGTTGTTTTTGTCGCACATATCCTTCAGCCAGGAGGCGACCACCAAGGTATGGACCTTGCGCGAATTAATTGACCAGGCCATTGCCAATAACCTGACTGTGAAACGCAGCACCTATGGGGTGGAGACCAGTCAGGTCAATTTGCTGCAATCCAAAATGACCATGCTGCCCAGCCTCAATGCCAATGGCAACTACGGTCTCAACTGGGGCCGTACCATTGACCCGACCACCAACATTTTTACAGAAAATAAAATTGAGAATTCAAACCTGAGCACAAGCAGTTCGTTGTTGCTTTGGAATGGGTTTCGGTTGTTTTATAATTTAAAACAAAGCAATACCGATCTGGATGCGGCTAACGAAGATTTAATTAAAGCCAGAAATGATGTTATTCTGAATGTGATAACGCTTTATTTGAATGTTGTTTTTAATAAGGAGCTTTTGGCAGTGGCGCAATTTCAGGTAAAATCAACGCAAGAGCAGTTAGACCGCACCAAAAAACTATCGGATGCCGGATCGGTGCCCATTGGCGATGTTCTGAATCTGGACGCCCAATTGGCAACGAATGAATTGAATGTGATTCAACGTGAAAACGCCTTGAATCTTTCCCTGCTTCAATTGAAACAAGCATTACAATTGCCAGCCTCTAATCCTATGGATGTAGAGATCCCTCAAATCAATGTCGATAACGTTTCAATATTGAATAAATCGGTTGAAGAAATCTTTGACATTGCCATGACCGCCATGCCCGAGATTAAAGGTGCGGAGTTACGGAAACTAAGTGCCGATTATGGGTTCCGTTCATCCCGCGGTAATTTATATCCTCGAATCAGTGTCAATGGATCATACAGTACCGTATATTCTGATCAGCGTCAGCAGTTTTTTGCGGATGGAGGAGCTGCCACCACGACTCGTCAAATCGGTTATGTGCAGGGTTCATTAACACCGGTCTTTACGGATGTCACTTCGCCTACAGGCCAATTCATGGTGCCCAACATCATGGATCAATACAGAGATAACCGGGGTCGCAGCCTGGGATTAAGTATTCAAATACCCATTTTTAACGGACTTTCTGCCCGGTCAAATATGCAGCGGGCTGCCATCAACCGCGAATTAGCCAACATCACCTTAACGGAGACAAAAAATACGTTGCGACAGACTGTTGAAACCGCCTATAACAATGCGATTGCGGCCATCAAAACCTATCAGTCTACCGATAAGCAAGTGAAAGCCCGGGACGAAGCATTTCGCATGACGCAACAGCGCTATAATCTGGGCGCAGTCAATTTTGTTGATTACCAGGTAGCCGAAAACAATTTGTTCCAGGCACAGTCAGATTTGTTACGGGCCAAGTATGATTTCATCTTCCGAACAAAAGTGCTGGACTTTTACCAGGGCTTACCGTTAGAATTCTAATTTCCAACTTTCACTCATAAAACGCACATGGCAAAGCAAACGAAGAAAAAATCGAATAAAGTCCTTTACATCGGAATCGGGGCAGTTGTATTTCTCATTCTGTTATTAATCATCGGCCGTTCGGCAGGTTGGATCGGCAAACCCAAGACGCTGGAAGTTGAATTGTCGAAGGCCAAGAAGGTTTCTATTACTGAGAAAGTCAGCGCTTCGGGAACAGTACAGCCGGTGATCGAGGTGAAGTTGGCTCCGGAAGTTTCTGGTGAAATCACGGACTTGAATGTGGAAGATGGAGATCCGGTTGAATTAGGCCAGGTTCTTGTTAAGATCCGACCGGATGTTTGGATAAGCCAGTTGGAACGGTCAGAGGCATCCTTGAATCAGCAGAAGGCAAACCTGGAATCATCGAAGGCAGCATATTCCAGAGCACAAGCAACGTTCATCCGCTCGGAGCAGGACTACAAGCGGCAAGAAAAGTTATGGAATGAAAAAGTCATTTCTGAGGCGGATTGGCAGCTCGCCCAGCAGAATTTCAAGATTGCTTCCAACGATTTGAAGTCAGCGGAGCAATCTGTAGAAGCAGCCCAATACATTGTTAAGAGTACCGAAGCCAGCGTTCGGGAATCGCGTGAAAATGTGCGGAGAACTACGGTGAATGCACCCATGCGGGGTGTGGTTTCCAAATTGAATGTGAAACAAGGTGAACGCGTTGTGGGTACGGCACAAATGGCGGGAACAGAAATGATGAGGATTGCTGATTTAAACAAGATGGAGGTTCGGGTAAATGTAAATGAAAATGATATCGTGCGGGTTCATTTGAATGACTCTGTTATCATCGATGTTGATGCCTACAGCAACACGGGAAAACAGTTTAAAGGTGTTGTAACCAATATCGCCAATACGGCCAGGGATAAACAATCGGCAGATGCCATTACAGAGTTTGAGGTTCGCATTTTAATCCTTCAGTCGTCCTACCAGGATTTGATTAAAGCAGGCAACCAATATCCCTTTAGACCAGGAATGACCGCCAGCGTGGACATCATTACCACCAGCAAGGATAACGTACTATCTGTTCCATTATCGGCCGTGACTACCCGAAACCCGGATGATAAAGGATTCACCCCTACGGATAACGATGATGATAATGATCGCCCTCAGGTAACCGATAGCAGTAAACCCAAAACCGAAAAGAAAGAGGATAAAGTTGTTGTCTTTATCAACGAAGCAGGAGTCGCTAAAATGGTAGAAGTGAAGACGGGTATTAGTGATTATGATAACATAGAAATTATTTCAGGATTATCCGATTCGGTGGAAGTCATCACCGGACCGTTCTTAGTTGTTTCAAAACGCCTGAAAGACGGGGATAAGATCAGTGTGAAGAAAGAAGAGAGCAAAGACAAGACGGAAGAGAGTAACTAAACATGGAATTTCATACGCGCTTTAGAGCCCATCCGGCATCGGATGGGCTTTTTGTTGCGGTTATCTGATTGTTGTATCTTGGCTCAATGATTAAACATCCCTGGCACGAAGCACCTGCAGGATTAAATCCCCCCGAGTTTGTCAATGGAATCATTGAAATCTCAACCGGCATGCGAACGAAGTATGAGGTTGATAAGGAGACCGGATTACTGAAACTGGACCGGATCTTATACTCGGCTGTGTTTTATCCAGCCAACTATGGGTTTATTCCACAGTCCTTAGGCGATGATATGGACCCCCTCGACATTATGATTTTGTGCCGCGAACCCATCCGGCCTTTGTGTTTGGTTCCTTCACGGGTTATTGGCGTCATGCGGATGGTGGATCAGGGCTTGGCCGATGACAAGATTCTGGCCGTGGCTGAGAATGATGCCAATACCAGACATGTGAATGACATCAGTGAGTTGGCCACTCATTTTAAATTGGAACTCAAAGAATTTTTTGAAAGCTATAAGAAATTGGAAAACAAGACCGTAACCGTTCCTGATTTTCAGGGAAAGGAAGTAGCGATGAAAATCATTGATACGGCTTTGAAGTTCTATACATCAACATACGGAGGTAGGTGAGTGCAGCACAAAAGTTCCTGGTTATTCAAACAGCCTTTATTGGTGATGTCATTTTAGCTTCTGCCGTAATTGAGAAATTGCATCAGAAGTACCCGGATGCCGCTATCGATTTCTTGCTGCGAAAGGGAAATGAATCCTTATTTACAAATCATCCTTTGCTACGCGAAGTGTTAGTCTGGGATAAGGAGGCAGGTAAGATCAAAAATCTTTTTAAGATGGTGTTTGCGGTGCGCTCCAGAAAGTATGACTATGTCATCAACCTGCACCGGTATGCAAGCACAGGCCTGATAACAGCTTTTTCACGAGCCCGGCATACCCTTGGATTTGATAAGAATCCCTGGTCATTCACGTTTACACACAAGATCAGGCACAATTTTTCTAATTCTTTGCATGAGATTGATCGAAATCAGAAACTGATTGAGTTCATTACAGACGATATGCGGCAACTGCCCAGATTATACCCAACCGATGGCGATTTCAAAGCAGTAAAGCAATTTCAAACAGGAACGTACATCTGCCTCGCACCGGCATCCGTATGGTTTACAAAACAATTCCCAACCAATCAATGGATTGATTTCATTAAAGCCGTTATAAACCGGTTTGATTTTGTCTATTTGTTAGGAGCTCCTGGTGATCAAACTCTTTGTGATAGCATCCAGGCACAAAGTCAGTCCACAAAGGTTATCAATCTGGCTGGTCAATTGAGTTTTTTGCAATCAGCCGCCCTGATGAAAGGTGCTATCATGAATTTCGTCAACGACTCTGCCCCGATGCACATTGCTTCTGCCATGAATGCTCCGGTAGCCGCGGTCTATTGCTCAACAGTTCCTGCGTTTGGATTTGGCCCGCTCTCGGCACGCTCTTTCATCATTGAATCTACTGAAAAGTTGCCATGCCGCCCCTGTGGCTCTCATGGCTATAAGGCTTGCCCGGAAGGACATTTTCGTTGTGCCACAACCATTACAACAGCTGCCCTTCAGAGTTGTTTGGATACATAAGCAGTCAATTCCATCAGCCAGGCGATGCCCATGTGGATCAAAATACCACCCCAGATGGAACGAGTTGAATAGGCTATGATTCCTAAAATATAACCCCCGAAGATCGAACTGATGGCTTCACCCACGGGTTTACCGAAATGGAGTGCACAGTAAATAACCACCATCGGCATAATTGAATTTCGGCCGAGTACTTGGCTCAATCCGATTACAAAAAATCCGCGGAAGAGCAATTCCACATTAAGAAAATCAGCTCCATAAAAGAATTCGAAAATAATCATAGGCAGTATGGATGGCCAATCGAGTAATGTAGAAACATCGTTTGATTTATAAATAGGGTAGTAAGAAGTAAAACTTGGGAACAAGGAAGCCAGCACCAGTAGGGGTAAGGCAATCACTAAAAGAATCAAATACGGTTTGACTTCACTACTTCGTGTCAATCCATAAAAGTAAGAGGGACTCTTATCGATGAACTTATAAAACAGAAATAAGGGCAAGCATACAAGGAAAAAGGCGAGGGCATGATTACAAACCCGGTAAATCCACCGGTATACTTCAAAAGGCTGATCAAATGCATTGGCAAGCTGATGCAAATAGGGAAACCCCCGATCAAGCGACATGATGAATAATCCAAAAAGAGAAAGAAGCCAGTATTTTTTTGAGTTCCAGAAATTCCATTCGTGTTTGAAAATAGAAATGAATAGACAACTTAGGTAGTAGAGGATGGAATAGAGCGCCAAGTACAGAAAAATTCGGACTGGAGTTCCATTGTATTGGTCAATTACTTTGTTTTCAAGGCTGATGCTGAAATTCAGCAGGAGGGCAGCTGAAATCAGGATAATTAAACTTAAGTAATACTGGGGTTGATAATCTTCCCGAACGTGTTCTTTAATACGTATCCGGAATTTACTCACGCTCAAAAATCTTTGAGGTGCAAATACACTAAATGCATAGGCATACCCATCACGGTGAAATAAGAGCCATTAATTTTTTGAATAGCCACCAATCCGATCCAGTCCTGCGCACCATACGCCCCTGCTTTATCAAAAGGCTTGTAGTTGTCAACATAAAATTCAATTTCCTCGAGCGTGAGTTTTTTAAAGGTGACATCTGTTCGATCATCGAAACAATCAACCTTTTCGCGGCTTAGTAAGCACACTGCGGTAATCACCGTATGGGTATGTCCACTCAACTGGCTCAGCATTTCAATGGCTTCGGTGCGATCCAGGGGTTTATTGAGGATTTTATTATTCAGGATAACAACCGTATCGGATGTGACAACTATTTCATCTTGCAATTCCGTTTCGAAAACCCGGGCTTTTTTTTCGGCCAGGTAGTTGGGTACTTTGGTAATGGGCATCTCCGGTGGAAACGATTCGTCTATATCCGGAACCCGAACTTCAAACTGAAAACCGGCCTCCCGCATCAGGTACTGCCTGCGGGGGGAACTAGAAGCGAGAATAAGCGGGCGACTGAAATTCATCTTCCTTGATTGAACTGAATAAAAATCCACAAATCACTTTCGGATAAAAGTAGGTTGATTTTTGAGGCATGGTGTAGCCGCTGGCACACACGCGTTTTACATCTTCAATTGAGATATCCTGGGTAATGATGGCCATTTGTACTTCGCCCCGAATAACTTTAGCAAGACAATCCGAATAGCTGCGGTCGAAGGTGATGTTTTCAGATTTGCGTTGATCTTTTCCAGGGATGCCCAGAATCTTTTCGATGATAAAGTAGTGCAGGACCGTGAGATCAAGCGCCTTTATTTCATCCGGAAAGTGCCATGTCATCTTTTGGAATGACTCCGGCTTTAACCTGACCTTTAATGTCTTGTCCTTTAACAGAATCCCGAAGGCCCATTTTTTTCCCAGAATGATTTCGTGAAGAGTGTCGGCATCATCAATTTCCTTAATGATAAAATCCTGTTCCAGGTTTTTCACGATGCGCGACTCATCAAAGTTGGACAAACCCTGTATTAACCGATGGGTTGGCAGAATCCGTAAATCATCGGCTTCGGTGTTGGTGAGATACATCAAATGAAAATTATAACCTTCATTGCCGGTATGATCCGGATTTTCACGGGCTCGCTTTTGTTTGTAAAGCAATGAACCTTCATACCGGTGATGCCCATCCGCTAGAATAATAGACCGGGGTTGAATCGTATCAATAAATTGCTGAATGATGTTGGCATCCTGGATGATCGCTAGCACATCACGTACACCTTGGTAATCTTCGCTCTCGTACAACGGACTTGCAATGGCTTCATCCATATACTTTTCCAATCGAAAATCCGGATCGGTATATAATCCATGCGTGGGACTTACATGAAGTTCTGTTTTCTCTAATAATTCTACCCGGTCATTTACAGCTTTTGGAATTGTATTCTCATGTCGGAGAATTACGTTTTCATCCCACTCATACGTCCGGATATGACAAATGAATCCTTTGCGACAATAATCGCGTGGGGATCCTGCCAATTTAAAATATTGATAATAGACGTAGATCCCTGGCAATTTATCCTGCTTTAGAATTCCGTCTTGTTTCCACTGTTGTAAAAGATGAAGCGCACGAATGGCGGCATCCGGCCCTTGTGGAACTGACAAGTGAATTGAATTAAGGGGATTTTGATAGAGTGTTTTTCGCTGTTTTTCTGAGACCACGTCAAAAAGGGGTGAGGTCAGGTCATCCATTTTTTTTGCCAACAACGAATTGTATCGCCAGGCGCGAATCGGTTTAATCTCAGCCATTACACCCGGTTTTTCTTCCAGTTACTTTTTTGGGTGGTGCCATTTGCCGGTTCCATAGATGTCTTTCTCGACTTTTCCTTCAATTCGATGGCCAGCATGGCTGTCAGCATCTCTTCATCCGGAATCGGAGCCTGCTTTAATAATTCAGGTTTGAAATAGTTTTCAACAAACTTGGTATCGAAATTTCCGGTTCGAAACGCTTGGTGGTTCATTACAAACCGGCAAAATCCCAGGGTGGTTTCCAATCCTGTGATTTCATATTCATCAATGGCCCGGATCGTTTTTTCAATAGCCCGCTCGCGGGTTTCATCGTGGCAAATCATTTTGGCAATCATCGGATCGTAGTAAAAAGGTACCGACATGCCTTGCTCAAAACCATCGTCTACGCGGATACCATGACCTTGCGGACGTTTATACGTAGTTAAGGTACCAATGTCTGGCAAGAAGTTATTGGCAGGATCTTCGGCATATACCCTAACCTCGATGGCATGTCCATGAATGGCAAGTTGGTCTTGTGTAAAGGGTAACTTTTCTCCCTCCGCTATTTTTATCTGGAGTTTGACTAAATCCAACCCGGTGATTTGCTCCGTGACCGGATGCTCCACCTGAAGACGGGTGTTCATCTCTAAAAAGTAGAAATTAAGATTTTCGTCCACAATGAATTCCACCGTTCCCGCATTGTAGTAGTTGGCAGCCCGCGCAACATTCACTGCAGCTGCCCCCATTTTTGCACGCAATTCCGGTGTTAAAATTGAAGAGGGCGCCTCCTCAATCACTTTTTGGTGCCTGCGTTGAATCGAGCATTCCCGTTCAAAAAGATGAACGACATTGCCATGCTGATCGCCAAAAATCTGGAATTCGATGTGCCGTGGTTGCGTAACATATTTTTCAATAAAGACCGAACCATCTCCGAAAGCAGATTTGGCTTCGCTTACTGCACGCTCCATTTGATTTTCAAAATCACTTTCAGCATTCACGATGCGCATCCCTTTTCCGCCACCTCCGGCACTGGCTTTAATCAGGATCGGATATCCGATTTCTCGAGCCAACTTCTTCGCGGCCGGAATGTCGGAAATAGGCTCAGAGGTACCCGGTACCAACGGTACGTCAAATTTGGCCACAGCTGCTTTAGCGGCTAATTTGCTCCCCATCAATTCAATCGATTCTGGCGAAGGTCCGATAAAGATTAATCCCTTTTGCCGGACTTTCGCAGCAAAGTCTTCATTCTCAGATAAGAAACCATATCCGGGATGGATGGCATCTGACTTTGTCTGTAAGGCGACTTCCAGGATTTTATCCATCACCAAGTAGGATTGCGCTGAGGGGGCTGGACCAATGCAGACGGCCTCATCAGCAAACCGCACATGCAATGCCTGCCGGTCGGCTTCGCTATAAACCGCGACTGTTTTAATGCCCAGTTCGCGAGCACTGCGCATGACCCGCAAAGCAATTTCACCCCGATTGGCGACTAAGAGCTTTTTGATTTTTTTCATTGGATTTATATCGATTGCAATGCTAATGATTATCAGCCTACCTAAAAAATGGGTCACGTTTTGAAGGCTTAGGCACTCTGGGCTAATTTTTCTATTTTTGCCGCGATTTTATTGATATTCAGTTATTAAGAACGAACAAGCACTTCACCTAAAATTTTAAGCACAAACAACATGATGGTTGACCTATTTTCTAAACTGCGCATGGAGGCCGGCCCCCTGGCAAAGTACTCTCATTTACCGGATGACTATTTTTTCTTTCCGAAACTGGAAGGCGAGATCGGGCCGCGCATGAAGTTCAATGGTAAAGAGGTTTTGAATTGGAGTTTGAATAATTATTTGGGCCTGGCCAACCATCCGGAAGTAAGAAAAGCCGATGCGGATGCGGCTGCTCAATTCGGATTGGCGTCACCCATGGGCGCCCGTATGATGTCTGGTAATTCCGTTTATCACATCGAATTGGAAAAGCAATTGGCTGCATTTGTTCAGAAGGAAGATGCCATGTTGCTGAACTATGGGTATCAGGGAGTAGTTTCCATTATTGATGCCATTGTTGACCGCAAGGATGTAATAGTTTACGATTCCGAATCGCATGCGTGCATCATTGACGGAGTACGGTTGCATATGGGAAAGCGCTTTGTTTACCCGCACAACAACATGGAGAATCTGGAAAAGCAACTTCAACGGGCTACCAAACTTGCCAACGAAACCGGAGGTGGAATTCTGGTTATCACCGAGGGTGTATTCGGGATGTCGGGCAACATGGGCGATCTGAAAGGAATTGTTGAATTAAAGAAGAAATACAACTTCAGGTTGTTTGTTGACGATGCCCATGGTTTTGGTACCATGGGGGCTACCGGGGCAGGTGTAGGCGAGGAGCAAGGCGTACAGGATCAGATTGATCTATATTTCTCAACCTTCGCCAAATCGATGGCCAGTATTGGTGCCTTTGTTGCCGGGGATAAGAATATCCTGAAGTATTTACGCTATACTGTTCGTTCTCAGATTTATGCCAAGTCGTTGCCCATGCCGTTGGTGATCGGAGCGCTGAAGCGCCTGGAATTAGTGAAAAAACATCCTGAATTGCGTGCAGATTTAAAGAAAATCATGGCGGCAATAAAGAACGGCCTGAAGGATCGGGGCTTTACGATTAATCCCACCCAAACCCCACCTACACCGGTATTATTTAAAGGTGGCGTAGGCGAGGCAGCAAATATGTCGATGGATTTACGGGAGAACAGTGGCATTTTCTGTTCGGTGGTAATCTATCCGGTAGTGCCAAAAGATGTAATTATGTTTAGAATCATCCCAACTGCCGCCCATACCATGTCGGATGTGGAAGAGACCCTAAATGCGTTTTCTGCCCTAAAAACGAAGTTGGATAGCGGTTTTTATCGGAAAGAAGAGCTTGTTGCGGTGACCAAGGTCTAAAAAAGTGTGTTTTTGGGTTTTTTTTAAAGGTTTTTCTTTAAATTGGCATTAGGAAATTATTTTTAAATCTTAAACATCCGTGAAAAATGAAAAAATTTGAAGAACTAAAGACTCTGATTGCATCACTTGAAGGTGATGCTGATAAGTTCTACAACAAAGGAAATAGCGCTGCTGGTACCCGTATTCGCAAGGGCATGCAAGACCTGAAAAATGCAGCTCAGGCAATCCGCCAGGAAGTACAGGAATTAAAGAATAAGGATAAGTAATCCCAAGAGGTATTTATAATCAGGCTGGATCGTACGGATTCAGCCTTTTTTATTTTATTCAATCTTCGAAAGTCGGCTAATTTTCTGTTTCAGCTTGTCGGATGGCAGGGCCAGGGGCAGTCGTACATAAGGCTGGCAAAGGCCCATTAAACTCATCAGGTACTTTACCCCAACCGGATTACCCTCTTCATACATCGGCCCGTTGATATCCAATAACCTGAATTGCTCCTGTTGGGCCCGATCAAGCGCGTTGGCATTGACATGGGCTTTAATTTTTCGAAACACGGATGGAACCGCATTTGCCAGCACGGAGATCACGCCTACACCCCCTATGCAATAGAAGGGGAGGGTAAGCATGTCATCCCCTGAGATCAACATGAACTGTTTAGGTTTGTCCCTGGCAATACGCATGCATTGTTCCAGGTTGCCGGAAGCCTCTTTTATTCCAATGATGTTTTTAACACGGGCCAGGCGGAGGGTTGTTTCCGCAGTCAGGTTCGAAGCTGTACGACCCGGCACATTATAAAGGATAACCGGAATGGGCGAAGCCTCTGCTACCCACTTAAAATGTTGGTAGATACCCTCCTGTGATGGTTTGTTATAATATGGGCTCACGGAAAGAAGCGCAGTTACTCCTTTCAGGTTGGTAGTTTTGATTTCATCCAGCACCTGGTGGGTATTATTTCCTCCAATGCCATACACCACGGGTAGTTTTTTGGGGTTTTGCTGAAGTACAAATCGCAACACTTCTTTTTTCTCATCCTTACTGAGGGTTGCAGATTCTCCAGTGGTGCCCATTACCACATAATAGTCCACTCCCTTTCCCGTATGAGTTAAAACTTTTTTCAAGCTTTTAAAATCAATTTCCCCTTGTTCGTTCATGGGAGTAACCAAGGCGACTCCGGTTCCATGCAATTTCTTCATCGTAGTTGACGTGTATAGTTGTACATGGTTTCGATCAGACCCTTATTGGTTCCATTTTGCTCGATCATTAATTCAAAAAATGGACTGAGCGGTTCGCTATACCGACCTACCCGGCATTGCGCTTTGCTGCGGGCCAGTAAATTTAAAATCAGGGGGTTGGGTTCTTTATCTAGGTAATACAAATAATCGAACGAAGTTTCGATGAACTTGACAGTTAGCGGTGAGTCTAAATTTCCCCAGAAGGTAACGTCCTTCATCGTAAAAAAGTCGAACTTGAATTCGTAGTTTTCCTTTTTCGGGGGAAGGTATTCCAGCACCTGAACCAGTTTCCCATCCTGCTCAAGTTGGTGAATGAATTCTTTTATATCCAGGTGTTTCTGCTTGTCTTCAACACTAAAAATGATACCCATTTGTTTGGCTTGCTTGTACGGTTTGCTCACTCTGGGACTCTTGTTTTTTTTAAGGGCCGAGTCCGTCCGCATCTTGAGAAAATTCAATCTAAACATGACCGAAAGCTACTAAAGTATGTTCAATGTTCAGTGGTAATTTTTGCTTCGGCATTAGGTCTTGAGCATCGCTTCAAACTCCGCCTCCGATATAATTTTCACACCCAGTTTCTCTGCCTTCTCACGCTTGGCAGGTCCCATGTTGTCACCGGCCACCAGGTAATCAAGCTTCCCGGAAACGGAGGATAGTACACGACCTCCATTCGCAAGAATCACATCTTTCAATTGATCGCGTTCGTAATTTTTGAAAACTCCGGAGATAACAAAGGATTTATCACCCAGTACAGTGCTGACTTGTGCAGGTTCCTTTTGGCTGGATTCAAATTGAAGACCCGCCCTGGCAAGCCGGGTGATTTCTTTCAAATTATTTGTATCGTGGAAATAGTCCGCCACACTTTGAGCTATTTTTTCGCCCACTTCCGGTGCTTCCAACAAGGCTTCGTAGCTGGCCTTTGACAAATTATCCATCGACTTGAAATGCCGCGCTAGCTTTTCAGCTACGGTTTTGCCCACGTATCGGATACCAATTCCGAACAGCACGTTTTCGAAAGGTTGGGACTTGGATTGTATGATCCCTTCCAACATGTTCTGTGCAGATTTATCCTTTACCTTGTCGAGTTTAAGGAAATCTTCTTTTTTGAGATCATATAAATCAGCAGGGGTTTTAACCAATCCCAGGTCAAAGAGTTGCTTAATGGTTTGTTCACCCAACGAATCAATGTCCATTGCTTTGCGCTGGATGAAATGCTCAATCTTACCCTTAATTTGGGGTGGGCAACCCTTTTCATTCGGGCAGTAATGGTTAGCTTCACCCTCTTTCCGGATCAGACCGGTATGGCATTCAGGACAATGGGTGATGTAGTTGACTTTTTTGGAACCGTGGTTTCTTCTTTTTGTGTCCACCCCGGTTACCTTGGGGATTATCTCACCGCCTTTTTCAACAAATACATAATCTCCAATGTGTAAATCAAGCCTGTCAATTTCATTTGCATTATGCAACGAGGCGCGTTTTACGGTTGTACCGGCAAGAAACACGGGCTCCAACTCGGCAACCGGGGTAACGGCTCCGGTTCTTCCAACCTGGTAAGTAATTCCATTGAGGCGGGTACTCATGCTTTCCGCTTTGTACTTGAAGGCGATGGCCCATCGGGGGCTTTTGGCGGTAAATCCAAGTCGTTCTTGTTGTTCAAGACTATTTACTTTAATGACAACACCATCCGTGTCGAGGGGTAAATCTTGTCGTTTCTTTTCCCAGTCTGCAATGTATTTTAATACTTCGCTGATGTTTTTACACTTTTTATACGTTGGTGACACTTTAAAGCCCCAGGTTTCTAATTTATGAATGGCTTCAGCATGTGTTTCTGCTTCAACCTCTTCCCCCAGCAGATAGTATAAAAAGCAATCGAGTTTTCTTTTAGCAACTTCAGCTGAATCTTGCATTTTCACGGTACCAGAAGCAGTGTTTCGGGCATTCGCATAGGTTTCCTCACCGATATCTTCGCGTTCTTTATTCAATCGTTTAAAAATGTCTTTCGGTAAAAACACTTCTCCACGCACTTCAAATCTGGATGGCACCTTTGCATTTACCCTCAGTGGTAAACTCCGGATGGTTTTGATATTGGTAGTAACATCATCGCCCCGAACCCCGTCTCCTCGTGTAACAGCTTTTGTAAGTAGTCCGTTTTCATAGATCAAACTGATGGAAACTCCGTCAAATTTCAGTTCACAGAAATACTCATAGGGGTCCCCTTCCAAGCCCTTGGAAACACGACCATCAAAATCCATTAATTCTTCGGACGAGTACGTGTTGCCCAGGGATAACATGGGGTATCGATGCACCACGGTAGCAAACTCTTTCGTAATGGTGCCACCCACCCGTTGGGAGGGGGAATCCGGTAAACGCCATTCTGGAAATTTGGTTTCCAACTGAATGAGTTCCTCCAGTAGTTGATCAAATTCGTAATCTGAAATTTGAGGGCGGCTCTTATTATAATAGAGATCGTTGTGATGATTGATCTGATCAGTAAGCTTTTGAATTCGGGATTTTGCTTCTGAGGAGGTCATGGTTGTAAAAATCTGATCACAAATTAATTAAATTGAGAGTGTGGCAAGCGGTGAGGGCTGCTGTTTCTGTACGCAACCGGATTGGCCCTAAGCTCGCTTTTATGAAGCCATTCGAAATGGCCAATTCCAACTCATCAGCCCGAAAATCACCTTCCGGCCCTATGAGTACCCAATAGTTTTTGTTTGGTTCCGCCAGGGACTTGAGATGAAGCGGATTGCTTGAATCGACATAACATATGAATTTCTGGTCAGCTGTAACGTGCAGGGATTCGGTAAAGGATTTGATATCCGATATTTTTGGCAGCCAGCATTGGCCTGATTGCTTTAATGCGCTAACGGCTATTTTTTGAATACGGTCCAGGTTAATGGATTTACGTTCTGAATTTTTGCAGAGTATGAACTGGATTTGTTCGATGCCGATTTCAACGGCTTTTTCCACAAACCACTCGATCCGATCCATATTTTTGGTGGGAGCAATGGCCAGTGAAATTGAAAATTTTCGGGGCGCAATGTACCGGGCGTTTAGGATTTGAAATGTACATTTTCCAGGATCCGCCTGTTCGATGCGGCTCTCATAGAACTGACCTTGTCCATCCGTTATCTTGAGGGAATCGCCTGTTCGCATGCGAAGCACTTTCACAGCATGGTGCGATTCCACGACATCCAGATGATGGATACCTTGTGGAATGCCGGGTTGGTAAAAAAGATTCAACCTCAGGTGTACGTTTGATGCAGTTTGTTCACCAGCGAGACATAGTCCCGCATTGCTTGTTCCTTGGCAGTACCTCGCTTGGTTGCCCAGGCATCATATTTTGCAATGGCTTTAAAATCAAATCCCCCGGGTCGATCTCCCTGAACATCGCCATCGGTGGCTTGTTTAAAGAGCGCATACAAGTCCAGCAGTTCTTCGTTAGAAGGTCTTTTGGTTAATTCCTTTGAACGTATAACTGCTGTATTGAAATCGTCAATCAGTGACATTGGTTATTAATTAAATAATTAAAAAGGCCAGAAAAATCCGGCCTTAAAGATAGGGAATCAGAAACTCATCACCGCTTTGCGATTGCAATGTACTGACGATGATTTTGGCCGGTATAGATTTGTCTGGGCCGGCCAATCGGTTCTTTATTTTCACGAAGTTCTTTCCACTGGGATATCCAACCCGGCAAGCGACCAATCGCGAACATAACAGTAAACATATCAACCGGGATACCCAGCGCCCGGTAAATGATGCCGGAATAAAAATCTACGTTTGGATACAACTTGCGTTCAATGAAATAAGGATCCCGTAAGGCTACTTCCTCCAATTTCATGGCGATTTCAAGTGTGGGGTCATTCACGCCCAATTTCTCCAGTACATCGTCAGCAGCCTTCTTGATGATCTTGGCTCTTGGATCGAAATTTTTGTAAACGCGATGGCCAAAGCCCATCAACCGGAACGGATCGTTCTTGTCTTTTGCTTTGGCAATCCATTTGTCGGTATCACCACCGTCTTTTTTGATTTGCTCCAACATCAAAATCACTTCCTGATTGGCACCTCCATGCAAAGGTCCCCACAAGGCATTGATGCCCGCGGAGATGGAGGAATAGATACTCGCTTTTGACGAACCCACGATTCTCACCGTGGAAGTGGAACAATTTTGTTCGTGATCTGCATGGAGAATCAATAACTTATCAAGTGCATTCGCTACCACCGGGTCAACGGAGTAATTTTCAGCAGGCAATGCAAACATCATTTTCAGGAAGCGGGAACAATAGTCGAGGGAGTTGTCGGGATAATTCACCGGATGTCCAACTTCATTCTTATACGCCCACGCGGCAAAGGTTGGCATTTTGGCAAGGGAACGAACAATGCTCAGATAAACTCCTTCCGAGGAACGATTTGGGTCAAGCGATTCCGGATAGAATGCAGTTTGGGCGCAAAACAAACTGGCTAATACACCCATCGGGTGTGAAGTGGAAGGGAAGCCATCCAATATTTTTTTGATGTCTTCATGAACCATGGTGTGGTTCTTAATGTCATTTGAGAACTTATCCAATTGATCCTGGGTGGGTAGTTCACCAAAAATCAATAAGTAAGAAACTTCCAGAAAAGACGATTTGGCGGCCAGATCTTCGATCGAATACCCCCGATACCTTAATATCCCCTTATCGCCATCCAGAAATGTAATGGCACTTTTTGTGGCCCCTGTATTCTTATAACCAAAGTCAAGCGTAACAGCTCCTGTCTCTTCCAATAGATTACTTATATCAATACCCAATTCCCCTTCCGTGCCTTCCACGATTGGGAATTTGTAGGATTTACCATCAATGATTAATTCAGCGGTCTTGGCCATGAGTGAAGAATTTAACTTTGGTTTTAAAGATAGACGGTTCGGTTTTCAGAAAAAAAGGACTTTTGAAGATTTAGTTGTTTCCCAAGATCAACGGCATTCCATCTTTACCAGACCCTACTACAATGATTTTAGAATTAGGTGATTTGGATAACTCCAGGGTTGCCTCTATGCCTCTCATTTTCAATAGCTTATCTGTTAAACTGTTGTTGATGATATTATTCGCCCGGGATTCACCTTCGGCAGCAATTCGCTTGCGTTCCGCTTCGCTCTTTTCTTTATCCAACCTGAACTGATACGCCAATGCTTCCTGCTCTTGTTGTAGTTTGTTTTCAATGGCAACTTTTATTTGTTCGGGCAACATGATGGAACGTATTAAGACAGCCGTTGCATGAACGTTATTTTGGTTTAGGATCTTTTCCGTTTCGCTTTTAATGGCTGTTTCAACTTCCGCTCGTTTGGTGGAGTAGATTTCCTCAGCGGTATACCGGCCCATTACCTGACGCACCGTTGACCGGACTTCCGGAATGACAAGCACAGACTCATAGTCGCGGGTAAATTGTTCATGAATGTATCCGATTTTATCAGGTATGGGGTAGTAGCGCACTGTGATATCGATGTGGATGGACAGTCCATTTTTGTCCAATACATCCATGTTCTCTTCGGAGGACATTTCATTCACCTTGTACACATAAACATCGTTCCAGGGCGCTTTCAAATGCGTGCCCGGGCCTTCGATATTGTCTTTGTCTAATCCTTTTCCAAATGGATAAAAAAGTACGGCCCGCTCGGTAGCGCTAATGGTATAAAACAGACTTGATGACAATGCCAATACCACAATGAAAGCAATGATGGTGAGGATGATGATCGGTAATCTACGGTTATTCATACTGGGTTATGTTTAGTGCAACAGATAGTTCTGGTGAGTCAGGCAAGTTACCACAAATACCAATACCACGGAATCTTATCCACAGGGGAATAATGCCCGAAGTCGGCCTTTTGTTCAAACCTAAAAAAGAAAAGAGCGACCTTTTAGATCGCTCTTTGAATCAAATCTACAATTCTTATTTACATCGCCATTCCGGAACCTTCGCCAGACCCTGAAGTAGATTCAGGAGTAGTAGGAACTGGAGTTGGCGTTGGGGCAGGAGCTGGTGCAGGGGTTGCTGCGATCACCTTTTTAGGGGCTGGCTTCCTTACAACTTTCTTCCTGGTGATTTTTTTAATCGCTTTGGCTATAACTCGCTTCGCTTTTTTAACGGCTTTCTTAGCCTTTTTCGCAGCCTTCTTTACCGCTTTTCTGGCTGTTTTTTTAGCCGACTTCTTTGCTGCTTTTTTGGGTTTCGCCTTCCCCTTTTTAGCAGCTTTCTTTGCTTTCTTTGCCATGGGACTTGGGTTAATTTTTTTTGGTTGTTATTAAGTCAGAGTTCGTTGACACGCTCTTTATGTAAATGTAATTACTGTTTACTTTCCTATGCAAAAAGTAAGAAACTAATTTTTTGACCGGATAGGGAGGTTTTCAATGGTGCGAGGTACAAATGAAGTTCAACAACCAAAAAAGTTAAAGCCATGATCAAATACAACAACAGGGATGGGGAAGGGGTGTTAGAAATTAAATTCAGCGGGGGAGGTGAGCACCTTCTTAGGATCCAGAAGGCGTTAATCCTTGGTATTGAGGTACTTGGGAGCCACCGGGATCACTCAGGTTATGAAGATCACCAGGATGGGGTTTGGGTGTTAAGTAGTATCCTTAAGCAAACCCTGTTAACTGAATCACAAACCAATGTGGCCCTGGGTGGGGAACCATACCGAGAATCCATAAAACCTCACAAGGTTCCAGTTTAGGGCATGGGGGGGTCTTGAACGACTTTATCTTTATAGGGTACGGCAGTTAGAACCCTTTTTCATTCGGCTTCCTCACTTGGGCCGCCTTCATTTCTGTATGGCTGATGCTTCGGCTTTTTTCGATTTACCTTCTTCAAGTGTTTTTATCAGGTCTTGCACATTAATTACCGGCAAAATAACACCGTCAAGAATTGTACCGGTTGTGCGGGATAGGACTATTCCTCTTGATGTTGAATAAACAATACTTAAAAGTGTATATGGAAGGATGTCATGGAAAATGATATTTTTTTTCTCATGATCGACACTCGTAACATAATATTCAAGATTCTCAATATGGAATACAAACTCGACATTATATTGGCCATTTACACCGATTAGATTGTCACTTTCATCTAAAGCATCAATATTAACATCAAATAGAAATCTAAATTTTTTCTCATCATAATTCAACTCATCGGTAACACCAAATTGAACTTGGTAAGATTTAATTATCTCACCTTGAACATTTGGATCAGATGTGATATTCCCGCCAAGAATTTTTATGCCTAGTATATTGATTTTTTCAGGGACTATCTGTATAGTTTCACTCATGCAGCTGATCGTTCTAATCTTTCTGACTTTGACTTAATATTATATTTCTCTGCATTATGCAAACAAGATTTTATCTCATTCACTGAAGCACGATAGATTGCTGTAGTATACTTAAGAGCATTACTACGTACTTTATGCGGAGTCACTATTATTTCTTCATTGATAGCAGTTTCAATGGATGTTAAAGTCCTTATTGTGAAGTTATGAGTTCCACTCAACCATTTACTAATCTCAGCTTCGGTCTTACCCAATTTCTGGGCAAGTTTTTTCTGATTCATATCCTTCTCTCGGAGAAGTAGAATTATTTCATGAACAATTTCTAATGACTTGGAGACATAGTTCTTACTTTCTTGAGGAGTGTTATTCAATACCTCAAAGAATAGTGAGGTATCTTCAACTGTTCGCTTTTTCATATTTCAAATTCAAAATCTTCAATTCCAATAATATCTTTGTAAATAGGCCTGATGTGCCTCTGAACAATAGCATCATCGATTTTTGATGTAATTCGGTTGGCTAATTTAAAATGGCCTCTACAATTTTTGCAGTCATCAACTTTTTGTGCAGTTTTTAAATCTCCGTTAAATAGGATAACAACTGATTCAGATAATCTCAAACAATACAGCCTTAAGCCAAATTGGTTGTCTGGCTCAAGATCATCAAGTCCGAAATACTGGAATGTTTCAGGTGGTAATGCATCGGCTTTTCTCTCATCTCTAAATTGCTCTCGGTTCGCACCATATTTTTCGCCTATTTCTCGAATTAAGGCATTCATCTCTCCTAACTGGGTAGGATGGGAATTCCTCATTCTAAATTGAAAATCCATGAACTCTGAGTGTTCTTTTTCTTCAATTTTAACTGAAAAATATTTGACCTTATTGAAGTCTAAACGCGAAAGTTCTACGATTGTTGCGTACAAATTCACTTATAAGTTAAGTCAAAAATAAGATAAACGGATCATCCGTGACAAATATTATTTGAAAAATAACCCAAAAACGCTTTAAACTATGTAGAAATGAGGGTAATTAATTGATTTACAAGGTACTATTTACCCCATTGATATACCCAACAACTAGCAAGCTGCGGACACAACCATCATTTATCCCCTTTACTGGTAAGCAGCAACCAGCAACCGGCCAGCAGCACCAACCAATTACCAACAACTACCACCAATCCATTGAGCGCCCTCGAGAGGGCAAGTGCTTGCGCATACCCGAGCAGGTGCATGGCCAGCAACCAGGCTCCCCGCTGCACCCAATAGCGGGCATCCACTACGTTTTCGACAATTATAATTTCGTAACTGTGGTATTCGGCAAAGCGGGGCACATCCCACATGGTGGCGCGGCTACGTTTCTGTGCCAGGCCGTTTAGCATTTTGATTAAGTATTGTTGCGTGTCGGGATGCTTGGTGGCCAGCCACTGTGAATGGCGTGTTTACCTTACTGGGCACTACCAAAGCACCGGCCCTTTTACTTAACACATCGGCAACAACCCCCAATTTTCCCCTACCCACGGATTCGGTAGCAAAATGCTTTTGGTACTTGGAACAAAAAGTTCTTGCGCCAGGGCAAAAAGTCTGCAAGCGTAAACTTTGCCGCAGGCAATGAGCAGACTGCGTAGCGCGTGTAGCTTCACTTCTGCGTGTTGTGTGCCACGCAGTTCACCAAAAATGCGCGTGAGCACACTACCGGAGTGAGCATCAATAAGCCAGGCCTTAAGGCCCTGCAATGCTCAAATCGCTTGCTTACCTACTTTCAAATTGCTTTTGCGCAGCTTGCAGGTTAAACCGCAATGATACGGCCCTAGCCGTGTCATAGCCTCACAATAAGCGCAACCAGCTGCGGGG
Source organism: Cyclobacteriaceae bacterium (assembly GCA_016787725.1). Classification (GTDB taxonomy): domain Bacteria; phylum Bacteroidota; class Bacteroidia; order Cytophagales; family Cyclobacteriaceae; genus ELB16-189. The sequence continues at coordinate 2,351 of JAEUTZ010000002.1, read as the reverse complement.
GGTTTTAAAAAGCTATTTTTTTGCGCCCACGCTGATGCCATAGGCAAATTGCGGCAAGCAACCGCCAATGTCAAAGTTGCGTGTTTTGCCACATTACGCAATTATTTGCGCACCGGATGCCATGGGCAAATGCCCGGCAAACAACCGCCAATGCCACTGTCAAAATTGGTTACAAACTATGCCACGGTAGCGCCTTAAGCCGCTTAAGCCACTTTAGTTTGGAGTTGCTGATTTTTTCGATATGTCCCGCGCTTGCACTGGATGCCATAGGAAATTGCGGCAAGCAACCGCCAATGTCAAAGTTGCGTGTTTTGCCACATTACGCAATTATTAGCGCACCGGATGCCATAGGCAAATGCCCGGCAAGCAACCGCCAACAAAGCAAAGTGGCCGAGATAAAAGCCGGGCTGGTAAAGCCAAGGCAACAGCTACGCAGCAAGGTGTACAGCGCAGTCTTGCAGGTTATGGCAAATGCAGCCAGTTGCAGCTATGTCACGGCCCCGGCCGACTCGTTGCGGAAAGCCGGGCTTTTTGTGTGGGAAGCTGCGTGCGCAGCGCAATGATAGGCGCAACCGGCTATGTGGTTTGCCGCAACGCTATTTTTTTGCACAGTCTATTGAAAAAGGGGACCCCGATGGGGTCGCGGGGGGACTACGTAATCCTTTGCGCGGCAACTTCAATTTTTACCGGCTGCTGCCGATTTTTCGCGTGGGAGCAATCCTTGGTAAATATTTTGGCCTATTAAATGCTATAAAGAACCCTCTTATGAAGCCAAAAGCCAAGACAATAATTGAGCGCCATGGATTTAAGGATCTTGACAGGCGCGACTCAAAGCATGACGAAATTCAAATATGGGTTTACAATAATTATGCGCAAGTGCTTAAAGGTGCCTTTCCGGAAAGGAAATTCGACCAATTTGTAGACCCTGATTTAAGATTAGAATTCCCAATAATTGGACATCAAGTCAATCATATAATTGGTTTTATCGATGTCTTTAGCTGTGGATTTTCGATTGCCATAGAGATTAAGTCAAAGATCCAATCGGTGGGAGAGCTTATTAGGCAAATTCAATTTTACAGGACTTATCTTTCTGGCCCCACCTGGTTGGTGGTTTCTCCAGATGATAGAGCAAGAGATCTGTTAATGAGCCAGGGCATACACTTTTTTAAATACAGAGCGCCAGGTGAGCTCTTTTAGGAAAATGGATTCTTGACTTAAAGAAAGACCTCAAATGTCCTTTCCAATCCGTAAATAGTGAAGGATTTGGTTTTTATAAGAAAATCACATCCAAGCAAAAAAGGATAGGGATAATCTTGAGTAGACATGACAATAAAGGGGTCACGAAAAGTGACATCATCTCTACCCTCCAAGCGATATTCAATATAATAAGTAGGTGGTTTAAAAGAACCGTGCATAGGATTTGATGCTTTCGTGAATCTATCTGGCGCACCCAAATCTAAAATACTTACCATGTCCGGTCTCATAACATTTCCTGTTGATCCTGTATCTATTGCAGCAGGAAATGTTTTTTCGTTGATAACTATTCCTAATACAGGAATTCCATAATCATCTAAAGTACTCTTCAAAATCAGATTCATTTTTTGTTTGGCTATTGCCTCCTTTAGCTCCTACAAAAATCCACATATAACTTGAAATCTTATTCGACATCAATCGACAATCAAAAATGTGAATTTGTTGATATGTTGTTTGGACTCAGAAGTAAAGCCACAATGCTTGGATTATGCCCCTACCTCGACTAGTTTTTTATTTCTTTGTGCTCGCTCAGCAGCCACGCCTTGGTAAAAGGTGACAAGGAAGTCTTTAAAGATCTCGGCATCTGCAGGCTCAAAGCCATTTAGTTCCTGCTGTAGCCTTTCTGAGCTGGGGTGAGTTGAGTGCCAGCGGCATGGCACCTTGCTATCAGGCGGCAGTGTAATGCTCCAAGTTTCGGTTGGGCCATCCTGCCGTACGCAGGTACCGGCCTTGCGGTAGTACCGGGGATACTCTGATGATGGGTTCAATTGGGGTTTCATATCGGTAGTCATTATGGCAGTGTTAAACATTGAGGCTCTCTTTTTCACTCACGGATTTTTTTTTTACGGTAACGTAACAAACATTTGTAACATGCAACAATGTTGCATGTTGCATTTGTAACATGGCACTGTAAGGAATCTTCGTTTCTATTATATTTTCCAATACTGTTACAGATGTTACAATTGTTACGATAAAAAAGTATTCAGAACGGCATATCGTTTTCCATTCCTTGTTCTGTATTGTTAGTGTCAGATTGACGCTGGTTACCTGTGCTGCCGGTAACATTTGAAGCGCCCCGGAACTGCTCTAGCTGAGCC
>JAEUTZ010000008.1 GCA_016787725.1 Cyclobacteriaceae bacterium | reverse complement strand
TCAATGGTATTTGAATGGTGCACCGATCGGGGGTGCGACTGCTTCGACCTACAATGTAACGACCGTTCCTGGGAACAGCGGGAACTATACGGTAACGCAGACGGTGAGCGGGTGTACGTCACCGGCCTCTGCCGCGGTGACTGTAACGATTGATCCCACCCCCTTAAATAACTTATCCGTTACTCCCGCAGCTGTTGCAATTTGTTCCGGATCCACCATTGATGTTACAGTAGGCGCGAGCCAAACAGGAGTCAATTATCAACTCTTTGATGGAGCGACTCCCATTAGTGCCATAGTAAGTGGCACGGGTCTAGGTAATATTGTCCTGACAAGTTCACCGATATCAGCGGCCATCACAGTTACTGTCAGCGCTGTTAATGCAACAACCGGATGCAGCACTACTTTATTAAATTCAGTTGCTGTAACCCTTAACCCTGTAATTCCAACGCCAACAATTTCACCTGTTGGGCCAGTGAATGCTTGTGTTGGAGATCCGGCTGTAATTCTTACCAGTAGCTCAGCTTCTGGGAATCAATGGTATAAAGACGGTGTGATTATAGGGGGCGAAACCAATCAAACGTTAAGCCTCTCCACGGCAGTTTTAAATAGTGGAAGCTATACGGTGATCGTTACTCAATTTGGATGCACTTCGGCAACTTCAGTGGGTGTCAATGTAACGATCAATTCTGTTGCAAGTCCTCCCGTTGCTTCAAACCCAGCTCCGATTTGTGAAGGCCAACCCATCCCGACATTAACTGCACTTGGCACCAATCTCCAATGGTACAATGCATCTAATGTATTGGTAGGTACTGGAAGTCCATTTACACCAACCGCTGCGGAAGTTGACAATTCAACAGCGGGAACGTACTCCTTATTTGTATCACAAACTATTGGTTGCGAGAGCGCAACAACTCAGGTAGATGTAGTGGTTAATCCAGCGATTACAATAGATGCGGGTACAGATACCAACTTGTGCCAGGGACAATCCTTTACATTGGGCGGTAGCCCGACTGCCACTGGGGGATCAGGCTCATACACCTACAATTGGACAAGTGTTCCCATTGGATTTACCAGTACCCAATCCAATCCTTTAATAACTCCAGGATTGGGAACAGTGACCTATCAGGTTGTAGTAACCGATGCATTTGGTTGTCAAAATACCGATCAGGTTATTGTTACCGTTAATGAAGTACCCTCGTTTACCATTACCAATAATACGGGCGGTGGATCCGGACAAATATGCAGTGGTGCAACCATCAATATAGCACTGGCAAGTCCAACAGCCGGAGCGGTAATAACTCTCCAACCAGTTACCTACAACCCATCTATAACCGGTGGTTCTTATGCAATGGGAGGTACTTTTAATGATGGCGATCTTGTAACTGAAGCACTCGGATTAACCAATTCTTCAAATTCCCCTATTACCATCGTTTATCAGTTTACGGTTGCCACTCCGGATTGTGTAAATCCAACATCACAACAGACCAGTGTTGTTGTTAACCCTACTCCGTCCATGAGTACCGTTAACACGACCACAGAGATATGCAGTAATTCAGCAGTGAACATCACGCTTAACAGCCCTACCAGCGGTGCGGTAATCCGTTTAACATCCATAAACTATGGCGCGGTGACCGGCACGTTAACAGCCGGAACTACCTTTACTCCGGGCGGTAAGATCACGGAAACCCTTATTAATTCGGGCATAGTTCCAGCCACCGTGCAATACAATTTTCAGGTTGAAGCCAATGGGTGTATCACCGCAGGATTTTCCGAACAGGTAATAGTTAATCCGAACCCAACCTTTGTTGCCAATAACTTTGCACCGCAGATTTGTTCTGGTGATCAAACCAGTATTTTCTTCAGCAGTGTAACAGCAGGTCATCAAATCAATGTGGTAAGTGTCTCTTACTATGGAGTTACAGGGGGAACCGTGGTGGCCGGAACAACCACCTTCGACAGCGCAACACCACTGATTGAAACTTTAACAAACACAACACCGGGTCCGATTGATGTTGAGTACGAGTTCAATGTGACTACTCCAGGCACCACCCCGATCTGCCCGCTTGTTCCCGTTAGTCAGTTTATAACGGTTCGTGTTTATCCAAATCCGCGACCCTCAGCAGTTGCTGACATTACGGTATGTCCGGGTGAACCAATCGCGGTTATTTTCTCTGCCCATACGGGTGGGGGTGAGATTTTCAATTGGGATAATACGAATGCAGCCATTGGATTACCGTTAACAGGGTCCGGCAATATTTCCTATTCAGCGCCCGCTAATTCAACAGGTAATGATATAGTCGGAACTGTAACCGTACGGGCTACTAAGAATGGATGTACAACGGAACTTCTTGACGAAGAAACTTTTATAGTAACCATCAAACCAAGCCCGGTAATCAACGCGATCGCGAATGTTTCAATTTGTGAAGGCGCTACCCAAGGATTAATTGCACTAGGCGTTAATACTTCGGGTGGAGAAACCCTTACCTGGACCGGAGGGGCAGGTATTGGCCTGGCCGATGGTAGCGACAATACTGTACCCTATGAGATTCCCGCATTCACGGCAACGAACCCTTCGGTGAATCCAATAACCCAAACTATTAATGTGGTGGCTACCCGCAATGGATGCACCGGCCCGGTCCGATCATTCAATATTACGGTATACCCGACCCCGGTGTTCACCAACGTACCGGCATCGCTCACGATCTGCAGCGGCACGGCCCTGAACTTTGTACCGTTGTCGGATGTGGGTGGGGCTACGTTCAGCTGGACCTCTTCCGGGGGTGCGAACATCACCGGGGAGAGTGCTTCGGGGAGCGGTTCGATCACCGATGTCCTGGTGAACACGGGCAATGCGATTGAGACGATGGTGTATACGATCACGGTGACGGGTCCGGGCCCGCTGAACTGTGTGAACGCCACGACCCAGAATTATACAGTAACGGTTAATCCTCCGGTTGTGCAGACGATCACCAACAATGCTTTGGCGGTATGCGAGGGGTTACCGATTGATATTGATTACACATCCCCGACAGCGAATGCGGTGATGACGGTTACGGGCAGCTACCCGGCGGGTGTAACGGGCAGCATCGGGTATGCGAGCACGAACCTGAGTCCGGTTACGGGCACGTTGAATGAGACGTTGAGCAACACGACCAGCACACAGCAGGTGGTAACGTATACGTTTACGACTACGGCCAACGGCTGCACACCAGTGGTAACGAATACCACGGTGACGGTATACCCGATACCTATTCTGACCGCTGTTGACAATACCTCAGGCACATTATGCAACAATAGTCAAACGAATATTACTGTTTCTGATTTAATCGTGGGCTCAGTGATTCGGATTATCGGTATTACCATCAGTGGAGCACCAGGAAATATTACCGGGCATAGTCCGGTCAACAGCACTTTTGCAACCGGTTCATCCATTACTGATTTGCTGGTGAATACAACTACAACGAATCAAACCATACAGTACGATTTTCAATCTACCGCAAATGGCTGTTCTGGAAACATTCAAAGTATAATTATTACGGTAAGGCCCAATGCCGTATTTAGTGTAACGAATATACCTTCCACAGTTTGCGAAGGTGCTTTGACGCCATCCAATATCATAATTAACAGCAGTACGGTCGGACAGCAAGTTCTACTAAAGAGCATAACCGCAACAGGGGGTGTAACCGGAGTCGTTCCGGTAGGTACGCTATATTCTTCCTTCCCGGTAACATTGGCTGATGTTCTGGATAACCCTACCAATGTTTCCCAGACAATAACATACGAGTTTGAAGGAAGCCTCGGTGGCGCTTGTATTCATCCTACCACGCAATTTGTAACGGTCACTGTAAGTCCAAAGCCTGAAGGCGCTAATGACACTAAGATGATTTGTAGTGATTTAACAATTGGCTATAACCTCTTGTTGAATGTGGCTACGTTAGGAAATAATGTTGGAAGCACTTTCACCTGGGTTGCAGCGGATAATGCAAATGTGACAGGGGAAAATACGGCTCCTGAAAATGGAGTTGGACCAATTATAACCGACATCTTAACCAATCTCACCAACGTTGATCAGGTAGTTCAATACACGGTAACACCTACCGGAACGAATGGATGTATTGGCAATACCTTCAGCATCTCAATAACAGTTAAGCCCGAACCTGTTGGGGTTACGGCATTGGCCCCTCAGATTTGCAGTGGAACTACGGTAGCGTATGATTTGCAGGCTAATGTAAACGGCCCTGGTGGAAATGTCTTAGCTTCCACCTTTACCTGGATAGCAGCAGCAAACCCGGATGTTACAGGAGAGAGTACATCTATTAAAACAGGAGCGATTATAGATGATGTTTTAGTAAACACCACTACCGCTGATGCGATCGTAGTTTATACCGTTATCCCCACTAGTCAGGTAGGCGGCTGTATTGGTAATCCATTTACGATTTCTGTTCGCGTTAATCCGAAGCAAATTTTCTCCGCAGGTCCCGATCTGGCCGTTTGCGTAAGTGAGAGCGATATTTTAATCGATGGTTCAGTCACTTTTGCGAATTCTACATACTCCTGGTCGGGAGGGACATTCGACAATGCTACCCTGGAGAAGCCCAGGTACATTCTTAGTGCTGCTGACATGGCAGTGTTGGTGCCTACGAACAGAACATTAACATTCTCTGTGTTGGGATCAGGAGCTTGTCCGGACCTTACGGATCAGATGGTACTAACGATTAATCCACTTCCTGTGGTTGTCTTTACAGGGCTTCCTCCTGGCTCGCCTTCCTCGTTGGCGGAGAATAGCCCACCCATTACATTAACCGGTAACCTGGCGGGAGGTACCTTTACCATCTCACCGGCTACTTCTGTGATTGGTAGTACCTTTGTTAATGTGGTAGACCGCGCGGTGTTTGATCCCAGTGCAGCAGAGTTGGGTTCAAACTTCATTCGTTATACTTTTACTAATGTCAACGGATGTACCAACTTCAATCAACAGGAAGTGTTCATTAATCCGGTAACTACAGTAGATTTTGCTATTCAAGGTGCTGTGCTCAATGCAGTTGGTGAATTTGAAATATGCGCTGAGCAAGGGTTAGTAAAATTGTTAGGATTCCCCGTTCCATCCGATGGATTCCCTCCGGAAACCCGATTTACCCCGGAAGGGCCTAATGCTACGAACATGACCATTGTTCAGGTAGGCCAGGATTACTTTATTCAAACTACTGGATTACCTTCAGATACCTATCGGATCCGGTATACCTTCAAAAATCAGTTTGATGCGATTACTTTCCGGGAGCGTTCCGTACGTTTCTTTGCCGCACCTGTATCAATGTTCTCTTCAGCCAACAACTGTATTGTGAGCGATGTGGTGTTCTCCGATACCTCGGGCATCAATCCATCACCCTTCCCGGCCATAATTACAAGTTGGGAGTGGGCATTTGGTGACAATACATTCAGTACAAACCAGCATCCATCCAAGCGGTACACTTCGGCAGGTACCTATAATGTTTCTCTCAAGGTAACAACCAGCCAGGGATGTGCCGATTTAAGTGATCCATTTGTGTTAAGGGTAGGTGATGTACCGGCAGTCGATTTCAGTTGGTCGGCCATATGTAACAATGACAATACGAACTTCCAGGACAGAACAACTAAGGTGGTGGGATCCACACCACCGGGAATTAGTGTGATTACCGCTTATTCATGGAATTTTGGTGATGGCGATATACTTCCTCCTGGAATCGGAGCGATTCCTGCCGGTACCCATGGTGGCCGAACATTTGGCACCTATAAGGACCCTCAGCACAAATACGTTACCAATGGAACTTATGTTGCGAATTTGAATGTCGATACGAATGATGGGTGCTCCAATTCAAAAGCACAAAATGTATTTATCCTTCCGTATACCACGGTTACTCCTACAGCAGGAGCCGAGTACTTAGAAGATTTTGAAAGTTCGGATGGCGGATGGATTGCCGAAGCATTTAATGCAACAAATTCAACCTTTACCAATATCATTAAGAGTGATACGAGTTGGATTTGGGGCCCGCCAACAGGGGCCACAATAAATAGCACTGTAAGCGGATCGAATGTATGGTGGACAGGAGCCAATGGTAACAGCTACTTCCAGAACGAGAACTCCGTTGTCGATGGACCATGTTTTGATTTGTCTTCGTTGTTACGGCCCATGGTTACGCTGGACTACTACTCCGATAGCGAGAAAAATATTGATGGTGCCGTGTTGCAGTATTCCATAAACGGTGGATTAACCTGGAGAATTGTGGGACCTCCGGAAGGTCAATCTAATCGGGACGAAGGGATTAACTGGTTCAATGGAGTGGGTATTCTTTCAAACCCCGGTACGCAAGCCATTGGTAATTATGGTTGGACAGATAGGCAAACCAACTGGAAAAATGCACGGTTTAATATGGACATGATTCCGTTCGCTAATCGCAGTCAGGTTCGGTTGCGAATTGCTTTCGCGAGCAATGACGGAAATGCCGAAACGTTTGATGGTTTTGCCTTTGACAATTTCTTTGTGGGTGAAAAGGCCCGGAATGTCCTGGTAGAACACTTCACCACTTCCACACTAAATGCGAGTGTGAATGCGGATACTTATCTAAACGGACTTTACCAGCAACAGATAACGGATCGTGGAACCTCCGATTTTCAGCATATTCAGTATCACGTAAATTTTGCTGGGGTGGATCCATTGAACCGGGATAATCCAGCCGATCCGGCAGCAAGGGCCTTGTATTTTGGGGCATCCCAACCACCCTATACTATTATGGATGGCATCCTGATCCCTGGAAAGTTCACAGGTGTAACGACTGAATTGAATAAAGTCGAAATCGACCGCAGAGCCCTGGTTGAACCACCCTTTACGCTTACGCTGAAGGACACTACATCCATCGATAACAAAACGATCAGTGTCAAGATGGTCATTACAGCCAAGCAGAATTTCAATTCACCCTTAATTATTAATGTGGCCCTTGTGGAGAAGAGCGTAGGTACCTTCCAGAATGTATTGCGGAAGAACCTGTTTAGTAGCGCTGGTGAAACTGTTAACCTGAGCTGGGTACAAGGTCAAATTTTGAATAAGATTGTGATGAACGTTCCGCTGGATGTTCCAATCAGTAATCCGAATGGACTATTATTGATCGGGTACGTGCAGGATAAAAACACCAAGGAAATTTATCAATCCATTGCCATTGATGGGCCGGTTAAAACAGGCGATCCGGTGGTGGGTGTTGATGATGAACCTGTATTGGCTACACTCAACAGTATTCAAATGTTCCCCAACCCTGCCAATCAGCAATTTACGTTTGGATTACCGGCCGAAGTACATCCCGGGAGTACCTGGAAAATAATTGACCAGCGCGGTGTTACGGTTCAAGAGGGTGACTTTACCCAAACGATCAATGGCAAGAAAGAAATCTCTGTTGTTGACCTGCCAAATGCTGTGTATTTTGTGGTCATCACCGGTCAGCATGGAACTGCCGTTTACAAGAAATTGGTGGTCATGAATAGAAATTAATTCCGCAGGGCCAGTGCATTGATGGCTTTGCGAAGTTGAAGATGCACATCCTCCGCTAATGCCAGAATTAATCGTTCATCCTGGCCGCGAATAGCTTCAGCCTCCAATTGAAGAATCTTGTCTTTTAACGCATGGATGCCTAAGAGCGTGATGGTAGGTTTAATTTTGTGAACCACTTTAGCGAGTTGCCTCCAGTTTTTTTCCTGAAGTTGTTCCTGAATGTCCCGCAAGGTCTTTGGAGTTGATTCCAGAAAGGTAGAGGTAATCTCCTGAATGAAATTTTTGTCTCCATTGGATACTTTGTACAAGTAACTTAAATCCACTTCTGAAGACTGAACGGACTCGGGAATAGCGGATTGCCTGATATTTTTCGGATTGATTTTTTTACCCAGATATTTTGCAAGTACTTTAAATAAATCTTCCTGGGTAAAAGGTTTTGGAATGCAGTCATTCATTCCGGCAGCCAGGCATCGTTCGAAATCTTTTTTAGTCGCATTGGCAGTCAAAGCGATAATGGGAACCCGACTATGTTTTGCGTCACCCTTGCGGATGGCTTTGGTGGTTTCAAAACCATCCATCACCGGCATTTGAATGTCCATTAACACCAGGTCAAAACCTTGATTTCGGATTTTCTCAAGCGCGACAACGCCATTCTCGGCAGTTTCAAAATAGCACCCCCACATTTTTAAAATGCTGCCCGCATAGAGCCGATTGATATCATTGTCCTCTACCAGCAAGATAGAAGCTTGATTGAATTGATCCCTGTTTTGAGGTTTCGCGATATTGGGTTTGTTAACTACTTTGGATTTGCTAAGGCGGTACGGGAGCGTAAAAGTGAAAGTCGAACCTTCATTTTCTTTGCTTACTACCTGGATGGACCCGTTCTGTAATTCTACCAACTGCTTGACAATTGTTAGCCCCAGTCCCGTGCCTCCATACTTCCTGGTTACGCTGGCATCGGCCTGGCTAAAGCTTTCAAATATTGTTTGGAGCTTATCTTCAGGAATACCGATACCGGTATCGGTGATATTAAACTGAATTTGATAGATTGAATTTTTTATCTTCGCTGGGAATACTTCAATGTGGATAGAGCCGGAATGGGTAAATTTTAAAGCGTTGCTGATAAGATTAATCAACACTTGATTTAATCGAACCGGATCACCAACAAATACCTGATGTACTTCTTTATCAAGATGATAGGTTAGTTTAATTCCTTTTTCTTTGGCTTGTATCCCGAAGGTCTCAAGTAAGGAGTGCAGCAAATCGGGTAAACTAAAATCAATTTTTTCAAACTTTAACTTTCCGGATTCAATTGAAGCAAGATCCAGAATATCGTTAATGATTACTTTAAGATTATCTGCGGCAGTTTTAATGGCGTTTAAATATGTCTTTTGTTCTTCTTTAGATGGGTTTTGACTTAGTAGTGCGGCCATCCCGGCAATACCATTAATGGGTGTTCGTATTTCATGGCTGATGTTTGCCAGAAATTGCTCTTTCGCCTTTTGCGCACGCAAGAGTTCTGCGGCATCCTCTTTACGTTGTGTAATGTCGCGACAATCCAGAATTAAACCTTTAATACCCTCTTTTTGCTTCAGGTTAACCGAGTTGAATTCGAGATACTTATAACTTCTATCCGCGCATTTAAATTGAAACTCAATCGACTTATTAAAAGCCTTTCTAGTGCTTCGGGCAAATTCCTTTTTGAAATTTTCGAGATGATAATCCGGTACAAAATCAAAGAATCGTTTGCCAATTAAGGACGACCCTTTGTATCCGAGGGTATGACGTACAGAGTGATTGTGGTAAAGGATGGTACCTTCATAATCGACCAGAAAGATAATGTCCGATCCGTCTTCAACAACCGACTTGTAAAAAAGACCTTTTCGGACGTAAGCGGGTATGGAGTGTTTCATGCTTAAATTAGATTCCGAGTTCTTCCATTTCTTTTAAATACCGGTAAATGGAAGACTTCCCGATATTGAGACGTTGGGCTACCTCCAGTACATTATGATCGTACTTGGATAAATAATTACGGATGATCCGGTAGGTATATTCCTGCAGCGTCATCTCTTTCAGTAATAAGGTATCATCCCGCAAAGGCGTATTGAAGGTGATATCATTCCCCTGGATTTCCTGATTCGATGCCATTACTACCGCTAATTCAACGATGGATTTTAACTCACGTACATTACCGGGATAGTGATATCCAAGAAGCTTTTCCTGTGCTTCGCTGCTGAATTTAAACCGGGTTAGAATATTCTCCTTGGCAAATTGATCGGCAAAATGTTTGGCGAGTAGCAGAATATCCTGGCCTCGTTCACGCAAAGGTGGAAGGTGAATGGGCAAGCCCAGTAAGCGATAATAAAGATCCTCGCGGAATCGACCCGCTCTCACCTCGTCTTGAAGGTTGCGATGGGTGGCAACAATTACGCGCACATCCAATTTGATGGGTTGGTTGGCACCCACCCTTACTAATTCCTTCTCTTGAAGTACCCGTAAAAGTTTGGCCTGCAGATTCAGATCCATCTCGCCAATCTCATCCAGAAAGATGGTACCACCTTCAGCCTCTTCAAATTTACCGATCCTGCGACTGGCGGCTCCTGTAAAAGCCCCTTTCTCATGACCGAAAAGTTCACTTTCAATCAGGTCTTTGGGAATGGCTGCCATATTAACGGCCACTAATGATTTGTTCTTTCTGCTTGAATAGTAATGAATGGCTTTGGCCACTAATTCCTTGCCGGTTCCGGTTTCACCCGTAATCGAAACACTAATTTGGGTTTTAACAGCCTTCTCGATTAATGCAAATACACCTTTAATGGCCGGGCTGGTGCCGAGGATGCTTTTCCCAAAATCATATTTGGTCGTGATCTCGTGTTTGAGCCGGTCAATTTCCCGAATGAGGGAAGTTTTATTCAATGCGTTACGGATCGAATTCAGAACCCGGTCTTTAGCCTCTTCGTCTTTGCTGACATAATCAAAGGCACCCGCTTTTAGCAACTCAACGGCAGTCCCGATTTTTTCCTGAGCCGAAATAATGATCACACTAATATCCGAATCAAACTCGCGAATGGATTTCAATACTTTTTCGCCCTCCATATCAGGAAGGGAGTAGTCAAGGGTGATAACGGCCGGCCGTTTATGCAGTTGGGCAAGACAATCTTTACCAGTCGAAAAAAACTCCGGTTCAAAGTCGGGATTTAAGCTCAGTATGTATTTCAGAAACTTTGAATAGGCAGGATCATCCTCCACAACAAATATTCTGACTGGCTCATTTTCGTACATCCGTAGGTACTTTGGAGTTAATACTCAGCAACTGATAGCAATACTTCGTCTAAAATATTTCAAATTTACGGGAATTCCATAGGTTCGAGAATATGATTCCAGAAATAGAAAAACTGACATCGGCCGAAGTTGAACTGATGCACAAAGCTCCCATGCTGGTTTGCATATTAATAGCCGGTGCCGATGACCATATTGATAAAAAGGAGATCCGCAAAGCCATTGCATTAACAGAGAAAAAGCAAAAGCGAGCCAAGTCGCATTTGTTGGATTTCTATAAAGAAGTGGGGGAGGACTTTGAGGATAAATTAATGATCATAATACATGAGTATCCTCATGAGGAAAAGGAGCGTTCCCCCATGATTGTAGAAACCCTAAGCCACTTAAATCCGATTCTGAGAAAAATTGATTCAAATTTCTCAAAGGAATTTTATAAAAGCCTGCGTGAAATTGCCTCTGAAATCGCCAAGTCTTCCGGTGGGTTGTTAGGCCTCAAGGCAGTGGGTGATGACGAAACAAAGTACATAGGGTTATCCATGATTCAAGACCCCGCCACCTACTAAGCATGCCCACCGCAGAAAGCAGATTTTTTGGAAGTTATATCGTACCCTTTCGGTTGGTGTTTATTATGTGGCTATCGTTTAGCATCGAATTCTTCTATGGCTTTGATTTTGGGTTTCTGGGAATTAAGCCGCGTACCCTGGAAGGTCTCATCGGCATAGTAACCGCCCCCATGATCCATGGCGATTATATTCACCTGCTTTCCAATACCTTTCCGCTGCTCTTCCTGGGTTCGGTGCTCTACTTCTTTTACGATCGGATAGGAGGGATCGTATTCTTTCGGTGCTATTTTGGTACCAATGTGCTGGTTTGGCTGCTGAGTCCCCGACCTTCGTATCATATTGGGGCAAGCGGTATAATCTATGGGTTAGCAGCATTCCTGATTTTCTACGGAATAATTCGCCAGGATTTCATTTCACTGTTAATTTCTATTCTCATCTTTTTAGTTTATGGAGGTATTTTTTATGGTGTTATCCCGGCCGATCCACGGGTCTCCTGGGAATCACATTTGGCAGGAGCATTGGTTGGTGTGCTAACAGCATTTAATTTGGCCGATAAAAGAAGCAGATAATGGACGCGGCTGCCAAAAAAATTCTGGATCGACTGAAAGTTGGAAAATATGATCCGGTATATGTATTACAAGGTGAAGAGACCTATTATATAGATTTGATTTCCAATTATATAGAGAACAATGCCTTAAGTGAATCTGAAAGAGGATTTAACCAGGTTGTTGTGTATGGTAAGGACACAACCATGGCTACTTTGCTAACACATGCAAAGCGGTTTCCAATGATGGCCGAGCGACAGGTGGTGCTTGTAAAGGAGGCTCAGGATATTCAGGATTTAAATAAAGAGACCGGTGCTAAACTGTTGCTCGACTACATTTCACGTCCACTCACATCCACCGTACTGGTGCTCTGCCATAAACATAAAACGGTAGATAAGAGACGTGAACTAGGTAAAAAGATCGATCAGTTAACTGTTTCGGCAACCTTCAAAAAGCCATATGAAAGCCAGTTAGGGGATTTTATTCAGGAGTATGCCAGTGGTCGAGGTTATAAAGTTGAGGAAGCAGCGGTACGAGTGCTGGCCGAATACGTAGGCAATGATCTAAATCGACTGGCCAATGAAATTGATAAAGTGTTGATTGGGTTAGCCTCCGCAGAAGTTGTTACCGCAGATCGGATAATGGCTCAGGTAGGGATTAGCAAAGAGTACAATATTTTTGAACTTCAAAAGGCCTTAATTCGCAAGGATAAATTTCAGGTTGCGAAGATTGTAAATTATTTTGAGGCCAATACCCGCAAAAATCCAATTATCCCCTTGGTTGCCTTTTTATATTCCTTTTTCAGTAAGTTATTGATTGCCCATTCAACCACTGATCGAAGTGAAAAGGGATTGGTAACTACACTAAAAATCAGCCCCTTTGCAGTTAAAGATTACAGTGTTGCTTTGCAGCAATATTCGTTGCTTAGTGTGATGACCGGCATCTCGCTGTTAAAACAAGCTGATTTGAAATTAAAAGGCGTGGATGCGGGAGATCAAACCGAAGGTGAGATCCTGAAAGAGTTGATCTTTCGTTTGATGATGTAATCCTTCCATTCAACTTTTCTGGTGTTGATTTATGGAATAATTCTTGTGCCCACATCTTGTTTCTTTCGGTGAGATGATGGCGTATTCAATCAGAATTTGTAGCTTTGAGTCCAAGCAATCCATTCTACGGCTAAGAGCATGGACAGCATTTTTTAATCTTTGGTCTGCAATATTTTTTGACTTTGGCTGTTTTACGAAAAATTCTTGGATGAAGAGCTTCCTCATTTTACTGGGTACTTTATTTTCATTCACACTCTCATTTTCTCAAAACCTTCTGTCGCAACAGGAAGTTGACCGACTGTTCGAATCCGGTCTTAATTTGCTGGAACATCGACAGTATGGCGCTGCCCGGGAGGTTTTCACGGAGTATCTCGCCAACCCGGCTGCACAAACTAAGCGGGCGGATGCCGAATACTATAAGGCGTTTTGTTCGCTAAACCTGTTTCACCCGGATTCAGAAAAACAGTTTGATGATTTTTTGAAAAAATACCCCACTCATCCACGGACGGGTACTGCCAATTACGATTTAGGTAATTTTTATTATAGTGAAAAAAACTATAAAAAGGCTGCCTCCTTTTATGGCAAAGTCAATTTTTCGGGCTTGAGTCAAGAGCAACAACGCATCGGACGGTTTCGGTGGGGGTACTCACTTTTCAATCAAAAATTCCTGAAGGAAGCGCTCGATCAGTTTAATTATAACAAAGCCATTGGTGGCGAGTACGGTCCGGCAGCAAGTTACTATGCCGGCTTTATTGAATACAGCTTGGGGGAGTATGCCAATGCGTTGGTTGATTTGAAGCGAGCGGAACAAAATGAAGCGTATGCTAAGGTTGTTCCCTATGTGCTTGCCAACGTATACTATCGCCAAAAGAATTATGATGAGTTGTTAAGTTATTGCACCAAGGTCAGTACTCTGGAAGGACTTACGAACAAAGAAGAGATTGCTTTACTTTCTGCGGAAGCTTATTATAAAAAGAATGACTTACAAAAGGCCCTTACCGGATATAAGCAATACCTGGATGGACGTGAGGACAAAGCGGATAAGGGTGTTCTGTTGCGTGCCGGTTACGTAGCCTATACACTGGGGGAGGATGCCACTGCCCTGAAGTTCTTAAAGTCGTCCTTTACCGATGCAGATTCGATCGGATATTATTCTGCCTATTATCTCGGCTCCCTCTACCTCAAGCAAAACCAAAAGCCCATGGCCCTTACGGCTTTTGATATTGCCCGCAAATTCCGGCCCGACCCCAAGTTGGTAGAAGAGAGCACGTACCAGTATGCCAAGGTTTCGTACGAGTTAGGACGTCCGGATCAAGCAATCGCGGAATTCGAAAAATTGCTGTTGGTGTTTCCGAGCAGCAGCCACGCAGGCGAAATCCGAGAGTTGTTATCTCAGGCGTATGTGAATGCCTCCAACTACAATAAAGCCATCGAATACATTGAAGACATGCCCAGGCGCAGTGTAGCCGTGGATCGCGCCTATCAAAAGGCCACCCTGTTAAAGGGGATTGAATTATTTAATAAAGATGACTATCCAACAGCGGTACAGTATTTTGAGAAGTCGTTGAAATACCCGATCGATCCGGACTATGTTGCCGAAGCCAGTTTTTGGTGTGGCGAAGCCTACTCGATTGGAAAGATGTATGAAAATGCAGTGGAACAATATCATCGCATACTTGGAATCACAGGCAACACTAACCCGGAGATTCAGGTTAAGACCCGCTATGGATTAGGATATGCCTTCTATAACCTGCAACAATATGACCGGGCTTTATTCAACTTTAAAGAATATGTTAGCAAGGCTCCGCGCAATCAATCCAACTTGGCCGATGGCACCTTGCGTTTAGCAGACTGTTATTACGTTACGAAATCCTACCCGGAGGCCATGGTGAATTACCGAAAAGTGGCAGCGATGCGATCGGCAGATGAAGATTATGCCCGCCTGCAGGCAGGAACCATTTTGGGCATTTTGAGCAAGTATGATGAAGCAAAAGGTGAACTGGACATCCTCATCAAAAATTTCCCAAAGTCCAATTATGTAGACGAAGCCATCTTTCAAAAAGCACAACTGGAATTTGAGCAAGGAAATTATGCTGTAGCGGTAACAGGGTATAGTAATCTCATTCAAACGTATTCGACTTCCCCGCTGATTCCGTATGCGTATACCCGCAGGGCTGCTTCGCTTTACAACTTAAAGGAGTACAATAAAACTGCCCAGGACTACATTACTGTAATTCAGAACTACGGTGGGCATCCGGCAAGCAACGATATTCTGATTCCCTTACAGGAAGCACTTAATCTGGCCGGGCGCCCTGCAGAATTCGATCAATATTTGGCACAGTATAAAACCGCACACCCCGATGCGAAGGGTATTGAGTCGGTAGAGTTTGAGTCAGCGAAGAACTTATATTTCAATCAGGAGTATGAACGAGCCATTACGGCCATTACTAACTATGGAATTTCGTACCCTGAAAGTCCTCGACTCTCGGAAGCCAATTACTACAAAGCCGAATCCTATTATCGTTTAAAAGATTTTACGAAGGCCATTGGCCTCTATCAGGAATTATCACAAGACAAGAGTTTTGCATTTGCCAGCAAGGTGGTGGGGCGCATTGCTGAATTAGAATTCCGGCAAGGCCGGTATGAAAGAGCCATACCTCAGTTTCATCAGCTCTCGCGGCTGGCAACGAATAAGAAGGACCAATACACTGCCTGGTCGGGGTTGATGGAAGCGTATTACTTGTTAGCCCAATACGATTCGGCCGAGGCGTATGCTAAAATCATTTTAGAAAAGGGAAGTGTTAATGCGGGGGCTCAGAATAAAGCTTCGTTGTATTTAGGAAAAGCTGCCATGGCTCGCGGTGATTATGAGACTGCGCAGGATGAATTCCTAAACACCCTTAACTCAGCACAGGATGAATACGGGGCCGAAGCAAAATATTCGTTGGGCGAAATTCAGTATCTGACCAAGCAACATAGGCCTTGTTATGAAACACTGGTGAGCCTGAATAGGGATTTTGCAGCGTATCCGGAATGGGTAGGGAAGTCGTTTTTGCTGCTCGTTGACAATTACCTCGCCATGGGCGACCGATTTCAAGCCAAAGGAACATTGAAGTCACTCCAAACTTTTCCGTTGGAAAGCATTCGTGTATTGGCGAGTGAGAAACTAAAGAAGCTGGAAGGAGAAGATCTTAAGAAAACAGAAGCCGTGAAGGCGGATACCTTAGGGAATTAAGCAATGAAACTGGAAACTGACATCGCGAAGTTTATAAAAAGCACCCTGCTGGTGACAATGCTTGTTGGGGCGTTGCCGGGTTTAGCGCAACCTGAGAAATGGGGCGAAGGGGAGATTGAAACGGTAGAAATTGAGATCGTGAAGGAGAAGCAAATTGTGTTGCCCAAAGCGAATCGCAATTTTGAAAAAGTGGCACCCCGCCCTGCTGAACCCATTAAGCCCGCAATCACCTATGACTTCACCAACCTTCGGTTCACCACACCCGACTTTAATCCATCCATCCGGCCGTTGCGATTAAAGCAAGAGGAGATCCCAAAAATATATGGAAACTACATCAGTGCCGGGGTTGGAAATTATCTTTCACCGTACCTGGATGCTTACCTCACCACCAAGCGTGATAAAAAGAAATTCTATGGGATGAAATTCTTTCACCATAGTTTTGGAGAGGGACCTGTGGAT
Organism: Cyclobacteriaceae bacterium; assembly: GCA_016787725.1. GTDB lineage: Bacteria > Bacteroidota > Bacteroidia > Cytophagales > Cyclobacteriaceae > ELB16-189. Next base: position 32,283 of record JAEUTZ010000008.1, on the reverse strand, counting down.
GATAAGAATTCAGGGAGCAGCAATACGCAGGTTCACCTATTTGGGAAAACCTTTGGGAAGAGTGCGTCCACAGGCGGGTTTATGAATTATGACCGCATCGGTACGTACTTCTATGGATACACACCGGGTACAGACATTAACCGCGATTTGATTAAACAAACCTATTCCATTGTAAGTTTGGGTACTCAACTTCAGAATGTAACGACTGGCGATTTCAATTATGAACTGCGAGGTTCTTTCAGTTACCTGATTGACCATTATGCTGCCCGGGAGAGTGAAGTAGCCCTCGGTTTTACCAGCGACTATAAAGTGACAAAAAACTCGAAACTTTTGTTGAACTCAAATTACTTTCTCATCACCCGCAAAGATGAATTGGTGGAGGCAAAACCACGCCACATTTTTAAAGTAAATGGGGGGTATCAGTTTTTTCCTATCGAGCATCTTTCCCTGACAGCCGCAGCCACCGTTGTGCTTGAGAATGATACCATTGGAAAGGATAAGTCAATTCATATATTTCCAGATTTGAGGGCTACGTATCCTCTTGGAAAGTCCGTGGAGGTGTATGCCGGATTAACAGGGGATATCGACAAAGTTTCGTTGCATACGTTGGCGCGTGAGAATGCCTGGTTGAATGCAAATATTGGAATCTTCAATACCAATCGAACGATTGAATTTAACGGAGGGTTGAAGGGGAAATTAGGAAAGCTTGCCGTGGGCACCGGGTTCGCCTTCGCGAACCTGAAAGACTTCTATTATTATCAGAATGATCAAACGGATCGATCCCGGTTTGTAACAGTATTCGATGAAGGAAATACGGGTCGAACCACCCTGTTTGCTGAGGTCGGGTTAAATCAGGCAGAAGCAGTTCGCATGATGGTACGCGGTGATTATTATATGTATTCAACCGGAAATGAACCCGAAGCCTGGCACCGGCCCAGGTATCGCGTTGCGGTTAACTCTTCATACAATCTCTATTCCAAACTCCTATTCAATGTGGATTTAGCTGCTCAGGGTGGAGCCAAAGCGCTTGATGTTGATTCCGATACCATTGTTGAGTTGGATGCAGCATTTGATTTGAACGTGAAGGCCAGTTATTTCATTTCGAAACAGTTTTCTGTTTTTGTGAAGGGCAGCAACTTGTTATCAAATGATTATCAACTGTATTTGAACTACCCGGTGCGGGGGTTGCAGGTGATGGGTGGAATAACCTGGGTGTTTTGAAAATAGCTTAATTTGAGTGAAATTTCGTTAATTTTGAGATAACACCCATAAAGACTAAACCATGGCAAAGCGAAAAGACAAAGACGGACAATCCAATGAGAACGAAGGAAATAGCGCTGAGGATAATTTCGGCCTGCCCGAAATAGAGTATAAGCCATTGGAGAATCCGGAGTCGACTACTTCAGAGGCTGCGAAGGAAGAACCTGCAAAGACTTCGTACTCGTATTCTCCTCAGGAAGAACCTAAATCAAATGCACCGGTAATTATTGCCGTGATCATCGGGTTGGTTTTGGTCGTTGCCGCTTTTCTCATTTACCAATACGTCTATAAGCCTCAAGCTGAAAAGGAGAAAAAGGAATTAGCTGAAAAAGCAGCCGCTGCCAAGAAAAAGCGGGAAGAGGATGCCCGGTTAGCCAAAGAAAGGGAAGAAGCGGAGCGAAAAAGATTGGAAGAGGAAGCTGCTGCCGCGGCTACCCCAGCAGTGGGCACAGTGGAAACACTAACCAGTCGTACCGGTCGTTATTATGTGGTAATCGCCAGTGCCGTGGATGGTGATTTGATCATGGACTATGCCAATAAACTCACAGCGAAAGGCACCAGTTCGAAGATTATTCCACCGTTTGGTAAGTGGAAATTCTATCGGCTAACGATCAATGGAGATTTTGACACGTATGCGAATGCTCAAACCAGTGCAGATGCTGCCAAACCTGAATTTGGAGAAGGTGCCTGGGTTATCAAATACTGACGAACAGCCGGGCTATTTTTTGTTGGAACTAATATTTTTTAATCTATGATGCTTGCCCAAATAGTAACCGGTACACCGGAATCAACTACCCCTGATCAAGCCATCTCGTTATGGGAGTTGGCCCTGGCCGGTGGCCCCTTAATGATTCCGCTTGTTATTTGTTCGATCATTGCCATCTATATTTTTGTAGAACGCCTGATGACTATCAATAAGGCCAACGTGAGTTCCGATGTCTTTATGGGAAAGATCAAAGAGTCGGTGCTGAAAGGGGATATCAATGGTGCTAAGCTTTTGTGCGCCCAACAAGACACCCCCGTTGCCCGCATGATTGAAAAAGGAGTTGCTCGCATTGGTAGTCCACTGAAGAATATTGAGGCCTCGATTGAAAACGTGGGTAAGATTGAGGTATTCCGACTGGAGAAAAACCTTTCTGTTTTAGCAACCATTGCAGGAGCCGCCCCCATGATCGGATTTTTAGGAACCGTGATTGGTATGGTCAGTGCCTTCATTGCCATTGCACAGGAGGAAGGATCAGTAAGTCCCAAGTTATTGGCCGATGGAATTTACACGGCCATGATAACTACCGTAGCCGGTCTGGTGGTTGGCATTATTGCTTACCTCGGATATAATTACCTGGTAACTCGGGTATCCAAAGTGGTTCACCGCATGGAATACTCTTCGATTGAATTTATTGATTTGTTGCAGGAACCCCGCTAAGCATGAATTTGCAATCGCGAAATAAGGTTGATCCGGCCTTCAGCATGGCGTCCATGACAGACCTGATCTTTTTGTTGCTGATTTTCTTCATGCTCACGTCCTCGTTCATTACCCCATCCGGCTTGCCGGTAAATTTACCAACCAGTGTAGCCAGTACCATAGAAGTGCAGAAAGTATCTGTAACAGTTACCAAAGACCTTCAATTCTATGTAAATGACAAGCGGGTAACCAAATCAACATTAGAGGGGGAACTAAAAAGTAAATTAAGTGGTCCTAAGGGCGTGGTGGTGTTGCACATTGATGAAACTGTTCCTACGCGCGAGATGGTATTTGTTGCCGGTGTTGCCACCAAACTGGAGGCCCGGGTATCAATCGCAACCAAACCAAAATAGCATGAGCGAAAAGCAAGAGCAAAAGAATAAGCAGATTGCCATGGTGGTTTCCATCGGGTTTCATGGCTTGTTGTTGCTTGCATTTTTATTAATGATGGCATGGCGCGCACCCAATCCCCCGCTTCCCGAATATGGCATTGAATTAAACTTTGGTATGGATCAGCAAGGGGGCGGTGAGATCCAACCGGAGACCTCGCCCGGTGACGTAGAAGAGAATGAACAACCGGAGCAGCAGCAAGAAGAAACGCAACCCGAAGAAATAAAGGAAGAAGCAATTCCTGAGAAGGCAGAAGAGCCTGTCGTTTCGAAAGTGGAGAGTCCGGTGGTTGTAAAGGAAGAAAAGAAAGAGCCGGAGAAAGAAATAGTGAAAGAAAAAACTCCGGAGAAACCCAAGGTTACACCGAAAGAAGAAGTGAAGAAGGAAGTAGCAAAGGAGACCAAAGTAACGACTGAGAAAGGAACTGATACAAAAAAAGGCGACCCTGCAACCAGTCAGGGCGATGATCGCAAAGAAGGCGACAAAGGCGATCCGGAAGGAAAACTGGATGCCAAAGCGCTCTACGGCCAGCAAGGCGGGGGTGGTGGCGGTGATGGTTTTGGTCTTTCCATGGCCGGTTGGGCCTGGGCGGATGACCCTAAAGTTCCCGACCTTCCGGATAACGAGGACGGCCGTATTGAATTTGAAATAGAATGCGATGAAAATGGTGATATCACCGGCATCACCACCTTGCAACGAGGTCTCAGCCCACGTGCAGAACAACTCCTGAAAGATGAAATCAGACGCAATTCCCTGGTGAGGACCTCCGCTGGCAAAGTACCTGAACGTTCAAAGGGCAGGGTTGTCTTTATTCTTAAGACAAAATAAACTACTTACTCTCCCGCGCAGCAAAAACATAGCAGGCTACCACTGCCTGGGCTACGCCATACACAAACCAGGTAATCACCATCAAGGCGGAGATATCAATGGCGCTAAAGGTCAAAAATAATACCGGTACCATACCCACTACTCCATAGGTGACACCGGCAGTAATCGCCTTCGACAGAGAAGAGCCTTGCCAGGTTCCTTTTCCCCAAAACCAATACAAAGCGGCACTCAATACAAAAGGGTGCACATAAAATAACCAATCCGTTTTGAAAGCGCTGGAGCGAAAAACAGGGTTATAGTATTCCTCCATCAGTGCCGGAGCCAGGTAAATTAGTCCGTAAAGCAAGGCCAGGCTTACGATCAATACGGATACCCCTGCCAGTAAAATTGTGGGAATAGATTTGTTCATATACAGAAATTTATAGGATTCAAGGTAATCAAATGATGCCGCTAAAATCCTGATCGATGTCATGCTTTTGCTTGACATAAATCATAAATGACGCTGATAGCAGACAGTACGGAAGGCAGGTAGTTGGGCTAATTTTCGAGTATAAAATTTCAAGCCCATGAAAAATCAACCTGCCTTTATCAATACCGATGGCAACTCTGCCGTTGCCAACATCGCCTATGGCTTCAGCGAAGTCGCTGCGATTTACCCCATCACCCCTTCTTCGGACATGGGCGAGAAAGCCGATGCCTGGTCGGCCGAGGGGCGCAAGAATATTTTTGGTGAGCGCGTGGATGTTGTTCAGATGCAATCGGAAGGCGGTGCGGCAGGCGCCATCCACGGTTCGCTTTCGGGCGGAGCGATGTCCACTACGTTCACCGCATCACAAGGCCTGATGCTCATGGTGCCGAATATGTTCAAGATCGCGGGCGAAATGATCCCAACTGTCTTTCACGTATCCGCTCGGTCGCTGGCGTGCCAGGCGCTTTCCATTTTTGGCGATCATTCGGATGTAATGGCTACCCGGGGTACCGGTTTTGCACTGTTAGCATCAGGCAACGTTCAGGAGGCACAGGACCTGGCGGTGGTCTCGCACCTCGCTACCCTGGAATCCAGGATTCCTTTTCTTCACTTCTTCGATGGCTTCCGTACTTCGCATTCTATTCAAAAAATTAAACCTATTGACTATACAACGTTGCGTGAAATGCTCGACATGAAAGATGTGGAGGCCTTCCGCAAGCTGGCGTTGCGCCCGGAAGATCCGGTGTGTAAGGTAGGCGCTCAAAATCCCGATGTTTACTTCCAGGGGCGAGAGACGGTAAACAAGTACTATGATGAATGCCCGGCCATTGTAAAAAAATACATGCAACTGTTGGGTGAAAAAACCGGCCGTAATTATAAACTCTATGAATATGTAGGCGATCCCAAAGCCACCAGACTCCTGATCTCCATGGGATCTTCGATCAACACGATTGAAGAAACAATCAATTACTTGCAAAAGCAGGGCGAGAAAGTAGGCGCAGTGAAAGTGAGACTATACAGACCGTTTGCCTTGGAGGATTTTCTTGAAGTGATTCCTAAAACAGTTAAGAAAATTGCCGTGCTGGACCGCACGAAAGAACCTGGTTCATTAGGTGAGCCCCTGTTTCTGGATGTAGTAGCTGCGCTTCGGTCACGCCCTGAAATTCAGATCATTGGCGGCCGCTACGGACTTTCCAGCAAGGAGTTTACACCTTCGATGGTAAAAGCTGTTTTTGATCATTTGGATAACAATGGCTGGCATGGCTTTACGGTGGGTATCAATGATGACGTAACGCATAAGTCAATTCCGGTAAAAGAAGAAATTGACACGGAGCAGGAGGGCGTAGTTCGCTGCAAGTTCTGGGGCTATGGTTCGGATGGAACGGTGAGCGCAAATAAGAATTCAATTAAGATCATTGGGGAGAGTACCGACTTGTATGTTCAAGGGTACTTCCAATACGATTCCAATAAATCGGGTGGCTATACTGTTTCGCACCTGCGTTTTGGGAAAAAACCGATTCAATCGGAGTATTTATTGAACAAAGTTGACTTTGTAGCACTACACCGGCCGCAATACATAGGGCAGTATGACATTCTGGAGGGAATTACCGAAGGTGGCACCTTCCTGATCAACAGCAGTCAAAAGCCTGAAAATATTTTCCGCTTGTTTACCCGCGACATGCAGGAAACCATCTGGAAGAAGAAAATAAAAGTGTATGCCATCGATGCCTCGAAGATCGCGAAGAGCGTGGGGCTGGGCGGCCGCATTAACTCTGTCATGCAAACGGCCTTCTTTAAGGTATCCGGAGTGGTTCCAGCCGAAGAAGCCATTGCCTTAATCAAGAAGTACGTTGAAAAGCAGTTTGCCCGGAAGGGAAAGGAAATTGTTGAAATGAACTGGAAAGCCATTGATGTTACCTGCCAAGCTATTGTGGAGGTACCCATTCCTACGGAAGCCGAAAAGTTCGCTGAAATCACCGATGTCGTTCCACCAGATTCCGATGACTTTGCGAAACAGGTAGTAGATCCAATTCTAAGATTGAAAGGAGACTCAATACCCGTTTCACGAATGCCGTTGAATGGCGCAGTGCCCACCGGAACCAAGAAGCTCGAGTACCGCGGTGTGCCCGGGAATCCGGCTACCTGGGTTGAAAAACTTTCCTTTGTACAAGAACCCAACAGTGCAGAGCCGTACCTGGAGTATCCGCCAAGTTGTTCAGGCTGTGGCGAGGTACCGTATATCCACCTGGTCACCCAGTTGTTTGGAGACCGGATGTTGATTGCCAACGCCACCGGATGTACCTCTATTTATGGAGGAACATTCCCTACCACACCGTATACAAAAGACAAAAAAGGTCGTGGACCTGCCTGGGCAAATTCGCTGTTCGAAGACAATGCCGAATTTGGTTTCGGGATGCGCTTAGCGGTGGATTCAAACCGCAAGCAATTAAAGACGAATGTTCAAAACCTGATACCCTTGCTGAACAATCTGCAATTGCAGCAGGCACTCGAAAAGGGATTGATGAATTTTGATCGGGTTAACAATGAAACCAAGGACCATGCCGATGTGATCAAGCAACTGCTGGAAGAAGAGCACAAACGCAGTTCGGGCAACAAAGACGTACGCGTACTGCTTGATAAGGTGATTGAATTGCAGGATTACTTTGTTGATAAGAGCGTTTGGATTTTTGGTGGTGATGGCTGGGCCTATGATATTGGCTTTGGCGGACTGGATCATATAATGGCCTCCAATAAAAATGTGAATGTTCTGGTCATGGACACCGAAGTTTATTCGAATACCGGAGGTCAGGCCTCCAAAGCAACACCCCGGGGTGCGGTAGCGAAGTTTGCTTCCGATGGCAAGAAGCTAAGTAAGAAAAACCTGGGGTTGATGATGACCACCTATGGAAATGCCTACGTGGCCGTGGTTAACATGGGTATGGATCGTGAGAAGACTGCGCTGGCTTTTGTGGAAGCCGAGAAACACCAAGGTCCTTCCATCATCATCGCTTATTCACCGTGCATTGCTCATGGCTATGATATGAAGTTGGCCAAGAAACAATCCGAAAAGGCCGTGAAAAGTGGCTATTGGCCGATGTATCGCTTCAATCCTGATTTGCGGGCGGAGGGCAAGAATCCATTTACATGGGATGTTCCCCAACTTGAAGAGGCAGTTCCATTCAAAGATTATCTCGAAGAAGAAATTCGCTATAAGACGCTCAACCTTTCCAATCCGAATGAGGCTGCACGACTGACGGAATTGGCGAAGAAAGACAATGAGCAACGCACAAAAGACATCCAGCATTTATCCGAAGTTCAACCCTAAACGCTATCATCATGGCTGACTTAAAAACAAGATACTGTGGACTCACCCTGAAGAATCCTATTGTGGTAGGGGCCAGCAACCTGGTTACCGATGTGGAAAACCTGGTGAAACTGGAAAAGGCAGGTGCGGCCGCCATCGTGTATAAGTCCCTCTTTGAGGAACAGATTCAGTTGGAATCGCTGGAGATGGAAAGCACACATCAGCTGTATAGCGATTGGGATGCTGAACATGACTCCTTCTTTCCAACATTAAAACACGGTGGTCCCGCTGAGCATCTGTTGCGCTTGCGCCAGGCCCGCAACGCCATCACCATTCCCTTGATAGGCAGTTTAAATTGTGTGTACCAGGATACCTGGGTGGAATATGCACAGAAGATGGCCGAGACCGGAATTGATGCCCTGGAGTTGAATTTCTATGCGAGTGAAATTGACTTTGATTCGGACGGGGCCCACATCGTAAATGAGCAACTGGAAATTTTAAAGAGTGTACGCAAAAGTATTCGTATTCCTGTTATCGTTAAGTTAAGTCCATTCTATACAAATCCTCTGTCCGTAATATCAAAGATGGATAAGAACGGGGCATCTGGCTTTGTACTCTTCAACCGGTTATTTCAACCCGATATTGATATCGACAAGGAGATTCATCATTATCCCTATAACTTCAGCAGTGAAAATGATAACCGGCTTGCTTTACGGTATGCCGGATTGCTCTATGGAAAGATTGATGGAACCATTATCAGCAATACAGGCATCCTGTCTGGTAACGATGTGATCAAGATGTTATTGGCGGGGGCCGATGCGGTGCAAGTGGTTAGCGCCATTTATAAACGCGGCATTCATGTTATCGAAACCATGTTACACGAAATCGAACGGTGGATGGAAAAGAAAAGATATCCCTCCATCAACGAGTTTAAAGGAAGACTGTCGCGCGAAAATATGATTGATCCCTTTGCGTACAAGCGGGCTCAATATGTCGACATTTTGATGCGCTCGGAAATCTTTATGCAATATCATCCCAAGCGGGGCGAGTTGCATGATGAACGGGAAGAACTATAAACAACATAACACTGGAATTTAAAACAAATAAACTATGGCAAAGATTGGTATCTTCTTCGGTTCTACCGAAGGCAACACAGAACGGGTAGTAACCCAAATACAGGCCCAGTTGGGCGGGGAGGCAGTCGCTGCTCTTCACAACGTGAATTCAGCAACTGCCGAGGACATGCAACCGTATTCCTATTTGATTCTCGCATGCCCTACCTGGGAAATTGGGCAGTTACAGGAAGATTGGGATACGTTCATTGATGAATTGGCGGATGTCGACTTTACGGGAAAGAAAATTGCATACGTGGGCCTGGGTGATCAGGATGGATATCCTGATACGTTTATTGATGCGCCAGGAATTATCCATGAACGGATTAAAGACAAAGGCGTAACGGTAGTAGGCCAATGGCCAACAGAAGGGTACAACTTCGAAGCTTCGAAGAGTGTATTCGATGGGAAATTCCTGGGTTTAGTGATTGATGAAGACAACCAGAAGGATCAGACAGCGGGCCGCGTTGAGAAGTGGGTTGCCCAGATCAAACCTGAATTTCAATAAGAAGTGAATTATGGCTGGTATTCGGTTTAAGAAGCCAATATTTCCCATCAGTAATTCGTTACGGGCGTACCTTACGGTTACGAATCGGGAAATTGATGCACCGATTACCTATCAGGATCTTTTACACTTCAATAGCTCGGTGACCCTCTTTGATAAGAAGGGTTCGGATACGCTGTGGGAAACGCTTATCTATTCCGAGTCAGATCGGGACTTTATTCATGAAGGGCTGAGAAAAGTCTACGCGCAACTGAAAGTAGGTGGCGATACATCCGTAATCGACCACCTTTTTATTGATCGCGTAGATTACTGCCTGTATGCCAATACCCATCCCTTCCGGATCCGGATCGTTAACAGGTTGAATGATCTGTTTGACTATTTCTACATCAAACAAGCCGATGCTTCGCGTGTGTACGGCATGGAACTGGAACACCTCTTGTCGCCCAACAAAATCAATTACCTGACCAAAGGTGATACTTTTATCGAAGAGCATATTCAAGGCATTCCGGGAGATACTTTCATTCATCATTACCTGTTGGAAAAACATGACTACAATCCTTTACGGATTGCAAAGGAGTTTGTGAAGTTTAATGAACGCAGCCTGGTTCAATTGCTGGGCGATATGCGCAGGGATAATTTTGTAGTGGAAATTATTCCTGACTTTGACGAACTTCATTTCCGGCTCCGTTCCATTGACTTCGATCAGGAAGCGTATGAGGGCAGTAGCCGGATTTACATGCCTCAGTATTTCAAGGAAAACAATCCAATCATTGATCTCGGATTCAAATCCATGTCTCCGGTCATCGAATTGCAATACCAACGCGAGGAACGCATGCGGCTGCGCAACCGGGTGCTCACTTCCTACGGTCAACTTAACTCACTCTTAACCTCCATGTCAAACGATACACTGTCTACTCCGGAAAATACAACGCAACTAAAGACCGAACTGGCGGAACTCTATCAAGACAATTCCTTTATGGAGTGTAGGTCGATGGGAGAGATTGTGCGGACGAGTTTATACATGTTGGAAAAACATCCTGTTCGCAAGCGCATTCGCTCGCAAGAATCACTAGTATGACAAAAGCGATGGAACATATTGGCCTGGTAACGGAAAATAACAACGGGCGAATGAAAATCTCGCTGGTAGGGTCAGGATGTTCTGCCTGCCATAAAAGTTTGTGCATGCTGGGTGAGTCAAAGGCCAAGGAAGTGGTGATTTCTGGTTCCTCGCAATTCAAGGCGGGTGAGGAGGTAGTGGTGCGAATCAATCCGGCTTCCGGGTACACAGCCGTTGTTTTATTATACCTGGTGCCGTTTCTTTTGATGTTACTTACATTAATAATCGTGCTGCGTTTGGGTTATTCGGAGAGTTCGGCTGGTCTTGGGGCCTTGCTGATTCTGGTTCCGTATTTTCTTTTTCTCTATGGGATCCGGAAATCGTTTCATAATCAATGTAAAATGGAAATAGTTAGTCGATGAACCCCGTTGTTTTATATACTATCCTCACGTTAACCGCGATCGGTATCATCGCAGCAGGGGTTATCTATTTTGTCTCAAAGAAGTTTGAGGTAAAGGAAGATGACCGGATTGGCAAGGTGGAGCAAGTGCTACCGAGTACCAATTGTGGCGGCTGTGGTCAACCAGGTTGCCATGCATTTGCAACAGCCGTGGTTGCTGCCGGTGACTTGTCTGAGTTACACTGCCCGGTGGGTGGCAATGCAGTAATGAAACAAGTCGCAGAGATTCTGGGTATTAAAGCCGTTGAGCGCGATCCTTATATTGCGGTGGTACGGTGTTCAGGCTCCTTCGAGCATCGCAAGAAAACCAATATCTATGACGGTACAGAATCCTGTAAGATAGCGGCTGCATTATACAGCGGAGACACAGGTTGTGCCTACGGTTGCCTTGGCATGGCCGATTGTGTGGAGGTTTGCGACTTCGAAGCCATGTACATGGATCCCAAAACCGGACTTCCGGTAGTGATTGAAGATAAGTGTACGGCTTGCAATGCTTGTGTCAAGGAATGTCCTAAAGGAATTCTGGAGCTTTGGCCGAAGGGGAAGAAAAACCAGCGCGTTTATGTAGCCTGCCTGAACGAAGAGAAAGGAAGTTCAGCCCGAAAAGAATGCTCGGTAGCCTGTTCGGGTTGTGCCAAATGTTTCGAAGCCTGCCGGTACGATGCCATTACCATGCGCAATAGCCTGGCGATCATTGATCCGGATAAATGCAAACTCTGCATGGAGTGTGTCGACACGTGCGATGTGCATAATATCATTACGGCCAACGTAACCCCCGAGAAAATCCAGGCAGCCAATGAACAACGGTTGAAGCGGGAAGAACGGGCCCGGAAGAAAAAAGAAGAAGAGAAACTTGCAGCGGAAGCTGCTAAACAACAAGGCAATGGCACTGCACCACAAGCTTAAGACGTTCCGCCTTGGCGGGGTACATCCTGACGATCAGAAACTCTCCGCGCAGGCGCCCATTACACCCTTACCACTACCAAAAACCGTAACCATTCCCATCACGCAACACATCGGTGCGCCTGCAAAAATTGTGGTGCAAAGGGGTGATAGTGTAAAAGTAGGGCAGGTGATTGCCGTTCATGAAGGATTTGTTTCTTCGAATATTCATGCCTCCGTGTCCGGGCGCATCGGGGTTATTGAAGAAACCATGGATAGTTCCGGCTTCAAGCACATGGCCGTCAACATCCGGGTAAAGGGGGATGATTGGATGGAAACCGTTGATCGCAGCGATACATTAATTGAGGAGATCAAATTGGATTCGAAAGAGATTGTTGCCTGCATTATGGAAGCAGGCGTAGTGGGGATGGGCGGGGCCGCTTTTCCCGCCCATGTTAAATTGAGTGTACCGGAGGGGAAGCATGTTGATTACCTGATCATCAATGGCGTGGAGTGTGAACCTTACCTCACGGCCGATCATCGTATCATGCTGGAGAAATCGCGGGAGATTCTGGTGGGCATTAAAATTCTGATGACGGCCCTGGGCGTTAAGCAAGCCATCATCGGTATTGAAGATAATAAACACGATGCTGTTGAGCTTTTTGAAAAACTGTTGCAACACGAACAAGGCATTGCCGTAGCGGCTTTGGAGGTGCATTATCCGCAAGGCGGAGAGAAGCAATTGATTCAGGCCTTGTTGAACCGGGAAGTTCCTTCGGGTGGATTGCCTTCCGATGTAGGTGTGATTGTTCATAATGTAGGCACCACCTATGCGATTTATGAGGCTGTTCAGAAAAATAAGCCCTTGATTGAACGGGTAGTTACCGTTACCGGGAAATCGGTCAAGCAGCCGTCCAACTTCCTGGTACGCATTGGAACACCCGTAATCGACCTATTGATTGCAGCCGGGGGCGTACCTGAGGATACCGGCAAAATTGTAAGTGGTGGCCCCATGATGGGGAAAGCAATTGCCGATCTGGATGTGCCAATTGCCAAGGGAACCTCGGGGATCTTGTTAATACCAAAAGAGGAATCAACCCGGGCTGAAGTATATAATTGTCTGCACTGCGGCAAGTGTATTGAGGCGTGCCCCATGGGCCTGGAACCCTATCGTCTGCTGATTCTCTCCAAGAAGGGCAACCATTCCCGTGCTAAGGAAGAACACATTTTGGATTGTATTGAGTGTGGCTCGTGTTCCTTTGTCTGTCCTTCCAACCGACCCATTCTGGATTACATTCGGTTGGGCAAAACCCAATTGCGTAAACCAAAGAAAGCATGAGCACCGGACTCCTCACCGTATCACCCTCACCGCACATTCATTCAGAATTGACGGTACCGCAGATCATGCGGGGAGTTATTATTGCCATGGTGCCCGCCCTGGCTTTTTCTATTTACAATTTTGGTTTAGGAGCGCTGTATGTTACGGGCCTGGCAGTTATTTTCTGTGTGGGCATCGAATACGCCATAGTCAAATACCTATTGAAGAAACCAGCCAGCATCCATGACGGTTCCGCCATCATCACGGGTTTGTTGTTGGCGTTTAATGTTCCCAGCAATCTCCCGTGGTACATTATTTTGATTGGAAGTGCGGTGGCCATCGGCATCGGCAAAATGAGTTTTGGCGGACTGGGCAACAATCCTTTTAATCCTGCTTTGGTGGGACGCGTATTTTTATTGTTATCGTTTCCGGTGCCCATGACCCATTGGCCCCAGGCAGGTTCCTGGTCGTTGGATGCTGTTACAGGTGCTACACCCCTTGGTATTTTAAAGGATGGCATGCGGGCAGGCGAGTCAATGGATAGCTTGTTGAATCAAATGCCATCCTATGTGGATATTTTCTTCGGGTTTCAGGGCGGCAGTCTGGGGGAGATGTCGGCTTTTGCCTTGCTGTTGGGATTAATCTATATGCTGTACCGAAAAATTATCACCTGGCATATTCCCGTGTCCATGTTATTAACGGTGGTGATCATGACTGGCATCTTTTGGTTGATTGATCCGGCTAAGTTTGCCAATCCGTTGTTCCATGTGCTTACCGGGGGCGTCATGTTGGGAGCCGTTTTTATGGCGACTGATTATGTGACTTCGCCCTTTACCCATCGCGGGATGCTGATCTTCGGAGTAGGGATTGGTGTGCTCACTGTGTTGATCCGGTTGTTTGGAAATTATCCTGAAGGAGTTTCGTTTGCCATTCTGATCATGAATGCCTTTGTGCCGATGATCAACCGGTATGCGAAGGAACCCCGGTATGGCGAAGTAAAGCAAAAGAGATAAGTATGGCCACCATCAAATCATCCTTTGTCAATTTGCTGGTTACCCTAACGGTAATAACGCTGGTAGCCGGGTTGTCGTTAGGGTATGTATTTCAATGGACCAAAGAACCTATCGCAAAAGCCCAAATGCAAAAGCAATTGCAGGCCATTGAGGCGGTCGTAAAAGGATATGACAATAACCCGGTAGTTGAAAAATTTAAAGTGGCTACGGCCGCGGGTGATAGTTTGGAATTTTTCCCTGCGAAAGAAAAGGGCGAATTGATTGGTATGGCAGTCAAAACAAAATCTTCAAAAGGATACAGTGGCGACATCTGGTTGATGGTGGGTTTTTCCATGGATGGCACGATTCAGAATGCGGTAGTAATTGAGCACAAAGAGACTCCGGGTCTTGGTTCTAAAATGACCGATCCAAAATTTCTGAAACAATACATGGGTAGAAATCCAGGATCAGAAAATCTGAACGTAAAGAAAGATGGTGGTTCTGTGGATGCAATCACGGGTGCAACGATCAGTTCACGGGCTTTTTCAGAAGCTGTTCAAAAAGCATATGATACCTTTCATTCAATGAGTTATGGCAACGATCAGCAATAAAGAGGTATTTCTTAAGGGGATCATTCGGGAGAACCCGGTCTTTGTGATTTTATTAGGCCTCTGCCCAACGCTGGGTGTGACTTCAACCGCCATCAATGGGTTGGGAATGGGTATTGCGACATTATTTGTGCTAGTCATGTCAAACGTAGTTATATCCAGTGTAAAAAGTTTAATTCCGGATAAAGTGCGCATTCCGGCTTTCATTGTCATCATTGCGGCTTTCGTAACGGTAGTACAATTATTAATGGCTGCCTATACTCCGGCTTTGAATGATCAGTTGGGCTTATTTATTCCATTGATTGTAGTGAATTGTATCGTACTGGGACGGGCGGAAGCTTTTGCTTCCCGCAATACGGTAGTTTCCAGCATTCTCGATGGCCTGGGGATGGGCGTAGGATTTACACTTGCACTCACCTTGTTGGGCAGTATCCGCGAATTGCTGGGAAGCCTTTCCATCTTCGGATGGAAGTTTGCCGAAGCCGATGGAATGCTCGTGTTTGTGCTGGCACCGGGTGCATTTATTACCCTGGGTTTTATCATCGCCATCATGTCGTGGTTAAAGAACCGTAACCCTGTTTAGTATGGAATACCTGGTTATCATCATTTCCACCATCTTCATCAACAACATTGTATTGGCCAAGTTTTTAGGCATTTGTCCGTTTCTTGGTGTTTCGAAAAATACCTCCACAGCAGTGGGTATGGGCGGTGCGGTCGTTTTTGTGATGACGATCTCCACCATCATGACGTACCTGGTGCAACACTATATTCTTATTCCGCTGGACATCGCTTACATGCAAACGGTAACCTACATCCTGGTGATTGCATTTCTGGTGCAAGTGGTGGAAATCGTTTTGAAAAAAGTCAGTCCGGATTTGTACCAGGCCCTGGGTGTGTATTTACCGTTAATCACTACTAACTGCACCATTTTAGGGGTTGCCATCCTGGTGATTCAGAATAACTACAACCTGTTTGAGAGTGTGATTTTTGCCATTGGCAATTCGATAGGGTTCACCCTGGCTATTTCGATGTTCTCAAGTTTGCGTGAACAATTGGATACGGCTGACTTACCCGAAGCCATGCAAGGAATTCCGGCCGCCCTGATCACCGCCAGCATTCTGTCCATGGCTTTCATGGGCTTTGCCGGGCTGGTATAGGATTCAATGCTGCGCTCGGCTTCAGCTCCTTATTCTTTTGCACCCGCTACCAGATCCTGCGGATGTTCTTTCGGGTAAAGCTTCACGTAGGATAACTTATAGGTGATCGTCTTGCGTTTATGCATCTCCGAGAATTCACCTTCAATTAGATCGGGCCCGGATGGGGCCATGGAAAAATCCCGGTATTTTCCATCCGGTTCGATGTGTTTATAGATGAAAGCCTGGCCTCCGGAGGCAAAGGCACTCAATTCACCCATAATAGGATATACATTGCTGACATGGTAACTCAGCGATACTTCGATAAAGTCGCGCTGACTGCCGGGCCAGTCTTTTAATATCGCCACGCGCGCATAGTTATCTTTTCGTTCCACCACCTTTACTCTTAACTGGCCGGTAAAAAATGCTTTGCTGGATTTCGTGATCACGCAGGATACCGAATAGATTCCTTCTAACTGGTTGAAACTGCCGACTTCCTTGCCCAGATAGCGGTGCATTAAATCTTCAAAATCAACGACCTCATAGGGTGTCTTTTTTAAAAAGGTTGTCGGCTTGGGTTGTGCCTGCAATAGCGTTAGCGAAAAGCACAGGCAGAAAACAAGAAGGATTTTGGTAGTCATGGCCAACGGTGATTAGACCATTAAAATTACTCAAAAAGCAACTTTACCAACAGCAAATTTTACAGGTAATTATGCCATTTGCAGCACTCAGCGGCCTGGTTTCTTCAGGAGATTTTTTGACATCGTGCGGCAGGAGCAGTGTTTTGCATGCTTCCGGTGCCATTCTATCCGTTCTATCCGTTGCCTTAACGAAGCATTCTTTGGCATCCGGTGACTGCTTATGGCCCTTTTAACGTCCGGTTATTATTGACTCATACTAACTGACACGCTCCACCGGCACACGCTGCTTCGGCCTTGTGGTCCGTTTCATCATCGTGTTCATACACCTGCGTTAGGTCAATGGACTTGAGACTCTTTTCCAATTCTTTAAAATGTTCTTCGCTGATATCCTCAAATGGCGCTTGCTTGTAGTTGCCGGTATCGAAAGGCAAAACACTCAGTCCATTGTACGATGCCTTATTGAGCCACATCCATTCTCCCACTTGCGGCCAATCCTCATCTGGAATGGAAACGGTGGCCGATACATTATTGGCATTGCTGCCCCTGCGGAAACCGTTGCGCACCCATTCTGAGTTGAACTTTTTAATGCGCTCCAATAACGCCAGCGTGCTTTCGTTGCGCAGGATGCTGCCGGCCGGAGCTTTTTGCGGAACACAAATGATCGCCTGCTTGCTGTTGAGTAAATCGTCTTCCAGCAATTCGGGATGGGTGATCCTTAAGTATTCATACAAGGCTTCGTTTTTTCCGATGCGTACCCGCCTGATGTAATAGTCATGGTGCCAGGCATGAATACCCGATGAAGTTCCCAATACCAGCGAAGAGGTGCCCGAGGGTTTTATGGTCGTACACCGCGCGGCAAATTGAATTCCGATAATGGAAGAAGTTTCCAAATTCACCCGTTTCACTTCCTGGGCGGTTTCATTCAAATCTAATTTTAAAACCCGGCCGCTGGCAATGCCGGTCATGCCCACACCGATGAGTGCATCTTGTTCGGTTGTGGTCTTCCACACTTCCCGCAGATAATGAAAATTCGTAAACCCGGCCTGCAACGTACCCAGGTAGGCGGCCATCCGCGCACGGGCATTCAGTTCTTCCTGCGTTTCTACATCCGAAACATTCACTTCACATAGGTTGCAGAACTGAAAAGGACGCAAGGCAATTTCACAGCACGGATTGGTACCCCAATCCAGATCATTGGTAAAGTAAAATCCTGGCTCGCCCGAGCCGGACAGTTCAATCTTCTTCCATAAATCGAAAAACTCCTGTCGGGAGATGCCATCGCGCTGCAACACTACGGAGTTGTTCGCTCTACCGCGTTGTTCATTCAATTCCCACCAATTGCCATACTTGCAGGTAAGCATCTCTTCATCCCCAAAAGAGAATAGCGAAATCATGGCCGACCTGCGGATACCGCCTGCCAGCACGGCATTAGCCAGGTGACACATCAGGTCATGACATTCTAGTGGGGTGAGCTTTTCTCCATGCTGCTTGCGATCCAGCAACGCCTGCACGTGTGCGATACAAATCTTGAGCGGCTCAGGTCCGGGAGCTTTTCCTCCGGCCGTTACCAGCCGGGCGCCTTTCGGCCGGATATCGGAGTAATCAAAATCAGGAATGTATTCACTGATGCCAAAATATCCTTTCAACAACACTTTCACGGCATCGGCCCACCCTTCGAGACTATCGCCCACCAAAAACCGTCTGTGTTTCTGTGCTTTTTGAATGGGCGGTAGTTTGTCAATGTGATGATACTGCACCGAATAGCCGACCCCCGTTCCGCCCAACAACAGGAACATCGTTTCAGAAAAGGCGCGAATGTCATCTACCGGTAAATAGGCACAATTGTAGATCCGGGAGTTGTTGCGCGCAATGGCGGGCCCGGCAAACTGCATCGCGCGCATGGAGGGCAATACTTTCTTCTGCCGTACCCATTGCATCGCTTCTTCAATCTCCCCACTTTGATGCGGATATTTTTCCGTCATCATGTGCTGATAGCGCGTACAGATTTCATCCCACGTTTCCCTGCGCTTCAGCTCGGGCAGGTAGCGTGCATACTTCATGTAAACAATAATATCGCTGAGGATTTGTTGGTTGAGTTCCATAGTGGTTGATCAGTTTAAAAAGTGAATGATGCATCAAGTATCATTACTTCCTTCCCGACATACTATGATTTTGGTCACATTTTGGTAAGCAAATAAAAAATCCGTAAGCGCTTACCTCACTTCCCAATAACTGCCGCCCAACAATAAGCTTTCCAGGTTGCCGATGCCCTTGGTTTCCACTTCGTGCTGTATCTGCTCAACCACCCGTTCCTCATACGAACTGCGTTCGAGGTTTTGTAAAACACCCATCGGTCGGGGCAAAGTTTCGGAATACGTCATGTTTGCCAGGATAAAGGCCAGTGTAGAGTCTTTTTCATTGTGCACCAACACATCGTTGATGCTCTGACCGCCTTCCCTTAATTCTATGATGATAGGAGTAAAGCCATCCAACTTAATACCCTTATCTTTTTTCTTGCCAAACACCAGGGGCTTACCATGTTCCAGCCACACGGTGTGATCCTCACGGGTTTCTCCGTTGGTGTAAAGATCAAAGGCCCCATCGTTGAAGATCCGGCAGTTGGTATAGATTTCAACAAAGGAAAATCCCTTGTGTTGATGGGCTTTCAATAATAATTGTTGCAATTGCGTACGGTCTTTATCGTGCCCCCGCGCTACAAACGTAGCACTGGCACCCAAGGCCAGCGCAACCGGATTGAAGGGATCATCCAATGCCCCCAGGGGTGATGATTTGGTGATCTGTCCGCGGTGTGAAGTAGGAGAGTACTGACCTTTGGTAAGGGAGTACACTTCGTTATTAAACATTAATACATTCATATCCACATTTCTCCGGCACGCATGAATGAAATGATTTCCGCCAATACTCATGTTATCGCCATCCCCGGTTACCACCCAGACACTTAAGTCGGGGCGGGCAATTTTTAGTCCACTGGCAATGGGGAGGGCCCGGCCGTGAATTCCGTGAAAGCCATAGGTGTCCATGTAATAAGGAAACCTGCCAGAGCAGCCAATGCCGGAGACAAAAACTATTTTCTCTTTAGGAATACCCAGATCGGGCATCAGGCGCTGGGCCGGAGACAACACGGAAATAGCACCACAACCGGCACACCACCGCACGTCCACATCCGGTTTGAAATCTTTGGAAGTAAGTGAAGAAGCACCAACGTGCGGCTTCTCCAGGATTTGATCGATGATTGTTTTCATAGGACGTTACAGGTCAACAGGTAAATCAACTTTTTTATTGGCGGGCCACTTCTTGATGTCGCGCATGTTAATGAGCACCCGCAGTTTTTCTTCCAGCTCGATGGATTTGAATGGTTTGCCCTGCACTTTGTTGATGCCCATAATCCGTTTCATGTACCTGGCCTGGATCAGATTCTTTAATTGCCCCAGATTTAACTCCGGGATCACCACCCGGTCGAAATGATTCAATACATCGCCCAGGTTTTTAGGGAAGGGATTCAGGTACCGCAGGTGCGCAAATGACAAGGTGTGGCCTTGCGCGGTAAGATGTTCAAACGCAGTTTTTGCGGCTCCAAATGTACTGCCCCAACTCAATAAGAGCAGATCTCCCTGTTGTTCACCAATAATTTCCAATTCGGGAATGTCGTTGGCAATGCCATCCACTTTCTTTTGACGCAGCTCGACCATTTTCTGGTGATTCATCGGGTCATGACTCACTACACCACTACCATCTTCTTTTTCTAATCCGCCAATCCGGTGCTCCATGCCTTGCATACCCGGAATGGCCCACAGCCGGCTCAAGGTGTCCGGATTGCGGAGGTAGGGTTTAAACGTTGCTGCGTCTTCGGCAAAGCGCGGGGCTATTTCCGGCAGCTTGTCAAGTTCCGGGATGCGCCACGGTTCCGAAGCCTGGCCGATGTAACCATCGCTTAACAACATTACCGGTGTCATATACTTCAATGCAATCCGGGCTGCTTCCAGAGTCATTTCAAAACAATCTGCCGCACTGGCGGCTGCCAACACCGGCATCGGGGCTTCACCATGCCGGCCATACATGGCCTGCATCAAATCACTTTGTTCAGTTTTGGTCGGTAAGCCGGTGGAAGGACCTGCCCGTTGCACATCCACAATAATTAATGGGAGTTCGGTCATGATAGCAAGACCGATGGCTTCACTCTTTAAAGAGAGTCCGGGTCCACTCGTGGTAGTTACCGCCAGACTTCCGCCAAAGGCGGCACCAATGGCGCTGGCTATGCCGGCAATTTCATCTTCGGCTTGTAAATGTTTGACACCATATTTTTTATATCCTGAGATTGCATGCAAGATGTCCGTAGCCGGTGTTATCGGGTACGACCCGAGGAACAAGGGAAGCTTCGCCTTGGTAGCGGCCACAACCAAGCCAAGCGCCACGGCCTGGTTGCCCGTAATGCTGCGGTACTTCCCGGGTGGCAGTTGCGATTTATCAATGATGAATTGTTTGCGAAAATCCGGATTCTTATCCGCAAAGTTCCAGCCACCTTGCAGCGCATGTACATTGGCAAGAATTACGTCTTCTTTGCCTTTGAACTTCTTATTGATCCAGCTGACCGTAGCTTCCAGGGGCCGGTTGAAAAGCCAGTAGGTGATGCCAAGGGCAAAGATATTGCGTGTCTTCTGCACCAGTTTGGAAGGTACATCCACTTCAATGAAGGCTTTCTTTAATTCTTTGTTCATCTCCACCGGCACGACCGTGTACTTACTCAGCGTGTTGTCGGTTAAGGGATTACCTGCATACCCGGCTAACTTCAGGTTGCGGTCATCAAAACCTTCGGTGTTTAGAATCAGTAACCCTTGCTCGCGTACATGCGGCAGATTCACTTTCAGACTGGCCGCATTCATGGCCACCAATACGTCTACGAAGTCACCCGAAGTATGAATGTTTTTGGTACCGAAGTGCACCTGAAAGGCGCTTACCCCATAGAGTGTTCCCTCGGGTGCCCGGATCTCGGAAGGATAGTCGGGAAACGTGTTGACTTCATTGCCGGCAAAACCTGCGGTGTCGCTAAACTGCGTGCCAATCAGTTGCATGCCGTCTCCGCTGTCGCCAGCAAAGCGAACGGTTACTTCCTCCAGGTGTTCAATGATTTTATCCATGGCGCTAATGTTTTCGGTAGTATAATTTTCCGAAAATTCAGCCCCTCAAAATATGACAATGATCAGGTTTGGTGATGATATACGGCCTGGTCTTAAAACTGATAGACCACCGCGTTGATGTTCATCCCGGCACCCACCGAAGCGAAAACCACTTTGTCTCCGGGGGCAATGGTCTGTTGTTCGATTTTGTGAGTCAGCATCAGATCGAGCAGGGTGGGAATCGTGGCCACGGAGCTATTGCCCAACCAGGAAATCGTCATGGGCATGATCATCTTGTTGGAGAATTCAAGCCCATACAATTTAAACAGCCGGCTCAGAATGGCTTCGTCCATCTTCTCATTGGCCTGGTGAATCAGGACTTTTTTAATTTCCGACAAGTGGGTGTTGGCTTTGTCCAGTGCTTGCTTGACTGCCTGGGGCACATAGCTCAGTGCAAATTCATACAGCTTACGCCCATTCATTTTAATGAACAGATCATCCTTCGGCAAAACATCGTGATAGGTGTGATCCATGGTGAGCAACTGGGCATAGGGATACGCATAAGATTGTGTTTTATGCGAGAGTACACCTTCTGTTCCGGTCCTGCCTTCCAGGATCACCGCTCCAGCACCATCGGCATAGATCATCGAGTCGCGATCAAACGGATCAATTACGCGGGAGAGAGTTTCTGTGCCAATGACCAGGCACCGTTTCGCATCGCCCGAGCGAATGAAATAATTAGCTTGAATAACCCCTTCCAGCCAACCCGGGCATCCGAATGGTAAATCGTAGGCAATGCAATCCGGATTTTTGATCTGGAGATTGTTCTTGATCCGCGCGGCCAGCGTAGGCACGAGATCAACACGGTTGCTGTCATAGGCAACATCTCCGAAGTTGTGCGCCACAATCAGGTAATCCAGACTTTCGGGATCAATGCCCGCACGGTGCAACGAGTTTTTGGCCGCCAGGGTGCCCAGGTCGGATGCTTTTTGATCAGGGCGTGCATAGCAACGGTCTTCGATGCCGGTTACTTCTTTAAACTTATCGATGATGCTGGCTGTGGTCTTTGGAATTTGTACGCCATCCTTTTCATAAAAGAAGTGTTTCAGAAAGTCGGTGTTACTCACTTTAACCTCGGGAATATAACTGCCGGTGGCAGTTATGACGGAACGGATCGGTGCGGCCATACTATGAGTACAGCAATCAACTGTTGTACTGCGTACAAGGTAGGGGGGTGGTTCATTTCCTGCAATGGAAATTAACATTAATTGCATTTCAACACGGGCGCGGAAACTTTGATCGGAGCAAATGGTTAATTCCGAATCCTTTTTAACTTGCGACCAAATGTTCGTATGACCACCCTGCATCACTCTCCGTACACCATCATTACATTATCACCCGACAAAAGACTTTTGCGGGCGGTTTGGTTACCGGCAGCGGCACAGATGGAAGAACAAGCAGTGATTCATGAAATCAGTCAGGTGTTGGAAGCGGTAGCGCAACAAGGTGTGAAGGGGATCCTGGTGGATGTTCGTAATTATCCCTTTCAGAACAATGAGCGCATCCAGTCGTGGATTAACTTTACCTACATGCCCCGCATCGTGGAAAGCGGAGTGCTTTTCTATGCCTTAATTGTCGAGAAGAAGCGACCCTCCTTATATGAAAATACTCCGGATCTCGATGACGTGGAAGAAGAAACCCAGGTGGAATATTTCACCGATCCGGCCGAGGCCGAGCAATGGCTTGCGAACAAACTTGCAGGAAAGTAAATTTCCCCTGTACAAGCCTCGATGATAAACGCAATTGATCCCTCATCCGTGATTTGAAATTTCTGTAACCTTCCCACTTCGTTCTTCGTTTGCGAGTCTGTTGAAAGACAAGAAAGCAAAATGAAGCAGCGTCTATTGACCCTCCTGATCGGATTCACCTTGGTGGCCTGCGAGTTGGAGGAGGCACCCGGGCCGGTAACACCAGCGGTTTTGCAACCTTCCGTCTATGAGGAAACCGATTACAGGCGCGAATATTCCTATAACAACGCCAATCAACTGGTTCAAATTAAGATGATATCGACCTTCCCGCATGGCAATACATTTACCAGTGTTCAAGACTTTAGCTACCGGCCGGACGGAAAGATTGCCGAGGCCACTTCCGATACCGGCTTCCGGTTTGTGTATTCTTATTCGGGCGATCGGCTTGTGCGCACCGAGGAGTACGTCAATGGCAGCTGGTCAAAAGAACACCGGTTCGCATACGATTCCAAAGGCCGGGTGATGGAAGCCATCACCTATCAGAACATTCCGGAAGAGGGCGGTATTATTCCAACGTCAAAAGATGAATATCAGTATGGCGTAAATGACAATCTGATCGAATGGAGAATGTATTACTATACCTCTTTTGGAGCCGAAGCAAAATTATTGACGGTGATGACATACAGTGACTATGATGATAAGATCAACACCGATAATTTATTTGAGTTGAATGTCTTCAATCCGTATCAGACGTTGAGCACGAACAATCCGGGTAAACAAGTTGTTCGAAATGGAGCGGGGATCATTTCCAGCACGGAAGCGTATCTTTATCAGTATAATGATAAGGGCTATGTTACGGCTAAGACCACGCAAGTGACCTTATATAATGGAGTAACGGCATCGTACGGCAGCACCTATCAATTCCGTGACTAGACTGAGTCTTTTGGCAAGGGTAAAATCTTCCTGCTTATCTGTACACCAGCACAACAAGTTCTTCTCCGGTCAGCGTTAACAAACCGTCAGCCAGGTCCGTCAACGCCATTTCCTTTCCGTTTACCACCACCTGCTTCGCCCTCTTTACATCCAGTTGAAGCTGCCAATCAGCTTGTGTTTGGTGCATGCGGTATTCCTGATGGTCTGCCGGCTTCGAAATGCTCAGACTGATTGCATTATCACCGACCTTTACATTCTTGATAGCCACATCGGTCCACGCTGTTGGCAAGTTGGGTGCAATCAGGATACGTTTCTCAGCGGCCTTTGGATGGATGCCAAAGAAATAGTTGACAATCGGAACGGCCACGCCATAAATGTTCCATGCCTGGGTAATCATACCGAAGTCGGGCGAGACTTCGTACATGGAGCCGGGCAGGGCATAGCTGAACGATTGGTGTAGTTTGTGAATGTAGGCCAACGCCTCGTCTGCATTGCCATACCGCGCGGCCGCTACCGCCTGCACACCCGTAGGCAACGTCATCACCGCTCCGGTATAGGAAAAGGTTTTCTTTCGCGACTTCAACACCACACTGTCTGGCTCGTTGGTGCGATCAATCCCGGTAACAAATACACCAAACGGATTTTCATAAGTCTTCGCTTTTTGCAAAGCTGCCCGGGCTTTATCCGCATCCGCTACACCCGTTTCCATCGGGGTATTGACTACCCAATTGTGATAGATGACATGCGGAGAAATTGCAGAACTATGATCTTTTTGCATCTGCTTCCGGGTGGCTTTTAACTCGGCTACCGCCCAGGATTTTTCCAACGTATCCGATCGTACCAACGCTGCTTTCAGAATGGGGAGTGCTTCCTCCATGGTTCCCCGGAAATCCCCGAATGAACTTTCATGCGCATTCCACCATTCGGCATTGATTCTCGTTTTCAGTTCATCGGCCAGGGCTTGATAGCCGGTAGCTTCCGGTGCACTCATGGCCCTTGCCAACGCGGCTGCACTCGCCAGCGCCTGTTGCGTATATACGGCCACATCAATCATTTCCAATTCCGATTCCAGCCCGGGTATTTCCATCATGCCGCTGCCATTCGGGTAATGATTGCCATCCGGGTCGCGGTCTTCCAACAACCACTGAATTCCTTTCTTGATGTCCGGATAAAGTTGATTGATCAATTCTTTGTCGCCTGTCCATTCGTAATAGGTGTTCACCAGCGTGATGAACTGCGCGGTTTCATTCACATTGCCCGGATTGAACACAGCTCCGTTGGTGGAGACCTCATGAACAATGCGGCCGTTGGCATTGGCCTGCGAAAGTTGGTGCAATAATAAGATCGTATTTTTTGCGACCGCATGATTTCCGGTAGCCAGCACACCTTGCAGCGCATAAGTAGCATCGGTACCAAACCACCACGGATAGTCGGGGAGTCCCGCACTCAGTCCGGACCCAATTTCGGGTACCGTACGCACCAGCCAGTCGGTGTTGTACTTGAGCCAGGTATACATTTTCTCAATGTCCTTCTCGGGGATAGTGAGTTGTGCGCTGCGGGTGATGGCATCGTAACGCTCAATTTTTTGAGCTAGCTTTTCGGTACTCATTTTCTGCAGCGTTTCGTACGTCCTGCGTAACGCCTCTTCCGATTGATAGGATCCTGCAATAAAGATCGGGAGCGTCACTTCGCCATTGGGCTCAACGGCCAATGAATAAGAAAGTGTGGCATTCTTACCCAGGCCCTTTCGCGGGGTTGTGCAGGAAGTTTCTCCTTCAACAGGCTGGCCCTTGCGGGTTGACCCCACCATCACATACCAGGGATTGTTTTTGTCTTTGGCAATAATGGCCGATGAACCGGTATCAACCCTGACTTCATCTTCGGCATCCACCAGGTTGGTGCGTTCACCCAACCAGGTGGGGCGCAGGTCGGTCATACCGGTGAATGTAAAAGTCAATGCTTGCTCATCCGGTCCGGTGTTTTTGATTCTGAATTCCACCACCATTCCTTCCAGCCCATCCGGAACAAACTGAAACCGGTCTATTTCCAATTGCTGTTCGACCCAGGCAAAGTGATGTTGGTTGGCCATGGGATAGTTGATGAACTGGTCACTTGTATCAAGGCAAATAGAGACCTTGCTGTTTTCCAAACTGAGTTGAGCGGCAAATCCATCCAGCAGTTTAATCGGATGGTCCCACACCCCACCCATCTCGCCATCGATGTGCCAGCCCAATTCCGGAAAGCTTCCGTCCTGATGGCCGATCAGATACACCCGGTCTCCGGCTGTTACAAAGGGCGAAGCCAGGTACGATGCTTTTCCCTCAATAGAAGGAAGGGTGGCAAGTTGGGGATAGAACGGTTCGTACACGGGGCCTGAGGAACATCCGAAAAGCAGACCTCCGAAAATTACAAGAAGTGGTAGTTTCATAATCCGAAGATATGTTTTTGATCGGTTGTAAGAAACTAGTTCGGGTCTCAATATCCACATCAATTTGTATCTTTAAAAAAACATCGCATCATGAAAAAGTATTTCCTTCTTGCCGGCCTCTATCTGATCATCTTTCTCGCTGGGGCGCAAGAGTTAAAGTCACCAGACAATAATCTGACTATGAATTTCACATTGCAGGGAAACGGTATTCCAACGTATACACTTTCGTATAAGAATAAGGAAGTTATCAAACCCAGCAAATTGGGGCTTTCGATTAAATCCGAAAAGGAGTCGCTGTTCGACAACTTCACCCTTACCGACACCAAAACGGCAACGGTGGATGAGCGCTGGAATCCGGTATGGGGTGAATACAAATCGGTCCGCAGTCAATATAACGAGCTGGCGGTAACGCTCACGCAAAAGGAAACCAATCGGAAGTTGCTGGTGCGGTTTCGGTTGTTTAATGATGGTCTCGGCTTTCGCTATGAGTTTCCACAACAACCCAACCTGATCTATTTCATCATTAAGGAAGAACGCACGCAATTCGCCATGACGGGCAACCACACCGCCTTCTGGCTGGCCGGGGATTACGACACGCAGGAATACGACTACACCGAATCGCGCCTGACCGAAATCCGGGGTCTGATGAAAAGTGCGATCACCGGCAATGCTTCACAAACTCCCTTTTCGCCTACAGGTGTACAAACCGCACTGATGATGAAAACCGATGACGGCCTGTTCATTAACCTGCACGAAGCTGCGTTGCTCAATTATGCGTGCATGCATTTGAACCTGGATGATCAGAATCTGATTTTTGAATCCTGGCTAACCCCGGATGCCAAGGGCGAAAAGGGAAACATTCAGGCGCCCGCTACTTCTCCCTGGCGCACGGTGCTGGTGAGTGATGACGCCCGGAAGATTCTGGCCTCGCAGCTCATTTACAATTTGAATGAGCCCAGTAAAATTGAAGACACTTCCTGGATCAAACCCACCAAGTACGTGGGCGTGTGGTGGGAGATGATTACCGGCAAAAGCACGTGGTCGTACACCAATGACTTTCCATCGGTGCAATTGGGCGTTACCGATTATTCAAACGCAAAACCGAACGGTACCCATGGTGCCACTACGGCCAACGTGAAGAAGTACATCGACTTTGCTGCTCAGCACGGATTTGACGGTGTGCTGGTGGAAGGATGGAACGTAGGGTGGGAGGACTGGTTCGGAAATGCGAAAGACTACGTGTTTGATTTTCAAACTCCGTATCCGGATTTTAATCTGACGGAATTGCGCGACTATGCGAAAAGCAAGAACGTGAAATTGATCATGCATCACGAAACGTCCGGCTCCACCCGCAACTACGAGCGCCACCTGGATGCCGCCTTTGCATTTATGAAAAACAACAATTACGATGCCGTGAAGACCGGCTACGTGGGTAACATTCTGCCGAAAGGCTATTATCACTACGATCAATGGACGGTGAATCATTATCAATATGTGGTGGAGAAAGCCGCGCAGTATAAAATTATGGTCAATGCGCATGAAGCTGTGCGGCCTACCGGCCTGGCCCGCACCTGGCCCAACCTGATCGGTAATGAGTCTGCCCGCGGTACCGAGTTTCAGGCCTTTGGCGGATCGAAGCCGAATCATGTAACGATCTTACCCTTTACCCGCTTGCTGGGTGGACCGATGGATTATACCCCGGGTGTATTTGAAATGGACATCAGCAAAGTCAACCCCACTAACAATTCGCATTGCAACAGCACCCTGGCCAATCAGCTTGCGTTGTACCTGACCATGTACAGTCCGTTGCAGATGGCGGCCGATTTACCCGAGAACTACAACCGGTTTTTGGATGCCTTTCAATTTATTAAGGATGTGGCGGTTGATTGGGATGACAGCCGCTACCTTGAAGCGGAACCGGGTGACTACATCACCGTAGCCCGTCAGGCGAAAGGTACGGGGCAATGGTTTTTAGGAAGTGTCAATGGGGAAACTCCCCGCACTTCTACGATCAAACTGGATTTCCTGCAGCCCGGTAAAGAGTATGTGGCTACCATCTATGCCGATGCAAAAGACGCCCACTATAAAACCAACCCGCAAGTCTATACCATTACCAAGGTGGTGGCAACCAGCCAATCCATATTGTCGCAGTGGGTGGCACCGGGCGGGGGCTATGCGGTAAGTTTTGTGGAAGCCGATAAAGCGGCAACGAAAGGGCTGAAGAAACTGAAAACAAAATAAGGAATCAAACTGGATCGGAAACCGGATTGCCTGATGCGGACACCTAGGTTCATTAAAGCAGTTCGGTTATTTCTGGTACTGTTTATTTTAGGACCCCTTTCTTGTTCACACGAAGAAGCAAGTCAAAAGAAAATTTTGGTTGTCGTGGCCCATCCCGATGATGAAACCGGTTTTGGTGCCGCCCTCGCTAAACAAAGCCGGCTTGGAAACAAAGTGACGGTGGTGGTGGCAGTCGATGCCCGCAATCATACCCAGTTCATTTCAGCTGCACCCGATTCGGTAGCGAAAGCAAAAAGACGCGATGTGGAATGTTCGTGCGGGAAGTTGGGCGTTGAACCACTCTTCTATGAGTTCCTCAGCCTGGACCGCAAGCATGGGGCCCGCGATGGTGTGCGCGATGCCGTTGAAACCGGGGTCAGCTTCCGCGAAAAGCTAAAGCAAACCCTTCTCGAAGTTCAACCCGACCTGATCATCACGTTTGGACCCGATGGTGAATATGGACATCCGGAACATATTATTGTCGGCAGTTTAGTAACAGAGTTACTGTTGCGGGAAGGCTGGGTATCGAAATATCCCCTGTATTATTTCGGGTGGACCCGATCGCAGGAAGCGAATGGCGATGGGTGGGTGCGCTATGCCGAAGATGGGTATTTCAATGTAGTAGTGAATTACACTGACGAGGACGAAGCGCGCGCCATGGAATCCATCCGGTGTTATACCAGTGGATTTTCTCCCGCTGAAATGAACGAAATGATTGAGTTTGAACGCACCCGCAAGAATGAATTGTACTTTCGGAGATTTCAGGTGGCGGAAGGACTGCATTCCGACTTTTTCGATTAAAAACTACCAGCAAGGCACAGGTGGAAAGCATGATTAATAAACTGGAGGCCGGGCAGGATGCCAATCAGTAGCGGGGCCTATTGGATATCGTTTCTGTAGTTTACTATCTTCGGTTATCGGATCCGCGCAGCATGAAGATGGTACCCTTATTTAAATGTCAGGAAATGAAACGGTCGCTGGCGTTTTACACGGGCGTTCTTGATTTCAGGCTACGGGCAGGAGATACACCCGAGGATTGGGTAGTGATTTTAACGCACGGAGACGCTGAACTCATGCTCACCCGCGTGGAAGGCGACCAGCGGCCGGCCATCAACGCCTGTGTGTATGTGGCCGATGTGGATACACTCTTCAAGAAATTCAAAAGCCGCGGGCTTGATACTAATAAGTCCGATTCGCCCGTGCATCTGGGGCCGGTGGACCAGACGTGGGGTACGCGCGAGTTTTATGTGACCGACCCCGATGGCAACACGTTGCGCTTTATTCAAAGACGATGATCCGGTTGCGGTCCGCCACGATTTACGACCTGGCTACCCTGCGGCATTGGGACGAACAACCCCACACCATTCACAGCGACCCGCACGATGACTGGAACTGGGAAGTGGAATTGCTGCGCAACATGCCGTGGCGTGAACAGCTAATAGCGGAGCTGGACGGCCGGCCCCTCGGTTTTGTGCAGATCATCGATCCTTATGAAGAGGAGACTCATTACTGGGGGGAAGTAGAGGAGAACCTACGGGCCATTGACATCTGGATTGGTGAAGCTGATAATTTGGGGAAAGGGTATGGTACCATCATGATGCAGCAGGCGCTGGCGCGATGTTTTAGCGATCCGCAGGTGAAGGCCGTGCTGCTGGACCCGTTGGCCAACAATGTGCGGGCCCACAGGTTTTACGAGCGACTGGGGTTTGTATTTGTGGAGGCCCGCACCTTTGGCGAGGATGACTGCTTCGTGTACCGGTTGGAACGGGCGCAGTGGCAACGGGTAAACAACAATCTGAAACCCGAAACTTCAAGCTGATTTCAGATTTACGACAGGTTACTGGCGACTGACAACTGACAACCCGGAACTTGAAACCTTCAGCTTGAAACTTTGGACCCGAAACTAGCAACCAGCAACCTTCAACTCGAAACTTGAAACGGGCAACTGGCAACCGGGAACTGGTAATCTATTTCAGGACTAGACACCATTTCAAACCATTTCCGATGCGCATCGGTTGGGAACTTACCTGCACCGGTCCATTACACGAACGCATCGGTTAGGAACTTACCTGCACCGGTCCATTACACGAACGCATCGGTTAGGAACTTACCTGCACCGGTCCATTACACGTACGCATCGGTCGGGAACGTACTTGCACCGTTCCATTACACGAACGCATCGGTTGGGAGCTTGTCTGCACCGGTACCATTACAAGGACGCATCGGTCGGGAACTTACCTGCACCGGTCCATTACACGAACGCATCGGTTGGGAGCTTGTCTGCACCGGTCCATTACAGGTGCGCATCGGTCGGGAGCTTGCCTGCACCGGTCCATTACAGGAACGCATCAGTCGGGAGCTTGTCTGCACCGGTCCATTACAGGAACGCATTGGAAGGGGGCGAAATGCACCGGTTCCGTTGGAAAGTTGACCGGTACGCATTGGTGGAGTACCAGTGCCCCGAACTCAACACCCCGGCAGACTTTTCATTTATAGGGGTGGCGTAGTTTTGGGGATATAGGAAATAAATAATTTAAGAAAACTGGGTAAATTGAGGTTGGAATAGGGGTATATAGGAAATACCTATACACAAACGTTGGCGGCAAGTGCAATTGAAATTCGAGTATGAGGACAATTTTTGGAAAAATATTCTCAATGACAACGATAGTGCTCTTTTCTTGTGAGTGTTTATCGACTGACGAATCTATATCACCAATTATTGACACGGAACTCCCAACGACAACAACTATTGGGACAACGGTTTCATTTAAAATTTATCACGTTGTATTCAATGGTTGTGGAGAATATTCTAGACAAGAGACAACAAGGGACGGACGGACAATA
This sequence comes from Cyclobacteriaceae bacterium, assembly GCA_016787725.1. Lineage (GTDB taxonomy): Bacteria > Bacteroidota > Bacteroidia > Cytophagales > Cyclobacteriaceae > ELB16-189. Next base: position 494 of record JAEUTZ010000008.1, on the reverse strand, counting down.
ACAGTTAAAATTTACGGTAAGTATCCGAATTGTAAAATGTGCCCTGACAATATTCCGACTCTTGAGACAATCTATCAGTTTGAAGCAAAGGAAAAGGGGGACTATTACTTTAAATTTTATGAGGACAATTTCAACGGACAAGAATTCATTATTGACACATTAAGAGTACAGTAGAATGCACCAGCCGCCAACAGCATGTTTGCGCTATGGCCGGGCGACCAGTTAAATTTTAGTATTTTTATGAAACCAACGTTTGGTTTCGCGGGACAACCCGCGGCTTCGGAAGCCGGCCACATCGCAAACACAAACGTTGGCGGTAATTTTTAAAACAAGTGACGGATGACAAAAAGAGATTGTACTAACCCCCTATAAGTTGGACAGAATCGTTGTTTAAAATGTGTAGTACTTGCCGGTTTTCCAGTTCAACTTCCAAGCTAAGGTAGGTGTCTGAATCAGCCGAGTCAAGGCTGGTACAGAGCGAACGATTTTGTGTT
>JAEUTZ010000010.1 GCA_016787725.1 Cyclobacteriaceae bacterium | reverse complement strand
GGCCTACGAAAATGTTTATCGTGCTTACCTCTTAAATGGTAATACCGATAGTGCCTTTGTCTATCAGGGTCGCGCCTTAGTAACAAAAGATAGCTTACATAAGGCGAAAATGAATAGCCTGGCAGAATTCCAAAACCTTTCTTTCGGTGAGCAAATGCGATTGCAGGAATTGCAAAGAGAAAATGATGCCTATCAAAGTAAAATGGTAAACTATGCCATGCTTACGGGATTATGCTTTTCAATTCTGATTACGGTTGTTCTGTACCGAAACAATAATGAAAAAAAGAAGACAAATAAAGTATTGGAAGAAACGTTATCACATTTAAAATCCACACAATCCCAACTCATTCAATCTGAAAAAATGGCAAGCCTGGGAGAACTCACAGCCGGTATTGCGCATGAAATCCAAAACCCCTTGAACTTTGTGAATAATTTTTCAGAAGTAAATACTGAATTAATAGCAGAGCTCAAAGCAGAAAGCGTAAAACCTAAAGCAGATTGGGACGAGTCTCTGCTCCGGGAAACATTGGATAATCTGAAAGATAATGAGCAAAAGATCGTATATCATGGCAAACGCGCAGCGGATATTGTGAAGGGAATGCTGCAACACAGTCGCACGAACAGCGGACAAAAAGAATTAACCGATATCAACGACCTGGCAGATGAGTATCTGCGCTTGGCCTATCATGGATTGCGGGCAAAAGACAAATCTTTCAATGCAAAGTTTGAAACCCACCTCGACCCTACCCTACCCAAAGTCAATGTAGTAACTCAGGATATTGGACGGGTGTTGTTGAATCTGATCAATAATGCCTTTTATGCAGTGAGTGAAAAGTTGAAAGTGGAAAGTAAAAAGACGGGTGCAGGCTACGATCCTAAAGTTACTGTAAGCACACAGAATCTTGGAAATAAAATAGAAATCAATGTGAAGGACAATGGCAACGGCATTCCCGATTCCATCAAAGAAAAAATCTTTCAGCCTTTCTTCACCACCAAACCTACCGGACAAGGAACCGGATTGGGGTTGAGTTTAAGTTATGATATAATAAAGACGCATGGTGGGGAACTGAAGGTAGAAACAAAGGAAGGCAAAGGAGCGGAGTTAATTATTTCCTTACCAACCGCGTAACAGATTCCTGCTTCGCGAAAGGAATTGGAAGCCGCTGCGTAAATAATCTTGAAGGGTATTAGCTGCGTTTCCTTCCCAACAGATCAAACATGTGGGTATACTTTACCGTAACGCTACGGTTGTTGGGGGCACCTTCCGTATAAATGTCGTTATACACAACAAACAATCCCGTATTGGCCTGTTCCAGAATGCTGAACCGCAAATTAAACGACCATAAATCGATTGTACTGTTGTATTGAACAAATCCCTGAAAATTAATCCGCGGTGTGAACAGATAATTAATCCGGGCTCCAAACAAGGTGGAAACCGTGCTTCCGTTGGGTAGCCGGAGATCATTTATAGCGAAACTGTATTCTGAATTAAACTTATCCCCCACCCGAAATCCAAAGGCTCCGGAATTCAGGTACCGGGTACCGCCAAACGATCCGCCCAGGATGGAGCGCGTATTAACGTAAAATACTTTGCTTGGATTGGTGATCAGCACCAGTTGGGCCTCTTCGTGATGATACGTGCCCGGATCGACCGTTATGCCGGAAATGGTGAAGGGATTAACAACGCCTTCCACAGTAAAGTTTATCCCGGTGTGAATCTCCAGACCATTCACCCACACCCAGTGATTGTCCACATGCAAAAAACTTGTCTCAAGAAAATTGTCATAATTCCAATACCCACGATAGCTGACGTGCGGTCGAAGTTCCAGCAACCCGAACTTACCATTCATCCGCACCTGCTGGAAAATTAACGCCTCCGGTTTGCGAAATCCGGAACGAAACAAATAACCGACTTCCGGATTGAATCCTTCACCCACTTCGGTGTAGGCAAGCGTTGCCCGCAATCCGTTCCACTCGTAATTGCCGGCTAATTTGAACGACTGGGTATTGAGGCTGTCTTGCGGAGATTGTGTTTTTGCATAGTATCCTGAGACGGTTGCAACTTTGCCGATGCCCCACTTGCCATCCACTCCATAGGCATGGTGATAGTCGTTATCTGACTCCAAGCCGTTGCGGTTTACATAGATGCCACCCAGAGAAGAACGCTGGCCGATCTGTTGGTTAATGCGGGCCACGTTAAAATTATTTTTTTCTATTCCCAACGACCCGACCTGGTCAGTAAACATACTGAGAAAGCCAAGGTTGGTGTTATTCACCTTACCGGATAGCCGGGCGCCTCCAATGATCGGAACAATTTCACCATTGGGCCCGATCCCAATTCTTCGGCTAAAGAATAAGTCCACTTCACCCGGACTGCCAACACTGAACTGCCCCGCATTTTCAAGAAAGAAAGGTCGCTTTTCAGGAAAAAATAAATTGAATCGATCAAGGTTGATTTGTTGCTGATCAACTTCCACCTGGGCAAAGTCGGTATTGTAGGTAAGGTCGAGGGTTACCGATGAAGTAACACTATATTTTACATCGGCACCAAAGGCCGGTTTATACTTGGTTTCGGCAGGAGGTGTTAAAAAGTCCTTACTAACCTTCCCCAAAACATAGGGGATAAGTTTCAAGTTGCCCGGACTTTGCAGCGTGAGTCCGGTGAGTGTACCTTCCAGGGATAGACGCTTTAAATCAAACTGTATCGGCAGCGGAGCCCAATACGCAATTTCATTGGTCTTACGAATGTTGCGTTGAAAATTGACGCCCCACACCTGATCCTGGCCGGAGGCAAACCGAAGGGTTCGCAGTGGAATGGCAAACTCGGCACTCCAGCCAAACTCACCCACCTGTGATTTTACGATGAAGGGCGCATCCCAATTCAGATTGAAGCCACCGATGGTGCCTTGTTGCTGTCGGTTTTGTGAAAAATTGCCTTGCCCCTCATTGTCCACCTGTCCATCATATTCTATACCGATGGGATTGGTGCCAAACACAAACCCATTTTGTCGATCGTGAAAGGTGTCGAGGATGAACAAAAAACTATCTGTGTTGTCCAGGGTGGCATCTCTTCGTGCATCGGATACGACTAATTTGGATGGCTCCTGGTCATAACAAACTACTGATAAGTAAAAAGTGGTTGCGGTGTAGCCAATGCGAATTTCCGTTTTCTCGGAGGCAGGGAAGCCGGCATTGGGTTTTGTTTGAATCAGTTGCGTGATCGGTGTCAGTTTGTTCCAAACTTCATCCTCCAGAACGTTACCATCCAAAACGGGTTCGAGCGACAGGCTGGTGGCCGCTGCGGTTGGTCGCTCTTTTACATCCGGATTGTTAACAATTTGCTGACCAAACACGAAGTGGCTGAGTAAGCTTAATAAAAACCATAAGCCGCGAGAGCGGAAGCAATTGTTCATGGTCAAAATCCAGGGAACCGTTTTGCGTTAAGATAGTAAATCGCCAATAAGAAAAAAGGAACAGATCGTATGGCCGGTTCGATCCCTGGGATTCCAAGGTACCTCCCATTCCTTCGCGAACCTGCACTCAATATTTTGTTGACCGTGGATGATGACACTCGCTTTGCGTGTCGATGATTTGTTTATATTTATACCAACCCCTAACCTACCCTGCATGATTGGCTGGATTCTGCTCACTTTATTTGTTGTCATTAGCCTGGTTTATGTGTTCTGGTACTGGAACCTGAAAGCCCGGGCGCTGAAAAAACTCACCACCCTGAATGTGCGGGCTTCCGACCGGTGGACCGTGCCCTTTCTGGAGGAAAAGAGAAATCATACCGACCCGGTAGCCGATGGTGTTGTCGCTACCATCATGAAAAAGAATGAACTGGCCCAGGTGAATCATCTGTTTCAATTGTTTGTGGATGATAATGACCAATTGCCAGACTCCGCACCCCAGGAAATTAAGGACTATTTCACGCAAACTGCCACGCTTCCATCCTGGGCCGATCCGGATTTGATTGCATTAGGTCAGCAAGTGTATATCCGCCATGGGGTGTGGATCAGTCTACTCCTCTCCTACAAATCGCTGCCCGAATGTTATGCCTGCGCCAAAGGTGCCGAAGTGCTATATCATACAGCCCGGCTCAACGAACATCATGGTTCGCTCGATGCCTACTCAAGAAGGATTGCCGAGACTGCTCAATTTGTGTTTTATTCGATGCAACCCGGAGGATTATCGAGCGAAGGCAGTGGCTTGCGGGCGGCTCAAAAAGTGCGCCTTATTCATGCCATCATTCGCTATTACCTGAAACAAAAGAATTGGGACTCCAGTACGTTCAACGAACCGATCAACCAGCAAGACATGGCGGGCACGCTGATGTCGTTCTCGGCTCTCGTATTGGAAGGCATGGAACAGTTGGGCATCGTCCTGGAGCCTGTAGAGCAGGAAGCCTACGTTCACTGCTGGCGCGTGATTGGCCACATCGTTGGGTTGCAGGCGGATCTGATTCCCGAAAATTCAGCCGATGCCCTACGGTTAGGGCATGCCATTCTGGACAATCAAATTTCGGAAAGCGAACACAGCAAAGCATTGATGAAAGCATTGCTTGACTTCCAGGATAAGACTTCCAAGCCCCTATTTGATGAACAAGGGAACATTGCCATGATGCGCCTGATGATGGGAGAAAAGATTTCCGATATGCTAGGAGTGCCCTCCCTCGATACACACCAGGTGCAAAAGTTAGGTCGTAAACTTCGCAGGATAGCCCGGGTCATGGAAATTCTGGATAAGAGTCTTGTATTGGCAATGATCATTCAATTTATTAGCAAGCTTGGATTGCAATGGATGATCACCCGCATGACGCCCACCCGCATTATCAACTTCTACTTACCGAAGTCATTAACCCAGGATTGGAACGCTAAAACGTAAAATACGATGAATCAACCGCTCATTAACTTTCAGGAGTATCCGGTAGCCGGCTTGATCTTCAACGGAGTTGGCTGTTTATTTTGGGTAATAGCCTATGCTGTACTCGTATGGGAAATCCGAAAAAAAAAGTTTGTTGAGATGCCGGCTTATGTGGCCGGTGCCAATATCGGATGGGAATTTGTGTGGAGTTTTTTCTATCATCCCAATACCGGATTGTTGTATTCATTAAGTTATCAGGCCGCCTTTTTTCTCGATTGTTACATATTCTATTCCGTATTGCGCTATGGCACCAAGCAGCCGATGAATGCCGAAACGAAAAAGCATTTTGCTGCATTTTGTGTAATCAATTTTATTTTTTGGGTGCTGTTTAGCTATACCCACCGAAATGAAGGCTACGATACGCTGATCGGGGCCAACTCCGGGTACATCATCAATGTTATCTTATCGCTGCAATGCCTGATGCTGCTCTTTCAGACAAAAGATACCAGCCAGTTCTCCATGTTACTGGCCTGGTGCCGGATGTTGGGAACGGGGTTGATCACCGTATCCATGTTTATCTTCTATCCGGAAAGTAATTTCATCAAATTACTCGGGGTTTCTTGCCTGGTAATGGATTGTACCTTTATTTACGTGTTGTGGAAAAGACATGGAACCCTGTTAGGGATACGCAGATCCTGAAATGATCCGAAAACTGATTGATACCTTTTTACCTGGTACTGCCGAAAATAAAGGGCACGACCTTCGATCCGAACGGATTTTCATCAGTGTGTTGTTGATTTCCGCTCTGGCCGACTTGCTGGGCATCAGCCTGGCGATTCAACTTCAGCTAACCGTGATTGGCTACCTGTTGGTTTCCAATGCGATTATCAACCTGGCATTATTGGTTTTATATAAATATGGTGTACCCAAGAATTTGGTAGCCCATGCCTTCCTGCTTCAGCATGCCATTAGCTTCGGGGTACAGGCCTGGTACCAGGGCGGTTTGATTACTCCTGCTACGGCTGCCTATTTTTTGTTACCGGCCGTTACGATCCTCATCCTTGGAAAGCGTTCGGCCATCGTTTGGTTTGTGATCACGGCTTTGATGATAACGGGGTTTTACCTGTATGAAGTCCGCTACGGAACGCCAACGGTCCACTACCCGGTGGATAAGAAAGCCTATCTCTTTTATGGTTCGGTGCTGAGCACCAATATTTCTATTTTCATTCTGTTGCTGGTGTATGAGAACAGCAAGAACAAAGCGCTTCGGTTGGCAGAAAAAAGGCACCACGATCTGGTAATCACCCAGACCCAACTGATCCAGGCCGAGAAGATGGCTTCGCTCGGTGAACTGACGGCCGGGATTGCCCATGAAATTCAAAACCCCCTGAACTTTGTCAACAACTTTTCAGAAGTGAATTCCGAGTTAATTGACGAACTAAATGAAGAAATCGGGAAGGGAAATCTGGATGCTGCCCGGGTACTGGCGAAAAGCATCCTGGAGAACGAAAAGAAAATCGTGCATCATGGCAAACGGGCGGATGGCATTGTGAAGGGCATGCTGCAACATAGCCGCAGCAGTACCGGTGTGAAAGAACCTACCGACATTAATGTATTGGCTGACGAATACTTGCGCCTGGCCTACCATGGTTTGCGGGCAAAAGATAAATCGTTTAATGCCATCATGAAGACCGAATTCGATGACACGATTGGACTCGTCCATGTAGTTCCGCAAGATCTGGGCCGGGTTATTCTCAATCTGATCACGAACGCCTTTTATGCGGTCACTGAGAAGAAGAACTCGACCGGTCCTGCCTATGAGCCCACAGTAACCGTTAGTACCCAAAAGGTGAACGACACAGTTGAGATTCGTGTGCGCGATAATGGCAATGGAATACCCATCAATATCCGCGATAAAATCTTTCAACCCTTCTTCACCACCAAGCCCACGGGGCATGGTACCGGCCTGGGGTTAAGTATGAGCTACGACATCATCACCAAAGTTCATGAGGGCGAATTGACAGTGGAATCCAAATCGGGCGAAGGATCGGAATTTATTATACAATTACCTTGCTAACACAACCCTATGAAGATTTTAGTAGTCGATGATGAACATGACATTCAGGTACTCTTTGAGCAGCGTTTTCGGAAGGAGATTAAAGCAGGAACAGTAACGTTTGTATTTGCCTTTTCCGGTGAAGAAGCACTCGAGTATTTAAATAAGTGGGAACATGAAGCCGTGCTCATTTTGTCGGATATTAATATGCCCGGCATGAGTGGCCTGCAGTTGCTGGAGAATGTGAAGAAGAAATACCTCAAGCCACCGCCCGTGGTGATGATGGTGACCGCCTATGGCGATGCGGAAAATCACCGGATTGCCAAAGAGTTGGGGGCCGATGATTTTCTGACAAAGCCGGTAGACTTTGCTATATTAAAGGAGAAATTAAAGTTATCCCGTGGCTAAAATTCTTGTTGCCGATGATGAAGCGGACCTGGAGGTTCTGATCAAGCAGAAGTTCCGGCAAAAGATTCGTGAGCGTGAATATGAATTCGTGTTTGCCATCAATGGAAAGGAGGCGCTCGATAAATTACAGCAGCATCCGGATGTGGATATTGTGCTTAGTGATATCAACATGCCGGAGATGGATGGGCTTACCTTGCTGAGCCGGTTGCAGGAAGGCAGTCCGTTAGTGAAAGCCGTAATCATATCGGCTTATGGTGACATGGATAACATTCGCACCGCCATGAACCGCGGGGCCTTTGATTTTATCACCAAGCCCATCAATTTTGATGACCTTTCGCTGACTATGGAGAAAACCCTGAAGCAGGTACTTCAAACCCGTCAAACGCTGCAAGCCATTAAAGAGAACAATATTCTGAAGATGTATGTGGATAAGACCGTGCTCAACTTTATGGGCAGCCGGGAGTATGAATCCTCGTTGCTAGCCAATGAAACCCTGGAAGCCACGGTGGCTTTTATCGACATCTGCGGGTTTACTGCGATCAGTGAACGTGAGAAACCCGACCTGGTGGTGAATCTGCTAAACAGTTACTTTGAAATTATTGTAAAAGAAATCATTGACCAGGGCGGGTACGTTGATAAGTTTATTGGCGATGCCATCATGGCTGTTTTCCGGGGCGACTATCATTTGGATCGCGCCCTCGATGCCAGCCTCGCCATTCGCAAGCAAATACTCGAACTGCCGGTTACCGAGACCCAAAGCGCCTTTAAACCCCAGGTTTCCATTGGCATCAATCGGGGTGAAATGATTTCAGGAAACATTGGTTCGGCAACCTTGCGCAGATTGGATTATACCGTTATCGGTGACACCGTGAATACTGCTCAGCGGTTACAAGCCGCAGCCAATCCCGGGCAAATTATCATTAACGAAGCGGCCTATCAACAAGTAAAAGATTCGTTTCATTGCGTGCGCATTGGGGAAGTCTTGTTGAAAAACAAACAAGCACCGGTCGTGGTTTACAATGTGATTGATTAATTCTCAAGCAACGCATGAAACTGGAGAAGGTTCTGTATACCCGCAGTTATCTCTACTTCCTTGTCTTTTTTCTTTTCGCCTTACTTGGTTTTTGGTTTACCTATTTCACCCGATTATTTGATCAGGAAAATTTTCGGATGCATCTGCACGGTATTTCTGTTTTTCTTTGGTGTTTAATGCTCATCTGCCAGGCCTATTTGATTCGAATCAATGCCCGGCCGTTGCACCGTACCATTGGAAAACTTTCCTATTTGCTGGTGCCGATAATTCTTTTCAGTACAGTGGATCTGCTTCATTATATATATCGCGCTGTGGTCGATCCGGATCCTTTTGCACTTCTTTTTGTGGCGTTGGTTTTGAATGCTTTGGTTGTCTTTGTTCTTTTCTATGTCCTTGCTATTTATAATCGGAAACAACCCACTGTACACGCGCGCTTTATGTTGTGCACCGTGTTCCCGATGTTCACCCCCATCACCGACCGGATCATCAATATCTATATTCCGTCTCTGTTGAAGAACCTGCCAACGTTGCAGGTAAACCCATTGAGCCAGTGATAGGATTTATTCTGGCCGACATCCTGCTGGTGGGCCTGAGTATCTGGGATTGGCGAGCCCATCAGCGGTGGAATGTGTTTCCCTTGGCGTTGGTGGTCATGCTATTGTATCAAGGATCGGTGCTTACCTTCCATGCCTTTCCTTTCTGGAAGTCATTCAGTGAATGGTTTATCGCCCTCTATTGATTCAGGATCCTACTAACCGACTAGTCGTTTCAAAATCCACTCCCGATTTGATTGTAATACTCAGGGGAGGCCGCTATCTTAGTATGAATAGTCGTATTGAATTACAGTTTAAACGATGTAATGAAGACTATCCACTATTGGATTCTTGGAATGGCGTTGCTTCAACAAGCCTGTGGTTCGTTGCGGCATCCTCCTAAATATGAATTGGGCACCGGGTATTACAAATTCAAACAAGAAGGGTCTAAGTTTAAACCGGTGTTTGTAGAAACCAGCGAGGATACCGTACATATTTATCCCGAATTTGAGGATGAAAAAATATCAATTATCCCTACCCGGGATGAAGTATTTCAAAACACAGGATTTGATGTGGACCTGACTACCGCCATTTTCAAATACCGGAACGCTCAGGAAAATCTGCCCCGTCAACTCAACTACGAATTCAATGGGCACCTTTATTTAGGGTACCGGATTGATCGATACCAGGTACATTATTCAAAAACCCCCATTGGGTTTGTTAAGAACTCTGTTTATCACGGTATTACATTCGGAGCCTTCGGTGGGCTAGGCGCTACGGCTGTGACACCCTGGTCGACCAACTATCAAATGATGGATGAGTATCATGGATTGATCGTAACGCATGGCTTTGCCACCATGGTGGGACTGGGGCGTATTACCAGTGGTCTTGCGATTGGCTGGGATTACCTGACCGACCGAGACAAAGCTATTTGGATTTACCAGGGTACACCGTGGTTTGGAATAATCTTCGGGTTGAATATCAATTGAATTTGACCACTCATATTTGAAGTCGAAAGAGTATATTTGATCTATGCCTGCCCAGGTACCTGGCTTCGAATACGACATCTTTATCTCTTATCGTCAAAACGATAATCAAAGCGGGTGGGTCACCAAATTTGTTAAGTCCCTGAATCAGGAATTGGCTGCCACCATCAAGGACCCAGTAACTGTTTACTTTGACTCCAACCCGCAGGATGGGCTTCTGGAAAACCATCAGGTGAATCAAAGCCTGGAGCAAAAGCTAAAGTGTCTGATCTTTATCCCCATACTATCGCAAACCTATTGCGACCCCAAATCTTATGCCTGGCAGCATGAATTCCTCGCTTTTAAAAAGCTTGCCATGGCAGATTCACTGGGTCGTGAAATTAAACTGCGGAATGGCAATGTAGCCAGCCGTATTTTACCCATTAAAATCCATGACGTAGAAGCAGACGACAGGGCGTTGGTTGAGAAAGAGATAGGAGGCCCGCTCCGATGCATCGACTTCATCTTTAAATCACCCGGTGTAAACCGGCCCTTACGGGCCGTGGAAGATCATCCAAATGATAACCTCAACAAGACGTTCTACAGGGATCAGGTAAATAAAGTGGCCAATGCAGTAAAGGAAATATTAATTGGCATCAAACATCCGGATAGTCCGACAAAACGGGAACCCACCTGGTCACCCCCCACTCGGTCCAAAACCATGACAAGATTAGTTGCCACCTTACTGCTGTTGTTGGTTGTTGCCGGGCTTTATTTTATTCCGAAATGGTTTACCTCTTCGTCCTCTGCTAGTGACGATAAATCTATTGCCGTTTTGTATTTCGACAACATGAGTGGTGATCCGGGCCAGGAATATTTTGTGGATGGGATCACGGAAGAAATTATCAGCAACATCTCAAAGATCAAGAACCTGCGGGTCATCAGCCGAAGTTCGGTGAAAGCTTACAAAGGGCAAGTCTTAAATCTCAGAAAGATTGCCGATGAACTAAATGTGACCAGCATCCTGGAAGGAAGTGTTCGAAGGTCGGGGAACCGGGTTCGGATTACAGCCGAACTTATTGACGTTGATTCGGACAAACATTTATGGGTGGAAACGTTTGAGGAAGAAGTCAATGACGTTCTGGATGTGCAAACAAAAATTGCGTTGGAAATTGTCAAGCGTTTGAAGATTGATATTGCACCGGAAGTGGATGCAGGCATCCGGAACATTCCTACCCAAAGCAAGGACGCGTACGACCGGTATCTGAAAGGAAAATATGAAATGGAAAAACGAACCAAGGAAGGACTTGATCAGGCCGTTACCTTGTTTAATGAGGCCCTTGCCTTCGATTCCACTTTTGTTCTCGCTTATGCAGGTCTTGCCGACTCCTATTTATTGATTGTAGGCCGCGGTTGGGGCAATCCGCAACTCTATATGCCCTTGGCAAAGGAGAGCATCGACAAGGCCTTGCAACTGGAACCCCAGGCTGCCGAAATACAAGCTTCCTTAGGCTACTGGCACTTCAACAATTTCAACTTTCGGGAAGCGGAAAAACTTTACCGAAAAGCCATTGCCTTAAATCCCAATCAGGACAATGCCTACAATTGGCTGGGGAGTTTGTTGATAATCGTTGGCAAGCCCAAAGAAGCCATCGAAATACTGGATGCCGGATTGGTTTTTAATCCTACGTTCCGGTACTTAACGGGGAATAAAAAGTATGCGTTGCTTGAGTTGAATAAGGGTCAACTCAACATTGATTCCCTATTTCAAAATGATCCGTATCAACATTCTGTTGTGTACTGGAATCTGGGCAGCATAGAAAAAGCCCTTGAAATTGCAAAGGCCGCCTCACACGAAGAATTGGTTCAGTTCTATCAGGGCTCGAATGCGCTCCTGCGTGCTGATGTTATTAAATTCATTGAAATTGTACAGGCCCGGGAGGACTATTTGTCCCCGGCCATTGTAGCCGGGAATTACGGAATTGCCGGAGATCTGAAAAATTTCTTACACTACGCCAACCAGGCCATTGAAGTAAGAGATCCAGTGCTGACTACGTTGCTGCAAAATCATAAGTACATGTTTCTATTACCAAAGGATGATCCTGCATTAGGGATGATTAAACAACGTATCCGGTCGTTGATCAATTATTAACTTCATTGCGGATGCGGCAATATGGCATACCGACATTCGTTTCATTGCTTATTGCAATAATAAGTTACGGCCAATCGGATGACCCCAATCCCACTTTTCCTGAATTCCGAATTTATCTTTCGAAAGATCGATTGCGTAACCTTCAAAGTCAGGATGGAAATAAAATTGACCTCAGTCAGGCGCTCCTGCTGCTGAATCAAGACACCGTTGTCCTCAAAGAAATGCATTCCCGTGGACGTACTACCCTAACTTTTGTACGGAAGTCTTTATCGGTGGATCTGGATAAAGCCGTAACCATTACTTCGTCCACCGGATCCATAAAAATCAAAAAATTTGATTTGCTAAACCTGGTGATGGATAAAAATCTCTGGCACAACCGATGGGCCTTTATGAATCTGGCAGAATTGGGACTTTTTCCTTTGTTCAATACCTACTGCAAACTTTGGATTAACGATCAACCGCAGGGCATTTACCTGTTGGTGGAAAAACCAAACCATTACACGGCTACCATGAAAAGTCCATACATGATAAGACGCGGAGCCGAACTTAAGATTGATCAGGAATATCTGCACTCGAGTTCGAAAGTAGAAGTCCGGCCATTTAAAGAACAATACATGAGTCTATACAAGAACCTCCATCGGTATCAGCATCAGGAATTGTTCTTATACCTGCAGGATCGATTGAACTTAACCAGTTATTTCCGTTGGCTGGCCTTCAACTACTTCGTAATGAATGGAGATTACTCCGATGAAGTTTACTTTTATGTGCACCCGGATTCCGGCAAATTTGAAATCATCCCCTGGGATTATGACGATCTCTTCAGGCGCGAACCGCATGAGGGTGCGCACGTTCGTCAGGCACAGCTTAAAGACCGGCTGGTATTTTCCCTCGAAGATGACCTTGACCGTAAAATAGCCTCAGACGATGTACTTTACACACGCTACCGAGTGGATTTCAAACAGGTATTGTTAGACCGTGATCCGGAATTGTTACAACGCACCTTCGATCAGGTGTTACACGAATTGGAGTCGATTTCAAATGATCCCACCATGAATGCTGCCTCCCGGTTTCTGGATAAACATCCCTTTGTATTGGAGCAGGCGAAAGAAGATCTTCGCGTGGCAGCAAACTTTCTGCACAACCAACGAATTGTGTTGCTCAAAGCACTGGAGTAGGATCTATTTCATTATTTTTGGCTTCGTCAACATGTGTAAACAAATTCGACAATGGCTTCGGACCTAAATTCAATTCGGGTATTGGTAGTGGGGTGTGGCAACATGGGGGCCTCACATGCTACGGCCTATCACACGGTGGGTGGGTTTCAGATTTGTGGGTTAGTATCCACCGGCAAGAGCAAAGACACGCTGAATGCAAAACTGGGTGGTGGGTATGCGGTGTTTTCAGACTACACCGAAGCCCTCGAAAAAACCAAGCCGGATGCCGTGTGCATTTCTACCTATCCGGATACTCATGAATCCTTCGCCATTCAGGCCTTTCAACACGGTTGTCATGTGTTTATTGAAAAGCCCGTGGCGGATACCGTTGCAGGTGCCGAGCGCGTAGTGGCCGCTGCGATAAAAGCCAAAAAGAAACTGGTAGTCGGGTATATCCTCCGGCACCACCCCAGCTGGGAAAAATTTATTGAATTGGCTGGCAAACTGGGAAAGCCCCTGGTCATGCGCATGAACCTGAACCAGCAAAGCCATGGCATTATGTGGGATGTGCACCGCAACCTGATGAAGAGCCTGAGCCCCATTGTGGATTGTGGCGTGCATTACATTGATGTGATGTGTCAGATGACGCGCAGCAAGCCCCTGCAGGTAAGTGCTATTGGTGCCCGGTTAACCGAAGATATTCCGGCTGGTAATTACAATTATGGTCAGCTTCAAATCAAGTTTGCAGATGGTTCGGTAGGTTGGTACGAAGCGGGCTGGGGACCCATGATCAGTGAAACAGCTTTCTTTGTTAAGGATGTAATCGGTCCTAAAGGTTGCGTCTCCATTGTGGCAAAAGATGCCGGAGCGAGTGGTAAGTCCGATTCCGTAGAAGCACACACTAAAACAGAATCCTTACGCTTTCATCATGCGGATATTGATGAAAAAAATAATTTCACGAAGAAAGATGAGTGGATCAATCTGCAGGATGAGCCTGATCATCAGGAATTGTGTAACCGGGAGCAACGGTATTTCTTAAAAGCCATTCGGGAGAATCTGGATCTCTCTGATCATATGCAAGATGCCGTAAACAGTTTGCGCATTGCATTTGCCTGCGATGAATCGGTACGGACAGGCAATGTAGTGCACTTGTGATTTCCGTTTTTTAATAAGAAAGCTGTACCATTAGTCAAGGAGTGATCAAACCCTTTGACTTATGATACAGCTAGTTGTATAAATCGATGAAGTCTATTCTTTCACCAATTCACTTAATACGTCATACGTTTCCGAACGGTCCAGACACAAATCAAGTTCGTCTATAAATTTCGCATAGGCCCCTACTCCATGCACCACATCGAACTCCTTTTGAAAATTAGTATTTGAATCCAACCACGACCAGCTGGTAAAATCGCTATACGTAACAACATGAGGTCCTTTTGATGCACCCTGGCGCACGGCTAAATAGAAGGAAGCGGCACTTTTCATGTGTTTATTGACAGCCGCTACTTTTTTCATTTGCTCGATGTAGCGATCCATTTGCCCGGGCTTTACAGTGTGAAAGCGCCCCCGGCTTTTGGTGAATGCTGCTGCTGACGCACCTTCTGGCATATAGTTAACGTCCTTATTCATGCGCCAGTAAGACACTTCACCATACGATTCAACATAAGGAGTTACATTCTTATCCCAATCAAGCTGATGTTCACCACCCGCGGGACGTGCATCCATCTGGGCCCAGGTGGTGGGACCCATAAACCAATAATAATAGCCGGAGGTAGGGCCTGTAATATCCGTCCAGACACTTGCTTTGTATGGATCCGTAGCATGATACTTTTTGTTGTGCGCTGCTAATCCCTTTTTAAACAGATCCACTTTGTCAGCTTTTGGCAGCATGGGGGTGGACTCAAATTGCTCATACGGTGCCTGTGCCTGCACACCAGTGAGCATAAAGGCTAAGAGGCCAAGGACTAAAATTACTCTTCTCATAAAGATTTGGGGTTTGGTAAATAATTTGATTAAAGAAATGTATGCAAATCAGGAGCTTCCGATTATACCCCTTGGCTACAATTAGCCCACGTTCGGTTGGCTCAGGAATCAATACGTATTGATCATGAGGTATATTGCAGAATACTTGGAAGCTAGCGCATTTAATTTGCTAAACCTAATGTGGTAGCATGCAGAAGTAATAATGCTTGAATATTTCTGCGCAACGGGTCATCGAATCCCAAAGAAACGGCTCGATTCAACTAAATCCTATTATTCATCATAGCCCACATAGACTATAAAGGAAATTGGTGAATAAGCCGTAGTGCAGTCAAGAGCTTTGTGGTTACCATTTTCAGGTCAGTTTAGTATCTTTGACAGATACTCTGATTGATCATTTCTACTTTTTTGAAATACGTTTAATTCGCCATTGCCATGAATGTTCTCACTGATGCTGCTCCTGAATCCGGAATCCAGTCTGAAATTTCCAGAATCTTTCACCTTCAAAAGCGCAATCAGCAAAACGTAGCCGATTCGACTGCGCGCGATCGTATCAAAAAACTCGATCGCTTGTATGATGCCGTTTTAACATATCGCACCGAAATCCAGCAGGCCTTGTATAGTGATTTCCGTAAGCATCCCAGCGAGGTGGATATTGCAGAAATCTATAAGTTGACCTCGGACATTAAACATACCCGGGCACACCTGGCCCAGTGGATGCGACCCCGGAAGGTAGGCACCCCCCTGGCACAACTTGGAACGAGTTCCTACATCCATTACGAACCCAAAGGCCAGGTATTGATTATTTCGCCCTGGAATTTTCCGATAAGCCTCACCTTTGGCCCGATGATTTCCGCTATTGCTGCGGGTAATTGTATTATTCTCAAACCCTCCGAGTATACACCCCATGCCTCTGCGCTGATGAAGAAAATCATTACCGAACTATTCGATGAATCGGAAGTGGCCTTGATTGAAGGAGCTGTCGAAGTTTCGACAGCCCTGTTAAAATTACCCTTCCATCATATCTTTTTCACCGGAGCTCCGGAGATTGGTAAGGTCGTGATGAAGGCAGCTGCTGAAAACCTGGCCTCTGTTACGCTCGAATTAGGTGGCAAATCCCCGACCCTTGTAGATGAAACCGCTAACTTAAAAACTGCCGCCCAGCGCATTGCTTTTGCAAAATGGATCAATAACGGGCAAGTGTGTATCGCACCGGATTACGTATTTGTGCATCAATCGGTAGCGGATGAGTTTTTAACGAATCTGAAGACAACCTTAAAAGAATACTATGGTGAAGATGCATCCACTTCCGACTCGTATAACCGAATTGTCAACAACAGGCACTTTAAGCGTGTAAAAGGTTATTTCGAAGATGCCCTGTCAAAAGGAGCCGTGGTGGAATATGGCGGCAAAACCGATGCAGCCCAGGATTACTTCGGGCCCACCATTATGACCAACATTTCAGAAGATTCAGATTTGTGGGAGAAAGAAATTTTTGGCCCAATCCTTCCGTACATCGTCTATACCGATTTACAGGAAGTAATTGACAAAATCAACGCCAAGGAAAAGCCATTGGCATTATATATTTATAGCAACAGCCGGATAAATGTAGACCGCATCATCCATCATACGCGTGCCGGTGCAACGTGTGTCAATCACAGCGGCATTCATTTCTTTAATAACAATCTTCCTTTTGGCGGCTCTAATAACAGTGGTATTGGCAAAGGGAACGGGTTCTTTGGATTTGAAGAGTTCTCGAATCCCAGAGCCGTACTCAAACAGTGGTCACCCATGAGCGGATTGGATCTGATGTCGCCACCGTACACCGCTAAAAAGCAGAAGCTGATTGATATGACGATCAAGTGGTTCTAACCTGAATCCAAATTACTCCGGTTTGTTCTTTTGATAATAATCACAAACAGCATTCATCACACATTCGGAGCATTTAGGATTTTTCGGCCGGCAGATTTCACGGCCTAAAAAAGAAATCGCCATGCCGGCTTCGCCCCAATCTCTTGGATCCAGCAATTCCATCATTTGTTTTTCCAGTTTCTTAGGATCCGTGCCTTGTGCGATACCAAGCCGGGGTGCTACCCGCACCACGTGCAGGTCAACGATAATTCCTTCTGCCTTCACCCCCAATTCGCGCATAATTACATTGGCCGACTTTCTGCCCAGGCCAGGCAATTCGGTGAGGGCCGCTAAGGTGGTAGGTATGTTCTTATCCTCTTTAATTTGCGATGCAATCTCCAACAGCCACTTCGTCTTCTTTCGGGAACTTCTGACTTTGCTAATCAACGATAATACCGATTCTGAATCAGCGCGGGCTAACGAATTCATATCCGGAAATGCGTTAAAGAATTCAGGGGAAAGTTTGTTGATGTTTCGATCAGAGTCTTGTGCCGATAGCACCACCACAACCAGCAATTCGTAGGCATTCCGGTAATCGAGCGGGTGGTGTTTGCCCTTGTATTTTTTAATCAGGGGTTGAATCTCGTTTTGCCAATGATGGTTTTTCATGAGCGTTGCTTTGTGTACTCCGGTGATTTTTATTCCTTGTACTTAAAACTCTTATCCGGATAGGCCGGAGCTTTGGGCACCGGAACCGGTTCCTTTGCCAACTTATCCTGCAGGAATTTTATGGCCGCTTCCAATTGTGTATCCTTACCTTGAAACGTAGAATAGGGCTCATTATCCACCACCACGTCCGGATCCACGCCATGCCCTTCAATCAGCCATTGACCATCGGCATACACACCAAACTCAGCTGCCGTAGCAATGCCGCCATCCACCAACCGATTGCTGCTGGTGAGCCACACTTCGCCACCCCAGGTGCGTGTGCCAATGATCGTACCCAGGTTTAACCTGCGTATACCTTCCGCTACCGCCTCCCCATCTGATCCGGTAGCTTCATCGCACAACAATACGATGTGTCCGCGAAATGCATATTGCATGTTCCAGTACGGTTTGCCCACACGCGGTTGCCAATAGAACCATGCTTTTCGCATCAGCTTTTCTAACACCCAGCTATCAATATTACCTCCGCCATTGTGACGCACATCCAGAATGAGACCACCGCGATTAAAGACCGGATAAAACTGCTTCACAAAGTCATCCATGTCAGGGCGTGTCATCGCGCGCAAGTGAATGTAACCTACTTGGGCTCCGGTCTTTTGCTCAACGTCAAGTCTCCGTGTGTACTCCCACTCGGTGTATCGAAGATTGGATTCCTCCCACTCTGTTATTGGCTTCACCAATTGAGTGTAGTCTGTGCCGCTTGCATTTCGTAACAATAATTTAACCCAGACATTCGCTTTGCCGGATAACGCCAACGACAAACTAGCCGGATCGTTTACCGGTTGGTCATTTATTTTCAGTAACACATCCCCGGCTTTAATCCTGAGATGTGGTTTCATAAGCGGGGAAAGGCTTTCCGGATAATCGGGGTCGCCCTGGTAAATGTGCGCAATCACGTATCCGGTACCGGAAGCATGTCGTTGCAACTTGGCTCCCAACGAAGCCATTGGGATATTAACCGGAGGTTGGCGTTTATCACCACCATAAACAAAGATGTGCAGTGCTGAAAGCTCCGAAACCATTTGTGCAATCAGGTTATCGAGTTCATAGCGATCGGTAATGCGCGGCAACAAGACTTCATACCGCTTTTTGACAGCCACCCAATCCACACCATGCAACTTAGGATCGTAGAAATAATCACGTTCCATGCGCCACGCATCGTTAAACATTTGACGCCAGTCGTCTACCGGATCAAACTGAAACACCCAATTAGAAAGATCCAGTTTTGTCTTCTCCAAGTCGGCTTTGCTGCCATCGGCCTCCGCGATGTAAAGGGTATTATTTTTATCGATCACCACCTTTTTCCTATCAGGCGATAAATCGTATCCGGTAATGTCCTCTGCCACCAGTGTGGGTTCGAACTTTTTATCATATCCGATCTTCAACGCAAACAATTTCTGCTTGTTCCACTGGCCGGCTTCCATCTCCGTCCAGTAAAGATGTTTCTCGGCCACCCGCAGCCGGAGTAAATTCTTACCCGGCACTGGCACTTCGTAAAGACTTGCTGCCGCCCTCTTCCAATCAATGACGAATGCGGGCTCCTTTTTTTCTTCCTGCTTTTTTGATTTGGATTTTTTGTCTTCTGATTTTGGCTCCTCGTCCTTCTTCTCTTCCATCCAGCCATCCGGTTGCATAAACGGGAAAGGAAGATCTGCCTTCAAAGGCATCGCATAAATTTTGGCGGTCTTATCATAATAGGGTTCCGGTTGACGCAAACCCCAGGGAGATCCTACCGAAGTGGCCAGATTTCGTTCCGAAGCAAAATAGAGCCATTGGTTATCCGGTGTGTAGTGGGCACTGTAATTATTTAATCGGGTAGTGGTAATGGTCTCAAGCTTTGCGGTTGGAATGTGATACGACCGAAGGATGCCGTTAGAATTCTCAGCAGCAGCTTCGTATGTTAAATAGTCTTCCTTGGCCCAGGCCACTCCGGCCATACCGCCATCCAGGTTCTGTTCAATGAGTTTTGTAGTTCCATCGGCCAACGTATACAAGAATAATTTTAGATCCTTATCCGCATAAGCGATGTGTTTTCCATTGGGAGCCACAAACAGGTCCGTAATCAGTACTCTGGAATTCCGTGTCAGTTGTTGTGGTACTCCACTCCCATCGGCCGGTGCTTTCCAGATCTCATATTCACCGCTTTCATCCGATAAATACACTACATTCTTCTCATCCAGGAAGGCGACCATTTTATAACGCACTCCACTCTTTCGGGTAATCTCCACCCAGCGACTCCCGTTGGCCGGACTAACGAATAGTCTTCCACGTGAAATCAAGGCTATAAATTTTCCCCCGGGTGAAACTTCCCAATAGGATATTTTATCGGTTGGATTTTTTATCCAGCGTGGGCTCCGCTGATCGAAATCCGATTGTATGGTAATGTCGAGGATGCGGTCTTCATTTTTTTCAATATCATACAATCCGAGATCCGCTCCTTTGTGGTAAACGATTTTGGAATCATGAAGGGAAGGTGACAGCAGGTCCCACCCACTGGAAAACGTATGTTGCTTCAGGTCTTTCGCTTCCAGGTTCATCGACCAGATGTTCATGGTGCCATCGCGGTCGCTGGCAAAGTAAATCCGGTCTTTGTAAAACATTGCTTCCCGGCTGGTACCGGCATAGTCGCAGGTCATGCACGTAGACGGTGCGTTGCCAACAAACCGCCAAATATTTTGAGCGGTACCTCCTTGATAGCGCTTCGTATGACTTCCCTGAAAAGCAAACCGTGTAAAGTATAAGGTTCCTTTGGTATCATATGTACCATCTGCGGCCTGTGCCAGGGGAATGATTTCCGAGGCAAGCGTATTTGGATCCAGTTTGAATAACTGATTGTCATCCAGTGCACTTTCATTTCGGGCTGTATAAAGAATTTTTCCATCCGGTAGCCAGGCAATCGCCTTTACTTCCCAGGAATTAACATACGTAAGGCGTTTGGGAATGCCCCCGGTACTGGCGATGCTATACAATTCAGAGCTGCCCTCCAGCTGGCCTGTGAAAACAATCTGTTTCCCATCCGGACTAAAGATCGGTTCAGACTCGATGCCGTGGTGGGTGGTGAGTCTTGAGGTTTGTCCGGTAGACAGGTCATACTTCCAAAGGTCACCCTCGGTTGTAAATACAACCCATTGTCCGTGTATGGCCGGGGTGAGATAATATCCCTTTTGTTGCGCGTATAAACCCGGGCCTATCAAAAACAGGATGAAGACAATGCTTCTCATGAGGATTTGTTTTTATGATTATAGTATTGGTAGTTACAAGATAGATAAATCCACCTACAGTTGGTTAGGATAATTCACAAACATTCTATCATTTAGTACATTCGCATGAAAGAGACCATCTTTCACTTTATCCATGAAAATCCATCGCAGAGAATTTCTCAAAACAGGAGCGGCATTGGCCCTGGGCGCAATTTCAAGCCCGGCCATGAGTTATTTTCATCAACCCAAACCCTTGCGCGTGGGCTTGATTGGCACCGGATGGTATGGCAAAAGTGATCTCTTCAAATTAATTCAGGTAGCCCCTGTGGATGTCGTAGGATTGTGCGATGTGGATAAAAATTTATTGAAGGAGGCCGGATCGCTTGTCAGTCAGCGTCAACAATCCGGTAAAGTGCCAGCGTTGTTTGGTGACTACCGAAAACTTTTATCAGAACAAAAACCAGACATCGTGTTGATTGGGTCACCCGACCATTGGCACGCCTTACAAGCCATTGATGCCATGAAAGCCGGAGCCCATGTGTATGTGCAGAAGCCCATCAGCGTGGACGTGATGGAAGGCGAAGCCATGGTGGCGGCCGCACGCAAGTACAAACGAACGGTACAGGTTGGCTTGCAGCGAAGAAGCACTCCACACCTGATAGACGCTAAAATAAATGTGGTGGAAGCGGGACTGCTCGGAAAAATTTCGCACGTAGAAATATTTTGTTATTATCACATGCGCAACAACAGCAATCCGCCTGTACAAGCCATTCCCGATTTTCTTGACTATGAAATGTGGACCGGACCGGCACCCCTTCGACTCTACGATGGCTTACCCCACAGGGGTTGGTGGCGTGCGTTTATGGAATATGGTAACGGGATTGTAGGTGATATGTGTGTGCACATGCTGGATGCCGTTCGCTGGACACTTGACCTGGGCTGGCCAACCCGCATTTCCTCTTCGGGTGGAATCTATGTGCAGAAAACAGGTAAGTCCAACATAGCGGATACCCAAACCGCCATTTTTGAATTCGGTAATCTGACGGCTGTGTGGCAGCATCGAACATGGGGTCCCGCAGTGGATCCGGATTATCCATGGGGGTTCAAAATTTATGGTGACAAAGGGGTGCTGGCTGGCAGTCCTTATCGATTTGATTTTACACCCACAGAAGGCAAGAAAATTCATATGGATGTTACCTATGAACGGGAAAAGTATCCGGAAGATTTGAAAGAGAAGGACATTGAACTACACACGGCTCCTGCTACCCGAGGCCAGATGCTCAACTTTTTAAGTTGCATTGAATCCGGGAATAAACCGGTGGCCGATATCGAAGAAGGGCACATCAGTACGGCCAGCTGTATCCTGGCCAATGTGGCTATGAAGACCGGAAGAACGCTTCAATATGATCCAACGAAGCGGATTGTCGTGAACGATGAGGAAGCGACCCAACTCTTGACCCGTGCGTACCGCGGGCCGTGGATTCATCCTACCCCGGAAGGCATTTAACTCATTCTAGTGGAATAGATCTATTTCCGTAATTTTTGGCGATTCAATAAGTAAAATCAAGCTCTGATTCTTTAATTAAATTATAACACATCTTCACCGTCAAGACTTTAACTTGCCTGTTC
The DNA here is from genome assembly GCA_016787725.1 of Cyclobacteriaceae bacterium. Classification (GTDB taxonomy): domain Bacteria; phylum Bacteroidota; class Bacteroidia; order Cytophagales; family Cyclobacteriaceae; genus ELB16-189. Next base: position 68,189 of record JAEUTZ010000010.1, on the reverse strand, counting down.
AATTGAAGTACATGGTAAGTGTGGTTATCCCGGTATTGAATGAAGAAGCAACCGTAGGGGCGGTCGTGCGATACGCCCTGTCTCATTCTGCGGTATCAGAAGTTCTTGTCATCGATGATAAGTCCGTAGACAACACCGTAAAGGTAGCACAAGAGGCCGGTGCCCGGGTTATTACCAGTACCAAGGTCGGAAAAGGAGTTTCGATGCGGGAAGGTGTCATGTTGGCGAAAAACGATGTAATTGTTTTTCTGGATGGTGACATTGATCCTTACCCCGATGAAACCATTCCCTTATTGATTGAACCTATTTTGAATGATGAGGCGGACTTTTGCAAAGCCACCTTTAGCCGTCAGGCGGGCCGGGTAACTGAATTGGTGGCCAAGCCCTTGTTGTCGATCCTGTTTCCGGATCTCGCCAATTTCAAACAACCGCTCAGCGGCATGATTGCTGCACACAAAAAGATTCTGAACGAAGTGAAATTTCAGGATGACTATGGAGTGGACATCGGATTGCTGATTGATGTCTTTCTTGCCAAAGCACGAATCAAAGAAATATTTATTGGCGAGATCGAAAACAAAATGAAACCCTGGCAGGAGTTGGGGAAAATGAGTAAAGAAGTTTCACAAACAATTTTAACAAAAGCCCTGCGGCATCCGGACAATCTATTTTCGCTGGAAGAAGCCGAAACGATTCAAGTGATCCGCAGCCAGATGGACTTCGCATTAAAAGAAAAGTTACGGGAGTTTAATAAAGCGGTAATCTTCGACATGGACAACACGCTTTTAAAAGGTCGTTACATTGATCGTTGTGCCCGCCTGTATGGATTTACTGATAAGCTCATGGAAATTCGTTCCTCTATAGAGGACCCTGTATCCAGGACAAAGAATATTGCCACTTTATTGAAAGGACTTACCATTTCGCAATTGATTTCCGTGGCCGATACCCTCCCCCTCGTTGACGATATTATTCCAACCGTTGAGGTTCTTCACCAGCGCGGTTACCTGGTAGGTATTATCAGCGACAGTTACGACTTCGTAACTACGCACATCAAGAATAAAATCCGCGCTGACTTTGCCCTATCCAATGAGTTGGAATTTTCCAACAGCATTGCCACCGGAGAGGTGAAAGTACCCTCCTTCTTTTTTCCGGGTGAACGAAGCGTGTGCCGGCACACGTTATGTAAATCGCATGCCATGATTAAAGTATTGGATAAGCATGCCATTTCGTTGTCAAATACCATTGCTGTGGGGGATAGTTCCAACGATCTTTGTATGATTAAACAAGCTGGTATTGGCGTCTCGTTTTGCTCCACCCATGAATTACTGAACTACAGTGCCGATAAAGTGATCAGCACACCCTCGTTTACTCCGATCCTCGAATTCGCTAATTAACGCTAGATGTGAAGGCGTAGAATCCTATAAATTCTATAGAATAAAAACTACATTTGCGCCTTGGTAAAAGGTTCTCCATGAGTGCAAACGTTGGATTTGTGGCAAATTCACTGGCCGCTTTGTCGGCCCAGCAAGGACTACGCTGGCTGGCCCTTCAGTTTCCGGAAGCAGTTCGTTTTTCCAGTGCGCTTGGGCTGGAAGATCAGGTGATTACCCACATGATTGGGTCCGAGAAAATCGACATCAAAATCTTTACCCTCGATACAGGCCGGCTTTTTCAGGAAACTTACGATTTGCTCGATCTCACACAAAAGAAATACGGAATCCCCATTCAGGTGTATTTCCCAAAAGCCGAATCTGTTGAGAAACTGATAACTGAAAAGGGACCGAACAGCTTTTATGATTCCGTAGCCAACCGGAAGGAATGTTGTTTCATTCGCAAAGTGGAACCTTTGAAACGTGCCTTGCAAGATACAATAGTGTGGATAACCGGAGTACGGGCAGAACAATCAACCAACCGCAGCCATATGCCCTTGGTAGAATGGGATGAACACCATCAGGTCATCAAATACAATCCGCTGTTGCATTGGAAGGAAAAGGAAGTTACCGACTTCATTGACGTTCATAAAATTCCGGTAAATACATTGCATAAGAAGGGCTATCCCAGCATTGGTTGTGCTCCTTGTACCCGGGCTATTATGCCGGGAGAAGATGTTCGGGCGGGCCGTTGGTGGTGGGAAAGTTCCAACAAAGAATGTGGCCTGCATGAACCGGATGTTTCTCTGAAAAAGTAAGTATGTCTACCATGAAGAAAGAGTTTCCACGAGACTTAGAAGACGAAGCCATCTATATCCTGCGTGAAGCAGCTGCGCAATTTGAGCGACCTGCAATTTTATTTTCAGGCGGCAAAGACTCCATTACGCTGGTCCGGTTAGCACAGAAGGCATTTTATCCTGGTAAAATTCCGTTTCCACTTTTGCACATCGATACCGGTCATAATTTTCCGGAAACTATAGTATTTCGCGATTGGCTGGTGCAAACTACCGGAGTGGATATGATTGTCGGGTATGTGCAAGAGGATATTGATGCCGGCCGGGTAACCGAGGAGAAAGGGAAGTTCGCCAGTCGCAATACGTTGCAGACTGTTACACTCCTGCGCATGATTGAAGAACAGAAGTTCGATGCCTGCCTTGGTGGTGCACGCAGGGATGAAGAAAAGGCGCGCGCCAAAGAACGGATTTTCTCCGTGCGCGATGAGTTTGGCCAATGGGATGCCAAGAACCAACGCCCCGAATTATTTGACTTTTTGAATGGTCGGATAAAGCCGGGAGAAAATGTGCGGGTGTTTCCCATCTCCAACTGGACAGAATTAGATGTTTGGAATTATATCCGCGAAGAAGAACTGGCAATCCCCTCCATCTACTTTACGCATGAGCGTGAGGTGGTGGTACGCGATGGCGTGTTGTGGCCCATTAGTGACTTCATCTATCGCGATGCCGATGAAGAAGTTGTGCGAAAGAACGTGCGATTCCGGACCGTGGGCGATATGTCATGCACTGCAGCTTTGGCTTCGGAAGCCAACACGCTGGATACAATCATAGATGAAATCATCAGTGCCACGTTAAGCGAACGAGGCACCCGGTTGGACGATAAGCGGGCAGAAGCAGCGATGGAACTGAGAAAAGTCAGTGGCTATTTTTAATGTGTTCGGGTAACGAAGAGGCAATAGAAGAGAAATAGAAGAGCATGGAAGTATTACGCATAGCAACAGCCGGCAGTGTGGATGACGGCAAGAGTACCTTGATTGGAAGACTTTTATACGAAACCAATTCCATCACCACCGATAAACTGGAAGCCATTCATAAAGCCAGTCAGCGCAAGGGGATTGACTTTGTTGATTTGTCCTTACTTACCGATGGATTGATTGCTGAACGCGAACAGGGTATTACCATCGATGTGGCGCATATCTACTTTCAAACTCCGAGGCGTAAATTTATTATTGCCGATTCGCCTGGCCATGTGGAGTATACACGCAACATGATTACGGGGGCCTCGCATGCGGATGTTTCAGTCATTCTGGTGGATGCCCGGCATGGAATTCTGGAGCAAACGCACCGGCATTATTACATCGCCCATTTGTTGCAAATACCACAAGTGATTGTGTGTGTTAACAAGATGGACCTGATTGGTTACGAAGAAGAAAAATTCAGGGCCATCGAGCAGAAGTTCACCGAGTTTGCCGGAAAGATAAAATCCCAAAAGCAGCAAATTCAATTTATTCCCATCAGTTCTTTATATGGGCAAAATATTACCACCCGGTCCGACAAAATGAATTGGTTCAAAGGGAGCTCGTTGCTGGACGTACTGGAATCGTTGGAAGTGCACCCAAACGAATCGCATGCACAGGCGCGGTTTCCGGTGCAGTACATCATCCGGCCCCGAACGGATCAGTACCATGATTTTCGCGGATACGCAGGTCGGGTGGCGAGCGGATATTTTAAAGAGGGAGATGCTGTAACGATTCTTCCCTCACAACGTACCAGCACGATCAACAAGATCTATCAATATGATCAGGCAATACCCCACGCAAATACCAAACAATCAGTCGTCATTACACTAACTGATGATGTGGATGTAAGTCGTGGTGATATGATTGTAAAAACCGGTGAAGAACCAACCCTTTTAAAAGAGTTGCAGGCTGATCTCTGTTGGTTAAACAATGAACCGATGACGGGCAGCAAGACGTACTTGTTACAGTCGGGCACCTCCTTGTCGAAGGCGAAGATCACCGGAGTAGATTTTATCAAGATTCCTTCCACGCTGGAGCAGGTATCAGCAACCACCATCAAAATGAATGAAATTGCACGGGTTAAAATCAAAACCGCTAAATCCATTCCGGCAGATGCGTACGACAACAATCCCAGCAATGGATCTTTCATCCTGATTGATGAATACTCCAACAACACGGTAGCCGTGGGATTTGTAAGTTAATACGTTGGGATTACCCTAGCCAAACAAATCTGAACTCAGGTAGCGATCGCCCCGGTCGCAGATGATAAAAACGATTACCCCGGTTTCAATCTCATTGGCAATCGTAAGGGCTGCCTGTAACGCGCCCCCACTGCTCATGCCTGCTAAAATCCCTTCTTCCTTCGCCAACCGTTGAGTCATTTGCCGCGCTTCGGCTTCACTCACATCCACTATGCGATCCACCCGATGCGGCTCAAAAATCTTTGGCAAAAATTCAGGTGACCATCTGCGGATGCCCGGAATGCTGGAACCTTCTACGGGTTGTGTACCTACTATTTGAATCGATTTATTCTTTTCTTTCAGAAAACGGGATACCCCAATGATCGTTCCGGTGGTGCCCATGGCAGAAACAAAGTGCGTTAAGCTTCCTTGTGTATCCCGCCAAATTTCGGGTCCGGTAGTTTTATAATGCATGCCGTAATTGTCAGCATTGGCAAACTGATTTAAAATAAAATATCCTTCCTGGCTTGCCATAGCCTCTGCTAATTCACGGGAATATTCGATCGTTTTGGCAGCGGGTGTTAAAATGACCCGCGCGCCATACGCTTCCATGGCCAACACCCGCTCACGTGTGGAGTTATCCGGCATCACCAAGGTCATGTTCAAACCCATAATGCGGGCTATCATGGCCAGCGCTATTCCGGTATTCCCACTGGTGGCTTCAATCAATTGATCACCCCGTTTGATTTGGCCCCGATCCAACGCACCTTTAATCATGCCGAAGGCCGCACGGTCTTTCACACTCCCACCCGGGTTATTTCCTTCCAGCTTCCCAAAAATCGTTACCTTCTTATTAACCGGAATGTGCTGTAATTCTACAAGGGGGGTATTGCCAATCAAATCTGCCAGCTTCATAGGTCAATTTTTAATCAGGAGGGTTTCGGGACTGCCCGCTTCGGCCTGATAATATACTTTCGAATGGGGCGCCAGACTTTTCGTTATCCACACATTGCCGCCAATAATACTATCATGGCCGATTACTGTTTCACCCCCCAGGATGGTAGCCCCGGAATAGATAACAACATGATCCTCGATGGTTGGATGGCGTTGCTTTTCCGCGTCTGCTTTATTCACGCTAAGCGCCCCTAAGGTTACGCCCTGATATATCTTTACATGATTACCAATCACAGCCGTTTCTCCGATGACGATGCCGGTTCCATGATCAATACAGAAATGAGTACCAATGCGTGCTGCCGGATGAATATCAATCCCGGTTTTACTATGGGCATGTTCGGTGATGATGCGCGGAATGCCCTGTACGCCCAGTTGATGCAACGCATGCGCCAGGCGGTAGGCAGCAATTGCATAAAAGCCCGGATAAGTACGAATCACTTCATTGCGACTTTTGGCAGCCGGATCGCCTTCGTACATGGAGGTGACATCCTGTTGCAGGGCGTTGAACAGGCCGGGCAGTGACTGAAAAAACTTCTCTGCCACCAGGGTCGGATTCGTTCCACCGGGTGTTGGATTGTGACGAAGAATTCGCTCCAATTCTGACTGCAAGTTTAGAAGCAATTCCTCCAATTCCTTTTCACTTAAGTGCGCCAACTGGGTAAAGTCTGCAAACAAGGCGCCCAATAAGTCGGTGAAGAATTGAGCCACTTCAGCCGGAGCCGGACAGGTAGGGCATTGCTGGTGACTAAGGTAAAGTTGGCGAATAAATGCTTTGTCCATAATGTAATAAGCTAAAAAGACTGCAATAGGTTCACCTGTTAACGGTTCCCTGCGGCCTATGTTTTCAGAACCACGAATTGACAGTCTTATTTTAACGATCCGTTAACAACACTACATTTCCTTCCAAGTATGATCGGCCAACAATTTTACGGCCGCCACAAAATTTTTGTACGGTTTGCTTCGGCCCCATTCCTTCGGGCCAATCAATGAAACGAGGTGGGTTCCATCCTCCTTCTCGTAGAGGTAATACGTCTGGCCAATGACCGGTACAAACCCAATCTGCGCATCGTAGATGATCATGGAGAGTTCCTTGCGCTTTTGGATTTCTTTGGCCTGAATGGCGAGCAACTCGATCTGCTGGCGGATCTGTGTTAACTGCATGTTGGTTTGATCTTCCATGGCCGACAATGCCTGATGGCGGATCACCCCGGCCTCGTTGGGTTTAATGACGGCCCCCGATACCGAAGCCGAATAAGGCAACACACTGAGTTGCTTGTGATAAATTTCTTCGTTCGTAAATTTTTCGCCTTGTTCATTATAATGATGATGCACAACACGCAAATACCCTTTGGGTGTGATCTCGTGCACAACCTCTAACGTTGGCTTATTATGCCGAGTAAAGGCTGTTTGAAAAGACAGTGCGTTGAGAAAGGTACTGCGGATTGAATCGCCTATCTCATGATTATCGAAATCGTAGTTCTCGCCATCCGGAGTGATCGTGTATTGTGAAGCAAAGGCCTGGTCTTCAAGTGAGACCCAATTCATGCTGATCGCAAGTTGTTTGCCGGTGCCCCCTAATTCGATTCGGTATATTCCCGACTTCGGCCGATTGCCAAACTCATACGTTCCCTTTTCGGGAAAGAGCTGCCAGGAGGCTAAGAAGTTATAGGCGTCAACCATGCAACGTTCTATTAACGCTCACAACGGGTGAATGGTTGTGTAAACAATACCGCCTTCGCTTACTTTTTATAATACGTCATGGCCTCGGGAATCCAACCCTCTAAATCCTTAATCCGGGTTTCGTGTGAAGGGTGTGTTGAAAGAAACTCCGGTGGTTGCTGCCCTCCGCTCAAGGTAGCCATGCGCTCCCAAAATTTGGGAGCTGATGAGGGGTCATACCCGGCCATCGCCATAAAGATCAATCCCATGTGATCGGCTTCCGATTCGTGGCTTCGCGAAAATTTGAGCATACCCACGTTGGTGCCCATACCCACCGCTTGCATAAATATCTGCTGGGTAGCCGTTGGATTCTGACCCATGGCGGCACCGATGGTACTTAATCCAAACTCGGCCATGAGTCCCTGGCTCATCCGCTCCCGGCCGTGGTTGGCAATGGCATGAGCAACTTCATGCCCCATCACCACGGCAATCCCCAGTTCATCTTTGCAGATGGGCAGAATGGCGGTATAGAAAGCTACCTTGCCACCAGGCATACACCAGGCATTCACCGTCTTATCATCCTGAATCAGGTTGAACTCCCAATTAAACCCTGCGAGTTGATCACTCATTCCCTTATCGGCCATGTATTGTTCCACTGCTTTTTGAATGCGCACTCCAATGGTCTTGATTTGTTGGGTTTGTTCCAGATTGGTTGACAATGGACCTTTCTTGATCACTTCTTGATATTGCTGGGCTGCCATCTGATTGATCTCGGCACTTGACACAAGACTCAATTGTTTCCGCCCTGTTACCGGTACTGTGGCACAGGCATAAAGGGCAGTGAGCAGAATGGTGAAGCTTGCGATTTTACGAATCATGGTGTTGTGTTTAGATGACAAATGTAAGTTCCTTGTAGGTAAAAAATCAAAATAACCGATGAATTTGAGACTTTCAGACAAGATTGTTGTCTAAATTTGCACAAAAGCCTGAACGAAGTATGCGGATTTTTGCGATTGGAAGAAACTATGCCGAGCACATTCAAGAGCTGAACAACGAACGGCCCGATGAGCCGGTTATTTTTACCAAGCCGGATACCGCCCTCATTCGGAACAACGGTCCTTTTTACTACCCGGATTTTTCCAAAGATGTTCACCATGAAGTTGAATTGGTGCTTCGAATTTGTAAAGAAGGAAAAAACATCGAAGAGAAGTTTGCACACAAATATTATGATGCCATTGGCATCGGGATTGATTTTACCGCCCGTGACATTCAGTCCAAGCTAAAGGAAAAAGGGTTACCCTGGGATATTGCCAAAGGGTTCAACGGCTCGGCCCCGATCTCTGATAAATTCATTCCGGTTAGCGAATTTAAAGATCTGAAGAACATTAATTTTAAACTGGAAGTAAACGGTGTACTGAAACAACAAGGCAGTACCAGTCTTTTACTTTTTCCGTTTGATTACATCATCCACTATTTATCAAAATTTTTTACGTTGCGCACCGGTGATTTGATTTTTACCGGCACGCCAAAGGGTGTTGGACCTGTGACGATTGGAAATAAACTATCCGCTTACATTGAACATGAGAAGTTGTTGGAATTTGAGGTTAAGTGAAACATTTTTTTATCTTTTTCTAAGTTGCAGCAGTGCCGTAGCACAATTTAGTCCGGATAAAATTATACTGCCCAGCCCGGTGGCTCGCAGCAATTATTTATTTCCCATCAAACCGGGTAACACAGCCGTTATTACAGGCACCATGGGGGAACTGCGGAATACCCACTTTCATGCAGGATTGGATATTGACACCCCGGGTATTGGTGTACCGGTGGTATCAGCCGAAGATGGTTATGTGTCCCGTGCTTCGGCAACTACCGGAGGGTATGGAAACGTGCTTTACATAACCCACCCGGATGGTAACACTACCGTGTATGCCCATCTCGAACAATTTAAAGGAGCCGCGGGCGAATATATTCGCAAGGAACGATATGCCCGTAAAGTATCTGAAATTGACCTTGAATTTAAGCCGAACGAGTTTCCCGTAAGCAAAGGTGAGTTGATCGGGTTATCGGGGAATACCGGTGGATCGGGTGGACCGCATTTACATTTCGAAGTACGTAACGAATCCAATGAAGCCATTAACCCATTGATCTATGAGTTTGCAGAAGTGAAAGACAACCTCGCCCCGGTGGTATTTAAAATCGCGCTGAAAACCCTCGATGAGCAATCGCGCATCAACGATCAATTCGGACGATTCGAATTTTCTGTTGTACGGAATGGGAATTCGTATGCTTTGCCCCACCCCATCCTGGCCTATGGCCACATCGGTGTGGAAGTATTGGCGCATGACAAGATGGAGAACAGCTCGTATCGCTATGGCATTAATTACATCGATATGCTGGTGGATAGCCAGCACGTGTTTACACAAACCATCGACAAAGTGAACTTTGGAGATACCCGGCAAATTCTGTCGTTAATGGATTACAAAGTCCTGGAATTACGGGGAAACCGGTTTAATAAACTCTACATCGATGATGGAAATCACCTGAACTATTTTCCCGGTGTGCCAAAAAAGAAAGGCATCCTTGTCAGGGAAAAAGAAAGCACAGTCAGAATTCAATTGAAGGATTACAACGGGAACAGCAGCAATGTTCATTTTACATTGAGGCCGACTCCCGTGGTAGCGGAAACAACCCTTCTGCCCGTCAGTGGTAAACCGTTTGAAGCAGAAATCATTGAAAACACACTGCGCCTTTCTGTCAAATCGTGTATGGAAGGGTCGCCTGAAATTGTAGTTTGGAGCAGAAAGAAACCAGTTGCCTTGCAACCTACCTATGCGGGTGGCAATCAATCCGTTTATCTGATCAACCTGCTTAGCCAATTACCGGATTCGATCCAAACCTGTCAGGGCACTGTTCCGTTTGATTTTCACGATCAGATTCCTTCCAATGCAGAATATAAATACTACAGCGATTTGGTCGATATTGAATTTCCCCGGCAGGCACTGTATGATACCACCTTTCTCAGCATCGTGTATGACACCCTGAATCAGCAAGAATACTTTTCAATCGGCCAACGAACTACGCCCCTGTACAAAAACATTTCCGTTACCCTGAAACCAAAATTTGAATATTTTCAATCACGCGACCTGGGGTTATACCGCAAGGAAGGACGGGGCTTTGCCTATGTTCCCAGCGAATGGAAAAACAGTTGGATTCAATTCAGCACCCGGGAGTTTGGAACGTATACCCTTATGCGGGATACCGTGCCGCCAACGATCACAAAAATCGGACTCTCCACAGCCGCGGCCCGGTTCAAAATCAAGGACAATCTTTCTGGCATTGCCTATTTCGAAGCAAACATAAATGGTGATTGGCTGTTAATGGTTTATGATTACAAGTCGGGCATTCTGAAATCTGAAAAGCTGGAAGGAACCAAGCCCTTAACAGGAGACTTCGAGCTGAAGGTTGTAGATTATGCCGGTAACGAACGTATCTTCAAACAAAAAATATAACCATGGCACTAGCAGTGGGTTCATCCGCACCGGATTTCAAGACCACCGATCAGGATGGCAACGAAATAAAGCTTTCGGATTTCAAAGGCAAGAAAGTGGTCCTTTATTTCTATCCCAAGGATATGACTCCCGGGTGTACGGCCGAAGCCTGCAGTTTACGAGATAATTATAAAGCCCTTAAAAAAGCCGGCTATGAAGTAATGGGCATCAGTTCAGACGATGAAAAATCGCACCGGAAGTTTATTGAAAAGGAAAAGCTCCCCTTCCGCTTGCTGGCGGATGTGGACAAATCTGTCCATGCCAAGTTTGGAACCTGGGTGGAGAAATCGATGTATGGAAGAAAATACATGGGCACGGCCCGGGTCACGTTTATTATCGATGAGCATGGGAAGATTCAGGAAGTAATTGAAAAAGTTGACACAAAAAATCATGCTGCTCAGATTTTGGGCGGATTACACGCCCCAGCAAAATCTGCAGATAAGTCAGAAAAAAAGTCCCCTGCTAAAAAGACCGTGAAAATAATTGCCAGAAAAGCAGTGAAGCGGGTTAAGACAAAGATCACAAAGAAGAAAAAGTAGGTATGCTGAGTCGGTTGGATAATTCAGGTTCCCTGAAAAATAAGTCCATAAAGTGTTTTGTGACCTGCTTTCCTTCTGAATAAATCTATCCCGATTGCTCACACCACTAGCTTAATTTCTCCCATTAACCTTATCTTCGCGCCATAACCATGCCCGATTATGGCCCAACCTGATTTCGTTAAACTAAAGAAGTTATCCAGTCAAATTCGCAGAGACATTGTGCGCATGGTGCATGCCTGCCAGAGCGGCCATCCGGGTGGATCGTTGGGATGTACTGATTTTTTTGTGGCCCTCTATTTTCATATCCTCAATCACAATCCGAAATTTAACATGGATGGACGGGGCGAAGATTTGTTCTTTCTTTCCAACGGTCATATTTCACCGGTGTGGTATGCCACGCTGGCCCGCTCCGGGTACTTTGATACCAAGGAACTAGCTACGTTCCGGTTTTTGAATACCCGGCTTCAAGGGCATCCGGCTACCCATGAACATTTACCGGGTGTGCGCATCGCTTCAGGCTCATTGGGACAAGGATTGTCGGTGGCCATTGGTGCGGCTCAAACCAAAAAACTAAATCAGGATCAATCCCTTGTTTATGTGTTGATGGGTGATGGTGAACAACAGGAAGGCCAGGTGTGGGAAGCCGCTATGTATGGAGCTCACAACAAGATTGACAACCTGATTGCCACGATTGATTACAATGGTCAGCAGATTGATGGTCCGGTGGATAAGATTGTATCGCTGATGAACCTGAAAGCCAAGTGGGAATCTTTCGGTTGGCACGTGGAAGAATTCAATGGTAACAAGATAGAAGAAGTTGTGTCTGCTCTTGAAAAAGCTAAATCCCTGACCGGAAAAGGCAAACCGGTGATGAACCTGATGCGGACCGAAATGGGTTTTGGGGTAGATTACATGATGGGCTCACACAAGTGGCATGGCGTAGCGCCTAATGATGAGGAACTGAAGAAGGCCCTGGCACAGCTGGAAGAGACGGTGGGAGATTATTAGATTCAAAACTACTCTGTGAGATGACCTTTGATCTGAATGCTGTTCGCAACCATTTTCCTTCCCTGCTTCGTACACACAACAACCAACCCCTGGTGTACTTCGATGGCCCCGCTGGTACGCAAGTGCCACAAAGGGTAATCGATGCGATTACATACTACTATAAAAACTCCAATGCCAATTCGCATGGTACATTTATTACCACCAACGAAACGGATCGGGTCATTCACCACATGCGTTCCTGCATGGCCGCGTTACTAGGAGCCGAAAGTGAGGACTGTATTTCCATTGGTCAAAACATGACCACACTGAACTTTTCTCTGGCACGGGCCATGGCCCGCATTTTAAAACCTGGAGATGAAGTATTGATCACCCAACTGGACCATGAAGCCAACCGTGGACCGTGGCTGTCGTTGCGGGAGGTTGGCGTGAAGGTTCGGGAAGTTAATCTTTTGCCCACCGGAGTTCTAGATTATGACGACTTTGCCAACAAGATCAATGAAAATACAAAGTTGGTTTGCATGGGTATGTCGGCCAACAGCATCGGCACGGTGAATAATTTCAAATTGATTCGGGAGCTCACCTATAAAGTAAATGCCTGGTTGCTGCTGGATGCAGTCCACTACGCGCCCCATTTCACGATCGATGTTCAGGATATTGGCTGCGATTTCCTTTTGTGCTCTGCCTATAAATTCTACGGTCCCCACGTAGGAATTCTCTATAGTAAACCCGGGCTGCTCGATCGGCTGCCTACCGACCGGCTTCGTACGGCCGGTCAAACAGCTCCTGAGAGTATAGAAACCGGCACTTTAAATCATGCTGCCATTGCGGGGGTAGCTGCGGCCGTTGAATTTATTGCCAGCCTTGGCGAAGGATCGACTTTGCGTGATCAACTGGTGAGTGCATATCAAAAAATCAGTGTCCATGAATTTCTATTGGCAGCTCGACTTTATGATGGGTTGAATAAAATCCCCGGGATAAGGGTGATCGGACAAGATTTTTCTTCCAAACAACGAACTCCTACCCTTTCTTTTACACGAGAAGGGAAAACGCCAACGCAAGTCTGTCAACACCTGGCTTCCAAAAACATTTGCGCGTGGGATGGGCACTTCTATGCCATCCATGCAATTGAAGTGTTGGGCTTGTTGGAACGCGGAGGTGTTACCCGGTTGGGGATTTCGATTTACAATACCCGGGAAGAAGTGGATTTTGTGTTGGAGGAACTGCGGAGGATAGTCTGATAACCTTACCCTCCTAGGAATTTTAGTGTAATTCTCCTATATTCATTTACCCAAAAAGCCACCGCTATGCGCCACAGCCTATCCCTTGCGTGGACAGGAATTGCTTTGATCGCAATTTCGTGTACACAAACAAATACAGATTCATCTTCATCATCTCAATCTCAAGGTTTGCTCCAACCCAATGCCCATTATATCATTATCCTAAAGAATAGTTATTTAAAACCATTATTAAACGACCCCACCTTATTGAAGGCGGATGAAAAGGCTAAAGCAAATGCCAGAATTCAATCAAAAGAAAGAGTAAAAGAATTGTTGGAAAAGTATCACCTTGAAAATCAGGTACCCGATGAAAAAATATATGTCGATGCTATTGTGGCCTTCGACACTGACCTTACGGAAAGTAAAGCCGATTCCTTAAGAATGGATGAAGCCGTAAAGTCTGTAGAAAAAGATGTTCAGATACAAGGTCGACCCATCCACCAGGGCAGACCGATTCATCAGGGTCGGCCAATTCATCAAGGGGAAAATGGTGAAGAGGATTGGGGTATGCGCAAAAAAGGTAATTGCTGGCAAAGCTGTGCCATTGATAAAGCAGGTGGTGCTTCGAATGGCGAAACTGATCCGAACGCCATCTGGATTGTTGATACGGGTATTGCCAAGGATCATCCGTACTTGAATGTAGATCTTGCTCTTGGAAAAAATTTCACAATATTTCCTCCAACAGCTGATGCCAATGATGATAACGGCCATGGCACTTTGATAGCAGGTATTGCCGGCCTGAAGAAATTTACCTGGACTGGTAATATCAAGATCTGTTCAGGCGTATCCATGGGGGCAAGACTTGTCCCCATTAAAGTATTAGACCGGGATGGGTGGGGATATTGGTCTCATATTCTTGCCGCATTGGATTACATCGGTGAAAATTCGAAAATAGGTGATGTCATTAACCTAAGCCTTGGTGATTATCCAATTACGGATTGCAAAAAGGAGATTCCAGGGTTACCGGAAATACTCACTGAGTTGGGTCAGCAACGATTTGTCGTAATGGCCGCTGGTAATAACATGGATGATTCAAATAAATCCCTGCCCGGTTGCCTTGATGAAAATGGATTGGTTACTGTTGCCGCGGTTAATTGTACGTTAAATTGTTCGCTATATTCAAATTACGGCTCTTCTGTAGACTACGTTGCGGTAGGCACAGATGTTATCTCAACGTTTCTTTATGACGCCACAGCAGCAAAATGGACGTATATGGTCGTATCAGGAACCTCCATGGCAACTGCAGTTATTTCTGGAGTGATCCATTCGACAGGAAAATTACCGGTGAAGGGAAAAATGGTGGGTTGTGGCTTACCCGGTTCATCTACAATTACAGACTATCCGATGGGAACCAAGTAGAATTAACTCTATTAATTCTCTGATATAGATTTCCGCATGGATTGGACATTTTCTTTCACTTTGTTGATGAGTGATAAAAACTCGGGATCACTTTTGTACAGTCGAAAGTAAGGTCCATAATAAAATTTAGCATAATCAACCCAATGCATCTCAATAGCCCGGTGCAACCATTCCAATGATTTAGTACGATTGCCTTTAATTGCATAGATGGCCGCCAGGTAAAATGGAGGTTCAAAGCTTTTTGAACCATTGTTTACCTCAAATAAATTATTTTCCAGGGCATGGTTTAAGTAGACCTCTGCTTCTACCCGATCGCCTTCTTCGAGCAAGAGCTGACCCAAGCCGATCGGACTGGCTGTGTAATGGTCCTCCCGATACATAGTGTTGGTTTCAATAGCTTGTTGAAAATACTTCTTGGCATTTACCCGGTCTCCGGCAAAGTGTGCAATCAGGCCCGCTGTTTCAAACACACGCGTATCATTCCCGATTTCAAGTACCTTCGGTATCAGATCCAACGCTTCCTGATTCCGGTCAAGCGATACCAGCGTATACGCTAAAAGTTCATAGGTATCGTATCGGGTGGATCCTTTATCTGCAGCCAGGGATTTCTTAAACCATGCTTCCGCATTCTCCAAATCGCCCAGTAATCGATAGATCCAACCAATTAATTGGTACGGAATCCAATTAGTGGGATTCAGCCCGGCCGACTTCTTTTGCCACCGTAAGGCGGTGGGTAAATCCCCCCGGAGTAAATAATTCGTACCCAAATTTCCAACTGCCCGATCATCCGTTGGATCCAATGCCACCGCCTTTAACAATAATGGATGACCACTTTCATAGTCCTCACGGTAATCATACGCGGTGGCTAAGGCCTTGTACGCCTCGGAAAGATTTGAATCTAACTCAATAGCACGCTTTCCAGCCACTAAACTTGAATCCGTCCAAAAATACGCTTGCACAAACCGACCATACCGCTGGGCATAAGCATCACTCAACCCTGCCCAGGCCCGGGCATAATTAGGATCAAGATCAATGGCTTGTTTAAAAAGTACCACCGCAGAATCATTCGACTTGCTTTGATATTCATAGTACAAACTGCGACCACGCAAGTATAAATCATACGCGGTAGGATTTGTGGTTGCTTTCTTGTGTAATTGACGTTTCTCACTCTCACTGAGTTGGATCTTCAATTGATCAGCAATCCGTTGCGCAATCTCCGACTGAACGGCCATAATGTCCTGTGAAGTATGCTGAAACGTATTCCCCCACAGGTACGTGTCATCCTGATCAATGAGTTGGGCGCGCACTGCAATTTTATCACCCTGCTGTGCGATGCTCCCCGTCAGGATCAACGCGACATTTAAACGTTTGGCAATATCTTCAATGGGAAGAAGACTTCCGGCAAATTCCTGAGTACGCCTTTTATTGGTGACCCGAAATTGTTTGATAATAATTAATCGATTGATTATATCTTCTGTGATTCCTGCTGCGAAATATTGATCTCCACCCCGATTCTCAAACGGTATAACCGCGATTGAAATTACTCTGTTTCCCTCCTCATCCACCGTTGGAATAATACCCGTGTCCTTCAAATAATTGAGATAAACAAACTGACTGATCATGACGATTATTAAAAGCAGAATGAGAGGCCTTCCAGTAAATGGTTTTTTTCGTTCTGGCGGAAATGGATTTTCGGTGGCTTGAGGAGAATTTGTGCGGATCAAACCATGTGGACTGACCTCATAAAACCAAGCAAACAAGGTGGCGAGCGGAAATCCACCTAGCAACATCCAGGCAACCAACTCAACAAACCGGGACTCCAACTTAATGAATGGCGCTATAAATATTAGAAACTGATGGAGCACCAATGCCACAATGGTATAGGTAAGCGCAGCCCGCCCAACATTTCTCCGCCTCACTTCACTCCATAACCACGAGATTCCTTCTGGTTTCGGATCTGAATCTAAGGTTTGCTGTAACTCCACTTTAATTTCAGCTTTCGGTTGCTGGTTCACGGCCAGGAATAGGTGATTAATCGCATTCGCGATCTTATTGATTTGATCGCGGTAAAAAGTTCGATTTGTATTATCCAGTCGGGTATCCTGAGGCGTCAAGGGTCGGTTCACCCCGGGTGAACGGAATATAAATTCGATTGCGCGCAATGGACTTTCCGCTTCTCGCTCAAAAAGTAATTGATCACTCGGATCAAGGTCGTGAATCTGAACCGGTAGAATTCGGCTGGTAACATTGCGATTCGGTAATTTCACATGGAGCCCCAGGGCATCTTGCTTCGCCAATTTGCAAAAAGCTAGAAACTCATTGTTCCAGGCAAAGCTCTTGGTATCGCAGTACGTGTGGGAAATGATGGGAATGAAAATGAAGCATCGCAATTTACCCTCCAGGCTTTTATCTACATGATGAATCTCCAACAGACCGTCATGCGGATTGGAATCATAATACACCGAGACAGGCTCCTTGATGGTGGCCGCTAACTCCTCTTTTAGGTGGTTAACAAAATCAGTTACCCACCCGGATCGATTGTCGTTGTGGCGGTACGATATGAAAATGTCGTATTCGTATCCTGGCAACAAGGAGGGCATAATCAAAGTTAATCAAAATGCAGGTTAATTATTGGTCTACTGCTTCAACCCTTTGATCACCACATTACCTGTTCCGCTTGGATCGCAAGGGTATTGAAATTGGTATTTTATCCGTTTCGGATCGTTAATCGTTTTATAGAAGTCGTCCAAATACTTTAACGTGGTCTTTACATATCCTAATTCCAGGTAAGGACATTCGGAATAAATCCGATAAAAATCGTCCCGGGCCTCATTAAATTTAGCGACAACAGGTTCAAATTGTTTCATATCCTGAATACAATATCCCCGGTATCTTCTTTCCCGGGTTGAATTCAATCCCAGCTCGAAGGCCGGCAGCGCGTAGGGTGCAGAAACGATGCCGGCATGGTCAAAATCGTAGGGTACCGTAATGGGAATGGACAATGTATCTTTTGCGATCAGCTTCACATTTTGGCGATACTGCACCGACCAATCCGTGTTCCCGATCAGGTATTCAAAAACAGCCATGGTCAGAAAGTCTTCCTTTTGGGTTTGTTCCGGACGCACCAATTGTCGTTCAAGCATGATCATGCCATTTCGCTCCGCTACTTGCTCCTCTTCTTCCAATAAGATACCATAAAAGAATGCAGCCCGCTTTGGTTTCAGGTTTGGATCTTGTAATTCAACAGATACTAATCGCGCTTTAAAACTCTTTGGGGTAAGCCGGTTGTAGAGCTGATAGGTCAAATACTCACGGACTACATATTTATCGCCCTGACAAGGCATCACCAACTTGACCTTATTCTGACTTTCGAACAGCGTTCCTTTGGTTGTCGTGCCGGAAAAATTCAACAAGAGTGGCGGAAAATCACAATTACTTTTTAAGCGCCTGAAATTCCCGCGTACCCGGACTTGTATGGGAATCGAGACCGGTTGGTTGCTTACACTGGAATCGGTATAGGTAAGTTGGATCTCATGATATTGGGTATCCTCGCCCCGATCTTGCAACAGCACCTCGACTTGTCCGCTCAATTGAATTTTGAGAGGGGAATCTCTTTCAAAAAGTTTTTGGGCCCGGCAAGTGTAGGATTGAATTCCTGCAAAAACGAGGAGCAAGATAAACTGATTGATCGATGCTGTGTGCGAGCGTGGCATTTTGGAATGGAGCTACTTAAAGATACTAAAACCCTTCAGAATATTTAGCGTCCATCCGCTCTACCAATTATTTGAGTACATTCGAAAATATTCAACCTTGCATGGAACCTGAAAAGCCACCCAAGAAAAAGAAAAGTGGACGGGAAACCGAAACGCTCTTCCGGGTAACGTACCGGAATCAAAACAACCTGATCCAAATTGCCGATAACAAGGCAAACATCGTCATTAGCATCAATGCCATGATCATTTCCTCCATCATTGCCATTACCGGCTATGGAGCAGTCGCCAATCAATTGGATCTTTACAAATCCAACATCATCGTTCCCATCGCATTGATCGTGCTCTCGTGCCTGATCTCGGCTATGTTCGCCATTCAGGCGGCCCGTCCCAAGGTCATTTCCGCTTCGCGGATTCCAGACAAAGAGGAAAAATCAAGCTTGCTTTTCTTTGGAGTGATCGCCCGTTTTAGTCAAAAGGAGTACCTGGAGAAAATGAACATACTCTTGCAATCCCGGACCGACATTCATGAAAACATGACCATCGACATCTACAACCAGGGGCTCATCCTAACGCGTAAATACCGATTATTAAGCTATGCCTACCAAGTCTTTATGTTTGGATTTAGCTTCAGCGTGTTGATTTTCCTACTATTTATCATGTTGTGATTTCAAAACCAGAGAAATTTTGCTCCCATCTGCTAACCCCTTAAATAATTCATGACCAGTCTAAGAATTTAAGGAAGTGTTTTTCACGCGTATTGAAATAATCTACTCTATAGGTTGAATAGAGAAGACTTACTCACGTATTCTTTCATGTTTAATTGATTTATTACCCCTATCTTACATAGAAATCAGGTTACTTTACCATACTGAACCCTATTATTAACATCCTATTCGCCTCACACCCAACAAGAAACACCCCACATTTCCATGGAAAAAATTAGCGTTGAAGCTTCAGGTGGTTTAGGCCGTACGCTTCACAATAGGCAGGTTTTAGCATTCATCTTTATGCTTTCCGTCCTGCCGGGTATAGTCCGGTCTCAACCAGGGCAGCAGCTTCAGATGTCTGATTTTGTTCTGTTTTCAGGTGCGGGAGGACCTGGAACAGCTTCTTGCAGCTCACCGGGATATGCTGTGCAGATCGGAAGTTCCTCTCAGATTACGGGAGGGTCTGTGGGCAGTTTAAAACTTGTTAAAACTACAGGCACGGCTTCTTTCAGTAGTAACATCTTTAGTAAGGGAACGATCGTTCTGGCCAACAGCAATAGTGTGGTTGGTACTATTGCGGCTTCGAACACCCCTGCAGTTTCTGGAACTATTCTTTCCGTTGGGTCTAATGCCACTATGAATGGAAATATTGATGTTAACGGAAGAATTGTAATTGGTGGTGGAAGCGTGACAGGCACCATCACCCATCCTGCAGGAACCACATATTCAGGACCTGTCCCCAGTGGAGGTAGAATTACCGGAACACCAACGCTCCCTCAATTTCCTACGCTCCCGCCTATAACTTCATTTCCTGCCTATCCACAAATGGCGGATATTACCACTACCCGCACCATTACTCCGGGGGCGTATGATGACATTAAACTTTCGGGCAACCAAACCCTCACATTTAAAGGTACCGGTGTCTATGTACTGCACCTGATTGATAATAAGAACAACAATACCTTCGTCTTCGACTTCGAAAATAATCCAACCGGCACCATTCAGCTTTATGTTCATGACAATGTCAGGCTTGGAAAGCTGAGTGTAAACTTGATCAATGGCGGTAGCGCCAATCGCATTTTTACTGAAGTACATGGAACTGGCCTGGGTAGTACAAAATATGCATTCGATATTGCCAATGGGTCTACCGGTTCTAAATCAAAATGGTTGGGTACAGTATGGGCACCTTATGCCGCTATTAACGTTGGCTCTGGAACCGGAAGTTCAGACATCACCGGTGCCCTTTGGAGTGGCACGCAGGTTAATATTCAAAGTGGTGTTACTGTAGTCTTTGCTCCTTTTCAAACTTGCACAACACCAAATGCAAATGCGGGGGCCGATAAGACGATTAGTTGTGTAGCCACCACAATACAGCTCAATGGTTCGTCCACCACGCCTGGGGTAACCTATAGCTGGGTAGCCAGCAACGGAGGAAGCATTGTATCGGGTGCGAATACCGCAACCCCTACCGTTAATGCCGCAGGAACATATACACTGACGGTCGCCTCAGGAGCTTGCAGCGCAACCGATGTTGTCTTGGTGAATCTGAACACGACACCGCCTACGGTTAGCGCTGGCGCGGATGTGAATGTTTGTGCCGAAGTAAGTGGAGCCACACTCACAGCAGTAGTTTCAGCTGGTACGGGTCCCTATACTTACTCCTGGAGTACCGGAGAAACAACCGAATCAATTTCTGTTGCCCCAATAACTACCACTACCTATTCAGTTACTGTAGTAGGGACCAACGGATGCCCTGCTACAGATGATGTTACCGTGACAGTAAATCCAACTCCGGTTATTTCGATCAACAATGAAGAAGTTTGCAGCACGGAGCTTGGCGGAAATACCACTCTTATTGATTTAACGCTCTATGCTTCCGCTGAAGGCAATACCCTTTCGTTCACGAGTCGGCAACAGGGTGAGGTTCAATTACCTTCATCCTTTACTGCCGAACATGGCGATCAAATCACGGTTACCGCAGTCAGTGCCTCCGGATGCACCAGTACCACCACCTTTACAATTACCGTGAACGCGCGCCAGCAATTCGGGGTTTGTGCACCCCTGGCTGGTAAAGTAAATGATCTGATCGGATCCGAATTGACCATGCTCTACACGATCGTACAGCAAGGCGGGGCAGTTAATACCAACGAATTATTCTTCATTAGCGACAACAGGGTTCTGGTAGAAATAATTGTACTCTCCGAATTAACAAGCGCTCAACTTTCAGACCTGCAAGCAATCTTGAATACGCTTGGTTTTGAAACTGATGATGACATTAGCGAATTGGCAGGCTCGTTGATAATTACCGGATTTGTTCCCGTTGAAAATCTGGATGTGCTGAATACCTATGATGAATACATCAATTATGTACGGCCCGCTATTCCTCCGGTGCGAAGTGCCATTGCCTCACAAGGTGATGAAGTCATGCGATCGAATCTGGTTCGGTTAGGATATGACCTGGATGGTACCGGTATAAAGATTGGTGTGTTATCAGACAGTTATAATACATTGCCCAACAACCCGGCCACGCTGGATATTAAGGATGGAGATTTGCCCGGGGCGTTAAATCCCTCTGGTTATTTGAATGAAGTCAACCTGGTTAAGGATCTCCCCTCCCGCTACGGCCAGGGAACGGATGAAGGCCGCGCGATGCTGCAAATTATTCATGATGTCGCCCCTGGGGCCGAGTTATATTTCCGGACCGGTTTTATTACTGCTGGGGACTTTGCCAAGGGAATCCGGGACTTGAAGCTACCTGAAAATGACTGCGATATCATTGTCGATGACATTACTTATATCACCGAGCCTTTTTATACCGATGGTCGAATTGCAAAGGCCGTTAATGATGTAAGTGAAGATGGAGTTTCGTATTTCACTGCAGCCGGAAACTTTGGCAGCAAATCGTACACTTCTGATTTTAGTCCTCTAAATGCCCCTGCAAATTTACCCGGTCAGCAAGCCCATAACTTTGGAAGTGGAGACATCCTCCAGAACATAACCCTTGGCCCTGGTGCAGAACCCACCACGTATACGATTGTATTACAATGGGATGATCCTGTGTACTCGATCGGTTCGTTCGGTGAAATTCTGTCCGGCTCAGCCAATGATCTCGACATCTACCTGGTGAACTTTCAGGGGGCGGAACTCTTTGGATTCAACCGGAATAATACCGGTGGTGATCCAATCGAAATTCTATCCTTTTCAGTTCCGGCCAATACCACCATCCATACCGATATCATGATCGTGAGGGCCCATGGCAGTTCCGATATCAATTTCAAGTATGTGATTTTCCGTGGCGACAAGCTGGTGGTGAATGAGTACTTTACTGGGAGCTCCACCATCGTTGGACAAGCCAACGCTACCGGAGCCATGACGGTGGGTGCTATTTTGTATAGCAATACCTCAACGTTTAACTATACTCCGGTACCGGCAAACACGGAACCCAACACGGTGGCAACATTTTCCTCCCGTGGTGGCACTGAAACCGATTCTGAAATCAGAACCAAACCCGACTTTGTTGCTCCCAATGGAGTAAACACTTCGGTGTTTCTGAATGGTACGGACATCGAAGGTGATGGTAAGTTCAATTTCTTTGGTACATCGGCCGCGGCTCCACATGCTGCTGGATTGGCAGCTTTGATTATGCAAGCCCGTACAAAATATTACGCGGGTACAGCCCCTACTCATAAAGATGGTGCCAGTTGGGATACAGAATTTATCGGAAGTTCTCCGGATGACATTCGGAAGGTGATGCAAACCACCGCGCAGGATTTACATGGTGAAGGTTTTGATATCAATTCCGGCTACGGATTGGTGCGTGGCGATGCGGCCTTGCTTACCCTCGCCACACCCAAACCAAAAATAACCCGGCTGTTGCTTCCGGATGGCGCCAATGTTGGTGTTGAAGAATTCACATTGATTATTGAGGGGACAAACTTTTATTACGACTCAAAAGTATTCCTCCGTGGAAATGAATTGAACGAGGAGGATGTATTCTACAATGAAGAAACCACCAACCTCGAAGTAACCATTCCCCCGTTTGAAGGAAATCCCCCTGTCCAGGTAAAAAATATTGCCATGACCAATGCCGGGGACGGTGGTGACTCGGAATCTGTTCCGATCCTTAATATTCCAAAGCAAATTGTGGCGATCCAGGCAAATGATATAACTAAAAAGTATGGTCAAGCAGCACTCCCCTATGGTGCAACCGTATTAACATTAGCTGATGATGAATCCGGCAATCAAACCTGGCAACCCGCTAGTTTAACCCTGGAGCAAGTTGGATTAACCCTGGGATCTGCAACCGGACCGTTAGTTCCTCTTGCGTTCGCAAGTTCCATTACTACTTCCGGTGGCGACCTTGCACCGGTTGGTGATTACGATATCATCCCGGTTCATTCGGAAACCAATATTATTTTCCGCGAACTCTATGATTATGTTGGCGTTATCCAATCGAATGGAACCCTGGTATACAATGGTATTGATAATACGTATGGCCCCTATGGGGCTGGTTCCGTTACGGTGGAGGCTTTGCCAATCACCCTCAAGCCCGTCAATTTACAATTGGAATACGGTCAATCCATCAGTGATGCACTCGATTATGAAATCAACTTTGAAGAAGCAGATGAATCTGAAATTACAGATGTTCCTGGATTGAAGGCGGCCATTGAAAATGCCTACCGTCAGGACCTGGAACGCGCCAAATCCGCCAGTGATGATGCCCTGCCATTGGCCATCTTCGACACACAACAGTTTAACGGCAGAACGCTGATTAATTCAGATGCAGACAACCTGAGTTTCATGGTCAGTGGCCGGACTTTGATTAATGGTCGTACCCTCATCAATGGTCGTACCTTGATTAACGGGAGAACCCTGATCAACTCGGTATTCGATGTGCCCATGAGTTCTTTTGAAAATTATAAAGCCACACCAACCGATGAATTGAACCAGACTCTGGTTAATCCGGAGTTGAACGGCAGAACCCTGATTAACGGCCGGACCCTGATCAACGGTCGAACCCTGATCAATGGTCGTACTCTGATTAACGGTCGCACATTAATCAATGGTCGTACGTTAATCAATGGTCGCACGCTCATCAATGGTCGCACCCTAATCAATGGTACAGAA
Source organism: Cyclobacteriaceae bacterium (assembly GCA_016787725.1). Lineage (GTDB taxonomy): Bacteria > Bacteroidota > Bacteroidia > Cytophagales > Cyclobacteriaceae > ELB16-189. Next base: position 43,937 of record JAEUTZ010000010.1, on the reverse strand, counting down.
GGCCCGGAAGCCGATGCCCCTGAATTGGATAATATGTTAATTCTCTTTGGGGAGAAGGATTTAGAACCGGCTGAAGAAGTGGAATCGAACGGCACAGAGTATTACGATTTCGGGGCAGATATCGACAATGAAGAGGATTATATTCTTGAGTTTTACTCCATCAATCTGGTAAGTGGAACCCATGTTACCGGACCAGGAGCTCCGCATATCATTGTTCCGGGTACATTTTTATCGAACAACTTTATTGTTTCATATGAAGCCGGTACGCTGGAAATTACTCCGGCCGCTTTAACGGTGTCTACGGCCGCTACTCCGAATGAAATCATCTATGGCGATCCAACTCCGGAGTACACTTCCACTTTCGAAGGATTTGCCTACACTACGGAATTCTTTGAAACGGGGAATCCAGCGAAGGTGACCGTGGCGGAAACTGCCGCCAACGTAGTTCAATCGATCGACTATTCACTCTTAAAAGCGGAAGCGACCTTTGAAAGCACAGGGTTAATCCCGGTTGGATCTTATCACGTTGTTCCTACGGTGAATCTGATAACACCCTCGAACTACCGGATTGAAACCGGAACCCAGGGTGGACTTTCCGTAAATACCAAAGTAGCTTCCGTAACTCCAAATCCTGCTGGCAAGACGTATGGAGATGCTGATGTAGCTCTGCAAGGTATTCTCACAGGCTTCCTGGAAGCTGATGGAATAACTGCAACCTATTCAAGAACTTCAGGTGAACAAGCAGGTGGTCTGTACACGATCAGCGCTGCATTAAGTCCGGTCGGGGCCTTGACGAACTATTCGATTACCTATAACACGGCTACTTTTACGATCGGCAAGCGAGTGGCCAGCGTTACACCAAATAATAAAACTAAAATCTACGGAAGCGATGATCCGACACTTACCGGAACTCTCTCAGGATTTCTGCAATCTGATGGTATAGTTGCATTGTATTCGCGCACAACAGGCGAAAATGTAATCGGATCACCCTACATGATTAGTGCTCTATTAAATCCGGCCAGCGTATTAGACAATTATGTTGTTACTTACAACACGGCACAGTTCACCATTACCAAGGCTAACTCTACCGTAAGTCTTACAGGCGGAACCTTTGATTACGATGGCAATCCCAAAGAGGCTACCGGTTTTGCCTATGGTGTAGGGGGAGAAACGGATGTGTTAAGCCCTTCTGTAACCTATACTTATTCAGGCGGATCAGCTCCTGTCGAAATCGGCAACTATGAAGTTACGGCCAACTATGCAGGCAACAGCAATTATTTCCCATCTTTCAGCACGACTACCATTACCATTGTTTGCCCGACACCTGCAATTATTGCCGGTCATGAGGTAGCTCTGGGCGGTGGTTCCAGTATACCCACGGTATTTAAGCCTGTTGGTACGGAAGTTGGTGATTTGTTGATCGTTGGATTGACTTTTGAAAAAGGTACCGGCACCCAGATTACTCCGCCTTCCGGCTGGAATTTCATTCGGGCTGATAATCAGGGCAATCAGGTTGGCCTCGCCACCTACTATAAAATCGCGGAAAATAATGAACCCGGATCTTATACTTTTAATCTCTCCAATAGCCCGAAATGGTCAATGGGTATTTCCAGGGTAACAGGTGCCGACCCAAATAATCCTATTGACGCTCACAATGGAGCAACTGGTAATAAGGATTACAATGCCATTGCACCCACAATAACAACCACTCATTGCAATGCATTGGTGATGGCATTCTTTACGAATAAAACCGATGCGACCTGGACACCTCCTGCAGGGTATACGGAAGTTTATGACAGCCCCAACCATCAGCAAGGGCTTACTTCGAATATGATGGCAATTAATACGCAAGCTGAGGCTGGGGAAACAGGCAATAAGATCGCAATTGCAACGAAACGAGACTTCTGGGTAGCGCAACAAATTGCCATCAAGCCGGGAGCGAATCGTTCGGGTACTTCCGTGCGAGAAGGTGAATCAACATACTACCTTACTCAGAGCGATGCTCCTATTGAACCGGAAAATGTGTTGGAAGTAATTGCTTTTCCCAACCCCGTCACCGATCGGGTAACCATTTCCGGAATTTCTGAGAAACTCACTTCTACCCAGCTAATGATCGTTGACCGGATCGGGCGCTCCTACCCGGTGCATGCAAGGTGGCAACCCGGTGTGGTGGAAATTGATTTTACGGAATTCGAGCGGGGACTCTACCTGATCAAAGTTACCCAATCTACAGGAATACAAACGCTGAAAATTTATAAGGAATAATTTTGTATCCTTAAAGCAGAAAAGCGGGAAGTTATTCCCGCTTTTTGTTTCCATCAATCCCTGTTCAGAATTCCTGAAATGATTTGTACCTTGTCGTGTTATTGACTTTCAAGTGGATCGCGTTTTCATTCTTTTCTTTCTCCTGTTGTCCTGGTCCAGCTACTCACAAAGTGCGGAAATTGAACAACTCCGACTGGAGATTGCCGGCCAACCAGATGATAGCCTGAAAGTTAATAAACTCATAAAACTTAGTTCGGAGTACCTGGCTAAAGACCCGGATCAGGCGATCCGGTATGCTCAACAAAGTCAACAACTCGCCCATCAACTGGCTTTCATAAAAGGAGAAGCCTACTCCTACAAAGCCATTGGCTTTGGATATTTTTACAAAGCCGATTACCCGGAGGCCATTAGCCAGTTTGAGCGATCACTTACACTCTTCGATTCCATTGGCTATCAGGTAGGCGTTGCCAATATATTAAGTAGTCTGGGGTCTGCCTACTTTAATGGCGGTGGAAAAGATGCCGTAGCGATCGACTTTTTCCTGCGCTCGCTTAAAATTTCCGAAGAATTGAAAGACTCGTTGCGCATCGGAACGGCCATGAACGGCATCGGAAACATTTACGCGAACAACCCTGACACGCAGAACAAAGCCCTCGAGTATTACTCAATGGCACGGCCCATTTTCCGCAGTATTAACTATGAAGACGGTGAAGGTATCGTTGCCATGAACATCGGGGAGATCTATAAAAAGAAGCAACGGTATGATTCCGCCATTTTGTATCTCGATGAATCATTGGAAATCTATCGGGGTACAGTGGACGCATGCTTTCCACTTAACCTGCTTGGTGAAATTTATGCAGATCAGGGTGATTTTAAGCAAGCATTGGCCTACCAAAATAAAGCGTTGGAAATTGCAAAAGCTCAAGATGCCAAATTAGAAATGGCCCAAAGCCTGATTGGCATTGCTACCACGCATAAGAAAATGAAGAACTATTCGATTGCCATACCCTTCTATCAGCAGGCAGAAGATCTCGCTTCGGAAATTGGTGCCCGGGTTCCGCTTAAAGATGCCTATGATGGATTAGCCCGGGCCTATGCCAAAATCGGCAATTTTAAGAAAGCTTATGCCTATGATACATTATATAGTAGCATTAAGGATACCCTTTACAATGTTGACAACGATAAGAAAATTCAGCAATCACAATTCAATTCCGATTTGGGCAAAAAAGAAGCCGAAATCAGTTTGTTAACAGCGGATCAGGCATTGAAGGATGCCACCATACAACGGCAGAAAATTTTGAACTATGCAGCTGTGATAACCGGATTTCTATTGATCCTGGTAGTTGCCGGATTCTATAATCGCTACCAGTATGTTCGGAAAACAAATAAAATAATCAAGAACGAACGCGATCGATCCCAGGAGTTGTTGCTGAACATTTTACCCGAAGAAACGGCCCGTGAGCTGGAATCAAATGGATATGCGAAGACCCGGTTTTACGACAATGTAACTGTTCTCTTTACCGACTTTAAGGGATTTTCATCAATCGCAGGGAAGCTAACACCCATTCAATTAGTAGCCGAGCTGAATGAGTACTTCATGGCATTTGATGAAATCATGAGCAAGTACAACCTCGAGAAAATTAAAACCATTGGCGATGCCTACATGTGTGCGGGGGGCATTCCTACCACCAACGACTCTCATCCCCTGGATGCCGTGAAAGCTGCCCTGGCTATGCAAGCGTATATGGAAAAGCGACAGCGCGAAAAAACCAATTCAGGATTACCGGGTTGGGAATTGCGGATTGGAATTCATACCGGTCCTGTGGTGGCGGGTGTGGTGGGTAAAAAGAAATACGCCTATGACATCTGGGGGGATACCGTCAATATAGCAAGTCGCATGGAATCGAATGGAGAGCCCGGCAAAGTCAACATCTCCGCTACCACTTATCACCTTATCAGCGAATATTATCAATGCATCTACCGGGGTAAGATTTCAGCCAAGAACATTGGTGAAGTGGATATGTATTTTGTGGAAAGTGAAATTCATAAACCGGTTTTACAAACGGCTTAATTCAAATGTTTGTAGTTCCAAAGGGTTGATTAGCGCTTAAATTTAGCAATGATCTCCTGCACATGATCTTGCTTCTTCTTTTCACGATGTTCCCGGCTGTAGGCAGTATGAAATCGGTGCGATTCCAGAAATGTTTTTTGAACAAGATTCCACTCACGCTCGGTTTCAACCACACCCTGTGATTTCAATTCATCCAACAACCGGCTTCCAATTTCATAAAAGTCTTCTCTGCCCAGATAATCCAAATCGGCATCACAAAGAATCCTTTCCAGTTGCGTAGCGGGCGATTGGGGTATCCGGGTAGCTAAAATCATTTTGCTGATGGTATCAATGTCTTCTTCCGGTAATCCATAGCCGGGCAAGATTTCCCGGGCCATGTCCGCCCCGCGTTGCTCATGATTCTTTGCAGAATGAATAAAGCCAATATCATGAAATAAGGCAGCCAACCGAAGAAGTTGCAGATCTTTTCCGTCAATCTTTTCCTGCTCCGCGATGTGTACCGCTGCCGCCAGGACATCATACACATGCTGCTTATTGTGATAAGAAAGGTTGGGCATCGTGTTTTCTACCAACTCGGTGATGTGTCTTTCGGCACCTGAATAATCCGGGATTCGATTCCGTTGATTGTCAATTGTCTTTCGCAACTCCGATAAAAGTGGATCCACCGACCACCAGATAAGATCAATATCATTGGTTTGATGTGCTTTTAACAGGAATCGTTTTGCAGACGCACTATCATTCATCGAATGAAAGGCATGTACCAGGTAAATATTTACCCCCTTTTCCCGGGCTTCACTTCGGGTCAGTAATTCATGAAGAAGCTCCTTGGCTTTGTTCTCTTGCTTCAAGCCAAGATATGCCCGGAACAAATAAGCCAACATGGAGGGTGGTCTGATTTTGGAAATCCGCAACCCCGATACCAACGCTTCTTCCGCATCCTGGTAACGCTCCAGGGTAACATAAATTCTGCCCAGAAAATCATATAACCGAAGCACCGTAGGATACAATTGAAGTGCTTCCTGTACAGTCTGTAGCGCTTCCTCCCGCCTGCTTAACAAATACAAACTGATGATTTGATAATTGAAATACGCCACGGTTAATGGATCAATCGCCTTTGCCTTGCTTACCATGAGCAATGCCTCATCATGCCGGCCTTGTGCATTCAGGAGATAACTATACGTGTACATCACATTTGCATTGTTGGGTCCCCGTTCCAATGCCTGTACCAAATATTGTTCGGAGGCAGTAAAATTCTTATTGATGAAAAATTCAACAAAGGCTTTTGTCAAATAGTCGTTATCGGTAGGACCTCGTTGCCAGGCTTCCTGCAAATACTTTTCGATATGAATTTTGGCCTCTTCGGGTGAAAGGTCTCCATTCCAGGACATGCGAGCCGAATACGAACTCGCCAAATAGGAATAAGCTTCCTGAAATTCGGGATCCTTGGCAATGGCTTGTTTAAAGAATTCGGAAGCGGTGCGATATCCATCCACACTCCATTGATTAAAAGCATGTCTTCCCTTCAGGAAAAGATCGTAGGCCTCCAGGTTCTTTGTCGGCTCCTTCTTCCGTTCAAGAGAACCACCCTGGATGGAGGTGTGTAACTCCTTGGCCACTATTTCGGCAACACTGTTTTGAATTTCAAAGATGTCATCCATGCTCTCTACGAAAACTTTCGACCAAATCGGGCGGTCGTTGACAGCATCAATCAATTGAACGTTGATTCTCACTTTGTTGCCATGGGCCTGTGCGCTCCCCTCCAGGATGTACTTGACTGCGAGTTCGGCCGCAATTTCGGGGGCTGATTTTGTAGTCTTTTTGTAGCGCATCACTGAAGTGCGCGAGATCACCCGGAGTTTCGAACTCCCAGCCAACTGGATCAATATATTCTCGGTGATGCCATCTGCAAAGTATTCCTGATTGGGATCGTGTGATAGGCTTACGAAAGGGAGCACCGCCAGCGAATTGGCCAGCACCGTCTTATCGGTTTGTACTTTAGCTTCTGCCTGGGCATCCGTGTCTACCGCCTCGATCGCATCATACATGTCCGTAGACCTGCCTGGATTTTTAATTGCCTGGATAATTTCCTTAATCGCATTTGCCACCTTATTGATCTGATCCCGGTAAAACAGATTGCTTGCATTATCTTGCCGTAAATCATCCGGGCGAAGCGGTCTATTAACGCCTGGAGACCGGAAAATAAATTCAATCGAGCGAAGTTTGGAATTCAGTTCAGTCTCAAGCAGATTCAAATCATCGTGATCGAGTTGGTGGATGATCACTGGCAGAATCCGGCTGGCAACATTTCCATTACGGAGCTTAATGTCCCTGCCTATCGGTTCTGTTTGGGCAAGTCGGTTGAATGCGCAGAATTCATTTTGCCAGGCATAACATCGTGGATCACAATAGATTTGGGAGAGAATAGGAATGAAGATGACCGACTTCAGTTTTCCCTCCAGGCTTTTATCAACATGATGTGTCTCCAGCAGTCCATCGTCCGGATTGGAATCAAAGTAAATAGAGATATCTTCTTTGAAAGTGCTCTCCAACTCCTTGCTGAGATCACTTACAAACTCCGTTACCCACCCATTGGCCGCCTGAAACCCGGAGCTATTGACGCCTCCTGCAGTGCCCCGGTTATCTTTATGTCGGTATGAAATAAAAATATCATATTCGTATCCAGGAACAACAGAAGGCATATTTTCAAATGTAGTAATTTGTGTTGCTCCTGGCAACGAAGTCGGGCCGGTTTTGGAATAAATTCATGAAGGAATGAAGCATCTTTTGTCTCTAAAATTAGTCTTGTTTTGTTTAACAATTCAAACAAGTCTTGGTCAGACGTTGTTAGTGCCACCTTACCTGCAGCCTGGCAATGCCCCCACGCTTGCCAGGGAATCAAAAGTGTTGCTTTGGCAAACGGATAGTATTCCCGGAAAATATCAGGTTGAATTTGCACTCAAAACACCGGGGTCCAAATTGGCCAGTGGAAAGATCACGCAGAATGCATTGAAATTGAAAAATAAAACCACATTGCTGTATCGTGCCAGTTTGACGGGTCTAAAATTTGATGCAGAATACACCTACCGGGTATTGCTAAATGGAGCCCCGCTTGCGAACGGAACCTTTACCACACGAACAAAAAAGAATGAAACCAGATTTGTGGTGTTTGGCGATTGTGGTACCGGTTCCCTCCAACAGGCTGAAATTGCTTACCAGGTCTATCAACAAAAGCCACAGTTTGTACTCATTACGGGCGACAATGTCTATTCTTATGGTTTGGAAAATGAATACCGCAAAAACTTTTTTCCAGCGTATACTTCCGATGAAATTAGTCCGCAAAAGGGGGCACCGTTAATGAAGTCGATCCCTTTTTACATGATCTTGGGGAACCATGATATTTATGGAGCCAAGTTCGAGAAATATCCCGATGGACTTGCCTATTTCTATTACAGCGATCAGCCGCTAAATGGTCCATCCAGTGAATTTGTCGTAAAACCATCGGGTGATGAAACGCTCATCAAGAATTTTGTTTCCAATACCAAACCCCGTTATCCCAAAATGTCAAACTATTCATTCGACCATGGAAATGTACACATCGCCTGCCTGGACGCCAACAGCTATGCAAATCCATTGGATCCGGTTTTGGTACAATGGCTCGCGCAGGATTTGCAAAACAGCAAAGCCGATTGGAAAATTGTTACGTACCATCAACCGGGATTTAATTCCAGCAAAGCACATTACAACGATCAAATCATGCGACTACTTGCGCCCGTGCTGGAGGAACTGGAAGTCGATATGGTGTTGACGGGGCACGTTCACAATTATCAGCGCACTCGCCCGTTAACATTCCAACCCAAACGGGATGAAAGTGGCGCCCGCTATATGATCTCCGAGGAAGGTCGCGTAGATGGTAAGTTTACTTTAGACGAATCATACGATGGCATGACCAACACCATACCCAAAGGAATCATTTACATCGTTACAGGCGCGGGTGGGGCAGGTTTATACGATCCGACTTTAAGTGGAAAACCTGAACTATGGGTGCAGGGTACAGCGGAAAACTGGGTACCTTTTACTACTAAATTGATTTCAGACATTCACTCATTTACCTTAATAGAAACAGCGGGCAAAAAATTGGTGTTGAAGCAAATGGATGGTAAGGGAAATGTTTTAGATAACATTACCATCACCAAGTAAGGTCTTATTGTTTAAAAGTGATCTGGTATAAATCAGTACTGTCTGGATGGTCCTTAAGTTGGATGATCCCAACGTAATCCAATTGAAATTTCTTTGGATATAATGCCAGCACGGCCGCAAAGCCAATGCTTGCACAAATACTTCCTTTGGGAGTGAACTCACTGATCGAATACAGGGCAGCCAGATTATGATCATCGTCCGTTGCGTTGACATAAATCGGAGCTGCATGCAATCCAATTCGAAGGGGCTTCTCGGGTTTAAAGGTGGAGGTACTATTCCAGACGGCACGAACAATATCCATCAATCCGATCTCCGTCTCCAGGCCAAAAACGATTGATTCGGCACGTGATTCAAAAATCTTTAAGGAAAGCTGTTCCTCACCCGCCATTGATTTGATCAACTTCTCAATACGCTCACGATCCATCGGCAACACAGCACTCAACTCAAGGCAAGCGGTATACAATACAGGTCGGTTTGGAATGAGCGTTCGTTCATAACCTAGTGTAGGCAATTCGGCATTGCCGGGCTGACCTGGCGTGAGCATGATGTCCGGGTTGATGTTCGTATGACGCTGCGGAAAGGGCCAGAGTTGCAGCGTATCACGCGTTCCTCCTTCCCTCCGCTTCAAGTCGTATTCCGACAAAACGGTTAAGAGAAAAGGCTCCTGATGGTAGGTTTGACTTCTTAATATCGCAGAACCAAAGATGACTTTCCCAAGCAATGAAAACAGGTCATCATTACCTCCATAGCGATCATACGAAATAAAGGTGTTGGGATATTTTGTTTGCAAAGCCTCGAAACGGTCTATCCACGATTGCCCTGCAAACGAAAGACTGGTGTCGATAAAATCAGCTTTTGAAAAGGGCATCAGCACGTGTACCTCGCCCCCCTCTTCGGTCATGGCCTCGGCAAACAAGATATCACCCCCGCTGGCCAGCGAACAATATCCGATGCTTGCATTCAGCGTCCGTATCGCTCCACGAATAGCATCCTTAACCCGGCTTTCAATAGCAGTCGGAAAGCGTGGTGTTGGCCGGCCTGGGGCGTCAATCATATGACCGGCAAAGGCTACCACCACCGGAGGTGAAAAGATGCGCTGAACCTCCTTAGGCACCGGCATATAATGATTGAGTAACCACAATTGATTATGGATACTCAAGACCTTGCCCCAATCGGTTCCTGCCAATTGGCGGGCTTTAATGTAATACTCTACTGAGCGATCGCGGTTCTTTGTCAACAAGTAAGCTTCACCGAGGGTAGCCATCTCCCATAACGAGTTGGCCTGACTCTCTATCAAGGAAATAACTGTTGCCGCAATTTCACGGCCTTGTACCGCTTTGCCTGCAATGGCCGACATGGTGGCGGCATTGATTCCGGTATAGTAATTTTTAGTGGCCGTAAAGTTCTTTAGATAGGTATCTCTCGAAAGGATTGCATACCTGGAATCCTGATGCTTTTTAAACAACTCCTTGTAGATCCCACCCAGGATACCCGCGGTCTCGGGGTCATCCGGATTGGAGGCGTATAAACCGGACAAGTAATCAAGCGCTACCTTGGGATTTCCAGACTTGGAAGTAGCCAACGCAAAAAGTTGCTTCAAGCGTAGCTCGTCAGAATTCCGAAGACCTTCCTCCGCTTTTGATCGGGCTTCAAAATAGCGGCCATGATTGATCAGGGATTCAATATTCGATTGACCTTCAGTCACGTGTACAATCCAGGGTAAGGGTTAGAATAAATTCTCGAAAGTTTACTGATTAATCAACGGATATCCAATAATTATAGAGTCAACGCTCTCTAAAATTTAATAAAACCATCTAATAACCGTACATCACTAATTCGCTGTAGCACCATCATTTTTTTATACTTTTCCACGATCAATCTTAATTGAACATCACGTATCAGTAACCTAATTACCTATGAAGAACAGCAGGGTCATTCTTATTCTTGCTTTGATTCTTTTGGGAGGAAGCACCTGGGCGCAGGAAACCTTTCCCCGGAATGATGTCAAAGATAATCGGGCAGGATTATTTGCCTTTACCAATGCAACCATCGTGGCAGATCCACAAACTACCCTTCAAAATGCAACCTTATTGATTAAAGGAAATCGGGTTGATCAGGTAGGAGCCAATATAACGATCCCCACCGGATATACGATCATCGATCTGAAGGGGAAATACATTTATCCCGCCCTCATCGATATGTTTACTGACTATGGTTTACCCGAAGTGGAGCGGGCCCGCGGTGGTGGTTTTGGGGGGGTTGAACAAGTGGAATCCAAAACAAAAGGTGCCTACAATGCAAACCAGGCCATCCGGTCACACTACAATGCCGCAGATGAATTCTCAGTAAATGCCAAGACGGCTGACGAACTTCGCAAACTGGGTTTTGGCGCGGTGCTTACCTCCAAGCCCGATGGGTTGGCGCGGGGTACCTCTGCATTTGTCTCCTTGAGTGAGAAGAATGACAACACGGCCCTGATCCGTCAACGCGTAGCAGCACACTACTCGCTGGAAAAAGGATCGTCAACGCAGAACTATCCGTCTTCACTCATGGGCTTTATTGCCGTTTTGCGCCAAACCTACCTCGATGCCGAATGGTTTGGAAGTCAAAACCCCCGACCCTTCGCAGATCAATCGCTCGAAGCCTGGATACAGAATCAACGGTTGCCCCAGATTTTTGCTGCCACCAGTTGGATGAACTCGCTGCGAGCCGATAAAGTGGGTGACGAGTTTGGCGTTCAGTACATCCTTAAAGGTGCAGGCGATGAATACAAACGCATCCATGACATCAAAGCCACTAAAGCGAGTTTTATCATTCCGGTAACTTTTCCGGAAGCCTACGATGTGGAAGATCCGTTCGATGCGCAGCGCACTTCACTGGCCGATATGAAGCATTGGGAACTGGCCCCCACCAACCTGGGTGTGTTGGAAAAAAATGGAATTAACTTCGCCATCACTACGAGTGGACTTGCCAAGAAAAGTGATTTCCTGGCCAACATCCGCAAAGCCATTGAACATGGATTGACAGAAACTGCTGCACTCAAGGCGCTTACTACCACCCCGGCTCAACTCTTAAAAGTGGATGATCAGGTCGGCTCCCTGAAGAAAGGACTCTTGGCGAACTTCATCATTACCTCCGGAAAACTATTCGATGAGAAAACCATACTGCATCAAAATTGGATCCAGGGCCAGCAGTATGCGATCAAACCTCTGGATACCAAAGATTTTAGTGGCAACTATAATCTTTCGCTGAATAGTCAGAATTACAGCTTGGAGATTAGTGGAGAACCAGGAAGTCATAAAGCAAAAGTAAAAGTGAATGACTCTACTTCCGTTGATGTTACATCTACCTTTGGCAATGATCTGATTACCCTTAGTTTCAAAATTCCAAAAGAGACCGGGAGTATCCGGTTGAGTGGCTGGAGCGAAGGAGCCGGTTGGAAAGGAAGGGGCCAGTTGGTGGATGGTACCTGGATTAACTGGAGCACAACCCGTACGGGTGATGCTGCTAAATCCAATAACAAACCAGCAGGCGACAAAAAAGTTGACGTTGGAAAAGTAATTTATCCATTTACCGGCCATGGATATCCGTCCCTACCGGTCGTTGAGACAATCCTTATCAAGAACGCCACCGTTTGGACCAACGAAGCCGAGGGCATCCTGCAAAATACCGATGTATTGTTGAAAGACGGTAAGATTGCCAGGATCGGTAAGAATCTATCTGAACCGGGTGCTAAAACAGTGGACGCTACCGGTAAGCACCTCACTGCTGGAATTATTGACGAGCACTCGCACATTGGTGCGGCCAGCATCAATGACGTTGCCTCCAACTCGGGTATGGTCCGCATTGGTGATAACCTGGATGCTGAAAATATCAATGTGTACCGGGCGTTGGCCGGGGGTGTTGTTGCTGTGCAGGTATTGCACGGATCCGCGAACCCGATTGGTGGTCAGTCAGCGTTGATAAAGCTTCGTTGGGGCGAGTCGCCTGAGAATTACAAGATTCAGGGTGCCGATGGTTTTATCAAGTTTGCTTTGGGTGAGAATGTGAAACGAACCAGCAATGCAAGTTCCATTCGCTTCCCGCAAACCCGCATGGGTGTTGAACAGGTATTTGTCGATGCTTTCACCAATGCCCGCGAATACGAAAAACGCTGGAATGCTTACAATAATCTTCCCGCCAAAGACAAAGCCCTGGTGGTTAAACCAAGAAGGGATCTGGCTGATGAAGCTATGTTGGAAATCCTAAACAAGAAGCGATTCATTTCCTGCCACTCGTATGTGCAATCCGAAATTAACATGCTCATGAAAGTGGCAGAACGTTTCAACTTCCGGGTAAATACATTTACCCACATCCTGGAAGGATATAAAGTGGCCGATAAAATGAAAGCCCATGGCGTGGCTGCTTCAACATTTGCCGACTGGTGGAATTATAAATGGGAAGTACGATATGCTATACCCTACAACGCAGCCATCATGCACCGCGAAGGCGTGGTAACTGCGATCAACTCGGATGATGCAGAAATGGGTAGGCGGTTGAATCAGGAAGCCGCTAAGTCGGTGAAATATGCCGGTCTCTCGGAAGAAGACGCCTGGAAGATGGTAACATTGAACCCCGCCAGAATGTTGCACCTGGACAACCAGATGGGCAGCCTTAAGGTAGGCAAATCGGCCGATGTTGTTTTGTGGACAGACCATCCGCTTTCCGTCTACGCCAAAGCGGAGAAGACTATTATTGATGGAAAAGTGTATTTCGACATCGAAAAAGATCAGCAAAACAATAAGGAACTGGAAACAGAACGGGCACGACTTATTCAGAAGTTGAAGGGCGCCAAGAAATCAGGAATGCCTACGCAACGGGCAGACGTAAGAAGCCAGGCTGAGTTTCATTGCGATGATGTATTGGGTGTTGAAACATTGGAAGACTAATCGAAAAGAATTATGAAAAAGATCATATCCCTCATTTTCTTCGCTGCGGTGATTGCCTCAATCGCAGCAGCACAAACTCCGGTTCCGGCAAAGGCCCAAGCTAAACCCATCGCCTTAACCGGTGGCGTTGCCCACTTAGGGAATGGCCAGGTAATCAAAAACGCATTGATTGCCTTTGATAAGGGGAAACTAACCATAGTGGCCGATGCCACGGTTGTCCGGGTTGATTTATCGGGTTATGAAGTAATCCGAATTGATGGCAAGCATGTTTACCCGGGCTTCATCCTCCCTAATTCTCAGGTGGGTTTGCAGGAAGTGAGCGCTGTACGGGCAATGAACGACTATGCTGAACGGGGTGAAATGAACCCGAATGTGCGGTCCATCATTTCCTACAATACCGACTCTGAATACATTCCAACCTACCGCTTCAATGGGGTATTGCTGGCGGAAACCACGCCCAGCGGAGGCACCATTTCCGGATCTTCTTCGCTGGTAGAGATGGAAGGCTGGAACTGGGAAGATGCGGCCCATACCGTTGACATCGGCATTCACTTGAACTGGCCACCCCAAAACAGACGGCAGTTTGATTTCAACACGTTCTCTTTTGCCGAATCTCCGAACCGTGATTATGAAAAACAGGTCAATGAGTTGGAAATGTTTTTCGCAGAATCCGTTTCGTATGGAAAGCAGACTTCAAAAGAAACGAATCTCAAGCTGGAAGCGATGCAAGGTCTGTTTGACGGAAAAAAAGTACTCTTTCTTCACGTTAATAACCCGAAAGAAATTGTAGAGTCCGTTCGTTTCGCACAACGCAGCGGAGTTAAGCGTATCGTTGTAGTCGGTGGACTGGGGGCTTTATGGGTAGCCGATTTCCTCAAAGAAAATAAAATACCGGTTATCCTTCCCTCTACGCACAGCCTTCCTGCCCGCATTGATGATGACGTTGATCTGCCCTTCAAGCTACCCCATCTGTTAACGCAGGCCGGTGTTACCGTTTGCCTGAGCAATGACGATGCCCTGCACGGAAGCCGGAACCTGGCCTTTTTTGCGGGCACCGCAGTTGCCTATGGTATGGATAAAGAAGAAGCCTTAAAAGCCATTACCTCAAATACGGCCAAAGCATTAGGGGTTGACAGCCGCGTTGGAACCCTGGAGGTTGGGAAGGATGCGACTCTTTTTGTATCGGAAGGCGATGCACTGGATTACCGGACCAATATTCTATCCCATGCCTTTATTTCCGGCAAGCAGGTAATCCTGCCGGGTATTCAACAGGAATTGTATGAGCGGTACTCACGTAAATACGGACACATCAAATAATTCTTAGGTAAGTACTTGTTCAACATAATAAAAAATCCACCGTCTCATAACGGTGGATTTTTTCTTTTACACGCTTTAGAAGACTTATACCTTCAAGGTATCTTTTAGATAGTCAATGCTTGACTTGCCCTCTCCGGCAAAGGCTTCCACTTTTTTGTTATACGCCTTCTTCGCCCCGTCAATGGAATCCGTAACCTTGTTTTTCAGGTCGTTGGTCTTACCCATTAACTTTTCACGGGTTTTTTTTCCGCTGTCGGGAGCAATCAGGATTCCTGTCAATAATCCAACGGCTGCTCCTGCCAGTACACCTACCATTACTTTACCTGCAGTGTTCATATTGGTATGGTTTAAATTTATTTACCATTCTGATGTTTTCAGAATGTGCAATCACCATCCTTGATTACAATTTTACAACGACAATTAAAGGCATATAGTTTTAAGAATGACCTTGAAATCCCTATGATTCTTATCACATTAAAAATGCTCTCAGCACCACAAATTTTTATGATCTTTTCCAGAAAAAGCCTTCCCAAATTAAGTTCACACTACAAAGCCGATAGTCTTAATTATTGAACCAACCTCTGCTCATTTGTTGATTCTCAACAGATTAAGGGTTACATTACGATATTAACTTAAATAAACACCAGTGAAATTCCCCGGGAGTTCAGAGCTAAATGGTTGATCCCCAAACAATAGCCTCCTTTTAACCCGTGAATCCATACCGGATCCTCTTATTTATAGTCTTTTTACCCCTGATTGGTCTTAGCCAGTCGGACCGTGGCAAAATAATCAAGCCAGCCTCACCCGTTTTAGACCCCAATGGGGATGGGTTCGTTTCCAAGACCAATCAGGGTTTTGGCTTTGATGGTTACTATGTTGATGAGTTTGAAATCTTCATGTTTGGAATCCCCAAATTGGAGGGCGATGTTACCGGGGATAATATTGGTAAAAATTGCGGCATTACGGATCTGACACCTGATAATAAAGGATATTCCGTCTATGCTGTCCGTGATAACAACAATAATCTGATTTTCCGTTTCCGAGTGGGCGATAATAACCCCAGCGTGGAGGCCTGGACGATTCTGCTGGATACCGATGGGTTGTTTGGTGTGAACGATCCCAATTCAACTGAAGAGAATCCAGGATTTGAGATAGACATCACGTTAATTAAGAATGTCAACAAGGGTGTATTAGTTTATAACATCGATGGAATTGACAGTTGCCCAACACCCCTCCTAACCTATCCATTTAGTACCCATTTCCAGATTGCCATAGCCGATGAAGTAACCTGTGGAGATCCTGATTACTTCTACGATTTCTTTGTGCCTTTTGGTCAAATCGCAGCTCAATTTGGGATTGCCGCCACCACCGGGTTGCGGTATGCTGCTGTATCCAATGTCTCAGCAACCTGTGCCATGGCGGGCAAAATTTCGGACGTTTCCGGAGTCGATAACAATGATCCGGAATACGCGGATTGCGTTTCTTGTGCTTTCCAAAACCTGGTTTCCAACCAGTGCCCTACTCCTGTCCTTGACCTTTGTGAAACATGTCCCGGATTTTCTAATGCTTTGGTGGATGCGCCCACCATTGATACCCCCGTGCGGGCTGGACAACCCGGAATTTCCGGAACGGCAGAACCCAACGTATTTATTGCGGTTGAGATCTATTCACGCATCGGTGGTACAGACACAAGTCCTATCTGGGATACAACGCCTCGGGAGCAGAAAACTACGTTTGCAAATTCGAACGGAATCTGGATTGTTGCATTAAGCAATCCTCTCGAATCATTCGACCGCGTTGTGGCGAAAGCCCAACTTGATGAAAACAGTGTGCCTTGCGGGGCAGATGGAGATAATTCCGCCAGCGCTTCTGTAACCGTTGTCCAGCCGAATGAAAGGCCCGTGGCTGATAGTCAGAATCTCATTGTAACGGAAGATACTCCGCTGGCGATCGTGTTAACCGGCACTGATCCGGACGGTGACATAATCGCATATACAATTGTCAACCCTCCTACGCATGGAACCTTATCGGGAACACCTCCAACCATTACCTACACACCCAATCCAAATTACTTTGGTCCAGATAATTTCACTTTCCAGGTAAGTGATGGGATTTATACAGCAGACCCGGCCGGAACAATCTCGTTAACCATGCAACCAGTCAATGATGCTCCGGTTGCCGGCAATCAGCAAATTGAAGTTACTGAGGATGTCGCTAAAACTATAATCTTATCGGGCAGCGATGTAGATGGCGATGTCTTGACATTCGCTATCGCCACTCAACCGAGCCATGGAACTGTAAGTGGTATTGAACCCAATTTAATCTATACTCCTGATTTAAATTACAATGGGTCTGATTCATTTACCTTCACGGTACAAGACGTGTCCCTGTCATCAACGGGCACAATTCTGATTAATGTAACCGGGGTGAATGATGCTCCGGTAGCAAATAATCAATCGTTGTCCGTGCCGGAAGACGGATCGCTGCCAATTACCCTATCGGCAACGGATGTTGACTTGAATACTTTATTGTACTCCATTGTGAGCACTCCGGTTAATGGAACATTATCCGGAACCGGAAGAAATTGGACCTACATCCCCCATCTGAACTACAACGGTAACGATTCCTTTACATTCCAGGTTAACGATGGCTTAGCCAATTCCAATGTGGCTACGATTAGTATAGCCATTACGCCAGTCAACGATGCACCGATTGCCGAAAATCAAAGTCTTACGACTAATGAAGATACTCCGTTGCCGATCACATTGTCCGCCACCGATGTTGAGAATAATGCATTGACCTATTCGGTTCAATCGGCACCAGCCCAGGGAGTTGTGACTGGAACCGCTCCCAACCTCACCTATACCCCGAACTCAAACTACCAGGGTTCAGACAGTTTCACCTTTCTTGTATCCGATGGTACGGCTAATTCAAACGTGGCTACGATCTTTATTACGATTAATCCCGTGAATGATGTCCCCATTGTAAATGATCAAATTCTAACTACCGATGAAGATACCGCGCTTGGTATCCTCCTGACCGGCACAGATCCCGATGGGGATGCACTTACTTATCTGCTGGTATCCGCCCCGGCAAATGGAGCGATCTCCGGAGTATTTCCAGCCATAACCTATACACCCAATTTAAATTATTCCGGTTCTGATAGTTTTACTTTCAAAGCCAATGACGGCACTGCTGATTCCAACACGGGAACTGTTTCCATCATGGTTCTGGGAAAAAATGATGCCCCTATCGCCCTGGATCAAACGTTGGATTATCAATTGAACGCACCCCGGGCCATTTCCCTCACCGCCATTGATTTAGATAATGATCCTCTGAACTTTACCATACTCACTCAACCCACGAATGGAAACCTGACCGGTGTAGCTCCCAACATCACCTATACTCCGAACCTGGGCTTTGTGGGTACGGATCAGTTTACCTTTCAGGTAAATGATGGAACCGTTAATTCTAACAGTGCCACGGTGACATTAAGTCTTGACAATTCGGTTAATGATCCTCCAATTGCAACCGATCAAAATGTATCGGTGGATGAAGATACTCCTAAATCCATCGCATTAACGGCTGCGGATCCAGAAGGAGCCCCGCTTACGTACACCATTGTTAGTCAACCGGTAAACGGTACACTATCAGGCACCGGCAGTGTGGTAACCTTTAGTCCGGCCTCCAATTATTCAGGATCCGATTCGTTTACCTTTTCTGTCAATGATGGTGTCAGTAACTCCAATACCGCTACGGTTTCTTTGATCATTAACCCTGTCAACGATGCGCCTACCGCATTGGCAAATTCGTACACGGTTAATGAAGATACCGAACTAGCGATAACACTTGTTGGCAATGACATTGATCTGGATAATCTGACTTATACCCTTGTTACCCCTCCGGCCCATGGAACGTTAACCGGTACACCACCAGGGTTAACCTATCAGCCGCAGTTAAACTTTAATGGCCTCGACAACTTCACCTTCCAGGTAAATGACGGAAGTGTAAATTCGAATATCGCGGGCGTATCCATTACAGTGCTGTCTATCAATGATCCGCCACTGGCTAGTAACGATCAAGCGACCACGAATGAAGATCAACCCCATGTAGTGATCCTGACTGCCAACGACAGTGACCCGGATGGCACAGTTTCATTATCCAGTGTCGATCTGGACCCAAGTACTCCGGCAGAGGATAAATCATTTACGATACCGGGGCAGGGTACGTATACTGTAAGTGCACAGGGTCAGGTTACTTATACACCAGCCCCCAATTTCTTTGGTACTTCAACCCTGGTGTACACGGTAAAAGACAACGAGGGAGCGTTATCAAACCAGGCCACACTTACGTTTGAGGTACTTCCGGTAAACGATGCACCCATTCCACAAGATGTGGTGATTTCGGTTAATGAAGACGAAAGTGTGCTGGTATGCATTCTTGTTTCCGATGCAGAAAATGACCCGGCCATCATTTCCGACATTTCGCTTGTCAATGGGAATGGTACGATTGTTCCTGACAATACAGGAGCTTTGTGCTTCACCTTTATCCCGACTCCTCAATTCAATGGTCAGGAAATCGCTCTGGTAACGATATGTGACCCGAATAATCCGGATCTCTGCAATGTGGCCAGGGTCACCATTAACGTATTGCCCATTAATGATCCGCCATTTGTTTTACTCAATGGTCTTCCGCAAAATGAATTAACCTACACCACTCCGGAAGATACGGCCCTACCATTCTGCTTTGAGGCAGTTGACATCGATGGTGATATTACCCAGATCGGCCCGTTTGATCCCGTAGGTCCCTCCGGTACGCTAACTTTGCAACCTTCCGGGATCGATAATAAGTTCTGTTTCACCTTTGAACCCAATCCAAACTATCACGGGCCCGCCACCTGGAACCTTTCCATTTGCGATGCTACACTCTGTACTGCAATTTCCATTATCATCATTGTTACTCCTGAGAACGATCCGCCTACGGTTACCGATCAGGCCGTGGACGTTCTTGAAGATACTCCGGAAACAATTACACTTACGACCAGCGATATTGACAGCGATACGTTTACGTTTAGCATGATTGACGCTCCGGTAAATGGAACCATCACCGGCACCGGACCCGACTTTACATATACACCAGCCGAAAACTATTTTGGCAAGGATAGTCTTACGTATCGCGCTCATGATGGGGAGTTGTTTTCCAATGTCGCCAAGGTGGTTTTCACCGTGTTACCGGTTAATGATGCACCGGTTATAGATGGACTTGAATTAATTGTCAAGGAAGATTCTGTGTTGCAAGTATGCGTACAGGTACTCGATGTGGACGGTGATCTGATCACGTACGAAGCACCGGTCAACCTAAGCGGTGGTGGCGAGATGGTCTCCGACCCTGACCTAAACTTTTGCTTCTTGTTTACTCCGGCAATAAATTATAATGGGATTTCCACGTGGCAACTGAGGGCTTGTGATACCGATAGACTTTGTGGTGTTGCTACGGCAACGATAACTATTCTTCCGGTTAATGATCCTCCGGTAGCCATCCCGGATCAGGCCAGTGTAGCAGGCGATGCTGCCACCCTGATTGATGTGCTCTCCAATGATCTGGTAATTGCCGATCCGTATCTTGAGTTTTATGGCATGTATCAACAACGCGATTCCAGTGATCGTCTGCAACTGATTCGCATCCGAACATTTAAAGGCCGCGCCACCATTGAAAATAACCAGATCAACTACACTCCGCAATTCGAATTTCAGGGAATTGACTCCATACAATATTGGATTCAGGATTCGGGTGGGTTGATGGATTCAGCCTCCGTTCGCATTGAGGTGGGCCCTGCCAAATTCCGGGTCTTCCAGGCCGTGTCGCCCAATGGCGATGGATTGAATGACTATTGGCGTATCAATGGCATCGAACAAGATCCCGAAAATGAAGTCAGGATTTTTGATCGATACAACAACCTGGTTTATGAAACCACCAACTACAGTAACGAACGCAATTACTGGACCGGCCAGGCCAACCATGGACTGATGAACGGCAATTTGCCCGATGGAACGTACTTCTATACAATCTACATCGACCTGACCGAAGATGACGAAGGCCGCAGGCTATTCAATGGCTATATAATTCTTAAACGCAATTGAGATGAAGAAGCTGCCGTTCGTGCTGGTGCTTCTGATGGTTGCGGTTTCCGTACGCGCTCAACAAGTGGCTACGTATTCACAATACATGTTCAATACGCTGGCCATTAATCCGGCCTATGCCGGAAGTCATCAGTCATTAAGTGCCACTGCGCTCGCCCGGTTCCAAAATGTGGGGATGCCGGGTGCGCCCACCACACAGACTTTTTCTGCGCATTCCCCCATTGCGAACAAGCGCATGTCGCTCGGGTTCCTGGTGGTTCATGACAAGATCAGCATCTTTAGTCAGTCGGGGATCAATGCGATCTACGCTTATCGGATACCTGTAAGTGTGGGATCAGAAGGGTTCCTGTCGTTTGGTATACAAGGTGGCCTGAGCCTGTATTCCGCTGAATATTCCAGTCTTGATGTCTATAGCAATTTGAATCCGAACCTTTCGCCCGATCCTGCTTTTAGCGGAGACATCCGGGCCAGCCGCCCAAACATTGGGGCGGGTATTTATTATTCCAGCAAGCATGCCTACCTCGGTCTTTCGGCACCGCATTTAATCAATAATGTGTTTGACCGGGGGCCGGATTTTGAAACAGTCTATCAAAACAAGCCCTTTATCTTAAACGGGGGTTACGTATTTGAGATAAATCGCATGTTGAAACTCAAGCCTAACTTCCTGATGCAGTTCATTGACGGTCAACCCATCGAGTTTGACATCAATGCCAATCTTTTGATTGACGAGGTAGTGTGGGTGGGTGCTTCGTATAAATCTTCGCAACAGGTAGTGGCGATGACCCAGATTCAGATTACCGACCAGTTGCAGTTTGGTTATTCCTATACCATCACCGCTGGACCTATTCGGGTAGTAGAACTTGGTTCGCATGAGGCCATGTTGAATTACCGGTTCAAATTCCACAAGAAAGGGGTTATTACTCCCCGATACTTTTAAGGTATGAGTCGGGTACTTTTAATCATCGTATGGATTGGCATCTTTCAGGTGGGGTACGGGCAAAGTACCAACGTTTCCACCTTATTTAAATCCACCGTCAACAAAGCCGATCACTTCTATGAGCACCTGGCCTACCGCAATGCCCTGCATCTGTATTTACATGTTGCTGAAAAGGATCCAAAAAACATTCATGCGAGAACCCGCACGGCCGAATGCTATTTAAAGCTGGCCGATCCCCAACACGCAGAGGTTTGGCTTTCTTCCCTCGTTACCGAACCGGATGTCAAGCCCGAAACCCTTTATCTCTATGTCGAGGCATTGGCGATGAACCATCGTTATCCGGAAGCCAAAACCTGGATGGAGACGTATCAAAAGCTAAGACCTGAGGATACACGGGCAAAAGAAAAAATTGCCTTCTTTGATTTTCTCAACCGCTATAACAATGACTCCATTCGCTTTGCCGTATCCAATGTTCCTTTTAATAGTGAAGAATCTGACTTCGGTCTCTCCTATCATAAGCATGGCTTCGTCTTTTCTTCTTCGCGTCCGCACAAGGCATTAATCCATCACAATCCGGCCAACGCGCATAAGGACCATGAGACGCTGCTCAATCTCTACTATGTTGAATTACAAGAACTGGGTGACTATGGTCAACCCGAATTGTATCAAACCAGTTCTTTCTTTACTAAATTCCACGATGGACCTCTTGTATTTTATAATGACCATAAAAAAGTAGTTTTTACCAGAAGCAACCTGAAAGGCAACCGGGCCTTGAAAGATGAAAGTGGAAAGGTACACCTGCAATTGTTTTTTGCTGATGTTGCCGAAGGCAGACTGGACCATATTCAGCCGTTTGCTTATAATGGGGATCATTACTCAACCTCTCATCCAACCATCTCCAAGGACGGCACGCTGCTCTTCTTTGCCTCCACCATGAGTCAGGGAATCGGTGGTACGGACCTGTACTATTCTAAATTTGAAAACGGAGCCTGGCAAAAACCAATCAATGCCGGAACCACCGTTAATACTCCGGGAGACGAACTCTTCCCTTACTTATCCAATGACACCACCTTATATTTCTCCAGCAACGGACACGGAAGTTTGGGAGGGCTGGATATTCTGGTAAGTCACATCCGGAAAGATTTCAGCTTTACGCAGGTTAAAAACTTTATGGCACCGCTCAATTCAACCTATGATGACTTTGCCATTGTGCTGGATTCCACCGAACGCATGGGATATTTGTCTTCCAACCGGCCTGGTGGCCATGGCCTTGATGATATTTTTGTATTCATCTCCAGTTTATATTCTTTACGAGGCGAAGTGCGCGAACTAAGCACTGAACAACAGCGATTGCCCGGTACAAAAATTTCAGTCTACGATAATAAGGGTACCTTGGTGGATTCGGTGCGTACCGACCAAAATGGAAATTTTTTACTTACCCTCCCGTATGATCAGGACTTCAGGATCCGCGGTGAGAAAGATGGTTTTGAAACCCTGGAAGACCTGGAGATTTCCACCCGCGATAAAACCATTGTCATCGACAGCATCCTGTTACCCCTCTGGCGATATAAACTATTTGCCAAGGGGAAAATCTATAATAATGAAACTCAAAACCTGCTGGCGGATGCTACGGTTACCTTACGAAACCTGAGCAACAACACGGTGGATTCGGTCGTGGTTGATTCTACCGGTCAATATAATTTCCTGATCCGGCCGCACCGGAAATATGAAATCATGGCGCATAAACCGGGCTTCATTCCGGTCGGATTTCATTTGGATTCAAAAGACTTGTTTGAAGGCGACTTGCTAAATGATCTCGTATTGGAGGAAGTGTATATCGAAAAGGAAGAAGTCTATTTTGATTATGCCAAATCCACCATCAGTGCGGAATCGATGAGCAAGATGATTAAGGTAGTTCGCACATTAAAACGCAACCCGAAGTCGACCCTTCACATTGGAGCCCATGCCGATTCGCGGGGAACAAACGAGGTCAACAAGCGGATTTCACAACTGCGAGCCAATGCCACGATGAATTACTTCGTTAACCAGGGAATTGCGAAAAGCAGGATTGAAGCCGTTGGGTTTGGCGAAGAGTTAATCCTGAACCGGTGCAGCGATGGGGTAATTTGTCCGGAAGAAGAACACTCCAAAAACAGGCGGGCTGAGTTGAAGGTGCAGGGGCTGAAGCGAATGAAAGAATAGAATTTTCGGGCTCTTTTTGCAGTAGATGCATCAACCTAAAAACCAGGGCAGGATCGATAAGGCAAGTAGTACGAGAAACCAAATAAACAACTTGCGATCGGATTTCGACATAGGCGAACTTTTGGGAATGAATACGGATGCCGGCATCTGGCGTTTGCCTTTATCATAGCTTTAACAAAACCTTAACAGCCATCGGAAGTTCGCCCCATTATGTATAAACTTGCGTCCTAATCCTTGCGATCATGACCAAGTACTCCTTCACGGAAAAGAAAGATACCCGATCAGGCTTTGGAGCCGGCCTTCACGAACTGGGCAAAGCAAACCCCAACGTGGTGGCGTTGTGTGCCGACCTGACCGGCTCCCTCAAGATGGATGCCTTCAAGAAAGATTTTCCGGATCGGTTCTTTCAGGTAGGGATTGCCGAGGCCAATATGATGGGGCTGGCAGCGGGCATGACCATCGGTGGCAAAATTCCGTTTACCGGAACGTTCGCCAACTTCTCAACGGGCCGGGTTTACGATCAAATCCGTCAATCGATTGCTTACTCCGGTAAAAATGTTAAGATCTGTGCCTCGCATGCAGGATTGACCCTGGGTGAAGATGGTGCTACACATCAGATTCTGGAAGATATTGGGATGATGAAAATGTTGCCGGGCATGACCGTGATTGTACCGTGCGACTATAATCAAACGAAAGCGGCTACCCTCGCATTGGGCCACCATGAAGGACCTGCGTATCTCCGGTTTGGCCGGCCCAGTTGGCCCATCTTTATGGCCCCGGAACGACCCTTTACCATCGGCAAAGCAGATCGGCTGATTGAAGGTACGCAGGTTTCCATTTTTGCCACAGGCCATATGGTGTGGCAGGCCATAGAAGCCGAAGCCCACTTGGCTGCCAAAGGAATTTCTACCGAAGTCATTAATATCCATACCATCAAACCGCTGGATGTCGAGGCGATCCTGGCGTCCGTTGAAAAGACAGGATGCGCTGTATCTTGCGAGGAACATCAAATGAATGGCGGCTTAGGAGATAGTATTGCCCAGGTACTTGGCCGCTTCCGCCCTGCCCCGCTGGAGCTTGTTGCCGTGAACGATTCGTTTGGAGAAAGCGGTACACCCACTCAACTATTAAAGAAGTACGGACTCAGTCCTGAAAACATTGTGGCTGCTGCCGAGCGCGTAATGGCCCGTAGGAAATAAGGATTCTGTTCATGCTCGAACGATTCCTGCTCTTTTTCAGTCCTGAATCCGGAACCGGTAGTACCCTCTCTGCCAAAACACTTCATATCGGAAGTAAATTGGTAGCCTTGCTTGGAATTTTTGTGTTCCTGATTGGCATTGGGTTGTTGTTTAACACCTTTCCCGATGAGGACAAATTCAAAACAACGGGCGTGATCCTGGAGATCGCTGATCTTCCTTCCTCCGACCATCAAGTAATAACCCTCCGTTATATGGTGAACCAAAAGCAGGTCACGAAACGTGATACCATCAGGGATTTCAATTCCTTTCATCACCAGGTTGGCGATCGTGTTGGCTTATTGGTGAACAACGATGAGGTTATTCTGCTGGAAGCGTTGCCGGCCCTTCGCTATTCATTTATTAAAACGAGCGCGGTGGGAATTGCAATCATTCTACTCTCCGTCTGGTTGAGGCGGTTAAGCCGAAAATAAATCCGACTCACCCAATCCGAGAATTGAATCACGCTTTATAGCGTTGCCATGTCAATGACAAAGCGGTAACGCACATCGCCCCGGATCATGCGCCCATACGCTTGTTCAATGTCTTTGATGCGGATGAGCTCAATATCGGATACAATGTTATTCGATGCACAATAGTCCAGCATTTCCTGGGTTTCACGGATCCCCCCAATCATGGAACCCGCCAGGGTTTTCCGCTTGGGAATTAAACTAAAGGCTTCTACCGGCACGGCATCCGGTGGTGCACCCACCAGTACCATGGTACTGTCCACTTTCAACATCCCCAGGTAGTGATTCAAATCATGGTTGGCTGAGACGGTGTCCAGAATAAAATCGAACTGGTTGCGCATGCGGGAAGCCGCCTTTTCATCGCTTGTATTCACAAAGTGATGAGCCCCTAATCGTTTGGCATCGGCTTCTTTGGAGGCGGACGAACTGAGCACGGTAACCTCGGCACCAAAGGAAGCGGCAAGTTTGACGGCCATATGGCCGAGCCCGCCCAACCCGACAATACCTACTTTTTGTCCGGCTCCAACCTTCCAATGACGTAATGGTGAATACGTGGTGATTCCCGCACACAGCAAAGGTGCCACTGCCTGCAAGGGCAGTCGCTCCGAAACATGCAGCACATAACTCTCATCCACAACAATGCAATTGGAATAACCCCCATACGTAGGTGTCTTCTTATCCATTTCATAACTGTTGTAGGTGCCGGCCATGCCCTGCTCGCAGTACTGTTCATTGCCTGCGCGGCAACTTGGACAGGTGCGACAGGAATCCACGAAACAACCAACTCCGGCCAGATCACCCACCGTAAAATTCTTTACCGCTTCCCCTACGTGCGAAATCCGGCCTACAATTTCATGACCCGGCACCATGGGGTAAATCGAACCACCCCATTCATCGCGCACCTGATGAATGTCGGAATGACACACTCCGCAATACAAGATCTCAATGCGTACATCTTTTTTTCCTACCGTTCTGCGCGAAAAAGTAAAGGGCGCCAGGGGCGCTTTCGCATTGGGAGCAGCATATCCTTTCACAGCAATCATAACCAGTGTTATTAAATCCTGACAAAGTTCCTGCTATTATTCGGTAGTTCAAATACAAGGTCTCAACGTAAATAACACGATTCCAATAGGTTATAAAATACTGCTCCTGATCCGCTTCCCCTTCCCATAAAAAATATTTTTGGAAGATCTGAAACATTTATCGTAATATTACGATTATAGCACTATGGGACTCTCGAAAACAGAAGAATTCACCAAATCACAAAACGAAGTGGCTGCGATCGCTAAGGCCTTGGCACATCCGGCCCGGATTGCCATTCTGCAGTATCTGTCCGAACAGAAAGTGTGCATGTGCGGTGATATCGTGCAGGAGTTGCCGCTTTCCCAATCCACCGTATCCCAACACCTGAAAGAATTAAAGAAAGCCGGCCTTATTAAAGGGTCCATCGAAGGGCCCTCTGTTTGTTATTGCATTGAACCCAAAGCTTTGTTAAAGGCGCGCAAACTCCTGGGCGATCTTCTGAATGAAGTTCAGGAAAGCTGCTGTTAAAAAAATTTGACTTGTATAATCGCAATATTACGATAATTAATAATCCATTGGTATGACAACGACAAATGAATTGAAACAGCTCGTAAAAGAGAAGTACGGAGAGATCGCTTCGCAGAGCAAAGAACAAAATGAAACCAGTTGCTGTGGCATCGGATGCGGGTGTGCCACTATTGACGAGGCCCTCATGGCTGAAAATTATTCCAAGCTGGCCGGGTATGTGGCCGATGCCGATTTAGGATTAGGGTGCGGCCTGCCCACCGAATATGCGCATATCAAAGCCGGAGATGTGGTGGTAGACCTGGGCTCGGGTGCCGGCAATGATGCCTTCATCGCCCGTGCGGTTACCGGTGCTACGGGGAAGGTAATTGGTGTTGATATGACCGAAAAGATGATTGAAAAAGCCCGGCTCAATGCTGAGAAAATGGGCTTCAACAATGTGGAATTCCGCCATGGAGATATTGAGCAATTGCCCCTGAGTGCCAATGTAGCCGATGTGGTGGTGAGCAACTGCGTCATGAATCTGGTACCCAATAAACAAAAAGCTTTTACCGAGACGTTTCGTGTTTTGAAACCCGGAGGTCACTTCAGCATTTCCGATATTGTTCTGGTGGGTGAACTACCCGAAGGTCTTCGCAAGAGTGCCGAGATGTATGCCGGTTGTATCTCCGGTGCCATTCAAAAAGACGAATACCTGGACGTGATTAAAGCAGCGGGGTTTACGCACGTAGAAGTTCAAAAGAACAAAAAGATCACACTGCCACATGAGATTCTGTCAACCTATCTCAACGAACAAGAATTGGCGCAGGTACAGGCAGGCTCACTGGGGATTTTCAGCATCACGGTTTATGGAGAAAAACCCCTGGCCCCAAAGCCCGCCAGCGCAGCGGCCAAAGCTGCCTGCTGTGGCGAAGGCTCGTCTTGTTGCTAATCATTTTATAATCGTGAGGGCTTTTGCATGTCTATGAACCTTATAACCTTTGCAGCATGAAACAATTTATCGTGCAACAACGGGTTAGCAGCGCGAAGGAATTAAACGCCATGAAAGATTTTTTGCAGGTCAATCAGCTTCCGGCTGATGACCTGCATCTTGATAACAGTATACTCCTCACCTATTACAATGCCGATGATGCCTTGATGGGTACCGGAGGGTTGGAACTTTACGGATCCAATGCCTTGTTGCGCTCCTTGGCGGTGAGTCCGGAATTGAGGGGACAACAGTTGGGAAAGCAGATTGTAAACGATCTCTTACAGCAAGCCCGCCAAACCGGTATTCAGGAAATCTACTTGCTCACAGAGACCGCCTTCTATTTCTTTCAGAAGTTAGGGTTTACTGAAGTCCAGCGCGATCAGGTACCCGATGTCATCAAATCATCCAGCGAATTCACACACATGTGCCCTTCCACCGCCCAGGTAATGAAGTTAGTCCTGGTCTAGTTCATTCATTCGGTATTGATCTGGTGTCGGGATCTCATGGAGGGCTCCTAACAATCGTTCCCTTTGCTTTTTCCGGGATTGTTTCCATTCCCTATCGCACTGTGGACTTTTAGTTTTACTTTTGAGTTTGCCCTGAACGCAACATGAAACCAACGCGCTATTTCGTAATCGATTTCGATAGCACTTTCACCAAAGTTGAGGCCTTTGATGCCCTGGCGGACATCTCCCTGAAAGATCATCCCGAGCTGGAAAAGATCAAGCAGGAGATTGTGCACATCACCAATCAGGGCATGGACGGTTCGATCTCGTTCCGGGAATCGCTGGAGCGTAGAATTGCACTCCTATCACCCAACAAGCGGCACCTCGAACAACTGGTAACGGTATTGCGTGAATTGGTATCCGAATCTTTTAAACGCAATCGCGAGTTCTTCCAGACCTATGCTGATTATATCTACATCATCTCCAATGGGTTTCATGCCTTTATCGATCCGATCGTTACGGAATTTGGCATCAAACCCGAAAACATCCTCGCCAACCGATTTCATTTTGATGCGCAGGGAAACGTAATAGGCTTTGATCAGGACAATCCGCTTTCGCAGAACAACGGCAAGGTGGAACAACTTAAGAAACTGAACTTGCCGGGCGATGTATACGTTATCGGGGATGGCTATACGGATTATGAAATCAAGCATGCCGGCCTGGCCAATAAGTTTTATGCCTTTACGGAAAACGTTGAGCGCGAGAAAGTATTGAACAAGGCCGATCACATTGCCCCCAGCCTGGATGAATTTTTATATTTGAACAAGTTGAATACCGCCATCTCCTATCCAAAAAACCGCATCAACGTGCTGCTGCTTGAGAATGTGCACCCCCATGCCGTGGATGCCTTTAAAGCAGAAGGCTTCAATGTTGAGGTATACCCGGCCGGACTGGATGAGGATGAGTTGTGTGAGAAAATAAAAAACGTTTCGGTCCTCGGCATCCGGTCAAAAACCATGGTGACGGCCAAGGTGCTTGAAAACGCCAGCCGGTTAATGACCATTGGTGCCTTTTGCATCGGCACCAACCAGATTGATTTGAAAGACGCCACCAAACGTGGCATTGCCGTATTCAATGCGCCTTACAGTAATACCCGGTCCGTTGTGGAACTGGTGATCGGTGAGATCATCCTGCTCATTCGAAATATCGTTGACAAATCGAACAAGATGCACGAAGGCAAATGGGATAAATCAGCCAAGGGCAGTTTTGAGATTAGGGGAAAGAAGTTGGGCATTGTTGGCTATGGCAACATTGGCTCCCAGCTTTCGGTGCTGGCCGAATCGCTGGGAATGAAAGTTTTTTATTACGATCGCGAAGAGCGGCTGGCCTTGGGGAACGCCATCAAATGCCGGTCGATGAAAGAATTGCTCGAACAATCCGATATTGTATCGCTGCACGTAGACGGACGGAAGGAAAACACCAATTTGTTTGGAGCCCGTGAATTTGACCTGATGAAGAAAGGTGTCATTTTCCTGAACCTGAGCCGCGGACATATTGTGGACATTCAGGCGCTGAAGAAAAATATCCTGTCTGGAAAAGTAGCCGGCTGCGCTGTGGATGTTTTTCCAAAAGAACCGAAAAGCAATGAGGAAGAATTTGTTTCGGAATTGCGGGGGTTGCCCAACACCTTATTAACGCCACACATCGGAGGCAGTACCCTGGAAGCGCAGGAAAATATTGCTCAGTTTGTATCGGGTAAGTTTTTGGATTACATCAACAATGGCGGTACCAGCAACAGTGTTAATTTCCCGAATCTGTCGTTGCCGATTTTGGAAAACGCCCATCGTCTGATTCACATTCACAGCAACGTACCGGGGATTCTGGCAAAGATCAATCAGATTCTCGCCACCCACGGCATCAACATTGTGGGGCAATACCTTAAGACCAACGAGAGCATTGGCTACGTGATTACCGACATCAATAAGGAATACAACAAAGATGTGATTAAAGAGCTGCGCGCCATTGAACACACCATCAAGTTCAGGGTGTTGTATTAAGTGTGGCTATAAAAACAAAAACCCACCGGATTTGGAGAGGTGTTTCTGAACCTCAATAAAGACAAGTTTTGAGTTGTCCTTTGGCCGCAACCTTCCACTGTTAACCTGCTTTTCGGGCGAGGCCGACACGTTTTAGCGTGTCGGATGAGGCCTGATTTTGTCCGTGAACTTCACTCGGTATTGTTTACATGTTAGGTTCAGCAAACGTGTCCCAAACCCAAGTGGATTTTATGATGTAAAGTAGCTGAGTAGATAGGAAAAGATAAACATTGACTATTCTGTATTTTTTTTGTAGTGGAAAACCGGTTTGAAATTAAATCGATTTATGCGCTTTTGTGGGTGATAAAATCACCGGTGATATTTTTGAATGACACCCCCATTCCGGCTACCTTGCACCGCAATTCCATTGATGATGATCAATTTTACTCCGGGTCCTTCCCAACTTTATTTCACGGTGGAAGGACATATGCGGAAGGCCTTTCGAGAAGGTGTTCCTTCCCTGTCTCACCGCACGTCTGCCTTCGAGCAGATTTCCAGACACGCCACGGAAGGATTGAAATCCTTGCTCAACATTCCCGCTGACTTCCATGTATTTTTTACCGGCTCGGCTACGGAAATCTGGGAGCGCTGTATTCAAAATCTGGTGGAAAACTACTCTCTGCATCTCGTGAACGGTGCTTTTTCAAAACGGTTTTATGAGATAGCCGGTCAATTGAATAAAACTGCTCACAGAGTGGAAGCGGCTGCCGGACAAGGATTCAGTGAATTGCCCCGCGTTGAAACAACCCCTGAGTTAATTGCCCTCACCCACAATGAAACCAGCACCGGTGTTTCTTTGGCTCTTCCCCTTCTCCATCAGTTTCGCGATCAGTTTCCGCAATCATTAATTGTTGTGGATGCGGTTTCTTCGCTGCCCTATCCCCAATTTGATTATTCAAAGATTGACTCGGTATTTTTCTCCGTACAGAAAGGATTCGGGTTGCCGGCCGGCCTGGGGGTGTGGGTGGTTAACGACCGGTGCATTGCCAAAGCGGAAGCGCTGCTTTCAAAAGGCGTGTCCATCGGTACCTACCATAATTTACCCACGTTGCTTGCCAACGCAAAAAAGCATCAAACGCCCGAGACTCCCAATGTGTTGGCCATCTACCTGCTGGGCAAGGTGATTGAAGATTTTCAGCGCAGAGGTATCCAGGTCCTGCGAAAGGAAACAGAATACAAAGCCGCCATTCTTTATCAGGCCTTGAAGGCACATCCCCTCGTCAACCCTTTCGTAACGGATCCAACGTATCAATCAAAGACCGTTCTTGTTGCAGAGACCGGGTCTCATACTGAATCCATTACCCGGCACCTGATCAATAATGGCTTGCATCCGGGCGATGGGTATGGTGATAGGAAGAAATCCCAGCTTCGCTTTGCCAACTTTCCCACGCACTCCAAAGAAACCTTTGAGCGCCTGGTGGATGTACTTAATTCTATCACCTGACTAAACCTTCTCGTATCTTTAAGGTCTAAACGCTAAACGTTGGCTTCCTTGGAAGACAAAGACCTGCTCTTGAAAATCAGAAACCCGGAAACCCGTAGCTATGGGTTTAATCTGCTGGTGCGGGCCTACCAACAACGGGTGTACTGGCACGTGCGCAAGATGGTGATCGACCACGATGATGCTGATGACCTTACCCAGGAAGTCTTTATTAAGGTGCATAAGGCCATCGACCAATTCCGGGAAGATTCCCAGATTTTTACATGGATCTATCGCATTGCTACCAACGAATGCCTGACCTTCTTAAACAAGAAACGCAGGCGCTTTTTTCTCCCCATCGAGGATGTGGGCCAAGAACTTTCAACGAAGCTGGATACTGCTTCCGATATCTCCGGGGAGGACATTCAAAAGAAGCTTCAAAAGGCCCTGCTTAAGTTACCTGATAAACAGCGACTTGTATTCAACATGAAATACTTCGATGACTTGTCGTACGAGGACATTTCGGAGATCACCAAGACCAGCGTGGGGGCCCTGAAAGCCAGCTTTCACCATGCTGTTAAGAAAATAGAGGATTATTTAACCGAATGATTAAACTTTTGTGAATTTCAAGAGTCATAGCACCAAATGAAAAAGCTGGAAGACATCCCTAAAAAGAACATTTTTGAAGTACCCGAAGGGTATTTCGACCGGCTTCCGGGCGTTATCCAGGCCCGGGTTGCCAAGCCCGAGGTAGCCCCCTGGTTTTGGTCGCCCGTAGTGAAGTTTGCCTTACCGTTGGTGGTGGTAGCCGTGGGTCTGTTCTGGTTCGTCAACCGCAGCAACCAAAGCATCGAGCAACAGCTGGCGGGCATCCAAACCGAGCAACTTATTGCATACCTGGAAGACAGTGATTTGAATGTGGAGGAGTTAACCGAATCGGTTACCTGGAGCGATACGGATTTGGAAGAACTGGAAGAAAAGGTGTACTCCTCTTTTGATATAGCCGATGAAGAATTAGACCTGCTAATGCAGGAATTTATTGAAACTGAAAACTTTTAACAGCTTATGAAAAAGGTATTGATGATCGCGATGTGGCTGATGAGTGGTTGGGCGTGGGCACAGGATCCAACTGCGGAACCGACTCTGCAGGATCCACAAGTGCAGGAGAAAATCAAGAACCTGCGCATCGCCTATATTTCCGATAAACTCGGATTGACTCCGGAACAAGCCGAGCGGTTTTGGCCGGTGTACCGCGAATTCTCGGACAAGCGCAGGGACCTGCGGCAGGAATTTGTGGATGCCCGTAAACAAATCAATGCCGAAAATCCGGATCCCACACAACAGGAAGAACTGGTGAAACTGGGGCTCAATCTTAAACAACGTGAACTCGATCTTGAGAAAGTGTATTCCGACCGGCTGCTTAAAGTGATTACCGCCCAGCAAATGCTCACATTGCGTAAAGCAGAAGGTGACTTTCAACGCATCATTCTTGAACAGATTCAACAACGAAGGATGATGCAACAACGCAACGAAACCATCCGGGAGCGGAACCAACGGCTGCGCGAACAGCAACGGAACTAACCGTGTCTTTCTCCAAACCGATCGTTGGCTTACTCATCGTATCAGTTTGCTCCTTCTCAACAAAGGCACAGCAAACTGATTCGGCTTTATTATACTCCGATCCCTACATTGCCGAGCTTGATTCGCTGCTGGCACAAAGCGATTCGACCAGCATTCTCTCGCTGATCGACAGCCTGATCAATCTACCTGAGCCCGAGCTGCATTCACAACTGAACATCCGGTTGGGATACAACAGCAATGTGGTTTCCGCCAGCCGCACGTTGGGGTTCAATCAATTTGGTATGGCCCCCGGTCTGAGCTATTATCACAAGTCGGGACTTTATACCGATGTTACCGGTTATTGGAGTAAGGAGTATGATCCCCAATATTATCTAACTGTAGGCACGGTCGGTTATATGAACAGCCCCACTGCGTGGTGGTCGGTGATGGCGGAATATAACCGCTACTTCTACTCGGCCATCGATGATGAGACCTACATCGCCTACGACAACACCGTGGGCATCTACAACTTTTTCAATGCCAAGTGGTTCACTTTCCGACTCGATTATCAGTTATTCTTTGGCAAAAAGGTGGCGCACCGGATTAATCCTACCGTTATGATCAACCTGGAAAAACGCGGCTGGGGTAAGATTGACCGGATAGCCTTCTATCCCTATTCAACTATGTTGTTTGGCAGCGAGCAAATCACCAGGCTGGAACCTTACGCGCGCTCCTATCTCGGCATCATCTACCGACTACGCAGGGGACTGCCCTTGTATTATGAAGTCACCAACACCGAATGGGGCGTGTTGAATTATTCCTTTGTAGCCCCGGTATCCATTTCCATGAACCGGTGGACGTTCATGATCAGCTATACCTACAACATTCCCCAGGCGCTGCCGGGCGAAACGATCGACTTGATCAACAGCGGCTACCTCTCCGCCAGCATCTCCAAGTTGATTCAGTTTAAATAACTTGTGTCTTGCGGATTAGGCAAACATCGCTTTTAGCGAAATGAAAATCAGAATGCTGAAGGTGAAGAAAAGAAAATATCCCAGGTAGATACCGCCTACTAAGCGGAACAAAGTACTTATCCAGGAACCGCCTGAAAGCTGCCGATAGGTCCATACAAAATAAAATAGCATAGCACCAATACATACCCCCATCAAAGTCAAAAAAGCGACCTCATTATATCCAACCAAGGTTGCCAGAAATGAAGTCAATAACCCCAGCAAGACGATCAATACAAAAAACACCTGACCCCAAAGAAAAGTAAGCGTAATCAGGTGCTCTGTGAAATTCAATGACTTAAAGAATATCTTTAATGCGAGTGCCAGGATGGGCAACAAGAGTAAAAAATAAAATGAAAGACTTGATACAAGGACAACGTCAGTGAAAATGC
Organism: Cyclobacteriaceae bacterium; assembly: GCA_016787725.1. Lineage (GTDB taxonomy): Bacteria > Bacteroidota > Bacteroidia > Cytophagales > Cyclobacteriaceae > ELB16-189. The sequence continues at coordinate 8,733 of JAEUTZ010000010.1, read as the reverse complement.
CGCCCAGGTCACGGATAGTCTGCAGCGAAATCAAGGGATGATCATTGTAGAAATACTTTTTTTTCCAATCCAAAGCGGAAAGCGTATCCCCAGCATCAACCATACTTGCTATGGAGACCAACAAGTAGAAGAGGGCGGTGGCCACCAGCAAATACTTCAGGGGACTGAAGTAGGGTTTAGTCTTTCCATTCAGGTACTCGCGAATCATGTAGCCGGGTCGTACCAGTAAGTCCTTCATCGTGCGCCACAGTCCACGATCCAGTTCAAAAACATCCTGGTGGAACATCCCCCAAAGGTATGTCAGGTTAAACCGGTGAATAACCTTTTGACCACATTGTGGACAATAATTTCCATTAAATCGGGTATCGCAGGATTTACAGGACTGCATGCGGGTTGTTACGTTCGATCAGGAATTCCATGAGTCACTCCGCATCAATCGCGAGAATCGTTTGAAGCAGTACATTTGCCCCATTGGTCATGTCTTCGGGTTTGGTATACTCGTTGGGTGAGTGACTGATGCCGCCTACGCTGGGAACAAAAATCATGGCCACCGGTGCGAGCGAAGCCATCTGTTGGGTATCATGGCCGGCACCGCTGGGCATTAATTTGGTGGTAAGCCCCAATGCCTTCGCGGCCGCATCAATCTGTTGCTGCAACCGCTTGTCCGTTAATGCCGGCTTCACCGCACTGGCTTGCCGCTCGAACCGGATTTTCGTCTTTGTATCGCTAGCCAGAGTGGTGGCCCGTTTTTCAATTTCACCAAACAACTGCTCAATCTTGTCGGCTGACAAGTCGCGAATCTCCAAACCCAACGTCACTTTCCCGGGCACCACGTTGTAAGCTCCGGGCCAGGCACTGATCTTCCCTACGGTGCCTACCTGTCCGCCCGGGTAACTTTTAATTACTTCATTGACCATCACCACCAACTTCGAAGCCGCCAACAAGGCATCTTGTCGTAAGTTCATGGGCGTTGTACCGGCATGATTTGCAAAACCTTCCACTGTTACCTCCCAATCGACAATGCCCACGATGCCTTCTACCACACCTATCTGCAAATTTTCTTTCTCCAAAGTTCCGCCCTGCTCAATGTGCAATTCAACAAAGGCATGAAAGTCGCCCGGCTTGCGGATGCACGCCCCGATGCGGTCGGGATCGCCACCAATCTTTTTTATTCCTTCGGCCATGAGCAGGCCACTCTGACTTTTCTGTTGTAACCCGGCTGCTGTCATGTTACCGGCCATGGCCCGGCTGCCAATCAGGCCACCTTCTTCGTTGGCGAAGATGATCACTTCCAGCGGATGGTGGGTTGTGATTTTGTTTTCATTCAGGATTTCAATGACCTCCAACGCACTGAGTGACCCCAGGGTGCCATCGTAGTTGCCGCCATCGGGAACCATGTCAATGTGCGATCCAAATGCAATCGGTTTTAAACCCACCTTCTTCCCGGCCCGTTTACCCAGGATGTTGCCGCCTGTATCGATGCTTACCTCCAGCCCTGCTTTTTTCATCAGTTCCATAAACCAGGTGCGCCCTTCCACATCCCCTTGCGTATAGGCAACCCGGTAACCGTGCCCGGTTTCGTCCCGCCCGTATTTCGCCAACTCCTGGATGCGGCTTTCAATCCGTACACCATTTACACGCAGCTTGTTGCTGACACGATTACCTTGCCAGTGCGCAGCGCCCAACAAACCAAGGCCTACTGCGGTGGTTGTTGATTTTTTAATGAAGGTTCTTCGCTGCATTATCGTGACTCGACATATTTTTTAAAATTATCCAAAATCGCCTGCCAGCCGGCCCGTTGCATTTCTTCGGGGTTCGTTCCTTCCGCCTCGAACGTTTCTGTTACTTCTGTCTGTGCACCTACAGCAGCGAACTCCACCGTTACCTGGCGTCCATCGGCTATGACATACGTTATCTTCTTAATAGGAATGATCTCCTGGTATTCGCCTTCAAAGTCAAAACTCATGGAACCATCGCGTGCCGCCATGGTCCATTTGAGTTTGCCACCCGGCCGCACCTCGTTTTCGGCTGCCGGGCAATGCCAATCCGGGGAAGCGAAGTTCCACTGCGTGATGTGTTGAGGGTGTGTCCAATGCTCCCACACCTTAGCTGGGGCTGCAGCCACGGTGGCTGTCACCGTAATTTTTGTTCCTTGCATGGGCTTGTTTTTTGTGGCCGGACAATTTGATCGGTACGGCATTTCAAGGTACTTAAACTTCTGAAATGCGTATCTATTTCAGGGGCGAATCTGATTGGCTAACGCTTTCGGTGCTACCGTGCAATAGGCCGTAGTGATGACATCGATAAACTGGGCTTTCTTTACAGTACCCAACTCAATCCAGGTCCACCCCTGTTTGCCCCAGGCATTGGCAACCGGATAGATACTTGATTTCGCACCCTTCCAGAAAACGTCCTGATCCACTTCCGATAGCTTCACACAAGCCCGGTGGGTTTTCTTATCGTAGGTGGCAAAGATTTTTCCACGCACCCGCAATGAAGTCTTGTCGAAATGCGGAGCTTCTGAGGTTTCAGGAAAAGAAAGCGCCAATGCTATTAATGTTTTACGCGTTACCATTAATTATATGATCAACTGCCAGATCGAAACACCCGATAGCAGGGAAGCCCGGAAGATTCACTTCTCTTATTCTTGTTGATCACCCACATGGCGACCATAACCGTGACCAGGATGGAAATAACAATGGCCACCCGGACACCGGTTTTCATTTTGGTGTTGTTTAGGGAATAAGGTACAACAAAATTCGCTCTCCCAACAGTTGTGAAGTTTTACCCCAACAAATTATAAGTCGTCTGTCAGGTCGAAATGTCTCAGAGCATGAGTAAAGATCGAATAGTTAATTGTAGTTAGATGAGAATACAAATATGTCTATTTTAGCTATCCTGAAAATTCGTTCAACCCAGGCCTCAAGTGGACGCATTTACGATTGCTAAAGCCAAGCATCTTTTCCAGGAAGCAACCACCGGCAGCCCAACGGAATATGCCCTTTTGAAGATAGAGTTTATACCGGAATTGTATACATTTATAAAAACTGGTTGTTAAAATAGTTCCATGCAACTGCGCGGTATAGCTTATAAGATATTCTGTAAAATAATCGTAATCACTAGGGTCGAGTCCGGATGGACGTTGGGGGGTTACAAGGTTCGTTTCACCAAACTTAAACTATGAATATGAAAAAGTTAACATTCCCGCTGGTACTGATGTTGGTTTGCCTGGTGGCCGTTGTGCAAGCCCAATCCATCGATGAGATTGTGAAAGAATGGGAACGTGCCAAAGCCTACACCAAAGAATACCTGGATGCCATGCCGGAATCAGGTTATGCATTGAAACCTACACCAGAGATGCGCTCGTTTGCTGAACAAATGCTGCACCTGACCGATGCCAACTACGGCTTTGCAGCGGCTGCCTCCGGTGAGAAAAGCCCGGTGGGTTTCGGTGAATCGGAAAAGAGCACGGATAAATCAAAGGCGAACGTTACGAATCTGGTACTGGCGAGTTACGATTTCGTGATCAACAGCCTGAAGAAGATGACGCCCGTTCAGCTTTTTGAAAAAACTAAACTATTTAATCAGTTTGAAATGAGCAAGGGCATGGTGTATGCCAAACTATTTGAGCACCAGACCCACCACCGGGGACAAACCACGGTGTATCTGCGGTTGGCCAAAGTGACCCCGCCTAACGAAAAACTGTTTTGATTGAATAGAAGATATCTCCTTGCCTCTCAGGTTGATAATTAATCGCGGTCATCAAGATACCTATTGAGATAACAGCAAGAATATCTTTTCACCGCAAAGGCGCTAGCTCGCAAAGATTCTCAGTTGAGCGTGCTCTTTGAAAACCTTGGCGTCTTTGTGCCTGCGGTTTATACTACTTCATTTCCATTGTTGTCAGGCGGTACCACCTGACAACTTTATTTCTGGTTGACCGGTTAAACTACTTGACCGCATTGCGTCATGACGCGTTTGTATTATAGGTTGGAGACAATTGAATAATACAAGGGTAAGCCAATGGTGATATTCAATGGAAAAGTAACAACCAGGGCCATGGGCAGGAACAAGCCCGGGTTTGCACTGGGAGCAGCAATCTTCATCGCTGCCGGAACGGCAATGTAGGAAGCACTGGCTGCGAGCACAGCAAAAATAAAACGGTTCCCGGTCGCATCGGTAACCATGCCACTCAACCACGCCACTACACAACCATTGATGAGCGGGATAAGGATGGCAAACGCAGTTGTAAACTTGCCGCTCCGAAAGAAATCATCCAGTCTCCGGCCGCTGACAATGCCCATGTCGAGGAGGAAGATGGCCAGGAACCCTTTGAAGATATCGGTGGTGAAGGGTTTTATTCCCTGGGCCTGTTGTTCACTTGCCAGCAAGCCAATGATCAGGCTTCCCACAATCATGAAAACACTTCCATTCGTAAAGGAATGTGAAATTATGGAGTGCACTTTCAGCTTCGTTTCACTCTGGTCACCGTAAAATCGGATCAACATCACCCCGATAACAATGGCCGGTGCTTCCATCAGCGCCATCACGGCTACCATGTGCCCGTCAAACGTTATTTGTTGTATTTCGAGGAAGGACACTGCGGTAACAAACGTAACGGCACTTACCGAGCCATAGGCAGCCGCGATGGCCCCGGCATCCGCTACGCGTAATCTCCGTTTCAGTATAAAAAAGGTATAGAGCGGAATCACGCTCGCCACGGCAATGCCGAATATTACCGCCCAGATGATCTCCAGTGTAAACTGACTGTGGGCCAACTCCTGGCCTCCCTTGAAGCCAATCGAAAACAAGAGATACAGGGAAATGAATTTGGATGAATTGGCCGGAATTTCCAGGTCACTTTTCAAACGAACGGCCAACACACCCAGGACAAAGAAAAGCAGGGCCGGATTGGTAAGATTATCAATTAGCAAATCAACATTCATCGTTAACTTATTTAGGGGTTACAGCGATCGCAATACATGGGGTTTTCAAATTCACCCAAGGGATTCAAAATCATCTCTTCATTTCCACAGTGCTTGCAAAGTTTGATTACAGAAAGTACAGCACGTGTAGGCAAGCCACAATCCCGGCAGGGTAAACCACGATTCACTTTTTCTTCAGAAAATCCAGGCATTTCACATTGCGGACATTGGCTATCAATCAGTGTAAGTAATTTATCCAACGCACGGGCAATTACTCTTCTCCGTGTGGGGTTGTGCATGGCGCGCAAATCGGTTTCTACATATGCACTTCCATATTCCCGCATCAGCTTTGTAAATACTTTACAGAGATATTGCCAGGTGTGTATGTCTTTTACAATTCCAAAATGGGCATGCTGATAGGGTCGTAATATCAATCGATGAGAAGGGAACTCTGTAGCCAATGCGAAATCATAAACCTGCTTCAAATTAATAACGGCTGTCCCGTTAAAATTAGTCTCGGTACTTAGTTCGCTGGCTATTAATTCAAGACGATTGTGAGTGTCTATTAATAAAAGTAGTTCTTCATTTGCCTGGCAAAATGGAATGGCCGGATGTGCCCCAAAAGAACCTTCACTTGCGATGGCAAGATCGCAGCCAAGTTCTTGCATTGCCATTTTGCATTTTTGTCGAGCGGCCTCCACCGGTGAAAGTGTACGTTCAATTTCACCGGTGAAAGTTCCTAAGACATCTGTGTCGAATTGTTTTGGGACCGTACATTTTACACCCAGTCTATTCTCGAGTTTATCGGCCAGAATCAACTCCTTTTTATGCTTTGTGGCAATGGCAAGTGTTCTTCCGACAAACAATGGATGCATTTTATCCTACTCCAGAAAAGTAATTTCGATCACACCCTTTACCTTTAATTGCATACCTTTTTGCTCGGCCTGCACCAACTTTTTCTTCAATGCTTCCGAAGACTTTCGTAACTGGGTAATTCGCTTTTCTGATCGCGTGGCATTGCCTTCCCTGTGTTCTTCCATGCGATGTAATTCGCGGGTATGAAAGTTGATTTTGTTCTGAATCAGTTCAATCAGGATTTTCCGCGCATCGGAGGGCGAAAACTTCCCGTCTACAAGCTTAAATGTGTGTGAATTTTTCATTGAAATAGTGGTTTATTTATTGACCCTGTCCTAACGAGTAGGCAGGCTTGTCGTTGAATGCATATAGATTCTCCGTTTTGATCGTATCGATTTTATTTTCGATTGCTTTGTTCAACAACCGAATGATCTCTTGTTTACTCATGGTGTTGTTTTCCACCGGTTTAAAGCGACAGCGCCAGTGGTCAGTACAGAATGTCTCCCGGAATCCTTCCGGCCACACCTTGATTCCGCGGTTGGTAATCATGGTGAGCTGCACTTCGGAATTACCCAACGCTTTCACGTTGGCTGCCAATTCATCCGGGTTGGTACCCGACCAATGAACAAAGAGGTCTACACCCACAAGGTCTTTCTTCGCGGCAGGTTTGCGCTTGTATTTAGGAAGTTTCAAAGCTGCACCCTTCGCATAAGAAACAGCTTTTAAAGTTGATGGCTTCTTGCTGAGGTTGGCAATTACAGCCTGTGCAAATTCCTGCGTGCCTACTTTCACCTGACTAACACCCTCCTTAAAAATGTCATAGGTATGAATTCCGGCTTCGATTGTCTTTAACCAGGCGTTCTGTACGTTCTCAGCCACTTCGGTTTGGCCCAGGTGGTTCAGCATGAGTATCGCGCCTTGCAACAAACCGGAAGGGTTTGCCATGTTCTGTCCGGCTCTGCGTGGTGCCGAACCATGGATTGCCTCAAACATCGCACACTCTTCACCAATGTTGGCAGAACCTGCCAATCCCACAGAGCCTGCAATCTGGGCTGCCACATCGGAAAGCACATCGCCATATAAATTAGGCATTACGATCACATCAAAGGCTTCGGGTGTATCTGCCATTTTAGCTGCGCCTATATCAATAATCCAGTGCTCCTTTTCTATTTCCGGATATTCTACTCCAATTTCATCAAACACCTGGTGGAATAAACCATCGGTTTGCTTCATGATATTGTCTTTCGTGAAGCAGGTGACTTTTTTTCGACCATACTGCTTCGCATATTCAAATGCATAACGAACTATCTTCTCGCAACCCGGTCGGCTGATGAGTTTCAGACACTGAACCACTTCATCCGTTTGCTGGTGTTCGATGCCGGCATATAAATCCTCTTCATTCTCCCGGATGATGACAAGATCCATTTGCGGATGTTTCGTTTTTACAAACGGGTGCAGACTCACACAGGGACGCACGTTGGCATACAACCCCAGAAACTTGCGCGTGGTTACATTCAGGCTCTTATAGCCTCCGCCCTGCGGTGTGGTAATGGGCGCTTTTAAGAATACCTTGTTTCTGCGGATAATGTCCCATGATTCCTTCGCGATCCCGGACGTATTTCCAGCCAAGTAAACCTTCTCACCGACCTCAATCTCCTCAATTTCAATTTTTGCGCCTGCAGCTTTAATGATGGCGAGCGTGGCGGCCATAATTTCCGGACCGATACCATCTCCTTTTGCCACTGTAATTTTAGTCATAGGGGTATGTGTTTTTATTTCGGCCGCAAAAATGGGCGTTTGTATGCATCAATTTTTATTTATTTTTATAATAAAGACCATAAACTATATTTATGAACTACACCTTGCATCAGTTACAGGTTTTCTTAAAAATCACAGAACTTCAAAGCGTTACGAAAGCGGCAGAAGAACTGCACCTCACGCAGCCCGCAGTATCCATTCAACTGAAAAACTTTCAGGATCAGTTTCAAATACCACTCACCGAAGTAGTTGGCCGAAAACTTTATGTGACCGACTTTGGCAAGGAGATCGCGCGCTCGGCCGAAAAGATTCTCAATGAAGTGCACGCCATTGATTATAAAACCTCCTCCTTTCGCGGGCAATTATCCGGGCGTTTGAAGATCTCGTCCGTCTCCACCGGCAAATATGTAATCCCCTACTTCCTGTCCGGCTTTTTACAGACGCATGCCGATGTGGAATTGCGGTTGGATGTGACCAATAAATCGAAGGTACTCGAAAGCCTGGAAAATAATGAGGTGGATTTCGGATTGGTGTCGGTGCTTCCGGAGAAGCTGAAGGTGGAGAAGGTGGAGTTAATGCAGAACAAACTCTTTCTGGTCAATAACACGGACCTTTCTTTTAAAAAAAATCCCTACGAGAAAAAGATTATAGAACGCTTGCCCCTCATCTTCCGCGAAAGCGGGTCTGGCACGCGGCATACGCTGGAAAAATACTTTCAGCAACACCGCATTCAGGTCACCAAAAAGCTGGAGCTCACGTCCAACGAAGCGGTGAAACAAGCCGTGTTGGCCGGATTGGGTTGCTCCATTATGCCGTTGATCGGGATCCGTTCGGAGCTGATAAACGGTGACTTACAAATCATTCCCGTAAAGGGTCTACCCATCCAATCCACCTGGCAGTTGATCTGGTTAAAGAATAAATCCTTTTCGCCTGTTGCCGGAGCATTTCTTGACTATATCCGTAAGGAAAAGAATGCGATTATTGAAAAGAAGTTTAAATGGATCGAAGATTATGCCTGATTGTTTATTTCAGACCACGGATTACGTTTCTATCCTTGTACTAACCCCCTATAAGTTGGACAGAATCGTTGTTTAAAATGTGTAGTACTTGCCGGTTTTCCAGTTCAACTTCCAAGCTAAGGTAGGTGTCTGAATCAGCCGAGTCAAGGCTGGTACAGAGCGAACGATTTTGTGTT
>JAEUTZ010000001.1 GCA_016787725.1 Cyclobacteriaceae bacterium | reverse complement strand
GGACCCGGAAGTCTCGAGCGGGATTTTGAAAATCTTTCAGCAGATCAATAAGAGTGGTACGGCCATCCTGATGGCCACGCACAGCTATGGGTTGATCAAGCGCTTTCCGGCCCGCGTGTTGAAGTGCGAGGACGGGAAGGTAGTGGACAGCAATAAGGAGGCGTTTGAGTTGAAGAGTGAGGAAGACTTTTAGGAAAGTTGAAAGCGTAAAGTTTGAAAGCGTAAAGCTTAAAGTTTTGTATGACAGAAATTATTACACCTCGGAATCGGGGTGTTTTGGTTTTTGGGAGTCTTCGAGAGCCTCAGACTGACCGGCACTTGAATTTTAAGGAAGGCAGAGTTTATTCAAGGTTCAAACAAAATAGCGGAAAGAAATTCAGAGCGGATCGAGGCGCTCAACTTTCGACTGGAACTTAGTCCAAGCTGATACCGAAGTGCTTAATGCGGGATAAAATGGAGCGATGAATGCCCTCGGGTGGAAGTTGTTAGCAGCGGTACTGGATTGGGGGATCCTTCGCTACCGCCCACAGCCCTACCCTGCTCTGGATTTAGTTACTATTTTTTTTTTCGCGTCAGAGGGCGGACAGGCTGCTCTGACTATGAATCCACCCCAGCTCTGGATTGTGTTTACCTTTTTTTAAAAAATAGTTGAAAGACAATTCAGAGCGGACGGGAAATTTATCGTTCTAATAAAAATCAACTCTTAGCTTATAACGAGTGGGGATTGCGTGGCAAATGAAGCGATGAATCCCCTCGGGTGGAAGTTGTTATCAGCGGTATTGGATTGGGGGATCCTTCGCTACCGCCCGCAGCCCTACCCTGCTCTGGATTAGTTACTATTTTTTTGCTTCGCGTCAGAGGGCGGACAAGTGTCAGTAGAAAGCCGATAACTGAAAGCTGAAAGTTTAGAGATTAAAGTGGATCGGGTAAGGGTTCAAGAAGCCACAGCATGACAGAAATTATCACACCTCGGAGTCGGGGTGTTTTGGTTTTTGGGAGTCTTCGAGGGTTTTGAGTTGTTGGTTGAGTAAGTCGATGCGGACGAGCAAGTTGAGGATCAAGGCATCTTTTACCTGCGGTGTTGGATTCGACTTCATCTGGTCGCGCAGCACCTGGTACATAGCTTCGAGCTTTTGCATGTCCTGCGTGAACTGTTCGTCTTCAAAGCCCTGAATGTCGCTAATCAGTTCCACCTTGTCGGCAATCTGTTCGCTGTAAAAGGTTTCGAGGTCATTGAATTCCCCTTGCAAGTGGGCCCGCTCCCCGGTAGAGACGGATGGGTTGGTGCTAGTGACGAACAGATAGAGGGAAAGTGCCAGGAACAAACCCGCTGCCGCCCGCCATACCACTACGTTATTCCACAAGGAAATCTGACGGGGCAAATTTGACGCGATGCGGGCCCACACTTTTTCGGAGGGTACGTGGTGGTCAAACTCCTGCCGGTGTTGATCCACAAATTTTTTCAGCGAGTCATTTTCCATACATTCCTTCTAGCACTTCTTTCAATTTCTTTTTTGCCCGGTTGAATTGCGATTTTGAAGTTGATTCGGTGATTCCCAGAATTGCTCCAATCTCTGCATGGTCGTAGCCTTCCAAAAGATACAACGAAAGTACGGACCGGTAGCCATCGGGCAGGGCGGTGATGGCGGCCCGAACCTTCTCTACCGTAAACGGGTAGCCTTCCAATTCATCCACCGGCTCTTCGGCCTTCACATCAAACCGTTCGTCTTCCGGCAGCCGCTCGGTTTTGCGTTTGTGCAGGTGGTTAATGGCTTTATTGATCACAATGCGCTTTAACCAGGCGCCAAACGTAGACTCTCCGCGGTAACGGTCCAGGTTGTTGAAGGCACTGATGAACGACTCCTGAAGCACATCTTCCGCCTCTTCCTGATCGTTAACGATCCGGTAGCCCACATTGTACATGCTGCGGCTGTAAAGTTTATAGACCTTATAGAATGCCGCCCGTTCGCCCTGCCGGCATCGGGCTATTAACTCATCCTGGATATTTACTGCCGTGGCCTCCAAGCCTACTTTGGTTCAAAGACCCGGTCCGGGAACGAATGGTTGCATTATTTCACCTTGGCCAGGTTTTCTTTGGCCAATACAAAATCGGGGGCGATGGCAAGGGCGTCTTCAAAGGCCTTTTTTGCAGCCGCTTTGTCGCCCAGGTGTTCTTGTACAGCCAGCCCTTTCAGGTTCAGCACGGCCACTTTCATGGGGTATTCCTTGGGTTTTCCGGCTGCATCGTTGAAAGCCACCTTGGCGGCCTCTACGTCTTTGTTGGCCAGCAGGATGTCCACCGAAGTAATGCATTCAGCATATCGCTTGAGGTCAAATTGCAGGAAGGCCATCTTGTAGAGGTAGTTGAAATTGTTGGTCAACAAATAGAGGCTTTCAAAACTCTGGAGCGATCGGTCTTTTACGCCCATCACTTCGTAGCCTACGGCCGACATTTCGAGGGCCACCGCATTTTTGGGATTGCGCGCCAGCAACTGCTGCGATACGAGTACGGCCTGCACATACTTTTCATTTTCAAAATAGAAATACGCGAGGTCAGAAATCAGGGAGTCGTTTTGTGGATTTTCGATGATTAGATCATACAGTGCATCTTTGGCTACTTCGTAGTCGCTCCATTGAATGGCCACCTGATACTTTTTGATGTAGTGCTCCGTGAGCGCACTCATCTTCTGATCGGTAGCGGGTTTCGTTTCCTGGGTTTGCGGTTTTGACGCATCGGGTTTTGCGGGCTGTTTTTGGGTTTGTCCGGATACCCCGGCACCGAAGGAAACGAGCAGAATAACAACAAGGTATTTCATGATACAACGGTTAATAAAAATTATGGATTAAGTTCGTTCAGCACCAATCCCTTGCGCGCGGCAATTTTCAGCAGGAGGTCGTAGGCCTCGTGCCGATCGTTGCGAATCACGCCCTCCAGGATGGCTTCTTTTATTTCTTCTTTGATTTCACCAATTACCGGGCCAGGACGGAGCTGAAACCATTTGATGATTTCATCCCCCGAGATGGGCGGTTGAAAATTCCGGAGCTGGTCGCGCGCCTCCAGGTCTTTCATTTTTTGCTCGACCACATCAAAGTTGCGCAGGAAGCGGGCCACCTTGTCGTTGTTTTTGGAGGTGATGTCGGCCCGACACAACTTCATCAACGCCTCGATGTCGTCTCCGGCTTCGAACAACAATCTGCGGATGGCGGAATCCGACACTTCTTTTACCAGCGCGATGGGGCGCAGGTGGAGGCGCACCAGATTCTGCACGAACGTCATCTTTTCATTCAGTGGCAGTTTGAGGCGTCTGAAAATACCGGGCACCATGCGGGCGCCTTTGTCTTCGTGGCCGTGAAAGGTCCAGCCGGCTTGCGGATCGAACCGTTTGGTGGCCGGTTTGGCGATGTCGTGAAGGATGGCCGCCCACCGCAGCCAGAGATCGTCAGAGACGCTGGCGACATTATCCAGCACCTGCAACGTGTGGAAGAAATTGTCTTTGTGGGCTTTGTTGTCCTGATACTCCACTCCGTGCAGGGCGACCATTTCCGGAAAGAATTGTTTGAGCAGGCCGCTGTGAAAAAGTAATTTAAATCCGTAAGAAGGCGTTGGCGCGAGGATGATCTTGTTGAGTTCGGTGATGATGCGTTCCATTGATACGATGGTGAGGCGCGTTACGTTGTTGCGGATGGCCTCGAAGGTGTCGGCTTCGATATCGAAATTCAGTTGGGCAGCAAACCGGATGGCGCGCAACATGCGGAGCGGGTCATCGGAAAAGGTGATGGCGGGATCGAGCGGGGTTTTGATGAGCTTTTCTTTGAGGTGTTCCACACCCCCAAACGGGTCGATCAACTGGCCATAGGCTTCGGGTTGCAGGCTGATGGCCATGGCGTTGATGGTGAAGTCCCTGCGCTGCTGATCTTCTTCCAGGGTGCCGTCTTCCACGAGTGGCTTGCGCGAATCTTCGCGGTACGATTCTTTGCGGGCACCGACAAATTCCAGTTCGCGGTCGTTCAGTTTAATCATGGCTGTGCCAAAATTTTTGAACACCGTTACCGGCACGCCACCCAGTTCTTTGGCCACGGATTCCGCCAGTTGGATGCCGCTGCCCAGGCACACAAAGTCGAGGTCTTTGTTGGGCCGCTGCAAGATCAGGTCGCGCACGTAGCCACCCACGACAAAGGCTGGCACCCCGAGGCGGGCCGCGGCCGAGGCCACGCTTTTAAAAACCGGATCCTTCTCCAAATGCGCTTTAAACTCCATTGATACCGAAACAGGAGGTCAAAGGTAAGAAGGAAAATCAGGATTGGAAGGTTGGAAACACTGTTGTGTTTAGTGATGCTTTAATTGACTTTTGTTCGTGAACGACTCTTTGCACTCTTAATTCGGTCAATCATTTTTGCTTTCTTTAATTTGTCCGCCTTTATAAAGGCGCTAATCATTTTTCGCTCTTTCTCCGTCAGTGGTCGAGGGTCAACTTCAAAGTCAACGTTTAAAGGTTCCTTAATCAGTCCCATATATCATTCGTTAAAGTATTTGTCAATAAGTCTTAATGATGTCTCTGGTGTAATAACCATAAGAGAGCCTCCAAAGTGAACGGCACCTAATGATTTAATGTAATACTCGATTAAGCGAGTTTTCGAGTTAAACGAAAGATATCCACCACCACCTCTTTGGAATGAAACCCGACAAGCAAAAGCCACTAAATTGCCGGGAACACCTAAATATGCTTTTTCTTTTCCCTTATTGAAAGGAGCGCTTTCAATTAAGTGCATATAAACATGGTCGTCTCTGAAGGTTATGCTAATCAGTCCTTGAATGTTAGTACTCCCCGAAATGGTCAGTTTATAAACCTCTTTTTCCGGAGCCTTAAGTTCTGATTTCCAATCAAATAACCAGCCATTTTTCTTGTTTATTTTGCTTATTTCGCCCCTTGTTAATAAGGAAACGTCCGTTTTAAAGCTGTCACCGGTCTTTACATTTTCAATCGAATTTGTCAGCTTATCTACATCAAAGTCGAGGTGATTAATCTTCCTTTTTTTCACATTACAATTTACATAAAAATCACCACGCTTTTCGGCATGATTTCACTGTCGCGATATTATGTATTTGGGCAGGCTATTTCTTGATGAAGGAAGGACAGGGAATGAACTTCTCTTTCTTCTTGGTTTTGGAATGCATTTGAATGGCGAGCAAGTATTTGAGTGAGATCTCGTGGGAGCCGCCCGAGCCCGGGCCCAGTTCGGAGACGGTGAAGTCATAGCTGTAGCCGATCTCGAGCATGTCGAATTGAAACCCGAGTACTACCACTACGGCATCCTGACTGAGGTTGTCATTAACATTTTGCTGAATGGGAATGCCGCGGTACCAAATACCCAACATGACCGGGTCATACAAGAAGTGCAGCCCCAGGTCGAGCTGATCGAAGCAGCCTTGCCTTTTGTAGACAAACGAGGGCGACAGCACCGAGATGTTATCTTTCTTGAAGGGCCCTGCGTACAACGGAATCCGGACTCCGCCATGCACACTTGTTTTGATCGGGATGAGGGCCTCCTGATCGAGCAGCGACTGGTTAGGCGTGTTTAAATGACTTGCCGAAAATCCAAACCAGATGTTCTTGTTGTAAATCAATCCCCCGGCATGGAAGTCGAAGTAGCGGGCGGTGTTTAAGTTGAAGAGAGCCGGATCATCGCTGGGTACGGAGCCGTCTGAATCAAATTGAAGTTGATCGCCAAAGATCAGGCGATTGAGGTCGATCGTGCGGAAGGCGTATCCAAAGTTAAGGCCGGCCGACACCACCCATTTGCTGGAGAGGTTCCACTTGTAAGAATACAGAAAATTAAACTGCGAGGATTGCAAGCCGGCCGTGCCCGCCTGATCAACTGTGGCTAAAAACCCGATGCCACTGTTGTAGTGATAGAGATTATAGTCGTAAGAAAAAGCATAGGTGACAAAACCGCGGGCCGCATTGGGCCATTGGTTGCGGTAGTTGGCGATGAAGCGATGGTCTTGCGTGGTGCCGGTGAAGGCCGGATTGAGGTATAAGGGCGCAGCATAGTATTGCGAGAACTGGGGGTCTTGCGCCCACCCGTTCATTTTCATTCCGAGCACCAGGATTGCTATTAACAACGTTCTCATCATCGGATCAGGTTTACATCGCCCACGCGCACCATGCGTTCGCCATTTTCATAGGCAGCCGCGAGTTTGTAGATGTATACATCCTGTTGGCACAACTTTCCCTTGTAGGTTCCATCCCACCCTTTTTCGGGGTCGCGGCTTTCGAAAAGCAATTCACCCCAGCGGTTAAAGATCTGCAGTTCGAACTCGACCACACCGCGGGTGAGCGGAAGGAAGATGTCGTTCTTGCCATCGCTGCCGATGTTCCCATTTGCATCGGAAACGGGTGAGAAGGCATTCGGAATTAAGATCTGCCCCCCTTTTTCCACTTTCACCGCATTTTGCCGGAGAGTGGTATCCTGACAGTCGAACTGATTGAAGGCGGTAAGTTTGATCGAGTAAAATCCTTCCTGCGTGTAGCGGTGCTCCGGTTCAAATTCCGTGGAGGTAGTGCCATCGCCAAAGTCCCACTCGAACCGGGATGCGTTGAAGCTGCGGTTGTTGGTGTACAAGATGCCTCCGGGGATGGTGATGAGTACCGGTTTGATTTGAAAATCCGCCACCGGCAGCGGATAGACTTCGATGATGTTCAGCTTAGTTTCTGTGACGGGTTGGCCGGCCGCATTGGAGGCGGTGAGGCTGACGGTATAGGTGCCAGGTTGAAAATACGTGTGGGTTGGGTTGATGACCTGTGAAGTTGACTGGTCACCAAAATCCCACCGGTAGCTATCCGCATCGGCAAATTGCGATAAGTTTGTAAACGTGACCGTCAACGGCTGACAACCGGAAGGCGGGTCGTAGGCAAAGTCCACTACCGGTGGGATGGGCAGAATTTCGATTTGCTGCAGCTGTGTTTCCATGCAGACGTTGTTGGTTACTGTCAGCCGGATGGTGTACACTCCATAGGTGGCGTATGTATGCGAAGTAAGGTTCGGATCGGTGGACGTGGTGCCATCCCCTAAATTCCATTGGTACGTCCACGGACCCGGTGACGTGTTGTTGGTGATGGTGACTGTGGATGCCGGCAACGACTGTGTGAGTGGAGACACCGTGAAGGAAGCATTGATGTCATCGCGTTTGGGAACGGTGACAGCCTCGGTGACCACAGCACTTGGGCAATTCGCGAAGTTGCGGGTATCGAGGGTGATGGCGACTGGTAGATCAGAGGCAGCAGCAGCCGGTCTGTTAAATTCGTGCACGAGGGTATTGGAAGTTGAGGATACATCCACTACGGGAATTCCGTTTTCCGCGATAGTCCAATGGTATGCAGACAGGCCCGGTTGCGTTGCTTCCATGCGGAGGCGCAGAATGTGGCAATCGAAGGCGAGGGTATCGATGGTGAATTGTGCAGCCGGTACAGGACTGATGCGGATGGTGCGGGTAGAGTCGCCAAAGCAGCCGGAGGGTAATGTGGTGATGAGGGTGACAAAAAAATCTTTCAACACCTGCGTTGTGTTTACAAACTGGTAACTGAAAGCAGGCGTTGTTCCGGAACTGATTTCACCAATCACCCCTGCACTGTCGCTGATGCGCCACAAATAATTGGTGGGGTTGCGCGATTGGGTTTCGGCATCAACCGAAAAGTTTACGGTTTGGGGTGAGCAATTGTAGTTGAAGGGAGAATAGTTCGTGGATAAAAATCCGGACTGTGTGCCGGGAAAAACGGTGATCACAACCGATGATGAAATCGTTTCGCAACCCGCCACTGTTACGGATCGCAAGCGGATGTCAAACAGGCGATTGCTGGAGGTGATGTTTTCAAATTCGTGCACGAAGGTGTTCGTGAAGGTGGGCGATGCGGGTTGCTGGGTGCCCACCGGTTGGAAGCCCAGGCCCGTGCGGGCATCCACTTCCCAGATGAAGCGGTCGATGGGAGCCGGTTGGCCGAGGATCGCTGTGTTTGTGAAAGTGACCGTGAGCAGGCTGCAGCCGGAGGTAACATCGGGAGTGAAGCTGGCCAGCGGCAAGGGATCCACGGTGACCGGAACCACCACCATATCGGAACAACCGCTGACGCCTCCGGTGGTTCGGAGCGCCACCTGATAAGTTCCGCCACTCCCCATCGAACGGGTAAACGATGTTTGATTGTCGAAGGCCGGATCTTTGGTGAACGTGATGCCGTCATAATTAAAATCCCACTCCCGCAAGGCGATCGTTTCTCCGTTGACCGCATTGATGGTGGAGCCATCGACAAACTGCGTTAGCTGCCCTTCACAAATCCGCGTAGCGGTGAAGGCGGGCACCGGTTTTTCAAAGACGCGGACGAGTACTTCAGCCACTGTTTCGCAGGAGGTAACATTATCGCGAATGATGAGGCGTGTGCGGTAGGTGCCTAGGTTGGTATAGGATTCATCATACGGACCCAGCAGGACGGATGAAAAACCACCGGAGGTTGGTTCCTGCCGGACGAGCGAATTGGTTTCGTCATAGAACTCCCAACGCCATTGCGTGGTGGGTGTTGCAATGCCCACCGAGGCATCGTTGAAGCGGACCTGGAACGTGGTGCGTGGTGCTGTTGCCTGCTGACAGAAGTCGGGCGTGATGGGCACGTTCAGCAGATCCGTTGCCTGAATCTGTGCTACCAGGGACGGAGAAATGGTGATCAGCTTTTCGATGATGGCCACGCAATTGCCTGCAGCATTTTGATCCCGTACCGACAAGCGGATTAACTTCTGACCGGACGTAGGGTAGGCAAAGAGTGGATTTGTATTGGTGGCTGTGGCCAGCGGTGCCCCGGTGCCCGTAGCGTTGTCGAAGAATTGCCAGGTGTGGGCAAAGAAAGCTCCGGCAATGCCGGGAGTTTCATTGTCGAAGAAGATGTTATCGCCCACGCAGAAGATGGATTGCAGCGGACCGGCCGCACTGCCCAGGCGCGTGAGAAAATCTGGTTGTGGTGAGGGTACAATTACGATGCGCGCGGTAGTGACTTGCGGAGGGTTATCCCCATTGACGAGGTTTCCGGACACCGGGTTGAAGGGGTTGCTGTCGGTGAGGTTGTTGTCGTAGGCATTGCATTGGTTCCAGTTCTTCAGTGTGATGACAAATTCTTTACCGAGGTCTGCCGGGGTGGTTACGGGCACGCTGATGGGCAAGCTTACCTGGCCGGGGGCGGTTACCGGGTAGATGGGATTTCGGGCCGGAGCCGGATCGAGGTAGGGATAGCCACCGGGGGTGATTGAATTTACCTCGATGCCCGGGATCTGATTGCCGAGGGGGCCGGTGCCATAGAGCCATTGAATCCAGCGGGGTTCATTGTTCTCGCGCGTAGCCCGCGGAAAACAATTCCAGTCGCTGTCGTCCACAAACAACACATCCGCAGCATAGCCCTGGCACACGCGGTAGGTGGCCGGGTTGATGGAGATCACATCGTTGGTCCACACGATAACCTGCGTGTTGATGGGCACCACGCTGCCGCGCGGGTTGCAGGCGTTGGCGGCATCGATGATCACATCGTAGCCGCAATTGATGGAGGTGTTTGGATAGGTGTGTGCGATCGTGACCCCTCCGGGCCCAACTTGTGTATAGGTTTCTTCCGGTGTGCCATCGCCCCAATCGATGAAGTATTGTGTGCCGGGCACCGATGAGAGGTAGAGGGTTTGGATGTTGACTGTAAAAGGGGCGCAGCCGCGGCTGCTGGTAAGAAAGGCAAAGCCGGGTTCCAGGATGCCCCCGCATTGCGCGTGGGACCGGGAATGAAGGAGTACTGTGACAAGAAGGAGTAATGCTAATTTTCGAATCATGCTTCAGTCGAATCCACATGACTAAAGCCACTAAAGACAGTGTTAATGAGCGAACTTCATGGAAATCGGAGCGATTCGCAATGGATGGGTGGAATTGGCCGACCAACTTCGGTTTTTTGGGGGTGA